>NZ_JAENHM010000008.1 GCF_016595245.1 Azospirillum endophyticum
GGGCGTGGAAGACGGCGGAGCGGTCCCAAGCTCATCCGCGGCCGGCCAGGGCCAAGGGGTTCGCGGGTGCCCCACCCCCCAGGGCTTCTCTTCTAGCAAAACTCAAAGACACAAGGGGGCGGCTGGCCAGAGGCCTGGGAAATTCAGTTTGCTCCCCTCACCCCAACCCCTCTCCCGCGAGGGGAGAGGGGCTTTGCTCAACGCCAGACTGCATGCATTGCTGCAAGCGCGAGATCTGTGCATCCCGTAGCGCCGTCGCGGGGATGACGCAGAGTTCCTTTTATTCCAGAGGCTTGATATCGCTCTGAGTTGCGTACATCCCCTAGCACCGGGCGGGGGAGGGCACAATTCCGGCCTTTACGCCATGCGTCCGTGGCAGTGCTTGAACTTCTTGCCGGAGCCGCAGGGGCAGAGCGCGTTGCGTGGGGTGTTTTCCATCACGTCTGCCGGCAGCGGCTGGTCTTCCGGCGTGCCGGCGAGCGACGAGGTGCGGACCATGCCGTCGGGCAGGGCTTCGCCGCCGTCTGTCTCCATGCCGGCACCCATAGCCGCCATCGCCAGCGCCGGGTCCATGCGGCCCTCGTGCATCTCCTGCATCTGGCGGGCGAACAGCTCCTCCTGCGACGGGGCCATGCGGATTTCGACATGCATCAGGATGGTGGTGACCTGTTCGCGCAGCGCCATCAGCATGGTGTCGAACAGCTCGAAGGCCTCACGCTTGTACTCGTTCAGCGGATCCTTCTGGGCATAGGCGCGCAGGTTGATGCCTTGGCGCAGATGGTCGAGCTGGAGGAGGTGGTCCTTCCATTCCTGGTCCAGGATCTGGAGCAGGATGCTCTTCTCGACATGCCGCATCGTCTCGGCGCCGTAGGCCTCCTCCTTGTCCGCATATTTGCGGTCGGCGGCCTCGCGCACGCGCTCCTCGATCTCCGGCTCGGCGATGCCCTCTTCCTTGGCCCACTCCTGCACCGGCAGGTCCATGCCCAGCACGCGGTTGACCGCCTCGTGCAGGCCGTCGATGTCCCACTGCTCGGAGTAGCTGTTGGCGGGGATTGCGGCCGACACCATGTTGGCGATGATCTGGTGGCGCATCTCGCGGATTTCCTCCGCGATGTCCTCGCTCTCCATCACCTCGTGGCGCTGCTCGTAGACGACCTTGCGCTGGTCGTTCATGACGTTGTCGAACTTCAGCAGGTTCTTGCGGACCTCGAAGTGATGCGCCTCGACCTTCTGCTGCGCCTTTTCCAGCGCCTTGTTGATCCAGGGATGGATGATCGCCTCGCCCTCCTTCAGGCCGAGGCGCTGGAGCATGCTGTCCATCCGCTCCGACCCGAAGATGCGCATCAGGTCGTCTTCCAGCGACAGGAAGAACTTCGACGTGCCGGGGTCGCCCTGGCGGCCGGAACGGCCGCGCAGCTGGTTGTCGATGCGGCGGCTCTCGTGACGCTCGGTGCCGATGACGTAGAGGCCGCCGGCCTGCTTGACCTTCTCGCGCGCCTCGGCGATCTCGGCCTCGATCTGCGCGATGCGGGCCTCGCGCTCCGGACCTTCCGGAACGTCGGCCAACTCGACCTCGATCCGCATCTGGAGATTGCCGCCCAGCTGGATGTCGGTGCCGCGGCCGGCCATGTTGGTGGCGACCGTCACCGCACCGGCGCGGCCGGCCTGGGCCACGATATAGGCTTCCTGCTCGTGGTGGCGGGCGTTCAGGACGTTGTGCGGGACGCCGCGCTTGGTCAGCAGCTCCGACAGCAGTTCCGACTTCTCGATCGAGGTGGTGCCGACCAGGACCGGCTGGCCGCGCTTGCGCGCGTCCTCGATCAGGTCGGTCATCGCATGGTATTTCTCGGTCGCGGTGCGATAGACCTCGTCGTCATGGTCGATGCGCTTGACCGGCACGTTGGTCGGCATGTCGACGACCTCGAGGCCGTAGATCTCGCCGAACTCCGCCGCCTCGGTCAGCGCCGTGCCGGTCATGCCGGCCAGCTTGGGATAGATGCGGAAGTAATTCTGGAAGGTGATGGAGGCCAGCGTCTGGTTCTCGCGCTGGATCGTCACCTTCTCCTTGGCTTCCAGCGCCTGGTGCAGGCCTTCGGAGAAGCGGCGGCCTTCCATCATGCGGCCGGTGAACTCGTCGATGATGACGACCTTGTCGTCCTTGACGATGTAGTCCTTGTCGCGCTGGAACAGCATGTGGGCGCGCAGCGCCTGCTGCGAATGGTGGACCAGCGCCACGTTCTGGATGTCGTAGAGCCCGCCCGACTTCAGCAGCCCGGCCTCGGCCAGCAGCTGCTCCATGTGCTCCTGGCCGGCTTCGGTGAAGCTGACCGAGCGGTGCTTCTCGTCCTTCTCGTAATCCTCAGGAACCAGCATCGGGATCAGCCGGTCGACCTGGACATACATCTCCGAGGAATCGGTCGAGGGGCCGGAGATGATCAGCGGCGTGCGCGCCTCGTCGATCAGGATCGAGTCGACCTCGTCGACGATGGCGTAGTTGAAGGGCCGCTGGACCAGTTCCTCCAGCCGGAACTTCATGTTGTCGCGCAGATAGTCGAAGCCGAACTCGTTGTTCGTGCCGTAGGTGATGTCGGCGGCGTAGGCGGCGCGGCGCTCGTCGTCGTCCAGCCCGTGGACGATGCAGCCCGTGGTCAGGCCGAGGAAGCCGTAGACCCGCGCCATCCAGCCGCTGTCACGCGAGGCGAGATAGTCGTTCACGGTGACGACGTGGACGCCCTTGCCTTCCAGCGCGTTCAGGTAGACGGCGAGCGTGGCGACCAGCGTCTTGCCTTCGCCGGTGCGCATCTCGGCGATCTTGCCGCTGTGCAGCACCATGCCGCCCATCAGCTGTACGTCGAAATGGCGCTGGCCCAGCACCCGCTTGGCCGCCTCGCGCACGGTGGCGAAGGCGTCGGGCAGGATGTCGTCCAGAGTCTCGCCCTTGGCCAGCCGCTCGCGAAGCCAGTCGGTGCGACCCTTCAGCTGGTCGTCCGACAGCGCCGAGACCGACGGCTCCAGCGCGTTGATCTGAGCGACGGTCTTGTGCAGCGCCTTGACCACGCGCGTGTTGGCGGTGCCGAAAATCTTGCGGGCGAGAGCGCCGAACATGAAAACCTCGGGAGTAAAGCGGAATGTGGGCCAGCCTATCGACGGGTCTCACATAGGACTATGGCAAGGTCCTGTCAACGAGACCGGTCCGGCGGGCACCCCGTTGCGGCATTTGCGCAAGGGACCCCAGGTGAGGGCCGCCATGACCGTTTGATGAATTCGCGTCCAGAATGCGCCGTGGCGATTGGCTGGCGCCGGTCGGGGCTGGTATCCCCTGCGCAGGTGCACAGCTATGGGACGGTTGCCACGGGAGCCCTTGCCCCGCGCGGCTCAGCCATGCTTAATCCCCTGCGGAATCGGGCGCGGAGCGGCGGATGGCTCCGATGCCGCAGACCATGCGAAACGGGCGCCGGCCCATCGGCCGCCCATGTGTTGCGAAGCATCCGCCGGAAGGAAACAGACACACCATGGTTCAACGAGTGTTCCGCACCGCGCTCCTGTCGGTTGCCGCCTGCGGCATCGCGCTGGCCGCCCATGCCCAGACGCCGGCCCCCGCCACCCCGGCGCCGGCCGCTCCGGCCCCGGCCGCCGCCGCTCCGGCCACTCCCCCGGCCGCTCCGGCCGATCCGGTGGTCGCCCGCGTCAACGGCGAGGAACTGCACAAGTCGGACGTCACCCGCATGGTCTCGCAGCTGCCGCCGCAGGTGCAGCAGATGCCGATCGAGATGATCTATCCGGCGGTGATCGACCAGCTGGTCAGCGGCAAGCTGGTCTCCTCGGCCGGCTACAAGGCCGGTCTTGCCGACTCGCCCGAGGTGAAGGACGAGATCAAGCGCGCCGAGGAGCGCGCGGTGCAGCGCGCCTACATCCAGAAGGAAATCAAGGCCCGCGTGACGCCCGAGGCGCTGAACAAGGCCTATCAGGATTACCTGAAGGAGAACCCGGCGCAGGAGGAGGTCAAGGCCGCCCACATCCTGGTCGAGAAGGAAGACGAGGCCAAGGCCATCATCGCCCAGCTGAAGAAGGGCGGCGATTTCGCCAAGCTGGCCAAGGAGAAGTCCAAGGATGCCGCCGCCGCGGCCCAGGGCGGCGACCTCGGCTACTTCACCAAGGACGCGATGGTCGAGCCCTTCGCCAACGCCGCCTTCGCCATGAAGCCGGGCGAGATCAGCAAGGAGCCGGTCAAGACCCAGTTCGGCTATCACATCATCAAGGTCGAGGACAAGCGCACCCAGCCGCAGCCGACGCTTGAGGAAGTGAAGCCGCAGCTGGAGCAGACCCTGTCGAAGGACATGGTCACCGCCCTGGTCGAAGAGCTGCGCGGCAAGGCGAAGATCGAGACCTTCCAGCTCGACGGCTCGCCGATGCCGAAGGAAGAGCCGGCCGCCGCTCCGGCCCCGGCTGCCCCGGCCACTCCGGCGGAGCCGGCGAAGAAGTAAGGAACGGGGGGCGTATTGCCCCCACCCTAACCCTCCCCCGCACTCGGCCGGCCGAAGGCCGGTCCGATCGCGGGGGAGGGGACTGCCGCCGAACGCTGACAAAGCTCCTCACTCCCTCCCCCGCCCAGCGGGGGAGGGTCGGGGTCGGGGCAAGTGCTCACGGTCCGGCAACGCCTCACCACGCCACCACCACTCCCCACCACGGGAATTTCCTTCATGGCCACGACCCTCTCCCCCTTGGCTCCCGCCAGCTTCCCGACGTTGCCGCCCATCGCGGGCGTGCGCATCGCCACGGCGAACAGCGGCATCCGATACAAGGGCCGCGACGATCTGCTGCTGGCCGTGCTGGATCCCGGCACCGCGGTGGCGGGCGTGCTGACCCGGTCGCTGACCTGCTCGGCCCCGGTGATCTGGTGCCGCGACAGCCTGCCCAAGGGCTCTGCCCGCGCCGTGGTGGTGAATGCCGGCAACGCCAACGCCTTCACCGGCAAGGCGGGCGACGCCACCGTGCAGGCGACCGTCAGCGCCGCTGCCGAACTGGCCGGCTGTGCGCCGGACGAGGTCTATATCGCGTCGACCGGCGTGATCGGCATCCCGCTCGCCGCCGACGCCATCGGCAAGTGCCTGGCGCCGATGGCGCCGAACCTCAAGGCCGATTCCGCGGCTTGGGAGAAGGCCGCCCGCGCCATCATGACCACCGACACCTTCCCGAAGGGATCGGTGCGCACCGCCAGTATCGGCGGAACGACGGTGACCATCGCCGGCTTCGCCAAGGGCTCGGGCATGATCGCGCCGGACATGGCGACGATGCTGGGCTTCGTCTTCACCGACGCCGCCATCGCCGCCACCGCGCTGCAGGACATGCTGTCGGAATTCACCGAGCGCACCTTCAACGCCGTCACGGTGGACGGCGACACCTCGACCAGCGACACGCTGCTGCTGTTCGCGACGGGCAAGGCCGGCAACGCCCCGGTGTCGAGCGCCGATGCCGCCGAGCTGGCGGAGTTCCGCGCGGCGCTGGAGGATCTGCTGCTCGATCTGGCGCTGCAGGTGGTGCGCGACGGCGAAGGGGCGACCAAGTTCATCGCCATCACCGTGCGCGGTGCCGACAGCGACGCCGCCGCCAAGCGGATCGGCATGACAGTGGCGAACTCGCCGCTGGTCAAGACCGCCATCGCCGGCGAGGACGCCAACTGGGGCCGCATCGTCGCCGCCATCGGCCGCGCCGGCGAACGCGCCGACCGCGACCTGATCAAGATCACCGTCGGCGGCACCCTGATCTGCGCCGAGGGGATGGAGGTTCCGGGTTACGACGAGACGCCGGTCACTGCCCACATGAAGGGCAAGGAGGTCGACATCGACATCGATCTCGGCCTGGGCAAGGGGACGGCGAAGGTGTGGACCTGCGACCTGACGCACGGCTACATCGACATCAACGGCAGCTACCGGAGCTGACGACTTGGCGGAGCTGACGGTTTGACAGGCGGCGGAGCGGAGCCCTGGCCCGGCAGCGTGGCGACGTCGCGGCTGCTGCTCCGCGCCTTCCGGCATGAGGATGTGCCGAGATTCCTGCCGCTGATCGGCGACTGGGAGGTCGCGCGCTGGCTCGCCCGGGTCCCGCATCCCTACGGGGCGGATGATGGCCATGGGTGGGTGGAACTGGCGGCGCGGAACTTTGCCGAGCGGGCCGCCCTCAACCTGCTGGCGGTGCGGACCGATGATGGTGCTCCCATCGGCGGCGTCGGCTTGCAGCTGGACTGCGACCGGGACCGGGAAGCGCCGGGCAGCGCCGAGATCGGCTATTGGGTCGGCACGCCGTACCATCGCGCCGGCTACGGGCTGGAGATGGTGACCGCCATGCTGGGCGCCGGCTTCGGTCCGCTCGGCCTGCCGCGGATCTGGGCGGCGGCCGATCCCGACAACCTGCCGTCCCAGGCCTTGCTGCTCAAGGCCGGATTCTGGCAGCGGGGCGAGCGCCGGCAAGAGTTCCCCGCCCGTGGGCGAAGCGTGCCGGCGCCGTATTTCGAAATCACCGCCACCGAGTGGCCGGCCCGCCAAGAGGGTTCCGCATGACCGCCTGTTTCGATCCCAGTTCAACCCCCGCACCCGGCTCGCTGCCGGTGCTGCTGGTCGTCGCGGTGGCGCTCGTCGATGCCGACGGGCGCGTGCTGCTGGCCCAGCGTCCGCCCGGCAAGTCGCTGGCCGGCCTGTGGGAATTTCCCGGCGGCAAGGTCGATGCCGGGGAGACGCCGGAAGCAGCGCTGGTGCGCGAGCTGAAGGAGGAACTGGGCATCGACACGGCGGCCAGCTGCCTCGCGCCCTTCACCTTTGCGTCCCACAGCTACGAGCGTTTCCATCTGCTGATGCCGCTCTATGTCTGCCGGGTGTGGGAGGGCGACGTGATGCCGCGGGAAGGGCAGAAACTCGCCTGGGTCTATCCGAACCGGATGGGCGATTACCCGATGCCGCCGGCCGACGTGCCGCTGGTGGCGATGCTGCGGGATCTGCTATGAGTCGTGATACCGCGCGTTGAAAATCGAGCTGCGCGGCTGTATATTTTTCGGAGGTGGCCGGCGGGTGTTCCTGCACCCGCCGGCACGCTCCCGGTGTCAGCGACGGATCAGGCGGATTTCGATCCGCCATCTTCGCCACTGGAGCACCAGGAAGAACGGCATTTTGCTCATGCCACCTTCCTCCTTCTGAAACGGCGGATGGACCACCCATCCGCCGTTTTCACTTTACACGCAGGCGATGAGAAGGCGCTATGGTTTCACACCAATGCGTGGTGTCGCCGGTGGCGGTCCGACCTTTGTTCCCGGCCGCGTCCCTTTGCGGCTTTGCCCTGGGGACGATCTGTGCCACATGATGGGTGGTTGAGACGACAAGCCGGATGTCCGGCCCCACTTTCCTGAACCGCATCGGCGTGGATTCGTTGTTTTCCTACAGCAACCGGGGGGCGCCAGACGACGTCCCCGGTCAACAGCCGGCCACGGCGCTCGACGCGCTGCGGACGGTGTTCGGCTACGACTCCTTCCGTGGCCAGCAGGCCGACATCATCGACCATGTGGTGCAAGGCGGCGACGCGCTGGTGCTGATGCCGACCGGCGGCGGCAAGTCGCTGTGCTACCAGATCCCGGCGCTGGTGCGCGACGGGGTGACGGTGGTGGTCTCGCCGCTGATCGCCCTGATGCGCGACCAGGTGACGGCGTTGCGCGAACTGGGTGTACGCGCCGCCTTCCTCAACTCCTCCCTCGGGCCGGCCGAGGCGCGGGAGGTCGAGCGGGCGATGGTGCAGGGCGAGATCGACCTTGTCTATATCGCGCCGGAACGGCTGGTGACGCCGCGCTTCCTCGATCTGCTCGACCGCACGAAGTTGGCGTTGTTCGCGCTGGACGAGGCGCATTGCGTGTCGCAATGGGGGCACGACTTCCGGCCCGAATATCTGCAGCTGTCGATCCTGCACGAACGCCACCCGATGGTGCCGCGCATCGCGCTGACCGCGACCGCCGACGTGCAGACCCGGGCCGAGATCAAGGACAAGCTGGGGCTGACCGACGCCCGCGTCTTCCTGTCCAGCTTCGACCGGCCCAACATCACCTACCGCGTGGTGCCGAAGAAGAGCGAGCGTCAGCAGATGCTGGCCTTCCTGCGCGACAACCATCCGGAAGACGCCGGCATCGTCTATTGCATGTCGCGCAACAAGGTGGAGGAGGTCGCGGCCTGGCTGAACCAACAGGGCCGCGAGGCTCTGCCCTATCATGCCGGGCTGCCCGCCGAAACGCGCGAGGCCAACCAGGACCGCTTCATCAAGAGCGAAGGTCTGGTGATGGTCGCCACCGTCGCCTTCGGCATGGGCATCGACAAACCGAACGTCCGCTTCGTCTGCCATCTCGATCCGCCCAAGAGCCTGGAAGCCTATTACCAGGAGACCGGCCGTGCCGGCCGCGACGGCCTGCCCGCCAACGCCTGGATGGCCTACGGCATGGCCGACGTGGTGATGCTGCGCCAGATGCTGGAGCAGTCGGAGGCCGGCGACAGCCACCGCCGGGTGGAGCGCGGCAAGCTGGAGGCCTTGCTGGGCTTCTGCGAAACGTCGGACTGCCGCCGGCAGGTGCTGCTGAACTATTTCAACGAGACGCTGCCGGAGCCCTGCGGCAACTGCGACACCTGCCTGGACCCGGTCGAGACCTGGGACGGCACCGTTGCGGCGCAGAAGGCGCTGTCGGCGGTCTACCGCACCGGCCAGCGCTATGGCGCCGGGCATCTGATCGACGTGCTGGTCGGCAACGCCACCGAGAAGGTGGTGCAGCAGCAGCATGACCGGCTGAAGACCTTCGCCGTCGGCAAGGATCTGACCAAAGCCGAATGGCAGTCGGTCTACCGCCAGCTGGTGGCGACCGGCCTGCTGACCGTCGACCTGGAGGGCTATGGCGGCTTCCGCCTGACCGATGCCGGCGTCGCCGTCATCAAGGGCCAGCGGGTGGTCAAGCTGCGCAAGGATCCGGTGCTGGAGCGCCGCCGCGGCGTCCACGACGCCTTGCGCCGCCACACCGCGCGGGGCGGCGGAACCTCGAGCGGGGAGGGGGTGTCGCGCTCCGGCGCCCGCGGTGCGCTGTCGGCGGCCGACGACGCGCTGTGGCATGCGCTGAAGGACTGCCGCACGGCGCTGGCGAAGGCGCAGAGCGTGCCGCCCTATGTGATCTTCCACGACAGCACGCTGCTGGAGATGGTGGCCCAGCGCCCCCGCGACCACGCCAGCTTCGCCCATCTGCCGGGGGTGGGCGGCCGCAAGCTGGAACGCTACGCCGACGCCTTCCTGGAGGTGATCCGCCAGCATGGATGAGGCTTTAGGGTGCATGGCAGGTTTGACGGCGGGCGGCCGTTTTTCCTGAAATTCACCGCTTGCATCCCGCCAAGCACATCGCTATGTTCCGCGCCACGACGACGCCGCAGTAGCTCAGGGGTAGAGCAACTGATTCGTAATCAGTAGGTCCGGGGTTCAAATCCCTGTTGCGGCACCACTCTAAGGCCCTGAAAGCTAATAGCTTTCGGGGCCTTTCCATGTTCGGCTCCAGCCGCGTTCTCCACCTGCAGAAGTCGCAATTTTCCACTTGGCCTTTTTCGACGTTCCGGTGGCGTTCCGGAATGTTCGTCTCAAGGTTGTGCCTTTCGCTTTTTCTGGCGTTTCTCCTGCGCGGCTGTCGCTATGCGATCGTCGGGCCGAACACAGACGGCGCTCACGACACGGGATGAATGGCCAGTGACGACGGTGCGGCGTAGCCCAGCCAGTACGGAGGCCGGCAGCGCTTTTCTGGAAGGATGACCAAGGTCGATCCCCCGATGAACTCCACCTCGGCTCTTTGGGAGTGGCCGGAGCTGGTCCGGGAGCAAGTCCCTCCGCGGCGACGTTTCATGCACCACCACGTCGCAACGAGGCCGCCATGCTCCAGTTGAACCCGCCGCTTCCTCTCGATACGCCGAAGGGGTCGGCGCTCGCGCATTTCCTGATCGACTATGGCGCCGAGCATGACCTGTGCTGGGTTTGCTTCCAGGACGAGACCGGCGAATGCTGGACTTGGCGGAACCGCGAGGTGCGGGCGCCCAAGAACATCACCATGGGCCGCCGGACCGAGGAACGCCGCGGCAAGGTCGACCTCCGGGTCGCGGAATAGCGGATCCTGCGGCCGTCCGGTCCACAAGCTTACCGGACCAGCACCCGTGCCGCCTCCTTCGTGCGTTCCACCGCCCCGGCGACCTGCTGGACCGCGGTGGAGATGGCCGAGATGTTCGAGGTCACCGTCGCCACCGCCGCCGAGGCGCTCTGCATGTTGGCGGACATGTTGCGAGTGACGGCGCTCTGTTCCTCCACCGCCGACGCGGTGCCGGTGACATGCTCCCGCACCACGGCCACGGCTTCGCGGATCGCGGTCAGCGCACCGGCGACTTCGGTCGAGGTGGACTGGATGCCCTCGATCTCGGCCGAAATCTGCTCGGTCGCCTTGCCCGCCTGATTGGCGAGGTTCTTCACCTCCGAGGCGACGACGGCAAAGCCCTTCCCCGCTTCGCCAGCGCGGGCGGCTTCGATGGTGGCGTTCAAGGCCAGCAGGTTGATCTGGCCGGCGATGCTGTTGATCAGCCCGACGATGCCATTCATCGCCTGGGCGGCGGCGGCCAGCCGGTCGGTGCTTTCCGCCACCGCGACCGTGCGGTCGAAGGCGCCGTCGGTGGCACTGCGGGCACGCGTCATGCTTTGCGAGATCTCGCCGATCGAGGCGACCAACTCCTCTGCGCTCGCCGCCACCGCCTGGACGCTGGCGGAGGTGGAGCCGGCGGCAGTGTTCGCCGAGCCGGCCTCGTCCATCGACAGATGGACCGCCTGGTCGACCTCGCCGAAATTCTTGTCGATCATCTCTTTGAGGTTGCTCAGCAGCGCGACCTGGGCAGTGACATCCATCGCGAATTTGACGACCTTCGTCACGCGCCCCTTCTGATCGAGAATCGGGTTGTAGGAGCCCTCGATCCAGACTGGCTTTCCGGAATTGCCGATCCGCTTGTATTGTGCCGCCTGGAACTCGCCGCGGCGCAAGGTGTCCCAGAAGCGGGCGTATTCTACGCTGTCGCGATATGCGGGTTCGACGAACATGTCGTGGCGCTTGCCGACCACCTCGTCCAGCCGATATCCCATCACCTTGAGGAAGTTGTCGTTCGCCTTGGTGATGACGCCGTCCGTGGTGAACTCGATCACCGCCTGCGAGCGGTTGATCGCGGCGATCTGCGAAGAATAGTCGAGGTTTTCGAGTCGCTCCTTGGCATCGGCCCATTCAACGACGAAGCCGATGCGTTGGCCGTTCTCCTCCAGCGGCGTAACCAGCAGGTCGAACTGGTGGCCGCCGACCTTGATGGTGGCGCCATGGGGCTTGGTCAGGGCGGACAGCAATCCACGCTGGTGGGCCGGGTTCTTGTGGAAGACGTCGATGTTGCTGCCGACCAGATGATCGACGTTCAGCCGGGGCAGTTCCTTGCGCAGGTCGCCTTCGACCTCCCGCAGCAGCGTGACCACGGATGGATTGACATGGACGATCGTCAGGTTTTCGTCCGTCACCATCACCTTGGACCGCAAGGCATCCAATGCCGCCATCTTGCGTCCAAGCGCTCGATTGATCTTTTTCCGCCAGAACACTGCGGTCCCCCCTCTCCCAAGACGCGATCGCAAGATAAACGCGCATCCATCGAGAGACGGCAATCAGGGGGAAATCCTTATATAAGGATTGTTGAAAATAGAAAGTTGCTCTGTATTATTCATTTAGATTAAGTCACTTAACGGTCTGTCATATGATTTCACTATATCTTACTGCGTATAACGTGAATTATGAAGCATTTTCAAGAGACTTATATTCTTTGATGAGTGTTGGTTCATTGCGGTTCTGATGAGCCGATGTTTCTCGTCTCGCGAGATTCCTCGCCTGCGGACGAAACGATCATCGTTGGCTGCGACAGGGAATTGCCGGTCCTTTCGAGCGACCTGTTCCCGCCATCAGATCGGGCCGCGTAAAAATCGGAGCCGATTTGACGGGGGAATTCGATTGCAAGACGACGATCCATGGCGTCGCGCATATCATAGTAAACGCCCGACGCCTTATCGGCGGCGGGTGGGCGCCGCCAGCCAGGATACTTGTGATTTTGGTCAGACAGGTGCCGGAAGCAGATCGGGCGCCGCATCCCGTGACACGGCGCCCGCCATTCACTCCGCAATATTCGATGGTCACTCCACTGCGTAAGGCGGCTTCGTGAAGCCTGCCGGCGACAGGGTGAAGATCTCGGCCCCGTCGGCGGTGACGCCGATCGAATGCTCGAACTGGGCGGACAGCGACTTGTCCTTGGTCACGGCGGTCCAGCCGTCGCCCAGGATCTTCACGTCCGGGCGGCCGGTGTTGATCATCGGCTCGATGGTGAAGATCATGCCTTCCTTCAGCACCAGGCCTTCGCCCGGCTTGCCGTAATGCAGCACCGACGGCGGCTCGTGGAAGACGCGGCCGACGCCGTGGCCGCAGAAGTCGCGCACCACCGAGAAACGGTGGGATTCGGCGAAGGTCTGGATGGCGTGGCCGATGTCGCCCAGCGTGGCGCCCGGCTTCACCGCGGCGATGCCGATCATCAGCGCGTCATAGGTGACGTCGACCAGCTTGCGCGCCTTCACGCCCACGTCGCCGCACAGATACATGCGGCTGCTGTCGCCGTACCAGCCGTCGACGATCGGGGTGACGTCGATGTTCAGGATGTCGCCGTCCACCAGCCGCTTGTCGCCGGGGATGCCGTGGCAGACGACATGGTTGACCGAGATGCAGTTGGCGCGCGGGAAGCCGCGATAGCCCAGCGGGGCGGGGATGCCGCCATGATCGCGGATGAACTGTTCCAGCAGGCGGTCCAGCTCGCCGGTGGTGACGCCCGGCTGCACATAGGGGACGATGTAGTCCAGCGCCAGCGCGGCCAGCCGGCCGGCCTTGCGCATGCCTTCGAATCCCTCCGGACCATGAAGACGGACGCGGTTGGAGTCGACGTGATCCTGTTCCAAGACGAGAGCCCCTATGCCAGGTAACCAAAAGCCGGATGCCGAAAAGCCCGAAGCCGGGATCCGCCGCGGCGTTACAGCCGGATCGGCAGCGGCCGGTCCAATTCAATCGATTCGGGCGTGATCGCGCAAGACCAACACAGCGCCTCGACCCCCAAATCCAGCGCGCGGCGCAGGCCGGCATGATAGACCGGATCGAGATCGGCCGCCGTGCGGAAATGGGAACAATCGCCGCGCTGGACAAGGTAGAGCATGACCGCGCGGCAGCCCTGCGCCACCATCGCCGCCATCTCCTCCAGATGCTTGGCGCCGCGGGCGGTGACGCAGTCCGGGAATTCGGCAGCCCCATCTCCGTGGTCGCCTTGCGGGCCGCCGGGGCGGCGCAGATGGACATTTTTCACTTCGACATAGGCCGGCGGGCGAGCCGCGGGCTTTGCCGGGTCGTCCTCCAGCAGCACGTCGATGCGGCTGTTGCGGCCGTATTTCACCTCGCGCCGCAGCCGGTCATAGCCGGCCAGCTCCGGGATGGTGCCGGCGGCGATGGCGGCGGCGACCAGTGCGTTCGGGTGGCCGGTGTTGACGCCGACCAGCCCCTCGCCCCAGGGGGCGGCGGCCTCCACCAGCTCCAGCGTGTAGGCCAGCTTGCGCTTGGGATTGCCGGAGCGCGACAGCCAGACGGCGGAGCCGGGGATGTCCAGCCCGAGCATGCTGCCGGAATTGGGCACATGCACCGTCACCTCCACGCCATCCAGCAGGACGTCGGCGAGGAACCGCTTGTAGCGGCGGATCAGGCGGCCTTGAAGAAGGGGGGTAGGAAAGCGCATCTTGGCGGCGACGCTACCCTTGGCTTTCCCGCTCGACAAGAGCGTTCCACGGAGACCCGCATCGCCATGACGTCCGAGACCGCTGCGAATCCGGCTGCCGCCGATCCGATTGCCGCGAATCCCACTGCCGCCGTCCTGGTGATCGGCAACGAGATCCTGTCGGGCCGCACCAAGGACGCCAATCTGGGCCACATCGCCGAGAAACTGACGGAGATCGGCGTGCGGCTGCGCGAGGCCCGCGTGGTGCCGGACCTGGAGGAGGAGATCGTCGCCGCGGTCAACGCCCTGCGCGCCCGCTACAGCTATGTCTTCACCACCGGCGGCATCGGCCCGACCCACGACGACATCACCGCCGCCTGCATCGCCAAGGCCTTCGGCGTGGCGTTGGAGCGCAATCCGGAGGCGGTCGCCCGGCTGGAGCGCCATTACGCCGCCGGCCAGTTGAACGAGGCGCGGTTGCGCATGGCCAACGTCCCGGCCGGCGGCATCCTGATCGACAACCCGATCAGCCAGGCGCCCGGATTCCAGATCGGCAACGTCTTCGTCATGGCCGGCGTGCCGAACATCATGCGGGCGATGCTGGACGGCATCCTGCCGCGGCTGGCCGGCGGGCCGGCGCTGCATGCCCGCACGGTGGCCTGCGAACTGGCGGAGGGGGTGATCGCCGCCGACCTGTCGGCGCTGCAGGACCGCCATCCCGCCCTGGAGATCGGCAGCTATCCCTATTTCCGCAGCGGCTTCTTCGGCGTCAGCTTGGTCCTGCGCGGCACCGACGAGACGGAACTGACGGCCGCGACCGACGAACTGGCGGACATCGTCCGGCGTCTGGGCGGCACGCCCACCGTCACGGTCGGTACAAAAGGGTAGTGGTGGATATGTCGGGGGATCGATTGTCCCGCTCCGAGTCGGTCCTACATGAACTCGCTGTCATCCGCATCAGGACTGCCGCGGGAGCCCCGCCATGAAGAGCTTCGAGAAATCAGCGTTGCTGTTCCTTCTCCGCCATCTGTTCGCCGGCATCGTCGGCGCCGTGGTGCTGGCGAGCGGTCTCCTGTGGTTCGACGTCGCCAAGCTGGCGACGCTGATCGGCAACAGCGAATACGGCATCACCGCCACGGTGATGCTCTATGCCGGCCTGATGCTGACCTTCGGCAGCGTGTCGATGGGAATCGGCATCATGACGATGAACGAGGACACCCGCCCGTAAGCCGCCGTCAGATGCCGAACGGTCCAAAGCGGTCGTAGATCCAGACGAGGGCTACGATCAGCGCCAGCCACAGCGCCGCGTTGCGCAGTGCCACGCCGCGGTTCCGGCGCAGGGCCGCCGGCACCACCAGGACCGCGACCATCAGCAGCGCCACCAGCGACAACCAATCCGTCTCGCTCACGTCGCATCCTCCATTTCCCGGTCTCTCTCCAGGGGCTGCCTGCCCGCAGTCTGTCCGTCAGTTGCGCATTCCTTCGATATGGGAATGCCTGCGGTCATGCGAAGGCCCCTTGACCCGCAGCCCCGCGATTGTCTAAGTCATGACCACGGAACGGTGCGCTGCATATCATAGTATGCAATCTCCACGGGCAGCGTGGAGCCGCTCCGTCGACATGAGCTTTGCCGCTGCAATCCGGTCGCCGAGACCGGACGGTGGTGGCGGAGTCCGGGGCGCGGGCGTGGCGAAACCGGTAGACGCAAGGGACTTAAAATCCCTCACCTCTTGGTATGCGGGTTCGAGTCCCGCCGCCCGCACCACTTTGGAAAGAAACAATTTTTCCCGCTTGTAGCGGGGCGGCTTGGGAAGGATGGACGGTGCTAGGGTCCACCCAGGACCCACGGCAATCATCATGAGCCTTGGGCTGATGGTGTCCTCCCTAGTTGGGGTGGCGCTGCCGCATTTTCCGATGGCTTTGCTCAGGTATAGCAAGCAGAAATATCGATCCTCATTTCCCTAATCTGTTCAGATAATTGTCGGCTTTCGTTAAAAAACTCATAATTAAAGCATAAAGTGATACCTCTTTCCCGTTGAAATCTATAAACAACGATTTCTCGCCCTCCCTCCCGCCTATGTCCCACCAGTCATCGTCTTCCCATTCGTGTTCCCTCTTGATTGATTGCTTTATGTTTGATTTTTTGGGATGTTTTGCTCCGTTCGCAATTTTCCTAAGTTCATCCCACTCAGGGCACGCAGCTTTCATCTTTGTTTTTTCGGCTTCAAAATCACTCTGGCTTAACCCAAGATCTCTTGTGTGAAGCCAATCAAATGTGTGGTTTCCAAAAAGAACAGCTGCAATCAAATCATCGTTATCTCTCGTTTCTTTATACTTCTGGGCAAAACGGTGACATGCGTCTAGCATGTCACGGGCTTTTTCGAAGCCGAGATGGCCAGGAACTGAATTCATCCGAAAGCCTTCGTTCTTTAAACGCATGCTCTAAGATTATCAGTCAGTAGAAAATCTTACACGTACAACATCACATCCCGCCGATTGTCGCCATCATGGTTGGCCCGGTACCAGACCACTTCATCGTGCCAATCCGCATCGGTCGCCGTCTCGAACAGCACCGGCAGGGTGTCGGGGTCGTCGATCTCGCCGCGGGCGACTTGGCTGTCATAGTCTACGATGTTATGGGCGACGTCCTGCTGGCCGCGCCCGGCCGTGCTGATGACGACGCGCAGGGAGCCCGGCACACCTTCACCAAGACGGTGCTGATCAGGTCCCACAGGTCGCGCTTGGAGCAAGCATGCAACTCGTCGACCAAGGCGAAGGTCGGGGTGGTACCGTGGGATCGGGCCGCTTCGCAGGAGATGGAGCGAAGCTGGTACTCGCATCTTGGGATGCTTGATCCGGTGCCGGTAGTCTTCAGAAGGCGAGTCTTACCGTATCTCGACGGTGCCGCAGCTCCGGCGGTGGGCCAGCAGGCAGTCCTCGTTCTTCGACTGCTGCATCAATGCGCCCACCAGCCAATAGCCCAGCGCGAGGACGAGGATGATGGCGACGGCCGCCCCGAGATTGGCGGCCATGCGATTGCGGTCGTCGTCCTGAGGGGGCTGCTCAGGCATGGGGCAACCTCACTTCCGGTCGGACCGGAAGTCCCGGCTCGACGGTCCTCATCCTTTGCCCGGCTTCCGCTTCGTCCGTCCGCCGGCGGCCTCGCCCTCCTTGCGCTGAACGAACAGGCGCCCCGCCTGCATCGCCGCGGCTCGGCTGATGTAGCTGCCGCAGTCGAAACGCCGGCCGTCGAACATCACGGTGAGGGTGAAGGTCTGCGGGCCGGTTTCGTCGACAATGATCGAGGGGGCGGCGGGCTTCATTCGACGGTCTCTGCATCTGCCTGCGATGGATGGACTCATACGTCCAGGACGGGCCTCGAGCCAGCGTCTTCGAAGCCCCGCCCGGTCCGCGATCCTGTCAGCGCTCCACCGTGCCGCCGGCATTCACCCAGGCGGCGAAGCCGCCGCGCAGGCGGTTGACGGTGCCGGTATAGCCGGCAGCCATCATGCGCTCGGCGGCGGGACCGCAACGCGTGCCGCCCTGGCAATGGAAGACCAGATGCTTGCCCGGTTCGGCCGGCACGCGCGACGGGTCGAACCGCGACAGCGGGTTCAGAATGGCGCCGGGGACATGGCCGGCGGCGTGTTCATGCGGTTCGCGGACATCGACGATCACCGCCTCGCCCTTGGCCTGCCACTGGATCGCGGTCGCCGCGTCGATCTGGCGGATGCGGTCGGCACCGTTCTGGCCTTCCGCATTTCGGCTTTCCCCTTTCCGGGGATCGGGGGGAGCGGCGGGGATCAGGCGGCGGAAAAGCTGGCACAGGAACATGGTGCGTGGTCCTTGGATCCTGGATAGGGGAAGCGCGGGTGGAGATCGCCCGGCAACGGCTCTTGACCATAAAATTAGTATATCCTAATTTATTGTCAATGAGCGGCGCACCGGCCGCGGCTCCGCCAATGGCCTGATGTTGCGGCCGGCATGCTTCGAGACGGGGAGACGACCATGCACAAGGACTGGCCGCAGATGACCGGCGAGCTGTCCGGCGCCATTCGCGAGCTGCGCGGCGGCGCGCCGGAGGTGATGAAGGCCTTTTCCGGGATGGCCCAGGCGGCGCTGAAGGCGGATGCGCTCGACACCAGGACCAAGGAATTGATCGCGCTCGCCATCGCGGTGGCGATCCGCTGCGACGGCTGCGTCGCCTTCCATGCCGAGGCGGCGCTGAAGCAGGGGGCGACCCGCGACGAGGTGATGGAGACGATGGGGATGGCGGTCTATATGGGCGCCGGGCCGTCGGTGATGTATGCGGCACAGGCGGTCGAGGCGTTCGATCAGTTTGCCGGAAAGGCGGCCGTCTGAGCGGGGAACGCGATCGTAACGACAAGGATCAAGGTGGTGCGGGCGGTCGGACTCGAACCGACACTCCTTGCGGAACCGGATTTTGAGTCCGGCGCGTCTACCAATTTCACCACGCCCGCAGCGACGCCTCTTCTAGCGCAACCGTCCGCAAACGGAAAGTGCAAAAGAACGAAGCCTACAGGCAATCCCGCCCACTCTTCCCACCTGCCCCGGCGACGACGCAGGGCCGCCGCTTATTCCCCGTCACTGCCGCGGTTCCTGTCATGCCGTCGCAGGCGCGCCGCGGACGTCGCGGACGACTGGCCGAACGGCCCAGTACGCGCTACCTTGTCGGCCATGACGACCAAGCCCTTCCTGTCCCGCGTCTTCGAAGACCCCCGAATCGCCGCCCTGCTCCTGGCACTGGCCAGCGCCGGGGTGCTGTTGTCGGCGCTGTTCTTCCAGTTCGTGCTGAATTATCAGCCCTGCGTCTTGTGCATCATGCAGCGCTGGCCCTATGTGGCGGTGATGGTGCTGGGGCTGGTGACCTGGCTGTTCCGTCGCTGGAAGGGGCTGGGCGACGCGCTGCTGGTGGTGAGCGGGCTGGCCCTGCTGGCCGGCGCCGGCATCGCCGCCTATCATGTCGGGGTCGAGCAGCATTGGTGGGCCGGCACCTCGTCCTGCGGCGGGTCGGCGGCGGCCAATTCGCTGGAGGCGTTGCGCGCCCAGGTTCTGGCGGCCCCGGTCACCCGCTGTGACGAAGTGGCGTGGTCGCTGTTCGGGATCTCCATGGCGGGTTACAACGTGGCGATCTCGCTGGCGCTGGCAGCCTATGCCTTCATCGCCGCGCGCATCGCCTACACCCGCACCCCGGTGTCGAGGACCGCATTGTGAGTGAAACGACGTCTCCCACCGCCGTTCCGCGTCCCGCTTCGCGCCGTGGCGCGCTGCCCGGCGACCTGCCGCGGCGCGACCGGCTGGCCCGCATCGTCCGCGTCGACCATGCCGGCGAATACGGCGCCAAGCGGATCTATGAGGGCCAGATCGCCGTCATGGGCAAGGGCCGCCACGGCAAGACCCTGCGCCACATGGCGGAGCAGGAACTGGTCCATCTGCAGTATTTCGAGGGTCAGCTGACCCGGCGCCGCGTGCGGCCGACCCTGCTGCAGCCCTTGTGGCACCTCACCGGCTTCCTGCTGGGCGCCGGCACCGCGCTCCTGGGCGAACGGGCCGCGATGGCCTGCACCGTCGCGGTGGAAGAGGTGATCGAGGAGCATTACGAGGCGCAGCTGAAGCATCTCGGCCCCGAGGAGCAGGAACTGTCCGACAGCATCCGCAAGTTCCAGGCGGAAGAGGTCGAGCACCGCGACATCGGCCTGAAGAACGAGGCGGAGCTTGCCGCCGGCTATCCGCTGCTGACGGCGGCGATCAAGGCCGGCACGCGGGCGGTGGTCTGGGTGGCGGAGCGGGTGTAGGGGCCCAGGCACCGGCCCCCCACATCCGTCACCGTTATTTCGGTCCTGCATCGGGGACCCTGCGCCTGGGGCGCTACATTGGGTCCAGTTCCGAATCCCAATAAAGAAAATCCCGCCAACTCTCGTGAAGGAAGTTTGGCGGGAAGGCGCGTCCGTTCTCTTGCAGCTCATAGGCACTGGGCTGGAAGGGCGGACTGAGGGGGATCATGCCGCAGACATGGGGAAGGCGGTCGCCCTTCGCCAGGTTGCAGGCGGAGCAGGATGTGATGACGTTTTCCCACGTCGTCCGACCGCCGCGGGACCGCGGGATAACATGGTCGAAGGTGAGGTCGTGGGTTGGGAAGGGGCGGCCGCAATACTGGCAGGTGAAGCGGTCGCGGAGGAAGACGTTGAAGCGGGTGAAGGCCGGGCGGCGGGTGGCTGGGATGAACTCTTTCAGCGAGATGACGCTGGGCAGCTGGACTTCGAAGCTGGGGGATCGGACGACCCGGTCATAGTGCGAGACGATGTTGACCCGTTCGAGAAAGACCGCCTTGACCGCTTCCTGCCAGGACCATAGCGACAAGGGGAAGTAACTGAGCGGGCGGAAATCCGCGTTCAGCACCAGAGCCGGACAGTGATCGGGTGGTGGAGCCAATGGCCACTCCCTTGTCTGTAACCGTGTGTCTGAAACCGTGTCTGGATCCGGCCGGCGGCTGGATCGCCTTCCGGGACAACCAGATACATAGTGGATCGGTGGCCCGGACTCAACATCTTGACCCGGGGAGGCCCAATTTCTTCACCGTTGTGTAACCTTTTTCGCAAAGTGGACATCTGCGGCCGAGGCTCGGGCCGGGGGAAGGCGGCCTTCCGCCGGCACGCGCGGCGGCTGTGACATCGGGAAAAAAGACTCGCGCCTGCCTTGCGCGCTTACCCCTCGTTAACCATGACGGCGCCATGGTGGGGCTCGTTGATCCAAGCCGATCCCGCCGCCTCCAGCCGGCCGGAAGCGACCTCGAGGAAAGCCCGCCATGACCGCCGTCATCATCGACCTCGCCCAGAAGCGCCGTGAACGCGAGGAGCGTGAGCGCCAGATCCGCATCGACGCTTTCGACCGCGAGCTGCGCCGCCGTCTGGCGCTGTATCTGGAGGGTGAGGAGATCCCGGTCGAGCCGATCCGCGACAATCCCTATATTTGATCCGCTCCTGTAGTCGAGCCGCCCGCATATCCGACCTGTCCCAACCGCCGATCGCCGCCTTCTCCGCACATCCGGCACCCGGTCCGGCGCACGATCCGCTATAAAGCGGGAATGAGCGATCTCGTCACCCGCTTCGCCCCCAGCCCCACCGGGCATCTGCATCTGGGCCATGCCCATTCCGCTCTGTTCGGATGGACCGCCGCCCGCAGCGCCGCCGGCCGCTTCCTGTTGCGGATCGAGGACATCGATCCCAACCGCTGCCGTCCGGACCATGAACGCGACCTGATCGAGGATCTGGCTTGGCTCGGCCTCGACTGGGACGGCCCGGTCCGGCGCCAGTCCGACCATTTCGACGATTTCCGCGCCGCTCTCGCCCGGCTCGACGGGTTGGGCGTGCTCTATCCCTGTTTCTGCACCCGCAAGGACATCGCCGCCGAGATCGCGCGCGCCGGTGCCGCCCCGCATGGGCCCGACGGACCTCTCTATCCAGGCACCTGCCGCCACCGGCCGGCCGGCGATCGTGCCGACCGGATCGCCCGTGGCGACGCCTGGGCGTTGCGGCTCGACGTGGAGGCCGCCCGCCGGATGACCGGGCCGTTGCGCTGGCATGACCATGCCCGGAGCTGGCAGGAGGCGACGCCGGACCTGCTGGGCGACGTGGTGCTGGCGCGCAAGGACACGCCGACCAGCTATCATCTCAGCGTCACCGTCGACGACCATCTGCAGGGGGTGACGCTGGTCACCCGTGGCGAGGATCTGTTCTTCGCCACCCATCTGCACCGGCTGCTGCAGGCGCTGCTGGGCTACGAGCCGCCCGATTACCACCATCACGGTCTGCTGCGGAACGCGGCGGGCGAGCGGCTGGCCAAGCGCGACCGCGCCCAGTCGTTGCGCTCGCTCCGCGAGGACGGGCGCAGCCCGGGCGAGGTGCGGGCGCTGGCCGGATTTCCGGAGTAGGGCAGGCGGCGATCCGGGTTGCCGGTCCCTGATCATGACGGTCCGGTTGATGCAACCCGCCCTTCATGGCCGCATTGCATCAACTGGACCGCGGTGGCCTTTTACAGGGGCCGACGCGCCTTCAGCGCCGCGGTCAGCGTGCCGTCGTCGAGATAGTCCAGTTCGCCGCCGACCGGGACGCCATGGGCGAGGCGCGACACCGACACGTCGGAGCCGGTCAGGCGATCGGTCACCACATGGGCGGTGGTCTGGCCGTCGACGGTGGCGTTCAGCGCCAGGATGATCTCGCGCACCGCCGGGTCCTTGGCGCGTTCGGCGAGGCCGGCGAGGTTGAGGTCGTCGGGGCCGACGCCCTGCAGCGCCGATAGGAGGCCGCCCAGCACATGGTAGGTGCCGCGGAAGGCGCGGGTGCGCTCCAGCGCCCAGAGATCGCCGGCATCCTCCACCACGCAGATGACCGAGCGGTCGCGGCTGGGGTCGGAGCAGACGGTGCAGGGATCGCGGCTGTCCAGGTTGCCGCAGACGGAACAGGCGCGGATCGACTCGCCGGCCGCCGCCATCGCTTCCGACAGGGGCACCAGCAGGCTGTCCCGCCGCTTCATCAGATGCAGAGCCGCCCGCCGCGCCGACCGGGGACCGAGTCCCGGCAGCTTGGACAGCAACTGGATCAGGCGTTCGATTTCAGGTCCGATCATGGAGGTGCAAATCCGCCTCTCCCCCCCGGGGAGAGGTCGGACGGCGGGAGCCGTCCGGGTGAGGGGGCGGACCCTCTCCCCCCTGGGGAGAGGGTGGCTGCTTCAGCAGCCGGGTGAGGGACTGCGCGTCGCTTGGAGAATCAGCGGAGCGCATCCCCCTCACCCTGACCCTCTCCCCGGGGGGGAGAGGGGATTCTCACAGGTGCAAAGGTCAGAACGGCAGCTTGATGCCGGGCGGGAGCTTCAGGCCGCCCATCATCTTCGAGGTCTCCTCGGCGACGTGCTGCTCGACCTTCTTCTTGGCATCGTTGAAGGCGGCGACGATCAGGTCCTCCAGCACCTCGACGTCCTCGGGATCGACGACGGACTTGTCGAGCTTGACCTTCTTCATCTCGCTCTTGCCGTTGACGGTCACGACGACCATGCCGGCGGCGCTCTGGCCGGTCACTTCGACCTGCTCCAGGCTCGCCTGCATTTCCTGCATCTTGGCCTGCATCTGCTGGGCCTGCTTCATCATGTTGCCGATATTCTTCATCGGTCAGTACTCTCCTTCGTCGTCGAGGGGGTAGTAGACCCCATCGTCCTGCTGCTGAACTATGAAATCGGGTGTCTCACCGTCATCCGCAACCGCCGCGCTCTCCGCCGCGGCAACTTCGGCGAGGTCGCGGACGTCGATGATCTTCGCCCCGCTGAAGGTGTCGAGCACGGCGCGCACCACCGGGTTGGCCTCCGCCTCCGACCAGGCGCGCCGCTTCTCGGCCTTGTCCTGGTCGGCCAGCGTCGGCTGGGACGGGCCGTCGGACAGAGCGACGATCCAGCGCTGGCCGGTCCATTCGGTCAGGAACTGCCCGACCTTGGCCGGCAGGGTCGGCGGGGCGGCGGGGCGGAGCTTCAGCTCCAGACGGCCCGGTTCCATGCGGACCAGCTGCACCGTCTCCATCAGATAGCCGTAGAGTGCGCCTTCCCGCCGGTCGGAGAACAGCTGCACCAGCGCACGGAAGTCCGGCGGCATCGGCGACAGCTCCTCGCCCGCCGGGATGGCCACGGGAGCAGGGGCCGGAGCGGGAACGGCCTGCGCCATGGGGGCGCCCTGCGGCTGGGCCGAGCCGGCGGCGCGGGCGACGGCGTGGGTTGCCATGGCGGAGGATTGGCTGGCGACCGCGACCGGCCCGCCGCCTCCGCCGGGACCGCGGCCCATCGGCATGCCGGCTCCAGCGCCGCCATTGGCCTGCTGGGCCTGGAACTGGCGGATCAGCTCTCCCGGAGTCGGCAGGTCGGCGGCATAGGACAGGCGGACGATCACCATCTCCAGCGCCTGCTGCGGCACCGGGGCGGCCTGGACCTCGTTCAGCCCCTTCAGCAGCAATTGCCAGGCGCGAGTCAGCGCCGGCATGCCGAGCCTGGAGGACAGGGAGGCGCCGCGCGTGCGCTCGGCCTCCGGCAGGGAGGGGTCGTTGGCGCTGTCGGGCACCACCTTCAGGCGGGTCAGGTTGTGGACGAGGTCCAGCAGGTCCTGGAGAATCACCACCGGGTCGGCGCCGACCCGGTGCAGGTCGGCCAGGATGTCCATCGCCTCGGCGGGCTTGGCGGAGACCGCCGCCTCGAACAGGTCGATGACGCGCGTGCGGTCGGCCAGACCCAGCATGTCGCGCACCTGCTGCGCGGTGACCGTGCCGGCGGCGAGCGCGATGGCCTGATCGAGCAGCGACAGCCCGTCGCGCACCGACCCGTCGGCGGCGCGCGCGACCAGCGCCGCGGCGTCGCCCTCGATCTCGGCGCCTTCCAGGGCGGTGATGCGGGTGAAATGCTCCTTCAGCACCTGGGCGTCGACGCGGCGCAGGTCGAAGCGCTGGCAGCGCGACAGCACCGTGACCGGCACCTTGCGGATTTCGGTGGTGGCGAAGACGAACTTCACATGGCTCGGCGGTTCCTCCAGCGTCTTCAGGAGCGCGTTGAACGCGCTCTTCGACAGCATGTGGACCTCGTCGATGATGTAGAGCTTGTAGCGGGCCGAGACCGGCGCATAGCGCACGCCGTCGATGATCTCGCGGATGTCGTCGACGCCGGTGTGGCTGGCGGCGTCCATCTCCATCACGTCGACATGCCGGTCCTCGGCGATGGCGCGGCAATTGTCGCAGACGCCGCAGGGGCTGACCGTCGGCCCGCCGGTGCCGTCCGGGCCGGTGCAGTTCAGCGCGCGGGCGATGATGCGGGCGGTGGTGGTCTTGCCGACGCCGCGCACGCCGGTCAGCATGAAGGCCTGGGCGATGCGGCCGGACTGGATGGCGTTGGTCAGGGTGCGGACCAGCGCGTCCTGGCCGATCAGCTCGTCGAAGGTCTTCGGCCGGTATTTGCGCGCGAGCACCCGGTAGGCCTGCCCGGTGGCGGGAGGGGCGGTGATTTCGGCTGCGGAAACGGCAGTGGTATCGGTCACGCGGCTGGCCTGTCGAAACGACGTGAGGGAGGGGGCTCGTTCGGGCCGCAGGATAGCGTCCCGGCACCGCGCTGTCGCCGTCTGTTTCGTGCTGGCAATTTTTGAAGAGGGTGGGAGACTGGACGAACGACCCGAGCCGTAACTCGTTGCGGCTGCTTCCTTCCGGACCTGACCGGGTTGGCGAGGGACTCGTCCGACGCCAGTCTCCCGCCGCTGTTATGGACATTGGCGCAGGCGGATGCAAGGGGAAAACGGTTCGGATGCGCGGGTCGCTTCGCTGTCCATAACGGAGTATTGATGATTATTTTCGGGACTATAAATTATAGGTCGGTCCATAATTGGTCCTAAAGAGGCTGCTCATGCCATCCCAACCCGCCTTCACATCCGCACAGAAGTTCCTGTTCCATCGGCCGAAGCTGGCGGCGTCCCTGACCGACATCGTGACCGGGGATGCGCCGATCGGGGCCGAGCCGACGCTGTGTCTGGCGGCGCCGCGACGGACCGGGAAGAGCACCTTCCTGCGCCACGATCTGGGGCCGGAGTTGGAGAACCGCGGCGTCCTGTCGGTCTATGTCGATCTGTGGTCGGACATGGCGGCCGATCCCGCCCATCTGATCGCGGAGGCGTTGAAAGCCGAACTGCGCCGGGCCGACAGCCTGCCGGTGAAGGCGGCGCGGGCGGTCGGGCTGGCCAAGCTCGGAGTCGGCGGCGTGTCGGTCGACATCGACCGGATCGGGCAGGCACAGGGGACCACGCTGGCCGACGCGCTGGAGGCCCTGCTGGAGCGGAGCCACAAACGCATCGCCCTGCTGGTGGACGAGGCGCAGCATGCGCTGACGACCGAGGCCGGGCTGAACGCCATGTTCGCGCTGAAGGCGGCGCGTGACCGACTGAACACCCGGGGTGACGCCCGCGACGGCCCGAACCTGATGATCGTGCTGACGGGATCCCACCGAGACAAGCTGAGCCGGCTGGTGCTGAACCGCGACCAGCCCTTCTTCGGGACCAGCGTCCGCAGCTTCCCGCTGCTCGACCGCGCCTATACCGATGCCTATACGGCCTGGATCAACGACCGGCTGGCCGAGGGCAACCGGTTCGATGCGGACGACGTCTTCGCAGCTTTCGACGCGGTCGGTCGGCAGCCGGAAACCCTGATGCGGATCCTGTCGGATGCGGCGCTGCTGGTCGGCGATGCCGGTGAATTGAAGCGGGCGCTGGCGGATGGGGCGACCGGGCTTCGCCAGCGGGTGTGGGACGATTACGAGAACCTATGGTCGGGGCTGCCGCCCTTGCAGCAGGCGGTGGTCGAACGGCTGGCGGTGGAGGGGCCGCAATCGGCGCCCTTCTCCGCCCCGGCGTTGAAGGCCTATGCCGACGCGGTCGGGGAGGCGGTCGAGCCACCGGCGGTGCAGGCGGCCATCGAAGCTTTGCGGCAGAAGAACATCCTGTGGCGGTCGGCACGCGGACAATATGCGCTGGACGACCAGGGGATGCTGGAATGGTTGAAGGAGAGGGCTGCGCGGAGCGGTGAAACAAAGGGTCTCCCGCCACGGTCATGGCAATAAAACTTTCAGATGTAAAGGGTCTGCTTGGGGGCGTCCCCGATACCGAATATTCGATCGGTGACGTAACCTTGAGGTGGCCGGTTTGTGGGTGCAGCACGCATGCTCACTGCTCATGGTGGAAATGACCGATTGGTCCCGCAGCCGGTCTGTCCAGCCTGTTCCGAACGGAGAGCACCCATGTCCTTCACCAACTTGCCGATCTCGACAAAAATCCTGGCGGCGCTCGGCCTGCTCGCCGCCTTGACGATCGGCGTGGCGGTGTTGTCGGTCAACGCATTGGCGACCCTGAATGGCCAGACCAACAAACTGGCGACGGACGACAGCCAGACGCTCTACATGGCGGTTTCGGCGAACGAGAAGATGACGCGGATCCAGGAACTCGTCTTCGAGCATATCCTGGGCAGCGAGGCCGCGGAACTGGCGAGGCTCGAGGGCGGCATCGACCGCGAGCGCCGGGAGTTGCAACAGTTGCTGGCGGCGCTGAAACCTTTCATGGATGGGGAAACCGAACGGCGCCTGTTCACGGCGACCGAAAGCGATATTGAAACCTATCTCGGCGCCGTGGCCGCGGTCCTGGACCTGTCGCGGAAAGGTGAAGATTCCGAGGCTGTCCGGACGATGAAGGAACGCTGCCTGTCCGTCTACAACGAGGTCGATGAACTGCTGGCCAAGATCGCCGAAGGCCAATCGGGCGATCTGAAGGAATCGGCGGAGGTGGCGAACGCTATCTACGCTTCGGTCCGCCTGACATTGCTGGTTGTCGTCGGCATCGGGTTCGTCATCGCCTTCTCGCTGTCAATGCTGCTGGTCCGCGGGCAGATCACCGGACCGCTCAACAGGATGACCGAGGCGATGCGCCGCTTGGCCGATGGCGACCTGTCGGTCGAAGTGACGGTGGGGGGACGGAGCGACGAGATCGGTCAGATGGCGGGCGCGGTTCTCGTGTTCAAGGAAAACGCCTTGTCGGTGCGTCGTCTGGAAGCCGAGCAGGCCGAAGACAAGCGGCGTGCGGAGGACGAGCGTCGGGGGGCGATGCAGGCATTGGCCGACGCCTTCGAGGGACGGGTGAAGGGGGTGGTCGAGGCCGTCGCAGGATCGGCCGCCAGCATGCAGGACACCGCACGTCGCTTGAACGAGGCGGCGGAGCAGACCAACCGCGAGGTCGAGGCCGCGGGTGCGGCGTCGACCCAGGCCTCGGCCAATGTGCAGACCGTCGCCGTGGCGACCGAGCAGCTGGGTGGATCGATCGGCGAAATCTCGCAGCGGACCGGGCAGTCGCGGGAAATGGCCGTGGAGGCCGGGACACAGGCTGGACGGGGCAAGGATCTGGTGGAAAGCCTCGATCTGGCCAGCCGCCGCATCGGCGAGGTGGTCACCCTGATCAACAGCATCGCCGGCCAGACCAACCTGCTTGCCCTGAACGCGACCATCGAAGCGGCGCGGGCCGGCGAGCACGGCAAGGGTTTCGCCGTGGTGGCGAGCGAGGTGAAGGCGCTGGCCACCCAGACCGCCCGCGCGACCGACGAGATCATCGCCCAGGTCAGTGCGGTGCAGCAGGTGGCCACGCAGACGGCGCAGGCGATCACCCAGATCTCCGGAACGGTGGGGCGCATCGAGGAGATCGCCACCGGCATCGCCGGTGCGGTCGAGGAGCAGTCGGCGGCAACCCAGGGGATCGGCCAAAGCGCCAACGAGGCGGCGCGCGGCACCGAAGCATTGACGCGGAGCATCCGGACGATTGCCGATGCAGCCGGATCGACGACGCAGGGTGCGGCCGTGGTGCTGCAATCGGCCGGCGACCTGGCCAACGAGGCCCAGGTCCTGCGGAACGAGGTCGCGAGTCTGATGGCGGAAATCCGCGCCGCCTGAAACCCGGTTCCTGATGAAGAACGAGAAGGGGGGCGGAAATCCGCCCCCCTTGGGCAGATCCTTACTTCTTCAGAGCCGCGACACCCGGCAGTTCCTTGCCTTCCAGCCATTCCAGGAAGGCACCGCCGGCGGCCGAGACGTAGGTGAACTTGTCCTCGACCCCGGCATGGGCCATCGCCGCCACGGTGTCGCCGCCGCCGGCCACCGACAGCAGGCCGCCGGCCTCGGTGCGGGCGGCGACCAGGCCGGCCACCGCGTTGGTGCCGGCGTCGAAGGGCTGGATCTCGAAGGCGCCGAGCGGGCCGTTCCACACGACGGTCTTGGCGCCCTGCAGCTTCACGCCCAGGAACTCCACCGTCGCCGGGCCGATGTCGAGCGCCATCTCGTCGGCGCCGATGGCGTCGAAGGCGACGACGCGGTTAGCGGCGCCGGCCTTGAACTCCTTGGCGACGACGAAGTCCTTCGGCAGCAGGATCTCGCAGTTGGCGTCCTTGGCGGTCGCCATGATGGCGCGGGCCTGGTCGGCCATGTCCTTCTCGCACAGCGAGGCGCCGACGTCGGTGCCCTGGGCGAACAGGAAGGTGTTGGCCATGCCGCCGCCGAGCACCAGCAGGTCGACCTTGCGGACCATGTTGCCGAGCAGTTCCAGCTTGGTCGAGATCTTGGCGCCGCCGACGACGGCGGCGACCGGGCGCTCCGGCTTCTCCAGCGCGAGCGTCAGGGCCTTCAACTCGGCCTCCATCAGGCGGCCGGCGGCGCTGGGCAGCAGGCGGGCGACGCCCTCGGTCGAGGCATGGGCGCGGTGCGCGGCAGAGAAGGCGTCGTTGACGTAGAGGTCACCCAGCGCCGCCATCTCCTTGGCGAAGGATGGGTCGTTCTTCTCCTCTTCGGCGTGGAAACGGGTGTTCTCCAGCAGCACGATGGCGCCGTCATGCACCTTGGCGATGGCCTCCTTGGCCTTGTCGCCGACGCAATCCTCGGCGAAGGCGACCTTCTGGCCGACGGCGGCGCTGAGAGCATCCAGCACGTTGCGCAGCGAGTTCTTGGCGTCCGGGCCGTTCTTCGGACGACCGAAATGCGACAGGACCACGACCTTGGCGCCCTTGGAGGACAGCTCCTTCAGGGTGGGGGCGAGGCGGTCGATCCGGGTGGTGTCGGATACCTTGCCGTCCTGCATCGGAACGTTCAGGTCGGCGCGCACCAGCACCGTCTTGCCGCTCACCTCGAGGTCGTCGATCGTGTTGAAATCGGTCATCGTCGCACTTCCCATGGTATGGCCGTTGCCCATGCGGGACCGGCCGTGTCGATTTCGGGGAACCCAACCACAGCCCTGCACGCTTTGCAACGCTCCAGGGGTGGGGTGAAATGGGGCATAATGACCCTACGGCTTCGCTGTCCGAGCCTTCAAAAGCCAGAAGCCCAGGCGCGATGCGGCAGCGGCGGGTGATGCAACCACAGGTTTCTGCAACATTTCCGTAACTTGACCCTGTCCATGGCCTGTGCAAACACCCAACTCTAGGCGATTGGGCCGCAAAACGGGGGTTGAAGCGCAGGCGATGGCTGAGGCCGACATCAACCGCGAGACGGAACTGAAGCTGGCTGCGCAGCCGGAAGACTTCGACAGGCTGCGCGCCGCCCCTGCCATCGCAGACCGGGCGGCCGGCCCGGCGGCGACGCGGACCCTGAAAAGCACCTATTACGACACCGAGGACCGCCGGCTCGCCGCGCGCAAGGTGACGCTGCGGGTGCGCAAGACCGGCGACGGTTTCGTCCAGACGGTCAAGTCGGCCCCGGACGAGGACGGGCTCGGGCGCGGCGAGTGGGAATGCGCGGTGACCTCCGCCGCCCCCGACCTGACGCTGATCACCGAGGATGCCGCCATCGCGCTGCTGGGATCGCTCAGCGACAGGGAGCTGCAGCCGATCTTCACATCCATCGTCGAACGGACCACGCAGGACGTGACGCTGGGCGAGGGCGACGAGGCCGCATTGATCGAGGTCGCCTTCGACCGCGGCCGGATCGAACTGCCCGACGGCCGGTCCCGCGACCTGTGCGAGGTGGAACTGGAGCTGAAGAGCGGCACGCCCGCCGCCCTCTACGACCTGGCGCAGGAGCTGACCAAGGCCGCCCCGCTGCGGCTGGAGATGCGGACCAAGGCTGAACGCGGCCACGCGCTGGCGAACGGGGCCTCCGACAAGGCGCTGAAGGCGGAAAAGCTGGTGCTCGACCCCGAGACGACGGTGGAAGGCGCCGTCGCCCGCATCGTGCGCGCCTGCCTTGCCCATATGGTCGCCAACGAGGCGGTGACGCTGGCCGGCGAGGATCCGGAGGGCGTTCACCAGATGCGCGTGGCGCTGCGTCGGCTGCGCTCGGCCACCGCGCTGTTCCGTCCCTTCATTCCGGCCGCGCAATATCTCTGGCTGGTCGGCGAGATCAAATGGCTGGCCGGCAGCCTGGGGCCGGCGCGCGACTGGGACGTGTTCGGCGAGGAACTGCTGGCGCCGGTGCGCGACGCCTTCCACAAGGCGGACGGGCATGGCCGCTCGGCGGTCGAGGATCTCGACGCGCTGGCGGCGGCGGCCGAGGCCAAGCGGCTGCGCGCCTATGAGGGCGTGCGCGACGCGATCCGCTCCGACCGCTACACCGCCTTCCTGCTGGGCGTCGGCAGCTGGGTGGAGAAGCGCGGCTGGCGCGACCAGCCGGTCAGCGAGGAATCGGTGCGGCTGTTCCAGCCGGTGATCGGGCTGGCCGACCATCTGCTGAACAAGCGCCACAAGAAGGCCAAGCGGGCCGGGCACGGCTTCGCCCATCTGCCGGTCGCCCAGCGCCACCAGCTGCGCATCGCCTTGAAGAAGCTGCGCTATGCCGTGGAGTTCTTCCGCAGCCTGTATGACGACAAGCCGGTGCGCCGCTATATCCAGCAGATGGCCGCCTTCCAGGACGCGCTGGGGCATCTGAACGACGTGGCGACGGCGACCCGGCTGCTGCATGAGCTGCATGACGACGGCAGCCGCTCCGCCCCCGGCGAGCCGCGCGCCGCCGGCATCGTCATCGGCTGGCATGCCCGCGGGGTGGCCGACACCGAGGCGGCGCTGGTCGCCCTGTGGCATGATTTCATCGACACCAAGCATTTCTGGTCCAAACCGGATACTGCGGTGTAGAGTCCGCGGCCATGCTCACGATCCTCGTCGCCAACATCAAGGGCGGCTGCGGCAAGACGACCGTCGCCACCCATCTCGCCGCCGCCTCCGCCGCGGCCGGCCTGCCCACCGTGCTGGCCGACGTCGACCGCCAGCACTCCTCGCTCGGCTGGCTGGAACGCCGGCCGGAGAAGGCGCCGGTCCTGGTCGGGCTCGACTGGGCCAAGGACTTCACCGACACGCCGCGCGGCACCAAGCGGCTGGTGATCGACGCGCCGGCGGCGCTGAAGACCAAGCAGATCGAGGATCTGGTGAAGATGGCCGACATCGTCGTGCTGCCGGTCCTGCCCGGCGCCTTCGACGAGCAGGCCACCCAGCGCTTCCTCGTCAAGCTGGACGAGTTGAAGCGCATCGCCAAGAAGAAGGCGACGGTGGCGGTGGTCGGCAACCGCATGCGCGCCCGCACCAAGGCCGCCGACCGGCTGGACCGCTTCCTGGGCGGCATCGGCCATCAGGTGGTGACCCGCCTGCGCGACAGCCAGATCTATGCCGACGCGGCGGAGAGCGGGCTCAGCCTGTTCGACATGCCGGGCAAGCGGGCGGCCGAGCACCGCGGCGACTGGCAGCCGCTGCTGAGCTACATCGACGGCGTTTGAGGCGGGAGAGGGCGATCATCGCCGGATAGGCCGGATAGGATCGCCCTCTTCTCCTCTTTTGCTCTTCTTTTTTCGCATCAGCTCATGCGGCCGCCCGGCCGGACGCGGTGTGTCGGCTGCTGCCTGCCGGAACGGTCAGTGGGCGGAGCCCATGCGGTCGAAATAGCGGCCGATCGAGACGAAGATGAAGATCACGCAGGCGACGAAGACGACCAGCCCGCCGGCCGCGAAGCCTTCGTCCGCCGCGCGCGAGGAGGCGAGCAGGCCGACGAAGGCCATGATGCCGGCGAGGATGGGGTTGATCCAGAAGGAGAAGGCGTTCACGTCGCGTAAGTCCTTTCAGAACAAGGCGTTGTCAGGGGAAAGCGCCCGCCTTCCGCCCCGCCGGGCTGAGCGCGAACGCTTCATGATCAAGGAATTCCGCGGGAGGATGCCCGCGGACTCAATGCGGCACAAACGACTTGTGGCCCGCGACAGCTACCGGATCGGCGCCTGGGGTGCATTGCGGTATGTCAAGGGCGAAGGCGGTTCCGGCGGCATCGCTCTCCACCAGCCGCAGGTCCCCGCCATGGGCGCGTAGCACCTCGCGTGCGATGGCGAGGCCGAGTCCAATCCCGCCGGCCCGTGCCGACCCGGCGAAGGGCTGGAACAGGTTCTCCCGCGCCCGCGGCGCCAGGCCGGGACCGGTGTCGGCGACCGTCACGGTCAGCATGCCGGCCGGTCCGGCCTGCGCCGTGATCCGCACCTGGTCGGCGCCGGCCTGAACCGCGTTGCGGCCGAGATTGACCAGGGCGCGGCCGAGCTGGGCCGCATCGACCACGGCCAGCGTGCCGGCGGGGATTTCGTTGATCCACTCGGCCTCGACCCGGCCGCCGTCGGGGCGGGCGGTGGCGAGCACCTCGGCCCCGGCCTCTTCCACGAGGCGGTTGAGGTCGGTGCGGGCGGGGGCGAGAGGCAGCACGCCGTCGCGGGTGAAGGACAGGGTCTGGCCGCACAGCTCCACCGCGCGGTCGAGCGAGGCCACCAGCCGCGGCGTGACCCGGCGCACCTCCGGGTCGGCGCTTTCGGTCAGCCGTTCCGACAGGAGGGAGGCGGTGGAGAGGATGCCGCGCAGGTCGTGGTTGATCTTCGCCACCGCGGTGCCGAGCGTGGCCAGCCGTTCGCGCTGGCGCAGGGCGGCGCGCACCGTGCCCTGCATGGCGGCGAGCTCGCGTTCCGCCACGCCGATCTCGTCGGCGCGGGTGCCGGGCACCAGCGGCGGGGCGCCGTCGGGATCGCGGCGGAAGGCGACGACCTCGGCGGTCAGCCGGCGCATCGGCCGCACCAGCAGGGCATGCAGCGTGACATAGACCAGGATCGCTGCGATCAGCGAGATGGCGACCGACACCGCCAGGATGCGGCGGGAGAAGTCCAACATGGCATCGATCAGCGGCCGCTCGTCCATCGTCACCTCGACCCTCTGGGCCGGGTCGTTGGGCGAGCGGTCGATCACCCGGATCACCCGGTTGCGCTGCTGTCCGATGGCGCCTTCCAGGGCGAGCCACAGGGCGTTGCCGGCATCGACGAACTGCATGCCCATGCCGGTGCCGCGCAGGTCGTACACGGCATCGGCGTGCGGCGGCATCGGGCGGGACAGCATGTAGACGCGCGCGCCCGGCTGGATCAGGTCGATGACGTGGGCCCCGGTATAGGCCAGCAGCTTCGCCTGCAACTCCTTGGTCACCATCAGGTCGGGGGCGGCTTCCACCGACAGGGCCGCGATGTGGGCGGCGGCCAGCCGTTCCTCCAGATAACCCATGCGGAAGCGGGCGATGGAGGGGGCGTAGATCAGCACTTCCGCCAGCAGCACGAACAGGATGGTGAGCAGCAGCAGCTTGGCCGACAGGCTGGTCGCGACGGTGGAGCGGAGCATGGGGCCTATCGTCGGTCGGGCGGAGGGCGGACAGGGGGTGTTGCCGGAACGCCATCCTACGACGGTGACAAACGAGCGTCACCAGTCCGAAGGCGCCGGCGCGCTGGCGTTACCGCTTTGGCGTTGGTAAGAGAAACGCCATGAGCGACCTTGCCCGTCACATCGACACCCTGTCGCGCGCCAACGTGCTGTGCCTTGGCGACGTGATGCTCGACCGTTTCGTCTATGGTTCGGTGGACCGGGTGTCGCCGGAGGCGCCGATCCCCGTCCTGCGCGTCGACCGCGAGGTGCCCAAGCTGGGCGGCGCCGGCAACGTCGCCGCCAACCTCGTGGCGCTGGAGGCGGCCTGCCGCTTCGTCTCGGTGGTCGGGCGCGACGGCGTCGGCGGCGACCTGCTCGCCCTGCTGCGGCGCGAGGGCGTCAACGACGGCGCCATCGTGGTGGAGGATGGGCGCCAGACCACGGTGAAGACCCGCTTCATCGCCGGCCAGCAGCAGCTTCTGCGCACCGACATCGAGACGGTGGTGCCGATCACCGTCGCCGACCGCGTGCTGGAGCGCGTGCGCGACCTGTTGCCCGAGGTCGGCGGCGTCATCCTGTCCGACTACGGCAAGGGCGTGCTCACCGACGAGCTGGTGGTGGCGGTGATCGCCGCCGCGCGGCAGGCCGGTCGCACCGTGGTGGTGGACCCGAAGGGGCGCGACTACCGCCGCTATCGCGGCGCCGACATCGTCACGCCCAACCGCAAGGAGCTGATGGAGGCCACCGGCCTGCCGGCGCGGACGGACGAGGAGGTGATCGCCGCTGCCCGCCACCTGATCGCCAGCTGCGGCATCGGCGCCGTCGTCGCCACCCGCAGCGAACAGGGCATGTCGGTGGTCACCGCCGGGGAGGCGGTGCATCTGCCGGCCGAGGCGCGCGAGGTGTTCGACGTATCGGGCGCCGGCGACACGGTGGTGGCGACGCTGACCGCCGCCCTGTCGGTGGGGATCGATCTGGTCGATTCGGCGCGGCTGGCCAATCTGGCGGCCGGCATCGTCGTCGGCAAGGTCGGCACCGCGGTGGTGCGTTCCGCCGAGATGCTGGCCGGCCTGCACGAGCAGGAATGGCGCCATGGCGAGGAGAAGGTGGCGACCCGCGACGCCGCGGCGGAGCGGGCGGAGCGCTGGCGGCTGCGCGGCAAGCGGGTGGGCTTCACCAACGGCTGCTTCGACCTGCTGCATCCCGGCCACATCGCTCTGCTGAAGCAGGCGCGGGCTGCCTGCGACGTACTGGTGGTCGGGCTGAACAGCGATCAATCGGTGAAGCGGCTGAAGGGCGAAAGCCGGCCGGTGCAGAACGAGACGGCACGCGCCACGGTGCTGGCGTCACTGGGCTGCGTCGATCTGGTGGTGGTCTTCGGCGAGGACACGCCGGAAATGCTGATCCACGCCCTGCGCCCCGACGTGCTGGTCAAGGGGGCCGACTACACCATCGCGACGGTGGTGGGGGCGGATTTCGTCCAGAGCTATGGCGGAAAAGTGGTGCTGGCCGAACTGGTCCAGGGCCAGAGCACGACCAACACCATCAAGCGCATGAAGGGCTGACGGGGGAGCCGCGGCTGGCGGACGCTCCCCCCTCGGCACCTTGATACCAACGGCTTCTGACCCTGACCTGTCAGGATCAGAAGCTTCGGCGGCATGTGCCGCCGCCGCGCCGGTCGGCGCGGATACCAGCGGTCATCAGCAATGACCGCCGGTATCAGTCCGGCTTACATCTTCTTCTGGACGTTGTCGGCGCCGCGCTCGATCGCGCGGCCGCCGGCCTGCACGTCCTGGCCGGCGCCCTCGACGGTGTTGCAGGCGGCCAGCGTGGTGCCCAGCAGCGAACCCAGGATGGCGAGCAGGGCGAACTTCTTGATGGTGGTCATGGTGATCTCCGTTGCGGCGGCTGTGTGATGCCGATGGGAACGCAAGCGGGGCCGTAAAGGTTTCCGGAATCGAAGGGGGAGGGGGCTTGCGCAAAGGTGGTGCCCTTCGCGTCGGCATGGGAATGGATTACATTGGGGCTGTTGCCGAACGTCCTGTCCGGAACGGAGACCGCCATGCCGCTCGCCCGCCGCTTCACTCCGCTGACGACTGTCGAGGAATTCCTGGCAATGGAGTTCCGGGACGATGCCCGGTACGAGCTGGTCGATGGCGAGATCGTCGGACAGGCGCATCCAAGCCCGGCACACAGCACCTTGCAGATCGCCCTGGGCGCCGCCCTGCGCGATGCGCTGCGGGAAAAGGGCAAGCGAGACGGAAGCCGGTGCCGCGCCCTGTCGGAGGCAGGTATCCGTCCACATTTCGACCCGACACACAATTACCGCGTTGCCGATCTCGCCGTGACCTGCGAACCCTTCGACCCGGAAATCCCCTACACCACCGCCCCGGTGCTGCTGGTGGAGATCCTGTCGCCGACCGAGGAAAAGGCACAGCGGGCCAAGCTGCATGCCTATGCCGCCATGCCGTCGGTGCGGGAGATCCTGTTCCTCGACTCGCGGATCGTTCGGGCGGAACTGCACCGCCGCGATTCGGACAATCTCTGGCCCGCCGCACCCGAGGTGCTGGAGGAGGAGGAGCGGCTGGTGCTGGAGACGGCCGGCCTCGACATGCCGCTGGCGGAGCTTTACCGCGACCTCGGGTTCTGACCTCCGTCCGTCGGGCAACCCTGCCTCCAGGGACGAAGTGTCCCGTTGCCACGGGGCGTGAGCGCGGGCATAAATCGCCCCGCGGATCCTCCCGCTTGCCCTCCCCGCTGGATGGGACGGCTTTTGGCAACGAGCAAGAATGGCGAAAGGAAAGCCTCTCATGGCTGAAAGCACTTTTGACGTCGTCGTGATCGGCGGCGGCCCCGGCGGGTATGTCTGCGCGATCCGCGCAGCGCAGCTCGGCTTCAAGGTCGCCTGCGTCGAAAAGCGGGGGACGCTGGGCGGCACCTGCCTGAACGTCGGCTGCATCCCGTCCAAGGCTCTGCTGGCGGCGTCGGAGAAGTTCGAGGAAGCGGCCCACGGCCTCGCCAAGTTCGGCATCAAGGTCGGCGGCGTCGAACTCGACCTGCCGGGCATGCAGGCCCACAAGGACAAGGTCGTCAAGGACAACGTCACCGGCATCGAGTTCCTGTTCAAGAAGAACAAGATCGCCTGGCTGAAGGGTGCCGGCAAGATCACCGCCGCCAACACGGTCGAGGTCGAGGGCGTCGGCACCATCACCGCGTCGAAGGCGATCGTCATCGCCACCGGCTCCGACGTGACCCCGCTGCCGGGCATCGCCATCGACGAGAAGCGCGTGGTGTCCTCCACCGGCGCCCTGTCGCTGCCGGAGGTGCCCAAGCATCTGGTCGTCATCGGCGGCGGCGTGATCGGGCTGGAGCTGGGTTCCGTCTGGGGCCGTCTGGGCGCCAAGGTGACGGTGGTCGAGTATCTCGACCGCGTGCTGCCGAGCATGGACACCGAGCTGTCCAAGCAGGCCCAGCGCATCTTCGCCAAGCAGGGCATGGACTTCAAGCTGGGCACCAAGGTGACCGGCGCGTCGGTGACCGAGACCGGCGTGACCCTGACGGTCGAGCCTGCCGCCGGCGGTGCCGCGCAGACCATCGAGGCCGACGCCGTGCTGGTCGCCATCGGCCGCCGCCCCTACACCGAGGGCCTGGGGCTGGAGGCGGTGGGCGTCGAGCTGGAGCGCGGCCGCGTCAAGATCGACGGCCATTTCCAGACCAACGTGCCGGGCATCTACGCCATCGGCGACGTGGTCGAAGGCCCGATGCTGGCCCACAAGGCCGAAGAAGAGGGCGTCGCCCTGGCCGAGCAGCTGGCCGGCCAGAAGAGCCACGTCAACCACGACCTGGTTCCCGGCGTCGTCTACACCTGGCCGGAAGTCGCCGCCGTCGGCAAGACCGAGGAGCAGCTGAAGGCCGCGGGCGTCGCCTACAAGGCCGGCAAGTTCCCGTTCACCGCCAACGGCCGCGCCCGTGCCGGCGGCAACACCGACGGCTTCGTGAAGATCCTGTCTGACGCCGCCACCGACCAGGTGCTGGGCGTCCACATGATCGGCCCGAACGTGTCGGAGATGATCGGCGAGCTGGTGCTGGCCATGGAGTTCAGCGCGTCGGCCGAAGACGTCGCCCGCACCTGTCACGCCCACCCGACTTTGTCGGAAGCGGTCAAGGAAGCGGCACTGGCGGTGGACGGCCGTCCGCTGCACATCTGATCGGACAGTTCGCCTCGAATACGCGTACCAAGCGCCTCTTCCCGCATCCGTGGGAGGAGGCGTTTCATTTCAGGAGTGTGCCGGGCGGCTGGATTTGAGGAAGGAAAGCGCCCGTTCCGCAGCATCGCGTGTCATGTAGCGCTGCCCGCCGACTGTCGGATTGATGTCGGATGCCGCGGTCTCGGCATAGTCCGGAACCAACCGTTCGACCCGGTCGATGACCTTGTCCAGGCGATCCTCGACCTCCGGCAGGGAGGCTGCCAAGTCGGCAGGATCGCGTTCGAGCACCGCCGCCAGATCGAAGAGATCGCGGATCTTGAAGGAAGATGGCCGATAGAAGATCTTCTTGATCGCGATCTCCCATGGGGTCTCGATCAGGATTTCTTCGCCATCGAAAATCCAGGGACGTGTCGGAGTCTCCGTGCGGCGCCCGGCGACAATGAAGTCGATTTCGCCGCCTTCCAGATTGAGTTTGAGGTAGTTGCCCGGGTATTCGAACCCACGCCCCGCCAGCAGTGCGCGGGTGGTTGCGTTGCGCGCTGGGGTCAGGTCTCGCAGCACGTCGGAGTCACGGACGAAGATGTCGATGTCGTAGCTGACGCGGTGATCATACTGGACGGCGAGCGCCGTGCCGCCGCCGAAGCTCCAGCGCGGTCTGTCCGGGAGCGACCGTAGCAGACGGAGGGCGTCCGCGAGCAAGGCAGGCCAGCGTGAGGGCGGCCATTTCCTCGATCCAGGGATGGTTTCTTCCATCGGTCACGCCCCATATGTCAGCCGCCCGATCCAACTGATCGAAATCCACCACCCCGGCCAGCACCAGATCGTGCAGCGCCTCGATCGACACCTCGTCGAACAGGGCTTCGATGTGCGGGCGCCAGCTTGGATCGGGCCGGTCGGCGTCGAGGCAGTCGAGCAGCGTCGCCTCGTCCATCACGGCCGGACGGGGAGCGTTGATCGTGCCCAGCACGAGGGCGATGGCCCGCCGAGCCCGCTGCGACAGCGTCACATCCGACATTTCCGCCTCCGGTATCCGGCCTCCAGTGTGGGGAGATAGGGGAGGGGCGTCAACATCCGGGGAGATGAGAGACGCCAAAGGGCTCCCCTCCGGCCGGCAGGGAAGCCCTTCGCCATGTGCCCTGGTCAGGCCGCGCGGATGGTCGACAGGAAGCCGTTCACCACGGTGCGCAGGCGGCCGGCGTCGCCGGCGAGCTGGCCGGAGACCGACAGGACGGTCTCGGCGGAGCGGCCGGCCTCGACCGCGGCGCCGCGGACGTCGGCGATGGTCCTCGTCACCTCCTGGGTGCCGCCGGCGGCCTGCTGGACGTTGCGGGCGATCTCGGCGGTGGCGGACCCCTGTTCCTCCACCGCGGCGGCGATGGCGGTGGAGATCTCGTCGATCTGGGCGATGATGCCGCCGATGCCCTTGATGGCACCGGCCGTCTCGCCGGTGACCCGCTGCATGCCGGTGACGTGGCCGGCAATCTCCTCGGTCGCGCGGGCGGTCTGGCTGGCGAGGCTCTTCACCTCCTGCGCCACGACGGCGAAGCCCTTGCCGGCCTCTCCGGCGCGGGCGGCCTCGATGGTGGCATTCAGCGCCAGGAGGTTGGTCTGGCTGGCGATGTCCTGGATCAACTGCACCACCGTGCCGATCCTTTCCGCCGCCTCGGTCAGGCTGAGGACCTGTCCGTTGGCCCGCTGGGCCGCCTCCACCGCCTCGCGGGCGATCCGGGCGGAGTGGTTGACGCGCTCGCCGATCTCCTGGATCGAGGCCGACAGCTCTTCCGTGGCGCTTGCCACCGTCTGGACATTGTTGCTGGCATCCTGCGAGGCGTCGGCGACGACGCCGGCCTGCTGGCTGGTCTGGGTCGCGGTGGCGGTCATCGCCCGGGCGGTGCCGGTCATCGACTGGGCGGCGCGGTCGACACCGTCGACGACGTTCATCACCTGGGCTTCCAGAGTGTCGGCCAGTTGCAGCATGGCGGTGCGGCGCTCGGCATCGGCCTTGGCCTGATCCTCGGCCCGCTGGTCGATCATCCGCTTCAGGTCGGTCAGCATCTTGCGCAGGGCGTCGGCCAGGGCGCCGATTTCGTCGGTCTGCCGGATGTCCAGCGTCTGGTCGAAGCGGCCGGCGGCGATGCCCTCGGCGAAGGTGACGCTGGCGCGGATCGGCCGGGCGACGCCGCCGGCGACCACCCACATCACCGCGACGGCACCAAGGGCAACCAGGGCGCCGACGGCGACCTGCCACAGGATGCTGGAGTTGGCGCGCTCGCCGAGCGCCGAGGCCAGCGCCATGCCGTCGGCCAGGACGATGTCCTTCGGCACCTGGACCAGCACGGCCCACGGCTTCCCGGTGTCGCCGAGCGTGATGGGAGCGAAGCTGCGCAGCATGTTCGTGGAGGCTTCGATGTCGACATGGGGCTTGCCCGCCTGGACGCTCGCAAGATCGTCCTGCCAGGAGGCATCGAAGGTGGAGATCGACTGGCCGATCAGATCGGGCCGCGCGCTGTGGGCGACGATCAGGCCCATGTTGCTGATGATGACCACTTGGCTGCGACCGTCGAACACGGCGGCGCTGACCTTGGTCGACAGCTGCTGCACGAAGTCGAGGTTGAAGTCGGCGCCGGCCACGCCACGGAACTTGCCGCCGATGACCACCGGCACCGACAGGGTCGCCAGGAACACCTGTTTGCCCTGCACGATGTAGGGCAGGGGGTCGAGCACACTTTCTCGCCCGTTCTCCTGCGGGCCGATGTACCAGCCGCCCTTCATCACACCGTTGGGATGGCGGTCGCGGCTGTCATATTCGACCAGCGGCTGCATGGCGATGCGGCCGTTCTGGTCGCGGTTCCAATAGGGGATGAAGCGGCCGGTGGCGTCGGTGCCGGTTTCGCGGCGGTTGCGGAACTCCTCGTCCCGGCCGTCGAGCGCATTGGGCTCCCATGCCGAATAGGTGCCGTTGAACAGCGGATTGCGCTTCAGTACCGACAGCAGCACGCCGTTGAAGGCCTCACGCCGCTTTTCCGCGGGCACATTGCCGGGCAGCCCGTCGTCGGCGAGGCTGGCGAAGCTGCTTGCCATTGTCCGCGCGGCGTTCAGCGCGGTGTCGAATTCCGACTGCAACAGGCCGGCCTGGGTCGCCGCGAGATTCTGCAGGGATTCGGTCGTCTTGCTTTCGAGGATGCGTTCGACATTCTCCGTAACGAACTCGTTGCTGGAGCGCGTCGACAGCACGGCGAAGCCGACGAGCACGGCGACGGTACCGGCCAGACAGAACCCCGACAGCATCGCAATTTTTGACTGGATGGATTTTATTTGCATGGTGATTTCCCCCGCGTAAGTCTTGCGACGGGAAAGATTTGAATTTTGCTTATTAATGAAGAGTAAACATCCAATAAGGGTTGAGAGTTGGTCTTTGATGCGAAAGTAGGACGTTCGTACGTTATTGCGGATTCATCTGCGGCAGAATGTAGCAACCACTTTCAAATCTGAAAAATAACTTTGATTGGCTGTCCGTGAACCGATTGTTGCGAACCCGCATCCGGCGCGCGAAGGCTTCGCGAACATTTCACGATTAAGGCCGGGGTGAATACCCCAATATGCATTTCTTGGTTGAACAGCGGGGCTCTGTCAGCCCTTGCGTGCCCGAGGGTGGGCGTTTCGGTACACGTTCATCAGCTGTTCGTTTTCGACGTCCGTATAACGCTGAGTTGTCGACAGTGACGCGTGGCCGAGCAGATCCTGGATGGCGCGCAGGTCGCCGCCGTCCGCCAAAAGATGGGTCGCGAAACTATGTCGCAGGGCGTGCGGGGTGGCGCTTTCCGGCATCCCCATCAGGGCGCGCAGCTTCTGCATCTGGTGCTGGGCGACGCTGGCGTTCAGCCGTCCGCCGCGGGTGCCGACGAACAACGGGCCGTCGGGGGCCAGCGTGAAGGGGCAGGAGTCGATGTAGGCGCGCACCGCCTCGGTCACCGCCGGCAGGACGGGGATCATGCGGTCCTTGCGGCCCTTGCCGGTGACGCGCAGCGTGTCGCCCAGCGGCGCGTCCTTGCGCGCCAGTCCCAGCGCCTCGGAGATGCGCAGGCCGCAGCCGTAGAGCAGGGTGAACAGGGCGCGGTCGCGCTTGCCGACCCAGGGATCCTCGCGGTCGCGCTCGGCCTCCTCCAGCAGGCGGTCGGCGTCGATCTCGGTCAGCGGGCGCGGGGCCGGGCGCTTGACCTTCGGCGTGGCCAGCGTGGCGACGGCGGGGTTGTGAAGCCGGCCGCTGCGGTCCAGCCAGCGGAACAGGTTGCGCACCGCCGCCAGCTTGCGCGCCCGGCTGGCCCCGACCAGCCCGTCCATCGCCTGCCTGGACATCCAGGCGCGGAAATCCGCCGCCTTCAGCTCGCCCAGGTCGTTCAGCGACGGCGGGGAGCCGCCGCGGAATTCGGTGAGGAAGCGCAGGAACTCAGCAACGTCGGCGGTGTAGGCCGACAGGGTGTGGCGGGAGACCGCCTTCTCGCTCTCCATCCAGCGCCGCCAATGGGCCAGCGCGTCCTGGACGTCGGGCTTGGCGGAGAAACTCAAAACAGGCTCGGTCACGCCGGCAGCTCCAGCCAGCCGCGGATGACCCGCTCGACGACGCGGGCGAGGAAGCCGACCAGCTCGGTGCCCTGGCCGCCGTGGAAGGTGTCGGGTTCGCGGCTGCCGAAGGCCAACAGGCCGTCGGGCGTCTCGCTGGAGACCTGGATGCGGATCAGCGCCTCCGAACGGACGAGGCCGGCGCCGGGGCCGTAGATCTCGGGATCGCCCTGGATGTCGGTGTTCAGCACCACGTCGGCCCGGCCCAGCCGGTCGGCGATGGCGCCCGGCTCCACCACCCGCACGCCGGAGCGGTGGACATGGGGGATGTCGCTGCCATTGGATTCGATGACCAGACAGGCGACGTCGAGGTCGAGCAGGACCGCGAGGTCGGTGGTGATGGTCTGGATCAGCTGCTCGAAGCTCTGGGCATCGAGCAGGAACAGGACCGCGGCATGGATGCGGTTCTGGCTGTTCATGTTGGCCCGGCTGGTGCCGATCAGTTCGCGCTGCTGGTCCTTGAGGGTGCGGACCTCGGCGCGCAGCCGGTCGACCATGAAGGCCTGGAGGTCCACCACCCCGCGCCCGCGGTCGACCGACGGCGGGGTCAGGTGGTGGACCAGATCGGCGTTCTGGGCCAGGAAGTCCGGGTGGCTCCGCAGATAGGCGCGCACATCCTCCGAAGAGAGCGTCGACGCCTGGCGCGGGGTGTGACCCGGTTCGCGGCCCCTGTCGGCCATGATCGCTCCGGCCCGCCTTACAGGATCGACTGGCCGGTCTTCTTCCAGTCCTCGACGAACTGGGAGAGACCCTTGTCGGTCAGCGGGTGGGTGAACAGCTGCTTCAGGACCGACGCCGGCGCGGTCACGACATGGGCGCCCAGGCGGGCGGCCTTGACGATGTGCATCGGGTTGCGGATCGAGGCGACCAGCACTTCGGTCTTGAAGGCGTCGTAATTGTCATAGATCTCGCAGATGTCCTTGATGATACCCATGCCGTCCTGGCCGATGTCGTCCAGCCGGCCGACGAAGGGCGACACGAAGCTGGCGCCGGCCTTGGCCGCCAGGATCGCCTGGGCGGGGGAGAAGCACAGCGTGACGTTGACCATCGTCCCTTCGGACGAGATGATCTTGCAGACCTTCAGGCCGGCCGGAGTCAGCGGCACCTTCACCGCGACGCGGTGGGAGATCTTGGCGATCTTATGGGCCTCGGCGAGCATGGTCTCGAAGTCGGTGGAGGCCACCTCTGCACTGACCGGACCGTTGACGACGTCGCAAATCTCGGCCACGAGGTCGAGGAATTGACGGCCGGACTTGGCGATCAGGGAGGGGTTGGTGGTAACACCGTCCAGCAGACCGCTATCGGCCAGATCGCGGATCTCGGCGATGTCGGCGGTGTCGACGAAGAACTTCATGACGAAGGGTCCATGCTTGCTGATGTTGACCGGAACCGGCCGCGCCGGAAAGCTGACCGACGCACCGTCCCGCCCGGTGCCCGGGACATGAGGCCACTCTAGCCGATGCGTTCGACTTCCGCCAGTTCCGCCCCGGGCTTCCAAGGGGATCTTCTTGGGGCCACACCCGAAACGGGGCAGCCCGAAGGCGATTCCACGCCCGAAACCGCCGGTTTTCCGGCAAAGCCGCCGGCTGGCCAGCCCGACCGCCGCGTCGCCGTCCTGCTGCCGCTGCCGCTGCGCGAGGCCTACGACTACCGCGTGCCGGAGGGGATGGCGCTGGTCGCCGGCGATTTCGTCGAGGTGCCGCTCGGACCGCGCCGGGTGATCGGCGTCGTCTGGGGACCCGGTGCCGGCACGGTGGAGCCGGGGCGGCTGAAGGCGGTGGTGCGCCGGTTCGACGTGCCGCCGATGACCGACGTCGGCCGCCGCTTCGTCGAATGGGTCGCGGCCTACACCATGACGCCGCCGGGATTCGTCCTGCGCATGGCGGTCAGCGTGCCGTCGGCGCTGGAGCCGCCCAAGCCGATGCTGGCCTATCTGCGCAAGCAAGGCGCGGAGCCGCCGCCGGGCTTCAAGATGACCGAAGCCCGCAAGCGCATCCTGGCGCTGCTGGAGGAGGGGCCGCCCCGCACCCCGGCGGAACTGGCCGAGGAGGCCGGCTGCGGCGTCACCGTGGTGCGCGGGCTGGCGGAGGCCGGGCTGCTGGACCCCGTCATGCTGCAGCCGACCCGCCTCGGCCGGCCGGACTGGCACCGTCCCGGCCCCGCCCTGTCGCCCGACCAGCAGGCGGCGGCCGACGACCTGCGGGAGCGGGTGGCGTCGGGCAGCTATTCCACCGTGCTGCTCGACGGCGTCACCGGGTCGGGCAAGACCGAGGTCTATTACGAGGCGATCTCCGCCGCGCTGGAACAAGGCAAGCAAGCCTTGGTCTTGCTGCCGGAAATCGCGCTGTCGGCGCAATGGCTGGACCGCTTCGCCCGGCGCTTCGGGGCGCCGCCGGCGGAATGGCATTCGGAACTGACCGGGGCGCAGCGCCGCGACACCTGGCGCGCGGTGGCGAAGGGCGAGGTGCCGGTGGTGGTGGGCGCGCGCTCCGCGCTGTTCCTGCCCTATCCCGACCTGGGCGTCATCATCGTCGACGAGGAGCACGACTCCGCCTACAAGCAGGAGGAGGGGGCGATCTACCATGCCCGCGACATGGCAGTGGCGCGGGCGCATCTGGGCGGGCTGCCCGTCGCGCTGGTTTCCGCCACGCCGTCGCTGGAGACCAAGGTCAATGCCGACAGCCACCGCTATGCCCGGATCGAGCTGCCGGCCCGCCATGGCGGCGCCGTGCTGCCCGACGTCGAGCTGGTCGATCTGCGGCGCGACCGCCCGCCCGCCCGTCACTGGCTGGCACCCAGCCTGCGCAAGGCGCTGACCGACACGCTGGCGGCGGGCGAACAGGCGATGCTGTTCCTGAACCGCCGCGGCTACGCCCCGCTGACCCTATGCCGTGCCTGCGGCCACCGCATGCAATGCCCGAACTGCACCGCCTGGCTGGTTGAGCACCGGCTCGCCCGCAAGCTGCAATGCCACCATTGCGGCCTGCAGCAGCCCTTGCCCCATGCCTGCCCGGAATGCGGGGAGGAGGGCACGATGGCCGCCTGCGGTCCAGGCGTGGAGCGCATCGCCGAGGAGGTGGCGGAGCTGTTCCCCGAGGCGCGCGCTGCGATCATGGCGTCCGACACCCTGCATGGCCCGCGCGCCATCCAGGAGATGGTGGAGAGCATCGGCCGGCACGAGCTGGACATCATCATCGGCACCCAGGTGATGGCGAAGGGCCACCATTTCCCGATGCTGACGCTGGTCGGGGTGGTCGATGCCGATCTGGGGCTGAACGGCGGCGACCTGCGGGCGGCGGAGCGCACCTACCAGCTTCTCCATCAGGTGGCCGGCCGCGCCGGGCGCGGCGAGCGGCCGGGGCGGGTGATGCTGCAGACCTTCATGCCCGAGCATCCGGTGATGCAGGCGCTGGCCGCCGGCGACCGCGACGGCTTCTACCAGCTGGAGGCGGAGATGCGGCTGGAGGCCGGCATGCCGCCCTTCGGCCGGCTGGCGGCGCTGATCGTGTCGGGCGAGGACCCGACGCTGGTGGAGCGGGTGGCGATGGCGCTCGGCCGCGCCGCCCCGCGCAGCGAGACCGTCCATGTGCTGGGGCCGGCCCCGGCGCCGCTGGCCCTGCTGCGCGGACGGCACCGCCGTCGCCTGCTGCTGAAGGCGCCGCGCAGCACCCAGGTGCAGCCGCTGATCGCGGAATGGCTGGACAAGGTGGAGATCCCGCCGGCCATCCGGGTCCAGATCGACGTCGACCCTTACAGCTTCCTATAGGCAGCTTCCGGCAGGTGGCGTCCGTCGGACGCCGTCGGGACGGGAGACCGATTGCTGCGGCGAATTGACCCGGCCGCGGCGCCGGGGCGGTCGGACATGGCACCTGTGACGTTTGGTCCATTGCGTGGCACGCGGCATGGTATTACCACGGACAGAATGGTTCCGAATCCAAACATCCTTCCCGGACCCGAACATTCCAGGCACAGGTTCAGGCTGATGGTCGGCATGATCTCCAAGCTTCGTCTGCGCGTCCAGCGGCAAACCCTGCTGACGGTGTTGCCGGTCCTTCTGCTGCTGGTGGTCATCGCCTTCGCCGCCGGCGCTCCGGCCCGCACCCGCGGCACCGACGTCGAGGCGCTGACGATGATCGACCGTACCCAGAAGCTGCTGGAGCGGATCGGTCCGGACGCGGCGGCCGAAGCCTTTGCCGGCCATGATAGCGCTTTCACCGACCGCGACCTCTACCCGATGCTGCTGGACGACAAGGGCGTGATGGTCGCCCATGGCTGGACAGCGACGCTGAACGGCTCCAACCTGAAGGACCTGCACGACATCGACGGCAAGCCCTTCATCCGCGAGGCGCTGGACGGCGTGGCGCGCGACGGCCGCACCGACGTCACCTATCAGTGGATCGATCCGCTGACGGGCCAGGTCGCGCGCAAGACGATGCACGCTCGCCGCCTGGTGCTGAACGGCAAGCCCTACATGCTGGCGGTCGGGGTCTATCGCTGAGACGTCGGGGGCGGCGCATTTATGAAACCGGTGCGGCGGGGTGCCGCGCGGCACTTTTTTACATGGTGGAATTCAGGGAAGAGTGCCGGGGAGTGCCGGCGGGCGATCAGAGGAGCCGCGGGCGGCGCGGACGCCAGATCGACAGGCAGTCTGCGGCGCTGTCGCCGGCCCCGATGCCGTACCAGCCGGAGCGGTCGTGGAAGGACAGGCTGTAGCGGCCTTTGGCGTCGCGTTCGAACCGGAAGACCGGGCGGTCCACCTCGGGCAGCAGGACCAGAAGCCGGTCGTGGGTGCGCCCCGACTCGCGCAGCACACCGACCCAATGCCCGTCCCGAATCTTCGGTTCGGCCACCGCGGCGAAGACGTCCAGGTCGTCCGGCGTGAAGCGGGCGCGGCAGAATTGGATGACGTTCGGCGCGCTGTCCTCCGGCCTGAAGCCGGCGTCCGCTTCGGCATTCGCGGCGGTGCTCGCAACGGTGTCGGTCGTCGGCAGGATGGTCATTGCGCAAGGGTTCCTGGTCGCTCGGAGCGGCTGCGGCGGGACAAAACGACGGGAATACAAAGGATCGGATCGGCCGCCCGCGCGGTTCCGGCCGACCCTGGATCAGATTGGTTAACCTTGAATTAAACCGGGAATAGGGCCACATCGAAGTCACAGCCGGTATGACCAGTCGAACGCATCCCGAGTCATTGGCGAACGCAGTTGCGACCAATGATTCCGCAGTTGCTCAAAACGCCGCAGCCAAATTGTCCAGACCCCGTTGCGTGGTGGCGATTCCTGTGATATTGGACCGCTCGCTTTCGCGGCCGGGGTGTTTGTGCCTCGGGTTGACACCCTATAAGGCCGCCGAATTCACCGTCTACCGAACTCAATTCGAGGGATCAGGTGGCATCCGAAGGAACAGGCGTATCCGAACTCGCCGCGCGTTACTCCAACGCGCTGTTCGAGCTTGCGGACGAAAACCAGGCGTTGGACACGGTCGCGAGCGATCTGGCCACGCTGAAGCAGATCCTGGCCGAGAGCGCTGACCTCCGTCGCCTCGTCCGCAGCCCCGTCATCAGCCGTGCCGATCAGGGCAGGGCCATGGCCGCCGTCCTGGACGGCGCCGGCCTGTCGGAGCTGACCAAGCGCTTCATCGGGCTGGTGGCGGCCAACCGCCGCCTGTTCGCGATCGACGGCATGATCGAAGGCTTCCTGGCCGAGCTGGCCCGGCGCCGCGGCGAGGTCACCGCCCAGGTCACCTCGGCCCAGCCGCTGAGCGACGCCCAGCGCAACGCCGTGATCGACGCGCTCAAGGCGTCCATCGGTTCCAAGGTGCTGGTGAACACCTCCGTCGATCCCGAGCTGATCGGCGGCATGATCGTTAAGTTCGGCTCGCGCATGGTCGATACCTCGGTGCGGACGAAGCTGAACAAATTGCAACTCGCCATGAAGGCCTCAGGGGGATCAGTCTGATGGATATCCGCGCCGCAGAAATCTCTGCGATCCTCAAGCAGCAGATCGCGAATTTCGGGACCGAGGCGGATGTCGCCGAGGTTGGTCAGGTTCTGTCGGTGGGTGACGGCGTCGCCCGCGTGCACGGCCTGGACAACGTCCGCGCCGGCGAGATGGTCGAGTTCCCGGGTGGCCTGCAGGGCATGGCGCTGAACCTCGAGACCGACAATGTCGGTATCGTGATCTTCGGCGACGACCGCGGCATCAAGGAAGGCGACACCGTCAAGCGCACCGGCACCATCGTCGACGTTCCGGTCGGCCGCGGCCTGCTCGGCCGCGTCGTGGACGGCCTTGGCAACCCGATCGACGGCAAGGGCCCGCTGGTCGACGTGACCCGCACCCGCGTGGAAGTGAAGGCCCCCGGCATCATCCCGCGCAAGTCGGTGCACGAGCCGATGCAGACCGGCCTGAAGGCCGTCGACAGCCTGGTTCCGATCGGGCGCGGCCAGCGCGAGCTGATCATCGGTGACCGCCAGACCGGCAAGACCGCCGTCGTCATCGACACCTTCCTGAACCAGAAGCCGATCAACCAGGGCGACGACGAGAGCAAGAAGCTCTACTGCATCTACGTCGCCGTCGGCCAGAAGCGCTCCACCGTCGCCCAGATCGTCAAGACCCTGGAAGACGCCGGCGCCATGGAATACTCCATCGTCGTCGCCGCCACCGCGTCGGAGCCGGCTCCGCTGCAGTTCCTGGCGCCGTACACCGGCTGCACGATGGGCGAGTATTTCCGCGACAACGGCATGCACGCCCTGATCGTGTACGACGATCTGTCCAAGCAGGCCGTCGCCTACCGCCAGATGTCGCTGCTGCTCCGCCGTCCGCCGGGCCGCGAAGCCTATCCGGGCGACGTGTTCTACCTCCACAGCCGCCTGCTGGAGCGCGCCGCCAAGATGGGCGACGCCCACGGCAACGGCTCGCTGACCGCCCTGCCGGTCATCGAGACCCAGGCCGGCGACGTGTCCGCCTACATCCCGACCAACGTGATCTCGATCACCGACGGTCAGATCTTCCTGGAAACCGGCCTGTTCTACAAGGGCATCCGTCCCGCCATCAACGTCGGCCTGTCGGTGAGCCGCGTCGGCTCCGCCGCCCAGATCAAGGCGATGAAGCAGGTCGCCGGCACCATCAAGATGGAACTCGCGCAGTACCGCGAGATGGCCGCCTTCGCCCAGTTCGCCTCGGACCTCGACGCCTCGACCCAGCGCCTGCTGGCCCGCGGCGCCCGTCTGACCGAGCTGCTGAAGCAGGGCCAGTTCCAGCCGCTGCCCGTCGAAGAGCAGGTCGTGTCGATCTTCGCCGGCGTGAAGGGCTACCTGGACGCCATCAAGGTCGAGGACGTCAACCGCTTCGAGGCCAAGTTCCTGTCGGAAATCCGCGCCAAGGGCGCCGATATCCTGGCGGCGATCCGCACCGACAAGCAGATCACCTCGGCGACCGAAGAGAAGCTGAAGGCTTTCCTCGACGGCTTCGCCAAGGTCTTCGCCTGACCGACCGCGCGCGGGGGCGGGAAACCGCCCCCCACCGTCTTGAAGACGGTCACGGAACGACCTCGAGCGGAATTGAAGGGCCGGCATGCCTAACCTCAAGGACCTAAAGAACCGGATCGCGAGCGTCCAGTCGACGCGCAAGATCACCTCGGCCATGAAGATGGTTGCGGCTTCCAAGCTGCGCCGCGCCCAGGAGCAGGCGGAAGCCAGCGGTCCCTACGCGGAGCGTATGGGCCGGATGCTGTCGTCCCTGGCCGCCAACGTGCAGGACAGCGGCAACGGGCCGAAGCTGATGACCGGGACGGGCGCCGACAAGGTGCATCTGCTGGTCGTCATCAGCTCCGACCGCGGTCTGTGCGGTGCCTTCAACGGCTCCATCGTCCGCGAGGCCAAGCGCCAGATCACGCGCCTGCAGGGCGAGGGCAAGACCGTCAAGGTGCTGACCGTCGGCCGCAAGGGCCGCGACCAGCTCCGTCGCGAATTCGCCTCGCTGATCGTCGAGAGCTACGAGGATGTCGGCCGCCGCCGGCTCGGCTTCAGCGACGCCGACATGGTGGCGACGAAGGTGCTGGCGATGTTCGACGCCGGCGAGTTCGACGTCTGCTCGGTCGTCTTCAACAAGTTCAAGTCGGCGATCTCGCAGATCGTCACGGTTCAGCAGCTCATTCCCTTCGCCGTCCCCGGCGAGGCGGTCGCGGCCACCGACGAGGTGAAGCCGCTCTATGAGTTCGAGCCGGACGAGGAGCAGATCCTCGCCGAACTGCTGCCGCGCAACCTGTCCATCCAGATCTACCGCGCCCTCCTGGAGAGCGCGGCGTCCGAACAGGGCGCCCGGATGACCGCGATGGACAACGCGACGCGCAACGCCGGCGACATGATCAACAAGCTGACGATCACCTACAACCGGACGCGCCAGGCCTACATCACCAAGGAGCTGATCGAGATCATCTCCGGTGCCGAGGCCCTGTAACGGCGGCATCCGACCCGTAGGGTCAAGCCCATTTGCGCCGGCGACGGCATACCGACACTTATCGAGTTCCTAGGGAGCTTTACTCCATGGCCACCACCAATTCTGTCGGCAAGATCACGCAGGTCACGGGCGCCGTCGTGGACGTGCAGTTCGACGGCGACCTGCCGGCGATCCTGAACGCGCTGCACACCCAGAACGACGGCAAGACCCTCGTTCTGGAAGTGGCGCAGCACCTGGGCGAGAGCACGGTCCGCACCATCGCCATGGACAGCACCGACGGTCTGGTGCGTGGCTCGGAAGTGACGGACACCGGCAACCCGATCGCCGTGCCGGTCGGCCCGGAGACGCTGGGCCGCATCATCAACGTCATCGGCGAGCCGATCGACGAGCGCGGCGCCGTCAACGCCGCCCGCACCCTGCCGATCCACCGTCAGGCCCCGGACTTCGTCGACCAGTCGACGGACGCCGAAGTGCTGATCACCGGCATCAAGGTCATCGACCTGCTGGCCCCCTACGCCAAGGGCGGTAAGATCGGCCTGTTCGGCGGCGCCGGCGTCGGCAAGACCGTGACGATCATGGAGCTGATCAACAACGTCGCCAAGGCGCATGGCGGCGTGTCGGTGTTCGCCGGCGTGGGCGAGCGTACCCGCGAGGGCAACGATCTCTACCACGAGATGATCGAGTCGGGCGTCATCAAGCTCGACGGCCCGGGCTCGAAGGTGGCCCTGGTGTACGGCCAGATGAACGAGCCGCCGGGCGCCCGCGCCCGCGTCGCGCTGAGCGGCCTGACGCTGGCGGAATACTTCCGCGACGAGGAAGGCCAGGACGTGCTGTTCTTCGTCGACAACATCTTCCGCTTCACCCAGGCCGGTTCGGAAGTGTCGGCGCTGCTGGGCCGCATCCCGTCGGCGGTGGGCTACCAGCCGACGCTGGGCACCGACATGGGCGCCCTGCAGGAGCGCATCACCTCGACCAAGAAGGGTTCGATCACCTCGGTGCAGGCCATTTACGTGCCCGCCGACGATCTGACCGACCCGGCCCCGGCCGCTTCCTTCGCCCACCTCGACGCCACCACGGTGCTGTCGCGCTCGATCGCCGAAATGGCCATCTTCCCGGCCGTGGACCCGCTCGACTCGACCAGCCGCATCCTCGACCCACGCGTCGTCGGTGAGGACCATTACGCCGTCGCCCGTTCGGTCCAGAAGGTTCTGCAGACCTACAAGTCGCTGCAGGACATCATCGCCATCCTGGGCATGGACGAGCTGTCGGAAGAGGACAAGCTGGTCGTCGCCCGCGCCCGCAAGATCCAGCGCTTCCTGTCGCAGCCCTTCCACGTCGCCGAGGTGTTCACCGGCACGCCGGGCGTGCTGGTCCCGCTGGACGAGACCATCAAGGGCTTCAAGGGCATCGTGAACGGCGACTACGATCACCTGCCGGAGGCCGCCTTCTACATGGTCGGCACCATCGACGAGGCGATCGCCAAGGCCAAGAAGCTGGCCGCCGCCTGATCCATCCGGGATCGCGGCATCCCGGTCCGGCCAAGCTCGAGAGGGCGCCCGCCGGACGGGAATCGACATCAGCACACCCCCTCCCCCGTCAGCGAGGGAGGGGGTTCCTATGAAGAGGCACCAGGAAATCCATGGCCGATAAAGTCGAATTCGAGCTGGTCTCGCCGGAAAAGCTGCTGAAGTCGCTGCCGGTGGACATGGTCGTGGTGCCGGGTACGGAAGGCGATTTCGGCGTGCTCGCCGGTCATTCGCCGCTGATCTCGACGTTGCGTCCGGGCGTCATCGACGTCTATGAGGGCGACCGCATCGTCGACCGCGTCTTCGTCGCCGGCGGCTTCGCCGAGGTCACCGAGGCCCGCTGCACCGTGCTGGCCGAGGAAGCAGTGGCGCTGGCCGACCTCGACCGCGCCGCGGTCGACAAGCAGATCAAGGACCTGTCCGAGGATCTGGACGACAGCAAGTCGGACGCCGAGCGTGCCGCCGCCGAAGCCAAGCTGGCGGTCGCGCGCGCCAAGCTGGACGCGCTGACCCAGTCCTCCGCTCACTGAGCGGAGGCGCCCGTCGGCCCGGCTGGGCGAACGGCATACATCTCTTCGGCGGAACGGGCGGCTTGGGCTTCCAGGCCGCCCGTTTTGCGTTGCGACTTGGTTGCATCGCGACGGAGACCGATTACATTCGAAGGCCTGAACCGTGAACCCCGCCGCACCCGATGGCAAAGGGCGGGGACATGGGGACGGACCCTTTCCCGGAACGAATCTTTCCCGATATGAACCGGCCGCCACGGCAGAGCGGCCCCTAGACGAGGCGGTAGAGCGGACATGGCGCGTGCGCATTGGCGGATCGACGAGCTTCCCTGGGACCGTTTCGACGCCGGCAGGATCGATCCCGATCTGGTCCCGCTGATCAAGGCGGCGGCACTGGTGGAGTTCAACGCCGACGACTACACCGCCTATCTGTGCAACGTCTTCAAGGATGATCCGGAGTTCCAGGAAGCCGCCCATGGCTGGTCGGTCGAGGAGGTCCAGCATGGCGAGGCGCTGGGGCGCTGGGCCGAACTGGTCGACCCGACCTTCGACTTCCGGGCGGCGGTCGCGCGTTTCCGCGCCGGCTACCGCGTGCCGATCGATCTCGACGCCTCGGTCCGCGGCTCGCGCACCGGCGAGATGATCGCCCGCTGCATGGTGGAGACCGGCACCAGTTCCTACTACGCCGCCATCGGCGATTCGACCGACGAGCCGGTGCTGAAGGAGATCTGCCGCAACATCGCCGCCGACGAGCTGCGGCACTACAAGATCTTCTACACCTACGCCAAGAAGTATCTGGAGCGCGAAGGGCTGAACAAGGTCCAGCGGCTGAAGGTGGCGCTGTCGCGCATCGGCGAGTCCGAGGACGACGAGCTGGCCTACGCCTATTACGCCGCCAACGCCCCGGCCGACGCCGTCTACGAGCACAAGCTCTACAACGCCGCCTACAAGCGCCGCGCCTTTGGCCGCTACCGCCGCAAGCATGTCGACCGCGCCATCGCCATGGTGTTCAAGGCCTGTGGGCTGAAGCCACACACCCGGCTGTGCCAGCTGGCTTCGCGCGGCGCCTGGTGGTTCCTCGACCGTCAAGCCAGGAAGCTGGCGGCACAGGCGGTCTGACGCCCTCGGGAAAGCTGGCGGCGCCGGTCCCTTTGGGGTAGCCATTGCAGCGCCAACCAGCCAAAGAGGGTCTCGGAGACATGAAGCTCTATTACAAGCCGGGCGCCTGCTCGCTGTCGCCGCACATCGTCCTGCGCGAAGCCGGGTTGCCCTTCGATCTGGTCAAGGTCGATCTCGCCGCCAAGACGCTGGCCGACGGCAGCGACTTCCGCGCGGTGAACCCGAAGGGGCAGGTACCGGCCCTGGCGCTCGATGAGGGCGGCATCCTGACCGAGGGTGCGGCGATCGTCCAGTACATCGCCGACAAGGCGCCGGAGAGCGGCCTGATTCCGGCGGCCGGCACGATCGAGCGCTACCGCGTGCAGGAGTTGCTGAACTTCATCGGGTCGGAACTGCACAAGGGCGTCGTCCCCCTGTTCCCGATGCTGAAGGACAAGGTGTCCGACACCTATCGCGAATTCGCCGCCCAGGTGTTGGGCGCCAAGCTGGCGATCCTCAACCAGCAGCTCGAGGGCAAGAGCTACCTGACCGGCGAGGTCTTCTCCGTTGCCGACGCCTATGCCTACACCGTGCTGAGCTGGTTGCCGCGCATCAGCTTCGACCTGTCGCCCTTCCCCAACCTGAAGGCATTCGCCGAGCGGGTCGCCGCCCGTCCGGCGGTGCAGGCGGCGCATGCTGCCGAAGCCCAGGGCTGACGGGCCTGCGGCTGACGGCCGGCTGCAATGGAAAAGGCCCCGTCTCGCGGAGAGACGGGGCCTTTTCGTTCTGGACGCTCCCGGGATCAGGCGGCGCTGGGCTTCCGGCGCATCGGGGTGTTGCCGCCGGGGGTGCCGGCAGCGCGCGGCGCCTGCTTGCCGCCGCCGTTGTTGCCGGCACCATGCCCGTTGCCGTGCGATACGGCGTGCGGAGCCGGGCGGCGGTCGTGGCGGCTCTGATCGTTGCGGGCGGCGTCCGGACGCGGCGCGCCGGCCGGCTTGCCCACCTTCTGCGGAGGCCTGGCCGCCTGCGGAGCCTTGGCCGGCTGCGGCGCCGCCTTGGGAGCCGCCTTCGGTGCCGCGCCGGCGGAGCGGGCCTGCTGCTGGTTGNCGCCTTCGGTGCCGCGCCGGCGGAGCGGGCCTGCTGCTGGTTGCGGTTGTTCTGGTTGCGGTTGCTGCCCGGCGCCTTGGGGCGGGGCGGCGGCTTGGAGGAGGCGTGGATCTGCGCCACCTCCACCGCATGGTAGGGGTGGGTGGTGTCGGCCGGGATCGGCTGGCGGATCGTCTTCTCGATGTCCTTCAGATAGCCGACCTCTTCATGGTCGCAAAAGGACACCGCGCTGCCGTCGGTGCCGGCCCGCGCGGTCCGGCCGATGCGGTGGACGTAGCTTTCCGGCTCGTTCGGCAGGTCGAAGTTGATGACGTGGCTGATGCCGTCGATGTCGATGCCGCGGGCGGCGATGTCGGTCGCCACCAGCGCCCGCAGCTCGCCGTTGCGGAAGCTCTCCAGCGCGCGGACGCGGGCCGACTGCGACTTGTCGCCATGGATGGCGTCGGCGGTGATGCCGGACTTCTTCAGGTGGTCGGCGATGCGGTCGGCGCCGTGCTTGGTGCGGGCGAAGACGATGGTGCGGGCCATCGCCGAATCTTCCAGCAGATCGGCCAGCAGGCGGCGCTTGTCGGCGCGGTCGACGAACAGGACGCGCTGGTTGATGCGCTCCACCGTGGTCGACTGCGGCGTCACCTCGATGCGCTCGGCATCGGTCAGGATGCTGTTGGCGAGCTCCACCACGGCGTCGGGCATGGTGGCGGAGAACAGCAGGGTCTGCCGGTCCTTCGGCAGCACCGCGACCACCTTCCGCACGTCGCGGATGAAGCCCATGTCGAGCATGCGGTCGGCCTCGTCGAGGACGAAGAACTCGATGGTGCCGAGGTTGACGTGGTTCTGCGCCATCAGGTCGAGCAGGCGGCCGGGGGTGGCGATCAGCACCTCGACGCCGCGGGCGATGGCGGAGACCTGCGGGCTCTGGCCGACGCCGCCGTGGATCACGGTGCGGCGGATCGGCAGATGGCGGCCGTAGGTGGTGAAGCTGTCGCCGATCTGCAGCGCCAGTTCGCGCGTCGGGGTCAGGATCAGCACGCGCGGCGACTTGGCAGCCACGCGCTTCTTGTTCTGGAACAGCCGTTGCAGGATCGGCAGCGTGAAGGCGGCGGTCTTGCCGGTGCCGGTCTGGGCGAGGCCGAGCACGTCGCGGCCGGCCAGCAGAAGCGGGATGGCGCCGGCCTGGATCGGCGTGGCCGTGGAGTAGCCCTCCTCCGCGACGGCGCGCAGAAGAGGCTCGATCAGGCCGAGGCCGGAAAATTCGGTCATGGAAGTGATGGTCCTGGTCACCAGAATGGGGGCCGCGCCAGGAGGGAGCGGCCGGGCTTGCGCGCTCCGCGGCGGGTTGGCGCGGAGCCGTCGGGCGGCGGGCGATCAGGCGCGCGCAAGTCCTGCGCGGCGCCGGGCGCCGTCCGACCCCGGACAGATAGGGCCGATGGCTTGATTTGGCAAGCAAACTCGGCGCGCGGCAGGCGTGCGCGGGTCGGTTCGCGGCTCCCAGCCTGAGCTTGGCGGGGCGGGAAGGGGCACGAACCGGCGCCGCGACTCCGCGGCAGATGGTCGCGCCCCTGGGGGCAGTGCGGCGGGGCTCAGGGCTTCTTGATGACGCCGCAGGCGAGGCGGTCGCCGGAATTGCCGGCCGGCTGGCTGAGATAATCGTCGGGCTGGGCATGGACGACGATCGAGGTGCCGCCCTGCTTGAACAGGCCGTCGGCGCCGTCGGTCAGGGTGACCATGTGGGTGATCGCCTCGAACCCCGCCTTGCCGGCCTCGTTCGCCCAGATGTTGGGAAGCTCGCCGTAATGCATGTGCTCGGCCTCCAGCCCGTGCTTGGCGCCCTGGGCGGCGAAATGGCCGCCGGCCGCCTTGAAATCGGGGGTGCAGGCGCCGTTCTCGTGGATGTGGATGCCGTGCCAGCCCGGCGACAGCCCTTCCAGCTGGCCGTGGACCAGGATGCCGTGCGGGAATTTGGTGAAGGTGACGGTACCCAGCGGCTTGCCCTGCGCATCGGCGATGGCGGCCTGGGCAGCGGGAGCCGGCGCGGGGGCGGACTGCTGCGCCAGGGCCGGTGTGCCTGCCAGGCAGAAGCCGGCGACCAGCAGGGCCGGGGTAAGGGACAGGATACGGGGCATTCCGGTGGGTCCTCCGTTTGGGCCGGCACGGTATGGCGCCGGCGGGTTCGCGACTTTGCATCGCTGCGAAACCGCTTTGGGGCTGCGAAACCGCTCTGGGATTGCGAACGGTTTTCAGTATGATGGGGGCATCGGCAAGCAAAGACCAGGGTTGGGGTTATGACGTCGCGTCTGGAAGCATTGTGCATGGAGAAGGGGCTGAAGATGACCGGCCAGCGTCGTGTCATCTCCCAGGTTTTGTCGGAGGCGGACGACCATCCCGACGTCGAGGAAGTGCATCGCCGCGCCGCGCAGATCGACCCGCGCATCTCCATCGCCACCGTCTACCGCACCATGCGGCTGCTGGAGGACGCGCAGGTGATCGAGCGCGTCGATCTGGGGGACGGCCGTGCGCGCTATGAAGAGGCGACCGCCGACCATCACCACCATCTGATCGACACCCGCACCGGCCGGATCATCGAATTCGCCAGCCCGGAGCTGGAAGCGATGAAGGAGCGGATCGCCCGCGAACTCGGCTACAAGATCGTCGGGCACCGGCTTGAAATCTACGGCGTGCCGCTGGACGAGGCGGACGACGATGCCCGGGATGAGGAGAAGCGTCCATGACCGATCCCCGTTTCACCGAGGCCGACCAGCCGATCGCCGACGCCATCGCCTGCCGCGACGCGGTGCAGCGCTGCTACTCCGGCCTGTGCCGCTGCGGCCAGCCGGAACGTTATGCGCTGGAGGCGGCGGTCACCGTCTATCGCTATCACCACCCGGAAATCCCGCCGGCCCAGGCCGAGACCATCGTCAGCCATTGGGTGGCGGGACCGGTCCGTCATTGAGGCGGCGCGCAGTTTTATGAAAATAATCCTTGCCTTGTTCTGCATAAAATCCTAGAACTAATCTTGTCAAGGCGATGGGTCCCCCCCGGATCCGAATGCCTCGACAGCACCAGAGCTCCCCCCTCGCTTCGGTCCGAAAAGGGCCGGCCGGACACTCGAAAGTCCGGCCGGCCCTTTTCGTTTTCGCGTTCCGCCCGCGGCCGGCGATGCGTCCCGCACGCAATCCCGACAACCGGGTGGTGGAACGAATCCTCCCGCCGTGCCCCGAGCGGGAGCCGCAGGAACGCGAAAGGAAATCACCCCCATGTCGACCACCATCGCCCAGGCTTTCGTCAAGCAGTTCGAGCGCGAGGTCCACGAGGCCTACCAGCGCATGGGCTCCAAGCTGCGCAACACGGTGCGCAGCAAGAACAACGTTCAGGGCGCCTCCACCATCTTCCAGAAGGTGGGCAAGGGTGCCGCCTCGACCAAGTCGCGCCACGGCGCGGTCCCGGTGATGAACCTGGACCACACGCCGGTCGACTGCGCGCTGTACGACTTCTATGCCGGCGACTGGGTCGACCGGCTGGACGAGCTGAAGACCAACATCGACGAGCGGCAGATCATCGCCAATGCCGGCGCCTATGCGCTGGGCCGCAAGACCGACGATCTGCTGATCGCCGAGCTGAACAAATCGGTGAATTACGCCGGCGGTGCCGGCGACGGGCTGACCAAGGCCAAGATCCTGGCCGCCTTCGAGATGCTGGGCGGGGCCGACGTGCCCGACGACGGCCAGCGTTATGCCATCGTCGGCTGGAAGCAGTGGAGCCAGTTGCTGGACATCGAGGAGTTCGTCAGTGCCGATTATGTCGGCTCCGACGATCTGCCCTGGCGCGGCACCCAGGCCAAACGCTGGCTCGGCACGCTGTGGCTGCCGCATTCCGGCCTGACGCTGAGCGGCAATGTCCGGCTCTGCCACTGGTACCACAAGACGGCGGTCGGCCATGCGGCGGGCGCCGACGTGAAGACCGACATCACCTGGCACGGCGACCGCGCGGCGCATTTCGTCAACAACATGATGAGCCAGGGCGCGGCGCTGATCGATGCCGCCGGCGTGGCGACCCTGCGTTGCCTGGAGAGCTGAGCGAGGGTGATGCTCCCTCTCCCGCACCGGGAGAGGGTCGTTTTTTGCGAATTCCCCAACAAATTCCGGAGACTTCGAGCCATGGCCTACGCGTCCAGGGATTTGAGCGTGCTCGCCTATGCGAACGGTTTCACGCTCTGGCACTACACCACTCTCGATCCGGCGACCGACGTCGACACCGCCGGCTATTTCAACGGGGCGGCCGACCTGCTGCGGGCGGGGGACATGCTGCTGGCGAACTGCGCGGTCGGCGCCGCGACCCCGGAGACCGGCATGCTGGTGGTGGCGGCCAGCGCCAACGGGGCGGTCGACGTCGCCAATTTGACGCCGTTCGGCACCGCCAACGGCGACTGATCCCGCATTCCTCCATCGGAGACCGTCCATGGCCCTGACCGCCATCGGCCTGTGCGGCCGCGCGCTGATCAAGCTCGGCGCCACCGCCATCGCTTCCTTCGACGACGGCTCCGCCGAGGCGGAAGTGGCCGCCGCCCTCTATGGGCCGACGCGCGATGCCCTGCTGTCGGCCAATGCCTGGAGCTTCGCCAGCGTCCAGGCGACGCTGCCGCGGCTGACGGAGCCGCCGGTCGCCGATTACGCCTGCGCCTTCCAGCTGCCCGCCGACTTCCTGCGGGCGCTGGGGGCGGGGGGCGACCGGCGGGGGCGGGGCCTGTCCTACCGCATCAACGGCCGCACCCTGCTGTGCGATGCCGGCGCCGTCACCCTGTCCTACATCGGCCGCCCGGCGGAGGAGGAATTTCCCCCCTTCTTCGATCAGGCGCTGATCGCCCGGCTCGCCGCCGAATTCTGCATTCCGCTGACCGAAAGCTCGACGCGGGCGGAGCTGCTGGCCCAACTGGCGGAAAGCGAGTTCCGCCGCGCCCGCCAGATCGATGCCCAGCAGGACAGCCAGCCCGGCTTCGAGGACTTCACCCTGATCGACGCCAGGGCATGACGGGGAGGGCGTGATGGGGCGGCTGCACCAGGTCAAGACCAACTTCACCGCCGGCGAGGTGTCGCGCCGCCTGCTGGGGCGGGGCGATCTCAAGGCCTACGACAACGGGGCGCTGGCCCTGCGCAACCTGTTCATCGACCCGACCGGCGGGGTGACACGGCGGTCGGGCCTCGCCTTCGCCGCCCTGGCCCGGGGCGACGGCCGGCTGGTGGCGTTCGAACGGAATGCCGAACAGACCTATCTGCTGGTCTTCACCGACCGCTGGATCGACGTCTTCCAGGGCGGGACCAAGCTGGCGTCGGTCGCCGCGCCCTGGACGTTGACGCAACTGGCCCAGATCACCTGGACGCAGAGCGCCGACACGCTGCTGGTCTGCCATCCCGACCTGCCGCCGCGCCGGCTGATGCGTGGCGAGGATGGAACCTGGAGCCTTGCGGAATGGAGCTTCGCGGTCGAAGGGGAGCTGGTGCGGACGCCCTTTCATCGGTTCGGCGATCCGGCGGTGACGGCGACGCCATCGGGCAGCAGCGGGGCGATCACGGTCACGGCGTCCGCCCCGGTCTTCGACCCGCGCCTCGATGGCACCCGCATCCGCATCAAGGGCAGGCAGCTGCAGGTGACCGGCGTCGTGTCGCCGACGCAGCTCAATGCCACGGTGAAGGAGACGCTGGCCGACACCCAGCCGACCGATCAATGGGAGGAGCAGGCCTTCTCCGCCTTCCGCGGCTGGCCGGTCTCGGCGGCCTTCCATCAGGACCGGCTGGTGATCGGCGGGTCGCGCGACCTGCCCAACCGGCTGTGGCTGTCGCGGTCCGCCCAGATCTGGAATTTCGACCTGGGCGAGGGGCTGGACGACCAGGCCATCGAGTTCGGCATCCTGTCCGACCAGGTGAACGCGGTGCGCGCCGTCTTCTCCGGCCGGCATCTGCAGGTCTTCACCTCCGGCGCCGAATACATGGTGACCGGCGACCCGCTGACGCCGCAGAGCATGCAGGTCAACCGCCAGACGCGCATCGGCTCGCCGATGGAGCGCGCCATCCCGCCGCGCGACGTGGAGGGGGCGACGCTGTTCGTGCCGCGCAACCGCCGCGAAATCCGCGAGTTCCTCTATACCGACACCGAGGCGGCCTATCAGTCCAACGACCTCGCCCTGCTGGCCCGCCATCTGGTGGCGAGCCCGCGCGACCAGGATTACGACCAGAACCGCCGGCTGCTGTTCGTGGCGATGGAGGACGGCACGCTGGGGGCGCTCACCGCCTACCGGGCGGAGGACGTCACCGCCTGGACCCTGCTGGAGACCGACGGCGCGGTGCGGTCCGTCGCCGCGGTGGGGGACGAGGTCTACACGCTGGTGGAGAGGCGGGGCGTGTGGACGGTCGAGCGGTTCGACGATGGGCTGAACCTCGACGCCGCCATCGCCGCCGAACGGGTAGACGCAACGGCGGTGTGGGGCGGGCTGGCGCATCTGGAGGGGAGGACGGTCGCGGTCGTCGCCGACGGGGTGCTGCGCCCACTCGCCGCCATCCAGGCCGGCAGCCTCACCCTCGACCCGCCGGCGCGCAAGGTCGAGATCGGACTGCCCTATACCCACCGGATCGAGCCGCTGCCGCCCAACCTGCTGGGGCAGGCGACCGGGGCCGACATCGTCCGTCTGGTCGCCGTCACCTTCCGGCTGGAGGAGACGGCGGCACTGCGCGTCGATCTCGGACGCGGGTTGCAGGAACTTCCGCTTCATCGGCTGGGGCCGCAACCCCCCGGCGGGGTGCCGCCCCGCGTGTCGGGCGACCGCCGGCTGCGGGCGCTCGGCTGGCGCCACGACACCGACTTGCCCCTGTGGCGCATCGAACAGGACGCGCCGCTGCCTTTCACGCTGCTGTCCGTAACCATGGAACTGAAGGTGAACGACTGATGGGTGGAATCACTCCCCTGGTGACCACGGCGCTGCCGCTGGCGAACTCCGTCATCGGCACGGTGCGCAACGCCGGCACCGGCCAATCCGCTTCCTCGCAACAGGCCGCCGCGCAACAGGCGGCATCTCAGCAGGCCGCCCAGCAGGCCGCTGCCCAGCAGGCGGCGGCCGAACTCGAGTACAAGCGCCAGCAGGACGCGGCGCAAGCTGCCGCGGCCCAGGCGGCGCTGGAACAGAAATATCGCGAGGAAGCGGCGGCGGCCGAGCGCAACGCCCAGGCCGCCGCCTCCGCCCGCCAGCAGCAGTCCCAGCTGGAGGCCGAGACGCAGGCCCGCCAATGGGCGCACGACGCCGAACTGCGCCAGCAGGAGCAGGAGCTTCAGCGCCAGAAGGACGAGGCTGCCGCTGCGGCGACGGCAGCGGCACGGGCCAAGGAGATGGACGATTTCCGCTCCGCCCAGGAACAGACGCTGGCCCAGCTGCGCGCCGGCCAGGAGCAGGCCGTCCGCACCAAGGAGTCCGACGCGCAGACCCAGCTCGCCCAGTTGACCGCGGCGGCGGATGCGGCCGAGCAGCGCCGGCTGACCGCGTTGCGCCAGGCGGTCAGCAAGACCCGGGCCGGGCTGGGGGCGCGCGGGGTCAGCGCGCAGGACGGCTCGGGCGAGGCGATCCTGCTGGGGCTGACCAATTCCAGCGAGACCGAGCGCAAGGATACCCAGGCCACGGACCAGCTGAAACGCGCCGCCATCCAGCAGAGCCTGGACGAGGCCAAGCGCCGCAACCTGCTGGAATTGTCGCAACTCGCCGACCGTCAGCGGTTGGAATACATGAGCAAGTTCTTTTGAGGCGTGTCCTTCGCTCGACCGGTTGTGACGCTCTCTCGGCAGTCATCCCCGCGAAGGCAGGGATCCAGGCTTATCCGTTGGTTCTGCTTGGGAAACACCGGATCCCCGCCTTCGCGCTACGGCATTCACACAACTCAGAGCACCATTGAACCTCTGGAATCAAAGAGACTCTGCGTCATCCCCGCGAAGGCGGGGATCCAGAAACTCCGCAATAAAGCAGCTGAAACGGCTGGATTCCCGCCTTCGCGGGAATGACGCGAGGTCTCTGTAAATCCAGAGGCACACCAATGTCAGCAGGTCTGTGAATGCCGCAGCCCGACACGGGCGGGGCGCCTCACGTCCTCCGCGGAGACCCCCGATGTCCACGTCGCTTCTCATTCCGCGCGGGAACCCGCGCGTGCAGTATCTTGCCGACGGCACGCAGCGGGTCTTCACCTACCCGTTTCCGATTTTCGCCGACGGGGATCTCCAGGTCTTCCTGGGGGCGGCGCTGCAGAGCACCGGCTATGCGGTCAGCGGGGCCGGCGCCACCGCGGGCGGGGCGGTGACCTTCGCCGCGGCGCCGGCGGAGGGGACCGCCGTCCTGCTGCGCCGCCGCCTGCCGATCGAGCGGCGCAGCGATTTCGGCGAGAGTGGGCCGCTGCCGGCCGCCGCCCTCAACGGCGAGTTGGACCGGCTGACCGCGGCGTTGCAGCAGGTGGCGGGCGACCAGGACCTGATGCTGCGCTATGCCGACAGCGATTTGCCTGCTTCTCCGCTGCTGCCGGAGCGGAGTCTGCGCCAAGGCAAGCTGCTGGCCTTCGATAGCGTCGGCAATCCCACCATCCGTCCGCCGGTGGACGAGGAAGCGCTGGCGACCTATGTGCCGCCGGGCGCCGGGGCCACCGCCCGGCCGGTGCGCGACAAGCTGGCCGACCTCGTTTCCGTCAAGGATTTCGGCGCGGTGGGCGACGGGCTGGTCGACGACACGCTGGCCCTGCAGGCGGCGCTGACCTCGGCCCGCGCGGTGTTCGTGCCGCCGGGGACCTACCGCATCGCCAACACGCTGACGCTCGGCCATGGGCGAACGCTGTATGGGGCGGGGCAGGCCTCGGTGATCCGGGGAGCGTCCAACGGCTTCGACCTGATCCATCTGCCGGACGGCTATGCCACCCTGTCCGGCCTGCGGCTGGAGCAGGGCAAGGCGGGGGTGCGGCTGTTCGGGCGCGACGGCCCCTGCGTGCAGAACAGCCTGACCGACCTGACCCTGTGGGAGCCGGAAATCGGGCTGGTCTTCGACGGTTATACCGATCCCAACCTCCCCTGCTACTGGAACAACATCGCCCGCGTGCTGGTGGCGCGGCCGTCGCGGCATGGGGTGTGGCTGACGCGGACGGGGGCGGGGGATACGCCGAACGCCAACCGCTTCCACGCCGTGCGGGTCTATTCGCTGTCGGCGCCGATGACCGGCAGCGGCTTCTTCGTCGAGCAGGGGCGCTTCAACAACGCCTTCTTCGACTGCGAGGCCAATCTGTGGCCGGGGGCGGAGGCCTGCTTCCGCGTCGGCGCCGTCACCGACAAGACGCTGATCGTGAATTTCTACGCCGAATCGCTGGGCGCCCTGCCGAACCTGCAGCTCGATGCCGGATCGGTGGAGACGGCGATCGTCAACCTGTTCTCCGCCGCCGCCGGTCCGGCGATCCTCGACCGGTCGGGTGGACGGTACACGGCGGTCAACGCCGGATATCCGGAGAAGAACCGGCTTCAGCGCAGCCGCGTCACCGAGCTGGTGGTGGAGGCGCTGCGCTACGACACCGACTATGTCGAGCCGGCCAAGGGCGGGATGGTGGCGCTGGACCTGACCAGCTCCGTCTATCTGGTCAGCGCCTATGGCGGGGCGACGGAGTTGCGTCTACCCAAGGCCGACGGCGCCAACGGCCATGCGGTGACGATCAAACGGACCGATGCCTCGGCCAACCCGCTGACGGTGAGCGAGACCGGCGGGCCGGGGCCGGACGGGCGGGTGCTGTCGCTCGGCAACCGATACGACTTCGTCACGCTGGTATCGAACGGGGCCGGCTGGTGGGTCGTCGCCGGCAACAGCCAGCCCGGGAACGCGCAGTATCACGAGGGGGGCGCCCTGTTCGAGCCGGACCTCAACCAGCAGCTCTATCTGGTCAGCGCCTGGAGCGGGGCGGTGGAGGTGCGGCTGCCGGCGCCGTCGGCGGCGCATGCGGTCGGCCGCACGGTCACCATCAAGAAGTCCGACACCGGCGGCAACCGCGTCACCGTCACCCAGGCCGGCGGCGGCGGGCCGGACAACGAGGCCATCGCGCTCACCGGGCAGGGCCATGCCGTGACGGCGATGTCCAATGGCGCCGGCTGGCACATCCTGGGGCGGAATCCATGAAAGGGGCCATGACGATGCGGGCCATGACCGAGCCTGGAGACGACAGTTTTTCCGGCTTCGTCCAGGGTTGGAACGCCATGGTGGAGCTGAAGACCCCGGACCATCATGCCGGGATGGCGCGGTGGCTGGAAAGCTGTCTGGCCGGGCAGAACCGGCGCATGCTGCTGATGGCCTTCCGCGGATCGGGGAAATCGACGCTGGTCGGGCTGTTCGCGGCCTGGCTGCTGCTGCGCGATCCCAACCGCCGGCTGCTGGTGCTGGCCGCCGACCTGAAGCTGGCGATGAAGATGGTGCGCAACGTCAAGCGCATCCTGGAACGCCATCCCGACTGCCGCCACCTGAAGCCGCCGGCATCGGCGCGCGACCAGTGGGCGGCCGACCGTTTCACCGTGTTGCGGCCGATGGAACTGCGCGACCCATCGATGGCGGCGGCCGGCATCGGCGGCAACATCACCGGCAGCCGGGCCGACGTGGTGATCTGCGACGACGTGGAGGTGCCGCGCAATGCCGACACCGCGGTCAAGCGCGCCGCCCTGCGCGAGCGTCTGTCGGAGTTGGAGTATGTGCTGGTGCCGGGCGGGGCGCAGCTCTATGTCGGCACGCCGCATGCGCTGGACAGCCTCTATGCCGAGGAAACCGAGGACGGCGGCCCGCCCTTCCTGGACGGGTTCGAACGGCTGGTCCTGCCGGTCTACAGCGAGGATGCCGCGGGCAACCGCAGCTATGCCTGGAAGGAGCGCTTCGGCGAGGCGCATGTCGCCCGCATCCGCAAATCCACCGGCCCCAACAAGTTCGCCAGCCAGATGCTGCTGCGCCCGGTCAACGCCGCCGACGGGGTGCTGCATGTCGGCAAGCTCGGCCGCTACGACGCGGAGCTGGAGTACCGGGAGGCGCTGGGCCGCGCGGTGCTGACGCTGGACGGGGTGAAGCTGGTCTCCGCCACCTGCTGGTGGGACCCGGCCTTCGCCCGCCCGGCGGAGGGGGAGGGCGGCAGAGGCAGGAGCGGCGACGGCAGCGTGGTCGCCGCGGTGTTCGGCGGGGAGGACCGGCGCCTCTACCTGCACCGGGTGCTGTACCTGTCCGTCGATCCCAAGGCGGAGGAGACGGAGGCCGACCAGCAATGCCGGCAGGTCGCCCGCCTGCTCGCCGACAATCATCTGCCGGCGATCCATGTGGAGGTCAACGGCCTCGGCCGCTTCCTGCCCGGGTTGCTGCGCGAGCGTCTGCGCCATGACCGGCTGGCCGCCGGGGTGGTCGATCAGTTCAGCCATACGCCCAAGGCCCGGCGCATCCTGGAAGCCTTCGACGCCCTGCTGGCCGACCGGCGCCTGCTGGCCCATGGCTCGGTCTGGGAAACGCCGCTGATCCGGGAGATGCGCGACTGGCGCCCGGACGGCCGTTACCGCGGACCGGACGACGGGCTCGACGCGGTGGCCGGCTGCCTGGGTGCCGAACCCCACCGCTTCGACCGCAGCCCCGCCCCGCCCGACCGCCGCGCCGAATGGCGCGGTGCCGGCACGCTGGTGGCACCGGCGGATTGGGACCTTTGACGCGTCTTCTCAAACCTTATGACGGGAGATCCCGATGCATGATGCCCTGACTGGAAGCCTGGATCTCGCCTGGTGGATCACCGCCGTCGAGCTGCCGGCGATGGGCGGGCTGTTCTGGCTGATCACGAAGGTGCGCAAGGATTCCGACAGCGCGCTGGACGATCTGCGCGCCCGTGCGGAGGAGGCCCAGACGCAGGGGCGCGAGAGCCTTGCCGCCTACAAGCTGGAGGTCGCGAAGACCTATGTCTCCTTCGCGACCCTCAAGGACGTGGAGCAGCGCCTGACCGACCATCTGCTGCGGATCGAGACCAAGCTCGATTCGGGCTTCCTGCCGTTCGATGGCGGAAGGCGCTGACGGCGAAGGACGGTGGCGGGCCGGCTCAGTCGACGTGGTGGATCATGGTCTGGTAGATCTTCCAGGCCACCTCGACCGATACGCCGCCGGCCCGCGCGCCGGCGGCCAGCATCGTGGCGCTCGGCTTCAGCGGAACCACGGTCTGACCCGGCTCGCACAACGCGCCCATGGCGGTGACCGAGCTGCCCAGGTCGGTGTCGCAGGTCTGAGTCTTCTTCATCAGGCTCATGGAAATCGCATTCATGGCGGGTCCTCCGTTGACTTTGATCTGTCACAGCAAAAGGGATGCCAAGTCGCGAAAGCGGCGCTGGAGCTTGGAATCGTGGGAGTTGCCGGGCGTGGGTCGCCCGATCGCCGTCGCCAGGGCCCGGCGAATATCAAAAATACCCGCAAAATGCCGAATAGTTTCGAGTGTGCTTTGCAAAATGCAACGCGCAGCGCGTGCGGAATTGCATTCGGGGAGTCGATCTTGCGTTGTGCGCCGCGGGAGCGGAGCCCTGCGGCTTCGATGCGTCTGGCCGCTGGCCGCGCCTTGGGATAGTGTCCGGCCATCATGACCGACCGCATCATCCACCATATGTGCCGCGCGGACGAGTGGGACGCCGCCCGCCCGGCCGGCCGCTATCCCGGTTCGTCCCAGGATGCCCGGGACGGCTTTATCCATTTCTCGACCGCCGCCCAGGTGGTGGAGAGTGCCGCCAAGCACCGCGCCGGTCAGGACGGCCTGCTGCTGCTGACGGTGGATGCCGACCGGCTGGGCGACTCCCTGCGCTGGGAGCCGTCGCGCGGCGGCCAGCTGTTCCCGCACCTCTACGGGCCGCTGCCGGTGGACGCCGTGCTGCGCGCCGATCCGCTGTCGCTGGGGCCGGACGGGCGCCATGTCTTCCCAGCCGGCTTTCCCTTCCCCCTTCAGGACCTCGTTCCGTGATCGACCTCTATCCGCTTGCCGGGCCGCTGCTGTTCCGCTTCGAGCCTGAGACCGCGCATGGCCTGACCATCAAGGCGCTGAAGACCGGGCTGGTCCCGCCGGCCCGCGGCAAGGACGAGCCGGCGCTGCACACCCGCGTCTGGGGGCTGGACTTCGCCAACCCGGTCGGATTGGCAGCCGGCTTCGACAAGAATGCCGAGGTGGTCGACGCCATGCTCAACCTCGGCTTCGGCTTCGTCGAGCCGGGCAGCGTCACCCCGCGGCCCCAGCCCGGCAACCCGCGCCCCCGCCTGTTCCGGCTGGTGGAGCAGCGGGCGGTCATCAACCGCATGGGCTTCAACAACGAGGGGCTGGAGGCCTTCGCCCAGCGGCTGGAGCGCCGCCGCGATGCCGCCAAGCGCGCGCCCGGCATCGTCGGCGCCAATCTGGGCAAGAACAAGGACACGGCGGAGGCCGCCGACGATTACGTGATCGGCGTGCGCCGGCTGGCGCCGCTGGCCGATTATCTGGTCGTCAACGTCTCCTCCCCCAACACGCCGGGCCTGCGCGCGCTCCAGGGCCGCGACCCGCTGCGCGCCCTGCTGGAGCGGGTGCTGGAGGCGCGGGCCGCCTGCGGCCTGAGCCGCAATCCGCCGCTGCTGCTGAAGATCGCCCCCGACCTGACGGTGGAGGACAAGGGCGACATCGCCGCGGTGGCGCTGGAATCCGGCATCGACGGCCTGATCGTCTCCAACACCACCATCGCCCGGCCGGACATCATCCCGGCGGCGATGCGCGGCGAGGCCGGCGGCCTGTCCGGCCGTCCGCTGTTCGAGGCCTCCACCTCCGTCCTGCGCGAGATCTACGCGCTGACCGGCGGCAAGCTGCCGATCGTCGGGGTGGGCGGCGTCGCGACGGGCGAGGACGCCTATGCCAAGATCCGGGCCGGCGCCTCGCTGGTCCAGCTCTATTCGGCGATGGTCTATGCCGGGCCGGCGGTGGTCCACCGCATCCGCCGCGAACTGGCGGAACTGCTGCGCCGCGACGGCTTCCGCTCGGTCGCCGAGGCGGTCGGGGTGGATCACCGCTGACGCCGGCACCGCCGATGCCGCGCAGGATGCGGCGGGCAGGGGCGTAGCATTAACGGATCGTCAAGCCGGCGTCCCGACAGTAGGAACGCTGGCGGCGGTTCCGTGTCATGCTCATGCCGGAGGCTCGCGCACCCGTGAAGGCCCTGACCGCCGATCTCCGTCCCGGCATTGCCATATCCGCCACCGTGGTTCCCGCGATGACCCTGCTGACGCACCTCGTCTATGCGCTGGCCTATCTGATCGCCGGGGGTTCGGCCGGTGCGGCGCTGTGGGCGTTGCGTCCGGAGGCCGATCCGCTGGTGGCGTGGCTGACGGGCGCGCTGGTGGTGCTGGCAGGCGCCCTGGTCCACGACGTGGTGACGAGGCTGGAGCGCGAGCGCAGGGCCGCCCGGCGAATCGCCCGCCTGAACGACCGGGTGGAGGAATTGGCCCGGCTGCTGGACCAGCGGCTGGCGGCCGAACGTGAAGGCCAGTCCGACGGCGGCCGTTACGACGCGGTGATGCAGGAGGTGAGGCTTCTGCAGTCGCTGGTCGCCCGCCTGACCGAACGCCGCGCCCCGCGCCCGCCGGCTGCCGGAGCCGAGCGCCGTCCCGCTCCGGCCGCACCGCCGGCGCCGGTGCCCACGCCGGTGCCGATGGACGATGCCGCGGTGCTGGAGGCGGTGCGCGACGCGCTGAAGGCCGACCGCATCGACGTCTATCTCCAGCCCATCGTCAGCCTGCCGCAGCGCAAGCACCGCTTCTACGAGGTGTTCTCGCGCGTGCGCGCCGCCGACGGGCAGCAGATCATGCCCGACCGCTATCTCGAGATCGCCGAGCGCGAGGGGCTGATCGCCACCATCGACAACCTGCAACTCGTCCGCTGCGTCCAGCTGATCCGCGAGACGGAGCGGCGCCAGCACGCCATCGGCTTCTTCGCCAACATCTCCGCCGCGACGCTGGCCGACGCGGAGTTCATGCGCCAGTTCCTGAACATGATGGCGCAGAACCACGCCCTGGTGCCGAAGCTGGTGTTCGAGCTGAGCCAACATGCCGTGAGTGCCGGCGGGGCCGTGACGATGGGCATCCTGTCGCAGCTGTCGCGGCTGGGCTTCCGCTTTTCGATGGATCAGGTGACCGACCTCGCCATCGACCTGGACCGGCTGCTGCGCCACGAGTTCCGCTGCATCAAGCTGGACCGCGCCCTGGTGCTGGATCCCGCCAACGCCGAGCGGGTCCGCGAGCTGCGCCGCCGCTGCGCCGCCGAGGGCGTCGACCTGATCGTCGAGAAGATCGAGACGGAGAACCAGTTGGTCGAGGTGCTAGACACCGGCTTCGACTTCGGCCAGGGCTACCTGTTCGGCGAACCGCGGCTGAGCCGGAAGCCGGAGTGAGGGAGAGGCTCTAAAGCCCGATCAGTGCCGCAAGCTTCCCACGGACCTCCGCCAGGATGGTCGATGGGGCGGATGCGCCGGAGAACAGCAGCGGCCTGGACAAGGTATCGATGCTGCGCACATGACTGGTCAGGATTTCACCGGCGATCAGCAGACCCGGCGGGAGGACGGCACTGCTGGGAAATGGGCGAACGCGCGTGGTGATCGGACACACGATTGCGAAGCGGGTCGCTTGCCAAAAGGCGCGGGGTGACACGATCAGCGCCGGTCTGCGTCCGCCCTGCTCACGCCCGGTCCGAGGATCGAAGTCGGTCCAGACGAGATCGCCGGCTTCCGGCTCCCATTCGCCTTCGGTCATTCTTCGACGATCTCGCGGCCGATATCGGGTCCCCAGTCGAATGCTTCCCGCATCGCCTCCGGCGTGACGCCTTTCATGAGTTCGTCGAGGCTGTAGCGGGGACGGTCCGCAGTGATGACGATCCGGTCGCCTTCGGCGTGAATATCCACCCTTGCGCCGTCGCGCAGCCCCACCTGATTGGCGATGTCCTTGGGGATGCGGATGCCCAGGCTGTTGCCCCATCGGGCCAGTTGGACTTGCATGCGCGTGGCCTCCTTGCGGCTGCGATGGTCGCGGATCGGATATCCGCAGGATATACGGCGGACGTGGCAAAAATAAAGCCATGAGTTGCCTGAAGTCCTTGATTTCCGCAGCCGCGCTTGACATTCCCCCATGCGGCGATGGAAATTTCGCGTTCCCGGCCAGGTCCGGGCACCCGATGCGGGTGAGACCAACACTAGTGAAATGGTGACTTCGGTGACGTCCAACATCGCCATCACGCTGCCCGACGGCAGCGTGCGGGAGTTCGACCGGCCGGTGACGGGGCTTGAGATTGCCCAGTCGATCGGTTCGCGCCTGGCCAAAGATGCGCTTGCCGTCAAGATCGACGGCACGGTGAAGGACCTCACCACCACCGTCACCACCAACGCCAAGATCGAGATCGTCACGCGCAACCACGGCGACGCTCTCGAGGTCATCCGCCACGACGCCGCCCATGTGCTGGCCGATGCGGTGCAGAAGCTCTATCCCGGCACGCAGGTCACGATCGGCCCGTCGATCGCCACCGGCTTCTACTATGACTTCGCGCGCGACGAGCCGTTCACGCCCGAGGATCTGGAGAAGATCGAGGCGAAGATGCGCGAGATCGTCGGGGCCGACATCCCGATCGTCCGCGAGGTCTGGGACCGCGACGAGGCGGTCGCCTACTTCAAGAATCTCGGCGAGCATTACAAGGCCGAGCTGATCGAGGCGATCCCGCAGGGCGAGCCGGTGTCGATCTACCGCCAGGGCGACTGGCTGGATCTGTGCCGCGGGCCCCACGCCATGACGACGGCCAAGGTCGGGCAGGGCTTCAAGCTGATGAAGGTGGCCGGCGCCTACTGGCGCGGCGACAGCCGCAACCCGATGCTCCAGCGCATCTACGGCACCGCTTGGCGCGACGAGAAGGAACTGAAGGCCTACCTGCACCAGATCGAGGAGGCGGAGAAGCGCGACCACCGCAAGCTGGGCAAGGAACTCGACCTGTTCCATGTCCAGGAGGAGGCGGTCGGCTCGGTCTTCTGGCATCCGAAGGGCTGGACGCTCTACCAGACGCTGGAAAACTACATCCGCACCAAGCTGAAGGGCGCCGGCTACGTCGAGGTCAAGACGCCGCAGCTGATCGACAGCTCGCTGTTCAAGGCGTCGGGCCACTGGGACATGTATGGCGACAACATGTTCAAGGTCGAGGCGGACGGCGGCGAGAAGCTGCTGGGCATCAAGCCGATGAACTGCCCCGGCCATGTCCAGATCTTCCGCCACGGCCTGCGCTCCTACCGCGACCTGCCGATCCGCATGGCGGAGTTCGGCGCCTGCCACCGCAACGAGCCGTCGGGCGCGCTGCACGGCATCATGCGCGTGCGCGCCTTCACCCAGGATGACGCCCACATCTTCTGCACCGAGGACCAGGTGCAGAGCGAGGCGGCCGAGTATTTCAAGCTGCAGCTCGGCGTCTACAAGGATCTGGGCTTCGACAAGATCTCGGTGAAGCTGGCGCTGCGTCCGGACGTCCGCACCGGCGCCGACGAGCTGTGGGACCGCGCCGAAGGGGCGCTGGCCCAGGCGCTGCGCGACGCCGGGCTGGAGTATGAGGAACTGCCCGGCGAGGGTGCCTTCTACGGCCCGAAGGTGGAGTTCCACCTGACCGACGCCATCGGCCGGACCTGGCAGTGCGGCACGCTGCAGTACGACCCGAACCTGCCGGAGCGGCTCGATGCCAGCTACATCGGCGAGGATGGCGCCCGCCACCGGCCGATCATGCTGCACCGGGCGATCCTGGGGTCGATGGAGCGCTTCATCGGCATGCTGATCGAGCATTACGCCGGCAAGTTCCCGCTGTGGCTGTCGCCGGTCCAGGTGACCGTCGCCACCATCACCAGCGAAGCCGACGGCTATGCCGAGGAAGTGGCGAAGCTGCTGAAGCGCAAGGGCCTGCGCGTCGAACTCGACACCCGCAATGAGAAGATCAACCTGAAGGTCCGCGAGCACAGCCTGCAGAAGGTGCCGCTGATGCTGGTGGTCGGAAAGCGCGAGGCGGACGAGCGGACGGTCGCGCTCCGCGTGCTGGGCGGCAAGGATCAGGAAATTCTTGCCCTCGATGCGGCGGTTGCTAAACTGCTTGAGGATGCGAAATCGCCGGCCGGCGATGTCGTGACCGACTCGCCGTTCTAACCGACCTTGCGGATACCGGCCGCTCCTCCGGACGGCCGGCTTCTGCATGGTTTCAGACCATGGAGAAGCATCCATAGCCAGGATTCCGTCCGAAGCCGCCCCGACCCGCGATGGACCGCGGGTGAACCGGGAGATCTCGGCTCGTTCCGTTCGTCTCGTCGGTGCCGACGGCGAGATGATCGGGGTGGTGTCGTTGCGCGATGCCCTGCTGGCCGCCGAGGATGCCGGTCTCGATCTGGTCGAGATCGCTCCCCAGGCCGAACCGCCCGTCTGCAAGATCCTCGACTATGGCAAGTTCAAGTACGAGGCGCAGAAGAAGGCGAACGAGGCCCGCAAGAAGCAGAAGATCATCGAGGTCAAGGAGATCAAGCTCCGGCCGAACATCGATGACAACGACTACGACGTGAAGATGCGCTCGGCGCGCCGTTTCCTCGATGAAGGCGACAAGGTCAAGGTGACCCTGCGCTTCCGCGGCCGTGAAATGGCGCACCAGGATCTGGGTATGAATGTGCTGGTCCGCGTCCGCGACGAGCTGGAGGCGCTGGCGAAGGTCGAGCAGATGCCGAAGCTCGAAGGCCGCCAGATGGTCATGGTGCTGGCCCCGCGCTGACCCTGCCTCGACCGGGGTGGAGGCGGGATCGCCGATATGGAAAAGGCCCGTCCGGGATCGCTGGATGGGCCTTTTCCTTGCGCGCGCTTTCTCACCGCAGAGGCTGGTCGTCGACGATCACGACATAGCAGGTGTGGCGGGTGAATTTGGCGCAATTGTCCAGGGCGGCGCGGCGGGCGGCGTCCTCGCTGGGCATCCCTGATTTCCAGCCGAAGGCGCCGTCCTGCGACACGGCGAAGGCCTTGCGTCCGGCCGCCGCGACATAGGCGCCGAACTTGTCGCGATTGGCGGCGGACAGTTCCGGCGGAGGCTCCAGCCTGACGGGCGTTCCGCGGCGCTCCTCGGCCAACGCGCCGCTGGCGGGAGCACCGGCCGGGCGGTCGTTGAGGTAGGCGATGCGGCAGCCCTTCTGGCTGTGCGCGGCGCAGCTCTCCAGCGCTCCCTTCTGCGCCTCGTCCAGGCTGCGCAGGCCGGACTTCCAGCCATAGGCGCCGTCGGGCGCCACGGCGAAGGCCTTGTTGCCGCCGGCCTCGACATAGGCGGGGAACTTGGCCCGGTTGGCGGCCGACAGTTCCGGCGGCGGGGCGAGTGACGGCAGCGACAGCGCGACCGGCGTGCCGCGCGGGACCAGCCCGTTCTTCGCCAGGAAGCTGTCGACCATCGGCGTCCATTGCGGGATGGCGGCACTGAAGAAGGAATGCCCATCCTTGCCGTTGGCCGGGGCGGCGATGAATTCCGCCCGTCCGCCTTCCTGGGTGAAGGCCGTCCACAGGCGCCGGGCGAGGTCGGGGCCGAAGAACAGGTCGTTCTCGGCATAGATCCACAGGGTGGGAACATGCGAACTGCGGCCCAGCGTGCCGAAGGCGGAGACCAGCCGGTTCTCCTGGCAGACCTCGTTGTCGGCGATGGAACCGCGGCCGCCGGCAAAGCTGATGGCCGCCTTCAGCCCCGGCGGCGGATCGGCGCTGAGCGCGATGCTGGCGAGCCCACCGGCCGACACACCCACCGCCAGGATACGGCCGGCGTCGGCATAGGGCTGGCCCGCCACATAGCGGATGGCCTGACGCAGATCCTCGGCACTCTGGCGGGCGGAGCGCAGGTAGTCGGGGTTGTTGCAGGCACCGGTCGACTCGCTGTAGGGACCATCCGACCCGCCATAGCCGCGGCGCATCACCGCCACCACCGCCCAGCCGCGCCGGGCGAACTCGCGGGCCTCCGGCAGGTAGCGCAGCGGCGTCATCTGCGCCCGGTCGGCGGGGTCGCGCGGCGTGCCGTGGCTGAGGATGGCGACCGGGTAGGGGCCGGTACCGTCGGGCCGCAGCAGCATCGCCTCCAGCGCGGCGGAACTGCCGTCCGCGTAGCGCGCGGGGATTGACAGCGCCGTCTGCATCAACCCTTCGGCCAGGGCGGGGCCGCAACACGGCAGCAAGACCAGCAGGGCGAACAGGCGGCGCAGGAGCATGGTGGGCACAGTCTCCGCAAGGGAAGGGCTCTTGTGCCTTTGTACGCCATCTTGAGCTGGGCGTCAGCGGGGGAGGCGGCGGCTGGCGGAAACCCCTATTCCACTCCCTGCCGCGCCACCTGCAGCGCTTCCGCCAGCACCTCCGGGTCGCCGATGTGGTTGGCGAGCAGCAGGATGAGCTTGGCGTTCAGGCGGGTGCTCTGGTCGGGGGTCAGGTCGCGGTGGCTGTCGATCAACAGTTGGTAGACGTCGTCCGGGCTGGCGAAGCGCGGCCCGGTCATCAGCTTGGTCATGGGTGGTCTCCGGAGTTCAAGGATCAGCGGCCGACCGCTCGGTCCAACGCTGCGGACAGGGCCGCGGCGTCGAAGCGGCGCCAGCGGGCGGCGATGTGCTGGTCGGGGCGGATCAGGTAGACGCTTCCGGGCGTCAGGTCGTAGCGCTCGCGCAGGCGGCCGGCGCTGTCCACCAGCTCTCCGGCGATGCCGCGGCGCCGTTCGGTCACCGCGTGCCAGACCAGAGGCAGCGGCCCGGCGGCAAGCGTGTCCAGCGTCGCCGCCACTTCCGCCGGGACCGGCCCGCCCATTTCGTCGCTGGCCGCCGCGTAGAGCACGGTGAAGCGTCCGTCCAGCGCCTCCATCAGCCAGCCGGGATGGCCGTCGCGCTCCACCGGCGCGTCGGTCGCCGGTGCCCCCGGTACCATCCGGCCGGCGAAGCCGTCGGTGTCCGGCGTGTTCAGCGCGCTGCCGGTGTAGGTGGTGGGGGTGGACAGGCGGCCGGAATTGACCAGGGAGCGGGCGAAGGGCTGGTTGGCCGCCAGTTCCAGCACGGCGTCGCGGAAGACGCGGCTCATCTCGCTCTTGGGCGTGATGAAGTCGGTGGAGCGGGTCGAGTTGAGGATGTTCTCCTTGGCCGCCGCCACCCGTTCGTCGCTGTAGCTGTCCAGCAGTGCCTCCGGTGCCTTGCCGTCGAGCACCAGCGCCAGCTTCCACACCAGGTTGTCGGCGTCCGGCACGCCGCTGTTGGCGCCGCGCGCGCCGAAAGGCGAGACCTGATGGGCGCTGTCGCCGGCGAACAGGATGCGGCCATGGCGGAAGCGCTCCAGCCGGCGGCACTGGAAGGTGTAGACCGACACCCATTCCAGTTCGAACGGCGTGTCGGCGCCGAGCATGGCCTGGACGCGGGGGATGACGCGCTCCGGCCTCTTCTCCTCCTCCGGGTCGGCGTCCCAGCCCAGCTGGAAGTCCAGGCGCCAGACATTGTCGGGCTGCATGTGCAGCAGGGCCGACTGTTTGCGGTGGAAGGGCGGGTCGAACCAGAACCAGCGCTCCGCTGGGAAGTCGGCCGTCATCACCACGTCGGCGATCAGGAAGCGGTCCTTGAACACCTCCCCCTGGAACTCCAGCCCCAGTATCCTGCGCACCGACGACTTGGCGCCGTCGCAGGCGATCACCCAATCGGCTTCCACCGTGTGGACGCCGTCGGGCGTCTCCACCTGCAGCGCGACATGGTCGGCCTCCTGCCTGGCGGAGACGACGCGCGACAGCCAGCGCAGGTCGATCAACTCGCACTTCAGGGCTTCGGTGACCAGGAAATCCTCCAGGTGATATTGCTGGAGGTTGATGAAGGCGGGGATCTTGTGGTCGGGCTCCGGCAGCAGGTCGAACTGGTAGACCATGCGGTCGCCGTTGAAGACCTTGCCGATCTTCCACACCACGCCCTTGTCGACCATGCGCCGGCCGACGCCCAGCCGGTCCCAGATCTCCAGCGCACGCTTGGCGTAGCAGACGGCGCGGCTGCCGACGCTGACGGTATCCTCGGCATCGAGCACCACCACCGGCACGCCCTTGCGCGCGAAATCCAGCGCCGCGGTCAGCCCGACCGGGCCGGCACCGATGACCACGACCGGGTGGCGCCGGACCGTGCCGGTGCGCTGTTCGTCGGAGGGTATGAAGCTGTATTTCGGATAGCTGAAGGTCGCGTGCATTGGGCGTTTCCTCCCCGGAAACCATGATTGGACGCGCTGGCGGATTGTTGTTGTTGCCAACGATACGGTTTCATTTGATACCAATCAAGCCCTCGCTTCGGCATCGGCGAACCCGTCGGCGAAGCGATACAGCCATGTTCACTATGGCGGAAAATCAGTATCGCGTACAGCCTGCGGCGGTGTAGCCTTACAGCAAAAGACCGGACCAGAGACACCGAGGACCGCCCGACCATGACCGCTCCCACCCTGCCGCGTCCGACCGTCTACGCCATCGACGGCGTGATTCCGGTCATCGACCCGACCGCCTTCGTCCATCCCTCCGCCGTGCTGATCGGCGACGTGGTGGTCGGACCCGGATGCTATGTCGGCCCTTGCGCCAGCCTGCGCGGCGATTTCGGCCGGATCGTGCTGCAGCGGGGCAGCAACGTGCAGGACAACTGCACCCTCCACGCCTTCCCCGGCCATGACGCCATCGTCGAGGAGGATGGGCATGTCGGCCATGGCGCCGTGCTGCACGGCTGCATCGTCCGTCGCAACGCCTTGGTCGGCATGAATGTGGTGGTGATGGACGGGGCGGAGATCGGCGAGGAGTCGATCGTCGCCGCCATGGCCTTCGTCAAGGCCGGATTCGTTGTTCCCCCGCGCACGCTGGTGGCCGGCCTGCCGGCCAAGGTGATGCGCGAGTTGCGGCCCGACGAGGTCGCCTGGAAGTCGGAAGGGACGGAGGAATACCGGCGCCTCGCCCGCCGCTCGCTCGCCACCATGGTCGCCTGCGCACCGCTGGAGGCGGAGGAGCCCGGCCGCGGCCGCGTCGATGCCGGCAGCAGCCAGCCGCTGCACAAGGTGAAGGGCGGGTGATCTACTCTTCCACAGGCTCCGCCTGCGCGCCGACCGGTGTCGGGCGGCCGGCCAACTGGTCGGCGCGGGCCTGCAGCTTGGACAGCAGGATATCGAGCTGCGCCCGTTCGTCGATCGACAGGGCGTCGGTCACCTCCTCCTCATAGGTCAGCGCCATCGGCACGATCTCCGCATAGATCGCCAGCGCCTTGGGCGTCAGGGTCAGCAGCGCCTTGCGGCGGTCGGTGTCGCCGGATTCGCGCAGGATCAGGGCGGAGTCGAGCATGCGGCTGATGGCGCGGCTGACCTGGACCTTGTCCATCGCGGTGCGCTGGGCGATCTCGCCGGCACTCATCGTCTCGCCGCCGCCCAGCACGGCGATGATCCGCCATTCCGGGATCGTGATGCCGAACCGCTTCTCGTACAGTTTCGCCAGCGTGTGGCTGACCGTGTTGGCCAGCACCGACAGCCGATAGGGCAGGAAGCGCGTCAAATGCAGCGCCGGCAACTCCGCCGGTCCGGATGCGGGTACGGATTTGGAGGAGGCGGAGCGGAAACGGCGGGCGGGCGGCATCGGCGGGGCGTCGTCTGTGGGAAGAGTCTCGGATACCCCATCCTGCGCCGGAATTTGGTCCTTGCAACAGTTTCAAGCGAAACTAAAATGGCGGCAACGGACCAAGCCTGCCGGCGCCCGGAGTGGACATGGCCGGCGGCATACCAACCGTATCGAGGGGGGAAGCGCCATGAAGAACTGGATTTCGTTTCCGAAGGTCGAGGGCACCGCGTCGCGTCAGGCCCATGTCCGGCTTCCCGCCGGCACCTATGAGCGCGAATTGGGACGCGAGGGTTTCTTCGGCCCGGCGACCCAGATGCACCATGCCCACCCGCCGACCGGCTGGACCAGCTTCGACGGACCGCTGCGCCCGCGCGCCTTCGATCTGAACCATGTGGAGCACATGCCCGGCCAAATCCCGGGCTGCCCGCTGGAGGCGCCGGCCCTGATGGGCAACGCGGCGACCCAGCTGCGGTTGTGGCGCTTCAAGGGGAAGATGGACCATCTCGTCCGCAACGCCGACGGCGACGATCTTCTGTTCTTCCACCAGGGCGGCGGGCATCTGTTCTGCGATTACGGCCATCTGGAGGTGCGCGAGGGCGATTATGTCGTGCTGCCGCGCAACACCTGCTGGCGGCTGGAGGCGGACGAGGCGGTGATGGTGCTGATGGTGGAGGCCACCGGCGACGCCTACAAGCTGCCGGACAAGGGGCTGGTCGGCGCCCACGCCATCTTCGACCCGGCGGTGCTCGACGTCCCGGCGCTGGACGACGCCTTCCAGGCGCAGAAGCACGAGCGCGAGACGCTGGTCCGGGTGAAGAAGCGCGGGCAGCTCTGCGCCATGACCTATCCGTTCAACCCGCTGGACGCGGTGGGCTGGCACGGCGACCTCGCCCCGGTGCGGCTGAACTGGCGCGACATCCGGCCGCTGATGAGCCACCGCTACCATCTGCCGCCCTCGGCGCACAGCACCTGGATATCCTCCCGCTTCATCGTCTGCACCTTCGTGCCGCGTCCCATCGAGTCGGACCCGGAGGCGCTGAAGCTGCCCTATTATCACTCCAACGAGGATTTCGACGAGGTGTTGTTCTATCACCGCGGCCAGTTCTTCTCGCGCGACAACATCCATCCCGGCATGGTCACCTACCATCCCTCGGGCTTCCCGCATGGGCCGCACCCGAAGGCCTACGAGGTGGCGCAGAAGTTCGAGCGCAAGGAGACCGACGAGGTCGCGGTGATGATCGACACCCGCGATCCGCTGGACGTCCATCCGGCGATGGAGGGCGTCGAGTGGGGCGGCTACGCCGACAGCTGGAAGGCGAAATGAGCGGCCATAAGGTCGCCGGACGCCGAATTCTGAGGAAGGGAAGAGACCAATGAAGTTGGCAAGTTTGAAGGCGGGCGGGCGCGACGGCACCCTCGTGGTGGTCTCGCGCGACCTGACCCGCGCCACCCCGGTGCCGGAGATCGCCCGCAGCCTGCAGGCGGCGCTCGACGACTGGACGGCGCTGGCGCCGAAGCTGGAGGAAGCCTATCGCGCGCTGAACGCCGATCCGGCAGCCGGCCGGCCCTTCGACCCGGCCGAGGCCGCCTCGCCGCTGCCGCGCGCCTACCAATGGGCGGACGGGTCGGCCTACGTCAACCATGTGGAGCTGGTGCGCAAGGCGCGCGGGGCGGAGATGCCGCCCAGCTTCTGGACCGATCCGCTGATGTATCAGGGCTGTTCCGACGGCTTCCTGGCGCCGACCGACCCGATCCCGGCGGCGACCGAGGCCTGGGGCATCGATTTCGAGGCGGAGATCGCCGTCGTCACCGGCGACGTGCCGATGGGTGTTTCGGCCGAGGCGGCACGCGGGCACATCCGGCTGCTGATGCTGGTCAACGACATCAGCTTGCGCAACCTGATCCCGGCGGAGCTGGGCAAGGGATTCGGCTTCTTCCAGTCCAAGCCGGCCTCCAGCTTCTCCCCCGTCGCGGTGACGCCGGACGAGCTGGGCGATTCCTGGGACGGCGGCAAGCTGCACCGGCCGCTGGTGACGACGCTGAACGGCCAGCCCTTCGGCAAGCCGGATGCCGGGGTCGACATGACCTTCGACTTCCCGACGCTGATCGCCCATGCCGCCAAGACCCGCCATCTGGCGGCCGGCAGCATCGTCGGGTCGGGCACGGTGTCGAACAAGCTGGATGGCGGCCCCGGCAAGCCGGTCGCGGCCGGCGGTGTCGGCTACAGCTGCCTGGCCGAGCTGCGGATGATCGAGACCATCGAGCATGGCGCGCCGAAGACCCCCTTCCTGGGCTTCGGCGACCGCGTACGGATCGAGCTGTTCGACGCGGCCGGCGCCAGCGTGTTCGGCGCCATCGACCAGCAGGTGGTGCGGTACGACGGGCCTTAGGCACGGCGTGCGGACTGGAGAGTCAGCGCATTTTCGGTTGTGAGGCGGGCGCCGGTGGAGGTGTTTCTGCATCCCAGGCGCCTTTTTCGCGGTTGCAGCAAGATCAATCCGACGGCCGGCGTGACATGGCCGGCCGGTCCGGAAGCGGATTCCGGGTTGAAACATCTGCCGTGCAGTCCCGGAAATGACGTGCCTTCCGATCGTTATCGATTATATGGTGCCGCCTCTTCCCCCTATTTGGTACCGCCTTCGCGTTCGGTTCCGGACATTTGGCGGACTGGACGAAGGTGCGCGGCATGAAGGCTCGGTTCAGGACGAAGATCATCATCGGCGTGGCGGCGGTGCTGGCGGCGGGAGCCGCCGCGGTGACGGCGGTGTCGCTCACCCTGTCGCGCGACGCCGGGCACAAGGCCGCCCTGACCTTGGCCGCCGAGATGGCGGACCGCCATGGCGCGCGGGTTGCCGCCGATCTGTCCGCCGCCCTGGACGCCGCCCGCGCCGCGGCTGCGCTGGTCGAGGTGGAGCGGTCCACCGGGACCCCGCGTCGCGAAACGGTGAACCGCTACCTGCGCCGCGTGGCGGAGGCCAATCCGCTCTATGCCGGGGTGTGGGTCGACATGGCCGACGACGGCTTCGACGGCCGGGACGCGGCGCTTGCCGGCCAGGACCGCTCCGCCGAGATCCTCGGCCTGCCCGGGACCGGACGGATGAGCCTGCTGTGGCTGCCGGGCGAGAAGGGCGTGCATGCCGACGACAGCGACGGCTATCCGTTCTCGGACGTGCAGGAGAAGGAGTATTACAAGGCGGCTGCCGCGGCACGGAAGCCGGTGTTGACCGAACCCTATCTCGACGACTTCACCAAGCGCCTCATGACCAGCGCCGCCGCGCCGGTGCTGGATGGGGCGTCGGGCGGCGGTCGGGTGATCGGCGTCGCCGGGGTCGACATGGCGCTGACCGGCCTGACCGATCTGGTCCGCTCGGTGAGGCCCTACGGCGACGGCTTCGCCGCGGTGCTGACCGGGTCCGGCCTCTATGTCGCCCATCCCGACAACGGCAAGCTGTCGAAGACCGCCGACGACCTGCCGGAGGCGGCCCGCCGCGCCGTCGCCGAGGGCCGCGCGTTCGACGGCATCGTCACGCTTGCCGGCGCGCCGCATTACCTGCGGCTGGCGCCGGTGCGCTTCTCCGGTGCGGCCGGCGCCTGGTCCTTCATGGTGGCGGCGCCGCAATCCAGCGTGATGGCCGACGCCAACCGGCTGACCCTGCTGACCGTGCTGGTCAGCCTGGGTTGCGTCGCGCTGGGGTGCCTGGTGGCCTGGAGGGTCGGCGACGGCATCGCCCGGCCGGTCGCCGCCGTCACCGCCGCCATGGACCGGCTGGCGGCCGGCGATCTCGACGTGGCGGTGCCGGGCGCCAGGCGCGACGACGAGGCCGGCGGCATGGCCCGCGCCGTCGAGGTGTTCAAGCAAGGGTTGGTCCGCGCGGCCGAACTCGACCGCCAGCAGAAGGCCGACTGGCAGGCCAAGGAAGCCCGCGCCGCGGCGTTGTCGGACTTGCAGAAGGGGTTCGAGGTCCGCGTCGGCGGCCTGACCGGAGCGCTGGCTTCGTCCGCCCAGCAGCTCGAAGCGACCGCCCGCGCCCTGACCGGCATCGCCGACCAGAGCCTCGGCCGGTCGGAGCAGGTGGCTGCCTCCGCCAGCGCCGCCGCCGACAATGTGCAGACCGCTGCCGTGGCGACGGAGGAACTGTCGGCCTCGGTCCAGGACATCGGCCGTCAGGTCGGCGAGTCCGCCCGCATCGCCGACGCGGCGGTGTCCGACGTCAAGCGGGCCGACGATGCCGTCTCGGCGCTGGCGGAGAGCGCCGAGCGGATCGGCGCGGTGGTCGGGCTGATCAACGACATCGCCGGCCAGACCAACCTGCTGGCGCTGAACGCCACCATCGAGGCGGCCCGTGCGGGAGAGGCCGGCAAGGGCTTCGCCGTGGTGGCAGGCGAGGTGAAGAGCCTCGCCAACCAGACCGCCAAGGCGACCGAGGACATCGTCGGCCAGATCAAGGGCATCCGCGACGCGACGCAGGAGGCGGTGACCGCCGTCCATGGCATCAGCGAAACCATCGCCCAGGTCAGCCGCATCGCCTCGGGGATCGCCGCGGCGGTCGACCAGCAGGCGGCGGCGACCCAGGAGATCGCCCGCAGCGTGATCCAGGCCGCCGACGGGGCGCAGGAGGTCAGCGGCGGCATGGGCAACATCCGGGCGGGCGCCGGCGAGACCGGGGCGGCGGCCGACCAACTGCTCGCCGCCGCCGCCGCGCTTGCCGGCCAGTCGAAGGATTTGACCCGCGAGATCGACGGCTTCATCGCCGGAGTCCGCAAGGCATGAGGATCGTCTTCCGCCTTACCCCACGCTCATGAGCCGGTCGGCCGGCAGCGCTTCAGGGATGTGTTGGGAGACGTAGCCTTCGCTGTGGATTTGGTCGTCCCTGGCGCCCAGCGCGCGGGCGGCGACGACGCAGGCCTCGACGAAGGCGGGACTGCCGGCGGTGAAGACGGCATGGCCGGACAAATCGGGGAACAGGCCGGGCAGGATGGCCGGGATGCGGCCCTTCAAGTGGTTGGGGGCTTCTTCCCGCGTCAGGGTCACCTTGACCTTGAAGTTGCGGTATTTGGCCTGCCAGTAGCCCAGCAGTCCTTGCTCATAGACATCGGCCGTCGCGCAGGCGGAGACCAGCAGCGTCACCGGCGGTCGGTAGCCGCGGCGCAGCGCCGCGTCGGTCAGCGCCAAAATGGGAGCGAGGCCGGAGCCGGCCGCCATGCACAGCACCGGGCTGTCGACCGACGGGTCGCCGATGAAGGTGCCATAGGGGCCGGACAGCTTCACCATGTCGCCGACCGCGAGCCGGTCGTGGATCCAGCTGCTGGTCTGGCCGCCGTCGACCCGGGTGACCTGCAGCACGATCTCGCCGTCCGGACGGGGCGCGTTGGCGATGGAATAGCAGCGCGGCGGGGCACCGGCCGCGGCGTCGCCCAGCATCACATACTGGCCAGGCCAGTAGCGCAGCGGCTGGCCCAGCGGGCGCAGCCGCAGCTCGACGATGCGCGGCGTGCGCGGGATGCGGTCGGTGACGATGAACAGCACGTTCTCGCGCGGCGGGAACAGCTTGGGCTGGGCGTCGGCGGTGCCGTATTCGATCACCAGCTCGTCGGAGATCGGCTTGGCCATGCACATCAGGCCATAGCCGTCCTTCCGCTCGTCCCGCGACAGCGCCATGTCCAGCACCATGCCCTGGTCGAACTGGCCGCTCAGCACCTTGACCTTGCATTCGCCGCAGGCGCCGGCACGGCAGTTGTTGGGCAGGGCGTAGCCGGCCTGTTCCAGCGCCGACAGGACGGTCTCGCCGTCGCGGCACTCGACCGTGCGGCCGGAGGGGTGGAGGCGGATGCGGCTCACCGGGAGAATCCTTGGGCTATTCTCAGAGAGACTCCTGCCCCCACCCCGACCCTCCCCCGCAGGGCGGGGGAGGGAGCAAGTGCTTGTGCCGGGAAGCGGCGGCAGTTCCCTCCCCTGCAAAGCTCTCGCACAAAGCTTCGCTTTGTGCTGACGCGGCAGGCGGACCGTAGGTCCGCTGAGAGCGGGGGAGGGTTAGGGTGGGGGCAGTGGGACCAGCGCCTCAGAACACCGGAATGATCTCGTCCATGTCGACGTCGCGGACTTCCTCGCCGGTGATGCCGACTTCGGGGATCGCCGGGAACGGGATGGCATAGCGGTCCAGCACGCCCTTGAGGTTCAGCATGGCGTTGCGCCAGTTCTCCTTCTTCGCCTCGTAATCCGGGATGTGGAAGCCGGCGTTGCGGGCGACGGCCTCGGCCTCGCGCTGGGTGGCGATGAAGTCGTCGGGCAGGTCCCAGAACTGGGGCGGCGGCTCGAACAGGACGGCGGACAGGAACAGGTAGCCGGCACGGATCTGCTTGGTGATGACCGAGCGGTCCTCCACCGCCAGATGGGGATAGTCGCGCTCCATCACCGACAGGCAGATCGCCATGTGGCGGCCCTCGTCGCGTCCGATGTTGCGGAAGGCCTCCTTGAACACCGGCTCGCTGCAGCCGGCCGCCATCTGGTGGAAGATGGTCGCCGCCGCGATCTCGCCCATCAGGAAGGAACTGAACAGAACGGCCAGCGAGTATTTCGGAACGGCCTTCTTGTAGCCGTCCCAATAGCGCCCGCCATTGTAGTAGAGCCAATGGGCGTTCTTCTGCAGCCGGCGGCCGAGATCGGTCCGCGGCTCGTAGGTCAGCGGGCTTGTCGCCTCCAGCAGTTTGGTGATGGCCAGCCCGCACATCTGCTCGTGGTTCTGCTCGTCGCGGGTGACGGAGAAGAAGCAGCGGCGGACCGGGTCCTCCTCATGCACCTCGTAGGTCTTGATCAGCGCATGGGCGAAGACCGGCGGGGCGGAGGCGTCGAACACCGACAGGATGGTCCACCAATAGGCGATGGCCTCCCTCTCCTCCCACGAATAGCGGGATACGTCGAAGCTGTCCCAGGGCAGCTTGGCCGGGTCCCAGGTCTCGCGCTGGGCGGCGGCGTAGACCTCTTCCAGCTTCCTGGTCTGCGACACCCAGGACAGCGGGTAGACGTTCGGCTGCGGCGTGGCCGGGGGCAGGTCCATCGTGTTGGCGATGGGGGTGTAGTCCTTGGACATGGGGGCGTTTCCTCCGGGGCATTTCGGCGGGCGCTCACATTCCCATCGGCGCCCTGTGGGCTTTATATGACACAGAAAGATCGCAAAAACAATTATGAGTGTATCACATCATCCTGCGATGTTTTCATCGGCAACCGATTGTTTCAAAATGGAAAGCACGCGAATTCAGCGAATTGATCCAGATCAATTCGTTCCCATGACAGGTAAAATCCGTAGAAACGGTATCGAAATTCCCGGGTTCCCGGGCGCCGTTCAGATCGGCGCGAGGGCGGGAATGTTGCCGCGGACCATGTCGTGGGCGGCGGGGTCGACATCGGCGACGATGCAGGCGTGCATGTAGGCGCGGCCCAGCACATCGCGCGCGAAGCCGACCCCCTGCGACCGTTGCCGGAATTCTTCGCTCCGCATCGGCGTGCCGAAGATCGCCTGCCAGAAAGTGGGCGTGTCGAGCGGGCCGAAATTCATCGCCCAGAAGCCGAATTCGGGCGGCCCGTCCGAGGTTTCGCGCCGCAGCAGCGTCACGTTGCGATGGCGTGGATCGTCGACGATGCGGGCGAACAGCCGATCAACCCTGTCCGGATCGCCTTCCAGAACCTGAAGGAAGATGCCGTCGAGCTCCACCAGAAAGCCGGTGATGCCCCGTTCACAGTTGCTGCGGGCGCTGAACAGGCAGATATCCGCAAGCGCACTGTAAGGAAGCCGGTCGATGGCCTCGCTGCGGTAGACGATGGTCAGCATCGACGGCATTCCAGCTTTCGGTCGATCAAAAAGGGTCGACTCTATCCTATCGTGATTCCCATCCCGGTCGTCGGACAAAGTTTCGGCTTACGCCCCGATCCCCGCCGATATTCAGCCGGCGGTGACGCTCTCTAGACCGCCGAACCGGCCGAGGAAGGAGGGCTGGGCATCGGGCAAGGGGCCGTTGGCGGTGGTCGCCGCCTGCATCAGGAAGGATTCCGACGGGCCGGCCAAGCGGCGGTAGAGGTTGCGCGTCAGCATCCGTGATTCCTGGCCCGGCCAGTCCGCTGGCAGCAGGTCGGGCGGCAGCATCGGGTCGCGCAGCAGGATGCGGCGGAAATCGTGGATCATCAGGGTCCGCAGGACGAAAGAGGCGGCCGGGTCCGGCGCCTCGGCGCCGTCGACCGCCGCCCAGACCGGACGGAAGTGATCCAGGAACGCCGCATAGTCGTGCTCGAGCTGATCGATGTCCCAACAGCCGCGCACCAGGTCGCGCAGGGCGCCGAACCCTTCCGCCCGGTCCAGGCTGGCCTTCATGTGGACGATCTTGTCCGCTACGCCCAGTTCCGCCAGCGAGCGGTGCATCGCCGCCTCGTCACAGTTGGGGTGGGCGTAGACGGTGGCGGATGCGGCGCCGAAGCCCTGCCAGGTCAATTCCCGTCGCAGGGCGTCGCGCGTCTCCGCGTCCAGCGCGTTGGGCGGCACCATCAGCAGGTCCCAGCCGCGGTCCCATTCGCGGGCCAGCGGCGCGTAGATCCGCCGCTCCGCCGCGGCGAAACGTTCCTTCCCGCTTTCGGTGATCCGATAGAAGCTGCGCCGGCCGATCTGGGTGTTGGTCAGCCAGTCGTCCTTGCACAGACGGAAGACCGAGGTCCGAATGATCCGCTCGCTCATTCCGAACCGGTCCATCAGCTCGATCAGGCTGCCCAGCCACAGCGAGCCGCCATGCGGCAGCACCGCGTCGCCATAGACGGTGATGATGAGCGACTTCGCCCGTGGCGCGATCGTCTCGATCAGCTGGGCGGCCAGGTCTTCGGGGCGGCGCGGGCGAGCCATGCGGTGGGGGCGTCCTTATCGATGCGGCGTGCGATACGGGTTGGGCGGATCAGGGCGGGGTGACGGAGTTGTATACGAAACACGGCACCGGTTGGGCCAGCGCCACGACAGCGCGGGCGAACCGATCGGCGGCCGATAGGAGGCGATCCGGACTTTCCGTTTGACAATCAATAATGTGATACACTAGCCTTTCATGGAATGGCAAATTTGTGTCATGAAAAGAAATGGCGTGGTCCGACGCGAAGGCGGAGGGAGCGTAAAAGCAAAAGATGGTTCCCGGTAACATCCGCAATCCGATTGTGGTTTCGGTGCCCGAGTTTTTGCTTCTGAAATCATTTCGTTTGAAACATTATGTGAAGCAAATCGTCCCGCCGCGCCGGGATCGGGTTGCCGCCCGGTCCGGTGACAAGGGGGGGAGCACTTGGGAGGGCATGATGCGCAAACGCCTGCTAGCCACCATCGCAGTCACCGCCGTAACCGCCGTAACCGCCCTGACCGCGGTGTCCGGCCTGATGTCCGGAGCCGCGCAGGCCGCGGACCCGATCAAGGTCGGCGCCATCGTCTCGGCCACCGGCCCGGCCTCCTTCCTCGGCGATCCGGAGAAGAAGGTGCTGGAGCTGTATGCCGACCGCATCAACAAGGCGGGCGGCGTCGACGGACGTCCGCTGCAGCTGACCATCTATGACGACGGCGGGGCGGCCGACAAGGCGGCCTCCTTCACCAAGCGCCTGATCGAAAGCGACGGCGTCGACGTGATCGTCGGCGGCACCACCACCGCGGCGACCATGGCGGCGGTGCCGCTGGTGGAGCGGGCGGGCGTCCCCTTCATCTCGCTGGCCGGCGCGGTGGTGATCGTCGAGCCGGTGAAAAAGTGGGTGTTCAAGACGCCCCACACCGACCGCATGGCCGCGGAAAAGGTGATGGAGGACATGAAGAAGCGGGGCTTCACCAAGCTGGCGCTGCTGTCGGAGGATTCCGGCTTCGGCAAGTCGGGCCGCGACCAGACGCTGGCCGTCGCCAAGGAGCGCGGGATCGAGCTGGTCGCCGACGAGACCTATGGCGCCAAGGACACCGACGTCACCGCCCAGCTGACCAAGGTCAAGAACAACGCCGCGGCGCAGGCGGTGCTGGTGTTTGGTCTCGGCCAGGGGCCGGCGGTGGTGACCAAGAACTACCGCCAGCTCGGCATTTCGCTGCCGCTCTACCAGTCGCACGGCGTCGCGTCGAAGGAGTATATCCGGCTGGCCGGGGGTGCCGCCGAGGGGGTCCGCCTGCCGGCCGCCGGGCTGGTGGTCGCCGCCCAGCTGGCCGACAGCGACCCGCAGAAGAAGGTGGTGACCGAGTTCACCAAGGTCTACGAGGACAGCTTCAACTCGGAGGTCTCGACCTTCGCCGGCCATGCCTATGACGGGCTGATGATCGCGCTCGACGCGGTCAAGCGGGCCGGCGGCACCGACAAGGCCAAGCTGCGCGACGCCATCGAGCAGACCAAGGGCTATGTCGGCACCGGCGGCACCGTGACCATGAGCGCCAAGGACCACATGGGCCTGACGCTGGACGCCTTCCACATGGTGGAAGTGAAGCAGGGTGACTGGGCGCTGGTGAAGTGACGGGCGTGGCTCGGATCCCCTCTCCCCCGCTCACGCGCAAACTTCGTTTGCGCTGACGCGACAGGCGGACCTTCGGTCCGCCGAAAGCGGGGAGAGGGTTAGGGTGAGGGGGATGCACTGCGTGGAGTCACAAGGATTGTGACCCGCGATCATCTCCCCCAATCCACCCCATGCGTCCCCCTCACCCCGACCCTCTCCCCGGGGGGAGAGGGGGAGATGTGCGCGGGAGAGGAACATCAGGAACCCAACGATGTTCGCGGAACTGCTGCAATACCTGCTGTCGGGGCTGACCATCGGCGCGATCTATGCGCTGGCGGGGCTCGGCTTCTCGATCATCTACAACGCCAGCCACGTCATCAACTTCGCCCAGGGCGAGTTCATCATGATCGGCGGCATGGCGTCGGCGACCCTGACGGCGTCGGGCGTGCCGCTGCCGCTGGCGATCATGATCGGTTGCGGCGGCGCCATGCTGGTCGGCGTGCTAGTGGCGAAATTCGCGGTCGAACGCGCCCGCAACGCCTCCACCGTCACCCTGATTATCATCACCATCGGCGCCTCGATCTTCCTGCGCGGCATCGCGGAGCTGGTCTGGGGCAAGGATTTCAAGCGGCTGGACGCCTTCTCCGGCGAGACGCCGATCCAAATCCTGGGCGCCTCGATGCAGCCGCAGTCGCTGTGGGTGGTCGGTACCGCCGGCGTGCTGATCGTCGCCATCGGCCTGTTCTTCGCCAGGACGCTGACCGGCAAGGCGATCCTCGCCACCTCGCACAACCGGCTGGCCGCCCAGCTGGTCGGCATCGACGTGAAGCGGGTGGTGCTCGCCTCCTTCGCACTGTCGGCGGCGCTGGGCGCCATCGGCGGGGCGGTGGTGGCGCCGATCACCTTCTCCTACACCGAGATGGGCATCATGCTGGGGCTGAAGGGCTTCACCGCCGCGGTGCTGGGAGGCCTCGGCCACGGGCCGGGCGCGGTGGCCGGCGGGCTGATCGTCGGCATCGCCGAGGCGCTGGGCGCCGGCTACATCTCCTCGGCCTACAAGGATGCGGTGGCCTTCGTCATCATCCTCGCCGTCCTCCTCTTCATGCCGAACGGGCTGTTCGGCAAGCGCGGCACCGAACGGGTGTAAGGACCTCCAAGACGATGAACGCACTCCTGCACGGGCGCCTGACCGGGCTCCTGGCATTGGCCGCGGTGATCGCGGTCCTGCCGGCCTTCCTGCCCAACAACTTCTATCTCGACATCGCCATCCTGGCCGGCTTCAACGCCGTGGTCTGCGTCGGGCTGAACCTGCTGATCGGCTATGCCGGACAGATCAGCCTGGGGCATGCCGGCTTCTTCGGCATCGGCGCCTATGCGTCCGGCGTGCTGGTCGGCGTCTACGGCTGGCCGCCGGCGCTGGCGCTGCTGGCCGGCGCCGTCTTCGTCGGGCTGCTGGCTTTCCTGGTCGCCAAGCCGATCCTGCGGCTGAAGGGCCATTACCTCGCCATGGCGACGCTCGGCATCGGCATCATCGTGTCGATCGTGCTGCGCACCGAAAGCGGCCTGACCGGCGGTCCCGACGGCATGATGGTCGAGCCGTTCAAAATCTTCGGCGTCGAGCTATATGGCGAGAAGGTCTGGTACTGGGTGGTCGGCGTGCTGCTGGTCGGCGTGGTCTGGCTGTCCCTGAACCTGATCGACAGCCCGATGGGCCGGGCGCTGCGCGCCGTCCACGGGTCGGAGGTGGCGTCCGAGGTGGTCGGCGTCGACACCGCGCGCTTCAAGGTTCTGGTCTTCGTGCTGTCGGCGGTGTTCGCCAGCGTGGCCGGCAGCCTGTTCGCCCATTATGCCGGCCTGATCACCCCGGCCAAGGCCGACTTCTTCAAGTCGATCGAGCTGGTGACCATGGTGGTGTTTGGCGGCATGGCCTCGACCTTCGGCGCCGTCGTCGGCGCGGTGGTGCTGACCTTGCTGCCGCAGGCGCTGACGGTCTTCCAGGATTACCAGCAGATCGTGCTGGGCGGCATCCTGATGGCGACGATGGTGTTCATGCCGAAGGGGCTGCTTCCCACCCTGGCGGCTCTGCTCCCGGCGCGGAGGCGGGCATGAAGATGCTGGCGACACCCGATCTTGTTCCCGATACCAGCGGGCAGGTCCGCCGTGTCGGCCCGCCGATCCTGAAGGTGGAGCATCTCAGCCGCGAATTCGGCGGCGTGCTCGCCATCGGCGATCTCAGCTTCACCATCGCCGCCGGCGACATCCATTCGATCATCGGGCCGAACGGGGCGGGCAAGACCACGCTGTTCAACCTGGTGACCGGCGTCTACAAGCCGTCGGGCGGCCGGGTGCTGTTCGACGGGGCCGACGTGTCGGGGATGGCGCCCTACCGGCTGGCGGCCCGCGGCATGTCGCGCACCTTCCAGAACCTGCAGATCTTCTTCAACATGACGGCGCTGGAGAACGTCATGGTGGGGCGGCACCTGCATCTGGACACCCGGCTGCTGCCGGCGCTGTTCCGCTTCCCCTCGCTGGTGCGCAAGGATCGCGAGGCGCGCGACCGGGCGGTACGGCTGATGACCGAGGTCGGGCTGGAGAAATACATCGATGCCGACGCCGCCTCCATGCCCTACGGCGCGCTGAAACGGCTGGAGATCGCCCGCGCGCTGGCGTCGGAGCCGAAGCTCTTGCTGCTGGACGAGCCGGCGGCCGGCCTGAACGCCACCGAGAGCCGCGAGATCGACGAGGTGATCAAGACCGTCGCGGCGACCGGCGTCACCATCGTCCTGGTGGAACACGACATGAAGATGGTGATGGGCATTTCGCACCGGATCACCGCGCTGAACCAGGGCCGCATGCTGGCCGAAGGCACGCCGCAGGAGGTGGCGGCCAACGCCGACGTCATCGCCGCCTATCTCGGTGCGGCGCCGTAAAGGAGGGAGCCCCCATGCTTCTGGAGATCGAGGGCCTCAACAGCCATTACGGCCGCATCCATGCGCTGAAATCGGCCAGCCTGACCGTGCGGGAGGGCGAGCTGGTGGCGCTGGTCGGCGCCAACGGCGCCGGCAAGACGACGCTGCTGCGCACCCTGTCCGGCGTCCACCCCGCCAGCAGCGGGCGCATCACCTTCGACGGCTGCGACATCACCCGGATGAAGGCGTCGCGCCGGGTGGCGGAAGGCGTGGTGCAGGTGCCGGAGGGCCGGCAGCTGTTCGGCCCGCAGAGCGTGGAGGACAACCTCCGCCTCGGCGCCTACCGTCGCGGCAGCGGCAAGCCGGACGACGACATCGACCGCCTCTACGAGATGTTCCCGGTGCTGAAGGTCAAGCGCGACCAGCCCGCCGGCACCCTGTCGGGCGGCCAGCAGCAGATCGTGGCGCTGGGCCGCGCGCTGATGGCGAAGCCGCGCCTGCTGCTGCTCGACGAGCCCAGCATGGGGCTGGCGCCGCTGCTGGTGGCGGAAATCTTCGATGCGGTGCAGCGGCTGAAGCGCGAGGGCACGACGATCCTGCTGGTGGAGCAGAATGCCCATGCGGCGCTCGCCATCGCCGACCGCGGCTATGTGATCGAAACCGGCGAGATCGTGTTGAGCGACAGCGGCGCCGCCCTGTTGAGCAACGAGCGGGTACGGCAGGCCTATCTCGGGCTGTGACGTGCCATCAACCTGACGGACGGGTGCCTCGTGAAACTCCACACCTACTTCCGCTCCTCCGCCGCCTACCGGGTGCGCATCGCGCTCAACCTCAAGGGGCTGGCGCCGGACCAGGCCTTCGTCCATCTGCGCAAGGGCGAGCAGTCCAAGCCGCCCTTCGCCGACCTCAACCCGGAACACCTGGTGCCGGCGCTGGAGGTCGACGGGCCGGAGGGGCACCATGTGCTGACCCAATCCGTCGCCATCATCGAGTATCTGGACGAAATCCATCCGACCCCGGCGCTGCTGCCGGCCGACGCGCTGGGCCGGGCGCGGGTGCGGGCGTTGGCGCTGGCGGTGGCCTGCGACATCCACCCGCTGGACAATCTGCGGGTGCTGAAGCACCTGAAGGGCATGGGACACGGCCAGGAGGAGGTCGACGGCTGGTACCGGCACTGGGTCGCCGTCGGACTGGCGGCGCTGGAGGCGCAGCTTGCCGGCGATCGGCGCACCGGGCGCTTCTGCCATGGCGACCAACCCGGTCTGGCCGACGTCCTGCTGGTGCCGCAGATGTTCAACGCCCGCCGGATGGGCTGCCCGCTGGAGGACTATCCCACCCTGCTGCGCATCGACGCCGCCTGCGCCGGCCTGCCGGCCTTCGCCGCCGCCGCTCCGGACCGACAGCCCGACGCGGAGGCGTGACTCCCACCGCAGGGCGGCGCGGCATGCCCCCCTTTTGTCCCGGTCAGGTCACACTCCTCCCGTTGGTGTTAGCGGTTTCGCGACACCCTTCCGTGGTATAGAGGTAAGCGGGAATCGGACGGGGACGACAGCCGGGCGATGTTGGGCAACTTTTCCTCGATGGCGTACGACCTTGCCGAGAACATCGCGGCGAGCGCCTTCGTCGTCCTCGCCTATACCTTCCTGATCCGCCGGTCCGACGGGTGGCGCCTCATCACCCGCGAGATCGTCTTCGGCGCGGTGATGGCGCTGACCGCCATCTTCTCGATGATCCATCCGATCCATATCGGGCCGGGCATGTTCATCGACGCGCGGATCCCTCTGATCGGGCTGAGCGCCCTGTTCGGCGGTCCGCTGTCCGCCGCGATCACCGCCGCGACGGTCGCCGGCTACCGCATCTTCCTGGGCGGGGTGGGGACGGAGGCGGGCGTCGCCAGCGCGCTGCTGTCCTTCCTGACCGGGCTCGGCTTCGCCGCCTGGGTGAAGCGGCGCAAGGTGGAACTCGGCATCGTGCCGCTGCTGGCCTTCGGGCTGCTGCTGACGCTGGTGTCGACCTCCACCCTGCTGCTGCTGCCGACCCTGGAGATGGCGCTGCGGATCGGCCTGCTCACCGCTCCGCCGCTGCTGACCATCGTCCCGTTCGGCACCCTGTTCCTGGGCGGCCTGCTGCTGCGCGAGCAGCGCCACCACGATGCCGAGCAACGGCTGGGCGAGAGCGAGGCGCGGTACCGCCTGCTGGCCGACAACGCCACCGACATGATCCTGGAGATGAACGCCGACGGGGCGGTACGCTACCTGTCGCCATCGGTGCGCGACATCCTGGGCCACGACCCGGCGGAGGTCGTCGGCCGCGCCCCGGCCGACCTGCTGCATCCCGACGATCTGGAGAAGGCATCGCAGGCCTTCGCGCAGATGCGGCCGGGATCCTACCCGGTCACCTTCACCCACCGGCTGCGTCACCGCGACGGGCATTACCTGTGGGTCGAGTCGAGCATGCGTCCGACGGTGGGGGCCGACGGCGGGTTCGTGGTGGTCGGCGTCGTCCGCGACGTGACCGAACGCAAGCGCGACGAGGAGGAATTGTCCGCCGCCCGGGCCGAGGCGGAAGCGGCCAACCGCGTGAAGTCGGAATTCCTCGCCTCGATGAGCCACGAGATCCGCACACCGCTGAACGGGGTCATCGGCTTCGCCGATCTGCTGCTGGGCACCGATCTGTCGGCGGAGCAGCGCCAGTATGTGGCGCTCCAGCGCGAGGCCGGGCGCGGGCTGCTGGCGATCATCGGCGACATCCTGGATTATTCGAAGATCGAGGCCGGCAAGCTGGAGTTGGAGGAACGCGCCTTCGACCTGCACCGGCTGCTGCGCGACTGCCGCGACCTGATGAGCAACGCCGCCTCGCAGAAGGGGTTGCTGCTGCAGCTGTCGCTGGGCAGCACCGTGCCGCGCTTCGTCCGCGGCGACGAGGCGCGCATCCGCCAGATCCTGCTGAACCTCGTCGGCAACGCGGTGAAGTTCACCGAACGCGGGTCGGTGCTGCTGTCGGTCGGGCTTCTGTCGGATGGGGAAGACGGCGGTGGGGAAGGGGCGTCCGCCCTGCTGCGCTTCTCCGTCAGCGACACCGGCCCCGGCATCCCGGCGGCCGATCAGGCCAACCTGTTCCAGCGCTTCAGCCAGGGCGACCGCTCCACCACCCGGCGCTATGGCGGCACCGGGCTCGGTCTCATCATTTCCAAGCAGCTGTCGGAGCTGATGAGCGGGCAGATCGGCGTCCAGAGCAGCCCCGGCATCGGCAGCACCTTCTGGTTCGAGCTGCCGCTGCCGGTCGCCGCGGATCCCGGATTGGCCGCCGAGCGCAGGCAGACCGCCGCGACGCGCAGCGCCCGCATCCTGCTGGCCGAGGACGTGCCGATGAACCAGATCGTCACCTCCTCCATCCTCTGCAAGGCCGGTCACACGGTCGAGGTGGCGGAGGACGGCGCGCTGGCGGTGGAGGCGATGCGCAAGGGCGAGTTCGACCTCGTCCTGATGGACATGCAGATGCCGCGGATGGACGGCCTGCAGGCGACTGCGGCGATCCGTCGGCTTGGCGGGCGGCGGGGAGACGTGCCGATCATCGCGCTGACCGCCAACGCACTGACCGATCAGCTGCAGCTTTGCCTGGACGTCGGCATGAACGACCATGTGACCAAACCGATCGAGCGCGACACGCTGCTGTCCGCGGTCGACCGCTGGCTCGACGTCAAGCCCGACGCCGGGGCGGAGACGAAGTCCGGTGCCGGGATCGGCGCCGGGCTGCCCGACGATGGCGTGGAAGAGGCGGCGGTCCTGGCCGGCCTGGCTCCGGTGTCGGACTGCGCGCCGGTGCTGAACCGCGCCACGCTGGACACGCTGGCCGAGACGCTGGGCGCCGATGTGTTGCCCCGCTTCGTCAACGACACGCTGAGCGAACTGATGCTGCGGGCCGACCGCATCGGCGAGGCGGATTCGTTGAAGACGGCCGCGGCCGACGCCCATGCCATGGTGTCGCTGGCCGGCAATGTCGGGTTGCTGGAACTGTCGCGCACCGCCCGCAAGCTGCAGCATGCCTGCGAGCAGCAGCATCCGGATGTCCCCACGCTGAAAGCCCAACTTCGCGATGCCGTCGCCCGCGCCTGTGCGGCGCTTCAGGCGGCGTTGCCCATCCTCGGCGTGGCGGTGGTGACGGCGGGGCGCTGATACCGGATTCGGAAAATTCTGACTTTTCGAACCCGGTATCGCCCGCGACTGCGGGCGCGCGCCGCTAGGCGCGAAGCCTGCGTGGCGTATGAACGCAGCGGTCAGAATTTTCTGACCGCGTATGAGTCATCGGTTGACGATCAGGGCGACGCCGGCCACGGCGACCGCGGCCCCCGCCCAGGCGCCCAGCGACGGGCGCTGGCCGGTCAACAGCCACATCATCGGCAGGATCAGGACCGGGCTCAGCGCCGACAGGGTGGCGACCACACCGGCATTGCCGTGGGCCAGACCGACCAGCAGCAGCGTCATCCCCAGCCCGACGCCCAGCAGCCCGTTGCCGGCGATCAGCATGAGCAGCTTCGGCGTGAGGCCGCGCGGCAGCAGCAGCCCGCTAAGGGATTGGCCGCCGAGGGATTGGCCGCCCGCCATCGCCGATTTGCCGCCGCGGACGGCCGACAGGATGCCGATCGCCGTGAACATCAGCGCCGCCGTGGTGACCCGCACGGCGGCCGAGGCGATCGGGTCGGCGCCCGCCGCCATCACCGGCTTGGCGACGATGGAGCCGGCGGCCTGTCCGACCGCCGCCAGCAGGCAGACCGATACGCCGGCCAGCAGGCTGCCCTGGATCGCCTCCCAGCTGTGGGTGGAGCCGGACCGCAGCGCCACCGCCAGCATCACCCCCAGCGTCACCAGCGCCACCCCCAGGACGGTCCAGGGCCCCAGCGCCTCGCCCAGCAGGGCGTAGGCGAGCAGGGCGGTCAGCGGCGCATTGGCGGCGTAGATCACCACGTTGCGGCGCGGTCCCAGCCGGCTGAGCGACCAGAACAGAGCCATATCCCCCACAACGATCCCCAGCAGGCCCGACAGGGCCAGCGTCAGCGCCGCACCCGCATCCAGCGTCTGCCAGCCGCCCATCAGGGTGGTGACGACCAGCAATGCCGCGGCGACGATGGTCAGGCGCACGCGGTTGAAGGCGATGGAGCCGAGCACCCGCACCGGCCCGATGGCGATCAGGCCGCCCGCGGCCCAGCACAGCGCCGCGCCCAGCGCGGCCATGTTGGCGATCATGATGGAACTGCCATGATGGAGCTGCGGACCGTCGGTTGAGGATGGGGAGCCGCACTCTACAGTCGCCGCCCGCTGCCTGCGAAATGAGCAAGATGCATGGCCGGGCCGATCTTCCGGTCGTCCGCCGGAACCGTGGCCCGCCCTTGCCGTTGATTCAATCGGAACACGCCTCCTGTGGCATAGCCGATTCGAGGAGCACGCGACCGATGCGGACAGATTTCACGAGGCTTGGCCCCGTCGCCGTCGCCATGGCGGCCGGGCTTTTCGCGACCCAGCCGGCGGCGGCCCAGACGGGAGGAGCGGCCCAGGCGGGTTGCGCCGCGATGGTGGAGCAGTTCGCCGCCGATCGCGGGCTGTCGACCGAACCGCCGCCCGTCGCGGTTCCCGGCACCGGCGCGCCCGGCCTGTCCGGATCCTCGCCGCGCGACGAGCTGGGGTCCGGCAGCGGCGCGGGCAGCGAGCGGCTGGCGCAGTCCGGCGGCATGGTGGCGCCGCCCGCCGTCGGCGACAGGTCGGTGGTCGAACCGCCCGCCATCGGCAGCAACATGCCGACCGCCCCCTCGGTCGGCCCGCAGGCCAATTCGCGCACCGCGCCGGATGTCGGGCCGGGGGGCTCCGGCGGGGGCGACGGGCTGATGGGGCAGGCGGCGCGCAATGCCCAGGTCGAATCGCTGGTCACCGCTGCCCGCAGCGCCGCGCGCGACGGCGACGAGACGCGCTGCATGACCAGCCTGGACGATGCCCGCCGCCTGTCGCGGACGGCACCCGGCGGCCATGGCGGCTGATGCCGACGGCGGATCGGGTTGCGGCTGACGCAGCCGGATACGGCCTGTCGAAATTCCCGGATTCCTGAACTCTCAAGGAGCGATGCATGAGCCTCAGCCTTGGACCCTTTCCGCCGGCACCGCCGCGGGAGCCGTTCGTGCCCGACGATTCGATGCCGGTGCCCGGAGATCCGGCACGCCCGCCGCTGGGGGAACCGCCGGGACCCATTCCCGTTCCCCCGCGCGAACCGCCGCCGACGCCCGACCGGCTGATGGACAGGCTGATGGGCTGACGGCATTTCGTACGATTTCACCGCCCGCCCGGCGTATTCGGAGCGGTCCCGACTTGCCAAGTGCGGCCGGACGGGCGATGTGTCAGGGGTTGGCGTCCACCGGTCCGCAGATGGACCGGTCTGGGCGCCGCTTCTGTTCGCCGGAGTTCGGGTTTCCCATGCACAATCAGCCGCCCCGCAGCCACGTCTATCGTCAGCCCAACGTCGTCGCCACCCAGGTGACGGCCACCGTGAAATGGTTCAGCCCCGAACGCGGCTATGGCTTCGTCAAGGTCGGGGACAGCGGCAAGGACGCCCTGTTGCCGGCCTCCCTGGTCGTTCCCGCCGGCCACACCACCCTGCCGGACGGCGCCACCGTCGTCGTCGACCTCGTCGAGGACCGAAAAGGCCAGCAGGTCAGTGTCCTGCATTCCGTCGACCTTTCCACCGCCGCCCCGGCCCGTCCCCAGGCGGGCGGGCGTGGCTTCGGTGACCGCGGCGGGGATCGGGGCGGCGACCGCGGTGGAGACCGTGGGTTCGGCGCGCGCCGCGATGCCGGCGGCCCGCGCGACCGCAGCTTCAGCGAACGCAATTTCGCGGATCGTGGCGGCGACCGCGGCGGTTTCCAGGGCCGCGGCTTCCAGGATCGGGGCCAGGATCGGGGCCGCGGCCCGGACCGTGGTTCCCAGGATCGTCAGGACCGCGGCTTCCAGGATCGGAGCCAGGATCGGGGTCCTCGCGGTCCGCAGGCGAGCGGCCCGACCAGCGAGATGGGCGCAACGGTGAAGTGGTTCAACGGCGGCAAGGGCTACGGCTTCGCCCAGCCCGACGATGGCGGACGGGACGTCTTCATTCCGGCCCGCGCGCTGGAAAGCGCCGGCCTGCGCGGCCTGGATGACGGGCAGCGCGTGCGCATGACCGTCCGCCAGACCGAGAAGGGTATGGAAGCGGTCAGCCTCAAGGTGGAATGACCGCGTCTCCCGCTGGACGGCTCCGGTTCGACCGCGGTCGTTCAGCCGTCCGACGGGACCGATGACTGGCCCAGATGTTCCGCCGCTTCCCGCTGGTTGCGGGCGGCGGCGTCATCCGGAACGGCCAGCCCGGCGTCCGGGCTGTTGACGCGGGGGCCCCCGGAATTGCGGCGGTCCTCGTCCTCGATCTCGCCGACGGCCTGCGCCCAATGGTCGAGATGGCGGTCGTCGGGCCGCCCCTCCTGTTCCCAAAGCCGATAGGCCCGTTCACGGACCCGCGGGTCGTCTGCATCCGGTGTGTGTTCCATGATGGTCGGTTCCCGATTCGTGGAGGGTGCCGGCGGTCAGGTCCGGTCCGGCTGGGATGGGGTAGAAATCCGTTCGAGCGCGTCCTGAACCGCGCGGTCGTTCTTGGCGTCGGTGGCAAGGTCGCCCAGCGAGACGATGCCGGTCAGCCGGTCGTTGCGGTCCACCACCGGCACCCGCCGGACCTGCTGGCCGGCCATCAGCTCGGTCACGCTGCCCACCGGGTCGTCCTCGTAGCAATAGCGCGGGTTGGCGGTCATCACCTCCGCCACCTTGCAGCGGTCGGGCAGCTTTCCGGCGGAGATCGCCCGGATGGTGATGTCGCGGTCGGTCACCACGCCGACCAGATCGCGCCCGTCGCAGACGGGCAGGATGCCGACGTTCAACTGGTCCATCAATTGCGCGGCCCGGCGGATGCTGTCGTCGGGCCGTACCGTCTGCACGTCGCGGGTCATGATCTCGCGGATTTTCATTCGGTGGCTTCCTGGCACGGTTGCAGGGGGCACAGTCGCGGAGGGCTCGCTGGCTGTGGGCATGCTTGCGATGGGGCGCGGTACTCCCGTCCCATGCTCAACAGATGCACCGGTCCTCCGTCCCGCTCAACCTACCCAGTAGAGAGGATCCACCCCGAAGAGCAGGGGATGCAGCATCAGCATGCCGCCATAGGCGGCGAGCCCGCCGGCCAGCCGCGCCGGTCCCATCTCCGCCAGCCCGCGCAGCGCGCCCCGCGGACCCTGCGGCCCGATCAGCGGAAGAAGCGAGGTTTCGTTCCGGAAGGCGCGTCCGGCGGGGCTGCGGCGCAGCACGATCTCGTTCTTCACCAGCGCGAACAGGGCGATCGCCGCCATGGTGCCGAACAGCAGCACGCGGCGCCCGTCGCCGGTGGCGTTCAGATGCGCGCAGGCCCACAGCAGCAGCGCCAGACTGCCCGGCGCGCGGGTCAGGCGGTAGACGCCGCGGGGCGGGTTGGGCTCGCCCTGGCTGCCGAACCGGGTGGTGATGCGGGCGACCAGCAGCAGGAAGACGATCGGCATCACCACGGCCACCAGCGGGGCCGCCCAGGCGAAGGGGGTGAACACGACGTCCCCGCCGTCGGCGGCGCGGTAAGCCAGCACGAACAGGGCCAGCGTCGCCAGAGAACCGACGGAATGGAGGGTCGCGAAGCCGCCGCGGCCGAGCCGGGCGATCAGGGCTGGCCGCAATCCCGGCCAGGACGGCAGGGCATGGCTGAGGAACAGCAGGGCGGCGGAGAGGGCGAGGGATGCTGTCATGGTGGGGGTATTCGACCGTAAACGAACGACCCGCGCCTTGACTCGCGTCAAGAGGGATCAAGGACAAGAAGAGCAGGACCGCGGGAACGCCCGCAAGCTCCCTGCGGTTCACGCTATGAGGCCCGTTCATTCCCGAAGCTTGTGGACGCAATGACCGAGTGGATCATCCAGATCGTGCAGCAGTTCGGCTATCTCGGCATCTTCCTGATGCTGATCCTGGCCCGCGTGCTGCCGCCGGTGCCGGCGGAGACGGTGATCCCGCTCGCCGGGATGGGAGCCGCGACGGGGGAATTCAACCTGTTGCTGGTGGCGCTGGCCGCCGGGCTCGGATCCGCGGTCGGGGAGCTGGTCTGGTACCTGCCGGCCCATTGGATGGGGCGCGAGCGGTTCGAGGCCTTCCTGCGCCGCCACGGCCATTGGTTGACCGTCAAGCCGGAGCAGGTCCACCGCGCCACCGAATGGTTCGCCCGGCGCGGCGGCGTCGCCGTGTTGCTGTGCCAGCCGCTGCCGGGACTGCGCACGCTGATCTCCGTTCCCGCCGGGGCCTGCGGGCTGCCGATGGGGGTGTTCCTGCTCTATGCCGCCGCCGGGGCGGCGTTGTGGTCGCTGGTGCTGGCCGGAACCGGCTATCTGGTGCGGGTGGGGTTTCCCTGGATCGCCGACTGGATGGTGCCGGGGGCGCTGGTTCTGTTCATCGTCCTGCTGGCCACCTATGTGCTGCGGCTGGTCCGCCACCGCCGCGACACCCGCCGCGCGGCCCGTAGTAAGATTTCAGGTGGCGGAATTTCGCGCGGCGGCGGCTGAGCGCGGGCGGAACCTTCGCCCCGGCTGGTGCGTTTGAGGCGCGAGACATCCCCGGAAGGACATCGCCGGAGGGCGATGTCCTTCCGGCCAGATCACGGTTTCCGGCATGACGCCCGATCCGAAAGGAACCGATCCGATGACCCGCAAATCCGCAACGACGATCCGGTGGCGAGCCGCCGCCGTGCTGTCGGCGGCGCTCGGCATGGCCGCCTGCGCCTCCGACGTCCCGCCGCCCACCGCCCAGCTCGGTGCCGCCTCGCAGGCGGTGCAGGAGGCCGAACGCGCCAACGCCCTGCAATACGCCCCGGTGGCGCTGCAGAACGCCCGCGACAAGCTGGCCTCCGCCGACAAGGCCATGCGCGCCGATGAGCGCACCCGCGCCCGCCGTCTCGCCGAGGAGGCCCGTGTCGACGCCGAACTGGCGACGGTGACCTCGCAGCGGGCGGTGACGCAGCAGGCCGCCACCGCGGTGGCCAAGTCCGCCATCCCCAGCAAGCCGCAGTCGGCCGCCGCGCCGAACGTGGCGCCGGTCTATAGCGGGTCGTCCCTGGGTGCGCCGTCGCCCAGCGGATCGAGCTATGGCGGGTCCAACTTGAGCGGGTCCAACGTGAGCGGCTCCAGCTACGGGGCGCCGGCCGCCGTTCCGCCCGCCCCCGCCGGCTCTCTCGGCATGATCGGCGGCACCAGCGGCGGCAACAGCTGGGGCTACAGCTATCCGGAGGTCCGTCAATGACCGCGTTCGCTTCCCGCACCATCCTGGTGCTGGCCGGGCTGGGCCTCGGGCTCGCCGGCTGCGCCACCCAGCCGACCGACAGCGCCGCCCTGACCCAGGCGCGCCAGGATTACAGCCTCGCCGCCGCGAACCCGCAGGTCGCCGGCAACGCCCCGCTGCAGCTGCGCGATGCCGAGACGGCGTTGCGCCGCGCCGAGGCGATGCGCGACCAGGGCGCCGATGCCGCCGAGGTCGACCACCAGGCCTACATCGTCAGCCGCCGGGTGCAGATCGCCCAGGAGACGGCCGGGGTGAAGGGCGCGCAGAACGTCGTCGCCAACGCCGACACCTACCGCCTCCAGGCCCGCAACAGCGAACTGGAGCAGCAGCTCCGCGACCTGCAGGCGCAGCGGACCGAGCGCGGGCTGGTCATGACGCTGGGCGACATCCTGTTCGCCACCGGCCGCGCGGAGCTGACCCCCGGCGCCTACGAGCGGATCGACCGGCTCGCCCAGTTCCTGCAGGCGCAGCCCGGCCGCACCATCCGGATCGAGGGCCACACCGACAACACCGGCAGCGACACCACCAACCTGCGCCTGTCGGAAGCCCGCGCCAACACCGTCCGCGACGCCCTGACCGCCCGCGGCGTTTCGCCGTCGCGCATCGTCACCCAAGGCATGGGCGAGGCGCAGCCCGTCGCCAGCAACAGCAACGACGCCGGCCGCCAGCAGAACCGGCGCGTCGAGATCGTCATCTCCGACGACGGCAGGGTGGCGGAGACGCGATAAGCAGTTTTCGTTCTCCGCGCCGCCCCCCGCAGGACCGTCAGTCCTGCGGGGGGCGTTCCTTTGCGTGCGTCGCCCGAACCAGGCTCCAGGCCCCCGTCGCCAGCCCGACCGTCAGCAGGGCGGCGGCCGCGGCACGGAGCGCGGAACGCGGCGGCGACGGCAGACGCTTCCACGGTGCCCAGGCCTCGCCCGGATCATTCGGGTCGGCGATGCGCAGGGCGGCGAAGGCCTGTTCGGTCAGGTTGGGATCGCCGACGGGCAGTTCCATCAGCCGGCGGCCGGACGGCCGGCACAGCCGGTCGATGGCGGCGACGACGCTGCCGGTCTCATGGATTTCCGCCTCCAGCCGGGTCTGGTCGATGCCCATATGTTCGGCCAGCAGGCGGTTGCGCACGCCGGTGATGGCGTCGGCCGCAAGGATGCGTTCCGTCCCGTCCTCCTGCGGCGCCTCGATGGTCAGGTCGCATTCGGTGTCGTAGCCCATCGACCGGTTGTTCAGGTTGGACGAACCGATGCGCAGCAGCCGGCCGTCGATCGCCACCACCTTGGAATGGACGATCACCGGTCCGCCCCGGTCCGTCACCGGGGTCATCGCGCGCAGCCGGCCGTGGCGGTCGGCATCGCGGAGGCGGCGCAATGCCACCGAGCGCGGCGTGTCCATCGCCATGCGGTCGAACCAGCTCGGGCTCTCCATCGATACCACCAGCACCACCTCCGGCCCGTCGGGCTCGGCCAACCGGCGGGCCAGCGCCTCGGCGACGCGGGCCGAGGCGAAATACTGGTTTTCCAGATAGATGATATGCTCCGCCGCGGCGATGGCGGCGAAGGTCAGCGCCTCGCTTTCGCGGATCGCCGGACGATTTCCGGTCGCCGGCACGGTGCGGGATATGCCGATCCGCGCCTCGGTCAGCACCGGACGGGTGCAGTCGGGCAGCGGGCAATCCGGCCAGGGATCCTGGCCGGGCTGGTCCTGATCCAGGGGCGGGCAGGGCTCCAGCACTTCGCCGGTGGCGCGGCGCCAGCGGTCCCGCGCCAATTCGGACAGGGCGCGGGCGGCCTCGCCGTCGACCATCATCATCACGTCGTGGCGCGGGGCGTAGGGCTCGCCGTTGGGGCAGCGGCGGCGCGGATCGTCGTCGCGATGCTCCGAGGTGTCCCAGCGGTCGAAGGAGAAATCGATCCCGCCGCAGAAGGCCAGCGCATCGTCGATCACCAGAAGCTTCTGGTGCTGGGCGGCGCCGATCGGCAACTCGCCGTCCAGCCGGGCCTCCAGCCGGCGGCCGGTGTTGCGGTTCCAGCGCTCCAGCGGTTCGTGCGGGTGGTCCAGCGCGATGGGAAAGGGCATGTCCCATTTCAGTGCCCGCACATGCAGACCGGGGCGTGAGCGCATCAGCCGGGCGAGGAAGCGGCCCAGCGTTTCCGGGCTGCCGGGGTCGAGGCGCATGCGCGGGTCGATGTCCCAGCCGACCAGCAGGATCGAATGCCGCGCCCTCTCCATCGCCGCCCGGGCGGCGACGAAATAGTCGGCGCCGTCGACCAGCACCGCAACCCGACCGGCCCGCTCCGTCCGCCAGCAGGTGAGGCCGGGGCGAAGCACAGGGCCGGAAGTCCCGATGGGGCTGGAGGAACCGGAGGGCATCGGAAGTATGCCGGGATGATCGGCGCCGGAATGATGGGCAGCATCCTGGGAGGCGTCGGGCACGGCTGGAACCCTCTTCGAAAACGCGTCGGGAGATTTTTCGCGGACCATCCGCCTCGCGGCTTGAACCCCATGCTGCGCGTGTTGTTCCCGCATCCCCGGTTGGGCGTCGGGGGCTCGCCGAAGGAACCCGGCGGACGCGTTTTTGCCCCTCTTTTACCGGCGTTTTCCAAAAAAAACACAGGCGGCGACCGAGATCATACCCGGATTGCCCTGTTCTAAACCCATGAAAGACAAAGACGCCCTGGCCGGACGCCGATTGCGGCTCCAAACACGGCGTCCGTCTCGTTCCAAAGACGCCCAAATGCGAGGCGTTGCCACCATGAAGGAGTTCGAGGATGCGTAACCTGATGATCGGTGCTGTTTCGGCAGTTCTCCTGATGGCCGCCCCGGCCATGGCCCAGACCGCTCAGCAAGCCAATCCCGGGGCCGTCAAGGGCAGCGGCGCATACACCACCGCCCCGAGCAGCAGCACCAATGTCGGACCGGATGGCATCGTACACACCCCGCCCGGCGCCACCACGTCGCCGTCGGCAGGCTCGACGGGCGGCGGTACCGGTACGTCCGGTTCGAGCGGCACCACCGGCACCATGTCGGGTTCCTCGACCTCGCCGGTGCCGGGTGTGACCACCGCGCCGTCGGGCATGGGCAACAACACCGGCAGCAACGTCCCGCGCGACAACCAGACCGCCACCGGTACCCACTGCCCGCCGGGCACCCCGAACTGCGGCCCGGACAACGGCGGCAGCCAGTAATCTTTCCGTCCTGGCTAAGCAGGTTTGTCCGGATCGGGCCACAGATGGCCCGGCCCGGACAAACCTGCGGACTCTATAATTTTGCAGGATTTCCGAGCCCGCCCATCTGTGGGCGGAGTTCGGAAATCCTGCGTAGCCGCCGCGGGCGCCCCGGAGCCATCCCTCCGGCGGCGCCCGCGTCGTTTCGGCATCCTTTTCGCGCCGTGACGGAGGCGGAGGAAAAAGCCGGGAGCGGAAAAAGGCTTGCAAAACGAAGGGGCGGGGCGATGGTTCGCCCACGCTCCTGCGGGTGACGTCGGAAAACGGACCTGCGCCGGCGGCGCGAATGGATGCGGTCAGCCGGATGCCCGGACCGACCCGCGGGCCGGGGGCGGGGCTTCCGCGTAATCGTCCATCGGGGCGGTGCCGGCGGCGGTGGCGACCAGATGGCGGAACAGGGCCTGCTGCCGGCTGTCGGCGACCAGATATTCCGGATGCCACTGCACGCCGATCAGGAAGGGTTCCTGGGGCGCCTCGATGCCCTGGACGATGCCGGCGCGCTCGCGGGCGACGACGCGCAACCCGTCGCCGACGCGATCCACCGACTGGTGGTGCAGGGCGTTCACCCGGCACTCGCCGATGCCGAGGATGCGGTAGAGCCGGCTGTCCGGTTCGATCCGGATGCGCTTGCGCGGCAGGACGGTGCGCATGTGCGGCGCTTCCTCGTACACCTCGTGGATGTCGACGTGGAGCGACCCGCCGCGATGGACGTTGATCATCTGCGAACCGCGGCAGATGCCGAGCACCGGCAGCCCGATCTTCGCCGCGCAATCGAGCGCCCGCATTTCCAGCCGGTCGCGTTCGGGATCGATGCGGATCTGCGGGCGGGCGGATTCGCCGTACAGCGAGGCGTCGATGTCGTCGCCGCCGCCGACGACCAGCGCGTCCAGCCGGTCGATGGGGAAGAGCGCATCGGCGGTGATGCGGACCGACGAGGCGCCGGCCCGCCACAGAGCCAGCCGGTTGGCCATGGCGGCGATGCGGCTGCCATGGATCGAGGCGGTGATGCCGACCAGCGGCCGGGACCTGCCGACGATGGCTGCCATGACGAATTCCTCAGACGGCCTGACGGGCGGAGCCGTCGGCGGCCCCGCCGTCCCCGGCATCGATTTGGCCGGCCTCTCCATGAATCCCCGGATTCGCCGCCAGCACGGCGTCGATGCGCTCGGCCCAGCCTTCCAGCCGCTGCGCCTCGGCCGCCCGGCGATACTCGGTGCCGAGCCCGTCCAGCAAGGCGCGGTCGGCGGCCAGCCGCTCCACCGCCACCCAGCGGTTCCAATCGGCGGCGAGCGACCAGCCGGGATCGCTCAGCCGCGCGTTGGGCAGCCGGTAATGGAAGGTCGGCCGCGGGCGGACATGCGGGTCCTTCATTGCCGCGGCCAGCCGGTCGCGGTCGAGATGGGCGAACAGCGGAAACAGGTCCAGTTCGCGGTTGCGGGTCGGGTTGTCGGCCAGATAATCGTCGATCAGCCCGCCGAGGTCGGGGCGGTAGCCGGGGTCGACCACCTTGGCGGCATAGGGTGTCGGAAAGGCGGCGATGAAGCCCGACAGGCGCCGGGTGAGGTCGACGCGGATTTCCCGCCGCAGCCAGGGGGCCAGAAGCAGGAAGGCCTTCAGCGTGTCCAGCACGTACTCGCCGTCGGTCCGCGCCACCTCGGGATTGAAGTGCAGGCCGAAGGCGAAGAGCGGGCTGGCCTCCGTTCCGGCGGCGCCCAGCGCGCGCAGGCAGGCGACCATTTCCTCCAGTTCCGGCATCTGCTCCACCGTCACCGGCGGTGCCGCGATCTCGAACGGCATCACCAGGCTGCCGATGTTGCCCCATAGCGGCCGCAAGGGGTCCAGCATCGCCGTTCCTCCCTTGCCGCTATGGGCGGACCGCATGTCCAGTTCCACCGTGAAGTCGCCGAGCCGGGTGCCCGTCACCAGGCAGCGGTGCGGGTTCTCGACGGTGACGCTGCCCCCGAACAGCCGCTGCACGCAGGCCGCGGCGGACGGCGCGTCCAGATCGGCGAATTCGAGTTCCACCCCCACGCGGCGCGGCGTGCCCTGGGAGGTGGTGCGGAGCGGGGGGGTGAGGAAGGATCTGGTCATTGTCGGCCTTCAGCAGCGCAAGCCTTCAACAGGCCATCCCGCACCCTGTTCCCTCGCCATCGCCAAGGGAAAGATTTCGGGTTCGGAAGACGTCGTGGACCATCGCAAGGCTTGGGAAGAAGCTTGTCGCGAAGGCTTACCCCTTTTGAAGCCACCGTCCGATCGAGGTATATTCCAGTTGTTGATGTAAATACGGTTCGAATGTCGGAGATTCAGGAGGCGTCGACCATCTTTCGTTCATGTCCTTCCACCTGTGCGGGGTCGCTGTTTTCTAAATTAACCGGCGCTTAACCATAAGTGCGTTAGCGATAGGCATGCGGAACGGTGGGACATCTGGTGCTCCATCCGGTCTGCTTCCCGGAGGAGCCTCGTCTACGCCATGACCCTTCTGGCACGCCTCTTCATCCTGGTTCTGCTCGCGGTCCTGCCGGCGATCGGCATCCAGATCTACAGCGTGCTCGAACAACGGGCGGAGCGCGAGGCGGAGGTGACGCTCCAGGCCGAACGGCTCCTGCGCCTGGTGGAGGGAGAGCATTTCCGTATCATCGACAGCGCCCGCCTGATGGTGACGGCGCTGAGCGAGTCCCGGTTCCTGCGCCGGGGCGAGATCGACAACTGCCAATCCTATCTGGAGCGGCTGGCGGCCCGCTCGGTCGACTACCGCACCCTGTCGATCAGCGACGCCGAGGGCCGCATCCTGTGCAGCGCCGACCCGGCGCGCATCGGTGCTTCGCTGGCCGTCCAGCCGCATTTCCGCCGGGCGATGAGCCAGGGGCGCTTTGCCGTCGGCGAATGGACGGTCAGCCATTCCGGTGACGTCGGCGGCGAATTGCCGGTCGCCGCTCCCTATGTCGACAGCGAAGGCCGGCGGGCCGGCGTGGTCGCCGTGTCGCTGGACGTGCCGCGTTTGACCGCCATGTTCGCCGCCCGCCCGATGCCGGAGAACACGACCCTGACCGTCGCCGACCGGTCCGGCACCATCCTGGTCAAGCTGGGCACCCCGGGCCGGGCCGGCGAACGGCTGCCGGACAGCTATCTGGCGCTGCTGTCGGAGCGGGAGACGGGTGTCGCCATGCTGCCCGGGCTGGATGGTGTGTCGCGCATCCTGGCCTATTCCCCGCCGTCCGCCGGCATCCGCGACCTGTTCATCAGCGTCGGCGTCGACCGCGGCGCCGCCATGGGGGTGGTGGACCGCGCCACCCGCGACGGGTTGCTGATGACCTTGTCCGGCTTCCTGGTCGCCGCCGCCGCCGCCTGGATCGGCGGCACCCTGTTCATCCGCCGCCCGGTCGATGCGCTGGTCCGCGCCGCCCGCGACTGGAGCGAGGGCAAGACCGCCACCCGGGTCAAGCTGTCCGACCGCTCGTCGGAGATCGGCCAGCTCGGCCACGCCTTCGACATGATGGCCGGGCGGCTGGAGGCGCGCGAAGCGGCGTTGCGCCAATCGGAGAGCCATATCCGCGCCGTCCTGGACGCCCTGCCGGCCTATGTCGGCGTGCTGACGCCGGACGGGGCGGTGGCCCAGGTCAACCGCGCCGCCGCCGATGCCGCCGGCTTGCCGCCCGCCCGCATCATCGGCCGTCCCTTCGACGAAATCTGCTGGCTGTCCTTCGACGATGCCGGGCGCGAGCGGCTGCGCCAGGCTCTGGCGCTGGGGGCCGGCGGCCGTTCCTCCCGCTTCGACGCCGGGCTGCGGCTGTCGGCGGGCAGGGATGCGGCGCCGCGGGAAATGACGGTGGACGTCAACCTGACGCCGATGGTCGATGCGGACGGCCATGTCACCCACCTGATCGCGACCGGTATCGACATCACCGAACGCAAGCGCACCGAGGAGGCGCTGCGCGTCGCCGAGGAACGCGTGCGCACCGGCCTGCGCAATTCCGGCGTGGTGGTCTTCAACCAGGATCGTGACCTGCGCTACACGTGGTCGCATTCGGAGTGGCTCGGCTTCTCCCCCGACGGGCTGATCGGCCGTACCGACGCCGACCTGTTCGACCAGCGTGAGGATGCCGACGGAATGATGGCGCTGAAGCGCCGCGTCCTGGACAGCGGCATCGGCGCGCGCGAAGAGGTGCGCATCCGCTGCAAGGGCGAGGAGCGCTTCTTCGACCTGACCGTCGACCCGTTGCGCGACCCGTCCGGCCGGGTGGAGGGCGTCACCTGCGCCGCCGTCGACGTCACCGACCGCAAAAAGGCCGAGGCCGAGCTGCACCGTGCGCGGGAGGAGGCCGACCAGGCCAACGACGGCAAGTCGAAGTTCCTCGCCGCCGCCAGCCACGACCTGCGCCAGCCGGTCCAGTCGCTCTATCTCTTCACCGCGGCGCTGAGCGACCGGTTGCAGGGCCATTCGGCGCTGCCGATCCTCGACAACATCCGCCAGGGGCTGGATACGCTGAAGAGCCTGCTGGACGGGCTGCTGGACATGTCGCGGCTGGAATCCGGCAAGATCGTCGCCGCTCCGGTCGAGGTGCGGCTGAACCAGCTGCTCGGCCGGCTGGTCGCCGAATACGGCCCGCGCGCCGCCCAGAAGGGGCTGGAACTGCGCGCCGTGCCGACCCGCGTCTGGGTCCGCACCGATCCTGCCCATCTGGAGCGCATCCTGCGCAATCTCGTCGAGAACGCGCTGCGCTATACCGCCAAGGGCAAGGTGCTGCTGGGCTGCCGCCGGACGCCGTCGGGCATGCGGGTGGAGGTGTGGGACACCGGCAGCGGCATCCCCGCCGACCGGCTGGAGGACATCTTCGAGGAGTTCACCCAGCTGGGCGAACGCAGCGAACGCGGCCTCGGCCTGGGGCTGGCCATCGTCAAGCGCCTGTCGCGGCTGCTCGGCCATCCGGTGACGGTGCGCTCGTGGGAGGGCAAGGGTTCGGTCTTCTCGGTCGAGTTGCCGCGGGTGATCCTGGGCACCCCGCGTGCCGCCAACGGCACCGCCGCCGCGGCGGCGACCCTGGCGCGCCGTTCCGCCGCCAACGATGCGGCCGACAGTGCCGCCAACGACCGCGGGCAGGCGATCAGCGCCATCGCCAACGCCTTCGGCGGCGGCCGGACCGGCGGCCGAAGCGGCGGCGGGGCGGCGAAGACGATACCCGCTCCGGTCGCCGCCCCTCCGGTCGCCGCCCCTCCGGTCGCTATGCCGGCAACGGTTGGGGCCGGGTCCGCAGCCGCATCCGGAGCGGCCGCGTCCGGAACAGCCAAGGGCATGGTGCTGGTGATCGACGACGAGGCGATCATCCTGCTTGGCCTCAAAGCGATCCTGGAGGGTTGGGGCTACGACGTGCTGACCGCCAAGTCGGGCGACCAGGCGCTGGAGCGGCTGCGCGCCGACGGCCGCTGCCCGCAGATCGTGCTGGCCGACTACCAGCTCCAGCAGGGCCGCACCGGTCCGGAAGCGGTGAGCGCCGTCCAGACCATGCTGGGCCAGACCGTTCCCGGCATCATCCTGACCGGCGACACCAACCCCGAACGGCAGGAGGAGGCCGAACGCCGCGGCTTCCGCCTCCTGCACAAGCCGGTCTTCCCCAACGACCTCCGTCGCATGATGGCGAGCGCCGGGGCGGCGTGAGGAAAGAGGGCGCAGTTTTTGCCCACAGAGAAGATGTCCGAAGTTAATGTTTCATATCAATGCGTTATGTGCGCCTAAGCAGGCAGGAGCAGATCTTGCGGCGAATGCATTGGCTTCGGTTTCGTGGCGCCCTCCGCGTCCGTAGGGGATGTGGCCGAGGATCCAGTGGCCGATCTCGTGGGCGATCGAGAATCTCTTCCGCGAACTTCCGTCGGAGCGGCGGGGTCCGGACGCATCTGGGCTGCCCGTGAGATAGCGCAGGCGTCTACTGCACATCGATCTTACGGTTGTAGCTGGCTGATTGAGTCAGTGCTGCTCGAACACCGCACGCGCTCGGCGATGAAGTCGGTGAAGGGGCGCAGGTCTATGTCGATGCTCGCCCGATCAAGGGACTCCAGGTACGTGGCCCGGTCCTCGTGCCTGATGATCGTCCACGGATAGCCGCCCGACGCCAGCATGGCGTTCATTAAGAAGCGCGCTGATCGGCCGTTCCCATCCGGGAACGGGTGGATGAAGCCGATCATCCAGTGCCCCAGCACCGCTCGCACCGCCGGCTCCGGCTCCTCGCGCAGCAACGCGAACAGTCCCTCCATCGCGTCGCGCAGCGACTCAGCGCGTGGCGGGATATAGCGTGACGTGCGTAGGTATGCCGGTCCCGACCGGTAGCCCGCCATCGCGGTCACGGGCACGGCGCCGGCGGCGATGCCCGGTTGGAGCATTTCACGGTACCAGACCCGCAGTCCCTGTTCGCACAGTGCCGCCGCGTTGCCGCCGGCAAGAATCCTGTCCACCGTCTCCTTGACCGCCTGGAACGCCTGCCAGTAGCCCCGCGCCGCTAGGGCGTTGGCGTCCTTGCGGTCGCGCTCGTTGCCTTTCGGGTCCCAACCTCCGAAGCGCACGCGCTCAATCAGATCGGGCGTGACCCGGTAGCCTTCGATGGACAGTGAGTGGTAGGCGTCGCTGACATAGATCTCGTCGATGCGTTCCAGGTATGCCGTGGGATCGGCCGGCAGGCCTGGAGGCGCCGGGAACCGCTCCAACACCACCGAACGCGCCGCCCCCCACATCGTGCGCAGGCGCCCAACGATGGCCGGCTCGTTGCGCGTCGCCGCATTGACAGCTTTGCTGTTGAAGGGGTTGGTTTCGGTGACCCGGTACGTCGCTGCCGTCATGCCAGCCACGACCTCGTCCGCGATGTCGCCCCGGCCGATGTGACGGAAGGCGCCGGCCAGCCGCCCGGCGACGACCGAGTGGCCTCCCCCCAGCAGCAGCGCCAGCAACGGCGACGGATCGCGCACCGCCGAAAGGCAGACCTGTGCCTCGATAGGCGAGCGCGTGAAGAACGCCGGCGGCACCCGCACCAGCCCGGCCTCCAGCGAGAACAGCCGCAGGTCGTCGCGCATCACCAGCTCCGTTCTGGACGGCAGCGCCTTTTCCTTGAAGTCGTAAAGCGACGTGCCAAACAGCAGTGACACGTTGTTGTTCGATCCTCTGGACGAGTAGATGAGCACCTGCGTCGGAACGACCGTGTTCTCCGCATGGAGCATCAATGACTGTTCAGCTCCGAGGTGCCAATCATCGCCGAACCGCGTCTCGCAGTAGCGCGCGCAGAACTCGCACAGGGACGCAAACCAAGGGGTGCTGTCCCCGGGCCGTCCGTCCGGGTCGGCGCAGATCAGCCAGCCGCGCATCACCTCTTGCAGGAAGCGCTGCTGGAGCAGCCGCGCGCGATGCACGCGCGTCAACTCGTCGGAGCGGAACACCCGCCGTCCGTCCTGCTGCAGCTTCTGCAACTCCGTCAGGGAAGCCGCCAGCCTCTCGTTCGGTGTTGCCAATGCCCCCTCCATCCGGCGCGGCTTGTGATCATTTTTAGTATATGGCGCGCCACTGAATTTAGTGCCAAGCGCTTCTCAATTCTTAGTCTTTAGCGCTTCACGATAGTTAGTGCGAGCATCAATCTGGCACATAAACAGCTGATATAAAGAGAATTTTTGCGCGCAGAGAGATGCTTCTTCGGGGGCTGAGACAGTGTTTTTGATGTTCCGTCGCGGGCCGAGCTGCAAGTTCGAAGCGCGCGGCGGGGGCGGGGATTAAAGCTGGACTCCGCTGGATCGCCAAGCCGGCGCGAGCCGTTCGCAGGCTCGACACCGTGCCCGCCTGTTGCCATCCTTGTCGTGTTGACGATCGCGGAGGCGACGATGATCCCCTGCCCAGCCTGAGAGCTCCCTCTTTTGCCCGAGGATGTCATCGGACTCTTGCGGGCGACGGAGTCCTTAGCGCAGATCGTCCCCCGACGGAGGGCGGCATGCACGAGCTCCGGAAAATCCAGGTCCGTCAAAGCAAAAGGGCCGCTCCCCCCCGGGAAGCGGCCCTTTCGCTTATCCGAACTCACACAGCCTTACTTGGCCAGGTTCCGCAGGACGAAGTTCAGCACGCCGCCGTTCCTGTAATACTCCACCTCTTCCAGCGTATCGATGCGCAGCAGGAGCGGGTAGGTCTCGACCTTACCGTCGGCGCGGGTCAGGGTCAGGGTGACGTCCTTGCGCGGACGCAGATCCTGCTCGATGCCGGCGATGTCGAAGCGTTCCGACCCGTCCAGCTTCAGGTCGGCGCGGGTGACGCCGTCCTTGAACTGCAGGGGCAGGATGCCCATGCCGACGAGGTTGGAGCGATGGATGCGCTCGAAGCTCTCGGCGACCACCGCGCGGATGCCCAGCAGCCGGGTGCCCTTCGCCGCCCAGTCGCGGCTCGAGCCCGTGCCGTACTCCTTGCCGGCGACCACCACCAGCGGCACGCCCTCGTCGGCGTAGCGCATGGCGGCGGTGTAGATCGGCAGCCGTTCGCCCGACGGGTAGTGCTTGGTCTCGCCGCCTTCGACGCCGGGGATCAGCTCGTTGCGGATGCGGATGTTGGCGAAGGTGCCGCGCATCATGACTTCATGGTTGCCGCGGCGGGCGCCGTAGCTGTTGAAGTCCTGCGGGCGGACCTGATAGCTCAGCAGATACTCGCCGGCCGGGCTGGTCTTCTTGATCGAGCCGGCGGGCGAGATGTGGTCGGTGGTGATGGAATCGCCCAGCACCGCCAGCGCCCGTGCGCCCCGCACGTCCGACACCGGATCCGGCGTCTTGGTCAGGCCGCTGAAGAAGGGCGGCAGCTTCACATAGGTCGATCCCTCCTGCCATTGGTAGGTCTGGCCCTCCGCCGTGGCGATCGCCTGCCATTGCTCCGGTCCCTTGAAGACGTCGGAATAGCGGCTGCGGAACATCTCGGCGGTCAGCGAGGCGTCGATGGTGTCCTGGACCTCGCGGTTGCTCGGCCAGATGTCCTTCAGATAGACCGGCTGGCCGTCGGTGCCGGTGCCCAGCGGATCGGTGGCCAGGTCGATGTTCAGGTTGCCGGCCAGCGCATAGGCGACGCAGAGCGGCGGCGAGGCCAGATAGTTGGCGCGGGTGTGCGGGTTGACGCGGCCCTCGAAGTTGCGGTTGCCCGACAGCACGGCGCCGACGACGAGGTTGCCCTCCTCCACCGCCGCGGCGATCGGTTCCGGCAGCGGGCCGGAATTGCCGATGCAGGTGGTGCAGCCATAGCCGACGATGTTGAAGCCGATGCGGTCCAGATAGGGCTGCAGCCCGGCCTTGGCGAGATAGTCGGTCACCACCTGGCTGCCGGGGGCGAGCGAGGTCTTGACCCACGGCTTCTGCTTCAGTCCCTTTTCCACCGCCTTCTTGGCCAGGAGGCCGGCGGCGACCAGAACCGCCGGGTTGGAGGTGTTGGTGCACGACGTGATGGCGGCGATGACGACGGCGCCCTGTTCCAGGCTGTAGTCGGCGCCCTTCACCGCGACCGCCTTCTTGGGATCCTCGGCCTTGTAGGCGTCGGTCATGTCCTTGGCGAAGCCTTGCGCCACGCCCGACAACGGTACGCGGTCCTGCGGACGCTTCGGCCCGGCCAGCGACGGCTCCACCGTGCCCATGTCCAGTTCCAGCACGTCGGTGAAGACCGGGTCGGGGCTGTTCGGCTCGCGCCACATGCCCTGGGCCTTGGCGTAGGCCTCGACCAGAGCCACGCGGTCGGGATCGCGGCCGGTGAAGGTCAGATAGCGGATGGTCTCGGCGTCGATGGGGAAGATGCCGCAGGTGGCGCCGTATTCCGGCGCCATGTTGCCGATGGTGGCGCGGTCGGGCAGCGTCATGCTGTCCAGGCCCGGTCCGAAGAACTCGACGAACTTGCCGACCACGCCCTTCTTGCGCAGCATCTGGGTGACGGTCAGCACCAGATCGGTGGCGGTCATGCCTTCCTTCAGCCGGCCGGTCAGCTTGAAGCCGACGACCTCCGGGATCAGCATCGAGATCGGCTGGCCCAGCATCGCCGCCTCGGCCTCGATGCCGCCGACGCCCCAGCCCAGCACGGACAGGCCGTTGACCATGGTGGTGTGGCTGTCGGTGCCGACCAGCGTGTCGGGATAGGCCACCGGCTTGCCCGACGGGTCGCCGTCGGTCCACACCACCTGGGCCAGATATTCGGTGTTGACCTGATGGCAGATGCCGGTGCCCGGCGGCACGACGCGGAAATTGTCGAAGGCCTTCTGGCCCCAGCGCAGGAAGGCGTAGCGTTCCAGGTTGCGTTCGAACTCCAGCTCGACGTTCTTCTGGAAGGCGTCGTTGCCGCCGAAATAATCGACCATCACCGAATGGTCGATGACGAGGTCGACCGGCACCAGCGGGTTGATCTTGGTCGGGTCGCCGCCCAGCGACGCCATCGCCTCGCGCATCGCCGCCAGGTCGCAGACCGCCGGCACGCCGGTGAAGTCCTGCATCAGCACGCGCGCCGGGCGATAGGCGATTTCACGGTCGGACCGCTTGTCGACCAGCCACTGGGCCACCGCCTTCACGTCGTCGACGGAGACGGTGCGCCCGTCCTCGAAGCGCAGCAGGTTTTCCAGCAGCACCTTCATGGAGAAAGGCAGCCGCGACAGATCGCCGAGGCCCGCCTCCTCGGCGGCCTTCAGGCTGAAATAGTCGTAGCTCTTGCCGCCCGCGCTGAGCGAGCGGCGGGTCTTGAGCGAGTCCTGACCGGTGAAGGTGGTCACGGGAAGCCTCCTTAATTCTTGAATTGGGGCCTTTGGGTCGGGCGTGCGCCTTGGGCGGCGCTTGGGAGAGTGCTTCGGTTACGGTCCGGGTGACGACGGTCGAAAGGGCGATCGGCCAAAAGACCCGAGGGCCAAACGACCTGATGATCGTTCAAAAGACTGGGGCGGCCGCAGCGCTGCCCGCGCGTCATGCAGGCAAGATGTAGGTCGCAGCCCCGGTAGATCAAACGCATGGCTCGAAGAAAGCGGAAGCATGGGCATGGGGGCGGGACGACGCTCCGAGCTCGCCTGCAAGCCGGCCGCCGTTCAATCTCCGCCGATCATCCTATGCCGTCTCGGCGAATGCCTTCTTTACTCATATGAACATCAGAAGGCTCTGTGCGGGTACCTTATGCCGGCTTCATCGCCACGTAGCGGACGAAGCGCAGTCCGTTGCCCAGCACCCGCAGCCGTGCCCACCAAAGCGCCAATTCACGCTTCAACGCCGCCAGCACCGGCGCCGGCGGCGTCACGGCGGCGGCCAGCGTGTCGGCCAGCTTGCGCACCCGGTCGATGATGTGGCGGCGGTGCAGCCGTGTCAGATCCTCCGAGATGCGGAGGTCGAGGTTGCGCTGGGTCAACTCGTCGGCCATGCGGGTGGCGGTCCAGGGATAGACCTCCATCGGCTCCTCCTCCCGCCAGGCGTTCCAGCTGTCCCAGGAACCGGGAGTGCCGTCGATCACGTAATCGAACAGGGCGATGCCGCCCTTCGGCTTCACGCAGTCGCCGACGCGGTCGAGGAACAGGTCCTTGTCGCGCACGCGGTGGAGGATGCGGTCGGCCATGACGAGGTCGAAGCTGCCGGCCTGGTTGAAGTGTTCCGGATCGTAATGGGCGATCGGCGCCTTCTTCGACAGGCCGAGCTCCTTCGAGCGGTCCATCGCCAGCTTCGCCAGCAGCGGCGACGCCTCCAGACCGGTCACCCAGGTGTCGCAGCTTTCCACCAGCGCGCGGGCGGTACCGCCGAGCCCGGCCGACAGGTCGAGCACGCTCTTGGCCGGGTTCAGCCCGAAGGAGCGGACGGAGTCGACCATCCACGCCGCTTCTTCCGGCCCGGTCATGTCCCGGCCCCAGAGAAGCTGCGCCCCCTCGCTGCGGGCCGGCGACCAGACGGGTTCGCCGTGGCGGTCGAGCTGCATCAGCGCCAGGCGGTCCAGCTCCGGATTGCCGCCGGCCGCCGGGTCCGGCAGGGCCGGGTTGGATGAGGACGCCACGGCCGAGGCTGCCGGGATGGCGGCGGTGCCGACCATGTCGACGGGGCCGGACCGATGGCGGGCTGCCGAATTCCGCAGGGCAGACCGGTCTGAGACGCGGGGCAGGCGGGACAGGTCGTAGCCTTCCCACCAGGCGGCCAGACGGACACGCCAGTCGGGATTTCGCCACCGCTCCAAATCCTGTGGACTGATCTGCGGAGTCACGCGCCTGCCCTTTCCAGGTATGGGCGGACCGGCGACCTACCCCATTCTGGGTATGGTGTCGACGTCCAGCGCCGTAATTTAGAAGTAAGCAGCGCGAACTTGTCTGTCAAGAAACCATTATTTAACGATTTCGACTTCGTTTTCCTCAATTGTCGGTAAATTTTACCTTTTTTGTCTACACGCCTCCTGCGTGCGGGCGTTGCGGCGTCCCTGCCGCCTCCCTATACTCCGGACGCAACCGACGGAGGGGGCCTCGCGTGCCGATCGAAACCGGTGATCCCACCGGCAATCCCTGGACCGTGCTGACCAGCACGACGAAATACGAGAACGCCTGGATGGAGGTGGTCGAACACAAGGTTCTGACCCCGAAGGGCGCCCCGGGCATCTACGGCGTCGTCCATCCCCGCAGCCTCGCCACCGGCGTGGTGCCGATCCACGACGACGGCTCGGTGACGCTGGTCGGCCAGTACCGTTTTCCGCTGAAGCAATACAGCTGGGAAATCCCCGAAGGCGGCGGGCGCAAGGGCGTGGAGCCGCAGGAATCGGCGGCGCGCGAGCTGCGCGAGGAGACCGGCCTGACGGCGCGGCGCTGGATGCCGCTGATGAAGCTGCACCTGTCCAACTGCCTCACCGACGAGGTCGCCCATACCTTCGTCGCCTGGGGTTTGGAGCAGGGCGAGTCCGCCCCCGACGAAACCGAGGTGCTGGCGGTGCGCCGCGTGCCCTTCGCCGGGGTGATCGACATGGTGCTGGCCGGGGCCATCACCGACGCCATGGCGGTCGCCAGCCTGCTGAAGCTGCGGATCCTGGCGGCGGAAGAGGCGCTGCCCGAGGATCTCGCCGCCCTTCTCCGCCTCTGATCCGCCCGCATAGCGGACCTCCAGTCATCGGACCTTCATGACCGTCATCTCCGGCCACGCCGTCGCCATCGATTTCGAGACCGCCAACGAGACCCGCACCAGCGCCTGTTCCATTGGTGTCGCCTGGATCGAGAGCGGCCGCGTGGTTGCGACGGAGGAGCATCTGATCCGCCCGCGCGACCTGCGCTTCAACTCCTTCAACAGCGCCATTCACGGCATCCGGGAAGAGGACGTGGTCGGCGCCCCTGAATTTCCGGAGGTGTGGGCGACCTTGCGCGAGCGGGTGCAGGGCCGTCTGATCCTGGCCCACAATGCCGCCTTCGACATCAGCGTGCTGCGTCACACCCTGACCGATTATGGACTGGACTGGCCGGCCTGCGACTATCTCTGCACCGTCGTGATGGCGCGTCGTGCCTGGCCGGCGCTGACGGCGCACCGGCTGAACCATCTGGCCGATTTCCTGGGAATCGCGCTGGACCACCATCATGCCGGCAGCGATGCCGAGGCCTGCGGCCGCATCGCGCTGGCCGCGGCGGCGGAAATGGGGCTGTGCGGTTTCGGCGAGATCTCCCGCATCGGAATCAATCCGGGCCGCATCGCGCCCGGCGGCTACAGCCCCTGCAAGGGCGGCAAGGCGCCGCCGCGCCGCCCGCGCGTGGTGGCTTGACGGCAAACTTCAGCCGGTGCTTTCCCGCCGGCGGCCCCTGCGTTAGGCTCCCGCTCCATCCTACGGAGGAGAGGACCGCATGCTGTTCATGTTCCATTGCGTCGACAAGGCGGGTGCCGCCGAGATCCGCGGCGCCAACCGCGCCGAGCATTTGGCTTATCTGGAAGCCAACGCTGCCCGCATCTTCGCCGCCGGGCCGCTGCTGTCGGACGACCAGAGCGGCATGGTCGGCAGCCTGCTGATCGTCGAGTGCGCCGATGCCGCCGCCGCGCAGGAGTTCGCCGCCGGCGATCCCTATGCCAAGGCAGGCCTGTTCGACAGCGTGACGATCCGGCCGTGGCGCCGCGTCTACCCCAAAGCCTGAACGGGAGAGCGCCGGCGATGGCCTATTGGCTGCTGAAGTCCGAGCCGTTCAAATATTCCTGGGACCGCATGGTCGCCGACGGCCGGACCCATTGGGACGGGGTGCGCAACCACCAAGCGTCCAACAATCTGAAGGCGATGGAGGTGGGCGACCGCGCCTTCTTCTATCACTCCAACGAAGGGCTGGAGATCGTCGGCATCGTCGAGATCGTCCGCACCTATTACCCGGATCCCAGCGACGAGGCCGCCCGTTTCGGCATGGTCGACGTGGCGCCGGTGATGCCGGTGAAGACGCCGGTGACGCTGAAGCAGATCAAGGCCGACCCGCTGCTGCAGTCGATGGCCCTGGTCCGCCAGTCCCGCCTGTCGGTCTGCCCGGTTGCCGAGGATGAATGGGCGCGGGTCTGCGACCTCGCGGGAGTGGGCGTCCCGGCCTGAAGGATGGCGGAAATGGACGGGAAAGTGCGGAAAGCCGGCCGCCTCCCGTCGTTTCCGTGACCGGCCGTGCCTGCTCGACCACCCGCCCCCGGTCCGGGGGTGATCAGGCCGTGGCCGTGATGACGTGCGCCTGGATCTTGCCGTCGACCCGGCCGCTACCGAACCGCTGTGCGATGGCACGGGCGACATGGTCGGTCACCTCGTCGAGGCGGCTTGCGTCCCGCGCTTCGATCTCGTGCCGCAGAGGGGTTCCCTTGCAGAAGCCGGTTGCCGGTTCCGCGGCGGAGGCTGCCTGGCTGCGGAGCGTCACCGTCTCGATCGCGATCCGGTGGAAACCGGCCGCATGAAGATCATCGCCGATCCGGTCCTTGTCGTGATAGCCGTGAGGTGCGCGGGCCAGGAAGCCGGGAGGGTCGTCGGGGAAGGCGGCCGCGATGGCGGCGCCGACGACCGCGGTGATGTCGTTCTCCTCGAGGCGATCCCAGACGCTGAACAGGAACCGGCCACCCGGTTGCAAGACCCGGCGCGCTTCGGCGAAGCCGGCGGGCTTGTCCGGGAAGAACATCGCCCCGAACTGGCAGACGACCCCATCGAAGCTGGCATCGTCGAAGGGAAGGCTCAGCGCATCGGCCTGCCGCCACGTCACCCGGGGCGTGTCGAGACCGTCCATCGCGCGGTCGAGCATCGGCTGGCTGAGATCCGTCGCGACGATGGCGACATCGGCGGGAAGGGTTCGGGCGAGGACCCGCGTCACGATCCCGGTTCCGGCCGCCGTTTCGAGAAGCCGGCCCTGGAACCCCGCGAGACGTCCGGCCAGGTCGCGCGCGTAAGGCTCGAAGAGGAGCGGGCCGAGACAACGGTCGTAGAGCGCCGGAATCTCTCCCGCGAAGACTTTATCCGCCCCGGTCATGACGTCCACCCCGGCCAATCGCCCAAAGGCAAAGCCTAATCCTCGCCGATGGCGGACGCGACGGGGATTTGGGGAAGGAGGGCCGCCTTCCTGGGCGTAGCCTTCGACGAAATGACGATGAGGGCAGGGGGCGACGCCGTTGCAACCGGCAGGCCGCTTCCTATTCTGCCGCGTCCTGCATCGTCGCGTGGAAGTCGTTGGTCGCTTGCAGCATGCGGCGGGCGATGTCCGCCATGCCGCTTGCCGAGGCGGCGGCGAGGGGGCCGGCCAATGCGCGAAGCGTGGCGTCGATGGCCGTCAGGCTGGTGCGGTCGGCCAGGCCGGCCAAGCGGTCGGTGGCGTCGCCGGCTTGGGGAAGATCGTTTGCGTTCGTGGTGCTGGGCATTGCGATCCTGCCGCCGATGATCGTTACCGTGATGCGGCAATTCTATAGCGGCCGGCCGGTTAAGGTCGGGTTAAGCGCGTGACCGTTCGTTACAGGATGGACATGACGCATGCTGCGGCATTGCGAAGCGCACATGCTGCGCCGCGGCGCGGCGGATGGTCGCGGCAAGGTTTCTCCACCGTCCGGGGCCGAGTGGCGCCGGACCGTGCGTGCCTTGGTATGCTTGGGGAAGAAACAGTCTCACGCTGCAAGATCAGCGACACAATCCTCCTTTGGTCGGGGGGCCTGCGGGGGCCGATTCGCTTGTTCGTCCCGCGACTTGTGTGGATAATGCCGCTCAATTCCGGGCGGCGGCCCGCCGCCCTGCAACATCTTCCGGCCAATACCGGAAGCACCACGGGGGAATCGCACTCATGACCGACAACAGCTTCTTTCCGGTGAGGCCCGAGATCGCGGCGACCGCCCACGTGAATGCGGAGGCCTATGCCCGCATGTACGAGCAGTCGGTCAAGGACCCCGAGGGCTTCTGGGGCGAGCAGGGCAAGCGGCTCGACTGGATCAAGCCCTACAGCAAGGTGAAGGACGTCAACTTCAACGACGACGTCCATATCCGCTGGTTCCAGGACGGCACGCTGAACGTGTCCGCCAACTGCATCGACCGCCATCTGGCGACCCGCGGCGACCAGACCGCCATCCTGTTCGAAGGCGACGATCCCGGTGTTTCCAAGGCGATCACCTACAAGGAACTGCACGAGAAGGTCTGCCGCCTCGCCAACGTGCTGAAGAAGAACGGCGTCAAGAAGGGCGATCGCGTCACCATCTATCTGCCGATGATCCCGGAGGCCGCCTATGCGATGCTGGCCTGCACCCGCATCGGCGCCATCCACTCCATCGTCTTCGGCGGCTTCTCGCCCGACAGCCTGAAGGATCGCATCGTCGACTGCGACAGCCATTTCGTCATCACCTCCGACGAGGGCTTGCGCGGTGGCCGCAAGGTGGCGCTGAAGGCCAACGCCGACAAGGCGGTGGCCGGTGCGCCGATGGTGAAGCATGTGCTGGTCGTCAAGCACACCGGCGGCGACGTCGCCTGGACCGCGGGCCGCGACCTCTGGTTCCACGAGGAGATGGAGAGCGTCTCCGCCGACTGTCCGCCGGAGGAGATGAGCGCCGAGGATCCTCTGTTCATCCTCTACACTTCCGGCTCGACCGGCAAGCCGAAGGGCGTTCTGCACACCACCGGCGGCTATCTCGTCTATGCGTCGATGACCCACCAGTATGTCTTCGACTACAAGGACGGCGAGGTTTACTGGTGCACCGCCGACGTGGGCTGGGTCACCGGCCACAGCTACATCGTCTATGGTCCGCTCGCCAACGGCGCCACCACGCTGATGTTCGAAGGCGTGCCGACCTACCCGGACGTCTCGCGCTTCTGGCAGGTCATCGACAAGCACAAGGTCAACATCTTCTACACCGCTCCCACCGCCATCCGCTCGCTGATGCGCGAGGGCGAGGGCCCGGTGAAGAAGACCTCGCGCGCATCCCTGCGCGTCCTGGGTTCGGTCGGCGAGCCGATCAACCCCGAGGCATGGCTCTGGTACTACAACGTGGTCGGCGACGCCCGCTGCCCGATCGTCGACACCTGGTGGCAGACGGAGACCGGCGGCATCCTGATCAGCCCGCTGATCGGCGCCATCGGTCAGAAGCCGGGATCGGCGACCAAACCCTTCTTCGGCGTCCAGCCGGTCGTGGTGGACAACGAGGGCCAGGTCCTGGAGGGCGAGACCGAGGGCAATCTCTGCATCGCCGATGCATGGCCCGGCATGATGCGCACGGTCTACGGCGACCACGAGCGCTTCATCCAGACCTACTTCTCGACCTTCGCCGGCAAGTACTTCACCGGTGACGGCTGCCGCCGCGACGCCGACGGCTATTACTGGATCACCGGCCGCGTCGACGACGTCATCAACGTGTCCGGTCACCGCATGGGCACCGCCGAGGTCGAAAGCGCGCTGGTCGCCCACCCGAAGGTCGCCGAGGCCGCGGTCGTCGGCTACCCGCACGACCTGAAGGGCCAGGGCATCTACGCCTACGTCACGCTGAACGCCGGCGAGAATCCGACGGAGGAACTGCGCAAGGAACTGGTCGCCTGGGTCCGCAAGGAGATCGGCCCGATCGCCTCGCCCGACCTGATCCAGTGGGCCCCCGGCCTGCCGAAGACCCGCTCCGGCAAGATCATGCGCCGCATCCTGCGCAAGATCGCCGCGAACGAGCATGACAGCCTGGGCGACACCTCGACGCTCGCCGATCCGGGCGTGGTGACCGACCTGATCGACAACCGCATGAACAATGCGTGATCAGGGGGATGAGATGAGGGGGCGCTCCGCTTGGGGCGCCCCTTTCTTTTTTGGCACGTCAGACCCCCACCCCAACCCTCCCCCGCTGGGCGGGGGAGGGAGCAAGTGCTTGTTCGGGAGAGTGGCGGCAGTCCCTCCCCCGCCCAGTTCTCGCACAAAGCTTCGCTTTGTGCTGACGCGGCAGGCGGACCGTAGGTCCGCTGAGAGCGGGGGAGGTTAGGTGGGGGCACCGTAAGCCGAGTACTTCAACATCACGACCACAGTCACCGCTCCGGCAGCGACAGCGGCGCGGCTGGGGAGATGGCGAAGGCGGTGGGGGAGGGGTGGCGCTCGACGATCCGCTTGCGGGCCTCTTCCGCGCTGTCCGCGGCGACGGCGTAGGTGCGCATGCCGGTCCAGGGGGCGGTGGCGTCCAGCGCCTCCACCGCGACATACCACAGCGGGCCGCCGGACCGGGCGACGCGATCGACGCAATGGAACTCCATCGGCGCCAGCGCGTCGTCGTCGGCCATGGCGGATTGCAGGGACAGGATTTCGCTTTCCGCCTCCGCCATCTCGCCGCGCAGGCCGGCCAGCGTCTCTTCCGTCTCCGCCCGGCGGACGGCGGCCAGCTTGGCGTAATTGGCATAGACGCCGAGCCGCTCCTTCAGCGCGGCGAGCTTCTCCGACTGGCGGCGGGCACGGATGCCGAGAATCCGTTCGCCCAGCAGGCCGATCCCCAGGCTGGTGACCGCTCCCAGAACCCAGACGACGGTCATGGCGCCGCCGCTCCGGCCATCCCCTTTTCGTCCGCGCCCTCGCTGGAAACGGTCACGCCCACCCCCTCATGGAAGATGTTGCGGGTCACCGTCTGCGCGGCGGCGAAATCATTGGCCCAGACCTGAGCCTCGTTCCGGAAGCGCCAGATGGCCGGGTGGACCACCGCCTTGGCACTGGGCGCCTTGGCATCTGGCCGGCCGGTGAAGCCGGGGGCCATCGCCAGCCGGAAGACGAAGCGGTTGCGCCCCGGCTCCGGCCGGCCGATCTCGTGGATGAAGCGGCGCGCGGCTGCGCTGCGCTTGCCGCTGCGGCGGTTGAGGATCAGCTTCTCGGCCGCCAGTTCCGCCAGTTTGGATTTCATCGCCCCGATTTCGGCCTGCATGGCTTCCAGCTCGTTGGCCTGGCTTTCCAGCGTGTCGCGTTCGGCGATCAGGATCGCGCCGCAGCGGCGGATCTCCCGGTCCGCCCGCAGGATCAAGCCGCGGCGGATCACCAGGAACAGCAGGGTGGCGCCGATGCAGAACAGCGCCAGCAGCATCTCCGACGTCATATGCGCCCGCCCGGCTCCACAAGCCATCTGCGCCGAACCCGGAACAGGCCGGCATGGTCGGGAGTTGTAGCGCAATCCGTCTTGGCACGCATCACAAGCAAACAGGATACAAGTTCAAAAAGAACGGCGCCCCGAAGAGGGCGCCGTCTTCCGTCAGGCAGGGAGCGAAGCGGTCACTTCCGCGCGGCGATGGCGGTCTGGGCCGCCTTCACCAGATCGGGACCGATCTGTTTGGCCCACTTGTCGAAGACCGGCTGGGTCGCGGTCTGGAAGGCCTTCTGCTCCTCCGGGGTCAGGCGGACCACCGCCACGCCCTGGGCGGCGATGTCCTTCAGCAGGCTGTCGTCCTCGGCGGTGATGCCTTTGCGGGAGATCGCCACCTCCTCGGCGGCGGCCTGGACGGCGGCGGCGCGCACCGCCTCCTGGTCGTCCTTCGACCAGCTGGCCCACACCTCCTTGTTGACCACGAAGATCAGCGGATCGGCGACATAGCCCCACAGCGTCAGGTTCTTCTGGCCCAGGGTCGCCAGCTTGGCGGCGACGAAGATCGCCAGCGGGTTTTCCTGGCCGTCGACGGCGCCGGTGGACAGTGCCGGCTGCGCGTCGGCCCAGCTCATCTGCGTCGGGTTGGCGCCGAGCGCGCTGAAGGTGTCGAGATAGAGCGGCGAGCCGACGACGCGGATCTTCAGCCCCTTCAGGTCGGCCGGCGTCCGGATCGGGTGCTTGGAGTTGGAGATCTCGCGGAAGCCGTTCTCGCCCCAGGCCAGCGGCACCACGTCCTTGGTGGAAAGCAGGTCGAACAGCTTCTTGCCGACCTCGCCCTGGGTCAGGGCGTCCAGCGCCTTCTGGTCCGGCATCAGGAAGGGCAGGGAGAAGAGGTTCAGTTCCTTCACCTGCGGCGACCAGTTGATGGTGGAGCCGACCGCCATGTCGATGGTGCCCTGGCGGAGCGCGGTGAATTCCTTGGTCTGGTCGCCGTTCACCAGCGAGGTGCCGGGATACATCTTGATGTTGATGCGGCCGCCGGTCTTTTCCTTGACCAGTTCGGCCCAGCGGTCGCCGCCGATGCCCCAGGGGAAGGGCTTGCCCAGAACGGTGGAAAGCTTGTACTCCGCCTTGTAGTCGGCAGCGTTCGCCGCACCGGCAACCAGGACCGGAACCGTCAGCGCGGCCAGCGCGATGCCGGCGAGCAGAGCCTTCAGCGATTTCATGCTTGTTTCCTCCCAAGCGCCCTATACGAAAGATACGGACCGGGATCGTACAGATGGACGCAGGACTGTTCCACGCGCAATTTGGGAAGACCGTCCGCAGGCCGAACAATGCGGCCATGCGGCTGGGCCTGACGCTCGGTGCTTGCGCCTGGCTGGCCCTGCCGTCCGCGGCGCTTGCCCAGACCTTGCCCAATCCGGCCTTGCCGCTGGGGCCCAACCCCAGCGAATGCGAGATCGAGGCGGCCCTGCTCGGCACCACCGGGCCAAATTGCCCGCCGGTGGCGATGCAGCGGCCTGCCGCCCCGCCGCCCGCCGCCGCCCCGCCCGCCGCATCGCCGCAGGCGGCACGTCCGGGACCGGTGACGGTGCCGCCGCTGCCCGGACCGGCGGCCATGCCGGCGCCGGAACTGCGCGCGGCCTTCCGGGTCGAATTCGATTTCAATTCCGCCCGCATCCGCCCGGAATCGCAGGCGATCCTGGACAGGCTGGCGACGGTGATGGCGACGGCCGGCGACACCCGCTTCCGCATCGTCGGCCATACCGACGCCGTCGGCGGCGACGCGGCCAACCTCGCCCTGTCCAAACGGCGGGCGGCGGCGGTGGTCGGCTATCTGGTCTCGCATCACCATATCCGCGCCGACCGGCTGGAGGCGTCCGGCATGGGCGCGCGGGAGCTGCTGCTGCCCGATCAGCCGAAGGCGGCGGGCAACCGGCGGGTGGAGATCGTCAATCTGGGGGGCTGACTCTTTTGGGGCCGGCAGGGAACCTTCGGCAGGGTGGGGTGTTGCGCAGGGGCGCCAAAGGGCCTATCGGCCCTGCGCGCGCCGACCCTCCAATCCCTGACCGGGAGAGCCGATGCCGGATCACACCCCCATTCCGATCGACAGCCACCGCATCGCCGACGACGAAATCGGCAAGCCCGCGGTCTTCGGCGCCATCCTGTCCGGCCAGCCGCTGGAGATACATCGCAACATCTTCGAAGGCGATTTCGGCCGCTTCCGCTCGGGGGTGTGGCAGTGCACGCCGGGCCTCGTCGCGATGAAGGATTGGCCCTACCACGAGTTCTGCCTGCTGCTGTCCGGCCGGGTCATCATCACGCCGGAAGGCGGGAGCCCGCGCGAATACAAGGCAGGCGATGCGCTGGTGCTGCCGATGGGCTTCACCGGCACCTGGGAGATCCTGGAGACGGTGCGCAAATACTATGCGGTCCAGGCGCGCCAGCCTCTGCTGCGGCGGATGAAGGCGCGGGTGAAGGGCTGGCTGCGACCGGGGCCGGCCAAGGGGCAAGCGACGACCGGACAGGCAGGGGCGCAGCCCGGCACAGCGTTCTGATACCTCGCCATCCGCCGGATGCCCGTGTTAGGGTCCGCCGCGCCGTCCGGCAGGACGGCCCCGTGCGAGACTTTGACACCGGTGCGTTCCATGACCCAGGCTCCCCGTACCCTGAACCAGATCGCCGAAGCGCTGGGCGCCGCGGTCGAAGGCGACGGTTCCCTCATGATCCGCCGTGCCGTCCACCCGTCGGAAGCGGAGGGGCCGGAGGATCTGGCTTTGGCGATGGACAAGGACCTGCTGGCCTTGCTGCCGGGCAGCCAAGCGGTCGCCGCCGTGGTCGCCGAAGGGGTGGAGGTGCCGGACGGCATCAGGGGCCGCATCGTGGTCAAGCGGCCGCGCTATGCCATGGCCGGGATGCTCGACCTCTTCGAACGGCCGGTCCATGCCGAACCGGGGGTGTCGCCGCAGGCCTATGTGGCGCCCGACGCGGTGGTGGCGCCCGATGCCTCCATCGCCCCCTTCGCCTATGTCGGTCCGCGTGCCCGCATCGGCGCCGGCGCCGTCGTCCTGCCGCATGTCACCGTCGGCGCCGACGCGGTGATCGGCGAAGGCTGCCTGCTGCATCCCGGTGCGCGCATCGGCGAACGGGTGGAGATGGGCGCCCGCTGCATCATCCATCCCAACGCCGCCGTCGGCAACGACGGCTTCAGCTTCGTCACGCCGGAACCGGGCAGCGTCGAATCGGCCAAGTCCACCGGCCGCGTCGTCGGCACCAACGTGCTGATCCGCCGGGTGAACTCGATCGGCACGGTGATCCTGGGCGACGACGTCGAGATCGGCGCCGGCGCCACCATCGACCGCGGCACGGTGACGGCCACCCGCATCGGCAACGGCACCAAGATCGACAACCTCGTGCAGATCGGCCACAACGTCCAGGTCGGCACCAACTGCATGCTGTGCGGCCATGTCGGCATCGCCGGCAGCACGGTGATCGGCGACCGCGTGGTGCTGGCCGGCAAGGTCGGCGTGGCCGACCATGTGACGATCGGCAGCGATGCGGTGGTGGCCGCCAATTCCGGCGTCGGCACGAACATTCCGCCGAAATCGGTGTGGATGGGCTATCCCGCCGTGCCGCGCACCCGCGCCTTCGAGCAGTACAAGGGCCTCGCCCGCCTGAAGCGCCTGTTCACCGACGTCTCCGACCTGAAGAAGCGCCTGACCGCCATCGACGGCGGGCCGGTGAAGGTCGAGGCGGAGCAGCAGGAGTAGTGGGGAAGTTAGACCCCCACCCTAACCCTCCCCCGCCCAGCGGGGGAGGGGATTGCCGCCGCTTCCCCGTATATCCCCCTTCCCCGCCCAGCGGGGGAGGGTCGGGGTGGGGGCAAGTGTTTGCCACTCGAACCACTGTCGTCCCATGACCTCCGGCCAGAACCCCACCCGTGAATCGATCCTTGGCGGCCCGGCCGTCATCCTGGTGCAGCCGCAGCTCGGCGAGAATATCGGCGCCTGCGCGCGCGCGATGCTGAATTGCGGGCTGACCGATCTCAGGATCGTCAAGCCGCGCGACGGCTGGCCGAACCCGAAGGCCAATGCCGCGGCGTCCGGCGCCGACCTCGTCATCGACAATGCCAGGATCTTCGAGACGACGGCCGAGGCGGTCGCCGACCTGGAGTCCGTCTTCGCAACCACGGTGCGGACCCGCGACATGATCCAGCGCTTCGTCACCCCGCGCGTCGCGGCGGGCGAGATGCGGGAACGCTATGCCGCCGGGCAGAAGGTCGGCGTCATGTTCGGACCGGAGCGCACCGGGCTGGTCAACGACGATCTGACCCTCGCCCAGACGCTGGTCACCGTGCCGCTGAACCCGGCCTTCTCCTCGCTCAACTTGGCGCAGGCGGTGCTGCTGATCGGCTACGAGTGGTTCCAGGCCGGCGACCGCACCCCCGACCGCTTCCTGCACACCGGGCAGACCCGCCCGGCGACGATGGCGGAGCGGGTGAACTTCTTCGAGCGGCTGGAGGCGTTGCTGGACCGCACCGGCTTCTTCACCAGCGAGGCGAAGCGCCCGTCGATGGTCCGCACCCTGCGCAACGCCTTCGAGCGCATGGAGATGACCGAGCAGGAGGTGCGTAGCCTCCACGGCGTCGTCACCGCCCTGGTCGAGGGCGACAGGCGGAAAGGCGGGAGCTGAGGCGGGAATTACCGCTATAGTGGGCGTCCATGGACTATGCGTTGCAGAACATGGATGTCGGGCTGGTGCTGCTGGACGGCGCGCGGCGGGTGCTGGCCCTGAATCCGGCGGCGGTGCGGCTGCTGGGGGAGCGCGCGGCCGGGCTGGTCGGCGCCTCTCTGCACGACCTGCACCCGCCCTCGCACCGTGCCAAGGTGGAACTGCTGATGGCCGCCGCCATCGACCCCGCCGCCCCGGCATCGGCCTGTTCGATGATGGTGGCGCTGCCCGGCCGGGTGCTGGTGGTGAAGGCGACCGCGCTGTCGCCCGCCGCCGCCGCGGCGGAGGGGAGCGCGGTCACCGCCCTGATGCTGATGGAGGCGGCGCGGCCGGCGGCGGCCGACGCCCAAGCTTCCGCCCCGCAATCCCCGGCATCGCAGCCACCCAAATCCCTGGCCGAACCGCTGGTCAAGCTGCCGGTGGAGAAGGGGCAGGGGATCGTGCTGCTCGACCCGGCCGACGCCGTCTATCTGCAGGCCGACGGCCATTACACCACGGTCCATACCGCCGAAGGCGCCTTCTTCTGCGGCCTGCCGCTATCGGAGCTGGAGGCGCGGCTCGATGCCCGGTCCTTCGTGCGCACCCATCGCGGCTACATCGTCAATCTGCGCCATGCCCGCGCGGTGGAGCGGCAGGACGGCCGCGCCGCCTTCGTCATGGCCGCTCCCGGTGCGCCCCGCGTGCCGGTCAGCCGCAACCGGGCCGATGCACTGAAGAAGCGGCTGGCGCTGTAGGGGACGCCGTTCACGCGCCGATCCCGCCATTCGCGCAGTCCGGGTACCGCTGGTGCAGGGCCGCTTGATGGCGGGGGTATGGGTGGGAAAGCATGGGCGCAGTGTTCCGCACCCCCGCACCGGCATCAGGAGACCGCCTCCATGGACAGCATCGACGCGCCCGACCGCTATGTCTCGTTCAAGGGAATCGACTGTGAGGGCAACAGCCGCCGCATCATCGACCGGCTGTACATGCACATCGACGATCCCGCCAAGACCAACGCCTTCTGGGAGCGCTTCCGCGCCAAGCTGGCGGTTGCCGAAGACCCGCTGAAACGGCAGGCCGACGGGCTGTGCCTGCTCTGCGCCAACATCTACTACATCGCCGACCTGTTCGAGGAGCATGACGACGAGGACGGGCTGGCGATGCTGCGCCAGCTGGAGGACGAATGCTGCTGAGCCGTCAGGGCCTGGGAGCCGCTCCGGCCCCCGGCTCCGTCTCCTTGTCCGCCGCGGCGTAGGCGACGCGCCAGACCGTGCCGGAGGCGTCCTCGGCGATCAGCAGGGCGCCGTCGGCGGTTACCGCCAACCCGCTCGGGCGGCCCCAGACCTTCGGTGTCTCGTCGCCTTCGGCAGCGCTTCCCGTCGCGGTTCCGGCGGTGCCGGTCACGCGGAAGCCGGTGACGAAGGTCTCGTAGGTGCCGGTCGGCCGGCTCTTGTCGAAGGGGGCGGTGTCGAAGGGGACGAAGGCGATGGCGTAGCCGGTCGGGCGCGAGCGGTTCCACGAGCCGTGCAGCGAGACGAAGGCGCCCATGCGGTAGCGTTCCGGGAAATGGGTGGCGTCGCCGAAGGCGAGCCCGATCGGCGCCGAATGGGCCTGCAGCAGCAGCCCCGGCACCTGCGCCGCCTTCACCAGATCCGGCCGTCGTCCAGCCAAGTCCGGCTGCGGATTGTCGCCGATGTAGGAGTAGGGCCAGCCGTAGAAGCCGCCCGGCTTCACCGCCGTCAGGAAATCGGGGACCAGCTGGTCGCCCAGACCGTCGCGCTCGTTCACCACGGCGTAGAGGTCGCTGGTGCCGGGCTTGAAGGCGAGGCCGACGGGATTGCGCAAGCCCGCGGCATAGCTGCGCTGGCCGCTGCCGTCGATGCGGAATTCCTGGATGGTGGCACGCGGTTCGGCCTCCACCCCGATGTTCGATTCCGATCCGATGCCGACATAGAAATGCCGTCCGTCCGGCGCCACCACGATGGAGCGGGTGGCGTGGCCGCCGCGCTTGCCGAAGGCGCCCTCCGGCGTCAGCCGCCGCCGTTCTCCCGCCTGGACGCTCCCGGCGGTCCAGGGCAGCCGCCACACCCCCGCCAGATCGCCGACCAGCACCGCCCCGTCATGGAAGGCGAGACCGAAGGGATGGTCGAACCCCTCGGCCCAGACCTGGGCCATCTCCGCCCGGCCGTCGCCGTCGCCGTCGCGCAGCAGGGTCAGGGTGCCCGGCCGCTGCTGCGCCACCAGCACGTCGCCGTTGGGCAGGACCAGCAGGTTGCGCGCGTTTTCCACATGGTCGCGGAACAGGGTGACGGTGAAACCGCGCGGGGCGCGCAGCGGCTGGTCGCCGGGGCGCGGCACCAGCACCGCCTCGTTGGCGACGGCGGGGGTGGCATAGGGCTTCGGCAGCGTTTCGATCCGCACATGGACCTCGGCGCCGACCGTCTGCATCGGGTCGGAGCGCACCGGGCCGGTCATCGCCGACTGGGCCAGGGCCGGGGCCGCCGGCAGGATCTGGGTCAGGGCGGAGCCGCCGGCGAGGACGAACAGGCCGGCCAGGACGGGTTTGAGCGACAGGGGGCGGCGGTCGGCCATCGGACGGGCGCTTTCACGGCGGGGAAGGGTGCGGAGACGGGCGGGGAAGCAGAGCGGGCATGACAAATATCGGACCGGGATATGGGGACGATGCCGCAGCCCGCAGGCAAAGGCAGGCGGTGCAAGGGAGGCTCTACCGGAGGGGTCCCCCGCAAGGGCCGGGCGTCTCCAACGTCATCGTGGCGCGCATCAAGTCGCTTGCGGTTGCAACCGGCGCAAGACCATACTCCGACCGATGTAGGCTGAAGGGGCAGAGCCGGCTGCTGTCGGAGGCTGTGTCCGGCGGCGGTGCGGCGATAATCCGGCAATGATGGACAGACAACCGATCGACGCTGCGGCTCCCGCGCTTTCGCCCACGCGGACCCGCCTGCTGCTGGCCGCCGCCTTCGCGCTGATCGCGCTGCTGGGCGCCGGTTTCTGGGGGTTCGTCGCCTGGACCGACCGGGAAGAGACGCTGCGCCACAGCCGGGAACAGGCCCAGTCCACCGCCCGCCTGCTGCAGGAGCATCTGCGGCGGACGGTTGCGACCGCCGACCTCGCCATCGGCCGCGCGCAGGATCTCATTCGCCACCACGGCCTGCCCGGCCTGGACACCAACCGCGAAGCCTGGATCACCATCCGCGACATGGTGGACGCCCTGCCGGAGATCGCGGCGCTGTGGATCGACGGTGCCGCCGGCGACGCCGTGCTGACCAGCCGGCAGTTTCCGACGCCGCAAGTCAACGCTGCGAACCGCAACTTCTTCAAGGTGCATCTCGACGGCACGGAATTCCATGTCGGCGAGCGAATCAAGGGGCAGAGGACGGGGACGGAGTTCTTCACCGTCAGCCGCTCGATCATGCTGGAGGGTCGCTTCCAGGGAGTCGTCCACGCCAATGTGGACCTCGACTACTACAGCCAGCTGTATGAAAGCCTGGATCTCGGGGCCGGTTCGGCGATCGCGGTCTACCGTACCGACGGAAAACCGGTGCTGCGCTTTCCCGACAGCGAACCGCTGGACGGACCCGACGGCGGAATCGTGCTGCGCCATGCCGCCGATGCCGCCATCGAGACCTTCGAGGCGGACGGACCGGTGCCGGGAGACCGGCGCATCCTGTCCTACCAGCGGGTGCCGAACCTGCCGCTGGTCGCCTTCGTCGCCCTGTCGGAGCGCAGGGAGCTGGCGCCCTGGCGGGAGCGCACGGTCCGCGGCAGCATCCTGGTCGGGTTGGCGGCGCTGGCCTGCGCCGGGTTGGCCTATGCCGCATTGCGCAGCCTGGAGCGCGAAGTGGCCGGCCGGCGCCGGCTGGCCGACACCAATGCCGAGTTGGACGTCAAGAAGCGCGAACTCGAAACCGCCAACGAGGCCTTCGCCAGCGCCAACCGCCGGCTGAACCTGATCCTGCATTCCGCCTCCGACAGCATCTGCGGCGTCGACCGCGACGGGCTGATCACCTTCGCCAACCCCGCCACCGCCGCGCTCACCGGCTATTCCAACGAGGAGTTGCTGGGCGGCAGCCTGCATGGGCTGATCCATTCCCACCGGGCCGACGGAACGCATTTCCCGATGCTGGAATGTGCGGTGACCGAGGTGCTGCTGAGCGGGGAAAGCCGCCGCGGGCTGGAAGACACCTACTGGACCAAGGGCGGAACGCCCTTCCTGGTCGAATATACCGCGTCGCCCATGCTGGCCGACGGCAAGGTGGAGGGGGCCGTCGTGGTCTTCCACGAGATCGCCGAACGCAAGCGGGCGGAAGCGGCGATGCAGCGCGCCCGTCTGGCCGCGGAGGACGCCAGCCGGGCGAAGAGCGAGTTCCTGGCCAACATGAGCCACGAGATCCGCACCCCGATGAACGCGATCCTCGGGCTGATCCACCTGCTGCAGCAGACGGACCTGACCGGCCGGCAGGCGGACTATGTGAAGAAGGTGCGGGTGTCGGCGCAGTCGCTGCTGGGCATCCTGAACGACATCCTCGATTTCTCCAAGGTGGAGGCCGGCAAGCTGGAGCTGGAGCGGGTCGATTTCCGCCTGGACGACCTGCTGCAGACGCTGGCGGTGATCGTGGGGTCCGCCGCGCAGGAGAAGGACATCGACGTGCTGTTCTCGGTGGCCTCGGACGTGCCGCTGGAACTGGTCGGCGATCCGCTGCGCCTTCAACAGATCCTGATCAACCTGACCGGCAACGCCATCAAGTTCACCGAGACCGGCGAGGTGGTGGTGTCGGTGCGGGTGCGGTCGCTGGGCGACGAGCGCGCCCTGCTGGACTTCGCCGTGCGCGACACCGGCATCGGCATCGCGCCGGACCAGCGCGAGCGGCTGTTCCAGGCCTTCAGCCAGGGCGACAGCTCCACCACCCGGCGCTTCGGCGGCACCGGGCTGGGGTTGGCGATCTGCGCGCGGCTGGTCCGGCTGATGAACGGCGCCATCGATGTGGAGAGCGAGCCCGGAAAGGGCAGCGTTTTCCGCTTCCAGGTGGAGTTCGGCCGCCATGGCGGCGAAGCCGGCGCCGGATCCGGCGGATCGGGCGAAATGGCCGGCTTGCCGGTTCGGCTGCCACGGGCGGTGCCGCGCGACCTGACGGTGCTGGTGGTCGACGACAACCCCACCGCACGCGAGGTGCTGGGCGCGATCGCCACGGCCTTCGGCTGGACCGTCACCGCCTGCGCCGACGGCCGGGCCGCCATCGCCGAACTGGAGCGCGCCGCCGCCGCAGGCCATGCCTATGACGTGGTGCTGATGGATTGGAAGATGCCGGGAATGGACGGTATCGAGGCGGCGCGCCGCATCCGCGCCGACGGCCGTGCCGGCACCCCGATGATCATCGTCATCAGCGGCTATGGCCGCGAACGGCTGGGCCCCCGCTTCGAGGAGGCCGGGATTTCCGGCTTCCTGATCAAGCCGGTCACCGCCTCCACCCTGCTCGACGCCGTCACCGTGGCCTATGCCCTGGCCGGCCGGTCCGCCGACGACCTTTCCCTGCCGGCTCCGGTACCGGTTGGCGGTCCGGTGGGCGGCCCCGTGGGCGGCCCCGTGGGCGGCCCCGTGGGCGGGTTGTGCGGGCCGGTTTGGGATGCCAGCCGGGCGCTGCATGGCCGCCGGCTGCTGCTGGCCGACGACAACGCCATCAGCCGGGAGGTGGCGTGCGAGATCCTGGAGCGGGCCGGGGCAAGCGTCGTCACGGCATCCACCGGACGGGAGGCGGTGGAGCGCGTGCGCATGGCCGAGCAGCCCTTCGATGCCGCGTTGCTGGACGTACAGATGCCGGACATGGACGGATTCGCCGCGACCGTTGCGATCCGGGAGTTGCCGGGCGGGCGGCAAATGCCGATCATCGCGATGACCGCCAGCGCCTTGCCGGCGGATCGTCAGCGCTGCCTCGACAACGGAATGGACGCCCATGTGCCCAAGCCGCTCGATCTGCCGCACCTGTTCGCCACGCTGGCCCGCTGGATCGGGCCGCCGCTGGTGGCGGTGCGCCCCTGCGCGCCTTGCGGTGACGGCCCGATTCCGCTCCGCGGCGAAGCCATGCTGACGGCGGTTTCCCTGCCCGCCGCCGCTCCGCCGGTACCGGCCGGCCGGCCGGCGGCTTTGCCCGACCAGCTGCCGGGCATCGACCTTGTCGACGCGCTCAACCGGCTGGGCGGCGACGCCGGCCTGTTCCGCCGCTTCATCGGCCAGTTCGCCGAAGGCTATGGCGGCATCGTCGAGCGGATCGCCGCCGCGCTGGAGGGAGGCGACCTGACGACGGCGAAGTCCATCGCGCATGAACTGAAGAGCGTTGCCGGGAATCTCGGTGCGCGCCGGCTGTCGGCCGCCGCCGACGCGGTGCAGATCGCGGCCTATCGCGGCGATGCCGCGGCGGCGTCGGCCCAGGTGCCGGTGCTGCGGGCCGAACTGGCGCTGGTGCTGGAAAGCGCCCGGCGGCTGCTGGCGGAGGCCACCGGCTCACCGGTGGCGGCGGGGGCGACGGGAGTCGCGGCCGCGGCCGGCCGGCCGGTGGAGAGCCGGTCGACGGAGAGCCGGGCTCTGCTGGCGGACCGCTTGCCGCAGTTCGCAAGTTTGTTACATGACAGCAACTTCGCAGCGGCGGAGGAATTCGCTATGCTGGCGCCGTCGCTGGCGGAATGGATCGAACCCTCGACGATGAAGGGGCTGTCCGCCGCCATCGATGGTCTGGACTTCACCAAGGCGCTAGGGATCGTGCAGCGGATCGCACGCGACCTCGGCCTTCCGTTATCGACGGTCTGAACGCGCCCATGGCCGATCCCCGCCCGAAAATCTTGGTGGTTGACGATATACCGTCCAACGTCCATGTGCTCAGCCGTATTCTGAAAGACGATTACGACATCTATTTCGCCACCGACGGCGAGAAGGCGCTGGACCTCGTCCAGGCGCGGATGCCCGACCTGGTCCTGCTGGACATCATGATGCCGGGGATGGACGGGTTCGAGGTGTGCCGCCGGATCAAGGGCGATCCTGCCACCCACGACATTCCCGTCATCTTCATCTCCGCCAAGAGCGAGGTGGAGGACGAGACCCGCGGGTTGGAGGTGGGTGCCATCGACTTCATCACCAAGCCGATCAGCCCGCCCATCGTGAAGGCGAGGGTGCGCAACCACCTGTTGCTGAAACGGCAGACCGACCTGCTGCGCAGCCTGTCCTTCCTGGACGGGTTGACCGGCATCGCCAACCGCCGCCGCTTCGACGATACGATGACGCGCGAATGGCGGCGCTGCGCCCGCTCGCACCTGCCGCTGTCGCTGATCATTCTCGATGTCGACCATTTCAAGGCCTACAACGACCAGTACGGCCATCAGAGCGGTGACGAATGCCTGCGTATCGTCGCCGAGGTGCTGTCGGAGCGGGCCCGGCGGCCGAGCGACCTCGTCGCCCGCTACGGCGGGGAAGAGTTCGTCTGCCTGCTGCCGGAGACCGACGGCGCCGGCGCCACCGACGTGGCGGAAGGGTTCCGTGCCGCCGTCGCGCAACGCCGCATCCCGCACGCCCAGTCGCCGGTCGCGCGCCATGTCACCATCAGCCTGGGCGTCGCCTCCGTGATCCCGTCGGCCGAGAGCGGTCCCGACCGGCTGGCCGAGATGGCCGACCAACTGCTCTACCGGGCCAAGCGAGCCGGCCGGAACCGCGTGCAGGGCGCCACGGTGCCGGCGCTGTGACCGGCGTGCCGCCCGCTCCCCCAGTCTCCGATATCCGCGGCCGAGGTTTCGCGCGCCGTGCGCCGATGACCGAGGCCTGGGCCTGGATCGATGGCCGGATTGTCCCGCCGCCTGCCAGGGTCCTGCCCCTGGCGGAGTGTGCCGGGTTGCGGCTGGCCGAGGCGGTCGTGGCGACGGGCGACTGGCCGCCGGCCGCCCGGGCCGCGGTCGACGGCTATGCGGTGGTCGCAGCCGACACGCTGGGAGCCGGTTCCTACAACCCGGTGCCGCTGACGGCGGTGGCGGCCGTGACGGCCGGCGACCCGCTGCCGCTGGGCTATGACGCGGTGGTCCCGTTCGAGGCGGCGCAGGCGGTCGGTCCCGTCGTCGAGGCGATCGACGCGGTTGCGCCCGGCACCGGGGTGGAGCGGCAAGCGGCGTGGGCCGGTGCCGGAAGCCTGCTGCTGCCGGCCGGGCGCCGCCTGCGCCCCGGTGATCTCGGGCTGCTCGCCGCCGCCGGGCGCGGGGTGGTGCCGGTGCTGCCGGCGCCGCGGGTGCGTATCCTGCTGGCCGGCGGTCCCAAGGCCGGAGCGCCGGAACAGCTCGGCGCGATGCTGGCGGCGCTGGTTGGGCGCGACGGCGGTGTCGTCGAGGCGGTCGACGCCGTCCCCGCCGACTCCGATGTGCTGGCCGAAGCCTTCGCCCGGCCGGGCGCCGACCTGATCCTGTCGGCCGGGCGCACCGGTACCGGTCCGGACGATGTGGCCCCGGCGGCCCTGGCGCTGACCGGCAGCCTCGACCTGCACGGCCTGGCCATGCGGCCGGGCGGCAGCGCGGGGCTGGGCCTTGCCGGCGGAGTCCCGGTCCTGCTGCTGCCGGGGGAGCCGATGGCGGCGCTGGCGGCCTACGAGCTGTTGGGCGGGCGCGCGGTGCGGCGTGCCGCCGGCCGGCCGGCCGGGCTGCCCCATGCGACGGTCGAGGCGGTGACCGCGCGCAAGCTGGTGTCGGAGATCGGCTGCCTCGACCTGCACCGGGTCCGGCTGGGCGACGGCGGCAGGGTGGAGCCGGCGGCCTCGCCCGGCTGGCCGGGGCTGGCGGCGGCGGCGCGGGCCGACGGCTTCGTGCTGATCGGGGCGGAAAGCGAAGGCGTGCCGGACGGCGCGCCAGTCACCATGTACAGCTTCGACTGATCTTATCCTGCAAGGGTTTGCCGCGTGCACAGCTCCGACCGCAGCCGCGAGGACATCCGCCGTTTCGTCGCCCAGTCAGCCCGCCAGGACCAGTTCCTCGAGGTGGTGAGCGGCGAGGAGGCGCGCGACCGCTTCCATCGCCATCTCGACCTGTCGCCGCGGGGGGAGGAGCGGGTGCCGCTGTCGGCTGCCCTGGGGCGCGTGCTGTCCACCGACGTGACGGCGGAAGTCGATGTTCCCGGCTTCGACCGCTCGGTGGTCGACGGTTTCGCCGTGCGCGCCGCCGACACGGTGGGCGCGGCGGAGGACCGGCCGGTCGCCCTGCGCCTGAACGACGAGGTGCTTGCCGCCGGCCATGCCCCCGAACTGACGGTGGAGCCGGGCACCGCCACGGTGATCGCCACCGGCGGCATGCTGCCGCGCGGCGCCGACGCCGTGGTGATGGTGGAGACGACGGAGGCGGTGGAGCGGCCCGACGGCCTGTTCGTCACCCTGACCCGGCCGGCCACTCCCGGCGCCTTCGTCGCCGCCGCCGGATCCGATATCGGCCGCGGCGAGGTGGTGCTGCGCCGCGGCCAGTCCCTGACCTCGCGCGAGATCGGCGTGCTCGCCGCCATCGGGCTGGCCGAGGTCGCGGTGGTGCGCCGGCCGCGCGTCGCCATCCTGTCCACCGGCGACGAGATCGTGGCGCCGGGGCAGCCGATCCGCATCGGTGCGGTCTATGACAGCAACGCTGCCATTCTCGCCGCGGCGGTGGCCGAGCTGGGAGCGGAGCCGGTATCGCTGGGCATCGCCCCGGACGAGGACGAGGCGCTGGAGCGGCAGGTCGCACGAGGGCTGGAGTGCGACGCGCTGCTGTTGTCGGGCGGTACGTCGAAGGGGGCGGGCGACCGCTCCCACCGGATCGTCGCGCGACTGTCCGATCCCGGCATCGTCGCCCATGGCGTGGCGCTGAAGCCGGGCAAGCCGCTGTGTCTCGCGGTGACCGGCGGCAAGCCGGTGGTGATCCTGCCGGGCTTCCCGACCTCGGCCATGTTCACCTTCCACAGCTTCGTCGCGCCGGTGATCCGTGCCATGGCCGGCTTGCCGCCGGCGACGGTGGAGGAGGTGCCGGCCACCCTGCCGGTGCGGCTGGGGTCGGAGCGCGGGCGGACCGAATATGTGATGGTCTCGCTGGTCCATGGCGCCAATGAGGGCGAGCTGGCGGCCTATCCGCTGTCCAAGGGATCCGGCGCCGTCACCGCCTTCAGCCATGCCGACGGCTTCCTTGCCATCGACGCCCAGGCGGAGGCGGTGGAGGTCGGCACGCCGGTGTCGGTCCAGCTGCTCGGCCGTTCGCTGGCGCCGGCCGACCTGATCGTGGTGGGCAGCCAGTGCATCGGGCTGAACGCCGTGCTCGGGCGGCTGATCGCCGGGGGGATGACGGTCAAGGCGCTGAATGTCGGCTCGATGGGCGGGCTGGCTGCGGCGCGGCGGGGCGAGTGCGACATCGCCCCGGTCCACCTGATGGACCCCGCCACCGGCGCCTACAACACGCCCTTCCTGGCGCCGGGGCTGGAGCTCGTCACCGGATACCGCCGGATGCAGGGCATCGTCTTCCGCCGCGGCGACCCGCGGTTCGAGGGCAGGACGGCGCAAGAGGCGGTGGCGGCGGTCGCCGGACTGCCGGACTGCATCCTGATCAACCGCAATGCCGGCAGCGGCACCCGCATCCTGGCCGACCGCCTGCTGGGTGCGGCGCGGCCGACCGGCTACTGGACGCAGGCCAAGTCGCACAATGCCGTCGCCGTCGCGGTGGCGCAGAACCGTGCCGACTGGGGCGTCGCCATCGAAACCGCGGCGAAGCTTTACGGGCTGGGCTTCCTGCCGCTGCAGGATGAGCATTACGACTTCGTCATCCCCGCCGCCCGCCGCGACCGCCCGGCCGTCCGCGGCTTCGTCGAGCTGCTGGAGACGCCGGAGGTGGCGGAGGCCCTGCGTGCCATGGGGTTCAGGCGGCAATAAAGGCCATAGGACAGAGTCCGACCGATCTTCCCGGCAAATCCGAACAAAATGCCGCAGGCCGGGTTTTTTCGTGATCCAACGCTTGGATGGTTGCGTACCGAGGGTCACGTTGCGACATACAGCCCGGCGCGGATGCCTGCGGGGTGCCGGATCGACGCAGAGGTCTTGGAAACGGGGGGGCGGCCGCGAATTCCGGGAATGGGTGCCATCCCCGGCTTGTGCGGACGCCGATGTTCCCCTTGAATGGGACCATGCAGGACCAGCACACCCCCGCGGCCGACATGGCCCCCAGCCTGGAAGATCTGCTCGTCGCCGTCGGGCGCGAGCGGGACCGCCAAGCGTTCGGGGTGCTGTTCGCCCATTTTGCGCCGCGGCTGAAGACGTATCTGCGCCGGTTGGGATGCGAATCCGGTGCGGTGGAAGAGCTTGTTCAGGAGGTGATGCTGTTGGTCTGGCGTCGTGCCGAAACCTATGATCCGATCCACGCCTCGGCCGGAACCTGGGTGTTCACCATCGCCCGCAACAAGCGAATCGATGTGTTGCGGCGCGAACAGCGGCCGGAGATCGACCCGGACGATCCCGCCCTGGTGCCCGAACCCGACGAGCCCGCCGATCGCCGGATCGAGGCGAAGGAAAGCAGCGGGCGTTTGCGCGCCGCGCTGAAGGAACTGCCGCCGGAGCAGGCCGAGCTTCTGCGCATGGCCTATTTCGAGGACAAACCGCACAGCGTGATTTCAGCGGAGCACGGCATCCCGCTCGGTACCGTCAAATCGCGCCTGCGCCTGGCGATGGAGCGCCTGCGCCGGTCGCTCAAGGATGTCGGATGAGGCATTCCCGATGAACCGGCCGAGCCACCACCCGGGCGATACCCTGCTGATCGACTATGCCGGCGGTGCCCTGTGCGAGGGCGCGTCGCTGGCCGTCGCCACCCACATGGCCTTCTGCCCCGCCTGCCGCCATGCCGTGACCGAGATGGAGGCGATCGGCGGCGCCCTGCTGGACGATCTGGAGCCCGAGCCGCTGTCGGAGGGCTGCCTGGAAGCGCTGATGGCGCGGCTGGACCATGAACGGCCGGCGCCCTGCCGTCCGGCCGCGAAGCCTTCGGTCGAACGATCGCGCTATCCGGAACCGCTGCGCAGCTACCTTCGTGGCCGTCTCGACCGTGACGGGCGGCTGGGGGAGGGCGGCTGGCGGTTCCTGCAGCCGGGCATGCGCAGCCTGGATCTGCTGTCCGGCCCGAACGGGACCACGCGGTTGATCCGCATGAAGGGCGGAGCCGGCGTTCCCCGCCATACCCATGGCGGCATCGAGCTGACCGTGGTGCTGGAGGGCGGCTTCTCCGACGAGTTCGGCAGCTTCGAGCCCGGCGACATCGCCATCGGCGACCCGTCGCTGGTCCACCGGCCGGTTTCGGACCCGGAGGGGTGCCTGTGCCTAGCCACCACCATCGGCGGACTCAGGCTGACCGGGCCGCTGGGGCGGTGGTTCAACCGGTTCGTCAAGAGGTTCTGAGGCGGGAGGTTAGACCCCCACCTATCCTCCCCCGCTGGGCGGGGGAGGGATTGGAGCTTTGTCGGAGTTCGGCGGCAGTCCCTCCCCTGCGAAGCTCTCGCACAAAACTTCGCTTTGTGCTGACGCGGCAGGCGGACCGCAGGTCCGCCGAGAGCGGGGGAGGTTAGGTGGGGGCATTCGAAGCCGACACTCCTACGCCGCGACCGCCATCCGGCCGTCGCGGGCGCGCATCAGCAGCCAGACCACGGAGACGCCCAGCAGCTTCGACGCGAAGCTGGCGGCCCAGACGGCGGGGTCCCAGACGTCCAGCATGCCGAAGAAGATGGCGGTGTCGACCGGCACCGACAGGGCGGCGCTGATCCACAGCCGGTCGCGCAGCGGGCGGCGGGTGATGGTGAAGACCGCCCAGTCGATGATTTCCGACACGGCGAAGGCGGCGACGCTGGCGGTGGCGACGAAGGGGTCGGTCAGCAGATAGGACAGAACGGTGCCGCCCAGCATGGCGGCGAGCGCCCAATGGCCGAAGCGCACCTGCACCATGTCGCGCAGGATGAAGATCAGCCCGGCCCAGCAGGACCAGACCAGATCCAGGTGCGGAAACAGGCTGAAGGCGAAGTTGATGGCAAGAATGCTGCCGATATAGGCGGCGAGCCAGAGCATGGCGATGATCCTCCGAGAGCGGACCCGCGGCAATACGGGCGCTGATGACCGGAGCCGGCCCCGCGTGAATGCGGGCGCCCCGAGAAACCGTTCTAGCTAACAGAACACGCCGTTGTGGGGAAGGTGCCGTATGCCTGTCCGGCCGATGAGGCCGCTCAGCCGAAGAGGATGTCCGGCACCGTCGCCGCCAAGGCGGCCAGTTCCGGCAACTCGCGGGACCGGCCGTCGGTGACCAGCGTATCGATGCGGTCGACCGGGCAGAAGCTGACCCGGCTGGTCTGGCCGATCTTGCTGTGGTCGGCCAGGATCACCGCGCGGTCGGCGTTGCCGACCATGGCGCGGGCCACCTCCGCCTCGCGCGGGTCGAAGCTGGTGGCGCCGTAGCGCGGATGCAGCGCCACCGGCGACAGCAGCGCCATGTCGGCACGGTAGCGGTGGATTTCGGCGATGGTGCCTTCGCCGAAGGTCGCAGGGATCCCCTCGTCCACCCGGCCGCCGAGCAGGACCGCCCGGCTGCGGTTCTGGTTGGCGACGATCTGCGCCACGTCGAAGGAGTTGGTGATCACCGTCAGCCCGGCCAGGCTCGCCAGCTCCTCCGCCAGAGCGGACACCGTGCTGCCGAAATCGAGGAACAGGGTCTGTCCCGGCGTGACCAGACGAGCCGCCGCCTTGGCGATGGCCCGCTTTTCCTTCTGGCGGACCTGGCTGCGCACGGCGATGGGCGGTTCCGGTTCCGGACCCACGGCGACAACCCCGCCATGGACGCGGCGCAGTTCGCCGCGCGCCTCCAGCTCGACGATGTCGCGCCGCACCGTCTCGCGCGACACGCCGAGATCCCCGGCGATCCGATCGGTGGAGACCCGGTGCGCCGATGCCAGAAGGGCGCGGATCCGCTGGTGGCGTTCCTCCTGGAGCATCGCTCAGGCCGCCTTCCGCCGGCCGGCGAGCGCCAGGGCGCCGCGCATGGCCAGCGCCGCCGCCGCCACGGCCGCCATGATGCAGGTGGAGAAGGCCGCCGCCTGCGACACGAACCCCGCCTCGTCCAGCCGCATCACCGTCACCGCGGCGAGGTTGGTGGAGGGCGAGACGAGGAAGATGATCGCCGACAGCGTGACCATGGAGCGCATGAACAGGAAGAAGAAGACCGACAGCAGGGTTGGTACCATCACCGGCACCACCACGTCGCCCAGCACCCGCAGGACGCCGCCGCCAAGGCAGCCCGCCGCTTCCTCCAGCGCCGCCGGCACGGCGCGCATTCCGGTGACCATCGTGAGGAAGCCCTGCGTGTGGTAGTGGTAGAAATTGCACAGCGCCAGCAGAAGCGCCGTTCCATACAGCATGTGCAGCGGCGTTCCCGCAAGGTTGAAGGCGAAGATGTAGGACAGGCCCAACACCAGCCCCGGCACGCCGACCGGCAGCACGGCCAGCAGATAGACCGCCTTCGCCAGCCCCGGCGGCATTCGCCGCAGGCCGAGCACCAGGGCGAACAGCAGCACGGTGCCGATCCCCGCCGTCGCCGCCGACACGCCGAGCGAGGTCCACAGCGGGTCGTAACCGCCGCTGAGCGTGATCGCATAATGCTTCGTGGTGAAGTCGAGCCGGTAGGGCCAGAGCCGGACGACGCTGGCGAAGACCACCGTCGCCACCACCGCCGCGATCGACAGGGCCAGAGTCATGGTGACGAGGAACAGCGGGATGTCGCGCATCGGCAGGCGGTCGGGGACCGGCGGCAGCGCGCTTTCCGACGCGGTGCCGAACTGGCGCTGGGCGGCGACCCGTTCGATGTAGACGGCGATGCCGGTGGGCAGCAGCAGCAGGATGCCCACCGCGGCGCCGATGCCGAACTTCATCTGGCCGGTGACCTGATTATAGATCTCGGTCGCCAGCACGGAGAAGTCGCCGCCGATGGTCACGGCGTTGCCGAAGTCGGTGATGGTCACGGTGAAGACCACGAAGCCGGCGCTGAGCAGGCCGAACTTGACATTCGGCAGGGTGATGCCGAGGAACTGCTGCAGCCGGGTCGCCCCCATCACCTCCGCCGCGTCGTAATAGCGGGCGTCGGACTGGCGCAGTGCCGCCTGGATGATCAGCACCGCCTGGGGCAGCGCGTAGAGCACGTTGGCGATCAGCAGCCCCGGGAAGCCGTAGATGTTCAGCCGGACGCCCAGCAGGTTGCTGACCAGCCCGTTGCGGCCCAGCAGGAAGATCAGGCCGAGGCCGAGCACCAGCGAGGGGGCCAGCAGCGGCAGCGACAGGGCGGCCGCGACGAAACGTTTGCCGGGAACGCGCGTGCGCTGCGCCGCATAGGCGACCGCGAAGCCCAGCACGAGGCAGACCGCCGTGGTCGCCGTGCCGACCAGCAGGCTGTTGCCGACCGCGCGCAGGATGCCCGGCGTGCGGAAGAGGGCCAGGTAATTGGCGACGCCGATGCCGCCGGACTCCTCGGTGACGCTGCGCCAGACGATGGTGGCCAGCGGCAGCAGGAAGAACAGGACCAGCGCCACCACCGGCACCAGCACGCAGGCACCGAACAGCAGCCGTTCGTCCAGCGGGCGGCTGGCGCGGCGGGGGCGGGTTTTGTCCGTCAGGGCCAGGGACGGGGCCGTCATGCCCGCACCCAGGCGCAGGCATCGGCCGCCACCGAGACATCCACCGCCGCACCCGGCTCCACCCCCGGATCCCGGTTGGTTTCGGCCAGCAGTTCGCGGCCCCGCCAGGACAGCCGCAGCCGGCGGATGTTGCCGAGGAAGGTCAGGTCGATCACCCGCCCGTCGGCGTCCGGCGCGGGGGTGACGGCGACCCGCTCCGGCCGCACGCAGGCTTCGAAGGCGTTTTCCGCGCCGTCCGGGCGGCCGGGCATCAGGTGGGGCATCGTCTCGCGCACCCAGGCCGTCGGCAGCAGGTTGCTGCTGCCCATGAAGTCGGCGACGAAGCGGGTGCGGGGGCGCAGATACAGATCCTGCGGCGTGCCGACCTGCTCGATCAGGCCGTGATTCATGCAGACCACCTTGTCGGCCAGGGTCAGCGCCTCCTCCTGGTCGTGGGTGACCATGATGGTGGGAATGCCGAGCCGGCGCTGGACGTCGCGGATTTCCGTCCGCAGGTCGGCGCGCACGCGGGCGTCCAGCGCCGACAGCGGCTCGTCCAGCAGGATCAGCGACGGATCGACGGCCAGCGCGCGGGCGAGCGCCACCCGCTGCTGCTGTCCGCCGGACAATTGCCAAGGGTAGCGGTCGGCGACCTTCGGCAGCTTGATGAGGTCGAGAAGCTCGCCGACCCGTGCCGCGATGCGGTCGCGCGGCGCCTTGCGGATCTTCAGGCCGTAGCCGATGTTCTGCGCCACCGTCATGTTGGGGAACAGCGAATAGGACTGGAAGACGATGCCGAAGCCGCGGTCGCGCGCCGGGACGGTGCCCAAATCCCGCCCACCCATCAGCAGCTCGCCGGCGTCATAGGGCATCAGCCCGGCGATGATGCGCAGCAGGGTCGTCTTGCCGCAGCCGCTCGGTCCCAGCAGGCAGACGAATTCCCGTTCCTCCACGTTCAGGGTGATGCGGTCGAGAGCGACGAAGCCGTCGAAGGTCTTCAGGAGATTCTTGATCTGCAAATCCATGGCGCGGCCATCTGGAACGGGAATGGGAAGGAGGCGGGACGCGGGGAAATGGCGCCGGTGCCCCCCTTGTCCGGGCGAAGGGGCCGGAGGCGGGGAATGCCGGCGCCGACGGTCTTACCGGCCGATGCTGCCCTGCCAGGTCTGGAGGATGGCGTCGCGCTCCGTCGCGGATTTGGCGAAGTCCATCGGGTAGAGCACCTTCTGGAGATCGGCCGGCAGGCCGGCCTCCAGCGCCGCCTTGGCGACCGGGGCGCCGGGGATCGTCACGATCTCCTTGTACTTGGTGTAGAGCGCCGCCGCCGTCGGCGACAGGGTCCAGTCGAGGAAGCGCTTGGCGTCGGCCTTGTTCTTCGAGGTCTTCATCAGGGCCGACGCCTCCAGCTCGTAGCCGGCGCCGTCGGTCGGAATGACCATCTTGACCGGGAAGCCTTCCTCCACCGACTTGATGGCGGCGAAGGCGAGCGAGGTGCCGATGGCGAATTCGCCCGAACGGGCCGACTTGCAGGGCTTTGAACCCGACTTGATGTATTGGGCGACGTTGCCGTCGAGCGTCTTCAGGAACTGCCAGCCCTTCTCGTTGCCCTGGCCCTGCAGGATGGCGGCGATCTGGAGGTAGCCGGTACCCGACGACACCGGGTTCGGCATCACCACCTCGCCCTTGTAGATCGGGTTGGCGAGGTCCTTCCAGGAGGCGGGAACCGGCAGGTTCTTCGCCTTCAGCAGTTCGGTGTTGACGCAGAAGGCCGCCATGTAGCCGGTGGCGGCGAACCAGCGCCCGCCCGCATCCCTGTAGGCCGTCGGCAGCGCGTCCCCGCCCTTGGCGGCGTATGGTTCCACCAGCGCCATCACCCGCGGATCCAGCATGTTGGTGACGGCCCAGCCCCAGATCACGTCATGCTGCGGGTTGGCGGCCTCCGCCAGCATGCGGGCACCGAGATCGCCGGTGGACAGACGCAGAACCTTCAGGTCGATGTCCGGCAGATCCTTCTTCGCCGCCGCCACGTAGTCGGCGATCTCGTCCTCTTCCAGCGCCGTGTAGACCGTCACGCTTCCGGCCTGGGCCAGGGTCGGCAGCGCCGCCGCCGCGATCAGAAACGTGCCGGCCGCCAGCGACTTTCCAGAAAACTCGATCCCAGCAAACTCCACCATCGCCAATCCCCTCTGTTCCGGATGCCGTTCCCCGGCCGCTGGCCGGTGGCGAACCTTTGCTCGCCGTGGATTTAAGTGGAAGTTTGCACTTATGTGCGTTTATGTCTACCATGATTGCACAGATGGCGTGCATTTCCGCATCAGCACAAAAACAAGGCATATGATGAGCCAGATCACGACGGACCTGACGGCGACCATGGCGGAGGGAAGGCTGGAACTGGCCGGATTCGCCGCCACCCTGGCGGACGAGGCGCGCGGACTGTCCCGCCGCTGGTTCCGTACCCCGGTCGCCATCGACACCAAGCCGGACGACAGTCCGGTGACGGTGGCCGATCGCGAGGTGGAGGCCGCCCTGCGCCGCCGCATCGCGGAACGCTTTCCGGAACATGGAATCTTCGGTGAGGAGCATGGGCGCGACCGGACGGAGTCGGAGATCGTCTGGGTGATCGATCCCATCGACGGCACGCGCAGCTTCATCAGCGGCTGGCCGGTCTACGGCATGCTGCTGGCGGTGTTGGAGCGGGGGGTGCCGACGGTCGGGGTCATCGACATGCCGGTGCTGGGCGAGCGCTGGACGGGGCGGGCGGGCGCCCCGACGCTCCATGCCGACGGCAGCGGGCCGGAGCGGCCTTGCCGCACCCGCGATTGCCGCCGGCTGGCGGACGCGACGGTCTACACCACCTCGCCCGACGCCTTCGACGAGGCGGGGCTACGAGTGTTCGAAACGGTCAGCCGACAGGCGCGGACACGGCGCTTCGGCGGCGACTGCTACATCTATGGGCTGGTGGCCTCCGGCCATATCGATCTGGTGATCGAGGCCGGGCTTCAGCCCTACGATTATCTGGCGATGCAGCCGGTGATCGAAGGGGCCGGCGGCGTCATCACCGACTGGGAGGGCAAACCCCTGACCATGGAGTCGGATGGGCGCGTGGTGGCCGCCGCGACGGCCGACCTGCATGCCGAGACGATTGCAGCCATCGCGCAGGCAGCGGCCTAAGCCGGTCCGGGCGGGGAGGGGACGGCGGGGGCTAGGGGGCCGGTCAGCCGGCCCCGCGACCGGTTCGCAGCCGTCACACCGGCCGTGCGTCGCCCTTCATCAGGGCGTAGGTGTAGCTGTCCACCAGCGCCTCCATCGAGGCCTCGATGATGTTGGTGGACACGCCCAGCGTCGACCATTCGCTGCCGTCGGTCCGCGCGCTGCGGATCAAAACGCGCGGCATGGCGCCGGTGCCTTCCTTGGCGGCCAGGATGCGGACGCGGTAGTCGGACAGGCTGACCTTGGCCAGCGCCGGATAGGCCGGCTCCAGCGCCTTGCGCATGGCGACGTCCAGCGCGTGGACTGGGCCGTTGCCGTCCGCCACCTCCATCCGAACGGCGTCGCCGACGCGCACGCGCACCACCGCTTCCGATTCCACCACCAGCTTGCCGACGGCGTTGTAGCGGCGTTCGTCGGTGACATGGAAGCGCAGCAGCTCGAAGAAGCGCGGCACCTCGCCCAGCTCGCGCCGGACCAGAAGCTCGAAGCTGGCCTCCGCCGTGTCGTAGGCGTAGCCGTCGCTGTCGCGCTGCTTGACCAGATCGAGCAGGCCGGCCAGCCGGTCGTCCTTGGCATCCACCGCCATGCCGATGTCGCGCAGCCGCACGATCAGGTTGGAGCGGCCGGCCTGGTCGGACATGACGATCTGGCGGCGGTTGCCGACGGCCTCGGGCGCGACATGCTCGTAGGAGGACGGATCCTTCTCCACCGCCGAGACGTGCAGCCCGCCCTTGTGGGCGAAGGCGCTGGCGCCGACATACGCGGCGTGGCGGTTGGGGGCGCGGTTCAGCCGGTCGTCGAAGGCGCGGCTCAACTGGGTCAGGAGATGCAGATCCTCGCGGCGGATGCCGGTCTCGTAGCCCAGCTTCAGCATCAGCGTCGGGATCAGTGAGACGAGGTTGGCGTTGCCGCAGCGCTCGCCCAGCCCGTTGATGGTGCCCTGGATCATGCGCGCGCCGGCCCGCACCGCCGCCAGCGAGTTGGCGACCGCGTTTTCCGTATCGTTGTGGCAGTGGATGCCGAGCTTGTCGCCTGGAATGCCGTGCGTCTCCACCACCTCGCGGACGATGGCGTCGATCTCGTGCGGCAGGGTGCCGCCGTTGGTGTCGCACAGCACGATCCAGCGCGCACCGGCGTCATAGGCCGCCTTGATGCAGGACACGGCATAGGCCGGGTTGCGTTTGTAGCCGTCGAAGAAATGCTCCGCGTCGAACAGCGCCTCGCCCTTGGCGGCATGCAAGGCGGCGATGCTGTCGCGGATCAGGTCGAGATTCTCCTCGCGCGGGATGTTCAGCGCGACGTCGACATGGAAGTCCCAGGTCTTGCCGACCATGCAGACCGCCTTGGCGCAGGACTGCGCCAAAGCCGTCAGCTGCGGATCGTTGGCGGCGCTGCGGCCGGGGCGGCGGGTCATGCCGAAGGCGGTGAAAATGGCGCGGGTCAACTCCGGCGCCTCGGCGAAGAACTGGTCGTCGGTCGGGTTGGCGCCCGGCCAGCCGCCCTCGACATAATCGATGCCCAGCCGGTCGAGGTCCTTGGCGATGGCGACCTTGTCGGCGACAGAGAAATCGACATCCTGGGTCTGCGCCCCGTCGCGGAGCGTGGTGTCGTAGAGATAGATGCGTTCGCCCGTCATCGCCGCCTGACCTAGTAAAGACGAAGGGACTGGCAGTGGTTTGCCGTCCTGTGGAAAGCCGGGAGAATGGACGATGCAGCGTTTGCGCTCAACCGTTTTGACAAGAAACTTGCGAAAAGCGGGGACTTGCCGCAACGGACGGGATTGATGGCTGGAGTCGCGCTGCCGATCAGGCGGCGCGCACCTGCCGGATGAAGCGTTCCACTTCCCCCGACAGCCGGTCGGCGTCACCCGACAGCTCCTGGGCGGCACCCAGCACGTCGCGGGCGGCGACACCGGTGTCGTCGGCCGCGTGGCGCACCAGCACGATGTTGGAGGAAATTTCTTCCGTCCCCACCGCGGCCTGCTGGACGTTGCGGGCGATCTCGCGCGCAGCGGCGTCCTGCTGCTCGATCGACGCGGCGACGGAGGCGGCGATGCGGTTGATGTCGTCGATGGTCCGGCCGATCTCGGCAATGGCTTCCACCGCTTGGCCGGTGACCTCCTGCATATTGCCGATCTGGCTGGCGATCTCCTCGGTCGCCCTGGCGGTCTGGGTGGCGAGGCTCTTCACCTCGCCGGCCACCACGGCGAACCCTTTGCCGGCCTCGCCGGCCCGCGCCGCCTCGATGGTCGCGTTGAGTGCCAGCAGGTTGGTCTGGGCGGCGATGGCGCTGATCATTTGTACGACATCGCCGATCGCCTTGGCATGGTCCGCCAGTTGGCGGATGGTGGCGTCGGTTCGGCCGGCCCGTTCGGCGGCGTGGCGGGCGACGTCGGCGGTGCTGCCGACCTGCCGGGTGACCTCGCCGATGGAGGCGGCCATCTCTTCCGCGGAGGCGGCGACGGTCTGCACGTTGGCGGAGGTCTGCTCGCTGGCGCCGGCCACCACCGCGGCCTGCACACGGCTCTGTTCGGCCAGTCCCGACAGCGACCGCGCGTTGGTGGTCAGCCGTCCGGCGGCCGATCCCACCTGCGCGACCACGCCCTGCACCGCCTGCTCGAACCGGTCGGCCAATTCGGCCATCATGCGGTGTCGTTCGGCCTCGACTTCTTGCTTGGCCTGCTCCTGCTCGGATTCCATGCGTTGCTTGGCGATGGCGTTGTCCTTGAAGACGGCGACGGCGCGCCCCATCTGGCCGATCTCGTCCCGGCGCCCGGTGGCCGGTAGCGTGACCGACACGTCTCCCGCGGCCAGACGATCCATCGCCTCGGTCATCTGCCGAAGCGGGGCGATCACGCGACGAACCACGACACCGATGCCGGCGGCCAGCAGCACCGCCGCCATGGCCAGCAGCAGCCAGGACTGCCGGGTTTCCTCCAGGTAGAGCTTCTGGGAGCCCAGGAAGTTGTCGTCGGCGACCGTGACCTGCAGGTCGATCAATGCGTTCACCTGATCGGTCACCGGATCGATGTTCCGGTAGAGCTCCTGGACGACGAAGCGGTCGAGCGCCGCCTTGTCCTCGGCATCGAGAATCCGCAGCAGGGTCGCCACCGCGGCGTCGGCCTTGTCCATGGCCGAACGGGCCAGGGCCACCAGCCTCGCCTCATCGGGGGTCAGGCTGGTGGCGGTATAGGCGTTCCAACGATCCCGCACCGTCGCGTGGGCCTTGCGGACCGAGGCAGCGCCGTCCGGCCAGGACAGCGCGCCTGACCGCAGCTTGTGGGAAGTGTCGACGATCAGGACGGCATAGGAGTCGGAAATGATCTTGAGATCGCGCAAGGGCACGACGCGGTCCTCGTAGACCGATTTCATCCGCTCGTTTGCTGCCCGCAGGGTGGTCGTGGAGTTCAGGGCCTCGAGCCCGAGCATGGCTCCCAGAATGACGAGAGCCCCGATCAAGGTGGCCCGCAGGGTTATCGTCATTCGCTGTCTCCGCTTTCGCTGTCATTGAATTGTCATATGCCCAGCGACTATGCGGTTACGCTCAAAAGTGCGGCAATTAGGGTCGGCCCTTAAGTCTTTCTTTCCATGCTAAAGGATGATTCATCGACGATGGCGCCTTGCGGGATGCGGCATCAGCGGGCGAACAGGCGGTAGAGGGCGGAATGGTCGAGCGCGCCGTCGCCCTGGTCGACCAGCATCTCGAACAGTTCCAGCGACAGGCCGAGCGTCGGCAGGTCGATGCCGGACTGCTGCGCCAGCTCCTCCGCCTGCCGCAGGTCCTTGACCTGGGTGGTGACGCGGCCGCCTGGGGTGAAGTCGCCGCTGACCATCCGGCCGCCATGCAGGTCGAGGATGCGGGATTCGGCGAAGCCGCCACGGATGGCGTCGCGCACCTTGGCCGGATCGGCGCCGGCCGCCCTGGCGAGCGCCAGCGCCTCCGCCACCGCGCCGATGGTCAGGGCGACAATGACCTGATTGGCGGACTTGGCGATCTGGCCGGCGCCGCTGGCCCCGACATGGGTGATGCGGCGGCCCATCGCCTGCAGAACCGGCAGGGCGCGGGCGAAGGCGACGTCGGTGCCGCCGGCCATGATGGTCAGGACGGCCGCCTCCGCCGCCACGGTCCCACCGGAGACGGGGGCGTCGAGCCACTCCGCCCCGGCCGCGGCGACGCGGCCAGCCAGCGCGCGGGTGGCGGCGACGGCGGTGGTGCCCATGTCGATCACCAGATGGCCGGGACGCAGGCCCGGCAGCAGCGCCTCGGCCACCGCCTCCACCGCCATGGTGTCGGTCAGCATCAGGATGATGATTTGGGCTTGCCCGGCGACCGCGGCGGGGCCGGTGGCGGCGATCATCCCCTCGGCGGCCAGTTCGGCGACCGGTCCGGGGCTGCGGCTGGTCACCACCAGCTCCGCGCCGGCACTGGCGAGGGCGCGGGCCATCGGCTTGCCCATCAGGCCCAGCCCGATGAAGCCGATGCGTTGGCCGGCAAGGTCGGGGCGGATGGTCTCTTCGGTCATGTCGAAGCTTTCAGAGAAATGCGGACGAAACTATGAGGAGGGTCACAGGCGCATGTGGCGGGCACGGGCGCCGCGCTCGATGGCGGCGGCGCACAGCCGGTCGACCCCCAGCCGGTGGCGGATCAGCTCCAGCATGCGCAGTTCCTCCTGCGAGGCCTTGGGATCGGCGGCGGCGATGTCGCAGGCGACCGCATAGGCGGTCTCGCGCAGCTTGGACGGCAGCGCCTGCTCGACGACGGTCAGCACCGTATCCAGCCCGTCATTGTCGGCCAGCATGGCGGTGCATTCGCGGGTGGCGGCCATCACCTGATCGCCGCTGTAATCCTTGAAGATCGGCAGGTAGCGCACATTCTCGCCGATGGCTTCCAGTTCAAGGTCGGTCATGTCGCCGTCGCAGGCGGACACCAGGACCATGACGTAGATGAGTGCGCTGTGGTGGTCGATCATGGAATCGGTCGGCTTTCTCATGGGGCGGTCTCCCTTGGGGAGTGGTCGCGTAAGACCGGCAATCTCGAACGCCGCTCCCGCGGCGTCAAGCTTGGCGTCCGACGCCGCCAATGCGGCGTCAGGGGTGCCATGCCGGGAGTGGAGGGGTCGGCCGCTCGACGCGACGGTTGGCGTTGCCTATTGTCGCGCACCATGAACGTCGTGCTCAATGTCGCTTTTCCCGTATTCGCCATCATCCTGGCCGGTTTCCTGTCCGGGAAGTCGAAGCTGCTGGGCGCCGCCTCGTCGGAGGCGCTGAACAAGTTCGTCTACTGGATGGCGCTGCCACCGGTGCTGTTCCTCGGCACCGCCCGGCGGTCGATCCCGGAGATCTTCAACGGCCCCTTCATCGGGGCCTTCCTGGGGTCGATGTTGCTGGTCTATGCGCTGGGCGCGGTGATCGGCCGCCTCGTCTACCGGGAACGCACGCAGATCCAGTGCATGCAGGGGCTGAACTCCGCCTTCTCCAACACCGGCTACATGGGCATCCCGCTGTTCCTGGCCGCCTTCGGGCCGGACCGTCTCGCCCCCACCATCCTGGCGACCGTCATCATGAGCGCCATCATGGTCGGCATCGCGGTGATCTGGATGGAGTTCGCCAACAGCCATGGCGGCGGGCTGGGCAAGGCGCTGCGCGACGTCGGGCGGGCGCTGGCGAAAAACCCGCTGATCCTGTCCACCGCCGCCGGCCTCGCCTGGTCGGCGCTGCTGCCCGGCGTGGCGGTGCCGAAGCCGATCGCCACCTTCTGCGAGTTGATGGGCTCCCCCGCCGGCCCCTGCGCGCTGTTCGCCATCGGCCTGTTCCTGGCGTCGCAACGGCTGACCGCCGGGTTGGCGGAGGCGGGATGGATCAGTGCCTTGAAGCTGCTGGTCCACCCGGCGCTGGCCTGGGTGCTGACGCAAACCCTGTTTCCGATGGATCCCTTCTGGACCGGCAGCGCCGTGATCCTCGCGGCGTTGCCGACCGGCGCGCTGACCTTCGTGGTGGCGAACCAGTACCAGACCTATGTCGAGCGCACCTCCTCGGCGATCCTGGTGTCGACGGTGCTCAGCGTGGTGACGCTGTCGGCGCTGCTGGCGGTGTATGCACCGGCGGGATGACTGGCATCCAGCCTCGACAGGGAAGGGCGGAGCCGTTGACCCCGTTGTCTTTTCCCGGAGAGCCTGTCGGTCATCCGGACCATCCATTCTGTACGTTTAAGGCATTCTTTACCGCCTGGCTTCTATTCGTCCGGAATTGTCTTCGCCATTTCTGCGGGAGACGGCGGGGAGTTCATTCCCTCAAGAGCTTTATCGAGGTGTCGTCGTGAAACTTGTCCAGAATCTGCGAATCGGTACGAAGATCTACGCAGTGGTGGCTCTTCTCAGCCTCATTACGCTGGGGCTGTCATTCTACATGAGCAACCGGATCAGTGAAATCGACGATCGATACAGCCGTCTGATCGACGGGGAGGTGACGTTCTCGCTGAAGCTCGAACGCATGCGTGGCGATCTCGCCAATCTCGGGCGTCAGGCCAACATCGTCCTGCTGCTCCAGGAACCGTCCGGGTTGCCGGCTGTGGTCAAGGCGATAGAGGAAACTCAAGCCGCCATCGTCGAGTCGAGCACGGTTCTGAACCGCCTCGCCAAGCCCGAACACAAGGACAGGTTGGCCCGGATCGTGGAGCTTACCGCCTTGGTGAAGGCATCGCTGCCCAAGGTATACGCGGCGAAGGAGAAGGCCGATCACGCAGGCGCTTCCGCCCTCTACGCCACGGCGGGCCGCCCCCAGGTGGTCGAGGCTTTCAACATGGCGGCGAAGCTGTCGGACGAGGTGGCAGTCGGGGTTTTCCGTTCGTCGGACGACCTGACGGACCAGACCAATGCGACGGTGTTCAACGCGCTGTCGATCGCGGTCGCCCTGCTCGCCATCGGGGCCGTCGGGTCCGTGCTGCTCGTCGTCTTCGGCGTCCGCCGCCCGCTTGCCGCCCTGAACGCCGCGATGGCGCGTCTGGCAGCCGGCGACACCGCGACCGAGGTGGCGGGTGTCGACCGCGGCGACGAGGTCGGCGAAATGGCGCGGACGGTCGGGGTGTTCAAGGACAGCATGATCCGCACCCGCCGGCTGGAGCAGGAGGCCAAGGACGCAGAGGCTGAGGCCGCTGCCGAGAAGCGCCGCGCCACCCTGGAACTGGCCCGGTCGTTCGAGGAGCGGGTCGGCTCCATCGTCGACGCGGTCGGCAGCTCCGCCACCGAATTGCAGGCGACCTCCTCGCAGCTGGCCGCCGCTGTCGAGGAAGTCGGCGCGCAATGCACCGCCGTGGCCGCCGCGTCGGAGCAGGCCAGCGCCAACGTGCAGACGGTCGCCGCCGCCTCCGAAGAGCTGTCGGCGTCGATCGGCGAGCTGTCCGACCGGGTGGGGCGTGCCGCCGACCGCTCGCGGCTGGCGGCCGAAGGCGCCGACGAAGCCCAGCGCCAGTTGGATCTGCTGTCCGCCTCCATCGAGCAGGTCGACCAGATCGTGGCGTCGATCAACGCGGTGGCGAGCCAGACCAACCTGCTGGCGCTGAATGCGACGATCGAGGCGGCCCGCGCCGGGGAGGCCGGCAAGGGCTTCGCCGTCGTCGCCAGCGAGGTGAAGAACCTCGCCAACCAGACCCATGCGATGACCGAACAGATCACCAGCCAGATCGGTGCGGTGAAGGCGGCGTCGGGCCGGACGGTCGGCGCCATGCGCAACATCATCGGCCAGGTCGAGGAGATCAGCAACTCCACGGCGGACATGGCGCAGTCGGTGAACCAGCAGAGCGGCGCCACCAACGAGATCAGCCGCAACGCCCAGCAGGCGGCGGTCGGCACCAGCGAGGTGTCGCGCAACGTCCTGGGCATCCAGCAGGCGGAGAACGAGACGGGCGCCGCCACCAACAACGTCAAGCATGCGTCGGACGATCTCGCCCGGCAGGCGGCGATGCTGAAGCAGTCGATGGACGGCTTCCTGAGCGAGCTGCGCGCCGCCTGAGGCGCTGCTGCCGGACGGGGTGGCGAGGCGCGGACGACCGTCCGGGCCTCACCAGCCCCGCAGGAACTCCGCCGTCTCCTCCACCGCCTGCTTCAGCCCGACGCGCCGCATTTCCACCCCTTCCGGGAAGGCGCCGGCCAGCCGGCTCGGCATCATCGGGTCGAGCAGGACGAAGACGCCGGTGTCGTCGGCGCGCCGCACCAGCCGGCCGAAGGCCTGCTTCAGGCGCAGCCGGGTGATCATGTCCTCGTAGCGCCGCCGGCCGAAGGCTTCGCGGCGGGCGCGGTGCAGGATGTCGGGACGCGGCCAGGGGACGCGGTCGAAGACGATCAGGCGCAGGCTGCGGCCCGGCACGTCCACCCCGTCGCGCACCGCGTCGGTGCCGAGCAGGCAGGCGTGCTCCTCGTTGCGGAAGATGTCGATCAGGGTGGACACGTCCAGCGGATCGACATGCTGGGCATAGAGCGGGATGCCGAGCTGATCCAGCGGCTCGGCGATGCGGTCGCGCACGGCGCGCAGCCGGCTGATCGCGGTGAACAGGCCGAGCCCGCCGCCCCCCGCCGCCATGAACAGCGATTTGTAGGCCGCCGAGACCTGTCCCAGATCGTCCTTGCGCACGTCGTTGACGACGAAGACGCGGGTGCGGTTCGGATAGTCGAAGGGGGAGGGGACCTGGGCGCGGATCGCCGGGGCCGGCAGGTGGCTGGCGCCGCAGCGGTCCTCCGCCGCCCGCCAGTCCTGGCCGATGTCGCCGGTGCCGTCGGTCAGGGTGGCACTGGTCACCACCAGCCCATGGGCCGGGCCGGCCAGCGCCTCGGCGAAGGGCACCGTCGGATCGACCCAGTGGCGGTACAGCCCGACATCGACGTCGCGGCCGTCGATCCGCTCCACCGCGAACCAGTCGACGAAATGGGACGGCGTTTCGGTCGGCAGGGTGCGCAGCATGGCGCGCCACGCCTCCACCGTCAGGGTGCCGCGGCGGTGCAGGCTGCGCGACAGCGCGTCGATGCGGCGCCGCTGGTCGGAGTCCAGCTCGGCGCTCTCGTCCTCCAGCCGCTGCGCCAGCCGGCGGGCCAGCGCCTCCACCGGTTCCGACAGGCGGACCAGCGCCTGTTCCAGCTCCGCAGCGGCCTCCAGCAGGCCATCGACCGGATAGGCCTTGTCGGCCTCCAGGCTGTAGGGGCCGCCCTGGCCGGCGGTGCGGGCATAGACCTGCTGGCGGGCCAGCAGCAGGAAGCGCTCGGTCGGCCCCTGCGGATTGTCGGCGGCCAGACGTGCCGACCAGCCGTCGGCCGGCAGCACGCGGGCGCCGATCAGGATGTCGTCGAGGTGGCGCAGGGCCTCCTCGTCGCCGGCGACGATGTCCTCCAGCCGGCGCTTCAGGCCGCGGGCGCGGCTGCGTCCGGTCTCCTCGGCGCCGAGAAGCCAGCGGCGCAGTTCCTGCGTCTCGCGGCAGGTCAGATGACCGGCGAAGGCGCTGTCGGCGGCGTCGAAGACATGGTGCCCCTCGTCGAAGACGTAGCGGCTGGGCAGCGTCGGTTCCTCGCCGCCGCCGAGCGCCGCCTGCACCATCACCAGCGCGTGGTTGGCGATGACGATGTCGGCCCGCCGCGCCCGGCGCACGCTCTTCTCGATGTAGCAGCGGGCGTAATGGTCGCAGGCCGAATAGATGCATTCGCCGCGGCGGTCGGCCATCCCCATGGTCGGCCCGCGCCCGGCGATGTCGACCAGCCAGCCGGGGAAGTCGCCGCCGGTCATGTCGCCGTCGCGGGTCGCCGCCGCCCAGCGCGCCATCAGCCCGACGCCGATCGCGTTGTGCGGCTGGAAGGGCATGGCGCGCACCGCCTCTTCCAGATTCAGCAGGCACAGGTAGTTCTCGCGCCCCTTGCGCAGCACCACCTTGCGCGCCTTGGTCGCCGGATCGGCATAGAGTCGGTCCAACTCGCCGTCGATCTGGTGCTGGAGGTTGCGGGTGTAGGTGGAAATCCACACCGTCCCGCCATTCTTCTCCGCCCACACCGTGGCCGGCGCCAGATAGCCGAGAGTCTTGCCGACGCCGGTCCCGGCCTCCGCCAACACGACGTTCGGGGTGTCGGGAAGCTGGCGTGGGGCGAAGGCGGCGGACACCGCGCTGGAATAGTCGGCTTGCTGCGGCCGCGGCTCCGCCACCTTGCCTAGCACATTGGCCGACAGCATGGCGGCGAGGCGGCGGCGTGCCTCCTCCGGGTCCACCGGATTCTGGGCGGGCGGCGGCGGCGGCGCTCCCTCCTCCCATTCCTTGATGCGGGTCCAGACGCGCAGGCCGGAGCGGGCGGCCCCCTTCTCCGGCCCGTCGGGCTTGCCCAGCGCCGCCAGCACCGCGGGTGCCCAGGGCCAGCCGGCGCGCCCCATCTCCCAGGCGAAGGCGACGGGGTCGGAGGACTCCTCGCGTCCGGCAGCGCCCAGGTCGCCCAGCAACCGGCGCACCGCGCGCTGCAGGGCCAGCGCCTCCGCCTCGTGACCCTCGGGGGTGGGCAGGTCGAGCGCCTCGGCGATGCCGCGCGGGGTGGGGACGCAGAAGCGAGCGGGGTGGACGAAGGCGAACAGCTCCAGCACGTCGAAGGCGGGGAAGCCGTCGATCCCCAGCCGGCGGGCGAAGGCACGGGCATGGCAGACCAGCGGCGGCTGGCGGCGCACCTTCGATGCGGCGGCGGCCAGCGACAGCTCCTCCACCTCGCCGTCGAGCGTCAGCGACACGACGCGGCGCGCGCCCGCCACCATGGCGGGTGCGTCGTCCAGGCTGTGGATCGGGGTCGGATCGGCGGTCAGGTCCATCGGCGGCACTATATGTCGGGCGACCGTCCCAAAGCGAGCGGCGGATGTTGACGGGTCGCCGCTTCACCCCCATTGAGGGAAGTCCGGAGGCCGAGCGGAGACGGGACTTCATGCGGAAACTGCTGCGCTGGGCGCTGATCGGGGCGGCGGGACTGCTGGCCTTCACCATCCTGTGGGCGGCGCTCTACCGGCTCGTGCCGCCGCCGGCCACCCCGCTGATGCTGATCCGCGCAATCGGCGGCTCCGGCCTGGCGCGTGACTGGGAACCGCTGGAGCGCATCTCGCCGGCCCTGGTCGAGGCGGTGATCGCCTCGGAGGACACCGGCTTCTGCGGCCATGGCGGCTTCGACTGGGCCGCCATCGAAGGCGCCTTCGAAGAGAACGAGGAGGGCAAGCGCCTGCGCGGCGGCAGCACCATCAGCCAGCAGACCGCCAAGAACGCCTTCCTCTGGCCCGACCGCAGCTGGACCCGCAAGGGGGCGGAGGCCTGGTTCACCCTGCTGATCGAAAGCCTGTGGAGCAAGCGCCGCATCCTGGAGGTCTATCTGAACATCGTCGAATGGGACGACGGCGTCTATGGCGCCGAGGCGGCGGCGCGGCACCACTTCAACAAGTCCGCCGCGGCACTGACCCGGCGCGAGGCGGCGCTGCTGGCGGTGGTGCTGCCCAACCCGCGCAACTGGTCGCCCAGCCGGCCCGGCGCCTATGTCGCCCGGCGGGCGGGGGTGATCGAGCGGCGGATGGCGGTGGTGCGGCGGGACGGGTTGGCGGAGTGTGCGCGGTGAGATGATGGGCCGTCTGACGGTTGTGCTCTCCACGGAATCTTAACCGCCGCCACACCACACTTCTCCTTGCCGACATCCGGCCTGGAGGAGGCCGATCATGGCCACGCGCCGCACGCTGCACGGAACGCCGTTCCCGACCCCGCCGCCGGACCCGCTGCGCGGGGACCTGACCCCGCGCCATGGCCCCGCCCCGGAACCGGCGCATCCCACCCGCCTGCTGATCATCGTCCTCGCCGCGCTGTTCACCCTGGCCGGTCTGGCCTATGGCGGTGTCGCCGCGGTCGACCGCATGCTGGACCAGCGGCGGATCGAGGCGCGGATGGGACCCAAGCCGAATCTCGCGCGGCTGCCGGCGCTGGAGCTGCCGCTCGCCGGGTCGCGGGCGGTGGAGATGCAGGTCTCGCTGGTGCTGGCGCCGACGGTGGAGGCCGACCGCGTCCTGCGCTATCAGGACCGCATCGCCGACCGGCTGTTCCAGACCGTCAGCCGGGCCGACGGCGAAACGCTGACCGGTCCCGGCTCCGCCGATTTCCTGAAGGCGCGGATCAAGGACGCCGTGAACCGCGAGGCGGGCACCGGCCTGATCCGCGACATCTACATCGAACGCATGGTCGTCAAGTGACGCACGCGGGGCTCGGTCCGCGATCGGCCTTGTCTTGTGCGGCGCAATAGCCTATGTAGGGCGTCTTGATCGCTGGAGGCTCGCGCGTCTCTTGAGCGAGACGCGCTGTGATTGCGCAACGGCTAACGTCCCAGGGGCTAACGTCCCGAGGTTCTGGGGGCGCACTGGCCGCTGCATCGGATAGACGCCTCTCCCTCTATCGACCTCCTCCCGGCGAGTCCGCCGGTATGTCCCACGCCCGCCATCGGGGCGCGCGGGGCCGTACCGTGTTGCTTAGAGAAGGTTGATCCGACTTGTCGTTTTCCGAACTCGGTCTGCACCCGCTCGTCCTGAAGGCCCTCGAGGCGTTCGAATACACCACCCCGACCCCGGTCCAGCTCGCCGCCATTCCGCCGGCGCTCCAGGGCCGCGACATCCTCGCCACCGCCGAGACCGGCACCGGCAAGACCGCCGCCTTCATGCTGCCGGCGCTGACCCGCACCGCCGAGCTGCCGCTGAACGGCGCCGCCACCCCGCGCGTGCTGGTGCTGGCCCCGACCCGCGAGCTGGCCAAGCAGGTCACCGACGCCGCCCGCAAGTACGCGAAGTTCATGAAGCTGAACATCATGGACGTCGTCGGCGGCATGCCCTATCGCGAGCAGCTGCGCCTGCTGTCGCGTCCGGTCGACGTTCTCGTCTGCACCCCAGGCCGCCTGCTGGATCATGTCGCCCGCCGCCGCATCTCGCTGGACGAGGTCGAGGTGCTGATCCTCGACGAGGCCGACCGCATGCTGGACATGGGCTTCCTCGACGATGTCGAGACCATCGCCAAGTGCTGCCCGCCGACGCGCCAGACCCTGCTGTTCACCGCCACGCTGGACCGCCGCATGGCGCAGCTGGCCGGCAACCTGCTGCGCAACCCGGAGCGCGTGGCTGTCGAGAGCCAGGCGACCGCGATCAACGTGGAACAGCGTCTGCATCACGCCGACGACCTCGACCACAAGCGCCGCCTGCTGCAGCATTTCGCCGCCCAGGAAGAGGTCGGCAAGGCGATCATCTTCGCCGCCACCAAGCGTGACGCCGACACGCTGGCCGAAGAGCTGAGCGCCGCCGGCCATGCCGCCGCCGCCCTGCACGGCGACATGGACCAGACCAAGCGCAACCGCACGCTCCAGCGCCTGCGCACCGGCCAGGTCCGCCTGCTGGTCGCCACCGACGTCGCCGCCCGCGGCATCGACGTGCGCGACATCACCCACGTCATCAACTTCGACCTGCCGCGCTCGGCGGAGGACTATGTCCACCGCATCGGCCGCACCGGCCGGGCCGGCGCCTCGGGCGTCGCGATCTCCTTCGCCGCCCGCGCCGACCGTGAGACGCTGGTCCGCATCGAGCGCTACACGAAGGCGACGCTGGAAGTGCATGTGGTGCCCGGCCTGGAGCCGACGCGTCCCTTCACCACCGCTGGCCGTCCGCCGGCCCGCAACGGCCGTCCGGGCGGCGGCGCCGGCAAGCCGTGGCAGCGCAACGGCGAGTCCAAGGGCCCGCACGCTCCGCGCGGTCCGCGTCCCGACTACGCCCGCAACGACAACCACCGCGGCGATGCCCGCCCGGACCATGGCCATGGCCGTCGTGAAGCCCACGGCAACGGCAAGCCGGCGGCCCGTGCGAAGAGCTGGTAAGCAGCGTCTCCGACGCTTCTGACCCTCCGATGAAAAACGCCCTCCCTGTCGGCCTCGCGGTCGGCAGGGAGGGCGTTTTCATTTCAGGCCGGCTTGATCAGCCTGTCTTTACTGAAACGCGATCTTCGCGTTGTCGCCCGGATCGGGCGACTGGCCGGTCAGCTTCGCCTTCACATAGCCGTAGGCATAGACCATCGTGCTCGACGGGCTGTCCCAGTATTCGGCCTGATCGACCGATACCTTCAGCAGGGCGACCTCAGGGTCGTCCGGACCCTGGGGGAACCAGGTGCTCATGATGTCGCGCCAGAGGAAGCGGATCTTGTCGCGGTCGCGCACGACCTCGGCGACACCGGAAACCGACACGTAATCCTGCTTGTCAGGATTGGAGTAGGCGAGGTTGACGCGCCAGTGGCGGTCGATCTCGTCCACCTTTTCGGAATGGGCGCGGGTGAAGAACCACAAGGTACCGTCTTCGAACCCCGCATGGGACAGCGTCGCCATCGGACGGGAGTTCAGCCGGCCGTTGTCGTCCAGCGTCGTCATCATCGCGACCTGAATGCCCTTCATCATCTCCCAGAGCTTCTTGACTTCACCCTTGTCGGGGCCCTGGTCCGGGCTGTGGCCGGCGGTGGTGCTATGGACCATGGTCTGCCTCTCGTTCGGTAGCCCAACGGAGACTGGGGAACGCCTTTCGCCGTCAAAAGGTTCCGGACTGTTGATTCACTCCCCCGACCGACCAGGACCCCGTCCCGGCGTGGTGGTGGTCGATCCGGGTCAGCGACCAGGGGTCGATCCGCAACCGCAGCGCCGCTTCCGGCGTCAGATCCAGCGCCAGCGCCAGCGCGCCGCGGATGCTGCCGGCATGGATCACCGCAACCACATCGCGTCCGGCGTGGATGTCCGTCAGCCGGCGCAGCGCCGCCGCCGTGCGGTCCATCACCGTGGCGAAGCTCTCGCCGCCGGGCGGGGCGTGGCGGGCGGGATTGTGCCAGAAGCGGGCCGCCGCCTCGGCGTCGCGCGCCGCCGCGGTGTCGTGGCTGATGCCTTCCCACGCGCCGAAATCCTGCTCGGCCAGCGCCGGCTCCACCACCGCCGTGCCGGCGAGCCGGGGCGCCCGGCTCCACAGCGCCTGGGCGGTCTGCCGGCTGCGGCGGAGCGGGCTGGTCAGCCACAGCGCGTCGGCGGGCATCCCGGCCGCGAGCGCCGCCGCCGCGGCGCCGTTGCCGGTGTCGGCCTCGCGGTCGCTCGACCCGCAGATGACGTTGTTCGGGTTGTGGACCGGGGCATGGCGGATCAGCCACCAGCGGGTGACGGTCAGGGGGGTGAGGCTCATCGCATTCATGCCGCTGCTCCAATGAGGGCCGACAGGGTCAACAGGACTGCGGCCTCCGCCACCTGCTGGGCCGCGCCGAAGACGTCGCCGGTATGCCCGCCGATCTGCCGCCGGGCCAGCGCCGCCACCGCGGCCACGGCCAGAAGCGCTGCCGCCAGGGCCGGCAGCGCCGGCCCGCCGAGGGCGATGGCCGCCACCGCGATGCCGGAGACCAGCGCCAGCAGCACCGTCGCCATCGCCAGCTTGCCCTGCGCCGCCGCCAGCCCGTCGCGCCGCGCCGGCGACAGGACACGGGCCAGCGCCGCCAGCCCGCAGCGCGACAGGGCGCCGGCCGCCGCCAGCGCCGCAACCGCCGCCGGCACCGGCAGGGCGGCCAGCGCCGCGGCGCGGATGCCGACCGAGAAGACCAGCGCCAGCACGCCATAGCTGCCGACCCGGCTGTCGCGCATGATCTCCAGCTTGCGTAACCGATCGCGCCCGCCGCCGAAGCCGTCGGCGACATCGGCCGCGCCATCCTCGTGCAGCCCGCCGGTCAGCCGCACCGTCGCCGCCAGGGCCAGCAATGCGCCGGCCAGCGGGGGCAGGTGCGCCAGTGCCGCCAGTGCGAAGACGGCGCCGCCGGCCAGCCCGATCAGCGCGCCGACCAGCGGAAACCATCCCATCGCCCGTGCCGGCGCGCCGTCGGCCAGGGGGCCGTCAAGCGGGCCGAGGGCGGGCAAGGGCAGGCGGGTCAGGAACACCAGCGCCAAGGCGGCGTCCTGGGTCCAGTGCGGCGGAGGAAGCGGGGCGGTGGTCGCGCCATCGGGCATATCGGGCATGATCGGCATCGACTACCCCCAACCGGCGTCCGGCGCAACCCTGCTCGGCGGAGGGGGCCGCACCGTTCGCACAAGTCCAGGGCTCCGAAGCCGGGTTAACGGCGGTTTACGAACGTCGAAGTTTCTGATTCGGTGGAGGCCCTCGTCTCGGAAGGGCATACC
>NZ_JAENHM010000080.1 GCF_016595245.1 Azospirillum endophyticum
TGTAGCCGATCGCGATCAGGCCGTAGATCGCACCGAGCGACAAGCCGTTGATCAATTGCTGTATGAAATATTCCATCAGGCAGGCTTCTCCCACTCTCCCAGATCACCGAACGGGCGGATGCCGAACAGGCAAGTGTGCGAATTTTGGTTTGAGCCGTGTGCGGCGGCGGAGTTCCGATCCGGATGAACGGGGGAGAACATCCAGGACCGAGGCAGGGGACGCTTGGAACCCAGCCGCCGCACCCGGTTCTTGCCGAAGCCCCGCCGGATGCGGGATCCGGCGGGGCTTCGGTCAAAGGCGGACCAGAAAAGTCGCTATAGGGGACCCTCGCGGGCTGGCATGCGGAGGGCCGGGCTCATCCGGCGGCCTGGAAAGGGGCCGACCGTCATCCATGCACGCAACGAAGTCGCGGGAGCGCGCTTCCGCGCCCGGGCGTCGTTCCGTTTTTCGACCATAGCCAACAGCTCCCCTTTGCGCAGCACGGCTTGCCGCCGTGGCGCCCCCACCGGCATCGCTGCCGGGCGACCATGGTGTGAATCAGCCGGATCGGACGGAAAGATCGTCCAGCCCGGTTCAGTCGGCGACGAACGCCGAGCCTTGCCCTGTTCTATTCTGTTCTTGGCTTCACACCCCGGCACTTTGGTGCCGGTGGCGGATGCAACCCTTTTTCTTGCCACAGACAGGTAAAGCAACTTGATCCGTGGACGCAACACTCTCTTTCCGGCAGACAAAAAAAACAACATTCCTCGTGCGCTCTTCGTCGAAATCAGAACGAAATTTCCAGGAAGACCAGTCCGGGAAAATTTCGTTCAGTCCTTTGTCAAAAGCTGTTCACATCTTCAGCGGACGAGGTTTCGCGGGTCGGTGAAGGGCTGGCCCAGCGCGTCGGCCACCGCCTCGTAGGTCAAGTGTCCGGCATGGACGTTCAGCCCGGCGAGCAGGTGCGGATCCTCGGCCAGCGCCCGTTTCCACCCCTTGCCGGCCAGTGCCTGGACGAAGGGCAGGGTGGCGTGGTTCAGCGCCTCTGTGCTGGTGCGGGCGACCGCGCCCGGCATGTTGGCGACGCAGTAATGGACGACGCCGTCCACCACATAGGTCGGGTCGGAATGGGTGGTGGCGTGGCTGGTCTCGAAGCAGCCGCCCTGGTCGATGGCGACGTCGACCAGAACCGAGCCGCGGCGCATGCCGGCCAGCTGGTCGCGGCGCACCAGCTTCGGCGCCGCGGCGCCTGGCACGAGCACGGCGCCGATCACCAGATCGGAGTCGGCGACCAGCCGGTCGAGCGTGTCGGCCGAGGCATAGACGGTCTTCAGCCGCGGCCCGAACAGGTCGTCGAGCTGGGCCAGCCGGGGCATGGAGCGGTCGGCGATGGTGACGTCGGCGCCCAGACCCATCGCCATGCGGGCGGCGTTGGCGCCGACCACCCCGCCGCCGATGACCAGCACCCGGCCGGGCAGCACGCCGGGCACGCCGCCCAGCAGGATGCCGGAGCCGCCGTTGCTCTTCTGCAGGGCGACGGCGCCGACCTGGATCGCCATGCGGCCGGCGATCTCCGACATTGGCGCCAGCAGCGGCAGGCGCCCGGCGCGGTCGGTCACCGTCTCGTAGGCGATCGCGGTGCAGCCGCTGTCCATCAGCAGCCGGGCCTGTTCGGGATCGGGGGCGAGATGCAGGTAGGTGAACAGCACCTGGTCGGGGCGCAGCCTGCGACATTCCGCCGGCTGCGGTTCCTTGACCTTCACGATAAGCTCGGCCTTCGCGAAGACCTCCTCGGCGCTGCCGGCGATCTCGGCCCCCGCCGTCCGGTAGGCTTCGTCGGAAAAGCCGATCTCGGCACCGGCGCCGCTCTGCACCAGCAGGGCATGCCCGTCCGCCGCCAGTTCGCGGACCGATGCCGGCGTCAGGCCGACCCGGTATTCGTGGTTCTTGATTTCCTTGGGAACGCCGATGCGCGTGACCATGCGAGATCTCCCCGATCCGAACTCCCGCTCCAGCCAATCCGGCGGAAACCAACTGGTATCCTAAGAAACCATCAGCTAGGCGGATTGTCTCAGTGATGTCACTATACGGCCGGCGGAGCGGGTGAATCTCTGCAAAGCCTTGCATGAATCTCCCATAGTGTGGTGGAGCTTTCGCATGATCCACCACGTCTTCGAATAAAATTGCATGCACGCCCTGGACGCCCTGGACCACAAGATCCTGCGCCTTCTCCGCAAGGACGGCCGGATGAGCAACGCCAAGCTGGCGACGGAGGTCGGGCTGTCGCCGTCGGCCTGCCTGCGCCGCCTGCACATGCTGGAGCATTCCGGCGTGATCCGCGGCTATACCGCCATCATCGAGACGGCGGACGAGGATCGGTCGGTCACGGTCATCGTGCAGATCACCCTGGAGCGGCAGACCGACGAGTATCTGCGCCGCTTCGACGCCGCCGTCCGCCGCTGTCCGGAGGTGCGGGAATGCTATCTGCTGTCCGGCAGTTCCGATTACCTGTTGCGGGTGGTGGCGCGGGACCCCGCCGACTACGACCGAATCTACAAGGATTCGCTGTCGCGCCTGCCGGGCGTGGTTCGCATCCAGTCGAGTTTCGCCATCCGCAGCGTCGTGCGCCCTGGCAGCTTGCCGGCACTGGAGGACTCCGCCGGCTGAGCCCCGCTCACCCGAACAGGTCCAGCTCCGGATCCGGCGCGGTTTCCGGGTGGGTCAGGTCGGTGCAGCCGATGCCGATCAGGCGGAAGGCGCGGCCGTCCACCTCGCGCTCCAGCAGGGCCATGCCGGCGGCCAGGATGGCGTCGGCCGAGCGGGTCGGCTCCACCCGGCGGGAGCGGGTGAGCTGCTGGAAATCCTTGGTCTTCAGCTTCAGCACCACGCTGCGGCCCAGCAGCTTCTCGCGTTCCAGCCGCCGGGAAACCTTGTCGGCCAGCGGGCGCAGTTCCTGCGCCAGGGCGGGCAGGGTGGTGACGTCCCAGTCGAAGGTCTCCTCCGATGAGATGCTCTTGCTCGGCGACTCGGGATGGACCCGGCGGGGATCCTCGCCGCGGGCATAGTTGTACAGCACCCGGCCCATGGCGCCGTAGCGCTTGACCAGCCAATGCTCGTCCTTGCCCTGCAGGTCGCCGACGCGGGTGATGCCGTCGGTGAACAGCTTGCGCTCCAGGGCCGGGCCGACGCCCCACAGGATGGTGACCCGCTTGGGAGCCAGGAAGGCGGCGGCCTCCGCCCGGCCGATCACGGAGAAACCGCGCGGCTTGTCGAGGTCCGACGCGATCTTGGCCAGCAGCTTGTTGTAGCTGAGCCCGATGGACGCGGTGATCCGCAGTTCCCGTTCGAAGCGGCGGACGATCTCCACCAGCGCCTGGGCCGGGCTGATGCTGAGGCGGTCCTCGACGCCGGCGAGGTCGAGATAGGCCTCGTCGATGCTGATCGGCTCGACCAGGGGGGTGAAGGCCTCCATGATCGCGCGGGCCTGATGGCCGACTTCCTTATATTTGGCGATGTTCGGACGGATGATGGTGGCGTCGGGGCAGCGGTCCAGCGCCTCCCGGATCGTCATGGCCGAACGCACGCCCGATATCCGCGCGACATAGCAGCAGGCGGCCACCACCCCGCGATGGTCGTCGCCGCCGACGATCACCGGCCGGCTCGCCAGCTCCGGCCGGTCGCGTTTCTCCACCGTGGCGTAGAAGCTGTCGCAGTCGATGTGGCCGATCGGCAGGCCGTGCAGTTCCGCATGGCGGAACAGCCGCCGGCTGCCGCATTTCGGACAGCGCGTCATCTCGCCCGGACCTACACCGGGCAGGGCGGCGGCGCAGTCGCGGCAGACGCTGTGCTGCGCACTGTCTTGGGGCGCGGTCATGATGGCGCCAGCTTAGCAAAGGCGCGTCCGAACCGCCAGCTTATGCGTACAAAGGAAGAACGGGCGGCAGGTTCGGCGGATCGAAGCGGGGGCGGCGGACATCACCGCAGCACGTCGCCCCCCACCGCCAGCCGGCCGGCGACCACGGCGGCCTGGGTGCGGCTGACCACGTTCAGCTTGCGCAGGATGCTGGAGACGTGGACCTTCACCGTCTGCTCCGACACGCTCAGTTCTCCGGCGATCTGCTTGTTCAGCTTGCCGTCGACGATCATCGTCAGGATGCGCAGCTGCTGCGGCGAGAGAGAGGCGAAACGCCGGGCGGAGTCCGCCTCGTCGGCCTCCGGCGAGCCGGCCGACAGCGGCGGCGCCCAGGTCTCGCCCGACAGGATGGCGCGGATGGCAGCCGCCATCGCCGGCATCGACAGCGATTTCGGGATGTAGCCCGAGGCGCCATAGGCCAGCGCCCGGCGGATGGTGTCGGAATCCTGCAAGGCCGACAGGATGGCGACCGGAACGGTCGGGTGGTGGGCCAGCATCAGGAACAGGCCGGCAAAGCCGTGGGTGCCGGGCATGTTGAGGTCGAGCAGGACGAGGTCGATCTCGTCCGGCCGCGGCCCCACTGCGGTCATCACCGAGTCGAGGTCCGGGCATTCGATCACCCGCACCTCCGGCATCGCCTTGCCCAGCGCGTCGCGCAGCGCCGCCTGGACCAGCGGATGGTCGTCGCCGATGACGATTGTCGTTCTTCCAGCCGGTGTCGATGCGCCTGCTGCGCTGTCTTCGCCCATGGCTTCCGCAACTCCCCCCAATTCACGGCCGCCCGGCTTTTGTCCGGTTCCGGCTTCAACGCTCGGTCACGGCGGCGGTTTGCAGCGCCGCCCCGTTCAGGAAGCGGCGCAGCGACGCCGGCTTCACCGGTTTGTAGAGCACGCCGCAGCCGCAACGCTCCGCCTCGGCCCGCACCGCTTCGGAGCGGTCGGCGGTCAGCAGCAGCCCCTTGACCGGACGGTCCCACAATTCCCGCAACCGCTCCAGAACCGCAAGTCCCGTCTGCCCGTTGCCGACGTGATAATCGACACAGACCACGTCGGGGAGCGTCCCGTCGAAGGGGGCCATCGCCGCCAGCGCGCCGGCCACGTCCGACGCCGTCGCCACCCGGCAGCCCCATTGGCCGAGCAGGGCGCGCAGGCCCGCCAGGATCGGTTCCTCGTTGTCGATGCACAGGACCAGCAGCCCGGCGGACAGGGCGGCGGGGGTGGAAACCGGGCGGTCGACCGGGGCGGCACGCGCCTGCTCCATCGGCACCTCCACCGCGAATCCGGTGCCGCGCCCGACGGTGGAGCGCAGGGTGACGGGATGGCCGAGCAGCCGGGCGATGCGGTCGACGATGGCGAGGCCGAGGCCGAGGCCCTTATCCGCGGGATTGCCGCCGCCATTCTCGCCACCCAGCCGGCGGAACTCCTCGAACACCTCGCGACGCTTGGTCTCGGGGATGCCGGGTCCGGTGTCCCACACCTCGATGCGCAGCCGGTCTCCTCCCATGGGATCGCCATGACCGGCGTCGCGGCGGCGGCAGCCGAGGAGAATCCGCCCCTCGGGGGTGTAGCGGACGGCGTTGGACAGGAAGTTCTGCAGGATACGGCGCAGAAGCTGCGGATCCGACCGCACGACGGCACTGCAGCCGACCACCTTCAGCGTCAGTCCGCGTTCCTGGGCCAGGGCGGAGAATTCCACCCCCAGCCCGCCCAGCAGCTCGTCGATGGCGAAGCTGCGCACCTGCACCCGGACATTGCCGGCATCGAGCGAGGAGATGTCGAGCAGCCCGCCCAGCAGCATCTCGGTGGAACGCAGGGAGGCGGCGGCGTTGTCGATCATGCCGCATTCGGCCGTCCGCTGGCCGGGCGTGGGCAAAGGCCCGCGCACGCTCTCCTCCAGCGCCGAGACGAACAGGCGGGCGGCGTTCAGCGGCTGCAGCAGGTCGTGGCTGGCGGCGGCGAGGAAGCGTGTCTTGCTGGCGTTGGCCGCCTCGGCCTCCGCCTTCGCCTGCTGGAGGGCGTCGGTGCGCTCCCGCACGCGATGCTCCAGGCTTTCGTTGGCTTCGCGCAGAGCCTCGGCGGCGCGGTAGCGCTCGGTGACGTCGGTGTAGGTCGAGACGTAGCCGCCTTCCGGCAGCGGATTGGCGAGGATCTCCAGCACCGTGCCGTCGGGACGGCGCCGTTCGTACCTGTAGGGCCATTGCAGATTCGCGGTGTCGCGGTTGGTCAGCAGCGCCTTCATGTCGTGGGCGCTGTATTCGCCGCGCTCGGTGTTGAAGCGGATCAGGTCGGCGAAGGGTACGCCGACCCGCACCATATCCGCCGGCAGGTCGAGCAGTTCCAGATAGCGGTGGTTCCAGGCGGCGATGCGGTGGTCGGCGTCGATCACGCAGATGCCCTGGCCGACATTCTCCAGCGTCGCCTGCAGCAGCTTGCGGTTGAAGTGCAATGCTTCCGAGGCCTCGTCCAGCATCGCCATGGCGTCGCCGCGCGACAGCGAGCGGCCGTTGGCCGAGCGGCCCTGGAGCGACGCCGCCATCACCACGCGCGCCGATGCCGCGCCGATGGCGCCGGCGATCAGCGTTTCCGTGAAGCGGACGGCGTCGAGATCGGCTGGTCCGGCCTCGCCCTTGCGGCCGGCGGCATAAGCGTCGAAGGCGGCGTTGCCGCGCTCCGCCCCGACGAAGCGGATGGCCAGTGCGCGCAGATCGGCCAGCCTGGCGGGGGCGTGGGGGGCGTCCTCGTCCTCTTCCTCGGCGGTGGCGGTGGTGTAGGAGACGGCCTGGGTGCGCTCCACCGCGCTGGGGCGGGCCAGCAGGGAGCCGGCGACGAAGGCGATCAGGTTGGCCAGCAGGCTCCACAGGCTGGCGTGGGAGATGGGGTCCAGCCCCTCGATCCCGAACAGCGCCTGCGGGCGCAGCCAGCCGATGCCCCAGGGGCCGAGATCGAGGAAGGCGTCGGGCACCGGCACGATGCGCGCCATCGATGGCACCAGCAGCGTGTAGACCCACAGCAGGAACCCGGCGCCCAGGCCCGCCAGCGCCCCCACCCGGTTGGCCCGCGGCCAGTACAGCCCGCCGAAGAAGGCCGGTCCGAACTGCGCCACCGCGACGAAGGAGAGCAGGCCGATGACGGTCAGCGGGTAGTCATGGTCGACCAGCCGGTGCATGACGTAGGCCAGCAGCAGGATGCCCAGCACCGAGAGCCGCCGCACCAGCAGCAGGGTGCCGACCATGTCGCGCCGGCCGACGCGGGCGGCGAAGTGCTTGCGCCTGAGCAGCAGCGGCATCACCACGTCGTTGCACAGCATGGTGCTGAGCGACACCGCCGCGACGATGACCATGCCGGTCGCCGCCGACAGGCCGCCGATGAAGGACAGCAGGCTGAAGCCGCCGGCCCCCGCCGCGATGGGCAGGGTGATCATGAAGGTGTCGGGGTTGATGCCGTCCTCGAAGGTGACAAGGCCGGCCACCGCGATGGGGATCATCAGCGCGCTGAGCGCCAGAAGGTAGGTCGGGTACATCCAGGCGGCGGCGCGCAGATGGCGGGGGCTGTCGTTCTCCACCGTCATCACATGGTACATCTGCGGCAGGCAGAGGAAGGCGATGATCGAGATCGCCGTGTTCGACCACCAGGTCGCGTCGGTGAAGTCGGGCGACAGCAGCGGTTCCGCCTGCGGCCGGGTGATCAGGTCGGCGTAGCCGTCGAACATGCCCCAGACGATGAAGGCCGCCACCGCCAGGAAGACGGTTAGTTTTACCAGGCTCTCGAAGGCGATGGCCAGCATCAGGCCGCGGTGGTGCTCGCTGGCGTTGATGTGGCGGACGCCGAACAGGATGGTGAAGACCGCCATCGACAGCGCCACCGCGAAGGCGGTGTCGCCCCAGACCGGCGGAGGCAGGGTGGCGGGCGCCGCCAGCGAGGGGGAGGTGAGCACGTCGAAGCTGGCGGCCACCGCCTTCAGCTGGAGCGCGATGTAGGGCAGCACCCCGACCAGCGCCGTCAGCGTCACCAGCGCCGCCACCGCCTGGCTCTTGCCGTAGCGGGCGCCGATGAAGTCGGCGATGGAGGTGACGTTCTGCGCCTTGGTGATGGCGATGGTCTTGGTCAGCACCGGCCTTGCCACCAGCAGCAGGATCATCGGCGCCAGATAGATCGGCAGGAAGTCGAATCCGCTGGCCGACGCCCGTCCGACCGAACCGTAGAAGCTCCAGCTGGTGTTGTAGATGCAGAGCGTCAGCGCATAGAGGATGCCGGTCGCCCGGGGCGAGGCCGACAGCAGCGCACCCCCGGCGGTGCGCCGGTCGCCCCACCAGGCGATGGCGAACAGCACCCCCAGATAGGCCGCCGAAACGGCCAGCACCAGCCAACTCTGCACGACCGACGGACCTCTTTGGGCGGGAGAAACCTCCTTCTCCCGGAGTGGGAAGGGGCATTCAAGCGACCGTACCCCAAGGCTCCGGCCGCCAACAACGGGGGGACTCGAAGCTGCCTAAAAATCATGCATCATTGAACGAAGGTAGGGCCACATATGGCTAACTCCACGAACTATTCTGTGCCTGCCCTGCGCCACTCTTCCGGCCGCCGCCGGTGCGACGGTCGGGGTTCCCGCTCCGGCCCTGCGGCGTCCACACCGGGTCCGGAGACCGCCGAAGCGGCCGTTTCCGTCTCTCCCCTCATGCGGGTCGGCCGCTTCGGCGCTGCGCATCCCGCGCTGCGGGACATGGGACATTCGGGGGGCCCTGTCGGTTTACTGCGTCGTCATCGCTGGGAAAGCGTCGCGAACGGCCCAATCTATGGCAAGATGGTCCATCGTGAGGGAGCCCGGCCGTCAATGCCGGTCCCGGTGCGTGGCTGAAACGGAAGACGGACGCCCAAGAGAATGCTGATCGACGCCTATTTGGGGTTCCGGGTCGGGGACGTGGTCCTGGACCGTGCGGAGCTTGCGGCCGGTACCGCCACCATCAAGGAAATCCACGTCGTCCCCTGTGACTGGGCGCATGGCCTGACCGGCATTGCCGTGATGGAGAACGGTGCCGAACGTTTCATCGTCCAGCTGAAGAAGGTCCGCCCGACGGATGAAGAGGTCGAGACCGAAAGCAACGTCCGGCCCTTGCGCCACCGCGCGCGCTGACCGCCACCGCGCGCGCTGAACACGGCGCAGAATACGAGAAGGGCCGCCGCCCCTGATCGGAGCGGCGGGCCTTCGTTTTTCAGGCGGTACGGAGCCCGCCGTCCCGTCAGTGACGAAGCTGGACGCGGCCGCCGTTCATGCGCGCGTCGTCGACGCGGACGATGACGGGGAGGCCGCGCAGGAAGGCGGCGCCGGTGTCGGTCGCCTCGACCAGGACATGGCCCTGGCGGTCCTGGCCGCGCAAACGGGCCTCGGTCGCCATGCCGGCATTGCGGACGGCGGCCGACAGTTCGGACACGGCCTTCCAGATGCGGGCGCGGTGTTCGGCGGCGCTGGCGCAGCCTGTCGCATCGGCGGCGGCCAGCGTTACGGTAAAGGAATGAAGCTCGATCGCCATGGTGGCACCACGGAACTTGGAGTGCGGGATTGTAAAACCCGGATCGTTCCGGCCATCGGCCGGATACGGCGCCGGCCCTTGGGATCGAGAAACTCAGTCGTAACGGGGAAGCTTCGACAGGACGATGTCGCTGATGAGGCCGCGGAGCTGGCTGACCGGGAGTTGTTCGACCGGAATGCTCACGGCGCGGGCGTAGGTCTCGCAGACGTGCCAGACGTGGTCGGGTTCGACCAGGATGTGCCGGGCGAGATCTTGGTCATCGGCGTTCGCCCGACCGGGGAGCGCCTTTTCGCAGGCCAGAGCGGTTTGCACCATGTCGCTGGCCAAAGTGTGCAGATTCATGGATGGCACCTTCCCATGCTCGGGAATTGGTTGGGGACACGAACAGATTAGGCTTTCGGACCAGCTTTCACAACGGTATCTATGACGTTCGGCTGTGACAATTAGACGTTTGATCCAGCCGGGCGCCTCGACGAGACCGTCGGGAACCATGCCTATAGCGGCATCAACATAGGTCGGGAAGAATTATTCCGCCCGTGACCGTTTCGCGGGGCAGACGCGGCGGATTCCGACCGGGGTCCTCGGCGATCTCCTCTTGCGCCGAGTCCGCTTTTCCACATGGGCCGAGCGTGCTTCTGCACATGGGGAGAGACGCCGTCCGCCGCTCAGGTCCGGATCAGCCCGTCCTGCTTCGGCGGTTCCGCCGAGGGGGACGGCGCGGGCGTCGGCGATGGGGCGGCGGGTGGCGTCAGCTGCCAGTTGTCCAGCGCCCGCCTCAAGGAGTCGAGCCCGGCACCGGCCGAGGATTTCGCCTCGTCGGCGGCGCGGGTGATGGCGGCGCAGAGGGCGGCGCGGCGCTTGGGATCGTCGCGGCTTTCCTCCAGCGCCCGGCCGACATCGTCGGTGGTGCCGCCTTTGGCGTCGGGCGGCGCCGTCTTCGGATCGATGCCCAGCAGCGGCAGCAGATACTCCCGGCCCTTCTCGCGTGCCACCGCAACGGCCTTGTCGCCGAACCGCTCCGCCGCCGCCAGCCCGGTGTCCCAGGCGCCGAGTGCCGCCGAGACGGTCGGGCTGCAGCGGCCTGCCGGATCCTCCGGCGGCGCCGTCTGGGCATGCAGCGGTGCGGCACACAGCAGCAGGGCGGCGAATGCCGGCGCTGCAAGGTGGCAATTGGGCTTGAGCAGGCGCGTCATGCTGGAGAACCCTGTGGTCGAAGGGGGCTTTCGGGTCAATTGGGGAGGCGGCCGTAAGCTTTCCATAGGCTTCCACCCCCAGCTGCCCATGGGCCCTGCCCCAACCGGTTCGGCCGGCGAAAAGCGGTCCTGTGCCGCGACCTGTGGCGATTTTGCTACCAAATGACTGTTTCATGACCTTTACATGACATGCCGTCGCTGCACCGCACCGCGAAGCGTGGTAAGAGCAGCCCGGAATTTCACCGGTTCCATACTCAATCCAGGCGAGTCACCGTCCCATGCTGCTGCGCGCATTCCGTTCGCTGATGCCGAAGGAGGAACGCTTCGTCGACCAGTTCGTCGAGCAGGCCCGCCATATCGTGGCAGCATCCATTGCGCTGGAAGCGGTGATGGACTCCGGACCGGACGACCGCGCGCAGAAGATCGCCGCGCTGAAGCGGGTGGAGAAGGACGCCGACCGCATCGCCAAGGATGCCGGGCGCGACCTGCACCGCGCCTTCATCACGCCGTTCGACCGCTCCGACATCCTGGCGCTGATCAACGCGCTGGACGACGCCATCGACCTGATGGACGAGGTGCCGCGCCATGCCGGCCTCTATGGGGTCGAGGTGTTCGACGAGTCGATGCGACGCTCCGTCGCCCTGATCCGCCAGCAGGCCGACGTGATAGTGGAGTTGATGCCGCTGCTGGGCTCGATCGCCCGCAACGCCGAGCGGATCGACCATCTCTGCGGCCGGCTGTCCGACCTGGAGGACGAGGCCGACGACGTGCTGCGCGACGCGCTGAAGGCGCTGATCGCGGAGAAGCCGGACATGATCGCCTTCCTCGGCCGGCGCGAGCTGTACGAGATGCTGGAGGCGGTGACCGACCGCTGCGACGACGTCGGCGACCTGGTCGCGGGCATCACGCTCGATCAGGTCTGAGGCGGCCGCGGTCATGGAGGCCCTGCAACTCGGCCTGCCGGCGATCGTCGTCATCATCCTGGTGGCGCTCGCCTTCGACTTCATCAACGGCCTGCACGACGCGGCGAACTCCATCGCCACGGTGGTGTCGACCCGCGTGCTGTCGCCCAAGCTGGCGGTGCTGTGGGCGGCCTTCTTCAACTTCATCGCCTTCCTGTTCTTCGGCCTGCATGTCGCCACCACCATCGGCACCGGCTTGGTCGATCCGCTGGTGATGGATCCGGCGGTGATCCTGGCGGCGCTGATCGGCGCCATCGGCTGGAACCTGATCACCTGGTGGCTCGGGCTGCCGTCCTCGTCCTCGCACGCGCTGGTCGGCGGCATCGCCGGGGCCGGCATCGCCAAGGCGGGGTTCGGCGCCATCATCGCCAGCGGATTCACCAAGACCGCGGTCGCCATCGTGCTGTCGCCGGGCATCGGCCTGCTGCTGGCCCTGCTGCTGATGCTGGTGCTGTCCTGGGCGCTGCGGCGGGCCGCCCCCTTCACGGTGGACCGGCAGTTCCGCCATTGGCAGCTTGTCTCGGCGGCGCTGTACAGCCTGGGCCATGGCGGCAACGACGCTCAGAAGACGATGGGCATCATCGCCGTGCTGCTGTTCAGCCAGGGCATGCTGGGCGACAGCTTCCACGTTCCCTTCTGGGTCATCATCGCCTGCCAGATCGCGATGGGGCTGGGCACGATGATGGGCGGCTGGCGCATCGTCCGCACCATGGGCTCGCGCATCACCGACCTGAAGCCCTACCAGGGCTTCTGCGCCGAGACGGCCGGCGCCATCACCCTGTTCGGCGCGACCTGGCTCGGCATCCCGGTGTCGACCACTCACACCATCACCGGCGCCATCGTCGGCGTCGGGTCCGCCCGCCGCACCTCGGCGGTGCGCTGGGGCCTGGCCGGCCGAATCGTCTGGGCCTGGGTGCTGACGATTCCCGCCTCCGGCATCGTCGCCTGGCTGTCCTACATGGTGGTGGCCGGCGTGCTGCGCCCGTAACGGCGCCGCCGCAGCCCACCCGCCGCCCTTCGGGGGCGGCGAATCGGGAAGAGAACACGGCGCGAACGGCGGGGCGGACGGATAAGGCCTTCGTGATGCAGCGCGGCCTTGACCCGCAAGGGCGGGAACGGCAGGATCGGTCCGGTGGAGACAGGATACCGGTCATGCCGCATATCGAACGCACCGACCAAGGCGAGCAGTATGTGCTTCCCGGCACCGAACGCCGGACGGCTCCCGGCTTGCCCTATGCGGCGGAAGCCGACGGCCAGCTGACCCTGCATTTCTACGCCCCGCCCGACAAGTCCGAACGCCGCCCCCGCCCGACGTCGGGGCGCAGCCTCGCGGCCGCTTCCTTGTCCGCAACCCAGATGGCTGCCGCCCAGATGGCAGGCGCGCCGCTGCCGGCCGGTCCGGCGATTCCTCCGGCCCAGATGGCGGGGCAGGCGGTCCCGGCGATGAGCGACGCCGCGCCGCAAAGCCTGTTCGGCCGCCGCCTCGCCCATTTCCCGCACGTGTTCGAGCAGCCCTGAACGGCCTGGATGGACGGCCCCGGGTGAACCGCCCTGCCGGCCGCCCTCAGGCTGCGCCGGTGCGGTTCCGTCCGGCCTCCAGGATGCGGGCCACCTGGCGCAGCAGGGTTTCGCGGTCGTAAGGCTTGCCGATGTGCCCGTTCATCCCGGCATCGCGACATTGGCGCCGTTCCGTATCGGACGACCCCGCGGTCAGCGCCAGGATCGGCAGGCTCCCCCGTGGCGGGGGCAGCGCGCGGATGGCGCGGCTGGCCTCCAGCCCATCCATGCCCGGCATCTGCACGTCCATCAGAACGAGGTCGTAGTCCCGGGATTCTACCGCCTGGACCGCAGCCGCTCCGTCGGCCACCAGATCGATGGCATAGCCGCTGTCGCGGAACAGGGCGGCCAGCAATTCGCGATTGATCGACAGATCCTCGGCGATCAGCAGGCGCGGCGGTCCGGAAGGTCGCATGGCCGATGCCGGGATGGCCGATGCCGGGGCAACCGGCGTTGGAGCTGCCGGCGTCGGGGCTGCCGACCCTGCCCGCCGTCCGGCGATGCGGACCAGTTGCCGGCGCAGATCCTCGATGGAAAAGGGCTTGGCGATCATCGCCACGTCGGGCCCGAAGGCGGCGGGGATGCCCACGGCATGGGCGGCGAAGCCCGAAGCCAGCAGCACGGGCAGGCCGGGACGCAAGCGGGTGGCCTGTCGCGCCAGCTCCGTGCCGTCCATGCCCGGCGGCATGACGACGTCGCTCAGCAGCAGATCGAGCCTTTCCTGTCCGTCCAGCACCACGAGCGCCTCGTTGGCGTTGGCCGCCGCGATCACCCGGTGCCCCCAGCCGCGCAGCAAGCCGGCCACCATGTCGCGCACGGTCGGGTCGTCATCCACCAGCAGGATCGACAGCGGCACCGTGGTCGATCCCGGGAGGGGGGCAGAGGGCATTGCGGGAGCGGGCTGAAGCATCAGGCCGCCCTCCGCGCCGCCGCCGACGCCGGTTCGGCCGGACCGGGGCGGCTTGTCCGTCGTCGCCGACAGCGACTCCGATGCGGCATGCGCCGCCGAACCGGGCTCCGCCGGCAGCAGGCGTCCGGCGGGCAGGCGCACCGTCACCGTGGTGCCGACACCCAGCGTGCTGTGCAGCGCCAGGGTGCCGCCATGCAGCTCGACCAGCCGCTTGGTCAGCGGCAGGCCCAGTCCGGCGCCCTCCACCCTGCGGTTGGCGGCAGTCTCGACACGGGTGAAGGGTTCCAGCACGCGGTCGACATCCTCGGGCGGGATGCCCAGCCCGGTGTCGGTGACGCGGATCACCGGCAGGCCCTCCTCGATGGCGGCCGACAGCGTCACCGACCCGCCCGACGGCGTGTATTTCACCCCGTTGGCGATCAGGTTCAGCAGGATCTGGCGAATGCGGCGGTCGTCGCCGCGCAGCTGCCGCGCCGCCGGCGCCACCGCCGCCGCCAGCAGCACGCCGGCGCGTTCGGCCCGCGGGGTCAGCATGCGGACGGCGAAGTCGGCGGCCTCCTCCAGGTCGCAGGGCCCCTCCTCGATCGTCAGCGCCCCGGCTTCGGCGCGCGCATGGTCGAGGATCTCATTGATCAGTTCCAGCACATGCTGGCCGCTGTCGCGGACATTGGCGGCATATTGCCGGTAGGTCGGCGTGCCGATCGGCCCCTCCGCCTCGCGGGCGATCAGGTCGGCGAAGCCGATCACCGCGTTCAGCGGGGTGCGCAGCTCATGGCTCAGCCCGGCCAGGAACTCGCCCTTGGCGCGGTTGGCGGCCTCGGCGGCCCGGCGTGCGGCCTCCGCCATGTCGCGGGCATGGTCGAGGGCGGCGGCAAGCCTGGCGCTCTCGTCGCGTTCGGCGCTGGTCCGCTCCACGGCGGTCCGCGCCTCGGCCAGCGCCACCTGCGCCTTGCGCTCGCGGTCGAGATAGCGCAGGCCCCAAGCCAGCATCCCGAGGATCGCCAGCAGCCCGACGACGGTCTCCAGCACCGTGTGCAGGGTGCGGGTGCGCCATTCGGCCATCGCCTCGTCCCGGTCGATGCCGGTCAGCACCACCAGCCCATAGTCGCCGACCGTCCGGTAGGCGGCGATGCGCAGCACCCCGTCCAGCACCGACGGCGACAGATACTGTCCTTCCGGCGCCTCGGGCAGCTTGGACCGGAACAGCGGTCCGGTGGCGACCGACCGTCCGGCCGAGGCCTCGGTCGCCGGGCGGCGGGCGACGACCTCACCGTTCGGGCGGTAGACGCCGACCAGCGGATCGAACGCGAATCCCAGCATGGAGTAGAAGTCGATCAGGGAGTCCACCCGGATCGACACGGATGCCACCCCGACGAACCGCCCCTCGTCGTCATGCAGGGCACGGGAGACCGGGAAGACCAGCGGCTGGCCGCCGTTCCGTGCCGGCTGGGCCGCGCCGATGTGCAGGCGCATCCCGCCGCGCAGGGACTCCAGTCCGGCCGGATCGGCGAAGCCGGCGATGCGGTTGGGGAAGCTGCCCGATTCCAGCACCGTCCGTCCGTCGGCGTCATGGATCCAGATCGCGTCCGCGCCATCGACCTGGGCGGCATATTCGCGCAGCCTGGACCAATGCTTCAGATCGCGGACGTTCCGGGGACCGCCGGCCTCCGCCACCATGCCCGCGGTCTGGTCGAGCGCGATGTCGGCGGTGCGGATGGTGCGGTGGACATGGTCGTCGACAAGTCGGGCCATGTCCCGGACCATGGCGAAGCGGTGCTGCAGCGTGTCCCGATAGTCGAAATAGATCCTATGGCCGGCGTTGCCGGCCAATGCGGCCAGCACGACCACCACCACCAGCGCGCCCCGTAGGAAGCGTCCCACACATCCCCCTTTTTGTGCCGATGCGCGATGCGGCCCCATCGACGCTTCGGGGGCAAACTATCATGAATCCCCTGGGGCCGGTGCGGTATTCGACGGAGCGCACCCTTGGGGTTTGTCCCGATGCCCGCATCGTCCGCAGCGATGATGGCGCCGGAAGGGCGGCGGCGCGGAGGGGGCCGCCGACCGAGGCCTTTCGCCGGACCCGGTGGAAAAATCACCCCTGCGCCGTCTTGCACGGCTTTCCCCATGGGCCCAAATGCGCGGGCATCCGAACCATAAGGGAGGCCGAAGGATGGGGCTGTTCGATATGTTCAAGGGCAACGCGCCGCTGGAGATGAATCCGCGGCGTGCGCTGGTGGTGTCGCTGGTCTACTGCATGGGATCCGATGGCGAGATCGATCCGGAGGAGGTCGGCCATCTCGTCTCCGTCCTCGGCCGCCGGGCCTCGCGCGAGGAGCTGGACGGCTGCCTCAAATATGCACGCGGCACCCCGCCGGACAGCTTCCTGGCCGAGGTGACGCCGAAGCTGAACCAGCAGCAGCGGCTGTGCATCCTGCTGAACATGATCGACAGCGCCATGGCCGACGGCGAGGCCGAGCAGGGCGAGCGCGACCTGATCATCCGCTTCCAGCAGGCCTTCGGCTTCGACGACGCGACGTTGCGGCCCTATTTCGAGGCGCTGACGGCGAAGAACAGCCGGTCCGTGCTGGACGCCTGAGGATGATCGCCCCCTCCCCAGCCTTTGCGAAGGGAGGGGGCGACGTCGTTTACAGCCAGTCCGGGACCCGCTCGGCCGCCAGCATCTCCTCGACCGTCGGGCGGGGGCGGATGACCGAGAAGCGGTCGCCGTTGACCAGAACCTCCGGCACCAGCGGCCGGGTGTTGTAGGTCGAGGCCATCACCGCGCCATATGCACCGGCCGACAGGAAGGCGACGAGGTCGTCGTCGGCCAGCGGCGGCAGCGGGCGCTGCACGGCGAAGGTGTCGCCGCTCTCGCACACCGGGCCGACCACGTCGTAGGGCTCCGCCGCGACGCCGGCGGCCGGCTCGGCGACGGGCACGATGCCGTGATAGGCGTCGTACAGCGACGGGCGGATCAGGTCGTTCATCGCGGCGTCGACGATGGCGAAGCGGCGGTGCAGACCCTGCTTCACGTAGATGACGCGGCTGACCAGGATGCCGGCATTGCCGACCAGCGAGCGGCCCGGCTCCAGCGTGATGCGGCAGCCGAGATTGCCGGTGATCGAGCGCACCATCGCGGCGTAGTCGGCCAGGTCGGGCGGCGCCTCGTTCTTGTAGGTGATGCCGAGACCGCCGCCGAGATCCAGGCGCTGGATGTCGTGGCCGTCCTCGCGCAGCTGGTGCAGCAGCGCCGCCACCCGCTCATAGGCCGCCCGGAAGGGGGCGAGGTCGGTCAGCTGCGAGCCGATGTGCACGGCGATGGCGACCGGCTTGACGCCCGGCAGGGCCGCGGCGCGGCGGTAGATCTCGCGCGCGTGGTCGTAATCGATGCCGAACTTGTTCTCTTTCTTGCCGGTGGCGATCTTGGCGTGGGTCTTGGCGTCGACGTCCGGGTTGACGCGGAAGGCGATGTCAGCCTCCACGCCCAGCGACGAGGCCACCTCGCTCAGCGCCTCCAGCTCCGGCACCGATTCGACGTTGATCTGGTGGATGCCGGCTTCGAGGGCGGCGCGCAGATCCTCGCGGGTCTTGCCGACGCCGGAGAAGACGATGCGCTCCGGCGGGATGCCGCCGGCCAGCGCCCGCTTCATCTCGCCCACCGACACCACGTCGCCGCCGGCCCCCAGCTTCGCCAGCGTGCGGATGACGGCAAGGTTGGAGTTGGCCTTCAGCGCGTAGCAGACGCCGGCATCCTGGCCGGCGAAGGCGCCGGCATAGGCGTTGTAGTGCGAGTCCAGCGCCGCGGTGGAATAGAGGTAGAAGGGGGTGCCCACCTCCCGCGCCACATCCTCCAGCGACACCGATTCGGCATGCAGCACGCCGTTGCGGTAGGCGAAGACACTCATGGGGGAACCGTTGGGAGAACTATGGGCGGGCGAACCGGTGCGAGCGGTCATGGGAACTGGACTCCGGAACCGGCCGGCTTACCGGGCTTCGGGTCCAGCGAGGGGTTGGGATAGCTGCGCGGGAAGGGATCGACCTGCCCCTCCGGAACCGGGCTGTCGACGAATTTCGGCTTCTTGCCGCAGCCGGCCAGCGCCAGGGCGCCGGCCAGGGCGAGGATCGTCAAAGTAACGCTGCGGTTCACAGGAAACGCTCCCGGGCGGCCTTCACCGCCTCCTGCACGCGGACGGGGGCCGGGCCGCCGAAGCTGGTGCGGCTGTTCAGCGACGCCTCGATGCTCAGCGCCGGATAGACGGCTTGCGTGATGCGCGGCTCGATGGCCTGGAGTTCGGCCAGCGTCAGGTCGGTCAGCCCGACGCGGCGGTCCTCCGCCGCCTTCACGGCGCGGCCGGTGACGTGGTGCGCCTCGCGGAAGGGCATGTCCAGTTCCCGCACCAGCCAGTCGGCGAGGTCGGTGGCGTTCAGGAAGCCGCGGTCGGCCGCCTCGCGCATCGCCGGAACGTTGGGCTGCATGTCGCGCACCATGCCTTCCATGGCGGCGATGCAGAGCGCCAGCGTGTCGTCGGCCTCGAACACCGGCTCCTTGTCCTCCTGCATGTCCTTGGAATAGGCCAGCGGCAGGCCCTTCATGGCGATCAGCAGGCTGTTCAGGCTGCCGATCACCCGGCCGGCCTTGGCGCGCACCAGCTCCGCGGCGTCGGGGTTCTTCTTCTGCGGCATGATCGAAGAGCCGGTGGTGAAGGCGTCCGACAGCTTGATGAAGCGGAACTGGGCCGAGCACCAGATCACGATCTCTTCGGCGAAGCGCGACAGGTGCATGCCGCAGATCGACGCCGCCGACAGATATTCCAGCGCGAAGTCGCGGTCGGACACCGCGTCCAGCGAGTTGGCGGTCGGCCGGTTGAAGCCCAGCGCCTCCGCCGTCATGAAACGGTCGATCGGGTAGGGGGTGCCGGCCAGCGCCGCCGAGCCCAGCGGGCATTCGTTCAGCCGGCAGCGGGCGTCGCGGAAGCGGCTGCGGTCGCGCCCGAACATCTCGACATAGGCCAGCAGGTGATGGGCGAAGCTGATCGGCTGCGCCGCCTGGAGATGGGTGAAGCCCGGCATCACCGTGCCGGTGTGCTGCTCCGCCAGGTCGATCAGCGCGGTCTGGAGCGCGGTCAGGCCGGCGATGGTCCGGTCGATGGCGTCGCGCACCCACAGCTTGAAATCGGTCGCCACCTGGTCGTTGCGCGAGCGGCCGGTGTGCAGGCGCTTGGCCGGTTCGCCGATCAGCTCGGCCAGCCGGGCCTCCACATTCATGTGGATGTCCTCCAGCTCCACCTTGAAGGTGAAGGCGCCGGCGTCAATCTCTGCCTTTACGCGGTCGAGTCCGCCGATGATGGCGTCGGCGTCGGCCTGGGTTATGATGCCCTGCTTGGCCAGCATCGCGGCATGGGCCTTCGACCCGGCGATGTCCTGGTCGGCGAGCCGCTTGTCGAAGCCGATGGAGGCGTTGATCTTCTCCATGATGGCGGCGGGACCGCGGGCGAATCGCCCGCCCCACATCTGGCTGGCGGCGGGCGCGGCGGCGCCGGTGGCGGCGCCAGTCGGGGTGGCGGAGTTCGGCGAGGTCTGATCGGCGCTCATGGGGACGGGTTACCGGGGCATTCGGGTGAAGGGGAGCGAGGAAGCGTGAGTATGCGGACTTTGGCGGCCGTCGCAACGGTTTGTGTGTGCATGGCCGGGGCCGGCCTGTGGTGGAGCGCCGGTGCGGCTCCCAACCCCGGCGCCACCACGCCGGAGGTGGTGCGGCTGGGCGCGGCGGATGCGCCATCGGGTGTCACGCCGGTCGCCTCCGGTGGAGCCGACAAGCTGGAGAAGTTCAAGGGTGCGGAGCCCAAGCCGATGCCACCCTTGTCCTTCGTCGACGCCGAGGGCCGGCGGATCGATCTGGCCGATTTCAAGGACCGGGTGATCCTGCTGAACCTGTGGGCGACCTGGTGCGGGCCGTGCGTGAAGGAGATGCCGTCGCTCGACCGCCTGCAGGCCCAGCTGGGCGGCGACGCCTTCCAGGTGGTGGCGCTGTCGCTGGACCGTGGCGGGCGGACGGCGGTGGAGCCCTTCTACAAGAAGACGGGGGTCGAGCATCTGACGGTGTTCCTCGATCCGGGATCGGAGTCGATGAAGGCGCTGTCCTTGCGCGGCCTGCCCACCACCGTGCTGGTCGATCCGGAAGGCCGCGAGCTTGGCCGCGTCGAAGGGGCGGTGGAGTGGGATTCGCCGGAGGTCGTCGCCTTCCTGCGCCAGTTCCTGGGGCGGGGTGGCGGCCCGGCGCGCGACCGTGGCGGGGTGATGAAGACGGGCGGCTGACGGGTTTCCGGCGATCGGGTACTCTGACGCATCGCTGTTCCGCCTGCCTTGAGCCACGCAATGACACCGTCCGCCGCTTCCGGTCCCAAGCGCTATACCATCGGTCCCGGCATCGTCATGATGCGGCAGGGCGAGCGCGCCGACCGGGCTTGGCTGATCGAATCCGGCGAGCTGGAGGTGCTGCTCACCGCCGCGGACGGCAGCGTCCGGCGGCTCAGCGTGGTCGGCAAGGGGGCGGTGGTCGGCGAGATGGCGCTGATCGACGACGGGGAGCGCAGCGCCACCGTGCGCGCGCTGACCGAGGTCGCTTGCGTCGAGGTAACGCGGGACGCCTTTCGCGGTCTGCTGAAGCGCAGCCCGCCGCTGGCCTCCTACCTGCTGCAGAGCCTGATCGCCGCCATCCGCCGCGACTATGGCCTGCCGCCGACCGAGCGGGTCGGCAACGCGGTGGATTTCCGCTCCACCAACTCGTTCCAGAAGGTGGTGGACCGCCGGATGATCCGCGAGGGGCATGTCTTCTTCAGCCCCAACGACCCGGTGAACGCCGCCTACCTGATCCAGTCCGGCCGGGTCGTGCTGCGCCACGGCCGTGGCACGCTGGGCGAGGACATCGCTACCGTCGGGCCGGGCAGCCTGTTCGGCGAGATCTACTTGCTGACCGGCCGGTTGCCGGACGTCACCGCCGTGGCGGTCGCCGGCGGCATCTGCGAGGTGATCGACAAGCGCAGCTTCGAGGAGGCGGTGGCGGCGATGCCTCCGATCCTGAAGTCGCTGACGCGGATCTACATCACGCAGGTGACGAAGAAAGCGCCATAGCGGCAATTTCGTCGAGCACCGCTTCATTGGGAGCTGCGGCGCTGGCGGGGAAGGCGGCGGCCGTCGCCCCGAAAAATCGGGATCAGGCAGCCCAGACCGGCGGCGTACCGATCACCGCACGGATGGCGCCGCTCACCACCCGGAATTTCGCGGAGGGTTGCGCCAGGGCGCGCAGCAGGTGGATGCCGGTATCCGACATGTTCCAGGACTCGGCTCCGGATTCGCTGTCGAGGGACAGGCGCAGGAGCGCGCCGTCCCGAACGTCGGCCCCCACGACCCAGTCCGGCAGGAAGGCAATGCCGATCCCGGAGAGGACCGCGCCCCGCATCGCCTCGAAATCATCGCAGCGGAAGACCACGCCGGCATCCTGCCGATGCCCCGCCGGATGGCCGAGGATGTCCGCCCAGCCGAGCAGATCGGCGCCATGCAGCTTGTCGATCAGCCGGTGGCCGGAGAGCGAGGCGCGGTTTGCCGGCGCCCCGTTGCGCGACAGGTAGTCCGGCGAAGCGACGAGAAGCCTTTTCTGTCCGGCGAGACGGGTGGCGATGAGCGTGCTGTCCGCCAGCTCTCCGATGCGGATCACCGCGTCGAGACGCTCGAGGACCGGGTCGGCCAGGCGTTCGGTCAGGTCGAGTTCGACCGTCAGCCGGGGATGGTCCCGCATCACCGCCTCCACCGCCGGAATCACGTAGCGCTTGCCGAAGGTGGGAAAGCAGGCCAGGCGGAAGACGCCGGTCACCGCCCCGTCGAAGGCGGCGATTTCCGCATGGGTGTCGGCCAGATCGTCCAGAAGCCGTTGCGCGCGTTCGAAGAGCCGCTCGCCGGCGTCGGTCATCGCCAGGGCGCGGGTCGACCGGACGAAGAGCGGCACGCCGACGCTGTGTTCCAGCGCGTCGATCTGGCGGGCGATGGCGGAGGGGGTGAGTCCGCGCCGCCGCGCCGCGTTGGAGAAGCTGCCGCCCCGGACCACGTCGACGAAGACTGTCAGGTGCTCCGCGAAGCGCGGATCGATCATCTTTGCGTTCCCGGCAAAAAGGTTTCGAGATCCGCCTGCATTCTCGCACCTGCGGGGGCTGGGTAAGCTCCATTCCACGAGCCGGGCGCTGGGGCCCGACCGGAGCGAAATGGAGAGTACAATGAAAGTTCTGGATCGCATCCTGTCGCAATCCGCCTATTCGGCCGAGATCGATGTGCCGCTGGATCGGGTGGACATCGAGGAATGGCTGTTTTCCCTGCCGGAGGCGGAATATCAGCGCTGCTGCGCGCCCGACCATATCGCCGCCGGCATCACCACGACCGACGACGGCCGCCGGATGTCGATCAATGTCGAGATGATCGGGACCGGGCTGGTGGTCCAGCATTACGTGGCCGAGGAAGCCGGCCCGGCCTATGTGCGGATGAATTCGATCTCGGACGTCTTCACGGCCAACGGCCGCACGCAGGTCAACGTCGTCTGGGAGTTGATGGCCGAAGCCATCGACAATGGCCGGACCCGCTACACGAACCGGGTGACCGCGCATCCGACGGATGCCTTCATGGAGTTTCTGGAGGCGCATCAGCTGTCCTACGAAGCCGCCGCCGCGGCCCGTCAAGCCGCCGGTGGCGACCACAACCGGCGCGAGACTCCCCTTTTCGCGGCCAGCATCGCGCGGCGTGCAAAGGCGCGGGCGCTGGAGGGCGTGAAGTGAAGGCCGCGGTCTTCCAGGATTTCGGCCGGGCGGATGTTCTCCGCCTCGCCGAAGTGCCGGCCCCCGAGATCCGGCCGACGGATCTGCTGGTGCGGGTGCGGGCCGCCGGCGTGAACCGGGCCGATCTTCTGCAGCGGCAGGGGGTCTATGGAACGGAGACTTACGGCGACAGCCCGCTTCTCGGTCTTGAACTGGCCGGCGAGGTCGTGGAGGTCGGCGGGGCGGTAACGGGGTTCCGCCGCGGCGACCGGGTGATGGCGATCACCGGCGGCGGCGCCTATGCGGAGGTCGCGCGCGTCGATCAGGCGCTGGCTGTCCATATGCCCGATCATCTCGGCTTCATCGAGGCGGCGGCGGTGATGGAATCCTTCGTCACCGCCTACGAGGTCGTCGGACATCTGGCGGGTCTCGGTGCCGGACAGACCATGCTCGTCCATGCCGCCGCGGGTGGCGTCGGCTCCGCCATGGTGCAGGTCGCCCGCGCCTTGGGGGGCCGTGTCCTGGCGACGGCCGGCGCCAGTCGCCTCGGCGATGTCCTCTCGCTGGGTGCCGAAGAGGTGGTCGACTACCGGTCGGGGGATTTCGAGGCGGAAGCCCGGCGGTTCACGGCAGGCCAGGGTCTCGACGCGGTGGTCGATTTCATCGGCGGCGATACGCTCGCCGCCAACCTGCGCAGCCTGCGGCCGGGCGGGATCCTGGTGCAGGTCGGGCTGATGGGAGGCGGAGGCGACGCGCCGATTCCTCTCGGCCTGCTTCTTCACAACCATCTACGGCTGGTGGGAACGGTGATGAAATCGCGGCAGCCGGATGAGAAGCGCGCGATGGTTCAGCGCTTTGCCGATCGCATGCTGCCGCTCGTCGCCTCCGGCACCCTGCGCGCCGTGGTTTCGCAGGTGTTTCCGCTGACGGACGTCGTGCAGGCGCACGAGGCGATGGAGCGCGGCGGCGGTTTCGGAAAGATCGTGCTCACAGTGCCTTGAGGTGGCCGTCAGAGGTGCACCTCTTCCAGTGTCGGCGTCTGCTGCCAGTCGATACCGGTCGCGATCGGTCAGGCTCGGTCGATCACGATCACCCGGAAGTCGTTGACGTTGGTCCGGGTCGGGCCGGTCACCACCAGATCGCCCAGCGCCTTGAAGAAGCTGTAGCCGTCGTTGTTGGCGAGGAAGGCTTTGGCGTCGAGGCCCATCGCCTCCGCCCGTTTCAGCGTGTCGGGACGCAGGATGGCGCCGGCATTGTCCTCGGTCCCGTCGATGCCATCGGTGTCGAAGGCGGCGGCCGAGATGCCGGGATGGCCGTCGAGCGCGACGGCGAGCGCCAGCAGGAATTCGACGTTGCGGCCGCCGCGGCCCTGGCCGCGCACCGTCACCGTGGTCTCGCCGCCGGACAGGATCACGGCGGGAACCGGGGCCGGCTGGCCGTGGCGGGCGGCCTGCCGGGCGATGCCGGCATGGACCTTGGCGACCTCGCGCGACTCGCCCTCGATGGCGTCGCCCAGGATGACCGGGGTATAGCCGCGGTCGCGGGCCAGTGCCGCCGCCGCTTCCAGCGCGTCCTGCGGGGTGGCGATGATGGTGGTGACGGCATTGGCAAGCCGGGGGTCGCCGGGCTTCGGCGTCTCGTCCTCGGCGGCCTCCAGGAAGGCGGCCACGGCCGGCGGCGGGGTGATGCCGTATTTCGCCAGGATGGCGCGGGCATCGGCGAAGCTGGTGGGATCGGGCACGGTCGGGCCGCTGGCGATCACCGACGGGTCGTCGCCCGGCACGTCGGAGACCAGCAGCGAGACGACGCGGGCCGGGTGGGCCATAGCGGCCAGCCGGCCGCCCTTCACCGCCGACAGGTGCTTGCGCACGCAGTTCATCTCGCCGATGTCGGCGCCGCTCTTCAGCAGGGCCTTGGCGACGGCGCGCTTGTCCTCCAGCGTGATGCCGGGGGCCGGCAGGGCCAGCAGGGCGGAGCCGCCGCCGGAGATCAGGCAGAGCACGAGGTCGTCGGCGGTCAGCCCCTGCACCATGTCGACGATGCGGCGTGCCGCTTCCTGCCCGGCGGCGTCGGGCACCGGGTGGCTGGCCTGCACCACCTCGATCCGCTCGGTCGGCAGATCATGGTCGTAGCGGGTGACGACGAGGCCGGTCAGCGGTCCCGGCCAGTGGTTCTCCACCGTCTTTGCCATGGCCGCCGCCGCCTTGCCGGCGCCGATGACCACCGTGCGGCCCTTCGGCGGCTGCGGCAGGGCCGCCGGCAGCCGGGTCTCGGCGGTCACCGCGGTGAGCGCCGCCTGGAACAGGTCGTGGAGCAGGGCATCGGCATTGGGGGCGGTGGTGGTCATGGTCGCTCGGGCGTCGTGGATGGCGGGGCGCTTAGAATGCACGGGAAAGCTGGGCAGGCCAATGGTTTGGGTGGGGAGGCATCGGCTTCGATTGCCCCCACCCTGACCCTCCCCTGCGAGAGCGCTACGGGATGCACAGATCTCGCGCTTGCAACAATGCATGCAGTCTGGCGTTGAGAAAAGCCCCTCTCCCCTCGCGGGAGAGGGGTTGGGGTGAGGGGGGCAAACTGAATTTCCCAGGCCTCTGGCCAGCCGCACCCCTCATCCCAACCCGCGGGTCGGGAAAACGCCGTTGGCGTTTGGCCGATCCCGCCCCGCAAGGGGAGAAGGGCCACTCGCTACCAGAGGATGTATTCCCTTCGCGGATGCGAGATCTGTGAATGCCGTAGCGCGAGAGCGGGGTAGGTTAGGTGGGGGCAATCGAAGCCGACACCTACACGAGGCAAGCCCTCACTTCGACCCGACTTCGTGCCCGGCCAGCAGTTCCAGCGCGCGGAGCATGCCGGAATGGTCCCAGGCGGCCCCGCCCTGCGCGGCGCAGGCGTTGAACAACTGCTGGCAGCTCGCGGTGTGCGGCAGCGACAGGTTCAGCGCCTTGGCGCCGCTCAGCGCCAGGTTCAGGTCCTTCTGGTGCAGCTCGATGCGGAAGCCGGGGGTGAAGTTGCGGTTGATCATCCGCTCGCCATGGACCTCCAGGATGCGCGAGGAGGCGAAGCCGCCCATCAGCGCCTGACGGACCTTGGCCGGATCGGCCCCGGCCTTGGAGGCGAACAGCAGGGCCTCGGCCACCGCCTCGATGGTCAGCGCGACGATGATCTGATTGGCGACCTTGGTGGTCTGGCCGTCGCCGTTGCCGCCGACCAGCGTGATGTTCTTGCCCATCTTCTCGAACAGCGGCTTGACCGTGTCGAAGGCTTCCTGCGGGCCGCCGACCATGATGGTCAGCGAGGCGGCCTTGGCACCGACCTCGCCGCCCGACACCGGTGCGTCGAGGTAGGAGCAGCCGAGATCGTTGATGCGCTTGGCGTATTCCTTGGTCTCGATGGGGGAGATCGAGGACATGTCGACCACGATCTTGCCCGCCGACAGGCCGGCGGCAACGCCGTTCTCGCTGAACAAGGCAGCGCCGACATGGGGGGTGTCCGGCACCATGGTGATGATGACCTCGGCCGCCGCCGCGACCTCCGCGCCGCTCGGGCAGGGGATGGCGCCCTTATCGGTCAGCTCGGCCGGGACCGGCTTGATGTCGTGGACGTAGAGGGTGTGACCGGCGTCCAGCAGGTGCCCCGCCATCGGGGTGCCCATGATGCCGAGACCGATGAATCCGACCTTCATGACTATGGTCCTTTCTCGCGTGATGTTGGGGACGCCTCAGGCGTGTGCCGGTTCGGTCCTGTAGGGGGCGAACCAGCCGAGCCCCTCGTCCGTCGTCGTCTTCGGCTTGTATTCGCAGCCGACCCAGCCGCTGTAGCCGATGGCGTCCAGATGCTTGAACAGGAAGGGATAATTGATCTCGCCGGTGCCCGGTTCGAAGCGGCCGGGGTTGTCGGCCAGCTGGACATGGGCGATGCGGGCAAGGTTGGCCTCAATCGTGCGGGCCAGATCGCCTTCCATGATCTGCATGTGGTAGATGTCGTACTGCACGTAGAGATTGTCGGAGCCGATCTTGGCGATCAGATCCAACGCCTGCTTGGTGCGGGTCAGGTAGAAGCCGGGGATGTCGCGGGTGTTGATCGGCTCGACCAGCAGCTTGATCCCGGCGCCGGCCAGCGCGTCGGCGGCATAGGCGAGGTTGCCGACCAGCGTGCTTTCCGTCGTTGCGGCGTCGGCCCCCTGCGGCAGGATGCCGACGAGGCAGTTGACCTGTTTGCAGCCCAGCGTGCCGGCATAGTCGATGGCGCGGGCGACACCGTCGCGGAATTCCTGCATGCGGTCGGGCAGGATGGCGATGCCTCGCTCGCCGCCGCCCCAGTTGCCGGCGGGCAGATTGTGCAGGACCTGGGTCAGCCCGTGCCGGCGCAGCTTCTCGGCCAGCGCGTCGGCGGCGAAATCATAGGGAAACAGATACTCGACCCCACGGAAGCCGGCATCGGCCGCCGCGGCGAATCGGTCGAGGAAGGGATGCTCGTTGTAGAGCATCGTCAGGTTGGCGGCGAATTGCACCATGACCGAACTCCGGTTGCGCGAATTGGCCGCCGGGATGGAGGGGCGGCCCTTGGGTTGGGAGCTTGACCGCCGCGCAGGTCCTTGAGCCAGTTCGCCGAACGGCTTTTTCACACAGCGGAAAGCGGGGTGCGCGAATGATCACGCCCCGACGGTCAAGGCGTTCGTGGCGGAACTAAGTTGACGCATACGTCACCCTGAACTAGGATTCGCGCCGTCAATCATCCGTCTGCCTAGCGCCGCCAGAAGCGCGGGTTCGATAACCGGAGGAAGCGCCTCGTGACCATGCCCGGCTCCCAGCCCTACCCGCATCTGCTGGCCCCGCTCGACCTCGGCTTCACGGTGCTGAAGAACCGGGTGCTGATGGGGTCGATGCACACCGGGCTGGAGGACCGGCGCCGTCATTTCCCGCGGCTGGCCGCCTATTTCGCCGAGCGGGCACGCGGCGGGGTCGGGCTGATGGTGACCGGCGGCTTCTCGCCGAACGTGGAGGGGTGGCTGTCGCCCTTCGGTTCCACCCTGGCGCGGCACGGCGCGGCGCGGGCGCATCGGGTCATCACCGAGGCGGTGCATGCCGAAGGCGGCAGGATCGCGCTGCAGATCCTGCATGCCGGGCGCTATGCCCACAGCCCGTTGTCGGTGGCGCCGTCGCGCATCAAGTCGCCGATCACCCCCTTCACCCCGCGCGCCCTGACCGCTCGGGGGGTGGAGCGCCAGATCCGCGCCTATGTCCGCTGCGCCGAGCTGGCGCGCGAGGCCGGCTATGATGGGGTGGAGGTGATGGGGTCGGAAGGCTACCTGATCAACCAGTTCCTGGTCACCCATACCAACCAGCGCACCGACAAATGGGGCGGGCCTTACGAGAACCGCATGCGCTTCCCGGTGGAGATCGTGTCGCGCATGCGCGAGGCGGTCGGGCGCGACTTCATCATCATCTACCGCCTGTCGATGCTGGACCTGATCCCCGACGGCAGCACATGGGAAGAGGTGGTGCAACTCGCCCAGGCCATCGAGCGGGCGGGGGCCACCATCATCAACACCGGCATCGGCTGGCACGAGGCGCGGGTGCCGACCATCGCCACCAGCGTGCCGCGCGCCAACTTCGCCTGGGTGACGGGCAAGCTGAAGCAGGCGGTGTCGATCCCGCTCTGCACCACCAACCGCATCAACACGCCCGAGGTCGGCGATGCGGTGATCGGCGAGGGGCTGGCCGACATGGTGTCGATGGCGCGGCCCTTCCTGGCCGATCCCGACTTCGTCGCCAAGGCGGCGGCGGGCAGGGCGGCGGCGATCAACACCTGCATCGCCTGCAACCAAGCCTGTCTGGACCACATCTTCTCCGGCAAGACGGCCAGCTGTCTGGTCAACCCGCGCGCCTGCCACGAGACGGAGCTGGTGATCGCGCCTGCCGCCACGCGCAAGCGGGTCGCCGTGGTCGGCGCCGGGCCGGCCGGACTCGCCTGCGCCACCACGGCGGCGGAGCGCGGGCATGAGGTGCATCTGTTCGACGCGGCCGACGAAATCGGCGGCCAGTTCAACATGGCCAAGCTGGTCCCCGGCAAGGAAGAGTTCCACGAGACGCTGCGCTATTTCCGTCACCGGCTGGCGGAGACCGGCGTGGTGCTGCATCTGGGGCGGCGGGTGACGGCCGATGAGCTGACCGGCGCCGGGTACGACGCGGTGGTGCTGGCGACCGGGGTGGTGCCGCGCGACCCGAAGATCCCCGGTCAGGACCACCCGAAAGTGCTGACCTATGTCGACGTCCTGCGCGGCGCCAAGCCGGCCGGCCGTCGCGTCGCGGTGGTGGGCGCGGGCGGCATCGGCTTCGACGTCAGCGAATTCCTCACCCAGGAGGCGCCGTCGCCCAGCCAGGATCCGGCACTGTGGCGGGCCGAATGGGGGGTTGCCGACCCGGCCGAGGCGCGCGGCGGCGTCGCCGGCATCCGCCCGCACCTGACGCCGCCGGCCCGCGAGATCGTGCTGCTCCAGCGCAAGGCGAGCAAGCCCGGCGCGGGGCTGGGCAAGACCACCGGCTGGATCCACCGGGCGCAGCTGAAGATGAAGAACATCCAGGCGCTGTCCGGCGTGAATTACGAGCGCATCGACGACGAGGGGCTGACCATCAGTTTCGGCGAGAAGCGCGAACGGGTGCAGACGCTGGCGGTGGACAGCATCGTGCTATGCACGGGGCAGGAGCCGCTGCGCGAACTGCACGCCCCGCTGGAGGCCGCCGGCATCGCCGTCCACCTGATCGGCGGCGCCGACGTCGCGGCGGAGCTGGACGCCAAGCGCGCCATCGCCCAGGGGACGAGACTGGCGGCGGGACTTTAAGGGCAGCCCCCGCCCCCCACACCCATGACGGGAGTAGGAGCGCCTTTGTCACACCCGGATCCGAACGGGGGATGAGCGAAATTGCTTGCCGCGCTAGCTGATATATTAGTATTCTTGGGCATTCGCTTCTGAGGAGGCTGGACGCCATGCCATCGGGCAACCCGCCGGCCAAAACCGGTTCCATCGCGGCTCCCCCGCCATCGACGCCTCCGGCAGTGCCGGTCAAGGCGGCGCCGCTCCTGGTCCGCCCACCGGCGCGCCGGGACATGCGGCGCGGTCCGACCGCCGCCGACGCGATCCACCGCGACCTGCGGGCGGAGATCGTGTCGCTGAAACGCAAGCCGGGCGAACCCATCGCCGAAAAGCAGATCGCCGAGGCCTATGGCGTCAGCCGCACGCCGGTGCGCGAGGCGGTGCTGCGGCTGGCCGACGAGGGGCTGATCGAGATCTTCCCGCAGTCCGGCACCTTCGTCGCCCGCATCCCGCTGGGCGCCCTGCCGGAGGCCGGCGTCATCCGCAAGGTGCTGGAACGGGCGACCGTGCGCTTCGCCGCCGAGCGGGCCAGCCGCAGCCAGATCGCCGCCTTGCACGCCTGCCTGGAGCATCAGCGCGAGGTCGATGCGGAGGGCGACGCCGACGGCTTCCATCAGGCCGACGAGGCCTTCCACGCCCAGATCACCGAGATGGCGGGCTATCCCGGCTTCTGGGGCATCATCCAGCAGGCCAAGGTCCAGCTTGACCGCTGCCGCCGCCTGACCCTGCCGGTCCCCGGCCGCATGCGCACGGTCATCGCCGAGCATGAGGCCATCGTCGAGGCCATCGCCGGCCACGACCCCGACCAAGCCGAACGGAGCCTGGTGCGCCATCTGGACAATCTGCAGATCACCGTGGACGACGTGCGCAACGCCGCCCCGCTCTATTTCTCCGGCAGCCTGACCGACGGGATGACCGATGGGCCGGCCGCCTTGAACGGAGCCTCCTGATGCACACTGCCCGCCGCCGCGTCGGCGTCGTCGGCCTCGGCATGGCGTCGGCGCCGCATGCCCAGAGCCTGATCGATCTGGCCGGCCGGGTGGAGGTGGCGGGCTGCTTCAGCCCGTCGGCCGCCCGCCGCGCCGCCTTCGCCGCCCGCCACGGCCTGCCGGTGGTCGACCGGCTGGAGGCCCTGCTGGAGGATCCGGCGCTGTCCGCCGTCCTGCTGCTGACCCCGCCCGACACCCATGCGGACTTGGTGGCGCGCTGTGCCGCCGCCGGCAAGCATGTGCTGCTGGAAAAGCCGCTGGACGCGACGCCCGAGGGCGCGCGGGCGGTGGTCTCCGCGATGGAGGCGGCCGGGCTGACGCTGGGCGTCATGCTGCAACACCGCTTCCGCGCCTCGGTCGAGCGGCTGGCGGCACTGATGCGGGACGGTGCGCTGGGCCGGCCGCTGACGGCGGCGGTTTCCGTGCGCTGGTGGCGCGACGCCGCCTATTACGCCCAGCCCGGCCGCGGGATGAAGGTGCGCGACGGCGGCGGCGTGCTGCTGACCCAGGCGATCCACACGCTGGACGCCTTCGTCGGTCTGGTCGGCCTGCCGGACCGCGTCGCGGGCTTCGCCGCCACCAGCGTCCTGCGCAGCATGGACACGGAGGACATGGTCGCCGCCGCCCTGCGTTACGGCAACGGGATGCTGGCGACGGTCGACGCCACCACCGCCGCCTATCCCGGCTATCCGGAGCGGATCGAGATCGCCGGCACCGGCGGCTCCGCCGTCCTGGCCGGCGACCGGCTGGAGGTGCAGCTGGTCGCGGGCGAGCGCATCGTCATGGGCCAGGACGGCGCCACGCTGGGCGGCGGGGCCGATCCGATGGCCTTTTCCCACCAGCATCACCGCGCCGTGCTCTCCGACTTCCTCGACGCGCTCGACGAAGGGCGCCGGCCGCGGGTGGATGGGCGCGAGGCGTTGAAGGTCCATCGGCTGATCGAGGCCATGCTGGAAGCGTCGGGCAGCGGCAAAACCGTGGAGGTCGGCACGCCCTGACAGATTCTTGCAATTCCGAAGGCCGGAAGCGCGACCTTGCGGAATCCACCACTTTGGCGTAAAGCGCCAGGACCAGGCCGGGCCCCTCTGGCAACCGTCACCGGTTGCGATGTCGGACTGGGAACATGAAGGAGCGGCCCGCGCCTCGTGCCCCTGACCGGGGTTTTCCCGTCCGACGCCTTCGGCACGGCCCGACCGGTCAAGCAGACTCCGCGCGGTCTCTCCTCCGACACTCAATCGTGATGCGAGGACCTGCGTCCAAATGACGGAACTATTCACCACCGAGGCGCTCATCGCGCTGCTCCAGGTCATCATGATCGATCTGGTGCTGGCCGGCGACAACGCCATCGTCATCGGTCTGGCCGCCGCCGGTCTGCCGAAGGAGCAGCGCGGCAAGGCGATCCTGATCGGCATCCTGGCCGCCACCGTGCTGCGCATCGCCTTCGCCGCCGTCACCACCCAGCTTCTCCAGATCATCGGGCTGCTGCTGGCCGGCGGCGTGCTGCTGCTGTGGGTGTGCTGGAAGATGTGGCGCGAGCTGCGCGAGTCCCACGAGGAGGACGAGGCGGTCGAGGCGCTGGAGGGCGATGGCGCCGAAGCGGCCGGCCCACGCAAGACGCTGGGGCAGGCGGTCTGGCAGATCGTGGTCGCCGACGTATCGATGTCGCTCGACAACGTGCTGGCGGTGGCGGGCGCGGCGCGCGAGCATCTGGGGGTACTGGTCATCGGACTGACCCTGTCCATCGCCCTGATGGGCCTCGCCGCCAGCTTCATCGCCCGCATCCTGCACAAGCACCGCTGGCTGGCCTATGTCGGCCTCGCCATCATCCTCTATGTCGCCCTGCACATGATCTATCGCGGCGTCCTGGAGGTGTGGCCGCTGGTGAACGGCCACGCCTGACCGGCCGGATGGGGGAGGGCTGCGGCGAGCGCTGGGGCTGAATGTCGCACCCACCCCCCTGCGGCGATGCGTGAACTGGCTGAAACCCGCCCCCGCGGTCACTTTGTCCCTCTCCCCGCCGATCCTGATCAGTTTAAACTCCGAACGGTAGTTGCCGCTTTGAACTTTCAGGGTTGCGCGCAGATTGATATACTAATATCCTAAGTAACGTGAACGGGGGGGCGGCGCCAAGCAAGCGGGGGCTGAACGAGGATGGGGTCGAGGGCGTAGCCGGTGTCGGCCGCGCAGAATGGACGGTTGCGCGCAGCGTCATCGCAGCGCTGCGAAAGCCGGCCGCCATGACATCGCATTCTCCGTGCTTCGCCTGCCACCGGTCCACGGGTTCGTCCAGTCACATGCAGGCGGCCGGTCGTCCGCCCGGTGTGGCCGCCAAGTACGCCTGCCAGAGTACGCCTGCCAGGTAACCCTGAAAACACCAGAACAAGAGAGGCCGGACCCCATCGGGCTCCGGCCCCGCTCTCAGGAGGAGAACCTATGAAGTTTTCGCTGACGTCGGTCCGCACCGCGCTGCTGGCCGCTTGTGCCGTCTGCGGCATCCTGGCCGCCCCCATCCTGTCGGCCCCGGCCGATGCGCGCGACTTCCGGTCCGCCGACATCCACCCGACCGACTATCCGACCGTCGAGGCGGTGCGCTATGTCGGCAAGCTGGTGGCGGAGCGCAGCAACGGCAAGCTCGGCATCAAGGTGTTCCCGAACGGCGCGCTCGGCACCGAGAAGGACACCATCGAGCAGCTGAAGATCGGCGCGCTCGAGATGATGCGCATCAACGTGGCGCCGCTGAACAACGTGGTGCCGGAGACGATGGTCACCGCGCTGCCCTTCATCTTCCGCGACACCGGCCACATGCGCCGCGTCCTGGACGGCCCGATCGGCGACGAGATCCTGGCGGCGATGGAAAGCCAGGGCATGATCGGCCTGGCCTTCTACGACAGCGGCTCGCGCAGCATGTATTCGGCCGCCAAGCCCTACAAGACGCTGGCCGACATGAAGGGCGCCAAGATCCGCGTCCAGCAGTCCGACCTGTTCGTCGCCATGATCCAGGCCCTGGGCGCCAACGCCACGCCGATGCCCTTCGGCGAGGTCTACACCGCGCTGAAGACCGGCATCGTCGACGCCGCCGAGAACAACTACCCGTCCTACGAATCCTCGCGCCACTTCGAGGCGGCCAAGTACTTCACGCTGACCGAACACGCGATGGCGCCGGAAGTGCTGGTCTTCTCCAAGGTCGCCTGGGACCGCCTGTCGAAGGACGATCAGGCGACGATCCGCAAGGCCGCCAAGGACTCCGTGCCCTACATGCGCAAGCTGTGGGACGAGCGCGAGCTGAAGTCCAAGGAGATCGTGACCCAGGCCGGCGCCCAGATCGTCGAGGTTCCGAACAAGCAGGAATTCATCGATGCGATGAAGCCGGTCTACACCCAGTTCGCGAACACGCCGAAGCTGCAGAGCCTCGTCCAGCGCGTCCAGGAAACCAAGTGACGACTTTTCGGTAACGCCAAGCAGGGGTGGCTTGCGGTTCGTCCCGGGTGGGACGGGCCGCGCCGCTCGAGGGGAGCCGCAGCATGGATATCGAGCTGCAAGCAATGGACGTCAGCCCGCCGCATGCGGCCGGCTGGTTGACCCGCATGAACGCGGTGCTGGCCAAGACCGGCATGTATGTCGCCATCATCGGCCTGATGATGATCGTCTGCGTCGTCTTTTATCAGGTCTTCGGCCGCTACGTGCTGAACAACTCGCCGACCTGGGCGGAAAGCCTGGCGATCGTGCTGGTGCTGTACGTCACGCTGATCGGCGCCGCCGTCGGTGTCCGCGACGCCGGCCATATCGGGCTGGAATCCCTGCTGGTGATGCTGTCGGACAGCGCGCGCCGCAAGATGGACGTCCTGATCTACGGCCTGGTCGGCATCTTCGGCGCCTGCATGGCCTACAACGGCTGGGTGCTCGGCAGCTCGGTCGCCTCCTACACGATCCCGAACCTCCACGTCTCCGAAGCGGTCCGCTACGTGCCGCTGGTGCTGTCGGGGGTGCTGATCGTTCTCTTCTCCATCGAGCATATCGTCGCCATCCTGCGCGGCGAGGAGGTCAAGCCGTCATGGAACTGACCATCCTGTCCATCACCTTCTTCGGCTTCCTCATCCTCGGCATTCCGGTCGCCTTCGCCATCGGCCTGTCGGCGCTTTGCACCATCCTCTATGAAGGCCTGCCCGTCGCGGTGGTCTTCCAGCAGATGATGTCGGGGATGAACGTCTTCTCGTTCCTCGCCATTCCCTTCTTCGTCTTCTCCGGCGAGCTGATGCTGCATGGCGGCGTCGCCGACAAGATCGTCACCGCCGCCAAGAGCATGGTCGGCCATATCCGCGGCGGGCTGGGCATGTCCAACGTCGTGGCCTGCACGCTGTTCGGCGGCGTCGCCGGATCGCCGGTCGCCGACGTGTCGGCGATGGGCGCGGTGATGATCCCGATGATGAAGCGGGAAGGCTATCATGCCGACTACGCGGTCAACGTGACCACCCACGCCGCGCTGGTCGGCGCGCTGATGCCGACCAGCCACAACATGATCATCTATGCGCTGGCCGCCGGCGGAAAGGCGTCCATCGGCGCGCTGATCGCCGCCGGCCTGATGCCGGCGCTGCTGCTGATGGTCTGCAACCTGGGCGCCGCCTACTACGTCGCGGTGAAGCGCGGCTATCCCAAGGGGACCTTCCCCGGCTGGGACATCCTGGCGCATTCCTTCGCCGCCGCGGCGCCGGGCCTGCTGATCGTCGTCATCATCCTGGCCGGCATCACCACCGGCGTGTTCACCGCGACCGAGTCGGCGTCGGTGGCCGTGATCTACGCGCTGCTGCTGACCACCTTCGTCTATCGCACGCTGAGCTGGGAGAAGTTCCTGGCCGCCGCCGCCAAGACGGTGAAGACCACCGGCGTGGTGCTGCTGCTGATCGGCGTGTCGACCATGTTCCAGTACCTCATGGGTCTCTATGAGGTGGCGGACATGACCGGCGAGCTGCTGGCCGGCGTGTCGACCAACCCGCTGATGATCTTCCTGCTGATCAACATCATCCTGTTCCTGCTGGGCACCTTCATGGACATGGCCAGCACGATCCTGATCTGCACGCCGATCTTCCTGCCGATCGCCATGCAGTACGGCATGGACCCGGTGCAGTTCGGCATCGTCATGCTGATCAACTGCGCGCTCGGCCTCAATACCCCGCCGGTCGGCACCACCCAGTTCATCGGCTGCGCCATCGGCGGCGTGTCGGTGGGCGAGGTGATGCGCTCCATCACGCCTTTCTACGGGGCGCTGTTCGTGGCGTTGCTGCTGGTCACCTATGTCCCGGCCTTCTCGCTGTGGCTGCCGCGCATGCTGATGCATTGAATAAGCGCTGAGAAACGGGGCCGCTTCGCGCCTCCCTGAACGACTTCTCTCCTGAACTGGGCCATCGGGTTCTCCCGATGGCCCTATTTCTTGTGCGCCCAGCATGGGCGCGTTCTTGAGGGTGGAAGTCCCTCCGTAAGCTGGTCACAGCGAACGAAGAGAAGCGCAACTGCGGAAGGGTGACCGACCGTGGGGAGGAAGCGTGGATCGCAGCTGCGGGCCGATGGACAAGAATCGGATATGAGGCGGTGCCGATCAGGGCGAGCNCCGTGCAGCGAAGGAGCGCGTTCTTGACCGTAGGAGATCTCGCCTTATGCCTGAAAGGGCGACGGGGCAGGGTCGGGACTGGCCCGAACCGGAGCGAGAAGTCAGCCGAGGCCATAGTAGGGAGCGGCAAGGCCGCGACCGAAGGGCTGAACGAGGGGGAATGCCCAGCCTCCGTCGATGTGGAAGGCACTGCGTCAGATGCCCGCGTCAGCGGAGCGGTTCAGCAGAGGGCGAGGTGACGCCTCATCCAAGCTGGACAGCGACGAAGCCGACCGCCCGCGACGGACCAAGATGGACATGGGGAAACCTCAACCCCTCGAACCGCCCGGTGCGGACCCGCATGCCGGGTGGTGTGGGAGGGGACCGGTCAGCGTGGACCGGCCCCTATCCCGATTGCGCGTCGCCCAACTCCGAATTGGAGGTAATTTCCTTGGGTCGCCCCTAATTTGGGGAAAAGAGTGGCAAGCCGCCACAGCAGCCAAACCAGCCGGGTGGCGTCGAAATCGATGGGGAACGTACTTCTTTCGCCGCCTCGGAGAAAACAGGTCGCCCAGCCGGAGCAAGTGCTTCCCAAGGAATGATGGGCTTATTGGATGTTGTTCTGTGGACATGATCCCGTACATCACAGAACGCGCAAACGACTTCCAACAATTCCCCAGAAAGGGGTTTTCATGCACGGGATCATTCTTGCCGATGCCGCTCTGGCCGACCTCGATGCGCTGATCGGCCGGCATGCGCCGGACGTGACGGTGGTCCGGGTCGCCGCGGACGAGGACGCGCTCAGCCTGCTGGCCGATGCCCTGGAGGCCGCCCGCGAGGCAGGCCCGGCCGCGGTCCACCTGATCGCCCATGGTGCCCCGGGCGTGGTGAAGCTGGGGGCGACGCCGCTCGACACCAGTGCCCTGCTCGACCGCCGCTGGCCCGATGCGACCGGCTGCGAAATCCTGATCCACGCCTGCGACGTCGGCGCCGGCCGCAACGGCCGCCGCTTCGTGGAGCGTCTGGCCGCCGTCACCGGTGCCCGCGTCGCCGCCGCCAGCCATCCTGTCGGCAATCCGGCCGACAACCAGGATGGCTCGGCCGGCCAGGGTGCCTCCTGGGACCTCGACGTGGTGACCGGCCCGATTCTGGCGGCGCGCCCGTTCGCCGGGGCCGAGGCTTGGCCGCACCGGCTCGCCTACAGCGGCACCGCCACCAGCGGCAACGACACGCTGATCGGCGACAATAGCGGCAACACCATCAACGGGCTGGCCGGCAACGACAGCATCGTCGGCGGCACCGGCAACGACAGCCTGATCGGCGGGATCGGCAACGACACGCTGGTCGGCGGCGGCAACAGCGGCCAGTCGGCCGGCGACACCATGAACGGCGGGCTGGGTGCCGACCATTATGTCGGCGGCAGCGGCTTCAACATCGTCACCTACGAGAACGCCACCAGCGGCCTCACGCTGGACCTGACCAACGGCGCCAACAACACAGGCGAGGCGGCCGGCGACACCTTCGTCAACATCCAGCGCTGGATCGGCTCCGAATATGCCGACAGCCTGACCGCCGGCGACACCGCGGTGTGGTTCTGGGGCCATGGCGGCAACGACGTCGAGCATGGCGGCGCCGGCAACGACACGCTGGAGGCCGGCGACGGCAACGACAGCGTGTTCGGCGGCGGCGGCAACGACCTGATGTACGGCCGCGCCGACAACGACCAGCTGCACGGCGAACTCGGCAACGATACGGTGGCCGGCGGCGGCGGTGCCGACCTGATCGATGGCGATGCCGGCAACGACCTGCTGAAGGGCGACTGGGAGCGCGACACCGTCTATGGCGGCGACGGCGACGACACCATCCTGGCCGGCATCGTCAGCTCGGGCAGCTACGCCCAGACCCAGGCCGACCTGATCTATGGCGATGCCGGCAACGACCGCTACATCGTGGTCAGCCAGTACGATGCCGGGACCGTCAGCTTCGACGGCGGCGCCGGCACCGACACGCTGGAACTGCGGTCGGACAATCTGACCAGCTACAACGGCTACAACCTCGAATATTACAACGACGTCGCCTCGCCGAAGATCGACATCAGCGGCATGACGCTGACCAGCGTCGAGACGCTGGCCCTGACCGGCAGCCAGCACCATACCGTGACGATGACGGCGGCCCAGGGCAACGGCTTCGGCAGCATCACCGGCGCCACCACCGGCGACGCCTTCGCCATCGCCGGCGCCTCGCTGTCGGGGACGGTCGGCAGCGGCACCGGCAGCACGCTGACGGCCGGCAAGGTCCAGGCGGAGACGGTGAACGGCGTCACCCTGGTCCATGTCGGGCTCGACTCCACCGCCGGGTCCGACCTGACCCTGCGCATCGCCGGCAGCTTCGCCGCGTCCAGCATCAGCCTGTCCGGCAACACCATCACGCTGGGGCAAGGCGGCGGATCGACCGGCGGCGGCGATACGGGGGGCGGCAACACCGGCGGTGGTACCGGCGGTACGGGCGGCCAGACGCTGACCGGCACCGACGGCCGCGACTATCTGGCCGGCGGCAGCGGCAACGACACCATCGTCAGCAACGCCGGCGACGACTATATGACCGGCGGCGCCGGCAGCGACACCTTCGTGTTCAAGCCGGGCGACGGCTGGGATTACGTCGGCGACTTCCAGGCCGGCAGCGGCGGCGACGTGCTGAACGTCGCCGGCTGGAGCGGCTTCAAGGACTTCGCGTCGGTGATGGCCGTCACCGTGCAGGACGGCGCCAACACCGTCGTCAACTTCGACAACAACAACAGCGCCATCCTCGCCAACGTCACCCGCGGCAGCCTGACCGCCGCCAACTTCTCCTTCACGGCGACCGGCGGCAGCACGGGGGGTTCGACCGGCGGCGGCTCCACCGGCGGCACCCCGGGCCAGACGATCACCGGCACCTCGGCCGGCGAGTATCTGGCCGGCGGCAGCGGCAACGACACCATCACCGGCAATGCCGGCAACGACTACATGATCGGCGGCGCCGGGCGGGACACCTTCGTCCAGCATGCCAGCGACGGCTGGGACGTGATCGGCGACTTCCAGGCCGGCAGCGGCGGCGACGTGGTCGACATCCGCAGCATCGCCGGTTTCACCAGCCTGAACGACGTGCTGACCCACTCGACCCAGGACGGCGCCGACCTGTCGATCGACCTCGGTGCCTTCAACTCGGTCAAGCTGATGGGCGTCGACCGCAACAGCCTGACGGCGGAGAACTTCCTGTTCGCCAGCTCGGTGGGGTGATCGGGGGAGTAAAGCTCCCTCTCCCGTCCCGGGAGAGGGAAGGGGCCCAAGCGGAGCTTGGGAAGGGTGAGGGGTGATCCAAGGATTATGGAGTCCATGTTCGGATCGCCCCTCACCCTCCCGCCTTCGGCGGGGCCCTCCCTCTCCCGGCGCTCTCAGCGGATCTTCGATCCGCCTGACGCCGTCAGCACAAACAAAGTTTGTGTGAGAGGCGGGAGAGGGCCCTTTCTTGCCTACCGCTCCACCGCCACGGGAGCATTCAACGCGTTCCGCTTCGCCACCGCCTCGTAGACCGGCGGGAAGGCGGGGCGGTTGACGTAGCGGCCGGCGCCGCGCACCGCGCGGCTCTCGCCCAGCGCATGGACGATGCGGCCCTGGCTCAGCGTGTAGGCCGGGGTGCCGGTGACGGTCATGCCTTCGAAGATGTTCAGGCCGACCTTCTGCATCTGGGACTTTGCCGAGATGGTCTTGGTCGCCTTCGGATCCCACACCACCAGATCGGCGTCGGCCCCGACGCTGACCGAACCCTTGCGCGGGTAGAGGTTGAAGATCCTCGCCGCGTTGGTGGAGGTCACGGCGACGAACTCGTTCATCGTCAGCCGCCCGGTGTTGACGCCGTGGGTCCACAGCGCGGTCATGCGGTCCTCGATGCCGGCCGTACCGTTCGGGATTTTGGTGAAGTCGTTGCGGCCCATCGCCTTCTGCTCCGCGCAGAAGCAGCAATGGTCGGTGGCGGTGGTGTGCAGATGCCCCGCCTGGAGGCCGCGCCACAACGCGTCCTGATGCTCTTTGGGGCGGAAGGGCGGGCTCATGACATGGCCGGCGGCGAAATCCCAGTCGGTGTTGCGGTAGACCCCGTCGTCGATCAGCAGATGGCCGGCCAGCACCTCGCCGAACACGCGCTGGCCGTCGTCCTGGCCGCGCTTGATCGCCTCCAGTGCCTCTTTCGCCGAGACATGGACGATGTAGACCGGCACGCCGAACACCTTGGCCACCTGGATGGCGCGGTTGGCAGCCTCGCCCTCCACTTCCGGCGGGCGGGAGAGGGGGTGGGCCTCGGGTCCGGTCAGGCCCTGGGCCAGCAGCTTCTTCTGGAGCTGGAAGACCAGTTCGCCGTTCTCGGCATGGACGGTGGGAATCGCGCCCAGCTCCAGGCAGCGCTGGAAGCTGTTCACCAGCGTCTCGTCATCGGCCATGATGGCGTTCTTGTAGGCCATGAAGTGCTTGAAGCTGTTCACGCCGTGGTCGGCGACCAGCGTGCCCATATCCTTGTGCACGCCCTCGTCCCACCAGGTGACGGCGACGTGGAAGCTGTAGTCGCCGGCCGCCTTCTCCGCCCAGCCGCGCCAGGTGCGGTAGGCCTCCATCAGGTTCTGCTTGGGGTTGGGGATGACGAAGTCGATGATCATCGTCGTTCCCCCGGCAAAACCGGCGGCGGTGCCGCTGAAGAAATCCTCCGTCGTCACCGTGCCCATGAAGGGCAGTTCCATGTGGGTGTGCGGGTCGATGCCGCCGGGCATGACGTAGCAGCCGCCGGCATCCACCACCTCCGCCCCCGCCGGCACGTCGAGCTTGTCGCCCACCGCGGTGATGAGGCCGTCCTGGCAGAGGACGTCGGCACGGCGGGTGTGCTCGGCGGTGACGACGGTGCCGCCGCGGATCAGGATGATGGACATGCTCGGGCGCTCCCTCAAGAGTGTGTTGGGCAAGCGATTGGTGGGACGGAGTCGGTGGGCGTTTCGGCTATCACAGGGTCCGGCAGGCCGGCGGCGCGCAGGACCAGCCGCAGCACCTCCGCCGTCATGGCGGCGAAGTCCTGGCGGGTCAGGGTGCGGCGGCCCAGCACCTTGCGGATCTGGACGTCGAAGTCGGCGTAATGCTGGGTCACCGCCCAGATCATGAACAGGAACTGGCGGGCATCCACCGGGGCCATGCGGCCGGCGGCGACCCAGCCGTCGATCACCGCCGCCTTGGCGTCGACCAGCGCTTTCAGGTCCTCGGCCAGGAAGCGTTCGACCTGGGTGCCGCCATGCAGGATCTCGTTGGCGAAGACCTTCGACGCATGGGGCCGCGTGCGCGACGCTTCCATCTTGGCGGTGACATAGGCGGTCAGCGTCGCCGCCGGGTCGGCGTCGGGGGTAAAGGAGCCGATGGGGGCCAGCCACAGCCGCAGGATGTTGTCGAGCACCGCGCGGTAGAGATCGTCCTTGGTGCCGAAATAATAATGGAGGTTGGCCTTGGGTAGGCCGGCCCGCTCGGCGATGTCGGCCATGGTGGCGCCGGCGAAGCCGGCCTCGGCGAAGACGCGCTCGGCCGCCTTCAGGATGCGCTCGACGTTCTCGCGCCGGATGCGGCCCTGGGGCTGGGCGTTGTCCACGGTGTCGGCAGTAGCTCGCGCCATCGCTTTCGCCATTGCTGTTGTTCGATACCCTCTCCCGTCTCGGGAGAGGGAGGGGACCCACGAAGTGGGGAGGGTGAGGGGTGATCCAAGAATCCCGAAGCGCATGGCTTCGTGCCAGACCCCTCACCCTTCCCACCGCTTTGCGGCGGGCCCCTTCCCTCTCCCGGGACGGGAGAGGGAGCGTATCACGCGGGCGCTTTCACTTGCTCGGCCATGGCGTTGGCGCGGTCGAGAACGGCGTGCAGCAGCACCTCGCAGCCGGCGGTCGACCATTCCGGGGTCGTCTCCTCGACCTCGTTGTGGCTGATGCCGTCGATGCAGGGGATGAAGACCATCGCCGTCGGCGCCACCTTGGACAGGTAGCAGGCGTCGTGGCCGGCACCCGACACGATGTCGCGGAAGCTGTGGCCGGTGCGCTCCACCCCCTTGCGGACGGCGGCGACGCAGCTCTCGTCGAACTTGATCGGGGCGTAGTACCAGATCTGCTGGAAGTCGGTCTCCAGCCCGATCCCGCCGGCAATGCGCTCCACCTCGGCGCGCAGCTCGCCGTCCATGGCGGCGAGGATGCCGTCGTCCGGGTGGCGGAAATCGACGGTAAAGAAGACGCGGCCGGGAATGACGTTGCGGCTGTTGGGATGGATCTGCATCAGCCCGACCGTGGCGCAGGCCAGCGGGCCGTATTTCATGCCGATGCGGTTCACCGCGTCGACGACGCGGGCGGCCCCCAGCAGCGCGTCCTTGCGGCGGACCATCGGGGTCGGGCCGGCATGGGCCTCCTGGCCGGTGAAGGTGATCTCGTACCAGCGCTGGCCCTGGCAGTCGGTGACGACGCCGATGGTCTTGCCTTCGATCTCCAGGATCGGACCCTGTTCGATGTGGGCCTCGAAATAGGCGCCGACCTTGCGGCCTCCCACCTCCCGGTCGCCGGCATAGCCGATGCGGGCCAGCTCCTCGCCCATCGTCTTGCCGTCGAGATCGGCACGCGACAGGCCGTAGTCGAGGTCGAACACTCCGGCGAAGACGCCGGACGACACCATGGCCGGGGCGAAGCGGGAGCCCTCCTCGTTGGTCCAGACCGCGACCTCCACCGGGGCCTCGGTGACGTAGTTCATGTCGTTCAGGCTGCGCACCACCTCCAGCCCGGCCAGCACGCCATAGACGCCGTCATACTTGCCGCCGGTCGGCTGGCTGTCGAGATGGCTGCCCATGATGACGGGGGGCAGGCTGTCGTCGCGGCCGGGACGGCGGGCGAAGATGTTGCCCATCCTGTCGACCGACACCGTGCAGCCGGCCTCCTCGCACCAGCGCACGAACAGGTCGCGGCCCTGTTTGTCGAGATCGGTCAGCGCCAGCCGGCACACGCCGCCCTTGGGCGTGGCGCCGATCTGCGCCATGTCCATCAGGCTCTGCCACAGGCGCGAACCGTTCACGGCGACATTCTGCGGGGTGGACATGTTGCTCTCTCCTGAACGGAAGGGCGCCTCATCCCTTTTCGGTCGGGCCGGCGCCATCTCTGTTTCGACGTCATCCCCGCGAAGGCGGGGATCCAGAGTTTCGGAAACGGTCCCCGTGACAAAGCCTGGATCCCCGCCTTCGCGGGGATGACGGCCGAGGGAGCGTCATTCGGCGGCGGCTTCGGGGACGCGCATCGGGTTGCGGGCGTCGTTGGGCCAGGTGACATAGGGCAGGTCGTTCCGCTCCGGCACCATGGTGATGCAGTCCGGCACCGGGCAGACATGGCTGCACAGGTTGCAGCCGACGCACTCCTCGTCGACCACGGTGAAGAGGCGGCGGCCTTCGCCGGCATCGATGCGGATCGCCTGGTGCGAGGTATCCTCGCAGACGATGTGGCAGCGGCCGCAATCGATGCACAAGGCGGGGTCGATCACCGCCTTGGTCGAGAAGTTCATGTTCAGGTCGTTCCAGTTAACGACGTTGCGCACGGCGCGGCCGCTCAACTCGTCGAGGCTGCGGTATCCCTTCTCGTCCATCCAGTTGGACAGGCCGCCGATCATGTCCTCGACGATCTTGAAGCCGTAGGTCATGGCGGCGGTGCAGACCTGGACGTTGGTGGCGCCCAGCGCCAGGAACTCCGCCGCGTCGCGCCATGTGGTGATGCCGCCGATGCCGCTGACCGGCAGGACGCGGGTGTCGGGGTTGCGGGCGATCTCCGCCACCATGTTCAGCGCGATCGGCTTCACCGCCGGGCCGCAATAGCCGCCATGGCTGCCCTTGCCGTCGACCACCGGGGTCGGGGCCATGGCGTCAAGATCGACCGCGACGATGGAGTTCACCGTGTTGATCAGCGAGATGGCGTCGGCGCCGCCGCGCCTGGCCGCTTCGGCCGACCACAGGATGTTGGTGATGTTGGGGGTCAGCTTGACGATCACCGGCAGGTTGACGGCGTTCTTCACCCAGCGGGTGACCTGCTCCACCATCTCCGGCACCTGCCCGATGGCGGAGCCCATGCCGCGCTCGCACATGCCGTGCGGGCAGCCGAGATTCAGTTCCAGCCCGTCCGTCGCCCCGGTCTCGGCGACGCGGCGGGCGAGGCCGGCCCAGGCGGCCTCGGTCATGGTGGCCATCAGCGAGACGACCATGGCGCGGTCGGGCCAGTCGCGCTTGACCTCGATGATCTCGCGCAGGTTGACCTCCAGCGGCCGGTCGGAGATCAGCTCGATGTTGTTGAAGCCGATCATCCGGCGGTCGGTGTCGAGATGGGCGCCATAACGGCTGGAGACGTTGACCACCGGCGGGTCCTCGCCCAGCGTCTTCCACACCACGCCGCCCCAGCCCGCCTTGAAGGCGCGGACGACGTTGTAGGCCTTGTCGGTCGGCGGGGCCGATGCCAGCCAGAAGGGGTTGGGGGAGCGGATGCCGGCGATGGTGCTGCGAAGATCGGCCATGATGGGGGCTCCCTTTCCTCAGGCGGTCAGGTGGCTGTGGATGGCGAGGGCGGCGAGCTTGCCGTCCTGCACCGACTGGACCGTCAGATCCTCGCCGGTCGCGACGCAGTCGCCGCCGGCCCAGACCTTGGCCAGCGTGGTGCGGTAGGTCCCGTCGATGGCGATCTTGCCGCCGGTGACCTGCAGGCCGTCCAGCGCCTTGGCCGCCAGCTTCTGGCCCATCGCCTTCAGCACCATGTCGGCCTGGAGGGTGAAGGTCTCGCCGGTGCCGGCCAGCTTACCGTCGGTCAGGCGGGTGCGTTCGAAGGTGATGGTGGTTTCGCCGATCTCTTGCGGAGCGGCGAAGGTCTTGAGGACGACGCCCTCGGTCTGGGCCAGTTCCTGCTCCCAGGCGGTGGCGCCCATCTGGGCACGGCCTCGGCGGTAGACCAGGGTCACGTCCTCCGCGCCCAAGCGCTTGGCCTGGATGGCGGCGTCCACCGCGGTGTTGCCGCCGCCGATCACCACGACGCTGCGCCCTACGGCGGGGGGCTGGCCGGGGGAAGCCTGACGGACGCGTTCGATGAAGGCGGTGGCGTCCTCGACGCCCGCGCGCTCCTCGCCGGGGATGCCGGGACGGTTGTTGGCGCCGAGACCGACGCCGAGGAACACGGCGTCGAAGTCGGCGCGCAGGCCGTCGAGCGATAGGTCGGCGCCCAGCTTGCGGCCATGCTCCACCGTGATGCCGCCGACGCCGAGGATGAAGGCGACCTCGCGCTGGGCGAAATCGTCGGCCATCTTGTAGGGGGCGAGGCCGTATTCGTTGAGGCCGCCGGACTTGGCCTTCGCCTCGAACACCGTCACCTGATGGCCGAGCGTGGCAAGGCGGTGGGCGCAGGACAGGCCGGCCGGACCGGCACCGACGACGGCGACGCGCTTGCCGGTGGTGGCGGCGCGGGGGAAGGGGTGGGCCGGTTCGCCATCAATGAGGCGGTCGGTGGCGTGGCGTTGCAGCCGGCCGATGGCGACGGGGCGGTCCTCCGCCCGGTTGCGGACGCAGGATTGTTCGCACAGCGTCTCGGTCGGGCAGACCCGGCCGCAGGTGCCGCCCATGATGTTTTCCGACAGGATCGTCGTCGCCGCACCCTTCAGGTTGCCGGTGGCGATTGAGCGGATGAAGGCCGGGATGTCGATGCCGGTCGGGCAGGCCTTGATGCAGGGGGCGTCAAAGCAGAACAGGCAGCGGTTCGACTCGGCGAGCGCCTGGACCGGCGTCATCGCTGGCGTCAGGTCCGCGTAAGGCGAGGCGGGGAGATCCGCATCGGATTTCTGGGCGGCGGCAAGCGTAGCGATCAGGGTCATGGCGGATGGCTTCCCTTCGGTCGCAGAGCGGCGTGTCCACCGAAGCGTCAGCAACCCGCGTGCCAAGAAAACCAACCAGCACGGCCCCAGCATCGCCAAGGCGCGGCGGCTGCGGAAAAGCTGACGGCTCGGTCAAAAACTGACGGTATGGACAGGCATGCCGTCATCATGCCAGCCATGCGGATTGTACGCAACTCAGCCTTTTGGCGCCTCTTTTGGCGGCGATACGCGGGAAACGCCTGGGAAGCGGGGAGATCGGAAACGGGAAACTGCGCCGTATCAAAGGGTTGCATCGTAGAGCCGCTGCCTTCAATTTCAGCAGCGCGCCTCTGTGACAGGGATAAGGGGTATCGCCATGCCCGCTGTGTCCAGCCTGCTGATCGACCGCACCGCCACGCCGATTGGCGAACTCATCGTGGTGGCGGGCGAGGACGGCGCCTTGCGCGCCATCGACTGGACCGACCATGAGGACCGGCTGCGCCGGCTGCTGCGCCTGCACCATCCCGCTGGTTATGAATTGCAGCCGTCGGCCGATCCGGGCGGATTGACACGGGCGATGGATGCCTATTTCGCGGGCGATCTCGCCATCATCGACCGGCTGCCGGTGCACACCGGTGGGACGCCGTTTCAGCGTGCGGTGTGGGCGGCGCTGCGCGGGATTTCCTGCGGCGGCACCGTCAGCTACCGCGAGCTTGCGGCGCTGGCCGGTCGTCCGGCGGCGGTGCGGGCGGCAGGGCATGCCAACGGCGCCAACCCGGTCAGCATCGTGGTGCCCTGCCACCGGGTGATCGGTTCCGGCGGAGCGATGACCGGCTATGGCGGCGGGGTGGAGCGCAAGCGCTGGCTGCTGGCCCATGAGGGGGTGTCGGCAGAAGGTGCCGGACGCTGAAATCCCGGTTCGGCTTGGATTTCGCGGTTCGATCGGGTGCTATGCCGCGCGTTCGATCCGGGCCGGGGAATACCTCATCCTAGCTCGGTCCGGTCGGAATCGTCGCCCGGCACCGCCACGGGATCGTCTTGGATCATGAGGGCGAAAGCGGCGGGAGTGTCCGGGCCAGGCTGTTGGATCAGAACCGGCGTGATGGTGCTGCCGGCCGCGATCTTCGTCAGGTAGGAGGCGCCGTTCGTCAGCCATCCGCCCTGGGTCTGGTCGTAGATCAGGGTCACGCCGTCGGCCGGGGCCGTCGCCAGGTCGATCGCGACGGCGGAGCCGAAGCAGGTCGTCAGGATCGTTCCGGCCCGATAGGTCGGGGTTCCGAAGAAGAACAGGGCGGACCCGGTCGGCGCCGTCGTCACCATGAAGGTCGGTTGCGCGTTGAAGGCCACGGACGGCACAGCGGAGGACGGAACGTTCGACAGGGACAGGCTGCGGGCGATGCCGACGGTGTAGCTGGTGGAGGCGCCGTTGACGAAGTAAACGGTGCCGGCAGGGGCGCCGGAGGCCACCGAGAGGGAGCCGCTGGGATCGATGGTGGCGATTTGTCCGGCGGCGATCGCGGCTGGGCTTCCGATCGTGATCGTGCTGTTGTCGGCGATCTGGGAAATCGAATCATAGGCGGTCAACTGGCCCGACAGCGTCACGATGTTGTTCTGGAGATAGGCGTTGGTACAGACGGCGACCGCCGGCCTGCCGCTTTTGTTCGAACTGACGACGCCGACCATTCCGAAGAGGTTGTAGCCTGAAGTCTTCAGCCCGGTGAATGTGGACGATTCGATCGTTATGGTGATGTAGAAATTGCTTTGGGCGCTCATCACCGATCTCCGGGGGTGCCATTCGCTGCCTGGTCGATCCCGTTGTTTGATCGACAGGATCCGGCCGGTGCGGCGGCGGCGCCGGACTGCGCATGGCAATCCGGACGCCGCCGCCGTGAGGCATCACTGGGGATTGATCAGCAGCGGCTTCAGCGCGGCGTTCGGCGCATAGACCTTCGCCCAGGTCGCCCCGTCGGTCTGCCATCCCTGGTTGACGACATAGCTGACCGAACGGGCGTTGCCGGGCGCCCCCGTCAGATCCACGGAAACGCTCTGCGTGTAGGCGTTGTAGAGCACGGTGCCGGTGTTGACGGTCTGGGTGGCGAACATCAGCAGCACATATTGAATCGGTACGATCACGTCCGTCGTCTGGCCGAGAAGGCTGATCGCGCAGAGCGGGGCGGCGGGACCGCCGTTGGCCGACTGGCTGAGAGGCTGACCGGAAATAAAGTTGCGTAATTTCGCCGACCTGTGATTCGTTCAAGTTGCGA
>NZ_JAENHM010000081.1 GCF_016595245.1 Azospirillum endophyticum
CTCCACCGAATCAGAAACTTCGACGTTCGTAAACCGCTGTTAACCCGGCTTCGGAGCCCTGTCCGCGTAGGAAGCGACACAAAGCCTAGGCCGGCGGCGGCCGGCACCGCCAAGTTTCAATCCACGCCTCCGCGTAGGAGGCGACGCCCGCGCGCGGCGCTGGGACGGTCGGGAATGGCGTTTCAATCCACGCCTCCGCGTAGGAGGCGACGACAACATCGACGCCGTCATGGACATTCAGGACGCGTTTCAATCCACGCCTCCGCGTAGGAGGCGACCGCCCGCCCACGCTGGCTGGCGGCCTGGAAGGCAAGTTTCAATCCACGCCTCCGCGCAGGAGGCGACGACCAGCTTGACGAAAACCTGCGACTTCTCAGTGGTTTCAATCCACGCCTCCGCGTAGGAGGCGACTCGCGGGATTCAGCATCACCGGAGCTGCGACCCTGTTTCAATCCACGCCTCCGCGTAGGAGGCGACCTTCGGCCCTGACCAGACGCAAGATGACGGATGCGGNTTCGGCCCTGACCAGACGCAAGATGACGGATGCGGTTTCAATCCACGCCTCCGCGTAGGAGGCGACTCGCGGGATTCAGCATCACCGGAGCTGCGACCCTGTTTCAATCCACGCCTCCGCGTAGGAGGCGACCGGCTTGCTGGCGGCCTCCAGCGAACCGTCCTCACGTTTCAATCCACGCCTCCGCGTAGGAGGCGACCTTCACTGACGACGGGACGGAGGGCCAAGCCGGAGGTTTCAATCCACGCCTCCGCGTAGGAGGCGACGCGGAGGCGCCGGCATCGGCGCCCAGCACCCGCGTTTCAATCCACGCCTCCGCGTAGGAGGCGACCTTCTCCAGCTTGGGTGCCTCCGCCGTGAGCTGGCGGTTTCAATCCACGCCTCCGCGTAGGAGGCGACGTGGCGAAGCGGGTCCAGACGGTCGAAACCACGTTGTTTCAATCCACGCCTCCGCGTAGGAGGCGACACGCCGCGATAGCGGACCTCGACCGTTGGGCGACGTTTCAATCCACGCCTCCGCGTAGGAGGCGACGCGTCAACAACGATTTGCCGGTCGTATGGGTCCCGTTTCAATCCACGCCTCCGCGTAGGAGGCGACAGCGGCACAAGCTGATCCTCGCCCACATGGCCGCGTTTCAATCCACGCCTCCGCGTAGGAGGCGACGGGACTGCCGCCCGTCGAACGCCGCTGCGCCCTGGTTTCAATCCACGCCTCCGCGTAGGAGGCGACCGGCCGCGGTCGCGCCCTCCCACCCCGCGAGGGTGTTTCAATCCACGCCTCCGCGTAGGAGGCGACTTCCTCCCGGAACAAAGCCCGAGCGATCATGGAGAAGTTTCAATCCACGCCTCCGCGTAGGAGGCGACCGACGCCTTCCGCGGACTCGCGATGTCCTATAAGGTTTCAATCCACGCCTCCGCGTAGGAGGCGACAGCTGCTGTTGCCACAGTAACCGCACTGACTGTTGGTTTCAATCCACGCCTCCGCGTAGGAGGCGACCCTTCGTGCATATCGCTGCATGCAAGGATAGGGCGTTTCAATCCACGCCTCCGCGCAGGAGGCGACACCCGCGCGGCGCCTTCCTGCGCGCCCAGATGGAGTTTCAATCCACGCCTCCGCGCAGGAGGCGACCAGTTCTCGATGTCCTTGCCGAGCTTGAGGATCGCGTTTCAATCCACGCCTCCGCGCAGGAGGCGACAGCCGATACTGCGTTACAGGCGCCCCGTAACGCGTTTCAATCCACGCCTCCGCGCAGGAGGCGACCGGAGGGCGCCGACAAGGCGCTACACGAGCTGGTGTTTCAATCCACGCCTCCGCGCAGGAGGCGACCCGCGGTCATCCACGTCACCACGCCGCGCGTGTCGTTTCAATCCACGCCTCCGCGCAGGAGGCGACGGCCTCGCCCGGCAGAGCGGCCCGCGACAGCGACAGTTTCAATCCACGCCTCCGCGCAGGAGGCGACCAGCGGCGCCCCGATCATCGGGCCGGATAACGCGGTTGTTTCAATCCACGCCTCCGCGCAGGAGGCGACGGATGACCTTGCCGGGATGGGGATCACCGGGCCCGTTTCAATCCACGCCTCCGCGCAGGAGGCGACCATCGGACGGCCGGAGGTCGAAGCGGCGACGGTGGTTTCAATCCACGCCTCCGCGCAGGAGGCGACCCGCGACGCGGTCGCCGGCTGGTGCAAGCGCAACGGTTTCAATCCACGCCTCCGCGCAGGAGGCGACAATCCCCGCGCTGGAGCTGGCGCTCGCCCGGATGGTTTCAATCCACGCCTCCGCGCAGGAGGCGACGCTGGTGCCATAGGTCTGGGAGCCGCCCAACGTCGTTTCAATCCACGCCTCCGCGCAGGAGGCGACGGAACGGGCATGCCGGGCACGGCTCGGTCAGGTCGTTTCAATCCACGCCTCCGCGCAGGAGGCGACGCCCGGCGCAGGGAACGGTTGTCGCGGCCGGCCGGGTCGTTTCAATCCACGCCTCCGCGCAGGAGGCGACGCAACCGCCTATGCGGCGAAAGCGCTACTCGCGAAGTTTCAATCCACGCCTCCGCGCAGGAGGCGACGGCCGCGCGCAGCATGGTCTCGTTCTGGTGGCCGGTGTTTCAATCCACGCCTCCGCGCAGGAGGCGACCGGCACGCCGTCCCTGTGCGTCGTCTACCAGTGCGGTTTCAATCCACGCCTCCGCGCAGGAGGCGACGTCCGATCGAACATCGACCGGTACCGAGGGGACATGTTTCAATCCACGCCTCCGCGCAGGAGGCGACCACATCCTCATCACCGACATCGCCCATGCGCTGTCGTTTCAATCCACGCCTCCGCGCAGGAGGCGACATGGCGTCGACCGCTCGCAGGTTGTTGTTGATGGTGTTTCAATCCACGCCTCCGCGCAGGAGGCGACTGCCAGTCAATATCCACTTGTTCAGGAACCCACAATCCCGGATCGAGCGCGAACCACCCCGCGATCTTGCCCGGCCAGATGCCGATCACGATGCCATCGAAGCCAACCCATTGAAAGCATTGCGCTGCGAACCTTCCGGGAATTTCACGTCCGCTTGGGGTTCGCGCAAGCCCGGAACACCCCCACCCCGCCGAGATCCAGCGCGGGTTCGGCGCCGGGATGGCGGAAGCGCAGGCTGTCGGCGCCCTGGCCGGTTTCATCGGGCGGCCGGGCACGCAGCGCAGCGCCTCCCGCCGGATCGACCACGGCCGAACAGCACCCGGACCGTGCTCTCACGGGCTTCAACGGCTTGGCCGGATGATATCCGCCTCGCCGCGATGCCCCCATTCTTCTGGGAAATGGAGGCCTCCGGCAAGCCCGGCGCAGGTCGGATCAGCCCTCAAAGGACATCCTGGGGACATCCTGCCGCGGCCCTGCCGCCAAATCGCCGAGCCGCGCTCCGCCGCTTCCGCCGCGGATGCGGGTCAGCACGCCGCTCTCCATCTTGTAGAGGGAATCCGCGACGTCGAAATGAAATAATGGTCGTCATGCGTGATGGCGATGATCGTCTTGCCCTGCTCCTCCAGAAGAGGCAGGATCCCCGTATAGAAGATGCGGCGGAATTCCGGATCCTGGTCGGCGGCCCATTCATCCAGGATCAGGATCGACTTGTTCTCCAGGATGCCGGCGATCAGCGCCAGCCTCTTGCGCTGCCCTTGCGACAGCGAGACGGTGCTCCAGGCTCCGCCGGCGAGCTGCACCTTGCCGTCGAGCGCCAGCAAGCGCAACGGCCGGTCGGCCGCCTCCATCGACGGGGTCTCGCCGTCGGCGGCCAGAGCCTGCCGGAACAGATGGAGGTCGCCGAGGATGACCGCCACATGCTGGCGGTACCAATCCCTCTCCGCTGTCGTGATGGCGCGGCCGGCGAAGCGGATGCCGCCCTGCTCCGGCGGTTACAGGCCGGCCATCAGCCGGGCGAAGGTCGACTTGCCCGACCCGTTGCCGCCGATGATGAAGACCAGTTCGCCCTGCGCCACCGACAGGTCGACGGGCCCGAAGACGAAGCCGGCATCGGCACCGTTTCCGCCTCGCCCCGGGATCTCGACGGCGGCCTGGATGGCGGCCTGGACGGCGACCGGCTGCGAGCCGCCCTGGCGGAGCGGCTGCCGGCGCCGATGGTGCCGGCAGCGGTGAGACGGGTGCTGCCTGCCCTGCCGCTGAACCCCAACGGCAAGGTCGACCGCAACGCCCTTCCCCCCGGCCGGGCAAGCCGCGCGCCGTCCTCCACGCCCCGCCGCAGGGCGACACCGAGCGGTGGCTCGCCGGCATCTGGGGCAAGATCCTTGGCATCGGCGACGCCGGGCGCGACGACGACTTCTTCGCGCTCGGCGGAAACTCCCTCTCCGCGACACGCCTCGTCGCCGCGATCCGCGATCGGCTGGAACTGCCGGTGCCCTTCCCCTTGCCCTTCCTTCATCCGGTCCTGAAGGACATGGCGGCGGAGCTGCAGGCGGTGGAGCGGCGGGACGGCGAAACGCTGATCACGCTGCAATCCGCCCGGTCCGAGGGGGCGCGGCCGCTGTTCCTGTTCCACCCGGCCGGCGGCCATGCCCGCTCCTACGTACCGCTGATCCAGTCCCGGGGGGGTCGATGCCACGGTGTGCGGCCTGCCGGGGGCCGCGCGCGCCGAGCGGGCGCGCGACTGGTTCCGGGCCGCTTTGCCGGCCGCGATGGACCGGCCGCGCGACCTTTAAGCCCTGCAGATGCGGCCGTTCGTGGACTGCCATCGGCTGATGCGGGACTTCACCCTGCCCAAGCTGGCGTCCCCCCTGCAGGTCTGACGGGCGGACCAGACGCTGTCGGACACGCCCTTCCGCAAGGGGGCCGATCCCGACGAATGGGCCGGGGTCGGGCAGGCGATCGTCCGGGTGATCGATGGAGACCACCAGTCGATCATCCGCTCCCATGGGTTGGCCGAGGCTCTTCGAGCCCTGCTGGACCAACCCGGCTTTGCCGGAATCCGGTATGGCTGACCAACGCCGCCAAGGCGACGTTTCGCGGTTCGAAGGGGGGGACGCGTCTCAGCCGCGCCGATCCCTCTGGCGGAGCGACGACTCCCGCTCACGAGAGAGCGGCGGCAGCGGCCTTGGCTTGGCGGTGGTGCAGGCCATCGCCCAGTTCCATCGCGGCGTCGCGGTGGCCCTTGGCGTCGAAGCAGCCTGGACGGTGATCGGTTGGGTTCGCCTGTTGGATGGACAGGAGGATCGTTCCGGGCAATGTTTCTTCGCACGATCGGTGCAGGCACGCGCCGATCCGGCACCGTCCGGTCCTGCACCGGCACGCTGCGGGATGTCCCCCTTCTTCCGATCTCATCCGGGCGATGGCATGAGCGAGTATCAATATTACGAGTTCCAGGCGATGGACCGGCCGCTGAGCGCCGGGGACCAGGCGGCGCTCAGAGCCATCTCCTCGCGGGCGCGGATCACAGCCGCAAGCTTCACCAACCATTACGAATGGGGCGATCTGAAAGCGAGCCCGACCGAGATGATGGGGCGCTGGTTCGATCTGCAGGTCTACATGGCCTTCTGGTCCATACGGTCCTTCATGGTCCGGCTGCCGCGACGCCTGTTCGATATCGAGCTGATCCAGCCCTATGCCGTCGACTGGACGCTCCGGGCCGAGCAAAAGGGCGACGGCATCGTGCTGGCCTTCACCGCGGATGACCTGGAGATCGACGGCGAGGACGACGGATCGGGATGGATGGCGGCCCTGGCCCCGTTGCGCGCCCAGTTGCTGGAGGGCGATCTGCGCTGCCTCTATCTCGGGTGGCTGCTTGCCGTGCAGCGCGGCGAGGTGGATGAGGACGATGCCGAAGCGCCCCGGCCACCCGGCCTGTCGCGGCTCGACGGCGCGTTGCGGGCCTTCGCCGACTATGTCCAGCTGGACCAGGATCTGCTCGCCGCAGCCGCCGCAGGGGACGAACAGCCCAGCGACCCGCTCACCGACGAGGTGCTCGGCGCGTTCATCCGGGCGCTGCCCGCCGCCGAAAAGGACGAGCTTCTGACACGGCTGGCTTGCGGCGACGGCGCGACGGTGCCGGCCGAATTGCGCCGCCGCTGCCGGAAGGCGCTAACCGGGACATCCGGCCCGCCACGACCCGCACGCCGTGTCGGCGACCTGCTGTCCGCGGCGGAAGCCCATGCCGAGGAACGGCGGAGGATCGAAGCCGAACGCGCCGCCGCCGAGCGGGTACGCCGGGAGCGCGCCGAGGCGGAGACCCGGTCGCGCCGGCTCGATGCCTTGGCGACGCGTGTCGAGAGCGCCTGGCGGAAGGTGGAGGATCTGATCGAGGCCAAGCGCGCCGCCGAATACGAGGAGGCCGTGAGCCTCCTGCTGGACCTCAGGGCGCTCGCCCAACGCGATGGCCGAAACGAGGACTTCCGCACCCGCATCGCACGGTTGAGTGCCCGGCATGCCCGCAAGAGGACCCTGATCGACCGCCTCGACCAGACAGGCCTGCTCAGGTAGGCCGAAAGTCGATCTCGCCAGGTGACGCCGCCATGGCGATGCCCTCCCGGTGAAGAACCGGCATCCTTCCCTCGCCCTGACGCTACCCCTCCCAGCGATGGGACAGGATGAAGCTGTAGCGCTCGGAGCGGATGTGGAACACCGAATGGTCGGCGCAGCCGCCGCCGACGAAGACGGAACGACGGTCCATCACCAGCACCGGCGCACCCGACGGCAGGCCGAGCGCCGCCGCCACCTCGGTATCGGCCGCCGCCGCTTTCACCTCGATGTCGGCACTGCCGACCGGCTTGCCGACGATATCCTGCAGGATTCCGTAGATCGGCTTGTGCCCGGCTCCCTGCCAGTCGACGGGCTCCAGGGCCGGCGGCAACAGGCTGCGGCCCAACGCCACCGGCTCGCCGTTCACCAGGTGCAGGCGGCGAACCTCCAGGCAACGGGGGCCGAAATCCTCCTGCAGGTCCGGCGGCGTTGCGACCATCCCCGCCGACAGCGGACGCATCGCGGCATCCAACCCTTGCAAACGCAGCGATTCGTGGAAGCTGCGCAGGCGGTCGAGCGGATGCTGGACACGCTTGCCGGCCGTGAAGGTTCCCTTGCCCTTGCGGCGCTCGATCAGCCCCGCCGCCTCCAGCCGGTCGAGCGCCAGTCTGACCGTGACCCGGCTGACGCCGAAGCGGGCGCCGATCTCGCTTTCCGTCGGCAGCCGTCCCGACGGCTCGAACCGGCGGGCGGCGATCTCGTCGCGCAGTTGGTCGGCGATCTGCCGGTACAGCGCCGTCGCATTGTCTCGCACCAGGGCCACCCTGCCCCCTCCCCCTCATTGACCGGCCCGATCGCCCTGAGCACGCCGCCTTGATGCCATCGGCGACGCGATGGCTCAAGCCCCGCGGGACTCCACAACGGCCAATGCCGAATCCTGTTGAATTTCTTGTTTGTATTATATTGTATTATCGACTTGAGGCAGTTCATCGGCTGCAAAGAACGGATATGAACGGTGGAATTCGTGTCCTGTCGGGCGCTGCCATCATCGGCACGATCGCCCGGATTACCGGAAACCCGGCTTTCCGCATCGAGCAGCGCTATCGCCACTGGCTCCTCGCCTGACCCGAAGAACTCACAGAAAGCCGGAGGAAACGCCGCCATGTCCGAAGCCCAGCCGCCTGTCCGCCACATCGCCCCCGTCGGGCTGTACGAGCGCAACAAGGACCGTCCCTTCCTGGGATCGACCAGCTGTTCGCACCGCCGGTTGGTGGCCGGCGAGTGGACCGAGCTTCAGCTGGTCTACGAGGTCGGCGCGTCGGGCCTTGCCGACGGGGCCGGCATCAAGCTGGCGATGAAGTTCTATTCGGACTGGGCGCTGTTCCAGACCAGCGACCCGCAGGCCGCCAACTATGTCTCGGCCGAATACGAGGCCGGACCGCTGGTTCCCGGGCAGAGCCCGGCGACGATCCAGGCGCTGAAGGTGCGTTTCGACCAGAAGGGCCACGAGCGCCCCTACCAGAAGGCCATCGTCATCGACGTGATCGACGGCTACCTCAACCCCGGCGACCGCATCGTCATTCGGCTCGGCGACCGGCGGCGCGGCGGGCCGGGCACGCGGGTGCAGAGCTTCGTCGAGCAGGGCTTCCGCTTCCGCGTTTTCATCGACCCGCTGGGCAGCCAGAAATACGCCGAGGTGCCCGGCGACTGCGTGATCGACATCGTTCCCGGCGCCCCCGCCGCCCTGCGTCTGGTGGCACCGCGTCTGACGGCGCCCGGCCCGGCAAGCCTGCTGCTGCGCGCCGAGGACGTCTGGGGCAACTGCTGCACCGACGGGACCATCGACGCCACCCTGACTCTGGCTGGCCCGCAGGGGGAAGCCACCCAGCAACTGACGCTCTCGTCCAACCCCGACGACGCCCCCCATGCTTATGGCTGGCGGGTGCACCGCCGGGAGGTCGAATTTTCCAATGGAGAATGGCGGATCGCCGCCACCGCCGAGGGGCTAATCCCCGCCGAAGCCTTCGTCACCGTCGAGGAGGACGCGCCACGCGCCTTCTACGCCGACCTGCATGTCCACTCCAACGACACCGTCGGCACCAACGACACCGCCTACAACCTGTCCTACGGCCGCGACGTCGCCGGGCTGGACGTGCTCGGCTACACCGCCAATGATTTCAACGTCACCGAAAAGGCCTGGAGCGAGGCGGTCGGGCTGATCGACGACCTCAACGAGGCCGATCGCTTCGTCTGCTATCCCGGCACCGAATGGTGCGGCAACTCGGCGGCCGGCGGCGACCACAACGTCGTCTTCCTGCGCGACGGCGTGCCGCAATTCCCCACCGACAGCCGGGGACAGCCGGTCCGCTCCTTCGAATGGAACGAATCGACCCGCGGCAAGCTGCGTCCCGGCGCATGGCCGCTGGACGACCTCTATGCCGCCTATCAGGACGACCCGGAAGGCCATCTGCTGATCCCGCATGTCGGCGGCCGGCGCTGCAATCTCGACTGGCACCATCCGGACCTGGAGCGTCTGATCGAGATCGGCTCCGCCTGGGGCCAGTTCCACTGGGTCTATGCCGAGGCGCTGGCCCGCGGCTACCGGCTAGGCGCCTCGGCCAGCAGCGACGAGCACCAAGGCCGCTGCGGCGGCGGCGCGCCGGCCACCGCGGTGTTCGGCGCGCGCGGCGGGCTGACCGGGGTGCTGGCCGACCGGCTCGACCGCGCCACCATCGGCCGGGCGTTGCGCGCGCGCCGGACCTTCGCCACCACCGGCGAGCGCAGCTTCGCCGCCCTGCGGCTGGGCGACCGCTGGATGGGCGAAGTGGTGCAGGCGTCGGCGGACGATGCGCTCGACTACCGGCTGCTCGGCGACCGCGGCTGGGAAAGCCTGCGGCTTTACGACGGCGAGACGCTGCTGTGGGAACGCGACCTGCACCGCGAACTGGGATTGTCGGAGCGCCGCATCCGCCTGCGCCTGGGCGGTGCCCGCATCAAGGACCGCTACCGCGGCGCCTATTGGAGCGGCGGCATCACCGTTACCGGGGCGGCGGTGCAGCGGGTCGATCCCTTCGGCTTCGACCATCCCGAACAGGGCTGCTGGCGGCAGGACGCCACCACCGTGGCGTTGCGCACCGTGACCCACGGCGACACCGACGGCATCGAGCTGACGCTGTCGCGGCTGGCCGGCACCCGCATCCGGGTCGATCTCGACATCGGCACCTATGTGAAGGTCGGCAACCCGCTGACGCCGCCGCCCAACCCGCATGCGCCGCAGGCGGTGCTGGAGATCGACGGCGACGCGCTGCTCGACGGGGCCGCGGGCCCGTCGGGGGGCATCACCCGCGTTCTGCCCGGCACCGAGCTGGAGGTGACGGTGGAGCGCGTCACCGAGGCGCCGCTGCCCCGCGACCTCTCCGGGCAGATCCCGCTGGCCGGGCTGGATCTCGCGGCGGACCGCGAGCATCCGCTGTTCCTCACCGCCCGCCAGCGCGACCAGTCGCGGGTCTGGACCTCGGCGCTGTTCCTGACGGCCTGACGGAGGCCGGCGCTCAGATGCCGGAGCCGAAACGGGCGGAGGAGGACGGCTCCGCCCCGGTGTCGGGGAAATGGCAGGCGACGAGATGGCCCGGCGACAGCTCCCGCGTCGCCGGCGCCTCGTGCCGGCAAAGCTCGGTGGCGATCGGGCAGCGGGTGTGGAAGCGGCAGCCCGTCGGCAGGTCGTAGGGGCTGGGCGTGTCGCCGCTCAATCCCGGCCCGGTCGGCACGGCCGGCCCATCGATCCGGGGAGCGGCGTCGAGCAGGGCACGGGTGTAGGGGTGGGCCGGGCGACGCCACAGGCTGTCGCGGTCGCCCAGCTCGACGATGCGGCCGAGATACATCACCGCCACCCGGTCGGAGATGTACTCCACCACCGACAGGTCGTGGCCGATGAACAGGAAGCTGACGCCCAGCGTCCGCTGGAGGTCGGTCAGCAGATTGAGGATCTGGGCCTGGACCGAGACGTCGAGCGCCGAGACGGGTTCGTCCAGCACCACGATCTTCGGCTCCAAGGCGAGCGCGCGGGCGATGCCGATGCGCTGGCGCTGGCCGCCGGAGAACTCGTGCGGCCGCCGGCCCGCCGCCTCGGGCGGCAGCCCGACCTTGCGCAGCAGGTCGGCGACCCGCCCGCGCCGCTCGGCCCGGCTGCCGATGCGGTGGATCGCCAGCGGCTCGGCCAGCAGCTCCCCGACCGTCCAGCGCGGATCGAGCGAGGCCGCCGGATCCTGCAACACCATCTGGATGTCGCGCCGGGCCGCCCGCAGCTGCCGCCGCGAGGCGTGGGTGATGTCCTCCTCCCCCAACCGGATGGTGCCGGCGCTGGGGTCGACCAGCCGGACGACGGCCCGCGCCAGGGTCGATTTTCCGCAGCCGGATTCGCCGACGATGCCCAGCGTTTCGCCGGATGCCAGCTCGAAGGACACGTCGTCCAGCGCATGGACCACGCCGCGCGCCGTCGCGTAATCCACCGAAAGCCCGCACACCGACAGGACGGGGACGGTGGCGGGGCTGGCGTCAGATGGCATGGCTCTCTCCCGCGTGATGGCAGGCGACGAGGCCGCTGCCGGCCGGGCGCGGCGGCGGGACGGTCCGGGCGCAAAGGTCGTCGGCCAGCGGGCAGCGCGGGGCGAAAGCGCATCCCGGCGGCATCGCCGCCAGCGCCGGAACCGTGCCGGGAATTTCGGTCAGACGCTCCCGCGCCACCCCAGGCAGTCGGGCATCGGCTTGCGACCGGGCTGCGAGGCCGCGCGGCTGGGCCGCTATCAGGCCCCGCGGCTGCGCCGCTATCAGGCCCTGGGTGTAGGGATGGAAGGGATCGGCGAAGAGGTCGCGGGTGTCGCGCTCCTCCACCTTGCGGCCGGCATACATCACCAGGACGCGGTCGACATAGCGCGACACCACGCCGAGGTCATGGGTGATGAAGACCACGGCGGTGCCCTGCTCCCGCCGCAGCTCGTCGATCAACGACAGGATCTGCGCCTGGATGGTGACGTCGAGCGCGGTGGTCGGCTCGTCGGCGACCAGCACGGCGGGCGCCCCGGCCAGCGCCATGGCGATCATCACCCGCTGGCGCATGCCGCCGGACATGCGGTGCGGATATTCGGCGAAGCGGCGCGCCGGATCGGGAATGCGCACCCGCTCCAGCAGCGCCAGCGTCCGCTCGCGCGCCGCCTTGCGGCTGACCGGCTCATGTTCGAGGATCGCCTCCATGATCTGCTCGCCGACGGTCAGCACCGGGTTGAGCGCGGTCATCGGCTCCTGGAAGATCATCGAGATGCGGGCGCCACGCACATGCCGCAGCGCCGCCTCGTCGAGCGCCAGCAGGTTGCGGCCCTCCAGCCGCACCGCACCGCCGGTCACCCGGCCGGGCGTCGGCACGAGGCCGAGCAGGGCCAGCGCGGTCAGCGACTTGCCGCAGCCGCTCTCGCCGACGATGGCCAGCATCTCGCCGCGCCCGACCGAAAAGGACAGGTCGCGCACCGCCGGCAGCAGGCCGCGCCGGGTCTGGAAGGCGATGGAGAGGCCGTCGACGGCAAGAACGGGATCGGCCGGGATGGGATCGCTCACCGCCGCTCCCCCTTGCCGTTCAGCACGTCGTTCAGGCCGTCGCCCAGCAGGTTCAGCGCCAGCACGGCGATGACGATGGCGACGCCGGGAATGGCGGCGACATGCGGATCGGTGCGGATCGTCTCGCGTCCGGCGCCGACCATGCCGCCCCAGCTGACGACGTTGGGATCGCCGAGGCCGAGGAAGGAGAGCGAGGATTCGGTGAGGATGGCGGTCGCCACCAGGATGGAGGCCGAGACGATCACCGGCGCCAGCGTGTTCGGCAGGATGTGTAGGAAGATGATCCGGGCATCCGACGCGCCGAGGATGATCGAGGCCTGCGCCAGCTCGCTGTTGCGCAGGCGCAGCACCTCCGCCCGCACCAGCCGGGCCAGCCCCGACCAGGAGGTGATGCCGATCGCCGTGGTGATGGTGGCGATGGAGGGTTGCAGGATGGCGACCAGCGCCAGCGTGAACAGGAAGGGCGGGATGGTCTGGAACAGTTCGGTCACCCGCATCAGCGCCCGGTCGACCCTGCCGCCGTAATAGCCGGACAGCGCGCCGATGCCGATGCCGATCACCAGCGAGACCAGCGCCGCCACCCCGCCGATCAGCAGCGAGACGCGGGCACCGTGGAAGATGCCCGATGCAAGGTCGCGCCCCATCATGTCGGTGCCGAGCGGGAACTCCGCCGCGTCGCCCGGACGCAGCAGCGGCGTGCCCGCCATGTCGAGCGGATCGCCGGGAAAGGCGATGTCGGCGAAACCCGCCATGGCGAGGATGCCCGCCAGCAGGATCAATCCCACCAGCGCCGAGGGACGGCGCAGCAGCCGGCCGACGGTGCGGTCGCGGAAATCGGTCCGCGTCGGCGGCAGGGAAGCGGTGTCGGGAAGGGCCATCGGTCAGCCGAGTTCGATGCGCGGGTCGAGCAGCGTATAGACCAGATCGACCGCGATGTTGACGAGAACCACGACCACCGACGAGCAGAACAGGATGCCGAGCAGCAGGTTGAGGTCGCGCTGGAACAGCGCCGAGAAGGCCAGCCGGCCGAGCCCCGGCCAGGAGAACACCGTCTCGACCAGCACCGCCCCGCCGAGGATGGAGCCGAGCTGCACGCCGAGCGTGGTGACGATCGGCAGCAGGGCGTTGCGCAGGACGTGGCGCCAAGCGATGCGGCGCGGTCGCACCCCCTTGGCCCGTGCGGTGCGGACGAAATCCTGGCCGTAGACCTCCAGCATCGCCGCCCGCATCAGCCGGGCATAGATGGCGAGGTAGAACAGCCCGAGCGTCACCGCCGGCAGCACCAGATGCAGCGCCACGTCGCCGACCAGGGCAAGGCCGCTCAGGTTGGCCTCGACGCTGGTCATGCCGCCGACCGGCAGCCAGTCCAGAATGACGGAGAAGACGACGATCAGCATGATGCCGACCCAGAACACCGGCGTGGCGTAGAACAGCAGCGCCACGATGGAAATCACCGTGTCGGTCAGCTTGCCTGCCCGCCGGGCGGCGAGGAAGCCCAGCGAGCAGCCGGCGACCAGCGCGAAGCCGATCGCCGTTCCCATCAGTAGCAAGGTTGCCGGCAGGCGCTGCAGGATCAGCTCCGACACCGGCAGCGACTGGCGGAAGGAATAGCCGAGGTCGAAGGTCGCCAGATTGCCGAGATAGCGGAGGAACTGGATGTAGAGCGGCTGGTCCAGCCCGAACTGGCGGCGCAGCGCCTCCATGTATTCCGGCGTCGCCGCCCCGGACTCGCCCGCCAGCACCTGGGCCGCGTCGCCGGGCGCCAGATGCAGCAGGAAGAAGTTGATCAGCGCGATGCCCAGCAGGACGAAGACCAGCTGGGCGGCGCTCCGCCTGAGATAGGTCAGCACGATGCGTCAGTTCGCCTTCGGGGCGTCGACGAAGCGGGCGTTCTTCAGCGACGAATAGACTTGGTCGCCCTGTTCGACGATGCCCTGGAGGTCGGCCGAATAGACCGAGAAGAAGTTCAGCTCCAGCAGCGGCAGCGACGGCACGTCGCCCAGCACGATGTCCTGGAACTCGTTGAACTCGGCGACGCGCTTGGCCGGATCGCCCTCGACGCCGGCTTCCTGGATCAGCGCGTCGGCCCTGGCATTGCGGTATCCCGACCCGTTGGTCCAGGGCGTGCCGGTGCCGAGCCAGCCCGACCAGAAGGCGCGGACCACGCCGATCTGCGGATCGGGGAAGGCGTTGTTGTAGGAGATGGCGAAGTCGAAATCGCGGTCGACATAGACCCGCTTGATGAAGGCGGCGCTGTCCTGCGAGCGGATGGTGACCTCGATGCCGACGCGCTTCAGCGCCTGCTTCAGGAACTCCCCGGTGCGGCGGTAGTCGTCGCCATAGGGCAGGAAATCATGGGTCAGGGTGAAGCGGACGCCGTTGGCGTCGCGCTTGAAGCCGGCCTCGTCCAGCAACGCCTCGGCCTTCTTCACGTCGAAGGGATATTGCGGCAGCTTGGCGTTGTGGAAGGTGACGAGCGACGACGGCACCGGGCTGATCGCCGGCTTGGCGTAGCCGAACCAGACGATCTTCGCCAGGGCGGCGCGGTCGATGGCGTGGGCGATGGCCCGGCGCACCCGGACATCCTTCAGATACTGGTTCTCGACGTTGAAATCGAGATAGAGCAGCGGCGACAGCCACTCATAGCCGCGGGTGTCGACCTTCAGGCGCGGCAGCTTGGACAGCCGCTCGGCATCGCGGAAGGGCACCGGGTTGTAGGGGGCGTACTGGATCTCCCCCTTCTCGATGGCGGCGGCGCGGGCGGCCGCATCGGGGATGATGCGGAACAGCAGCCGGTCGAGATAAGGCTTGCCGGCCTCCCAGTAATCGGGATTGCGGGCCAGCTCGACATACTCGCCGCGCTTCCACTCCTTGAAGACGAAGGGGCCGGTGCCGACCGGCTTGTTGTTGTAGGGGTTGTTCAGGATGTCCGTGCCCTCGTAGAGATGCTTGGGCAGGATCGGGGCGCCGACGCCGTTCAGCACCGACAGGATCGGCAGCGACGGCTTGGACAACCGCAGGATGACGGTGGAGTCGTCGGGGGTGTCGACCTGGGTGACGTTCTCGAACAGCGACTTGTTGCGCGGGTGGATGGTCTTCCAGATGTTCTCCAGCGACCATTTCACGTCGGCGGCCGAGAAGGGCTTGCCGTCATGCCATTTCACGCCGCTGCGCAGGTGGAAGGTGATGGTCAGCCCGTCGGGCGCCACCTCCCAGCGTTCGGCCAGGGCGGGCTTCGGCTTCAGGTCGAAATCATAGGCGACCAAGCCGTCGAAGATATTGCCGGCCACCACCTGGGTCGGCTGCGCCATGTTGGTCGAGGGGGTGAGCGTCACCGGTTCCGGCTGGAGGATGATGCTCAGCGTGCCGCCCTTGCGCGCTTCCTGCGCCGCCGCACTTCCCGCCGAAACCGGAAGCACGCCGACGGCGGCGGCGGCCGTCATCATCATCGCCGCGGCGACCACCATTCTCCGGCGGATGCCGCCTGCGACCTGCCGATCCCGTCCAATCATGCTGCTCTCCGGCGCGAACTCTGTAAGGCGCCCGATTAAGCCCAGCGGTCATCTGGAGGTCAATATGATTTCACATCAAATCTTAACGATCATTCCGCCAGGACCTCCTCAATATCACCAAACGATAATTGTAGAATGATGTCTCTGCACAGGACCCGGGCCACCGCTCAGGCTGGTCAGGCGGCCGTCGCCAGTTCGGGAGCGAGACGGCGGGCGTCGGCGATCAGCGCCGCGGTCAGCGGCGGCTGCGGATCGCGGCGGGCCACCACGAGGCCGATCAGGGTCGACAGCTCCGGCGCCACGATGGGAATGGCACGGATGGTCGGGGGAAGCAGCAGCGAATCCGCCATGATCCGCGGCATGATCGTCGACCACATGCCGGTGCGGAGATGGTTGGTCAGCACGACGATCGAGTTGGATTCGAGCATCGGTTCGGCATGCACCCCCGCTTCGGCGAAGGCGCGGTCGATGATCCGCCGGTTCTGCATGGTGGTGTTCAGCAGGCAGAGCGGCAGGGTCGCCGCCTCTTCCCAGGTGACGCTGTCGCGCACGCCGAGCGGGCCGTCGGCCGCCGTGATCAGATGGTAACGCTCATGGTAGAGCGGCACCTCGTCCACATTGCCGAGCGGCTCGTTGTCGAGATAGGTGATCCCGGCCTCCGCCTCCAGGTTTTCCAGCCTGGACAGGATCTCGGTGGAGCTGTGGGAGGCGATGGTGATCTTGATGCCGGGATGCATCGACCAGACGGTGGCGGTCAGCCGCTGGACCACCGGCAGCGCCGTCGGCACCACCACCAGCCGCAGCGTGCCGGTCAGTCCCTGTTTCATCGTCTCGACATCGGCGCGCATCGCCTTGTAGTCGCCGACGATGCGCCGTGCCCAGTCCAGAACCCGCTCCCCTTCGGCGGTGAAGCCGATGAAGCGGGCGCCGCGGTCGACCAGCGGCACGCCGAGCGTCGATTCCAATTGTTTGATCGCGGCGGACAGGTTGGGCTGCGACACCCCGCAGACCTGTGCCGCACGGCCGAAATGCTTTTCCGTGGCCAGCGCGATCAGAAATTCGAGTTTTTCCTGCATGCCGGGCCTCCTCTCCCCACGTCTTTCGAAGCGTGGATCGGGAACTCATCGATCACGACCCGAGCAACAATATTGATCCGACTCACGTGTTCACGTCTCCGCGCCGGCTGCCGCAGCGGCAATGCGACGCATCATAGGCACGCAAAGCATCACCCTCACGACACCTCCATCTCGACAAGCCGGAACGCCTCGCCCGGCGGTCGGTCGATCCGCAGTTCGGCGCCCTCCAGGAAGGTGTCGCGGCTGAGCAGGTCGAAGGCATGGCGCAGCGCATCCGGCTGCACCCGGCTTTGCTGCCCAACCGACAGGCTGACGCGGACCACCCGGCCGAAGGGATCGGCCTCCCGCGCCTTCATCGCCTGCTCCAGCAAGGATTGGCACAGAGCGATCTCATGCATGGGCTGGGTCCTTCAGAAGCCGTCAAGGATCCCCTCTCCCCCCTGGGGAGAGGGTTAGGGTGAGGGGGGAGCATTGCAGAACCTTCGGGGCAGGCACGCCACGCATCCCCCTCACCCCGACCCTCTCCCCGGAGGCTAACGTATCAACATATCTCTGTGGACGTGCGGCAGGTTGCCTCGGGGTGAGGAAAACG
>NZ_JAENHM010000082.1 GCF_016595245.1 Azospirillum endophyticum
GGTGGAGGGGCTGGCCGCGGCCTATGCGGAGGAGCTGCGGGCGCTGGTGGCGCATTGCGAGGCATCGGCTGGCGGGCTGACGCCGTCGGACGTGCCGCTGGCCGGCCTGACCCAGGCGCAGCTCGATGCCCTGGCCCTGCCGGCGCGGGAGCTGGAGGACCTCTATCCGCTGACGCCGATGCAGCAGGGCATGCTGTTCCATGCGCTCTACGAGCCGGGAGGCGACGCCTACATCAACCAGATGCGGGTGGATGTGGAGGGTCTGGACGTGGCCCGCTTCCACGCGGCGTGGCAGGGGGCGGTCGATGAGCATGACAGCCTGCGCGCCGGCTTCCTGTNTGCCCGCCTGGAGGCCCTCGCGGTCGAGGAGCGGCAGGCCGGCTTCGACCTCGCGTCGCCGCCGCTGCTGCGTCTGGCGCTGGTGCGCACGGGTCAGGACCGCCATCATGTGATCCTGACCAGCCACCACATCCTGCTGGACGGCTGGAGCAGCTCGCAGCTTCTGGGCGAGGTGCTGCAACGCTATGCCGGCCACAGCCCGGCGGCGGACGGCGGTCGCTTCCGCGACCATGTGGCGTGGCTGCAGGGGCGCGACCGGGAAGTGTCGGAGGCCTTCTGGCGTGCCCGCACCGCCGAAATCGAGCAGCCGACGAGAATTGCTGCGGCCGGCGGGCAACCGGATGCTGCCGAAGGGCATGGGGCTCTCGAACTGGTCTTCGACGAACGGGAAACCACACGGTTGACCCGCTTCGCCCGTCAGGCTCAGGTCACGCTCAACACGCTGGTCCAGGCCGCCTGGCTGCTGCTTCTGCACCGCCGGACCGGGCAGGGCACGGTGACGGCAGGCGTCACGGTCTCCGGCCGTCCGGCCGAACTGCCGGGCATCGAGCGGCAGATCGGCTTGTTCATCAACACGCTGCCGCTGGTCGGCACGCCGCACCCGGCCCTGACGGTTGCGGAGTGGCTGACTGGTCTCCAGGCCCGCAACCTTGAAATGCGGGAGCACGAATACACGCCGCTGTCCGACATCCAGCGCTGGTCCGGCCATGGCGGCGAGATGCTGTTCGACAGCCTGCTGGTGTTCGAGAATTATCCGCTGTCCGATGCGCTCGGCCGTGGAGACACCGGCGGCCTGCGGTTCGGCGTTCCACGGAACCATGAACTCACCAGCGTCCCGTTGACCCTGCTGATGGGAGCGGGAGAGCGGCTGACGCTCACCTTCAGCCATTGGCGCGACCGGATCGGGGACGACGAGGTTCGTCGCCTTGCCGCCCAGATCCGTGGGCTTCTGCTGGCCCTGACCGAGGATGCGGGGCGTCGGTTGGGCGGGATCGGTTTGCTCGACGAGGAGGGATGGCGGAGCTTCGCCGGCTGGAACGCATCCCGTGACGACAGCCTGACTGCCGGCCCGCTGGTTCCTGACGTGATCGCGGAGCAGGCTGCTCTGCATGGCGCGCGACCTGCTTTGAGCTTCGGCGGGCGGACGCTGAGCTATGCCGAGCTGGAGGCGCAGGCGAACCGTCTGGCCCACCGGCTGCAGGGGCTCGGCGTCGGGCCGGAGGTGACGGTCGGCGTCGCCGCCGAACGCTCGCTGGAGCTGGTCGTCGGCCTGCTGGCGGTGATGAAGGCCGGTGGCGCCTATCTGCCGCTCGATCCGGACCTGCCGCCGGCCCGGCTCAAGGCCATGGCCACGGACGGCGGCATCGCCCTGCTGCTGACCCAGAGCCACCTCGCCGACCGGCTGAGCGGCGACGCGCTGCCCGAGGCCGTCCGCCTACTGCTGCTCGACGCCGAGGACGCCGGCGGCCTGCCGGACAGCCCACCCGTATCCGGTCTGCGGCCCGATAACCTTGCCTACCTGATCTATACCTCCGGCTCGACCGGGACGCCCAAGGGGGCGGGCAACAGCCATGGCGCCCTGCTGAACCGGCTGGCCTGGATGCAGA
>NZ_JAENHM010000083.1 GCF_016595245.1 Azospirillum endophyticum
ACCCAGATCGTCAGGTCACCCCGCCGGCGCAGCGCCGCATCGTAAGCTGACCAGTTCTCCACACGGTACCGGACCTTCGGGATCTTGTGGCGGCAGCTCTCGTTCATTTTGTATGGCATCGCAGGCTCGGCTTCAGCGGGGCCGCTTTCGCACACCACCGGCCCGGCCATTTTGCACCAACGTCATACGAGGGTAGACAGAAAAAGGGCGGCCCCGGTCTGCGCCTGGCCGCCCTGAAGTCTGGCGCTACAACGACCCCATCCCTCAGCGGAACGTGATCTCGCTGACGTATATGGTCCGCCTCAGCGGATCTTGGCCTGCAATCGGACTGCTATCTCAGCCTCCGTGCGTGTGTGCCGGGCTTGGCGCCGTTGCTCGACAAGGGGCCTGTCTTGCAGGATCCAATGCGCGGTGCCGAGGCTCGTGATCTCGCCCGTGGCGCCGCCGCAGGGGCAACCGTGCCAGCCGTGCCAGCTGGGCGCCGAGGCTTGGTGTTCGCCGCACGGGCAGATTGGCCACGGGGTGCCGTCCGGGGCGAACCGCACCGGGCGCGGAGTCGACACAAACAGCGGTTCGTCGGCCATTGCTCCCTCCTTGTGAGCGCTCCAGTATACAGCCCCCAACCATGGAGGACGACCGGTGATCGTGGCGGCGCAGTGCCTTGCTTGCAGAGCCGTAATCGTGTGCGAGCGTATACACGAGAGCCAGATGTGCTCTTGCCGAAACCGCGCCTTCGTCGACGCATCGATCGGCGGTCTGACCCGGATCGGCGCGCGCGACCGGGCGCTGATCCGCGAGCTGAGCGAGGGCGAGGCCCAGGCGTTGCAGGGACCGCTACACCAAGCCTGAGCAAGCGGCGCGGCGAAGCCGCGCAGGATGGTTGCTTCGGGGCTGCGGTGCAGCCCCCGGATGGTTGCATTGGAAGGGGCGGGGAGGGTGCTTGGGCCGTAGGGCCGGGAACCAGTTGGGCGTGGCAGGGCGCCAACGGCGCCAACCTGGGACGTGACTTCGGCCGAGCGGAGCGAGGCCGCGCGCCGTTCCGGCGCCGCTGGGGTATGGAGTTCGGGGGCGATGAGAGGGGCTGTGCCGAATTTCTTTCAGGTCGCACAGCTTTTCCGGGTGCACCCGTTGCGGGCTGAAGCTTCTGCGACCACGCTCCTGCTTAGCGTCGCACCGGGGATGAACCCCAGCGCACTTTGCGTTAAGCCCTCCGGCCGCAAGCGGCCTTTCGGGGCGTGACCGGCAGGCCGGTCACTCTTAACGCGGGAGCTCACGACGCATGAGCTCAGAGGATGATGCCGTGACCGCACCCTTCACCACCAGGATGCTGCACCTGACCGTCAACATCAAGGGGATCACGACGCACAAAGGCGCCATGCGGCAGCTCGACTACAACGTCGACGACGACAAGATGCACGACAGCGATCTGATCCACACCGGCCTCGACCTGCCAAAGGATGCACCCTCGGGCGACGTCATCAATACCACCAGCAAGGCTCTGTCGGCGTCCTTCGCCGATCAGAAGGCGTGGGAGCGGGCACATCGCGATGAGCAGAAGAAGCTCCTGGACAGCGGGCGCAAGTCGCTCACGGCGGAGCGCCGTGCCGCCATCGAGAAGCAGCTGAGGGAGTGGAAGGGATTCGTGACGAAGCGCCGTAGCGGAATCATCAAGGGCTTCATTCTGGCGCTGCCGCGTGACATCACCGATGACCAGCAGCGCGAGCTGATGAAGGGCTGGATGGAAAGCCTGACCCGCAACGGCGAACGCAGCCCGCGCGGGAAGAATCGCAAGCCGGTGGCGGTGTGCGCAATTCACCGAAACCGGGGCAGAAATCCCCATGCCCACGTCATTGTCATCAACGAGCTGGAGACGGAATACGAGGCGCGAAAGCGCGCGGAGGCCCGCAGCGACGGTGGCAAGCGGACGCGTGTGCGCCGGCAGTACGTCATCGACACCTTCGCCGACCGGTCCGGCAAGTTTGCGATCCGCCGGCATTGGCGCGACTATGTAAACCCGATGTTGGAGACGTGGGGCGCACCGGTCCGCCTGGAAGTCGAGTCCTTCGAAACGTTGGGGATCACCGACCGGGCGCCACAGCGCCACGTTGGAGCCAGCACCACTATCGCGGCTGAGAAGGGCAAACCGCACGACGCCAGCAAGGCCAAGCACAATCGCCAGGCCAAGCAGCTGGAGATGGCCGTTGCCGAACTCGATGCGCGCCAGCAGCATCTGGCTGAATGGGAGACCGACCTGCGGGGTCGCCAAGCCGAACAGGACCGCGACCGCGAGCGCGCCCTTGAGGCGGAGCAGGCAGCTATTGTCGCCGCCGGGGCCGCCGAACTCGCCGCAGGACGAGGTGACGAATGGCGCCGATGTGCCCTGGACGCCTTGAGGCGCGTTGCCGACGCTGAGATGGAGCGCGATGCGGTCACGGCCGAGCGGGAGATTGCCAGGAAGGAGCTTGAGGCCGAGCGGGCCGCCCAGGCAGCGGCCGCGCAACGCGCATCATCGCTCGAGGAGACGCTGACGGTGCTTTGCCGCGCGTACGGCTGCGAGCAGGACGAGCTGTGGGCGGTGATGGACAGCGGCGCCCGCGCGATCCGTGTTCAGCAAGCGGCTGAGGCCCGGGTAAGGGCCCGTATCGACAAGATCAACCGCGATCGCACCGAGGAAATGGCCGGCGTGATCCGCGTGCATGCCGGCGCCATGCGCGCCAAGGACGAGGAACTGACGAGGGCCCGGCGAGAGGCGCAACTGCGGATGGAGGAAGCCGACCGCCTGGAAACGCAGAACACGCTGCTGCGCCGTCAGGTGCAGACGCTCACCAGCGTGGTCGAACACGCCGTGCGTGTCCTGAGCATCTGGCTCAGCACGGTCAAAGAACGCGCGCAGAGCAAGTTGGCGGTGCTGATCGAGGCGGTGATGCCGCGCATGGCCGCCCTGACTGTGGAGAATCAGACCATCGAGATCTACCGTGTTGCCCCCGACGCGAAGAGCGCCCGCCTGGCGCTGCGCGAGTACCTGAAGGCCGACGCTGCCGACGACGATCATGCCGTGCGGCACGACCAGCGCGTACGCGCCGAGTTGGCCCGCGTGGCCATCAAGGACCAGCACCTGAACGCCAAGCAGATGGTCCTGCACGAGGATGCGACCACACTGCAGCGTCTGGCCGATGCGCTGTTCGAAAAGTCCCACCGCTATGGCGGTGACGTGCTGCGCAGTCTGCGCGGCGACCTCGCGCAACTCAAGACGGTGGCCGACAAGCACGTGCAACCGCAACCGACCGAGCGCGCGCGCTAACGTCGACAGGGACTGACTGATCCTGGCCGCCCATGGCGGTGGCAGAGAGGGCGAGACGACGAGGGCGCGTTTCCCGTGGACACCCGTATACGGCGGTACACTGTAACGGTAACGCTGTAATGTAATACATTACGGCGTTACACGTTCGGCGGCGCTTCCGAGGCGCCGGGACTGCACGCGCCCTAACACGCGCGGACGATGTTCCACTGCGCCACGCACTCAACCGACCCTCGCTCGGTCGCTAAGCGGCCAAATCCTCCGGCTTCTTCACGTCCGTGGCAGGGGGCATCCGATTGTCCCGAGCTGCTGGGCACAGGCTGGACGGTTGGCAGCGGACGAATGGCCAGCCGCTCGGTCGAGATTCGTTTCACGTCCCGTCGAAGCGGACAATATGAGCACAGCGGATGTCGTGACTCCCATGGACATCAGAAGCTGCTGACAGGGATGGCGGCGTCTGACTCGCGCTATGGTGGAACGGCGTAAACGAACGCTCACGTTGGGAGCCAAGCGTCCGCATGATGTCTCTTTCCATGATTCCGGATCGATCGGGGCGCATCGACTCGCCCGCGGCACATGGGATCGCGCTTCACGCCGGTGGCCGGGGGCGGGTCACCATTGCCACGCGTACGGTGGGCACCTGGCAGGAGCGGTCGATCCCCATCGCCGATCTCGGAGGTGCCGTGCAGGAGTTCGCCGGGCGCCCCGAAGTCTTCATCTCGCAAAACCGCTTCTGGGGTGTGCGCCGGGTGGTGGCTCAGCTTGCCGAGCTGAACGCGCTGTTCGTCGATCTCGACTACTACAAGGGCCGCTACGCCAACCTGAGCCCCGATCAGCTCCTCATCGCGACCCGTATGGCCCTGGACGACGAAAACATGCCGGCGCCTTCGTTGGCCGTATCCACCGGTCGCGGTCTCGCTCTGGTGTGGCGGCACACCGCCGCGCCGCGCGCCGCGCTGCCCCGCTGGCGAGCGTGCCAGAAGGTGCTCGGCGCAACGCTGGCGCCGTTTGGCGCCGACCCGGCGGCGACCGACGCCGCGCGCGTGCTGCGCCTGATCGGCACCATCAACGCCAAATCCGGCAGCCCGGTCGAGGCGATCACCGACTTCGGTGACACCTGGGATTTCGACACTTTGGCGGACGAGATCCTGCCCCTGCCGCGCGCCGAGCTGGTCGCACTGCGCGCCGAGCGGGCGAAGCGCCGGGCTGCCAAGGACGATCGTGTCAAGGCAGTGGCGCCGGCGAACTTTTCGATTGCGACGCTGTGGGAAGGGCGATTGACCGACTTGCAGAAACTCCGTGCCGGGCGCTGGCCGGACGGCATTCCGTCGGGATCACGTGACGAGTGGCTCTTTCTTGCGACGACCGCCATGTCCTACCTGGTGCCGCCCGCGGTGCTCCTCCGCGAAGCCGAGGCGCTGGCACACGAGGCGGCCGGTTGGTCAGAATCAGAGATGCGCTCCCGGATGGCGTCGGTGCTGGCACGGGCGGAACGTGCCTTCCGGGGCGAGAAGGTCAACTACCGGGGCCACGACGTCGACCAGCGATACGCCTTCCAGGACGCGACCATCATCAAACGGCTGAAGATCACCGAGTGGGAGATGATCGACCTCGACCTGCGCCACTTTGCCAGCCCCGAGATCAAGAGGACGCGCGACCGGCAGAGGAAGCAGCGTGACCGCCGCGCCGCGGGTGCCACCCCGCGTGCCGAGTACGAGGCGAACAGCCTGTCTCACGAGGAGCCGTGGAAGGTCGAGGGATGCAGCCGCGCGACGTGGTACCGGAGGCAAAGGAACAAGGCGCGAACGACAACAGGGACCGGTGAGACAGGTCCGTCCGGTTGTATGGTGGCCGTGCCTGTCCCTGCCTCGCCCCTGCCTGCAGGGGCGAGGCAGGGACAGGCCGCTGCCGCCTAGGAGAGCCGCATGGGCAAGGACGCGGCACCCGCCGGCAGCAGGGTGGACGGAGAGTGGACGTGAAGCCGCTGCGGCGGGGCTGCCCTGCGCTTCAGGATTGCCTGATGCTGACGTCGGCCCAGCCGTCGCTATGTGGCGGGGTTGCTCAAGGCCGACATGCCGACCAGCACTTAGTCACGGGGCGTACCCCACCCTCGGCCTTCAGCTGGCCGCGCGACAGGTGTCCGGGCTTGTCCACCAGCGCCCACCACAAGGCGGCTGTGCCGAGGCGTGCCGGCACGCGCATAGCGGTCGCCGCCCCCAATCCGATGCGTACGCGTCATCGTCCACCCCGTCAGCGCGGCGACCGCCTTGAGGGAGGAGGAGCCGACCATGGGCTCTGCGGGAGCGGCCTGGTCGTTGGCGGCCGTCCGCCGCAGGGCGCGGAGCCCCATCGCCGTGAAACGCGCCAGGGGCCAGGGCGTGTCGAGCTCTCGAATCGCACTAAAAGATTGATCGTCCACAGGAATCGCGGTGCGAACGCAATGCCTTCGCTTACCCCTGCGCAATGGGTGTCGGGGATGCCGGAGCCGTGCCGCCCCGGCTGGTCCAGGCCGCGTGCGATGGCAAGCCGGTGTGGACGGGCAGGGTAGAGCACCCCGCGGGCCGACTGACGATCTCCTCGGCCAGCCGTCGCGGGGACGCATGACCGGCCGGGCGGCTGACCGGCTGCCGGGGCCGGCGGATCAGAGATAGCCGGAGCGATCCGCCACGCTTCGGATCTGCGGCTGCACGGTACCCGCCCTCTAGGACGCTGAGCGTGGCGTGCTCACGTTTCTTTGGCACCGGCCGGCGTTCCCTCGGAGGCGCGGCAGTGATCAGGACGAACGGCTGGCACCAAACCCGGACAGGAAGACCTGACGATGTCCTTCCGCGAGCGCCACCGCCTCCCAGCGCCCGCGCAGCTTCTCGGCGTGGCTTTTCACGAGCGGGAGGTTGGGCAGCAAGGCGGGCCATTCGTCGGCCGCCCGTTCCACCGTGCGCTTCGCCTCGTCGGTCAGCAGGCGGGGATCCAGGCTGAGCAGCATGCCGGGCCTGCGGAAGGTCTCCAACGTCACGTCGGCCATCGTCTTGGCGCGCCCGAGGGGGATGGCCAGCGTGTCGTCCCCATCCAGGCAGAATGTCGGAACGATGTCGTACGCCGGGCTCAAGTGGGCCGTGCCTCCGTCAGGATAGATCAGGCTGGTGTTCTTGAGGTGCGCATCGCCGTTGCCAAGCAGCACGTTCACGGTGAAGCGGCGCACCGCTTCAAGCAGATCGCCGTTGGGGTCGGCGGCAAAGCGCTTGATACCGTTCCACAGTGTCTCCTCGTTTGCGATCGTGTACTTCTGATTGTCCACCGCCCCGAAGATTTGGGCGAAGTCCTCGATGTGGACGCGTGCGCCGGACGCGCGGTCGAACCGGGTCACCGCCAGGGCGTGCTCGCCGTGTTTGCGGTGCTCGGGACCGATTCCGCGCAGCTTGCCCAGCGGGATCAGTTCGCAGGCCGCGACTGTGACGCCAGCGGCCGCGGCGAGGCGCATTGCCGAGAATTCCAACTCGGGCAGGAACTCCAATCCGCGCTGCCGGCTTGGCAGTTTGGCGATGATGGAGCCGTACTGACCCTCGGCCGGCACCGTCAGCCCCTCACCCTCCTTGAGGACGGAGAGCTTCATCTGCACGCCGGCCAGACCGAAGCGGATCGGCGGCAGGTCGTCGGCGGTGTGGTCGGCCACCCTGGCGGGCGGGGCGTACCCCTCGTCCCGGACGACGACGGCACCAGGCAGATCGTGCCCGACGCGCTTCATGATGTCGAAGTCGGTGTGGATGCCCGGCCCCATCTGCCGTTCGACGGCGACCCGCAGGGCGCCTTCCGGCAGCACGTTCCGGAACCAGGCGGGCAAGAGACCCAGCAGGCCCGTCTTGTCGCGCGTGTCCGAGAGGCGTGCGACGGTCCGCTCCTCGTCACCCGGGAACCACCACGCTGCGCTGAGGATCGGACGTTCCGGCCCGAGGTCGATATATCCCTGGTCGACGACGAAGCGGACGCTCTGCTTGCTGTCGAGCAGCAGGCTCCCGACTCGCACCGAAGCCCTCGCCGCTGGCTCGAGGTAGACCCCCAACATTTCGGCCTTGCGGCTCATGGCTCATCCTCGTCGGACGCGATGAAGAGTTCCTCGAGCGCACTCGGGACGCGCTCGTCCGGCTTGGCCTCACGGTCGTTCAGGTCGAGCAGACGCTCGACCTCCGCCAAACGCTCGATCGGAACCGGGACGAGGACCGCCCGCAAGGCTTCCGTCAGCGCCAGGATCGTTGTGAGCTGGGGGTCACCGCGCCCTTCGACGGCAGCGACACGTGCCTGTGTGCGCCGCGTTCGTTCGGCAAGGGCTGCTTGTGAGAAACCGCGCAAGCGCCGCAACGAGCGCATACGCGCGCCAAACCGTTCACGTGCTTGCATCGCGATCACCCCGCTAAGCGAATAATCAGCCTCATCCATACCGTATACGGTATCAAATTCTGGTCGACAGCTATACGCTATATGATGTGGAGAATGCAAATCATACCTTAGAAGGTATCAAGTCGGATCGCGCTGTACGAGGCGGACACCGAACCGTGCAGCAAGCGTCCTCCTCCCGCGGAGGCAGGATGCTTGCCGAGAAGGACTGAGCTTCCACCACATGTTTCGCCGCCCGGGCGCCTTGTCCACCCTGCTCCCAGGAAATCTCTGCCGCATAGTTTGTGATCGACGGGCACAAGGTCCGACGCGTGTTGCCGGCTGGCGGCCCTGGCCCCCCGGACGGCCATGTGGGCTGCGGGGGCGTGGCCGGCTGCCGCGGCAAGTCAGACCCCGGCAGCCCAGGCGGGCGGCCTCCGCGCCGAGGTCCACTCCGCCATCATCCATCTGTTGCCCACCACGCTGATGCTGAAGGAGATCGACAACCTGCTCGCGTTCCTGGCGGAGGCCAAGCTGCAGCCAGTCACCGGCGTCTTCACCGGCAATGACCAGGAGGATCAGGACGGAGCCCTCGTTGTGACCTGCTCATCATGACGGTTGGTCGCGAGCGACGTCGATGCCCGGCACAAAGCCGCGGGGATGCCGACGGCCGGAGCTGGTGGCTTCAGTCCAGCCGCCGCCATGTGGTGGAATCGGTTAGCGCGGACACGCCAACCAGCACCTCTTCATACGGTGTGCCATCTTCTGCCCGCAGCCGCGGCGTGCGACGGGTGTCCGGGTTTGTCCACCAGAGAATCTGTGCCGGGGCGTACTGGCACGCGCGTAGCGGTCGCCGATCGCGATCCGATGCCTACGTGTCATCGTCCACCCCAGTTAGCGCGGCGACCTCCTCGAGGAGTCGTGCGTGGCTCTCCGGGGTGAAGGCCCGGCGGTCGGCGGCCATCCGCCGCAAGGCACGGAACCCTGCCGTTGTGAAACGGGCCACGGGCCAGTGCTTGTCGAAGTCGTCCAGCGCCACAAGGCCGCGGTCCAGCATGCTCTGAACGGCGGCCGGGACCTTCGGCTGCCCCTTGCGCTCGCCCGTCGACCACCGCCGCAGCAGGAACCCGTCATGAATGCTGCGAGCGCTGGACATGCGCTGCATGAACTCGCGCCGGATGAGGTCGCGTTCCTTGGCGCCGAAGTCAGGATCGTCGGAGGGGGACATGGCGGCTCCACGTTCACTTGGAACGCCGATGTACCGCATCAGCGGATACCGCGGCTAGGCGGATGATTGCGGGGCTATGTTGTCCGCCTGCGGACATGATCGAGCCACTCTGCGCCCGCACACCGCTGCACCGAGGACGAGGCCTCAGAGTAGGGGAAGCTGGACGCGCCCACCGTTGTCACTATGAGCCTTGGCGGCGCGCAGCGCGGCACCCTGAGCGCCCTCCATGGTGCGCGCCGTGCCGGAGGCGACGTGCTCGCCGGCCACGTTGATGAGCCACGCCCACACATCGGGCCCGCGCCACATCACCGTGAGATCGCAGCCATAGGCTCGTGTCACCGCGTGGCGTGTCATCCAGGTTGTCGTATTCGGCACGTTGGTGTTCCCGATGAATCCTGGGCTTCTTTACCACAGGATCAGGATGATCCGGGAGTGCCTGCCCGAGGCATGACCGGCCAGGAGATCTGCGGATACCGATCACTGCTGAACCGACACGGCTTTCCGACCTCCTGCGTCGGCCAACATACGATGGTCCGCCCGGCGGCGCTGTGTTTATGGGGAGAGTCGGCGACGAAAGTGATTTCAATGCCGTCCGCGTCGCACAGGAGGCTTGGTAAGCGGCGATCGGCATGTCCCGGTAGGATGGTGGTGGTTGCTCGGCGGACGCGACGATGCTGGTCTGCGGGCTCGTGCTTGTACACAGGGAGCACCGGTGCCCGCGGAGACGTCTCTGCCGCGAGGGCGAACCGAACTTTCCGGAACGCCGCCCCGGAATCCCTGCGGACGGGCTTGCAGGCAGACCGCAGCACCGTCTCGCCACGGCCGATAACACGGCCGCGCAGGAAGGTCCCGATCAGCCGGCGCCACGCGGTTGGACCAGCTCCACGCCGTCACCCTGCTGCGCCGCCACAGAAGCGAGGAGTTCCGCGCAGTCGCCGCAGATCACCCTGAGGCCCGGTTTCCCCCACACCTTCGTCCCACATCCGCAGGTATAGGCGACCTTATCCTTCTTCGCGGCGCCGGCCTTCCGGATGTCGGACTTCCAGGCGATGGCGATACCGTCCGCCAGCAGTTTGGCTGCTTCACGGTCGAAGGGGCCGTCCGTGACGATGATGTGCGTCATCCTCTGTCCTGTTTCCTTACCGCCCGGCGCGCCCGTGTCACTCGGGTGCAGGCCAACGGCCTTCATCTTGGCCGCCCATTCCATGTTGTGATAGCCGCCGCGCGAGCGCTTCCCGAACTCCTCTTGCCACACATGGACCATTTCATGGACCAAAGTGGAGAGGATCTCGGCCTGGTTGCGGTCGAACACATCCGGGTTCAAGGCGATCTCGTGCCGCCGCTCGCCAGATGCCGCCAGGCTCTCGAAGCGTTCGGGGGAAAAGTAGCCCTTAAAGCGCTTGCTGCGCTGGAAGGTGATGAGCACCTGGGGCAACGTTCCGCTGAACAGCGTCGCGTTGAAGTGGTCGAAGGCACGCTGGAGAGCGGCGTACTGCTCGGCGGTGACGGCGGTCATGCCTGATCTCGTTTGTATCGTACGCTACAGGGCCCGATTTGGCTGCCAAAGGCTGCCATGTACGGGGCCGGCTGAATCGTCTGGCGCCGGGGCCTTAGGGATCGAGGCGGGCTTGGGACGATCTGTGGGCGTTGCAGCCGCTGGAGTGCGGCTCCGCCGCGCCAGATCACCCGCTCTTGGTGCGGGGAAGCGCCGGCCGACGGACGACCACGCGCACGGAGTCGCCGTACAGGGCCGTGAACAGGCGGCGCAGAGCAGTCCCGATGCCGGCGCGCTCCGCGGCGGCCTGCACCGTCGCCAATCCGCCGGAGGCGGACGCGGCGAGCACCATCATGTCCGCACAAGCGCTCAAGTGGACGGCGTTGTAGTCAGCGAGCTGCACCGCATGGCGCTTGCGGCGGTTCGCGAAGAAATCTTCGACCTGCGCCCGCTCGTCGGCGGTCAGGCATGCCGACACCCGCGGCGGGAGCGTGGTCGCCGAAGCGGGCAAACGAGCGACCACGGTCTGCGCGCCGCGGCCCCTTTCCGGGCTGTAGACCGTGCGGATCAACTGGATCGTCTGGCGGCGCGGGCCGTTGCGAAGGCGGATCATCATGAGGGCATTCCGAAGGACGGTTAAGGTGCTGCTTCCATCACCATCTTGTCCGGCGTTGTGACCAGGCAAATCAGCTCGCGTCCGAACAGCGCCGGCGGGGACGCGCGGACGGGTTCGTGTGTTGCGATGCCGTTCAAGCCGAACTGAACCGGGGTCATCCGGGCTTGTCGAGCGTCTTCGGGACACCTCGGGCGGCAAGGGCCTCGTTGAGCAGGAGTTCGACAACCGTGTACTCGGGCAGGCTGATGTCGTCGGACACCAGCCCGATCCGATCCAGCAGACGTTGTGGCAGGCGGTACGAGCGGAGCACCTTGGGTGGGGTCTTCCGTTTCGGCTGCGAACGCTTTTTCGCCGGCGCGGCAGGGGGGCCATTTGCCCAGGCTTCGGCCGTTTTCACGTCCTCGTTCGGCTCGGTGATGGTTGGCACGGCCTTCGTAGTCGGCATCTTGATGCGCATGACCGGTTCCTCGCGTCTACGTGCGTTGACGATGGTTTACGGGCGTGGTCAGGCGCGGATCGTTGCTGACGCCCGAACACGCTCGAAGAGGGCTCCGGTCAGCGCCTCGAGATCCTCGATCGCACCGTTGTCCCGGGGCTTCGCCTCGACCACGCCCTTGCCGTCAGCCGCTGCCCGGAACCAGGCGGTGCGCTTGCGAATGGGGGTATCAAGAAACTCCACGCCATTGAGGTCGGCGAGCATCCGGGCGACGTCCCGGCTCTCGGCGCCACGGAGGTCCGCCATGCTCAGGACCGCGAAGGCCTGGAGGCGTTGGTTGTACGCCCTCGCCTGGGCGATCAGGTCAACCATCTGCTGCAGGGCCCAGACGTCGTAAGCGCGCGGGCCGAGCGGGATGAGCACGGCGTCCGAGATCAGGAGCGCGTGACGCAGGGTCGCCGTGTCGCGGCCGCCGGCGTCGATGATGGTCAGCGCGTGGTCGGCGGCGATGCGCCTAGCATGGACCTTCAGGGCGTCCGCGTTGAGGATCGACACGCAGGTGAAGAGCGGATCGCCGAGCGTCTCGGCGCGCATGTTGGCGAAGGTCGCGGCCGACTGCTGCGCATCGGTGTCGATGAGAGCGGTCTTTGCGAAGCGTCGGATCGCTGCCCAGACCGCGAGATTGGTGGCCAGCGTCGTTTTGCCGACACCGCCCTTGATGTTGCCGACCGTGATCGTGACGGGGGCGGGCAGGAACGTCGGATCGTGGAGTTTCAGAATGGGAAGCTGCGCCATTGCGTCCTCGCGCATTGCTTGGCTGAGCCCCCTCAGAGCAGAAGGATACCGTGTTCGATCGTCAGCGCAAGCGGTCGCTCACTGTCATGCGTATACGTTTGCTGACCGATGCTGCACGCCGATGCGGGGCTTGCGAGATCTGACGTCTCCCGACCCTATGGCGGCGGGCCGCCGAAGGCTGGTCAGACTCCACGAACACCTGCCGGGCCGGCCGGTGAGGGTGGAACGCCTGTGCTCGAGCGCCTCAGGACACAGCCGGGTAAGCGGAACGGTGATGGCAGCGTACGTTTTTGTGGCGAACACGAGAGAAACCCGGGATGTGGTCTCCGTTACCAACCGTCCGAACAACGTGTGGAAAGGAACCGGGCATTTCGGCTGGTCGTGGCCGGCGCGCAAGATTCCTGAGAAGGCTGCCTTGCCTCCACCGGCGCCTTGGGAAGATCGGCAAGGATGGCGGGCCAGGACGGCAGAATACCCTGCTCAGGCAATGGCTTGGCGCCGGAGCCCGGATCGGCGAAGACATCGGCAACATCTTGGCGCGGGTTGCGGGTTCCCGCTTTGCAAGCAATGGGTTAGCTGACGGGATGATCGGCAGAAGATGACCGTGATGGTGAGGACGGCCAAGCCGGATCGACCCTGCCGTTACCCTGAGATGCCCGGAGGACCGTTCAGGCTCACCACGTCACTCTGCCGGGCGCTGTGACGGACTCGCCAGAGCGTTATCGTTCTGGATCCGGAAATGGCAGGTCCATCTGCCGGCCACCATGGTGCCGTGCGCCGTCGGACGGCGCGGAGACGGCGTCCGGATCCACGTGGAATGTACGCTTGCACATGGAAGGCTCTGTTCGGCGGGAGGCCTCTGCGGCACGCCTGCTCGGCCGCGGCTTGATCGTCGGGAGGCTGCCGCGTTGAAGGGAGGTCAGAGCGGCGCGAAGCCTCTTGAGCGCGCGAAGCACCTCGGTTTCGGCACGGAGTGATGGCAAGTCCAGCATGGACGGGTCCTTGTTTCGGACGCTCTTTCTGAGAATAGCGTGCCGAGCGTATGGCGACGAGGGATCGTGTCCCCGGGCGTGGTGTAGGAGCCGGAGCGCTCATGTGGTCTCCGGCAGGTCTG
>NZ_JAENHM010000084.1 GCF_016595245.1 Azospirillum endophyticum
ATCTCCAATATCTGGGCAACCACACCGCGTGCGGCTACCCCGAGTCCCTAACAGCCTCTAAGCAGAGATTCGTGGGTTGCCCAACGGATGTCGGCTTCGTTCGTCGTTGAGCTTGAGTACGGCGTTGTGGATGGTCTGATCGAGATGAGCGGCACCAGTGAAGGTTTGATGGGCCAAGTGATGTCGTTTCAGATCCCGCCAGACCTCCTCGATGTCGTTGAGTTCGGGAGCGTATTTCGGCAGCCACTCGATGTTCAGCCAGTGCGCGCGGGTGGCGAGCGCGGCTCGGGTCGCCTTGCTCGTGTGTATGGGACCATTGTCCAGGATCAGCACCACCGGCCGCTCCGGATCGCGGCCCGGCTTTGGCCCGTAGCGCTGGTCAAGGATTTCCAGAAGCGCGGCGAAATCCGTGCTGCGCTTGGTCCGGCTGGTGTGGACAATGAGGTCGCGACGGCCCCAGTCGAGGACGCCGAGCAGGGCCACCTTGGCGGCTTGGCCGGGTGCCGGGATGCGCAGATCGGCGCCTTTCTTGGCGCAGGCGTGCGCCAGATAGGGATGCGTCAGCGCTTCCGACTCGTCGCCGAACAGCAGCACGATGTCGCCGGCTTCCGCCTGCGCTTTCAACAGCTTGCGTCGCACACCGCCGCGCTCCACGGCGTCTGGATCCTACCGCCCTTTCAGCGTGTGGCGCGGCCGGCGCCAGCGGAAAGCCCCTTTTTGCGCAGCACCACCGACAGGCGGGAGCACGAGATGCGCTGCCCAGTGCGCGCCTCGATCTCCCGGGCTAGGCGCGGCAGCGTCCAGTTCGGGCGATTCGCGACCGGCACCGACAGCACCTCCTCGGCCACCGGCAACGCGGCCAGCGCCTTGACCGGCACCGCCCCGGGGGCGATGCGCGTCGATTCCGTTCGCCAGCCTTCACAGCTTTGCTTAGGGCAGGGAGTGGAGCAGTTGCAGCAGCAAGGGCTTCGTTTTTCTCAGCTCTTCCAGATGGGCCGCCGACAGCGCTTCCAGGACGGCCTCCGCCTGCGGCGTCAGGACGAGGACCACGCGGCGGCGGTCGTCGGCGCTTTCGAGGCGAGTGACCAGCTCCGCCTTCACCAGGCGGTCGACCAGTTCGCCGGCGCTGTGGTGGCGAACGAGAAGCTTGTCGGCCAGATCGCCGATGCTCATCCCCCCGTCGCCATGCCCTTTGATCGCCAGGATGGCCTGATGCTGCTGCGGCGTGAGGCCGCCATCCCGGGCGGCGGCTTCGCTGAAGGCGAGAAAGCGGCGGAGCGTGTGGCGAAACTCGGCCAGGGCCCGGTAATCGCTCTGCCTGATCGCGCCTACCGCCTGCTCCGACCTGCTCCCGGCCGGCGAATTCGCGGCCATGCTCCCATCGTCGATCATCTCGGTCCAACCGTTGTTTCGTGTTGAAATATATCGGATCACGATATAAATGCAAGGCGCGGCTCGGGGACCGGCACCGCCGCCCGTCCCCCGGTCCTGCGCATTTCCCCAATTTTCCGGCTATCCGCATGCTCCCGTTTCCCGCAGTCCAAGACCGTTCGGCGCCGTCCAAGGGGTTGGCCGACTTCACCACCGATCGCCGGGTCCTGATCCTGATTGCCATGGCCTTATGCGTCGGCAGCGCGGGCGCCGGCGCGGCCTGGGCCTTGATCAGGCTGATCACCCTGGTCACCAATGTCGTCTGGTTCGGGCGCTTCAGCACGGCCGACGCCTCGCTGGCCGGGCTGCAGCCTTCGCTTTGGATGGTCGCCGCCCCCGCGCTGGGCGGGCTGGCGATCGGGCTGATGGCCCGCTTCGGCAGCGAGAAGATCAGGGGCCACGGCATTCCCGAGGCGATCGAGGCGATCCTGATCGGCGGAAGCCGCCTGCAGCCCAAGGTGGCTGTCCTGAAGCCGCTGTCGTCGGCGCTGTCGATCGGAACGGGCGGTCCGTTCGGTGCCGAAGGTCCGATCATCATGACCGGGGGCGCGATCGGCTCCCTCTTCGCCCAGTGCTTCCATTTGAGCGCCGCCGAACGCAAGACGCTGCTGGTGGCCGGGGCCGCCGCCGGCATGACCGCGATCTTCGGCACCCCCGTCGCCGCCCTTCTGCTGGCGGTCGAGCTCCTGCTGTTCGAGTGGAAACCCCGCAGCTTTCTGCCCGTGGTCGCCGCCTGCCTGATCTCGGCCGCTTGGCGCCCGCTGCTGTTCGGCGCCGGCCCGCTGTTTCCCTTCGCCGATCCGGTCGCCCTTCCCTGGTGGGGCCTGTTCGCCTGCATCGGCCTCGGCATCGTCGCCGGCCTGCAATCCGGATTGATGACGGTCATGCTCTACAAGGTCGAGGACCTGTTCCAGCGGCTGCCCATCCACTGGATGTGGTGGCCGGCGATCGGCGGGATCGCGGTCGGGCTGGGCGGCCTTGTCGAGCCGAGGGCGATGGGCGTCGGCTACGACGTGATCCGCGACCTCCTGGCGCCCGGCACCGGCGCCCGCGAGGTCCTGGGCGTTCTGGTCGTCAAGCTGATCATCTGGGTCGTGGCGCTGGGGTCCGGGACGTCCGGCGGCGTGCTGGCGCCGCTGCTGATCCTGGGCGGAGCCTCGGGCTGGCTGCTCGGGCTTGGGCTGCCGGGGGAGCCGTCATTGTGGGCCCTGCTCGGAATGGCGGCGATGATGGGCGGGACGATGCGGTCGCCGCTCACCGGGATCGTCTTCGCCGTCGAGCTCACCGGCAACGTCGATGTCCTGCTGCCGCTGCTCGCCGCGACCGCTGCCTCCTATGCGGTCACCGTCCTGCTGCTGAAGCGCTCGATCCTGACCGAGAAGATCGCGCGCCGAGGCCATCACCTCACACGGGAATACAGCACCGACCCCTTCGAGCTTCTGCGAGCCTCGGACGTCATGGTGACGGCGGTCGACACGATGCCGGGGACGATGACGGTCGACGAGGCCATCGCCTTTTTCAGGGCGGCCGGACACCGCCATAAATCATACCCGCTGGTCGACCGGGACCGCCGGGTGATCGGCATGGTCGGGCGCACCGATGTCCTGCGCTGGAGCGGCTCGGACGATCACGCCGGACTGACGCTCTACGATGCGGTTTCCGACCGGTCGGTGGTCGTGGCGCCTCCCGACATCGTGCTCGGGCGCCTGGTCGATCTGATGATCGAGCATGACGTCAGCCGCGTGCCGATCGTCGACCCGGCCGACCGCCGCCTGCTGGGCCTTGTCGCCCGCAAGGACCTGTTCAAGATCAGGAGCAACGCGACCGCCCTGGAAAATGAGCGGACCGCGTATTTCGGGCAGTCATGGCGGCGTCCGGCCTGACGGCGCGGCCGATCCGTCGCACCCGTCGGTCGCCGGCATCGCCGACGGGCGCCGCGTGGGGTCGGGAGCGGCGAAGAGCCAGGGGTGCGCGGCGGTCGCGCGGGTCCGCAGCAGGGCGTGCAGAGCCGCCCCGGTCCAGGCCAGAACGTCCGGCCCGGTCATTTCAATGGGTCGCAACAGGCGTTTCAAGGCGGTTCTCCGTTTCCCGTGACGATCCGGCCGTGGCGGCCAGCCTCTCCCGGACCGCGGTCTTCCCGGTCAGCAGCAGGTCGTAGGTGATCCGTGCGCCGTAGGCGCCGGGATCGGTCGGATCGACCCGCACCTTGTCGAAGGCGAGGACGCGGGTGGCCAGGGTGAAGCCCTCTTTCAGGTCGTGGGTGACCATGAAGACCGTCATCTTGCGCTCCGACCACAAGCGGAGCAGAAGCTCGTACATCTGTGCCTTGGTTCCGGCGTCGAGCGCGCCGAAGGGTTCGTCCAGCAGCAGGATCTTCGGCTTCAGGATCAGGGCCTGGGCGATGGCGAGGCGTTGTTGCATGCCGCCGGACAGCTCGGCCGGATATTTGCGCAGATGGTCGCCGAGCCCGACCGCCGCCAGGATCCCCTTCGCCTCCTCCTCGGCGGCGCGGCGGCGGGCGCCGAACAGACGGCCGAGGAAGCGCGAACCGGCGAACTCGCGGCCAAGGATGACGTTCTCCAGCACCGTCAGGTGGGGAAAGACCGAATAGCGCTGGAACACCACGCCGCGATCCGGGCCGGGTTCGGCCACCAGCGGTCGGCCGTCGAGGAGGATGCCGCCGCGGGTCGGCCGCTCCTGGCCCAGCAGCATGCGCAGGAAGGTCGTCTTGCCGCAGCCCGACGGGCCGACCAGGGCGCAGAACTCGCCCGACGGGATGTCCAGGTCGACGCGTTCCAGCACCACCTGACCCGGATATTCCTTCCACAGGCCGTGGACGGACACATGGCTCATGCGGACCCCTTTCCGGCCTTCAGCCAGGGAAAACAGCGGGCGTTGAACAGGCGCAGCAGATAGTCCGACACGAAGGCCAACACGGTGATCCAAGCGACATAGGGCAGGATGACGTCCATCGCCAGATAGCGCCGGACCAGGAAGATGCGGTAACCCAGCCCCTCGGTCGCGGCGATGGCCTCCGCCGAGATCAGGAACAGCCAGGCCGGGCCGAGCGACAGGCGGACCGCGTCGACCAGCCGCGGCAGCATCTGCGGCAGCACCACCCGCAGCACGATCTGCCAGGTGCTGCCGCCCAGCGTCTGCGCCTTGACGATCTGCTCGGCCGGCAGCTCGCCCGTGCGCATGGCGAGGTCGCGGATCAGGAAGGGCGTCACGCCCACCACGATCAGCACCACCTTGGACAGCTCGTCCAGGCCGAAGACGATGAACAGCACCGGCAGCACCGCCATCGGCGGCACCATCGACAGGATGGCGACGAAGGGCGACAGCCCCGCCCGCACATAGGGGATCAGCCCCATCGCGATGCCGATCACCAACGCCGCCGCCGTCGCCACCCCGAGGCCAAGGCCCAGCCGGTGGAGGCTCGCCACCGTGTCCGCCCACATCAGGTAATCGCCGGTGCGGGCGTCGGGCGTGAAGGCGAGCCGCGCGACCGTCGCGACCATCGCCGACAGCGGCGGCAGCAGCTTGTCGTTCGGGTTCTCGGCCAGCCGCAGGGCGGAGGCGACGGCATAGAGCGCCGCCGCACCCAGGAAGGGGAGGGCACCCCAGAAGACGATGCCCCCGCGTCCCGGCCGCCGGTTGATGATCCGGCGCATCGGTCAGAGCGTCCCGTCGGCGGCTTGCTTCATCACCGCGGCGTCGAAGCGCAGCTTCACGTTCTTGGCGTCGCCGAGGATCGTGCCGCCGGGGAAGGCGATGCCGACCGCGTCGCGGCTGCGCGCACCCTCGCCCAGCAGCCCGTGGTCGAAGGAGAAGGTCCGCACCAGATCCATGGTCTTGACCAGATCGGACCCGGTGGCGAAGCCCACCGCGTCGGTGGGCGTGTAGAACATCTTCGTCGTGGTCAGCTGCTGCTTGTAGCCGGCCAGATCGGTGCCGGACGCCTTGGCCATCGCCTCCAGCGCCGCCTTGCCTTCCGCCGTGTCGGGCTTGGTCATCAGCCCCATGATCTCGTACCAGGCGCCGACCAGTGCCTTGGCGAAGGCCGGGTTGTCCTTCATCGTGGCGGAGTTGACCACCATCAGGTCCATGATCTCGCCCGGCACCTTGGAGCTGTCGAACACCAGGGTGGCGCCCTGGGTCTTGACGACCTCGCTGAGCTGCGGGTTCCAGGTGACGGTGGCGGTGACGTCGGGCGAGGAGGTGAAGGCCGACACGATGTCGGCGTCGGCGGTGTTGACCACCGTCACGTCCTTTTCGCGCAAGCCCACCGAATCCAGGCCGCGGGCCAGCAGGTAATGCGACACCGACAGTTCGACCAGATTGACCTTCCGGCCCTTGATGTCCTTCAGGGTCTTGCCCGTCTTCAGCACCACGCCGTCATTGCCGTTGGAATAGTCGCCGGTGATCACCGCCGTGCTGTCGACGCCGCCCGCCGCCGGGATGGTCAGCGCGTCCATGTTGGTCATGACGCAGCCGTCGAAGGCGCCGGCAGTGTACTGGTTGATCGATTCGACATAGTCGTTGACCTGCACGATCTCGACCTTGATGCCGTATTTGTCGGCCCATTTCTTCATGATGCCGCTGTCGGCGGCGTAGCCCCACGGCATCCAGCCGGCGTAGATCGACCACGCCACGCGGAAATTCTTCTTCTCCGCCGCCACGGCCGGCGACTGGACGGCCGCCACCGTGGCAGCGAGGGCCACGCCGAACACGACGCGCTTGAGCAAGGTCCGCATCATCAAATTTTCCTTCCCGTTGAGTGTCGTCTGCCGTGTTTCGTCAGCGCGCAAGCCAGCGGCGCCAGCCGCCGAAGCCGGTGATGTCCTCCGCGCCCGTCAGCGCGATGGGTTCGCACAGGAAGCTCTTCACGGTCCCGCCGTCCTCCAGCGTCACCGTGCCGATCGCCATCGGCGGCGGCACCTCGGCGACGAAGCTGCCGAAGGCGGCCTCGGTCAGCTCCCACAGCTCCAGCTCGATGCCGCCGGCCCCGTCGGGGTCGCGCACCAGCCCCGGCTTGGCCGGGCTGGTGCCGGCCAGCGCATAGAGGCGGTAGCCCGGCGCCGTGCGCGTCCTGCGGACCAGACGGGCCTGCCGGGCGGTCAGCTGGTGGTTGAGCGGCTGGCCGGTCAGATGGGCGCCGACGACGGCGAGGCGGACCGTGCCGGGAGCCGGCGCGTCCACCTCCAGCGCCGGGCCTTCCGGCAGCTGGCCGGTGGCGCCGATGGGCAGCGCCTGGGCGCGGTGAAAGCGGTCGGCCAGCGTCGCCAGCGCCCCGTCGGCGAAGGCGCGGCCGATCAGCGTGACGCCGAAGGGCAGCCCCTGTTTCGGGCCGCTTCCGCGGAAGCCGGCCGGCACGGCGATGGCCGACAAATCCATCAGGTTGACGAAATTGGTGTAGAGCCCGAGGTTGCTGTTCAGGCGCACCGGGTCGGCCAGCAGGTCCTCGATGGTGTAGGTCGTGCCGGTGGTGGGCAGCAGCAGGGCGTCCATCTTCGCCCATTCGGCCTCCGCCCGGCGGGTCAGCTCGGCCAGTTTGTAGAAGCCGGCGAAGGCGTCCGCCGCGCCGATCTTCGCGGCCCCCAGCACGATGCCGCGCACCACGGGATGGATGGAGTCGGGCCTGGTTTCGGCGAAGTCGCGGATGGCGGCCAGCCGCTCTGCCACCCAGGGGCCGGAATAGAGCAGCTGGGCGGCGTCGCGGAAGGGGGCGAAATCGACCTCCACCGCCGTACCGCCCAGCGCCGTCAGCCGGTCGACGGCCGACTGGAACAGGGAAGCCGCCGCCTCGTCGCCGAAGAACTCCAGCCCGTCCGCCGGCACGCCGAAGCGGAAGCCCAGCGGCCACGCCGCCGGCTGCGCCGCGGTGGGCGAGCCCTTGCGGGAATAGGGGTCGGTCTCGTCATAGGTCCCCGCCACCCGCAGCACCGCCAGCGCGTCGCCCGCCGTGCCGGCGAAGATCGACACCACGTCCTGGGTGCGGCAGGCCGGCAGCACGCCCGAGGTGCTGACCAGCCCCTTGGTCGGCTTCAGCCCGACGATGTTGTTGAAGGCGGCCGGCACCCGTCCCGATCCCGCCGTGTCGGTGCCGAGCGCGAAGCTGACCAGCCCCGCCCCGACGGCGACTCCGGACCCGGCGCTGGACCCGCCCGAGACGTACCGCTCGTCGAACACCGACGAACAGGCGCCGTAGGGGGAGCGGGTGCCGACCAGACCGGTGGCGAACTGGTCGAGGTTGGTCTTGCCGATCAGGATGGCGCCTGCTTCGACCAGCCGTTGCACGACGGTGGCGGAGCGGTCGGCCACGAAGGCGAAGTCGGGGCAGCCGGCGGTGGTCGGCAGGCCGGCGACGTCGATGTTGTCCTTGACCGCGAAGGGGATGCCGAACAGCGGCAGCGCCGCCCCCGCCGCCTTGCGGGCGCTGGCGGCCTCCAGCTGCCGGCCGGCGTCGGCCCGTTGCAGCAGGTGGATCCAGACCGGGCGTTCGCCGCGCGCGGCGATGCGGGCATAGACCTCGTCCAGCATCGCCTCGGGCGTCAGGCTGCCGTCGGCATAGGCGGCGGACAGCGCCGCGATTTCCAGGTTGATCATGATCACGGGGTCTTCCTCACGCAGCTTCGGGCAGCAGGACGGCCAGGGTCTGGCCCAACGTCACCGCCTGCCCTTCGGCGCAGCGGATCTCGGCGACCGTGCCGGCCATCGGCGCGGCGACGGCGATTTCCATCTTCATCGATTCCACGATCAGCAGCGGGTCGCCCGCCTTGACGCTGCTGCCCGGTTCGGCGGCGATCTTCCAGACGCTGCCGGGCACCGGGCTCGGCACCGCCTCGCCGCCCGGCGGCAGGCCGGCCTCGGCCTCCGGGCTGGCGGCGTCCGGCAGCTCCGCCGCGTAGCCGATCTGGCCCGACGCCTCCCAGCGCGCCCGCTCCTCCTCGAACGCCGTCTGCTGGCGGGTCTTGAAGGCGGCGATGCCGTCGCGGTTCTCCGCCAGGAAACGGCGGTAGTCGGCGAGGCGGAAGCTTTCCTCCTCGATGCGCAGGCTGGCCCGGCCGAGCGGGAAGTCGGCGCGGAAGGCCATCAGCTCGTCATGGCTGACCGGATGGAAGCGGATCTGGTCGAAGTGGCGCAGCAGCCATGGCTTGCCCGGCTCGAAGGCGTCGGTCGTCCGGTGGGTGTTCCACATCTGGCAGGTGCGGCCGACGAACTGGTAGCCGCCCGGCCCCTCCATGCCGTAGACGCACATGTAGGCGCCGCCGATGCCCACCGCGTTTTCCGGCGTCCAGGTGCGGGCCGGGTTGTATTTGGTGGTGACGAGACGGTGGCGCGGATCGACCGGCGTCGCCACCGGCGCGCCAAGATAGACGTCCCCTAGCCCGAGGACGAGATAGCTGGCGTCGAAGACGATGCGCTTCACCGCCTCGACGTCGTCCAGCCCGTTGATGCGGCGGATGAACTCGATGTTGCTCGGGCACCAGGGGGCGTCGGCGCGCACCGACTGCATGTATTTGGCGATCGCGAGGCGGGTCGCCTCGTCGTCCCAGGACAGCGGCAGGTGGATGATGCGCGTCGGCACCGCCAGATCGTCGATGGCGGCGAGTTCGTTCTCGGCGCCGGTCAGCCGGTCGAGCAGCGCGCCCTGCGGAAGCCGGCGGCTGTCGTAATGGATCTGGAGCGAGCGGATGCCGGGGGTCAGGTCGAGGATTCCCGGCAGCGCCTGCGCCCGCAGCCAGGTCTGGAGCGCGTGGACGCGGAAGCGCAGGTCGAGATCCAGCACCAGCGGGCCGTACTCGACCAGCAGATACTTGTCGCCGGCCCGGCGGTAGACGACGGCCGGACGGCTGGCGGTCGCGGGGATGTGGTGGAGGATGGGGGAGTCGGCGGCGCTCTCCACCCCGACATGATCCCCTCTCCCCCCCGGGGAGAGGGTTAGGGTGAGGGGGTCGCGGGGCGAGGATTGGCGAGTATGGGAGGCTGCTGCACGCTGAGCGGATTCATGCAGCGCGTCCCCCTCACTCCGACCCTCTCCCCGGGGGGGAGAGGGAGAGATTGCCTCCTCCAACTTCGCCGCTTCCTCCGCCGTCAGCCGCGTGAAGCGAACCTTGTCGCCCGGCCGCAGCTGGCCGATCTTCCACAGTTCGGCATGGACGATGGTCGCCGGGCAGACGAAGCCGCCCAGGCTGGGACCATCCGGCCCGAGGATCACCGGCATGTCGCCGGTGAAGTCGATGGCGCCGATGGCATAGGCGTTGTCGTGGATGTTGGAGGGATGCAGCCCCGCCTCGCCGCCGTCCTTGCGCGCCCAGGTGGGTTTCGGGCCGATCAGGCGGACGCCGGTGCGGCTGGAGTTGTAATGCACCTCCCAGTCGGCGGCGAAGAAGGCGGCGATGTCCGCGTCGGTGAAGAAGTCCGGCGCGCCGTGCGGGCCATAGAGGACGCCGATCTCCCAGGTACGGCCGTAAGCGGGCCGCTCCTCCGCGAGGATCGCGCCCGCCGCCCCGGCCGGCGCGGCGCCGAGATGCAGGATGTCGCCCGGCAGCAGTGCCCGCCCACCATGCCCGCCGAACTTGCCGAGCGTGAAGGTGGACTTGCTGCCGAGATAGTCCGGCACGTCCAGCCCGCCCTGCAGCAGCAGATAGGCGCGGCAGCCGGCGCCGCTGACCGTGCCGATGCGCAAGGTGGCGCCGGCCGGCACGCTGACCGGCTGCCAGAAGGGCACCGGCGCGCCGTCGAGGTCGGCCGGCATCGCCGCGCCGGTCAGGCAGACGACCGCTTCGGCATTGAAGCGCAGCGTCGGGCCGGACACGGTGATCTCCAGCCCCGCCGCCCCGTCGGGGTTGCCGAGCGTGCGGTTGCCGAGCCGGAAGGCCAGCGGGTCCATCGGGCCGGACGGCGGCACGCCGACCTCCCAATAGCCGACGCGGCCGGGATGGTCCTGCACGGTGGTCAGCGTGCCGGGGGTGACGACCTCCAGCGTGCGCGCCGCATAGGCGACGGTTTCCAGATAGCGGGTGTTGATGCCGCCGGCCGCGAAGACCGGATCGGCTGCGATCTGGCGCAGATAGGCGAGGTTGGTCTCGATCCCCGACAGGCGGCAGCGGGCCAGCGCGTCGCGCAGCTTCGACAGGGCGTCGGCGCGGTCGTCGCCGCGCACGATGATCTTGGCGATCAGCGGATCGTAGAAGGGCGTCACCTCGCTGCCCTGTTCCACCCAGGTCTCGACGCGGGCGTCCGCCGGGAAAACCGCCTCGGTCAGCAGGCCGGAGCAGGGGCGGAAGTTGCGGCCGGGATCCTCGGCATAGACGCGCACCTGGATCGCGGCGCCTTGTGCCTTGTTTCTGTACGATTCCAGCGGCAGAGCCTCGCCGGCCGCCTGCCGGATCATCCATTCGACGAGGTCGATGCCGGTGACCTCCTCGGTCACGCCATGCTCGACCTGAAGGCGGGTGTTGACCTCCAGGAAATAGGCCTCGCCGGCGTCGTCGTCATAGACGAACTCGACCGTGCCGGCGGATTGGTAGGTCACGGCGCGGCCCAGCCGCTCCGCCGCGTCGAACAGCCGGCGGCGCAACTCGTCGGGGAGGCCGGGGGCCGGCGTCTCCTCGATGACCTTCTGGTTGCGCCGCTGGGCGGAACAGTCGCGCTCGCCCAGCGCCACCACGGTGCCGCGGCCGTCGCCGAAGATCTGCACCTCGATGTGGCGGGCGCGCTCGATGAACTTCTCCAGGAAGACGCCGCCGTCCTTGAAATTGTTGCGCGACAGCCGGCTGACCGCCTCGAACATCGGCTCCAGGGTGTCGGGGTCGCGGCAAAGCTGCATGCCGATGCCGCCGCCGCCGGCCGTGCTCTTTATCATCACCGGATAGCCGATGCGTCCGGCTTCCGCCTTGGCATGGGCGGCGTCGGTCAGCAGGCCGCTGCCGGGGGAGAGCGGCACGCCGCTGCGCTCCGCCAGTGCGCGGGCGCTGTGCTTCAGGCCGAAGGCGCGCATCTGCTCCGGCGTCGGGCCGATGAAGACGATGTCGGCTGCCGCGCAGGCCTCGGCGAAGCCGGGATTCTCCGACAGGAAGCCATAGCCGGGATGGATCGCCTGGGCGCCGGTCTGCTTCGCCGCCGCCAGGATGCGTTCGGCGTTCAGGTAGCTGTCGGCCACGGCGGCGGGGCCGATGCAGACGGCCTCCCCCGCCAGCGCCACATGCAGGGACTGGGCGTCGGCTTCGGAATGCACGGCGACCGAGGCGATGCCCATACGGTCGAGCGTGCGGATGACGCGGCAGGCGATCTCGCCGCGGTTGGCGATCAGGATTTTGCTGAACATGTGCGGTCCCCTCACGCCCGATCCCAAACCAGCACCTCGATGGGTGTCGGGTTGTAGTCGTTGCAGGGGTTGTTGAGCTGCGGGCAGTTGGAGATCAGGACGATCACGTCCATCTCCGCCCGCATCTCCACATATTTGCCGGGGCCGCTGACGCCGTCGGCGAAGGTCAGGCCGCCGTCGGGGGTGACCGGCACGTTCATGAAGAAGTTGATGTTGTGGGTGATGTCACGCTTGGTCAGGCCGAAGCGCTCGTTCTCCGCCACCGCCAGCATCCAGCTGTCGCGGCAGGCGTGCATGCACTTCTTCTCCAGCGCATAGCGCACGGTGTTGCTTTCGGTGGCGCAGGCGCCGCCCAGCGTGTCGTGCCGGCCGACGGTGTCGGCGACGATCTCCAGCATCGAGTTGCCCTGGGTGGAGATCAGCTTGGTGCCGACCGAAAGATAGACGTTGCGCTGTTCGCGGATGGTGTCGACGGCGCTGTAGCGTTCGGCCGGGTCGGCGGCGCTGTAGAACAGGGTGTCGGCGGCCTGGTTGCCCTCCAGATCGACGATGCGGAAAATCTGGCCCTTGCGGACCACCTCCATCCAGTAATCGCCGGCCGGAACCGTCTTGCGATAGGCGGCGGTCTGCGCGTCGAGGATGCTTTCTTTCGTCATGCTGGCTTTGGTCATTTTTCAGTCCCTCAGCCGCACAGGTGATAGAGGTGGGTGTTGGCGAAGCCGCGTCCGTTCTCCGGCCGTGCGGTCTTGCAGGCATCGTCCTCGGCGACCGGCTCGGCCTTGCGGAACTGGTAGAGGATGGGCTTGCGCGGATATTCGGCGGCCGGGTTCAGCGGGTGCGGGCAGGTGTGCAGCAGCACCAGCGTGTCCATCTCGAAGCGCAGGTCGACATGGGCGCTGGCCTTGGCGGCGGACGGGTCGAAGACCAGCGTGCCGTCCTCCTCGGTGCGCACCGTGCTGAACCAGTTGACGTTGGCGGCGAGATCGCGGCGGCCGAGGCCGTATTTGGCGGCTTCCACCAGGAAGCTGTCATGGCCGTTCAGCGTCCAGTCGTTGCGGTGTGCCTGATAATCCTTGTGGCCCCAGCGCTCGGCCACCAGCGCCTTTGTGGAGTTGCCGCACACCGTGTCGTGCCAGCCGGCGGTGTCCTCGACGACGGAGCAGAAGATGCGCCCCATGTCGGAATAGAGGCAGTGGCCGGCGGTCAGCTTGAAGGTATGCTGGCACTTCAGGGTGTCGGGGGCGTTGTAGCGCTCCAACGGGTTCTGCGGGTTGTAGAACAGCATGCCGACATTGGCGCCGCCTTCGCGGTCGATCAGGCGCAGGACCGTGCCGCGCCGGATTGTGAAGGACCAATGCTTGCCGCCGGGGATCTCGTCTTCATAGAGAACGTCTTGGCTGTCCACGGACTTGCCTCCATCCCGTGCCGGGCCGTCCCGGCGAAGGCTCCGGGCGAGGCCCCGTCAGGACCACGGGCCGGGTCGTCCCGGCCGGAGCATCGTGAAGGGAGGAGTGCAGGCGTAGGGGGGAAGTCCCACCGGGGCTGCACGCCTCCGTGTTCGGAACCTCCCGGGCTTTTGTCCCGCCGTGTGCCCGTCCGCTGTTCACCGGACAGGTCGCCGCTCTCGGACCAGCCGCCGGACCGCCTCACAGTGCGGACCGGCCGGAACCCTAGCGGCTTTGCGCCTGAAGCTTCGCAAGCCGCGTGCCAACCGGCAGGAGCGCGCATTCCACGGAACTTGCGCATCCGGAGACCGCGAGGCTCGATAAAACTGCCCAATTTTCGACCGCATTGGGCCAAGTTTTGTGCATATGCGCCGGGGCTGGGCACCAGGATGCCGCCGGTCGCCGTCGTTCGGATCGCCGTCGTTTGGATCGCCGTTATTCGCGCCTCGGCCGCGCTGTTGTCTTCCGTGGTCGCCTCGGTCAAGAATGCGCCGGCCAGCCGATCCGGCCACACAGCCCAGGAAATACCCAAATGCAGTCGCCTCCACAGTCGACGATGTCCGTCGCGGTGCTCGGTTGCGGGCTGATCGGCGAGAGCTGGTCGGCCCTGTTCCTGGCCCATGGGCTGGACGTGGTCGCCTGGGATCCCGACGGCGGCGTGCTGGCGGCCCTGCCGGAGCGCGTGGAACCGCTGCTCGGGCAGTTGCGGGCGCTCGGGACCATGGCCGCCCAACCCGGCCGCCTGTCCGTCGCGCCGTCGGTCGCCGCCGCGGTCGGGGGCGCCGGGTGGATCCAGGAGAACGCGCCGGAAAACACCGCGGTCAAGCACGGCCTCTATGCCGCGGTGGAGGCGGCGGCGCCGCCGGACGCGGTGATCGCCAGCAGCACCTCCTCGCTGACCTGGAGCGATCTGGCGGCAGGCGTGGCGCGGCGCGACCGCTTCGTCACCGCCCACCCCTTCAACCCGCCGCATCTGATGCCGCTGGTCGAACTGTTCACCCCCGACGCCGGAACGCTGGGCCGGGCGGAGGCATTCTACCGCGGCCTCGGCCGGGTGACGGTGGCGCTGAAGAAGGACGCGGTCGGCCACATCGCCAACCGCTTGGCCTCCGCCCTGTGGCGCGAGGCGGTGAACATCGTGGCGGAGGGCATCGCCGATGTCGCCGAGGTCGATGCGGCGCTGGTGCATGGTCCCGGCCTGCGCTGGTCGGTGATCGGCGCCCACATGGCCTATCACTTGGGCGGCGGCGCCGGCGGCATCGCCCATTACCTCGACCATCTCGGCCCGAGCCAGGAGCGGCGTTGGGCGACGCTCGGCACCCCGAGCCTGACGCCCGAAATCCGCCGGCTGCTGGTCGACGGCATCGCGCAGGAGGCCGCCGGCCGCTCCGTCGCCACGCTGGAGGCGGAGCGCGACCGCGGGCTGATGCTGGCGCTGGCCGCCCGACGGAAGGGCGGGGAGGGGACAGCCGCAGAGGGAAAAACCGGGGAGGGAGAGCGCCGATGACCGCAGACAGGATTGCCGACAGGACCGCCGCCAGGACGGCGGCCGCACAGGGGCCGCGCATCGCCTTGATCCATGCGCTGGAGGAATCGGTCGGTCCGGCGCGGGCCGCCTTCAAGGCACATTGGCCGGCGGCGCGGATCTTCGACCTTCTCGACACCTCGCTTGCCGTCGATCTGGCCGAGGCGGGCCGGCTCGACCAAGCGATGATGGACCGTTTCCGGACGCTGGCCGATTATGCCGCCGACACGGCAGGGGCGGGCGCGCGGACGGCAGGCATCCTGTTCACCTGTTCCGCCTTCGCTCCGGCCATCGACGCGGTCAAGCCGCATCTGCCGATCCCGGTGTTCCGCCCGAACGAGGCGGCCTTCGAGGCGGCCATGGCGATCGGCGGCCGGATCGGCATCGTCGTCAGCTTCGGCCCCTCCGCCGAATCGCTGCGCACCGAGCTGCTGGCGATGGCCGCCGCCGCCGGCCGGCGGATCGAGGTCACCGTCGCCATCGCCGACGGCGCGATGGCCGCGCTCAAGGGCGGCGACGGCGACGGCCACGACGAGCGCGTGTCCCGGACAGCCGGGCTGTTGCAGGACTGCGACGTCGTCGTTCTCGGCCAGTTCTCGATGGCACGGGCCCAGGCAAGGATCCAGCCGCTGCTGTCCGTTCCGGTGCTCACCACGCCCGGAGCGGCGGTGGAGGCGTTGCGCCGCCTGACGGAGCCGGCCGGCTCCGCGTCCTGACCGGAATTCGGGCCGCCACTTGCGGATTACCGGTCTTCGCTGCCGTCGACCATGCGGAACCAGGACGCGTAGGGGGTCGTCCGGACCATGTGCCGGTTCAGGTCCGGCGCGCCATCGGACCACCAGACGGGCCCCCGCTCGCCGAGAGCCTGTTTCGCCCGATCGACGGCGGCATGTGCCGCCGCTTCGGCACCGTGGTCGGCGGTGCGCCGTGCGGCCGCCACTGCCCGGCGTGCCGTCATCAGATCGGCGACCAGACCGGCACGGTCCTCATCGGACAGGGCCGGGTTGGCGGCACGCCACAGGCGGCCGCGCACCACGATGTAGCGGCCGTCGGGGGTGGTGAGTGGGCTTGGCCTGCTGGACAAGGGAACCTCCGATGCATCCGCTGCTTGAACAGCACAGGCATCGAAAAGGCGCGCCCATGCCCGGCATTCGGCCAGGCTGGTTACGACGCCAAACCGGTCAGGGATCGGCCCACCTTGCGGCGCGGCTCCATTCCCTCATGGAGTACGCGCAGGATGATGGTGCCGATCGTTCCGTCCGGCAACCGGCCGGTCGTGTAGTAGAGGCAGTGAGCGGCCGCGCCACGCCGTCCGGCCGCGAGTTCCAGATGGAGCATGCGGACGTCGGGTCCCAGTTCCGGACGCGGCAGCATCCCCGGGCGGTCGGGATCCTGGGCGACCATGAGAATCCCCTTGTCGATCAGCGCCGCATAAATGCGCAGCTGGACGGTCCCGAACCGTGTCCGTGTCGTGCGCAGGATTTCAAGAATGTCGCGCTCGGCCGGACCGGTCAGCAGATGGCTCATTCCCGAGCCACCTGCTCGGCAATGTCCAGAGCCGACCGGGAGGAGAAATCGCCTTGCGCCGCCGCCGCCAAGCCGGCAGCGACCTCGCGCCGCAGGATGGCCATCTTCTCCTGCTCTTGCGCACGATCGCGCTGCAGAAGGCGCAATGCCTCGCGCACCACCTCGCTCGACGACGCGTAGCCACCCGTCGCCACTTCATGTTCGACGAAATCGACCATCTCCGACGGAAGACTGACATTCATCGTCGCCATGGCAGGCTCCTGACCGTGATTGGATCCAGGAGATAGGGGATATGGCAAAGTTTGTCAATTTCGACCCTGGACGGGGCAGGGAAACAGGCATGGATACTCCCTGTCCCAATGTGGGCCGCTTGCCTCCCGATGGTCGGGACGCCCTGTCTTCCGTCGAGGCGAGATATCAGCGGTTCCCCTTTCCGGGCAGGCGGGCGAGCAGTTCCCCGACGATGCCGCGGCGGAAGACCAGGACGCAGACGACGAAGATGCAGCCGATCACCACCGGCACCGGCAGGCTGGTGGAGGCGAGGTAGCTTTCCAGCGTCACCACCAGCCCGGCACCCACCACCGGGCCGAACAGCGTGCCCATGCCGCCCAGCAGCGTCATCAGCACCACCTCGCCCGACATCTGCCAGGTCACGTCGGTCAGGCTGGCGAGCTGGAACACCAGCGCCTTGGTGCCGCCGGCAAGCCCTGCCAGCGAGGCCGACAGCACGAAGGCGACCAGCTTGTAGCGGTCGGTGCGGTAGCCGAGCGAGACGGCACGCGGCTCGTTCTCGCGGATCGCCTTCAGCACCTGACCGAAGGGCGAGTGGACGGTGCGCCAGATCAGGGCGAAGCCGGCGACGAAGATCGCCAGCACGGTGTAGTACATGGTCAGCGGCTGGCCGAGGTCGAACAGCCCGAACAGGGTGCCGCGCGGCACGCCCTGGATGCCGTCCTCGCCATGGGTGAAGGGCAGCTGCAGCGCCAGGAAGAACACCATCTGGCTCAGCGCCAAGGTGATCATAGCGAAGTAGATGCCCTGGCGGCGGATGGCGATCAGCCCGAAGACCAACCCCAGCCCGGCCGCGACCACGGTGGCGGCAAGCAGCCCGAACTCCGGTGCCCAGCCCCATTCCTTCACCACATGCGCGGTGACGTAGGCGGCTCCGCCGAAGAAGGCGGCATGGCCGAAGCTGAGCAGCCCGGCGAAGCCGATCAGCAGGTTGAAGGCGCAGGCGAACAGCGCGAAGCACAGCACCTTCATCAGGAACACCGGGTACAGCAGGAAGGGCGCCGCCAGGGCCAGCAGCAGGCCGCCGCCGATCAGCAACGCCCGGCGCGATCCCGCCTCCACTCCCGTCCGTCGCAACGCCTGGGTCTGCATGGTCATGGCTTATCTCTCCCGTCCGAACAGGCCGGCCGGCTTCACCATCAGCACCACGGCCATGATCACGAACACCACGATGTTGGAGGCTTCCGGATAGAAGACCTTGGTCAGCCCCTCCAGCAGCCCCAGTCCGAGCCCGGTGACGATGGCGCCGAGGATCGAGCCCATGCCGCCGATCACCACCACCGCGAACACCACGATGATCAGGTTCGACCCCATCAGCGGCGACACCTGGTAGATCGGTGCCGCCAGCACGCCGGCCAGCCCGGCCAGCGCCACGCCGAAGCCGTAGGTCAGCGACACCATCACCGGCACGTTGATGCCGAAGGCCTGCACCAGCGTCGGGTTCTCCGTCGCCGCCCGCAGATACGCCCCCAGCTTGGTCCGTTCGATGGCGAACCAGGTGCCGAAGCACACCAGCAGCGAGGTCGCCACCACCCAGCCCCGGTAGGTCGGCAGATACATGAAGCCGAGGTTGGTGCCGCCCTTCAGCAGGTCGGGAATCGGATAGGGCTGGCCCGACACGCCGTACTGGTGGCGGAAGGCGCCCTCGAAGATCAGCGCCAGCCCGAAGGTCAGCAGCAGCCCGTAGAGATGGTCGACCTTGTAGAGCCGGCGCAGCATGGTGCGCTCCAGCACCAGCCCGACCGCCCCGACCGCCAGCGGCGCCAGCACCAGCGCCCCCCAATAGCCGACGCCGAGATAGGTCAGCAGCAGCCACGCCACGAAGGCGCCGACCATGTACAAGGCGCCATGCGCCATGTTGACGACGTTGAGCATGCCGAAGATCACCGCCAGTCCCAGGCTGAGCAGCGCATAGAAGGAGCCGTTGATCAGGCCGAGCAGAAGCTGGCCGAACAGGGCCTGCGGCGGAATGCCAAGGAGTTGGAACATGAATGGCTCTCCCGCTCTACACGCCGAGATAGGTGTGGAGCTTGTCCATGTTGGCGTGGAGCTGGTCGTTGGGGATCATGTCGACCACATGGCCCTCCTCCATCACGTAATGGCGGTCGGCGATGGTGGCGGCGAAGCGGAAGTTCTGCTCGACCAGCACGATGGTGAAGCCGCGGGCCTTGAGCGCCCGCACCGCGACGCCGATCTGCTCGATGATCACCGGGGCCAGACCCTCGGTCGGCTCGTCCAGCAGGATCAGGGTGGCGCCGGTGCGCAGGATGCGGGCGATCGCCAGCATCTGCTGCTCGCCGCCCGACAGCCGCGTGCCCTGCGTGCTGCCGCGGCCCTTCAGGTTGGGGAACAGGTCGTGGATCTGCGGGACCGTCATCCCGCCCTCCTTGACCACCGGCGGCAGCGTCAGGTTCTCGTCCACGCTGAGCGAGGAGAAGATGCCGCGCTCCTCCGGCACATAGCCGATGCCGAGCCGCGGGATCCGGTGCTGCGCCATGCCGATCAGTTCGGTGCCCTGGAAGCGGATCGAGCCGGTGCGCTTGCCCATGATCCCCATGATGGCGCGCATGGTCGAGGTCTTGCCGGCGCCGTTGCGGCCCAGCAGCGTCACCACCTCGCCCTGCCGCACCTCCAACGAGACGCCGTGCAGCACATGGCTCTCGCCGTAGAAGCCGTGCAGGTCGGCGATCTCCAGCATCGCCGTTCCGGTGCGGGCGGTCTTTGTCTGCATTCCGTCAGGCATGTCCGGTCCCCCCCGTGCCCATATATGCTTCCATCACCTGCGGGTTCTTCGAGACGACCTGATAGGGCCCTTCCGCCAGGATCTCGCCACGGCGCAGAACGGTGATGGTGTCCGACAGGTGGGCGACGACCGACAGATTGTGCTCGACCATCAGCACGGTGCGGTCGGCGGCGACGCGCTTGATGAGATCCGCGGTGCCTTCGATGTCCTCATGCCCCATGCCGGCCAGCGGCTCGTCGAGCAGCATCACCTCGGGGTCGAGCGCCAGGGTGGTGGCGATCTCCAGCGCGCGCTTGCGGCCATAAGGCAGTTCGGCGGCGGTGTGGTTGGCCCAAGGGGTGAGGTTGACCGCCTCGATCAGCTCCTGCGCCCGGTGATGCAGGTCGTGGAGCGACGATTCGGACTTCCAGAAATGGAAGCTGGTGCCGAGCGGCCGCTGCAGGGCGACGCGGACATTCTCCAGCACGCTCAGATGCGGGAAGACGGCGGAGATCTGGAAGGAGCGGACCAGCCCCTTGCATGCGATGTCGGCGGGCTTGGTGCGGGTGATGTCGCGGCCCTTGTAGAGGATCTGGCCGCGCGTCGGCGTCAGGAACTTGGTCAGCAGGTTGAACACCGTGCTCTTGCCGGCGCCGTTCGGGCCGATCAGCGCGTGGATGGTGCCGCGGCGAACCTGGAGGTTCACCTCCTTCACCGCGACGAAGCCCTTGAACTCCTTCGTCAGACCACGGGCTTCCAGGATGATGTCGGTGGAAGACACCTTGCGGGCGGATGCCGCATCAGGCTGGTCGCCCAACGGAGAGTGATATCCGCTGTGCATGTCAGGGCACGAGCGGGCGACCGCTCTTCCTCTTGTGCATCGGAAGTCTCCCATTTTCGGTTTTTCCGGGTGCCAACGCTTCAGGCTTCCACGCGAGATCTGCGCTCCGGCCTCGTGAACGACCCTGTTATGTGTATAGTGCATCCATTGTACGTTGGTCAATCCATATGTCATCCATGCATTCTGGAACCGCGGGTCGACGGGCCGGTTGCCCAACCGTCTTGGCGGTGGGGGAGGCATTGGATAGAGTCGGGGGTGCTTCTTGCATCCTGCGCAACCACAGGCGGATCGCCCGGCATCCTGCCGGAACGGAAGAGCCGGAACACAAGGATCGAGGGGGATATGCCGGCGCCTCTTCCCATCTTCGGATGCGGTCGAGAAAAGGAAAGCGGCGAGGGGGCGAATTCCTGTTCCGTAAATTCCCGCCAATCCATTGATCGCGACGATTGCCAGAGCAGGGGGAGTGGAAGGATGAAGGTGGCGGGATTGCCAAGCGACGGCTCCGATGAGGCGGAGAAGGCCGCTTCCTTGCAGGAGCGGGCCTATCGTCTGCTGAAGGCGATGATCGAGGACGGCCGGATCGGGCCGGGGGAGCGCCTGCAGGAAGCCCAGGTGGCGAAAGCCTTCGGCATCAGCCGCTCGCCTGCCCGCCATGCCTTGCGGACGCTGTGCGTGGAGGCTCTGGTCGAAGAGCATGACGGAAAGGGATATGTGGTCGCCGGACGCGGGGCCGGCGTCGCCGACGGATCGCTCGCCAGCCTGGAACCTGTCAAGATTCAGTCGACACCGCAGTGGGAGCGCATCTACAAGGAGGTCGAGCAGGAACTCTTCATCCGCATCCTGTTCGGGGCGGTGAGGATCAACGAGAAGCAGCTGGCCCTGCATTTCGACGTCAGCCGCACCGTGACCCGCGACCTGCTGGCGCGCATGCATGGCATGGGCCTGATCGAGAAGGACGATGCCGGCCATTGGCTGTCGCGCCGCATCACGCCGGACCATATCCGCGACCTCTACGAGATGCGCCGCCTGCTGGAGCCGAAGGCCCTGCAGAAATCGCTGCCGCAGCTTCCGGTGCCGGCGCTGCGCCAAGCCCGCGACCGCGTCGTGCAGGCGCTGGACTGCGCCACGCCCGACAGCGCGGCCTTCGACCGGATCGAACGCGACCTGCACGTCGACATCCTGTCCTGCTGCCCGAACAAGGAGATCCTGCGGGCATTGGAGCGGACCCACATGGTGTTCGGACCGACGCGCTATCTCTTCCATCCCTTCCTGGGCGTGCCGGTCGAGATGATCGACGGCGCCCTGAAGGAGCATAGGCAGATCCTGGACCGCGCCCTGCGCGACGACGTCGACGGCGCGGCCCAGGCCCTCCACGATCACCTGAAGGTCGCGGACGACCGTTGGCTGAGGCGTTTCGAGATCATCGCGAGCACGACCCAGCTCCAGTTCCCCGCCTATCTCTCGCCGGCCGGCGGGTGAGGACGCCGGACGGTCCGGCGCCTTCCCTTATCTCCGCCACGGCACCACGGTCTGCCGCTGCCGGCCCAGCCCCTGGACGCCGAGGGTGACGACGTCGCCGGTCTTCAGCCAGACCGGGTGCGGGGTCTTGCCCATGCCGACTCCCGGAGGCGTGCCGGTTGCGATGACGTCGCCCGGAAACAGCGTCATGTAGGCGCTGCAATAGGAGATCAGGGCCGCCACGCCGAAGATCATCGTCCGGGTATTGCCGGTCTGCATGCGCTCGCCGTTGACGTCCAGCCACATGTCCAGATTCTGCGGATCGGGAACCTCGTCGGCGGTGACGAGCCAGGGGCCGATCGGCGCGAAGCTGTCGCAGCCCTTCCCCTTGTCCCATTGCGACGACTGCATCTGGAAGGAGCGCTCCGACACGTCGTTCACCACGCAATAGCCGGCGACATGGCCGAGCGCATCGGCTTCGCCGACATGGCTGGCGGTCCGTCCGATGACGACGCCCAGTTCGACCTCCCAGTCCAGTTTGGTCGAATGCGGCGGCTGGATGGTGTCGTCGTCCGGCCCGCAGATCGCCGAGGTCGGTTTCAGGAAGATGATCGGTTCCGACGGGACGGGCAGGCCGGTTTCCGCGGCATGGTCCGAATAGTTCAGGCCGATGCAGATGACCTTGGAAATGCCGCGGTAGGGCACGCCGAGGCGGGGCGACCCGCCGACGAGGGGCAGGTCCCGCGGATCGATCGCCGACAGGCTGGACAGGCCTTCCGGCGACAAATCGTCGGGCGTGAAGGCGCCGCGGAGGCCGGACAGGTCGCGCAGCCGTCCCTCGCCGTCGATCAGGCCGGGTTTCTCCCGGTTCGCGTCACCATACTGGCACAATTTCATCGGATGGATCCTGTGTGATGGCTGATGTGAAGGCCGGCGGCCGGTCAGGCGACCGTGGAGCCGCCGTCGACCGTCCAGGCGGCGCCGTTGACGTGGCGCGCCTGATCCGAAAGCAGGAAGCGGATGATCCCGGCGACGTCCTCGGGGCTGCCGTAGGCGGCCGCTCCCGCCCGCCGGATGCCGCCCGATCTGCCGGCCTGCTCGTCCAGGGACCGGATCATGCGCGTCTCGATCGGTCCCGGCAGGACCGCGTTGACCCGGATCGCCGTCCCCGCCACGTCGAGCGCCGCCACCCGGGTCAGGCCCAGCACGGCGTGCTTGGTGGCGACATAGCCCGCCAGCCCGGCGCGTCCGCGGATTGCCGACGTGGATGCCGTATTGACGATCGCACCCTCGCCGCGCGGGATCATGCGGGCGAGGACATGCTTGAGGCCGAGGAAGACGCCCTTGGCGTTGACCTGCAGGAGCCGGTCGAAGATCTCGTCGGGATAGAGGTGGATGGGGGCGACGACGCCTTCGATCCCGGCATTGTTGGCGAAGGCGGTGATCGGTCCCAGGCGCCGCTCCACCTCGTCGACCGCCCAGGCCATCCGGGCGCCGTCCGAAACGTCCGTGCGCAGGAACAGAGCCCGGCGTCCGGCGGCCTCCACCAGCTCCGCGGTTTCGCGGCCGGGGCCGGCATCGAGGTCGAGGATGGCGACATCGTCCCCGGCCGCGGCGAGCGCCGTCGCCGTCGCCCGTCCGATGCCGCCGCCGCCGCCGGTCACCAGGGCGACGGTCACTGCGCCACCAGCGCGCATCCGCCGTCCTTCAGCGGCCGCCATACCTGATCCGAGGGGATGACCTGCCTGACCTTGTAATAGTCCCAGGGATAGTTGGATTCGGCCGGCGTCTTGACCTCGAACAGGTACATGTCGTGCAGTTTGCGGCCGTCGACCCGGATGCTGCCCTTGCCGAACAGCGGATCGTCGGTCGGGATCTCCTTCATCTTGGCGATGATGGCCTTGCCGTCCGCGGATTGGCCGCCGGCGGCCTCGACGGCCTTCAGATAATGCAGGACTTCGGCATAGACGCCGGCCTGGAGCTGGCTCGGGTATTTGCCGCCGTTGCGCTCGGCGAAGCGCTTGCTCCACTGGCGGGTCTGGTCGTTGAGGTCCCAGTAGAAGGCGGCGGTGAATTGCAGACCCTGCGCGATCTTCAGGCCGAGCGAATGGACGTCATGCAGGTACAGGACCATGGCGACCAGACGCTTGCCGGACTCGGTGAGCCCGAACTCGGTCGCCTGCTTGATCGAGTTGATGGTGTCGCCGCCGGCATTGATCAGGCTGACCACCTTGGCCGGCGACGCCTGCGCCTGGAGCAGGAAGGAGGCGAAATCCTGGGTGTTGAGCGGCGTGCGGACGCTGCCCACCATGGTGCCGCCAAGCTCCTTCAGGACGTTGCGGACGTCGTTTTCCATCGCCTGGCCGAAGGCGTAGTCGGCGGTCAGGGCGAACCAGGTCTTGTCGCCGGAGCCGACCACCGCCCGCGTCGTGCCGACCGCCAGCGCATAGGTGTCGTAGGTCCACTGGATGGTGTTGGGCGAGCAGGCCTTGCCGGTGAGATCCGAGGTGGAGGCGCCGGCGACCAGCATCGCCTTGTTCTTGTCGCGGGCGATGTTGTTGACCGCCAGCGCCACCGCGGAGTTCGGCAGGTCGACGATCACGTCGACGCCCTTGGTGTCGATCCATTCGCGGGCGAGCGAGGCGGCGATGTCGGCCTTGTTGAGATGGTCGGCGCTCAGCACCTCGATGGGGCGCATCTTGCGGCCGGCGGTGAAATCCTCCACCGCCATCTGGGCCGCGACGACCGAGCCGTTGCCGGTGATGTCGGCATAGAGGCTCGACATGTCGGTCAGCACGCCGATGCGCAGGGGTGTCTGGGCCTGCGTCTGGGCTTGTGCCGTGGCGGCCGGTGCCGCGACGGCGGCCAGGCAGAGCAGGCCGGCGGCCGAAGCCATGAGGCCGCGGCGGTGGAGCGGACGGGTCGATGTCGTCATGATTTTCCTCCCGATCGTCTGGGGAACGCGGCCCTGCGGGTTCACTCCGCTTCTATCGGCCCGGCGGTCCGGCGCGATGGCCGCGCCCGTTCTGAATGTCTCTGGTGATGGGTTCAGGGGATGAGGCGCTTCAGCAGGCGCCGGTCCTCGACCGCGAAGCCGCCGCCATAGACGTCGGAGGCCATGAAATGCGCGCCGAGGATTTCCGGTTCCAGGGCGGCGATCGGGTCGTACTCCGACGCATGCAGCGTCATGCTCGCCCGTCCCTGGCGCGGCGGCGAATAGGCCAGCGGAGTCCGGCGATAGACGATGTCGGCGTAGACCGGTTCCGGACGCTCCGGATGGGGAACCCGCCGGACATGGATTTCGCCGGCCGGCTGCTCGGCGCCCTCGACCAGGGGCACCAGCGGCGCTTCCGGGTCGGGTGTGAAGCTGAATTCCGCCAGCGGCGTGCCGCGGCGCTTGACCCAGCCCTCGACCGCCCCGTCCGCCGTCTCGGCGAAGCGGTAGGTCGCGTCCTTCTTGGTGTAGCCGAAGACCTCGCGCCCGGCGGCGATGCCCATCGGGTCGGAGCAGTACATGAAGATGTGGGTGTGGGTGAACAGCCCCTCGTAGCGGACCGGCACCGAGACCATCAGGTCGAACATCTCGCCAGCGTGGATCGCCAGGGTGTGGCCGGGCGACAGCATGAAGCGGAAGGCGACGCGATCGTTCACCAGTTCGAACGGCGTGTCCGACAGCAGCTTGGCCAGCTTGGCCTGGTCCACCCGGGTCACCACCTCGACCGTCCGCAGCGGGCACTCCCATTCCAGCGGATAGGCCGGCGCGTAGGGCGGGTTGACGCCGCTGTTCTCGTGCATCTTGTACTTGCCGAACATCTCGTGTCCTTTTCTCGTCATGCCGGCTTTCGTGGGTCCGGCCGGTCCGGGGTCGCAGGAAAAGGGTGGGGCGGCGTCAGGCCGCCGGGATGGCCGTTTCCGGCCGGAGGGCCGGCGGAACCGGGCGGGCGGCGGGCCATGGGCCGTCGGCGCGTCCGCCCGCCGGCCCGCCGTCGAGCAGGATGGTCCGGTCGGCCGCGCCGATGGAGGTGACGCCGCACAGCCCCATGGTCAGGTCGAGTTCGCGGTGCAGGATTTCCAGGCAGCGGGTGACGCCCGCCTCGCCCAGGGCGCCCAGCCCGTAGAGGAAGGCGCGGCCGACCATGACGCCGTCGGCGCCGAGCGCCACCGCCTTCAGGATGTCCTGGCCGGAGCGGATGCCGCTGTCGAACAGCACCTCGGTCCGCCGGCCGACCGCCTCGGCGATGGACGGCAGCATGGCGATGCTGGACGGCGCGCCGTCGAGCTGGCGCCCGCCATGGTTGGAGACGACGATGGCATCCGCCCCGTTCTCGACGGCCAGCACCGCGTCGCCGGGGTCCAGCACGCCCTTCACGATCAGCTTGCCGTCCCACTTCTTCCGGATCCAGCGGACGTCCTCCCAGGACAGGGTCTGGTCGAACTGCTGGCCGACCCAGGCGGCGAGCGAACCGACGTCGGAAACGCCGGAGACATGGCCGACGATGTTCCCGAAGCTGCGGCGCCGGGTGTTCAGCATGCCGAGGCACCAGCGCGGCTTGGTCGCCAGGTTCATCAGGTTGCGCAGCGTCGGCTTGGGAGGCGTCGACAGGCCGTTCTTCAGATCCTTGTGGCGCTGCCCCTGGATCTGGAGGTCGAGGGTCAGCACCAGCGCGGAGCAGCGGGCCGCCTTGGCGCGATCGATCAGCCGGGCGACGAAATCGCGGTCCCGCATCACGTAGAGCTGGAACCAGAAGGGCTTGCGCGTCGCGGCGGCGACATCCTCGATCGAGCAGATGCTGACGGTCGACAGGGTGAAGGGAACGCCGAACCGTTCGGCTGCCCGGGCCGCCAGGATCTCGCCGTCGGCGTGCTGCATGCCGGTCAGGCCGGTCGGCGCCAGCGCCACCGGCATCGTCACCGTCTCGCCCAGCAGGCTGGTGGCGGTGGAGCGGCCGGCGATGCTGAGGCCGATGCGCTGGCGGAACCTGATGGCGGCGAGATCGGCCGAGTTGGCCCGGTAGGTGCCTTCGGTCCAGGAGCCGCAATCGACATAGTCGTAGAACATTCGCGGCACCCGGCGCTGCGCGAGGACGCGCAGGTCTTCGATGCAGGTGATGAGCGGTTCGGGCGGGCGCATTGATTTCCCATGAGTTGCGGCGGGCGCGCCGCCACGTCCGGAAGGGGAGGCGGCATCGGCAGCGAACAAACCAAGCCTTCGGATGGGCGCCGTTCACGACGGCTTTCGTACATTGCATCCAAAGTACGATCATAACATGACGTGTCGAGGATGCGCCTGTCAATGGGAACGGCGAACAATCCGGATTGGGACGGTCCGCCGCCTCGCGTTCGGGCGGAGAACTCGGCACTCCTTGCCGCGACGAGGCTGGCGCCGAGGCAGGCGAGCGGAGACCAGGCTCCCGCCTCGGCGTCGACCCCGGCATCGGCCGCGCCGGGCGGCCGAGGGGACGGAAAGTGCCGACCACAGGCCGGACTTTTTCGGAAATGGCATGACGAAGAGGTGGCCGCTGCGGTGGCCGGCATGCTGCTCGACCGGATCAAGCGCCCGGTCGGCAGGATGTCCCTGCCGCGCCTCGGCTGCGGAGGGCGGTCCATCGGACCGGATGATGATCGCCTCTACCGCCCGTGCCGGCTCCCCCCGGCAAACGGACACGCGCATATCCTTACGGGCAGGTGTCGGCGAAGGCGGTCAGGTCGGCGTTGAAGCGGTCGGGCGCTTCCCAGAACGGCATGTGGCCGACGCCCGGGTAGAGGCGCAGCTCGGCCCGCCCGGCCTGCCGCACGGTATGCTCCGCCATCGCCGGGCGGATCACCGCATCGTCCTCGCCATGGATCGCGAGCACCGGAACGCCGAGCGCACGCAGGGTCGCGTCGTAGTCCGCCGGCCGGCCAGCCAGGGCGCGCCGCACCGCCGGGGGCGTCAGGGCGGTATAGGCCCGCATCGCCGTCGCATCCTCGTCAGCCAGGGGCAAGCGGGTGCAGCGGTCGATGAAGTCCGCGGCGGCGGCGTCCGCCGTCGCCTGATCCTCGTGCCCCATCGCCGTCATCAGGGCGGCGGCCGGTCCGACGCAGGCGGGCGCGAGCGTGCTGGTGGCGCCGACCATGACGAGGCCGCCGATCGCCCCGTCGCCATGGCGCGTCAGATAGTCCAGCACGATCCGCCCGGCGTAGGACCAGGCGACCAGGATGGGGCGGCGGAGGTCCATGCCGACGATCACCGTCCGCAGCTCGTCGGCCCACCGCCACGGATCGCGGTAGGCGGCGGTCTCCGCCGGCTTGGCGGACCGGCCGTGGCCGCGGTTGTCGTAGGTCACCAGCCGCAGCCGCTCCGCCGGCATCCCGGCGGTCTGCCGTCGCCAGCACTGGTGCGACTGCGAGAAGCCGTGGAGCAGCACGACGTCCCGTCCGCTCGACGGCCGTCGCCAGTCCTGCACCGCCAGATCGACCCCGTCCGGGGTCGTCAGGGTGACGGTGCGGCCGGCGGCGGGGAGATCCGCCCCCGCGTCAGGCGGCGACATAGCGCTCGACCGGCCCGACGATCCGGCCGCCGACGATGGGGACGCAGTCGGGCGGAAACTCCTGGACCACGGTCATGTCCCGCTGCGCCAGCTCGTCCAGGAAGCGGTCGAGAGAGTCCATCGCCCCGGTGTCGATGTCGTGCAGCACGACCAGCGGCCAGCTTTGCCGCTCGCACAGGTCCAGCGCACGGCCGACCCAACCGCGGGGATCGTCCCAGTCCCGCGGAACCGCGTTCCACAGCACGCAGGTGTAGCCGCCGGCCACCAGATAGTCGAGCGCCCGGCGGCTGAACAGCGTGTCGTTCAGCGCGCCCAGCGCGCCGGACGGGCGGAACAGCGGCGCCGGCTCGGACAGCGTGCCGATCAGGTCCTGCGCCTTGCCGATCTCCCAGGCCGGCAGGTCCGGGTTGGCGCTCATGCCCAGCGGCATGATGTGGCCGTAGGTGTGGTTGCCGATGCGGTGCCCCTCCGCCCGCGCCCGCGCGCACAGCGCGCGGCGACCGGGGTCGCGCAGCCGCTCGCCGACCACGAAGAAGGTGGTGCGCAGGCCGTGACGGGCCAGCACATCCAGCACTTGCGGCGTGGTGTCCGGATCCGGGCCGTTGTCGAAGCTCAAGGTGACTTTCTTCATCGCACCGACCTCCGGTCCCTCACGACATGTCCGCCGGGCGGCGGGCCGCCTTGTTCCGGCCGCCTCCGGCCGTCCATCGCCTCTCGATCGCCTGCACCGCGAGGTCGAACCCGATCGCCAGCGCCAGGATCAGGATGATGGCGGCGAAGACGCCGGGGCTGTTCAGCTGCGTCCGGTACTTCGACAGCAGGAAGCCGATGCCGGCGCTGGACATCATCATCTCGGCGACCACCACCCCGACGATCACCAGCGCCCCGCCGAGCCGGAACGACGCCAGCACGGTGGGGACGGAGGCCGGCAGGGTGACCCACAGGATCTGCTGGAGGCGCGTCGCGCCCATGCTGCGGGCGGCCTGGGTGAGCTGGCGGTCGATCGTCTGCGCGCCGGCCGCCGTCCCCAGCACCGTCGGCAGCAGCCCGTAGACGCTGGCGAACACCACCTTGGAGGCCGAGCCGATGCCGAACCACGCCGTGAACAGGGGATAGAGCACCACCAGCGGCACTGCGAACAGCGCCGACACCACCGGCAGCAGCGCCTTGCGCACCGTCAGGGTGCTGCCGACCCACAGGCCGAAGAGGATGCCGAAGCCGCAGGCGAAGACCAGCGCCATGGCGACCTCCTGCAGCGTCACCAGCATCTGGATCGCGAAGTCGCCGGACTGCGCCGCCAGCACCGCCAGCGTGCTGCTGAGCGACGGCAGGAACAGGCGCGGCACCAGCCCGAGCCGCGGCACGATCTCCCAGGCGGCGATGACCGCGGCGATGATGGCGTAGCGGCAGATCCGGGCCTTGGTCTCCAGGCTCATCCCGGCGGACGCGTCGCGGCCGCGCGGGACCTGCGTCACGCTTTGATCATATGCCATATCGCCTCGCGCAGCTCTGCGAACCGGGGTTGCGCCATCATGTCGAGCGACCGCGGACGCGGCAGGTCGATGACGACGCGGTCGAGGATGCGGCCGGGACGCCCCGACAGAACCAGCACCTCGTCGGAGAGGTAGATCGCCTCGCTCAGCCCATGGGTGACGAAGACGATGGTCTTGCGCGCCTTCTCCCAGATGCGCAGAAGCTCGTCGCCCATGGTGATGCGGGTCTGCTCGTCCAGCGCGGCGAAGGGCTCGTCCATCAGCAGGATCGGCGGATCCTGGACGAGGCCGCGCGCGATCGAGACGCGCTGCTTCATGCCGCCGGACAGCTCGTGGGGCAGGCTGTCGGCGAAGCGCTCGAGCCCGACCAGGGCCAGCGCCTCCTCCGCCTTCTCGCGCCGCAAGGCCTTGTCGACGCCGCGCAGGAACAGCGGGAATTCGACGTTGCGGCGGGCGGTCAGCCAGGGGAACAGGCTGGCGTCCTGGAAGACGACGCCGACGCGGGTGGGGTCCGGCTTGGTCAGGGGGCGGCCGCCGACGGCGATCACGCCTTCGCTCGGCGTCAACAGGCCGGCCAGCATCATCAGCAGCGAGGACTTGCCGCAGCCGCTCGGCCCGACGATGGAGAGGAATCGGCCGGCGGAGACGTCGAAGGCGATGTCCTTCAGCGCCTGCGTCGTCTTGCCGTTGACGCTGTAGGTGTGGTCGAGGTCGCGGACTTCCAGCGTCTTGCCGGCATCGGCCGCCGGATGATCCGGCCCGACCAGCGACATGGGGGAGCCGTGCCGCTTCCGGATGGACGCCGCGGCTTCGGTCATGCGGGGCATCACAGTCAGTTCCTCCAGTGTTCGCACTTGGCTTCCACGTAGCGGATCGCCTCGTTGAAGCCGATGGCCAGGACCGAGACGAAGAGCACCATCGCCAGCAGCTCCTTGATCTGGAACCCCAGGCCCCAGACGCCGATGGCGTTGCCGATCCCCTCGCGGGAGGCATACATCTCGGCCAGCAGGATGCCGGTGAAGTTGAAGATCATCGCCACCCGCACCGCCTCCAGCAGGACCGGCGTCATGCTCGGCAGGTAGACGAAGAGGATCTTCTGCATCGTCGACGCATCCAGCGAGCGGGCGACGCGCAGCTGGTCCTCGCGCACCGACTCCACCGCCGAGAAGGTCGTCATCATCACGATGAAGACGGTGGAGAAGACGCCGAAGGCGACCTTCTGCCAGAAGGCGATGCCCAGGATCAGGATGAAGATCGGCAGGAAGATCGACTTCGGAATGCTGAAGACGAAGAAGATCAGCGGCTTGAAGATCAGCGAGGCGAGCCGGCTCTCCTGCACCAGCACCCCCAGCAGCGCACCGAGCGGCAGCGCGATGGCGAAGGCCGTCAAGGTCTCCAGCAACGTCAGCTGGACCTGCTGCCAGAAGGTCGCCGTCGCCGCCATGGCGCCCAGCGCCGCAGCGACGTCGGAGAAGGGCGGCAGCAGCCGCTCATCCACCCAGCCCAGCCGGGGCGCCGCCTCCCACAGGGCCAGGAAGACGGCTCCCGCCGCCCCGTAGCCCAGGACCGCATCGCGCGTCGCCATCGCCGGGCTCAGCGCGTGATCGCGACGGGCGTGAAGGAGCCGTCGAACAGCGCCGCCGCATCCAGCTCCTTCTTGCCGTTGGCGTAGAGGTTCAGCGTCTCCTGGACCAGTTCCCTGGTCATCGCGCCGTCGTCGGACAGATGGCCGAAGGTGCTGGCGTATTCCTGCTTGGCGACTTCGACCGAGACGCCGTCGTATTTGGCGAGCTGGGGGATGACCGCGTCGGGATTGGCCTTGATGTAGGCGACGCCTTCGAACAGCGCGGTCAGCGCCCGCTTCAGCGCATCCTTGTGCTTGGCGGCATAGTCGTCGTCGGCCGCCCAGCCGGCCTCGAGATGGGGCGGCATCTCGTCGCTGAAATCGGTCAGCACCCGGCCGTTGCCGTCGAGCGCGACCTGATAGCTGAGCGGCGGGTAGATGACGACGGCGTCCAGGTTGCCGCTGATCAGGTTGGGGACGAGGCCGGCGCCGCCGACCGGGATGGCGATGAAGTCGATGGCGTATTTCTTCTTCACCCAGCTGGCCAGCAGGTCGGTGTTGGATCCCGCCGAGGTGATGCCGACCTTGCGCTTGGCCAGCTCGGCGACGGTCTTGATGCCGCTCTTGGGCGGCACCATGATCTGCCAGCCGAAGTTCCGGGTCGCCAGCATGGCGACCATCTTGACGTTCACGCCGGCCTCGCGCCCCTCGCCGACGATGCTCGGGTTGCTCGACATCAGGTCGGCGGCCCCCGCGGCGATGGCGGTCAGGGCTTCGGAGCCGCTCTGGTAGACGGTCAGTTCGGCCTTGACGTCATGCTTCGTGAAGAAGCCCTGCTGCTGGGTGAGTTCCGCCACGAAGGAGGGGAACCAGGCCTTGGTGGACAGGCCGATGCGGATCGTGTCCGCCGCGTGGCCGGTGCCGGCCGTCAGCGCCGTCGTCGCCACCGCCGCCAGCAGGGCGAGGCCGGTGTTCCGGAACGCCTTGAAACCCTTCATCATCTCGCTTTCCTCCCGTTCTTGTCGTTCAGGCCGCCGGCCAGCGGCTTTGGCCGCTGCCGGACGCCAGTTGCGCGCGGATGGCCGGACCATGCTCGTCGAGCGTGGGCGGCGGCAGGATCCGGAGATCCGGTTCGCCGTCGACCATGTAGGGCGGGCGCACCGTGCGGAATCTGCCCATCACCGGATGTTCGGCTTCCACGGCCAGCCGCAGGTGGACCGCCTGGGGGTCGTCCAGCGCCTCGTCGCTGTCATAGGCGGCGGAATGGGGAACGCCGTGCTTTTCCAGCATCGCGCACCAGTCGCCGCGTGGCCGGGCAGCGAACAGCGGCGCCAGGATGTCGATCAGCGCGTCCTGGTTCGCGATGCGGGCAGGACGTTCGGCGAAGCGCGGATCCTCGCGCAAGTCCGGCCGCCCCACGGCGTCGGTCAGTCCCTCCCAGAACTTGACGGGAGAGGAGAGGTGGATGGCCAGCCAGCGGTCGTCGGCACAGGCGAAGGTGTAGGACTGCGACACCTTGGGACGGCTGAGCGGCCCCATCACCTCGCCTGCGCTGAAGTAGTGGGTGAAGCTGTCCAGGTTGAAGTGGGCCATCGCCTCCAGCATCGAGATGTCGATCACCCGGCCTTGCCCGCTCGCGGCGCGGTGCAGCAGCGCCGCCATGATGCCGAGGGCGGCATACTGGCCGGTCACCGCGTCGGCGATGGCCGGCCCGATGACGCGCGGCCGGTCCGGCGGCGTCAGCAGGCGCAGGTAGCCGGCGGCGGCCTGGGCCACCGTGTCGAAGGCCGGGCGGTCGCGGTAGGGGCCGGTGCGGCCGAAGCCGGAGATGGCGCAATAGACCAGCCGCGGGTTGGCGGCGTGGAGCTGCCCGGGTCCGAACCCCATGCGCTCGGCGATGCCGGGGCGGAAATTCTGGATGAAGACGTCGGCCCCGGCGATCAGGCCGTCGAAGACGGCATGGTCGTCCGGCTTTTGCAGGTCGAGCGCGATGGAGCGCTTGTTGCGGTTGTAGGTCTGGAAATGCGGGGAGTAGAGGCCGCCCTTGAAGGCGCGGAACGGATCGCCTTCGCCCGGCCGTTCCACCTTGATGACGTCGGCGCCGAGGTCGGCGAGGTGCATTCCGGCGGCAGGGCCGGTGATGTAGGTCCCCATCTCCACGACGCGGATGCCGGCGAGCAGCTTGGTCATGGCCGTCACTCCGCCTTGCCGGGGGCGTCGGACGACGGACGGCCGTCGTAACCGATCGCCGTGTCGGCCTGATGGGACATGATGAAGCCGATGGGACGCCGCGTTTCCTCGAACAGGTGGGCGACCAGACCGGCGCACCGTGCCAGCAGCGGAATGCCCTTCATCGCGTCCAGCGGCCAGCCGGCGTCCAGCATCACCGCCGGGATCGCGCCCGACACGTTCATCGGAAGCGGGCGCCCGAAGATGCCGGCGCCCAGCGCGTCGAGGGTCTTCAGGACGGCGACATGCCGGCCGGCGATGCCGGCTTCCTCGGCGACCGCGATCAGCCGGTGGGCGCGGGGGTCGCCGCCGCTGTGCTGCGGGTGCCCCAGGCCGGGAACCTTCCGCCGCGACGCCTTCATCCCTTCGAGGCTGCGGGCGCAGACCACCGCCGGCTCCGCGCCGGACGCCTCGGTTTCCTGCACCAGCTCCGCCAGATAGCGGCCTGCCACCTCCGAACTGCCGGCGACCACGCTGCCCATGCCGAGCAGGCCGGCGGCCATTGCGCCCTGCCAGGCCTCGGGCGCCGCAGCCAGCGTCATGCGGGCGGCCTGCACGCTGGGCACCAGCCCATGCTCGGCGAGCGAGACGAGGCAGGCGTTGGTCACCAGCCGCTGAGCCGCGCTCGGCCGCCCGCCGGTCACCAGAAGCCAGAAATGGTCCACGAAATCGACGACGCCGATCAGCTCGGAGCAGAGGTCGTAGCCGCGGACGGTGATGCTGTCCGCATCGGAGGTCGCGATGGCGGTGAAGGCGTTGTCCTGCTTGCCGATTCTCAACGGGTCGCTCCCGGTAAGTTTTTTCTCATAGCGAAAATTCTTTCGCTTATCGGTGATGGAGTCAAGAAAAATGATTGTGGCGCGAACGAATCGTTCTGCCGATGCGGCGGTCCCTCGGCCATGTCCAGTCCGGCCTCGGGCCAAGAATCCGGCACGACATTTCGGAATGCGAAAATTCTTGATCGAAAATGATCCGCGGCGTTAGCTTCCGCTCTTGCATCCGGTTGCCTTGGTCGGCGTGGGGAATGCTGGCGGTGATCGTGGATCCGCAAGAGGCGAGGATTGATTTGGAAGATTCGGAAAAGCCCGCGGAGTTCGTCGAAGGGCTTGCCAAGGGCTTGGCGGTCATCGAGGCGTTCGACGCCGACCATGGCGAGATGACGCTGAGCGAGGTGGCGCGGCGGATCGACGCGTCGCCGTCGTCGGCGCGGCGGTCCCTGCTGACGCTGATGGCGTTGGGTTATGTCGGGCAGAAGAACAAGCGCTTCCACCTGCGGCCGAAGGTGATGGCGCTGGGTTCGGCCTACTACGTCTCGGCCCGCATCGAAGACCTGTTGAAGCCCGAGTTGAAGCGGATGGTCGACACTTACGGCGATGCGTCTTCCGTCGGGACGCTGGACGGTACGGAGGTGATCTACATTGCGCATGTTTCGGTCCAGCATGCCCGCCGCGCGACTGCGGTGATCGGCGCCCGCTATCCGGCCCACGCCACCTCGCTGGGCCGCGTGCTGCTGGCCGGATTGTCGGATGCGGCATTGGACGCCTATCTGGACAGGATGACGCCCCAGGCCTTGACCCGCCATACCGTCACCGACAAGGACGCCCTGCGCGCCATAATCCTGCAGGCCCGCGCCGACGGCTACGCAGCGACCGTCGACCAACTCGACTACGGCATTACGGCGCTGGCCGTGCCGATCCACGGAACCGGCAACGAGGTCGTCGCCGCGGTGAATTCTTCAGGCTATACCGGGCTGCTGACGCCGCAGACGCTGGTCGATGAGCGGCTGTTCGCCCTACGCGCGGCGGCGACGGCGATCTCCGCCACCATCGCCCGCTACCCGGTCCTTTCCGCGGCGATCAGTCCATGACCGCTGGAGCGGACGCGCGTCCCGATCTCGCGTAATCATTGTCACGCGACCGCAGTTCTTTACTCGCGGGTAGCGGAGGCAAGCCTTCGAATGAGGGATCAAGGCGCAGGAGCAGACCGCTGGGCGAGTCGCTGTGGGGCACAGAGATCAGGGCCGTCCTGAAACGGGAACGGCCCTGAAAAAAGATATCACGCTGCGGGCGGAATGCGCAGAACCTGTCCCGGGTAGATTTCGTCTGCGTCTTTCAGCATCGGGCGATTGGCCTCGAAGATGGCGGAATACCTGTTTGCATCATGGTAGAATTGCTTGGAAATTTTGGAAAGCGTATCGCCGCTTTGGACAGTATAGAATTGGCTCGGACGATCGGCTGGCCCGGAGGGTTCGACCGGAACTCCGCTGCCACCACCAGCGGGCGCAGCGGCTTCGTCGCTACGGCCACTCGTGGTCACCCCCAATTGATCTTCGACCTTTGCGACGCCGTGGACGTTCCCCAAAGCCACCGCGATTTTCTCGCGCTGCTCCTGGCTGATGACCGATCCTCGGACCGTTACCGTGTCGTCGTTGACAGTGATGTCGAGCCCGTCGGTATCGAAGCCCAATTTGTTCAGATGCTGCCGCAAGGCGTCCGGTGTCGGGTCTCCGCCCCCGAGTTTGGGTCCGGCATCGCGGCGGAAGAAGTCGAACAAGCCCATCGCATTCTCCTTTTCCTGCTGACTTGAACAGAGAACAAGCACGGTCCCCACACCGTTCCGGTGCCGGCCGCGTCTGCCGGAAGCACTGCTGGGGGAACTGTCAAGTTCAAGCTGGTTGGGCCGCGGAGGTGACGCTACCGGGCCGGCATGACGACGCGCCCCCGACCAGATCTGCGCCGACTACCGGTTTCCTGGTGTGGTGAAAAGCTACGTGGTGTCCCTGTACTTCCGCTTTCCGTTGAGCCCGCGCATGGTCGAGGAGATGCTGCCCTTGGTCGGCCTGCGCTACGGCGGCGTCACCTCAATCCGTATGGAACCGAAATAGGATGCGAGATCGTCGATGTCCGCCTCGCTCAGCGACGGGGCGACCACGGACATCATCTCGTTCTTGCGGGCCCCGGTCTTGTAATCCGCGAGCGCTTTCCTGAGGTAGGTTTCCGGTTGCCCGGCCAGGTTGGGGGCTTCCGGAATCTTGGAGAGCCCGTCCAGCCCGTGGCAGGTCTGGCACTGGATGGCCTTTCGCCTCCCTGCCTTGGGATCTCCGGCTTGGGCTCCGGCCGCATAGCCGGCCAGTCCCAACAGGATCAGCACACTCCACCGGTATCGCATCCTCATCCTCCTGGCCGACCGCCCCCGGGGCGATCCCGGGGCGATCGGCTTGCCGCCTGCACCACCCCCTCATTGCCCATAGGAGATCCGGTAAATGGCTCCTGCAAAATCGTCCGACACCAGCAGCGAGCCGTCGGCCAGCACCGCCACATCGACCGGTCGTCCCAGATATTCGCCGTCCGGGGTGAGCCAGCCCTCGGCGAACACCTCGGTCTTGTCCGCAGTGCCGTCCGGCTTGAGGGAGGTGAACATGATCCGCGCCCCGATGGGCTTGGTGCGGTTCCACGACCCGTGTTCGGCGGCGAAGATGCCGCCGCGGTACTTTGCCGGGAACTGGGTGCCGCTGTAAAAGGTCATGCCGAGATCGGCCGCATGCGCATCATATTCGACCTGCGGCGATACGGCGTCGCTCGGTGCCTGCTGATCCTTGTACTCGGCGGTGCGTATCTTGCCGCCCCCGAAATAGGGAAAGCCGAAGTTGAGGCCCGGCTTTTCCGCCCGGTTCAACTCGCCCGGCGGAACATCGTCGCCCATGCCGTCCACTTGGTTGTCGGTGAACCAGAGCGCCTTGTCCTTGGGGTTGAAGTCCATGCCGACGGAATTGCGCACTCCCGAGGCATACACCTCGCGGTTTTTCCCGTCGCGGTCCATGCGGATGATGCCGCCGATCCCCCACTTCCTGTAGAGGTCGAGCTTGTCGGATGCGGGCACGTTGAAGGGCTGCCCGAGCGCGATGTAGAGCTTGTCGTCCGGGCCCACCCGACAGACGCGGGCGGTGTGGTTGTAGCTTTCCTCCTCCTTGGGGATAAGTTCGCCCCCCTTGACCACCTGGAAGGCGGCGACGTCGGCGCCCTCGTAGAAGAACTCGGCGGCGGGGAAGGTGAGCACCCGGTTCTGCTCCACGACGAACAGGAAGCCGTCCTTCGAAAAGCAGAGCCCGTTCGGCACCGAGAAACCGATCGTCGGCGCGAAGACCTTCACTTCGTCGGCGACGCGGTCCTTGTCCCGATCGGTGACCGCGTAGACCTTGGTCTTGCGCGTTCCAACAAAGACCGCCACGCTCTGGGGCCCGACGGCCATGTGCCGGGCATCGGGGACGATGGCATAAAGCGCGATCTTGAAGCCCTGCGGCAACTTGATCCTCGAAAGGGTCTTGTTCATCGCCGCCGCTTTCGGGCCGGATTGCGGGATGACCGGAATTTCGGTCACGTCGCCGGTGGTCTTGAATTGTTGCAGCTTCTCGAGGTTGCCAGGCGGCTGCGGGTAGTCCTGGGCGCCGGCGGGCATCGCCAGACATGCAAACGCCAGGAAAATCGCGGTGTTCAGACCGGTCTTCATGGTTCCTCCCGTTGTATCGCTGGTTTGGTCATCCCACAAGTTCTGGGCCTGTGTTCTTCGGGCATCGATCGGAGCACGGCGCCATCAGCCGAATGGACGAGGGAACGTGCGCGGATCGGGGGCAAGCGGTGGCGGCTCGATCTCTCGCTCGGGCGGAGCATCCGGGTGTCGCGACTGCCGTAAAAGCCACCGTCCTCCCGCCGGCTGCGGCTCCAGGGAATGCCGATGCGTCTTGCCGGGGAACGGTGAATACACGGCGCCTCGCGGCGTCATCGCCCGCAGGCGGCCGCCGATATTGGGCCTCGGCAATTCAAGATCTTCGCAACTGCCCCATGGCTCATCTCCGTTTCATTGCGGGTTCTGAACCGTGCATCGGTGCGTCTCCAGCGTAGTGGCGGGCGTGCCGGACAAACCACATCCTCGTGGAGGTAGCGCCGAGATATTCGGGGTATCACGAATCCTGCGTCGCCGGAGGGCGCCTTGCCTGATTGCCGGTCTTAAGCGCGACATGCGGGAACTGATCGACCGGGCCCGCGCCAATCCGTCCGCGGAGGCGGCCAGGCAGGGGATCGACGGTGTCGTCAAGTTGCCGGCGGGGAGTGGCGTTGCGGGCAGCAGACCTGCATTCGCCTCCCAAATCAGCCGGCCTGGGCAACGTCGGCGGCCTCGCGCCATGTGGTGAAGGCGCGGGTGAGGGCTGGGCGGTCCTCGCTCGGAGGCGGCGACGAATGCCCGGCACCTTGCCGTGCCGACCGCCTATGGCCGGCCTGCCAACACCTTCGCTACGTCACCGCCGCTGTCCCTGCAACGACTCAAAGATACGGGAATCATTCCTCGTCGGGTTGTTTGCTCTTGGTTGCGAATGTCTCGAAGCGGGCCCAGAGCCGCTCCGCTTCCCTCAGGCGGTCGGCGATTTCAGCTTTGCGGAGTGCAGCCACGACGTTGCTGAGAGCGTTGGCCGCGAACATCAGAGCCGCATAGGAGTCGAACAGCGAGGCCCCTTCGACCGGACAGTGGATGCCGAAGCTTGCGATCGCGGCCATGGGCGACGTTTCGCTGTCGCCGAGCAGCAGCACCTGGGCCGAGCGCTCGACGAAGGTTTGCGCCACATGGAGCGATGAGCGGGCATAGCGTCGGGGATCGACGACCAGCAGACTGTCGTCGGGGCCGACCTGCAGCAAGCGGTCCGCAAGGAGCGATTGCTCGGACGTCAGCATCACCACCCGGTCCAGACAAAGATTGAGCTGGGCGTACAGGTAGAAGGCGACGGCATGAGCCTTCTTTTCCCCGTAGACGTAGAGCGTCCCCTTCGACTGCACGAGAATCTCGGCCATGCCGGTGATTCGGCTCGGCTGCATCCCGGCGGCGGCCGCCTGAATGTTGCGCAGATCGCGCTCCAGGGTCCGGGCGACCAGATCCGTCATGGATTCCGCATTGGATCCCTTCGACCCCAAGCGGCCGAGCGGAGAACTCAGGCGCTGTTCGATCTGTTCGCGGACTTCACGCTGCACGTCGGCAAAGCTGTCGTAGCCCAGCTTCGTGAAAAACCGCGTCGCGGTCGCCGCGCTGACATCGCACTTCTGCGCAATCTGGGCGGCCGGCTCGTAGGCCAGACCGGCGTAGTTCATCGCGACGTAGCGGGCGAGCGCCTGCTCGCTTTCCGTCAGGTCGTCGCGGCGCAGGCCGATCCGTTCCAGCAGGTTCATCACTCGGTCTTCCCAGTTGCGCGTGTCGTGCAAATTTCACGAACTGTCCTCCATGAAATACACATTGCGACCTTCCGTGCAATGATGTAAGGTATATTTCACAAAGGCTCATCTGCGAAATGCGCAGTTCTGCGAACTGTGCGTTGACCACTCATAAGGGAGGACATCTTGCTCTCACTGCGGACCCTTACCCTCCTGTCCGCGTCGTTGGCGGTCGCGCTGGGCAGTGCGGCTCCATCGCGTGCACAAGACAAGGAGCTGGTCGTCGTCGCGACGGGCGGCGCGTTCGAGCAGGCTCTGCGCAAGAATTTCTATGAGCCCTTCACTGAAAAGACCGGTGTCCGCATCCGTCCGGTGGCCGCAAGCAACGCCGAGACCTGGACCAAGGTGAAGGCCATGCGCGAGGCGAACGCCATCGGCTGGGACATCGTCACGGCGTGGCCGGAGGATCTGGTGGCGCAGGCCGACAGCCTGGCCAAGCTGGACTGCTCCAGGCTCACGAACCTCTCCCAGGCGGTCGACGGAGCCTGCACCGAGCGCGGCCTGCTACGCACCATGGGCGGCGTCAGCATCGTGTACGACGCCAAGCAGTTTCCTCAGGGCGGGCCGCAGACCTGGGCCGATTTCTGGGACGTCAAGCGCTTCCCCGGGCCGCGCGCGATGCCCAACGCCGGTGCGCCCTGGTGGCCGCTCATGGCCGCGCTCATGGCGGACGGGGTGCCGCGGGACAAACTCTTCCCGCTCGACCTCGACCGGGCGTTCAAGAAACTCGACGAGCTGCGCCCGTCGATCGCCGTCTGGTGGCGCACCGGCGACCAGAGCATGCAGCTGCTCCGCTCCGGCGAGGTCGTCATGGCCATGATGTGGTCGGGCAGCGGCTTCGTCCTGAAGGACCAGGGACTGCCCATCTCCGTCGTCTGGAACGACGCCGTGCCGAACATCGGCTACTGGGCGATGCTCAAGGGCGGAGCGAACCAGGACAAGGCCTACGCCTTTCTCGACTATTACCTGACCCGTCCGGAAGCCCACCTCACCTTCGCGAACGCCTTCAAATACGACACCTCGAACCGCAACATGCTGGCGCTTCTCAGTCCCGAGGACCGCGCAGCGCGCGGCTCGGCGCCGGAAAACATGGCGAAGATGGCCGTGATCGACCCGGCATGGATCGCCGCCAACCGCGCCGCGGTCATCGAACGGTGGAACCGCTGGCTCAGCAAGTGACGCGCCCGACCGCCGCTTAAGCCCGAAAACGCGGGCCTGAAAACGCGGGCCTGAAACGACGGTGCCGATCGAAACGGCGCATCAATCCTGGACACAGCGACCATGGACGCTTGCCACCCGAATGGGTCCGGCCTGGCCCTGACCCAACTGGCGACGGCTCTGGCCGAGGGCCATCTGTCCTCCGAAGCCATCGTCTCCGAATGTCTCGATCGCATTCATCGGGACGATCCGACGCTGAACGCCTTCGTCGCCCTGGCCGACGACGCCCTGTCGCTGGCCCGCGAAAGCGATGCCCGCCGCCGCTGCGGGTTGGCGCGCGGGCCGCTCGACGGCATTCCGCTGGCGGTCAAGGATCTGTTCGACGTGGCCGGCCTGCCGACGCGCGGCGGGTCGAACGCGCGACCGCCGACCCCGGTGCCCGCATCCTCCTGGCCGGTGAAGCGGTTGCAGGACGCCGGGATGATCGTTCTCGGCAAGACCGCGACGGTCGAACTGGGCTGCGGCGGCTGGGGCACCCAGAGCGCGTCTCCACCCCCCCGCAACCCCTGGAACCTCGGGGAGCACTGCGTTCCCGGCGGGTCGAGCAGCGGGTCCGCGGTGGCCGTCGCCGCCGGGTTGACGCCGATCGCCCTGGGCTCCGACACCGGAGGGTCGGTGCGCATTCCCGCCGGCTTCTGCGGCATCGTCGGCTTCAAGCCATCTCCGGGGCTGGTGCCGCTCGATGGGGTGGTGCCCTACAGCCCGACGCACGACGTCGTCGGGCTGCTCGGCCAGACCGTCGAAGACGTGCGGACGGTCTTCACGGCGCTGTTGCAAGGCGGCGGACCTGCGGGCGGATCCTCGCAGGAAGCCGTCGCCCCGCTGCGGATCGGCGATCTCGATGACGCCGAGCTGGACACGGTGACGCCGGAGGTCCAGGCGCTCTACCGATCGGCTCTGGACAGCCTGGCGCAGGCCGGGCATCGGGTCGGACGCTTCCGCGGCCCGGAGCGCTTGGAAACCTACTCGGCACTGGCCGGCCATGTTGCGCTCCACGAAGCCTATGCCATCCACGGGGCGGCGATCGAGGCGACACCGGAGCTGTTCGGGCCGGTCGTCCGCAACCGCATCCTGAACGGCCGGGCCAAGTCGCCGCACGAGACGATGATCGCGGAGCGGCGGCAGCACCAGCGGCGGTTCGACGCCGCGATGCGCGGGTTCGACGTCATCGCGCTTCCGACCTGCCCCGACGGCGCGATTCCAGTGTCCGCGGTGAACGAGGACCAGGTGCCGACCGTCTTCACCCGCTTCGCCAACTATCTCGACCTCCCGGCGCTGTCCATTCCGATCGGCTTCACCGCCCGGGGCATGCCGGTGGGCCTGCAATTCGCCGCGAGGCGCCATGACGACGCCATGCTGCTGTCTTTCGCGGCCGAGGCGGAACGCGCCATCGACAGCCCGGTTCCAGGGCGGCGCGCCACGCTGTGCCGTGCCGCGGTGTGACGCACGGCGTCCCGCGATTTTCTCCGCCGCCGCACCAAGAACCCCGCCCGGCCGCCATGCAGCGGCGGGTGTCTCCTGAGAGGAGATCTCCATGACCACAGCCCACCCCATCCATGAGAGCTATTCCGGCCTGAAGCCCATCCGAGGCGGAACGGTGTCGATGGACAGCATCATCAAACACTACGGAAGTTTCACGGCGGTGGACGGTGTCAGCCTCTCCGTCGGCCGGGGTGAGTTCGTGGCGCTGCTCGGCCCCAGCGGGTCGGGCAAGACGACGCTGCTGATGATGATCGCCGGCTTCGAGCAGCCGGACAGCGGCGCCGTGTGCATCGACGGCGTCGACGTGTCACGCATGCCGGCGCACCGCCGCGACGTCGGCATGGTGTTCCAGAAATACGCGCTGTTCCCGCACATGACCATCCTCGACAATGTGGCGTTCCCGCTGCGCATGCGCGGCGTCCCCGCCGGGGAGCGCCGGCTCAAGGCGTTGGACGCGCTGCAGATCGTCGGTCTGGAGGGCATGGAGAAGCGGTTGCCGGCGCAGCTTTCCGGCGGCCAGCAGCAGCGCGTGGCGCTGGCCCGCGCCATCGTCTACCGGCCGCCGGTGCTGCTGATGGACGAGCCGCTGGGGGCGCTCGACAAGAAGCTGCGCGAGCGTATGCAGATCGAGATCAAGCACCTCCAGGAATCGCTGGGCGTCACGGTGATCTACGTCACCCACGACCAGGAGGAGGCGCTGACCATGGCCGACCGCATCGCGGTCATGAATCGCGGCCGGTTGGAGCAGGTCGGCACCCCGGCGGAGCTGTACGAGCGGCCGGCAAACCCCTTCGTCGCCGGCTTCATCGGCGAGACCAACCTGCTGGACGGCGAGCTTGTGGCCGCCGCCGGCCAGGAGTGGGAGCTGCGGCTCGCTGGCGGGGCAGTCGTGCGGGGCACGCCGGCCGCGGCGGCCCGGCACGGCGCGGCAGTGGGTGCTCGCGTGCGTCTGGCGGTCCGTCCGGAGCGCATCGAGTTGGCACCCGCAACCCCTGGGGGAACGGGTGCCATGGTCGCCGCCACGGTGGCGGACGTGATCTACGCCGGCCCGACGCTGATTTACCTGCTGCGCGCGGACGGCCTGCCCGAGATGACCGTGCGCGTTCCGGTGCAGAGCGACGCGATGAAGCCCGCGCGCGGCGAGGCGGTGTCCCTGACCTGGGACCCCGCCAACGCATTGGTCTATTGAGGGGCGCCGCCATGACAGCATCGTTCAAACGGCTCGCGGCCACATTGTGGAAACCCGACGGACGGAGGTTTCCGGCGCCGCTCTCCCTGCTGCTGGTCGGTCCGCTGGTGATCGGCCTGTGCGTGGCGTTCATCCTGCCGGTCGGCCGCCTGCTTGCGGTGAGCGTCTGGAACCCGGACTTCACCCTTGCCGAGTTCGTCCACATCGCCGAATCCCCGCTCTACCTGCGCATCCTCGGCCGGACCCTTCTGCTGGGCATCACGGTCACCGCCCTGACGCTGGTGCTGGCCTATCCGGTCGCCTTCCTGATGACCCGGCTGAGCGGATGGCGGCTCGCCGTCGCGACCGCCTGCGTGCTGGTGCCGCTGTGGACCAGCGTGCTGGTGCGCAGCTACGCCTGGATCATCATCCTGCAACGCAACGGCCTGCTCAACTCCGTGCTGATGGGGCTGGGGCTGACCGACGCGCCGCTGCCGCTGCTCTACAACGAGCTGTCGGTCACCATCGCCATGACCCATGTGCTGCTGCCCTACATGATCCTGCCGATCTGGGCGGCGCTGCGCACCATCCCGCGGGACCTGCCGCTGGCGGCGCAGAGCCTCGGCGCCAACGCTTTCCGTGTCTTCTTCCTGGTGGTGCTGCCGCTGAGCCTGCCGGGCGTCGCCTCGGGCGTGCTGATGGTCTTCATCCTGTCGCTCGGCTTCTACGTCACGCCGGCCCTGGTCGGCGGGCCGGAGACGCTGATGGTCGCCACGCTCATCGGCCAGCAGACCACGGAGCTGCTCAACTGGCCCTTCGCCGGTGCGCTCGCAGCCCTTCTGCTCGGCATCACCCTGCTGCTCGTCACGGTGTTCAACCGCTTCCTCGGGCTCGACAAGAAGGCCGCGTCATGACCTCGCACGCGCATTCCGCGCCGGCGGCCACCGCGGCCGCCCGGCGCCACACCCTCTCGAAACAATTCGGCGACGCGCTGCTCAAAGGCGTCTGCGCCCTGATCTTCCTGTTCCTGCTGCTGCCGACCCTGGTCGTCATTCCGACGTCGTTCAGCGACACCCAGTACCTGGCCTTCCCGCCGGCCCATTGGTCGCTGCGCTGGTACGTTGCGTATTTCCAGGACCCGGAATGGATCGGCGCCACGCTGTTCAGCCTGAAGGTCGCCGGATTGACCACCGTCGCGGCCATGACCTTCGGCACCATGGGCGCGCTGGCGCTGGTGCGGGGCAGGGTGCCGCTGAAGGGTGCGGTGCGCGCCGTCGTGCTGGCACCGATGATCGTGCCGCACATCGTGATCGCCGTCGCCATGTACATGGTCTACATGAAGTGGAACCTTCTGGGATCGCTGACCGGCTTCGTGCTGGCCCACACGGTGGTCTGCCTGCCCTTCGTGGTCATCACCGTCTCGGCCGGCCTGCAGAAGATGGATCCCAGCCTGGAGATGGCGGCGGCCAGCCTGGGGGCGAGCCGGCTGCGCGCCTTCCGCCACGTCACGCTGCCGCTGCTGGGACCGAGCTTCGCGACCGCCGCGGCCTTCGCCTTCATCACCTCGCTCGACGAGGCGGTGATCTCCTACTTCCTGTCCAGCAGCACCGAAAAGACGCTGACGCGCAAGATGTTCGAGGACATCGACTTCGACCTGTCGCCGACCATCGCGGTGGTTTCCACGCTCATCATCGTCATGTCGGTGCTGCTGATGGGCGCCATCGAGGGACTGCGGGCGCGGGCAGCGCGCCGGGTCAAGGCATAAGGGACGCATCATGGAAAAGCTCGTCAGCCCGTCTCTGCCGCAGCCCTGCGGCGGGGACGGAAGCGGGGAACCGCGCCCGCACTACGACGTGGTCCTGCGCAACGGCATGGTGGCCGACGGCAGCGGGCGACCGGTCTTCGCGGCGGATGTCGCCATCGCGGCGGACCGCATCGTCGCGGTCGGTCCGTTGCCGCCGGCCAGCGGCACGCTGGAGCTGGACGTAACGGGGCTGGTGGTGGCGCCCGGATTCATCGATGTCCACACCCACGACGACCGGCTGATCCTCATGCAGCCGGAGGCTCAGCCGAAGGTCACGCAGGGCGTGACGACCGTGGTCACCGGCAATTGCGGCGTCAGCCTCGCTCCGGTGATCCTCGATGCCGCGGCCTCAGACGGTGCGGTGCCGGCCCCGCTGAATGTGCTGGGCAAGGCGACGGACGACTTCTTCGGCAGCTTTCCCGCCTATCTGGCGGCGGTGGAGGTGGCATCGCCCGCGGTGAACGTGGTGCCGCTGGTCGGGCATATGGGGCTGCGCGCGTCGGTCGGGGCCGACCCGGCACGGGCGGCGTCGGACGGCGAGGTCGCCGCCATGCAGGCGATGCTGGACGAGGCGATGCGGGCGGGAGCCTTCGGCTTCTCCACCGGCCTCGCCTATCCCTTCAGCCGCAACGCGCCGATGGAGGAGGTGGTGGCGCTCGCCTCGGTCGCCGGCCGCTACGGTGCGGTCTACACCACCCACATGCGCGACGAAGGGGAGGGGGTGCTGGCCTCCCTGGAGGAATCCTTCGCCACCGCGCGGGCCGCCGGCGTGCGGCTGGTCATCTCCCACCACAAGTGCCTGGGCGTGTCGGTCTGGGGGCGCAGCGTCCTGACGCTGGCGGCCATCGACGCGGCGGCGGAGCTGTCGGACGTCGCCCTCGACGCCTACCCCTACACCGCAAGTTCCACCGTTCTGCTGCCGGAAAAGCTGAAGCGGTCCAGCGAGACCTGGGTGACCTGGTCCACCCCCTTCCCCGAGGCAGCCGGCCGGCGGGTCGAGGATATCGCCGCCGACTGGGGCTGCACGCCGGAGGAAGCGGCGGAGCGCCTGACGCCGGCCGGGGCGATCTACGTCAACATGGACGAGGCGGACGTCCGCCGCATCCTGAAGCACCGGCTCTGCATGATCGGGTCCGACGGCTTGCCGCACGACCAGCATCCGCACCCGCGGCTTTGGGGCACGTTCCCGCGCGTGCTCGGCCATTATTGCCGCGAAACCGGCCTGTTCACCCTGGAGGAGGCGGTTCACCGGATGACGGGACTGCCGGCGCGGCAGTTCGGCATTCCCGACCGCGGAGCCGTCCGCGCCGGTGCCTACGCCGACCTCTGCGTCTTCGACCCGGCCACGGTGTGCGATCGCGCGGACTTCCGCAACCCCACCGAGCCGGCGGACGGCATCGTCCACGTCTTCGTCAACGGCCAGCCGGTGCTGCGGGACGGCCGCATCGTCGGTGCGCGTCCCGGGCGGGTCATCCGCAATCCCCACAGCAGCGCGGCCTGACCCGCGCAGGAGGCGTTCATGAACACAGGTCCGGGCACGCGCGCCAGAGGCATCGCGGGCAAGCTGCTGCTCCTCTTCGGTGTCTTTACGGCGGTGTCGCTCGCCGTGGCCGGCGTCAATCTGCGCGGTCTGGAGGCGATCGGCCGCAGCGGGGAGGCCACCGTCCAGGGCTATGAGGTGATCGGCCGGCTGCAGCAGCTCCTCCAGAACGTCTCCGAGCAGGACATGGCCGTCAGCCTCTATCTGGCCTCCACCAATCCGGAGGTTCTGGCGCCGTTCAAGGATACGCTCAAGCGGCGGTTCGACACCCTCGTCGAGGAGACGCAGGCGCTCCGCCCGGCCGACTTGCCTCACCGCGCCCGGCTTGAGGCGACCGTCGAGGCGGTCAACCTGTGGCGCGACGCGGTGCAGGGCGACATCCGGATCATGACCGCCACCGACGGGTCGCGCGCCGCGATCGAACGCATCCGCCGCTCGGTCCGCGAAACCATCGAAGCGGAACGCGCGACCCTTGCCGCGCAGTCGCGGGCCGCGTCGGAGCAATTCGCCGGGCAGCGCCTGATCATGGCCATCGGAGCCGCGGCGTCGGTGATCGGGGCGGTCATCCTCTATGCGTTCGTGGCGCGGCTGGTGTCGCGTCCGATGCTGCGCATCGCGCAGGTCATGCAGCGGCTGTCGGCCGGCGATACGGCCGTTGCGGTGCCGCACGCCTCGCGGTCCGACGAGATCGGCACCATGGCGCGGTCCGTCCAGGTGTTCCGCGACGCGCTGCTGGAGCGTGGGCGGCTGGAGTCCGAAGCGGCGGCACAGGCCGATCGGGCGGCGGCCGAGCAGCAGCGCCTGATGGCCGGCATCTCGAACCGCCTGGAAAGCAGCGTGCACAGCGTGGTGGCGGCGCTCAACGAGCGTGCCGGCCAACTCCAGCAGCGCTTCGGCGTCGTCTTCGAGGCCGCCGAGTGTTCGAGCCGCGAGGCGGCCAAGGTCGCCTGTCTGGCCGACGAGGCGTCGGTGCGCGTGGATGCCGTGGCCGGCGGTGCCGAGGAGCTGTCGGCATCGATCGCCGACGTGTCCAGCCAAGTCAGCCGCGCCGCCGCTGTCGCCCGCGAGGCCACCGCCAAGGCCCATCACACCAACGCGATGGTCGCCGGCCTGGAGACGGCGGCGGAGCGCATCGGGCGCATCGTCACGCTGATCAGCGAGATCGCCCACCGGACCAACCTGCTGGCTCTGAACGCCACCATCGAGGCGGCCCGGGCCGGCGAGATGGGCCGCGGCTTCGCGGTCGTCGCCTCGGAGGTGAAGAGCCTGGCCTCGCAGACGGGCAGGGCGACCGACGAGATCAAGGCGCAGGTCGGCGCCATGCAAAGCGCCACCGGCGGTGCGGTGACCGCCATCCGCGAAATCGCCGACACGATCGCCGCCATGCAGGAGATCTCCGCCACCATCGCCACTTCGGTCGAACAGCAGGGCGCCGCCACCGCCGACATCGCCCGCAACGTCCAGGGGGTGGCATCGGGCACACGGATGGTGTCGCACCACATCACCGACGTCAGCGTGGCGGCCGAGACCTCGTCGGCGACGGTCCGCAAGGTGCAGGCGGTCGCCAGCGAATTCGTCATCGAAGCGGAAAACCTGCACGGAGCGGTGGCCCGGTTCCTGGCGCAGCTGCGCGCCGCGTGAGCGGGGGCCGCGCTTCAAATGAAAGACGCACGCATGCACATCATCGTTCTCGGGGCCGGCGTCGCCGGCCTGACCACCGCCTATTGCCTTGCCCGGGACGGCCATGACGTCACGGTCGTCGACCGGGAGCAGGGGCCGGCGCGTGGTGCCAGCTTCGCCAACGGCGGTCAGCTCAGCTACAGCTACGTCGCGCCGCTGGCCGGCCCGGGCGCGTTGCGGGATTTGCCGCTCTGGCTGCTCGACCGCAATTCGCCGCTGCGTTTCCATCCGCGCCTCGACCCGCATCAGTGGCACTGGTGCCTGCAGTTCCTGGCGGCGTGCACCGGCCGGCAGAGCCGCCGCGCCACCGAGTGCCTGCTGGGCCTCTCCTTGTACAGCCGCGCGTTGCTGGAAGAGTTCGTCGCCGAAACCGAACTGGACTTTTCGCATTCCCGCACGGGCAAGCTGGTGGTTTACTCCAGCGAGAAGAGTTTCCGGGGCGCCGTCGCGCAGATGCGCTACCAGGAACGCTTCGGCTGCGTTCAGCACGCCGTGGATGCGGCGGAGTGCCTGACGATCGAGCCGTCCCTGTCCCGCATTCGCGACCGTCTGGCCGGCGGGATTTTTACGCCCGGCGAGCAGGCCGCCGATTGCCATCGGTTCTGCGTCGGGCTGGAAACGCTGCTCCGCGCGGAGCCCTACGCCGTCAAATTCGCCTATGGCCTCGCGGCCAAGCGGTTCGTCTGCGACCGGGAGCGGGTGTTGGCGCTCGAAACCGATCAGGGCGCCATCGAGGCCGACGCCTATGTCCTTGCCTTGGGAACCGGAAGCCGGGCGCTGGCCGGCACGGCCGGGGTCGATCTGCCGATCTATCCGCTGAAGGGGTACAGCATCTCGGTGTCGGTGCGCGCGCCGGCGGCGTCCCCCCGCGTCAGCGTCACGGATTATGCCCGCAAGATCGTCTACGCTCCGCTGGGCGATCGGCTGCGCGTCGCGGGTATGGCCGACATCGTCGGGTACGGACGGGACATGGACGAACAGCGGCTGGCACTGCTGATCCGCGAGGCGAGGGCCGCTTTCCCCGACGTTTCCGACTATCGACAGGTCGAGCCATGGTGCGGCTTGCGCCCGGCGACGCCGACCAGCATGCCGATCCTCGGACCGACGCCATTGCCCAACCTGCTTTTGAACGTCGGACACGGCGCCCTCGGCTTCACCCTGGCGATGGGGTCGGCGCGGGTCGTCGGCGATCTGGTGGCCGGTCGCCGCCCGGCCATCTCGCTCCAAGGGTTCACATTGCCCAACGTCGTCGCCACCGGGGCCGAACTGGCTCCCGCTTCATAGCAAGTGCCTGAGCGGGTATCCGGGCGGATCGGGCAAATCGACTTGACCGGTCTCCCAACAGCCGCTCCTACACCACATCAGGGGGTCTGCCCGCGTCTCGGAGCGAATCCCGTCAACAGGTTGAGTTCTGCATCAACCTCTGAGCGGGAGCGGTGCCAATGAGAGCGGCTTGGCGCGGCTGCGTCATTTGGCGCTCGGCATCTCGAACATCGTTGGAATCGGCACGCCGGCCCGGATGTCCCGGATCCAGCCTTCCTCCTTGAGCAGGTGGGCTTGTGCGGCGGCCAGCACCGTGGCGGCCTGCTCCAGGGGGACGACGACCACGCCGTCGTCGTTGCCCAGCACGATGTCGCCGGAGCGCACCGGGACCCCCGCCACCGAAATCGTCCCGTCGATGATGCCGCCGAAGCCGTGATGCGGCCCACGCGGCACGACCGACCGGCAGAACATCGTGAAACCGGCCTTGCGCATGTCCGCGACGTCGCGGACGGCGCCGTCGATGACGGCGCCGCCCAACCGGCGATGGATGGCCTCCTCCGCCATGACGCCGCCCCAGACCGCCGTGTCCTCGACACCGCCGGCATCGACCATCACGATCTCCCCGGGCCGGGCGTTGCTGATGAGCGCGCAGATCGGGCCGCAATCCCCGACCATGGTCGTGACCGTCCGGGCTTGGCCGCACAGGATCTGACCATCCGTGATCGGCTTGATCGCGGCGTTCATCACCTGGGTGCGGTTCATGCAGTCGGAGGCGACCGCCGGCGGGATCGCCCGCCAAGCGTCGAGTTCCTCGTCGCTCAGGACCCGGAACTGGGTGTCGTGCTGCTGGAAGGCCATGGCTCGTTCCTGATGATGGAGGGCGGGGTCCGGCGGCTTCAGGAAGCCTTCGCGTCCCAGCCCGGGTTGACGTTGTTCCGCAGCCGTCCCTCGAACAGGAAGTCGAGCAGGATCTCGGCGGAGAAAACGCGCATGTCGCGATAACCGGCCTCGGAATAGAAGGCGGCGTGCGGCGTCAGGACGAGACGCCCGGCAAGCCAAGCCTCCTCCGCCTGCCACGCCGCGATCAGCGGCGGCGGCGGCATGGGCGGTTCCTTGGGCAGCACGTCGAGACCGGCGGCGGCGAGATGCCCGCTCTTCAGCGCGTCGTGGACCGCGTCCACGTCGACGAGGCCGCCGCGCGCGATGTTGAGCAGGATGCCGCCGGGCTTCATCAGCGCCAGTTCCGGCTTGCCGATGATGTTGCGGGTCCGTTCGGACAGGGGCACGTGCAGGCTGACCACGTCGGAGCGGGACAGCAGTTCCGGCAGGGTCTTGACCCGCTCGATCCCAAGGCCGAGTTCGTGGCCCTCCGGGAGATAGGGATCGACGTAGATCACCGTCATGTCGAAGGCGGCGGCCCGGCGCATGATCGCGGTGCCGATGCGCCCCATGCCGACCGCGCCGAAGGTGGCCCCCCGGATCCGGCGCACCACGGGAACGTTCTCCGCCAGGAAGCCGGCAGCGAGATCCGCCCTCAGCCGCTTCTCGTAGGAGCCGAGCCCGCGGACGAGGTGCAGCAGCATGGCCAAGGCGTGGTCGGCGACCTCCGACGTGCCGTAATTGGGCACGTTGCAGACCGGAATGCCGCGCGACCGGCATGCCGCGCCGTCGACATTGTCGAACCCGACGCCGACCCGGACGATCAGGCGGCATTTGTCGAGCTTGGCGACGACCTCCGGCGTGATTCGCATGCGGTGCCAGACCAGGATCGCGTCGCAGGAGCGCCAGGCCTCGTCCGGGATGGCCGCCGGGTCGGTTTCGTCGAACACGAGGTAGTCGAGCCGGTCTCCCGACACGCCGCGCTCGACGTCGAGGTCGCGGAGATGAACGTCGGGGACCAGGACCTTGAGAGGGTGGGTCATGGGGTTTCCTTGAGGACAGGGCCGTCAGAGGACCTTTTCGAGAAAGGCTTTCAGCCGTGGGTCGGTGGGATTCTGGAAGAGCGTGCCGGGCGGGCCATGCTCGACGATCACGCCGCGGTCGGTGAAGAACACCTCGTCCGCGACCTCCTGGGCGAAGCGCATCTCGTGGGTGACCAGCACGCAGGTCATGCCCTCGCGCGCCAGATCGCGGATGACGTTCAGGACCTCGCTGACCATCTCGGGGTCGAGCGCGGCGGTCACCTCGTCGAACAGGATGACATTGGGCTGCATGGCGAGCGCGCGGGCGATGGCGACGCGCTGCTGCTGGCCGCCGGACAGTTCGCCGGGATAGGCATCCTGCTTTCCCGTCAGCCGGACCTTGGCGAGCAGGGCGAGCGCCCGCTCGCGCACGGCGGCCGGTTTCTCGCCCAGCACCTGCACCGGCGCCATGGTCAGGTTCTGCAGCACCGTGCGATGGGGGAAGAGGTTGTACTGCTGGAAGACCATGGCGACCTGATGGCGCAGCGGCACCAGCGCCTTGTCGCTCTTCAGCGTCTCGACCGCGAAGGAGCCGACGCGGATCGTGCCCCGGTCGATCGACATCAGGCCGTTGATGCAGCGCAGGATCGTCGATTTGCCCGAGCCGGACGGCCCGATGATGCACACCACGCCGCCGTCGCGGACGGACAGCGACACGCCGTTGAGGACCGCGTTGGCGCCGAAGGATTTGTGGACGTCCCGCATCTCGATGAGCGGGGCGGATTGCTGGGAATGCCGGTGATGGGTCATTGGCGAACTCGCACCCGTTGCTCCAGCCAACGCGTCAGGATGGCGATCGGGAAGCAGAAGAGGAAGAAGAGGAACAGGACGTAGAGGTAGATCGCCGTCGCGTAATGCGCGCCGTCGCTGGCGATGACGGTGCGGGCGACCGAGAGGATGTCGTTGGCGCCCGTCACCACGACCAGGCTGGTGCCGATGAACAGCATCGCGTAGGTCGTCATCAGGTTCGGGGTCATGAACTGGATCGCCTGGGGCACCACCACGCGGCGCAGGATCTGCAGCCGGCGATAGCCCAGCGAGCGGGCCGATTCCCATTGGCCGGTCGGAACCGCCTCCACGCCGCCGCGAAACACCTCGGCGATGTTGGCCGTCACCGGCAGCGCCAGCCCGATGATCGCCTTGATCACCGGCGAGAACGAGAAGATCGTCCCGAAGGCCTCGATCTCGAACGGCAGCAGATAGAGCATCGCGTAGAGCACGACGAGCCAGGGCGAGTTCCTGAGCACGTTCATGAGCAGGACCGACGGAGCCCGGACCAGGACGGATTGCGAGATCATCCCGATGCCGAGCGCGGTGCCGGCGACGGCGGCGATCATCATCGCCCAGACGCTGATGACGATGTTGGCGGCGAAGCCGCCCTCGAACCGGCTGAAGTCCGGGGAGCCGCTGAGAAGCAGCGGCGTCCGCATGGCGAGCGCCTGGAGGACGCGTCCGGTCTCCGCGCCGTAGACGGTGACGAGAAGCGCCGCGAGGACGAAGGTGACCCCGACGGTGCCCAGCGCGAAAAGTTTGAGTTCCGCATTCATGGCCGTCACGATCCGTAGCCGGGGATGCGGAAGGCGGCGGCGATCCGGCGCACCACCAGCACGGCGAGGCTGGCGATCGCGAGGTAGATGACCCAGATCAGCAGCATGACCTCCAGGTTGCGGAAGGTTTCCAGCATGATCTGCGTCGCGCCGTACATGATGTCGGCCACGGCCACGAGCACGGCCTGGGACGAAGTCTTGATCAGGCTGACGATGTTGCTGGTCATGGGCGGGATGCTCATCCTGAGGCCGATGGGCAGTTCCACGTGGCGGAAGGTCTGCAGCCGGGAATATCCCAGCGAACGGGCGCCCTCGACGGTCTGGGCGGGCACGGCGAGCAGGCCCGACCGGATGATCTCGACGGCGATCGCGCCGTTGTAGAGGCCGAGCGAGAGCACCACGCAGGTGAAGCCGGTGAACAACGGAATGCGCCCGCCCGTTACCGGATCGGTGAGCGTCAGACCGATCTCCGACAGCATGAAGTACAGGAAGAACAGCTGGACGAGCGGCGGCGTGTTGCGGAACAGTTCGACGAAGATCGTGACCGGCGATTGCAGGAAGCGCACCTTCAGGTGAAGAAGGGCGGCGCCGACGATGCCGATGACGAACATCAGGACCATGCCCAGCAGGCTGAGCAGGATCGTCGTGCCGATGCCGCGCAGCAACCACGTCTGATAGAGTGGATCGAGCAGCCAGCTGAAATCGAGCGTCATGCCGGCGTCCCCATGGTCTGGCGTTTGACGGGTTTCCGCATGCGTTCAGCCCCGACCGTCACGGATGAGGGGAACCGCGTCGAACTCGGCGAGCCGGTTGATGCCCAGCAGCGCCATGGTCCGGGTGATTTCGTCCTTCATCAGGGACAGGGCGTGCTCCACGCCGACCCGGTCGCCGGCCGCCGCCGCCAGCAGGAACGGCCGCCCGACGAAGACGAGCCGGGCACCGAGCTTCACCGCCTTCAGGACGTCGCTGCCACGCCGGACGCCGCCATCGAACATCACGGTCAAGCGGTCGACCTGATCGGCGATGCGCTCCAGCAGGTCGAGCGCGCCTTGGGCGCAGTCGATCTGCCGGCCGCCGTGGTTGGAGACGATGACGCCGTCGACCCCGATCTTTTCGGCCATCCGCGCGTCCGCAGCGGACATGACCCCCTTGAGAACGAGCGTACCGTTCCAGCGCTGCCGAAGCCGTTCGATGTGCGTCCAGGACAGGCTCGACCGCAGGCCGATGTCGCGGACGAGCGTCCGGGAGAACACCGGCGGCCCCCGCTCCGCGTCCATGTTCTCGAAATGCGGCGCGTTGCGCGTCAGCAGGCTGCGCAGAAGCACGCGCCACAGCCAGACCGGCCGCGTCATCCCCTGCCAGGCAAGATCGGCGGTCGGCCGCACCGGCGAGCGGAAGCCGTGGCGCGCGGCGAGCTCGTGCTGGCCATGCACCGCCGTGTCGACGGTCACCACCAGCGTGTCGAAGCCGGCGCGCTCCACCCGCTCGACCAGCGGAAGGATGCGCGCCTCGTCGCCGGGAATGTAGGCCTGGAACCAGCTGGTCGCACCGGCTTGGCGCACCTCCTCCAGCCGGGTCAGCGAGGCCCCGCTCAGGATGAATGGAAGCTTCGCCCGCGCCGCCTCCTGGGCGAAGAGCACGTCGCAGTCCGGCGCCACCAGCCGGCTGAAGCCCATCGGCGCGATGCCGAACGGGCCGGCGTAATCGACGCCGAAGACGCGCGTCGACGCGTCGGTCCGGGAGACGTCGACGAGGACGTTCGGGATGAAGGACCGTTCGGCGAAGCTTTGCAGGTTCCTACGATGCGTCGCGCCGTCCTCGGCGTGGCCGGAGACGTATTTGAAGATCGCCCGCGGCAGCTTCCGTTCCGCCATCGGTTCGAAGTCGTTCAGGCACAGGGCCCGCTCCACGACCCGTGGCGCCCGCCGCGACGTGACCTCGATCTTGTGCATGGTTTCTTTCCGATCAGCCGGATGACCCGGCCGCCCTGCGCGGCTCAATTCGCCGCGGCGGCCTTCACCTTCGCGTCGGCGGCGCGCTTGGTCACGTAGTCGCTGACGCCGAGCTTGTACTTCTTCTCGCCCTCGGCCATCAGGCCCGCCGCTTCGGCGCGGATGATGGCCTTGTTCACGGCATTCAGGAACGCGGGTTCGTTCTTGCGGACGCCGCCGCCGATGGGGATGTAGTCGAAGGTGTCGAGCGCGATCTTGTACTTGTCGCTCCAGCCCTCCTCGGCCACCTTCATGTGAAGGTTCGGGCCGTCATAGGCGATGGCATCGCATCTGTTGTCCTGGAAGGCCTTGTAGATCTCCGAGGTTCCGGTGAACAGGACCAGATCGGCGCCGTATTTCTCGATCAGGGTCCGGTTGTAGACGTTGCCCTGGCTGCCGCAGAGCTTGCGGCCCTTGACATCCTCCCAGGATTTGTACTCCGCGCTCTTCGGCGTCAGCAGCACCATCCCGGCCATCAGATAGTATTCGGTCGTGTAGTCGATGATCTTCTCGCGCTCGGCCGTTTTGCCCAGCGTCGCGAAGATCACGTCGATGCGCCCGGCGTTCAGCAACTCGATGCGGTTCGAGGCGACGACCGGCACCAGCTCGATCGCGGTCTCCGAGCCGAACAGGTCCTTGGCGACGGCCCGCGCGAGATCGACCTCGAAGCCGGTCAGTTCGCCCTTCTGGTCGAGGAAGCCGAAGGGCACGTAATCGTTGCGGATGCCGGCGATCAGCTTGCCGCGCTGTTTCACGCGGTCGAGCTGATCGGCCTGTGCCTCGGCGCAAAAGACGAGGCTGGTCGTCAGCAGGGAGAGGAGGGCAAGCGGCTTGGCGAAACGAGGCGTCATGAAGATCCCCTTTTGCTTGAGCGCACGAAAAATCGATGGGACCGGCGCTTCGGAGCCTATGATCGCGTTGTCTTTCATAATGTCATAATAGATAATTTGCCCCTGACAATAAGCTGATCTTATGGTCGAGTGCGATGAACGTCCGACAGATCGAGGCCTTCCAGGCAGTCATGGCAAGCGGCAGCGTGACGCGTGCGGGGGAGCGGCTGAGCATCTCGCAACCCGCCGTCAGCCAGCTGATCGCGCAATTCGAACGGAGCTGCGGCTTCCGCTTGTTCAACCGCCAGGGCAGCAAGATCACGCCGACCCGCGAGGCCGAAGCGCTCTACAACGAGGTTCAGCGCATGTTCATCGGCGTCGGCCAGATCGCACGGGTGGCGACGGCGCTGCGCGACCAGAACTGGGGATCCGTCAGCGTCGGCGCCTTTCCGGCCATTGCCCGGCGTGTGCTGCCCGAGATCGTGTGGAGCTTCTGCGAGGCGCATCCCGACATGCGTTTCCGTCTGGAAAGCATGCGCTCGCGCAGCCTGATCGACGCCGTTGCCGCCCAGCACGTGGATTTCGGCCTGAGCATCCTGCCGGGCGACCGCCCCGAGGTGGTCAGCACGCATCTGCACCGCCTGCGCGGGGTCTGCATCCTGCCGGCCGGGCATCCTCTGGCCGAGCGTCACACCATCCACGCCCACGACCTCGCGGACGAGGACTTCGTCTCGCTCGGTCCGCAGGATCACTCGCGCTTCATGATCGACCGGGTGTTCGACGAGTTGAAGGTGGCGCGGCGCAGCCGGATCGAGGCCGGCCAGTCGGAGACCGCCTTTTCCTTCGTCGCGGCCAAGGCCGGCGTCGCCGTGGTCGATCCGATCAGCGCCTTCAACAACGAGGACGCGCGCATCGCCGTCCGCCGGTTCGAGCCTGCCGTCGAGTTCGACATCTGGCTGATCCGGCCGAAGGCGGCGCGCTCGTTCAATCTGGTCGACAGCTTCGTCGCGTTCACGCTGGAGCGGCTGGACGTGTTCGCCACGACCCTCTCCGCGACCTGACCGCCGCCCTGGCGCCCACTCGTTCGGCGGTACTACGACCTCTTCCGCCCCGGGGACCGCGACCTGTACCCCCGCTGGTCGCGGTCCGGGACCGGCTACTGGAGGAGACCGCGCCGGACCGGTAGCGGACCCTCATTCCCACCGGAATGGGCTGGCTTACGACGCCGGACGGGCGCTGCGTTCGAAACAGAGTTCGGCCCCCTCCATCACGGCGAACAATCGGCGGCGGTCAGCCCACCGGCACGGCGATGAGCATCAGCGGGACATGGTGCTGGCAGCCGTACATGTCGCCATCCCCGGACGAACCCTGGGCGCGCGGGCGCCTGATGGTGATCTTGATCGCGTTGGCCATGTCGATCTCGAAGAAGGACGACACCTGCGAGACATCGATGCCGTAGGCCCTGGCGACCGACTCCGCGCTGATCGCGCCGGTCGCGCGGACGGCCTCGTAGCGGTCCTTGTCCTTGAACAGGATGTCGAAGGTGATCCGGTAGGGGCCCGCGTTCTTGCTGCGGACGATGTCGGCCAGATCCTTGAGGGGGCGCGTGGTCATCTTCACAGATCCTCGTAGCGGACGGGGAACAACTCGGTCGGGGTGTCGACCTTCATCAGGTGGTAGGCGCTGAACTCGTAGACCGGCCCCAGGTCGAGATCCGAGGGGGAATAGGGAAAGGCGAGGTTGCCCGACGTGTTGATGATGCCGGGGTAATGGTAGTGCAGCATGGCGCCGCTGATCTGGTGGCACGCTGCATGGGCCAGTTCCTGGTCGGCGGCCGTCACCTCGATCACGAGGCCGATTTCGCGCTGGGGCGTCGTGTCCGGCTCCAGTTCCTTCATCACGCCGTTGCCACCGTAGACGTGGAAGGCCACGGCGATCGGTGCCGGGGCGAAGTAGTCCAGGGCCTTCCGGCGGACATCGTCCAGGATCGCATCGAGCGCCCGGATCGTGGTCGGGCAGCGGATGCCGGCGATGGCGATGGAGCGGTAGCCGGCAAGCCTGGCCCCTTCGAGCTTCACGTAGTAATCGGCCGTTTCCGTCAGCGTGGCGCCGCGCACCCGGACCTGACGTTCCCCGACCTGCTCGAACGAGCAGCCGGACAGATCGATCTCGTGGCCGGGGCCGGATTGCTTGAAGGGGTTCTCGCGTTCGTACAGTGAATGGGCGGCGACGGACTTGACCGAGGCGCGCCGCGCCGTGCTGCCGGGCTCCAGCAGGAAGCTGTCCTCCTCCACCGTGCCCAGCATCACATCCATGGCGAAGGGCTCGGCCGAGAAGGCGCCGCATTCGAGGATCTTTCCCATATGGATCGCCAGCGCCGGATCGGCCCCGCGCCAGATCGGGAAGGCGGCGATCACCGAATCGTCGCAGGCCCGGCCGGCGATGATCACCTCGGCGCCGCCGTCGAGCGCCGCGCAGATCGGCTCGTGCCCCATCTGCGCGACCAGCGTCACGGTCTCGTCCAGAAGCTCCTTGGTCAGGGGGGCGCCGGCTTCGAAATCGACGATCTCGCCCGCCGCGACGGCCCGTTCGGCCCGTTCGATCGGGATGTCCGAGCGGATGGTCGCGAGCCTGAAGTTCAGGCCCTGCTCCCGGGCGATCTCGCGAACCAGCCGGGCCGTCCGCTCGACCTGGACGCCCGACCCGGCACCGCCGACGCTGCCGACGATGACCGGGATTCCGGCCGCGCGGCCGGCGCGGATGAGCGCGGTCAGTTCCCGCTTGATGCTGACGTCCGACACCAGCGGCTTGCCGGAGCCGAGGTAATGCGGTCCCGGATCGGTCGACCCGGCGTCCACCGCGATGACGGCCGGTCCCAACGACATGCCGCGGGCCAAAGCGTCGTCGCCGAAACCGTATCCTAGCGTCCCCGTCGGGGTGAGCACTGTAATCGCGGCCATCATCCACCTCGCATCGTCAACGGACGGGGGATCGGGCAGGCGTTGCGCTCCTGCCGGCGATCCGGTTGCTCCGCTGGAATTGAGGGCTTGGGCGGCGGTCGGGTCAAATCGCTTATGGCGGCTCAGCCATAACCAGGGGATATGCCTGCCGCAGCCCTATTCCGGCGTGCCGATCACCTTCGCAAGCTCCGCGATCCTGACCGTCAGCCGGCTGCGGACATGCGCGATCAGGGCTTGCGAGCCCAGCGAGATGGCGCGGAAGCTCGGCGTGACGACCCAGATGTCGTAGGTCACCCGCGGCCGGAAGGGGCGCACGACAAGCTGGGACGGGACGAAATCGACCGTGCTCAACGGGTCCACGACGGCGACGCCGACTCCGGCGCCCACGAAGGAGCAACAGGCTTCGGTCAGCTGCGCCTTCAGGACGATGTCGCGCGCGGCGCCGCATTCGGAAAAGGCCTGATCGACCTTGAGCTGGGCCCGGTCCTCCTCGGCCATCGCGACGAAGCGCTCGCCGTGCAGATCCTCGGCTTCGATCACCGCGCGACCGGCCAGCCTGTGGCCGGCCGGCAGGACGCAGACCGCGTCCATCGAGCACAGCCTGTCGAAGCGGACGCCGGGACGCTCGGAGGCGACCATGCCGAAGCCGACATCGACCCCCTGCGAGGCGACCCGGTCGACGAGAAGCCAGGAATTGCGGCTCGACAGCGTCACCCGCAGTCCGGGCTTCGACCGCAGGAAGTCCGCCAGGATCGGCGGCAGGACACGGGTCGCGAGCGACGGAAAGGCGACGATCTCGATCTCGCCATAGTCGAACTGCCGGATGGCGCGGGCCCGTGCCGACACCGAATCGACGCCGAGAAAGACCCGTTCGACCTCGGAATACAGCATCTCGCCTTCGGCGGTCGGAATGACGCCGTTCTTCTGCCGATGGAACAGGGAGAAGCCGCAGGAGCGCTCGAGCAGCAGGATCAGCTTGCTCACCGCAGGCTGGGACAGATGCAGCTTTTCGGCCGCCCGCGTGAAGCTTCCGAGTTCGACGATGGCCTTGAAGGCTTCGAGTTGCCGGATGTTCATAACCGGAGGTTATCGTGGATCGCGGCGCGGCACGAGCGTCCCTTTGAGTGGCGTCGAACGGTTGGTCCGGTGCCCCTTCGGCCAGATCCTCGCCTCGCCCTTGAACCACAGCTTGACTTGAGTGTCCGTGTCAGTCGCACGGGCGGTCTCTACGCCCTTGCGAGGCCCCCTTTGCGAAAGCTTCCGCCGCTTTGGCGCTGCGCAGGGGACGCACGGGCCGCGCCTTCTGCCATGACAGGGCGAGCCGGCGCGAGAGGCGCGACATCGACTGCGGGCAATGGTCTTCCAAGGGGTTCGAACGCCCGTTCTGGCTGCCAACCCATGCGCCATCGCAGCCTCCCGGTCGTAGGGTGCGGCAGTGAATCACGCCTTCACGGAAGAAGAAACCATCCCCGAGCCAGCCCGCAAGCGACGGTATGAGATAGCACATCTTCTTGCTTCATCCGTTGCACGGGGTTGGTGACGGGAGCCCAGTCGTCGCCGTTCAATGACCCGATGTAAAGCGATGTCGGATAGCCGCCGAGCGGTTTCCTCATGGTCGACCTGCCACCACGATCAGTTGTCAGCGAGCTGAACCCAGTGACCTGCCGAAACTTCCCGGTACTCGCGGTTCGGCGGGACGAAATCGACCGCCCGCACGGGGCTCTTGAGCTCGCTGACCTCGATCCTGCGTTGGCCGCGTTGATAGGGATCGGCGACCGGGACGGCTGACAGGAGCTTTCGCGTATAGGGGTGCTGCGGATTGCCGAAGATCGCCGCGCGCGCACCGATCTCCACGATCTCGCCCAGATACATCACCGCCACCCGGTGGCTGACGCGCTCCACCACTGCCATGTCGTGCGAGATGAAGAGGTAGGAGAGCTTGAGCTGGGACTGGAGGTCCAGCATCAGGTTGATAACCTGTGCCTTGACCGAGACGTCGAGGGCGGAAACGGATTCGTCGGCGATGATAAGCTTGGGATCGAGGATCAGAGCGCGGGCCAGGCTGATGCGCTGGCGCTGCCCGCCGGAGAACTCGTGCGGGTAACGGTTGGCCATGTCGGGTCTGAGCCCGACCCTTTCCAAGAGATCGGCGACCTTATCGCGCGCCTGCGCCTTGCCGCCGAGCTTGTGGACGAGAAAGGGCTCGGCGATCGCCGTGCCGACGGTCATCCGGGCGTTCAGACTGGATACGGGGTCCTGGAAAATCATCTGCATCCGTCGCCGCGTCATGCGCAGCTCCCGGCGCCCGAGCGAGCCGACCTCCCGCCCCTCCATGCGTACCGAGCCGCTGTTCGGGGACGTCAGCCCCATGATGGTCCGGCCCGTGGTGGACTTGCCGCAGCCCGACTCGCCGACCAGCGACAGCGTTTCGCCTTCGCGAATGTCGAAGGACACCTTCTCGACCGCGTGAACGCGTCCCGTCAGCCCGCCGAGCGCTCCACCGTGAATGTCGAAGCGCGTCACCAGATCCTCGACCTGGAGGATGATCGGAGCGCTCCCGTCCGGCACGGACCCTGACGCGGCGGGCGCGACAACCGCGCCGGTGGCGCGGTCGATCACGGGAAAGCGCGAAGGTCCGGGGCTTTCGGCCATTTCGCCAAGACGCGGCACGGCCGCCAGGAGGCTTCGGGTGTAGGGTGCCCTGGGCGCGGCGAAAATCTGCCGGGTCTCGCCCTCTTCCACCGCATCGCCGTGATACATCACGATCGTGCGGTCCGACATTTCGGCGACGACGCCCATGTCGTGAGTGATGAAGAGGATCGACATTTCCTCCTCGGCCTGGAGGTCGCGCAGCGTCTGAAGGATCTGCGCCTGAATCGTCACGTCCAGCGCGGTGGTCGGTTCGTCGGCGATCAGGAGCTTGGGGTTGCAGGCAAGCGCGATGGCGATCATGACGCGCTGGCGCATGCCGCCCGAGAACTGATGGGCGTAATCGTCGAGGCGGCTGGCGGCAGAGGGAATGCGCACCTTGTCGAGAAGCGCCACCGCCTCGCGCCGCGCCTCGGCGGCCGAGAGGTTGCGGTGCTGGCGCAGCGTTTCCACCATGTGGAAGCCGATCGTATAGACCGGATTGAGGCTCGTTTCCTGGAAGATCATGGCGATGTCGCCGCCACGGATGCGCCGCATCTCCTCGGACGGCAGCTTGAGGAGGTCGCGCCCGCCGAACAGGACCTCGCCCTCGATCCGGCTCGTGGCCGGCGGCAGGAGGCGCATGATCGACATGGCCGTGACGCTCTTGCCCGAGCCGGATTCGCCGACCACGGCCAGGGTCTGCCTGTTGCCGATCTCGAAGGACACGTCGTTGAGGACGCGCGTCCAACGCCCTTCCACCTGGAACGAGGTTCTGAGATTCCGCACGGCAAGAAGGGGCGAGGAATCGCGCTGCGCTTTCGCCTGAACCATCAGCCACGGCCTTTCGGATTGAACACGTCGCGGAACTGGTCGCCCACAAGGTTGATCGCGACGATGGTCACGAGGAGGGCGATGCCGGGATAGAAGGACAACCAGTATTGCCCGGACAGAAGGTACTGGTAGCCGTTGGAGATCAGGAGCCCGAGGCTCGGCTCGGTGACGGGAACGCCCAAGCCCAGGAACGACAGGGTCGCTTCGAGAGAGATCGCGCGTCCGACCTGGATCGTGCCCATGACGATCAGCGGCGGCAGGCAGTTGGGCAGGAGGTGGCGGAAGATGATCCGGCGCATGGGAACGCCGAGGCAGTCCGCCGCCTGGATGTATTCGCGCCGGCTCTCCACCAGCGCGGTGCCGCGCGCCGTGCGCGCATAGCTGGCCCATTCCACGATGATGAGCGCGAGCACCACGTTCTGGACGCCCTTGCCGAGGAAGGCGAGGATCATCAGCGCCACGAGGATCGAGGGAAAGGAGAGCTGGAGATCGACGATGCGCATGATCGCCGTCTCGGTCCGCCCGCCGACATAGGCGGCGAAGAGTCCGAGCGAGGCTCCCACAAGGGCCGCCACCAGGGCCGACACGACGCCGACGCTGAGCGAGATGCGCAGGCCGTAGAGGATGGCCGAGAAGAGGTCGCGCCCCTGGTCGTCGGTGCCCAGGAGATAGGTGTAGCCCCCGGCCGCCGACGGGGAGCCCGGCTCCAGCATCCCGTCCATGATGTCGAGCTGCATGAGGTCGTAGGGGTTCTGCGGCGTCAGGAGCGGCGCGAAGACGGCGGCCAGCACCACGAGAGCGAGCACGACAAGGGCCGTCATGGCGAGCGGGGAGCGGGCGAAGTCGCGGGCGACCCGGACCCAGGGCCCCCGCGTCGCGCCGCCGATTGGGCCGCCGATCGGGCCGGCAGTCGGTGTCGGCGGCTGGTCCGGAACCGGGGTCATCGGGCGCTTCCCTTCTGGCCGAGGCGAACGCGCGGATCGAGGAGCGTATAGACCACGTCGACCGCGAAATTGATCCAGACGAACACGACCACGATCAGCAGGAGGTAGGCGACGATGATCGGCCGGTCGAGGACGTTGATGCTGTCGATGATGAGCTTGCCCATGCCGGGCCAAGCGAAGATCGTCTCGGTCACCACCGAGAAGGCGATCACCGAGCCGAATTCGATGCCGATCACGGTGACGATCGGGATCATGATGTTCTTGAGGACATGCAGGCTGATGACTCGCTGCTCGGTGAGCCCGCGCGCCCGGGCGTAGCGGATGTAGTCCTGCGGCAGCACCTCGCGCACGCCCGCCCGTGTCAGGCGCATGATGAGCGCCATCTTGAAAAGCGAGAGGTTGAGGGCCGGAAGCAGGAGATGGCGCCAGCCGTCCGCCGTCAGGAACGACCATTGCAGGCCGAAGAGCGAGGCCGTTTCGCCTCGCCCACCGGAGGGCAGCCAGCCGAGCTGCACCGCGAACACCATGATCAGCATGAGGCCGATCCAGAAGGTGGGCAAGGAGAAGCCGAGGATGCTGCCCGCCATCAGAAACTTGGCGAGCCAGGATTGCGAGCGCAGGCCGGCATAGAGGCCGAGCGGCAGGCCGACCAGCGTGGCGAAGCCGACCGCGATCACCGCAAGCTCCAGCGTGGCGGGCATCCGCTGAAGGATGACCTGGAGCGCCGGCTGGTTGAAGACGTAGCTGTTGCCGAGGTCGCCTTGGAGCGCCGCCTTGAGGAACTCCACATATTGCCAGACCAGGGGTTGGTCGAGGCCGAGTTCGGCGATCACGCGCAGCCGCTCCGCCTGATCGGCGTCGGGCGAGATGAGGATGTCGACCGGGTTGCCGATCACGTTGAGGCCGACGAAAACGATGATCGACATCGCGACCATCACCAGAACGGCTTGAAGGAGCCGTTTCAAGAGCCACAGGATCATCGAAGGCCTCCTGACGGGAATGAGGCAGGGGAGATGCGGGCAGGCGGCGCCGACCCGCGTCTGCGATCACGCCACCGGCGCGGGAACGGACAGGGCCATGCCGTCGCGCTGGGGGTCCGCCCCGCCGGTGCAGCGCCCCTCGTCGATGCGGATGCCGTGAAGAGCCGCGAAGGGATAGCTCTGCCAGGACCGCTTCACGTCGTACCCGTCGGCCTCCAGCGCGTCGGTGACGCGTCGGGTGATGCGGTTCGACACGTCGATCGCGTTGGATACGGCGACGACGCGCGGTGCGCTGACGGCTTCCAGCATCGACATGTCGAAGTCGATCACGTTCATGATACCCTGCGCCACGGCCGGGGCGATGTAGCTGCCACCCGGCGCTCCGATGACGATGAAAGGGTCCTCGCCCTTGAACACGATCGTGGGCGCGGCCGAACTCGGGCGACGCTTGCCGGGCGCAATGGAGCCGGCGCGGCCGGGACGCGGGTCGAAACGGCTCATCAGCCCGTTGTACATGAAGCCGAGGCCGTCGCTGATCGCGCCCGAGGGACTGCCGAGCGAATGGGTCAGCGCCACGACATTGCCTTGAGCGTCGATCACCGAGACATGGGTCGTGTCGCGCGAGGAACTGTCGAGGCGGGTGACGCTCGCCCGCTCGCCGGCCCGGATGGAATCGGCCAATTCGCGAGCATAGGCCTTGGACGTGAGGCGCTCGACCGGCACCTCGACATAGGCGGGGTCGCCCATGTAGCGGTCCTTGTCGATCGTCATGCGCTTCATCGCCTCGGCGAGATGGCGCACATGCTCGGTCGAGCCATGCCCCATGCCGGCGATGTCGAAGTTCTCCAGGATGTTCAGGAGTTGAAGCATCGACATGCCGCTTCCCGGCGGCGGGCTGGTGGCGATCCGGTAGCCCCGGTAGTCCCCCCGCAGCGGCTCGGTGGACGACAGGGAGTAGGCGGCCAGATCCTCGCGCGAGATCAGGCCGCCGTTGCGCACCATGTCGTCGGCGATCTCCTCGGCGATCTCGCCGGTGTAGAAGAGATCGGCGCCGCCGCGCATCAGGCGTTCCAGCGTGTTGGCGAGATCGGGATTGGTGACGATGTCGCCCGGCCGCTTCAGGCTGCCGTCAGGCCGGAAATAGATCTCCCGGCCCGTGCGGCTGTAGCGCAGCTTGTCGACCGTGTTGATCTGACCCGAGCTCTTCTGGTCCAGCGACCAGTACCAGTGAACATGCGGTCGCACCATGAAACCCCGCCGGGCCTGGTCGAGCGCCGGCGCGATGACGTCGCTCCAGTCCATCGTGCCGAAGCGGCCGAGGACGTGGTCGTAGCCCTTGACGCTGCCCGGCGTGCAGGCGGCAAGATAGCCGATCTCGTTGATGTTGCCGTCGAGAAGATAGGCGAAACCGTCGCGCGACTGGCCGACGAGCTTCGACGTCCACATGTCCTCCCTCGCCGACAGCGAGGCCTTGCCATAGAACTCCACGATCTCATGCACGCCGCGCGAGGGCATGTAGACCTGCATCGAGCCGAAGCCGCCGATGCCGCACATCTGGGGGTCCACCACCCCTTGCACGAAGGCGCAGGCGATCGCGGCGTCGATGGCGTTGCCGCCGCGCTCCAGAACCATCGCCCCGGCCTCGACGGCTTCGGGTTGGGGAGCGACGATCATCGCGTTCTTCATGTGGTTTCGTCCTTGGGTCTTTGACATCGGGCCGCGCGGCAGCGGCCCCCGCGGCGGGGCGGCGGCGGCGGGGTGAAGGTGCGGAGAGGGGAGAAGGGGAGCGGGCGGGCGTCAGGCGCGCGGCGTGGCCGCGAGCGCCATCGTGTACTGGTCGGCGCGCGCGGTGTATTCGACCGACCGCTTGGCGCCCCAACTGACCCCCTCGTGATGAAGCGGGATCAGAGCGTGCCCGTTGAAGACGATCTCGCTCGCTTCGCCGAGGAGCGAAGCCCGCTTGGCGTCGTCGAGCGTGCTCGTGGCCTCCTTGACCAACGCGTCGAGGCGCGGATTGGAGTAGCGGCCGTAATTGCTCGAGCCGGTGCCGGCTTTCTTGTCGTAGGTCACGCTGAGCGCGACCAAAGGATTGGACGTCTCGCCGGTGTTGACGCCCCAGGCCCCCAGCATGCAGCTGAATTCGGCAGCGCTCACCCGGCCGGAATAGACCGACCAGGGCAGAACCTCCACGGTCGAGGAGATGCCGATGCGCGCCAGCATCTGGGCCACCGCCTGGACGATCTTGGCGTCGTTCACATAGCGGTCGTTCGGACCGTGCAGCGTCAGCTTGAAGCCGTTGGGATAGCCCGCTTCCGCCAGCAGCGCCTTGGCCTTGGCCGGATCGTAGGTCGGCCCCGCGATCGCATCCGACGTGCCGAACCCGCCCTTCGGCAGGAATTGAGTGGCCACCAGCGCGTTGCCGCCCATGATGCGCTCGACGATGGCATCGCGGTTGATCGCCATGCCGATGGCCTGACGGACCCGCTCGTCCTTGAACGGGTTCTTCGTCAGCGGGCGGCCGTCATGGCCTGTGACGAATGGAGTGACGTCGCGTTCCTGGTCCATCGCCATATAGACGAAACGGCTGGAAACGCCGGTCACGAGATGCAGGCCGTCTTTGCCTTTGATCAGGCGCTCGCCTTCGGTGGGAACTGCGTCGATGAGGTCGAGATCGCCGGCCAGGAGCCCGGCGACCCGCGCGCCGTCATCCGTGAGGACGCGCAGGGCGACGGTGGCCCAGGGCGCCTTCCCGCCCCAATAGGCGTCGTTGCGCTTGAGAAGCGTCTGGCTGCCGTTGGTGAAGCTGTCGAGAAGGTAGGGGCCGGTGCCGATGGCCGCCTTGCCGGAGTTGAAGTCGGCGGACGATGCGTCCTTGAACTTCGCGCGGATGATGCGAAGGCGCGTCAGCGAGTTCGGCAGGATCGGGTCGGGAGCCTTGGTCTCGATGATGATGCTGTTGGGTGCATCGCCCGACGAGACCGACTTGATGGTGCGCGTGTAGTTGCGGAAGGAGGACGGGCTCGGCAGATCGGTCGCGCGCTGCACGGAGACCTGAATATCCTCCAGCGTCAGGGGCGAGCCGTCCGAGAAGGTGATGCCCTCATGGAGCTTGAACTCCCAGCGCGTGTCGTCGATCGGCCGCCAGGACGCCGCCAGTCCCGGCACGGGCTTGGAGGCCGGATCGTTGACGACGAGAGACTCGAAGATGTGCGCGTTGACCGCGTTGTTCGGCACGTTGTTGGCCGCGTGCGGGTCGATGCTGGTGTTGGGGGCGCCGAGACCCACGCGAAGTGCTCGGGCGTCCTGGGCAAGCCCAGGTCGCGCGATCAGCGGCATGGTCGCGAAAGCCCCGAGCGTTGCGGCCAGCATCTGCCGGCGATCCAAGGTCATCATAGCAAGTCCTCTGGCTATGCCTCGCCTCCCCACGGGCGATCGGACGTCACCATAAGACCTTTTTTGTACGTGTCAATATAGCCGATCCACTGGTTCATCTAGTGAACCGATTTGGGGGTTTCGCTTTTGGCGTCTGCGCGGTAGACAGGCCTTCGGTCGTTAGCCGGCCGGGCGAATTGGGGGCTGATCGATTGAGCGAAACCAGTGAGAGCCGCTATTTCGTCGACGCGGTGGACAAAGCGGCGGCCCTGCTGCTCCTCATTGCGTCGGAACCGGGCCTGGGCTTGTCGGAGGTCGCGCGACGCAGCGGGGAAAGCAAGGCGCGGGTCCTGCGGCTGTTGCGCACGCTCGAGATGCGCGGGCTCGTGACCTGCACCCCCCAGACCCGTGTCTACAAACTCGGTTACGCCGCCGCGCTGATCGGACGGGCGGCGATGGAACAAGTGGATCTCGTGCAACTTGGCCAACCCATCCTGGAGCGCCTCGGAAGGGAGTTCAACGAGACCGCGCAGCTTCGCATCCGGGAAGGCGACCAAAGCCTTTGCGTCGCGTTCTGGGAGCCGCAGCGCGAATTGCGGGTCCATACGACGCTCAACCGGCGTCGCCCCCTTCACGCCGGATCGGGCAAGCTGCTGCTGGCCTTTGCGCCCCCGCTGCTTCGGGGCGAAATCCTGTCACGGCCACTGCCGGCCCTGACCGACAACACCAGCACGGACGCATCGGTTGTGATGGCGCAGCTCGAGGAAATCCGCTCCAATGGCTATTGCGTGAGCCGGGGCGAAGTGACGCGAGACCTCGTCTCCGTGAGCGCTCCCATTCTGGGACCGGACGGACTCGCGGACGCATCCATTCTCATCAGCGCACCGGCAACACGCTTGCCCGACGGCATTCTCGAACGGTGCATCGCCTCCGTCAGGACGGCGGCCGCCGAACTGTCGTCCATGCTCGGCCGCTCATGAAGACCACGCGCGGCGGAGTCAAGCTGAAGTGCGACGACACGCTTTTGTTGATCTGGCGGCCTGCTTCTTAGCCATTGGCGCAGGGGATGAGAGTTCGTGCCGGTAGTCCACAGGCTTGATCCGCGCGCCTCCATCGCGAGGGCGGATCAAGCCTGTGGACCCACCGGTGCGAGCGACGGGGCAGGGGAGACCTGCTGGTTTCTCGGCCTCTCACATGGTCCGGCCATTGCCGGTATCTACTGCCCCGTCTTGGAAGCCGTCAGATTGGCTGCAAAGACTTCGGCTGGGGTGCTGTAGTCAAGGCAGCGGCGTGGCGTATCGTTGAGCCGCTTCGCAAGGGCGGAAAGTGCCGAGCCATTGCGCTCCGCTACCGGAACGCCCAGAGGCAAATACCGCCGCATTGGCAATAAGGATGTGATAACGGCTCTGACACTCCTGAAGAGACGTGATGTTGGACTCGCCAAACTGAGGGCTGAAGATCACCAAGTCACATTCCCATTGCCCGAAGCTCTGCCGGGTCTCCACCTCGGCCTGACTGATTGGCGATCGAGCGCGCGGCGGGAATCGGACTGCTGCGTGGTTTGGGACCCATGCGCTTGCGACGCCGACGCCGGGCGACGGCTAAAAAGTGCGTAGAGATTGAGGGTTTTGCCTTCCGGGCCATAGATGAAGCGGTAGATCGTCTCGTGAGACACCGTCTCACCGGAGTTCCCGGTGGATGGTCGAGCGGTGACGACCCAGAGCCGCAGCGATTGCCGTCACCGGCATCTTGGCGTCGTGCATGTCCTGTATATGGCGCCGCTCGGCAAAATCGATCTGCGAATACTGCTCACCCATCAGCGCTCACCACCCGTAAACCCCTGTGCTTACAAGAAAGTTGCACTTCAGAATAGAACCCACCCCGCATACAGGTTGAAAACGCATAACATCAGTTATGGAAATATTGAAATTTATGCGACATCGCATGATGGTCCGAGTTGCACGCGGCTTCATGCATATGCTTCTGGCAGCCCCCACACCGGCGGTCGCGATCGGCGACCACCGGTGTGGGTCCGTATTTTCAGCCGGCGAACCAGCGGGCCGGAACCAGGACCAGTGACGGGAACAGCACCAGCAGGACCAGCACCAGCAGTTGGGCGGCCATGAAGGGCCAGACGCCGCGCATCAGGCTGCCCATGCTGATCCTGGAAACGCCGGCCACCACGTTCAGCACGGTGCCGACCGGCGGGGTGATCAGGCCGATGGCGTTGTTGATGATGAACAGCACGCCGAAATAGACGGGATCGATGCCCGCCTGCTTGATCACCGGCATCAGCACCGGCGTCAGGATCAGGATGGTCGGAGTCATGTCCATCGCCGTTCCCACGATCACCACCAGCACCATGATGGCGGCCATCAGCAGCGTCGGATTGCCCATGAAGGGTTCCAGCATGTCGGCGACCTGGGCCGGCAGGTTGGCGATGGTGATCATCCAGGCCGATACCATGGCGGCGGCGACCAGGAACATCACCACCGCGGTGGTGGTCGCCGCCGAGGCGAACAGGTCGAAGAGCTGCGACAGCTTCAGTTCGCGATAGACCACCGTGGCGACGAACAGCGCATAGACCGCCGCCACGACCGCAGCCTCGGTCGGGGTGAAGATGCCGAACTTCAGGCCGAAGATGATGATCCCCGGCAGCATCAGCGCCCAGAAGCCGTCCTTCACCGCCGCTGCGACCTCCCCCTTCGTCGCGCGCGGCGGCGGGGTCAGGCTCTCCTGGCGGACCACCAGCCACCAGGCGGCGACCAGCCCCAGCCCCAGCATCAGGCCCGGCACGATGCCGGCCAGGAACAGCTTGGTGATCGACACGTTGGCCGCGACGCCAAACAGGATGAAGCCGACGCTGGGCGGAATGACCGGCGCGATGATGCCGCCGGCGGCGATCAGCCCGCAGGACCGCGCCTTGTCATGGCCGGCCCGCACCATCATCGGCACCAGCAGGGCCGACAGGGCGGCGGCATCGGCCACCGCCGAGCCGGACAGGCTGGCCAGGATGCAGGAGGCGAGGATGGCGACATAGCCGAGCCCGCCGCGGATATGGCCGACCAGCGCCATCGCCACGGCGACGATGCGGCGCGACAGGCCGCCGGCATTCATCACCTCGCCGGCCAGCATGAAGAAGGGCACGGCGACCAGCGGGAAGCTGTCGGCGCCGTTGACGACGTTCTGCGCGACGATCTGGGCGTCGAACAGGTCGAGGTGGAACATCAGCGCCACGCCGCACAGCAGCAGCGCGAAGGCGATCGGCGTGCCGATGGCCATGGCCCCCAGCAATGAGCCGAGAAAGACGGTGACGGTCATGGAACGTTCCTTGGCGCTCGGGCTTTCGGGGATCAGGCGGGACGGCCGGAGGGGGAATGGGCGGCGTCGACCGTCTCCTCGGACTCCGTCACCATGATCAGCTCGTTGTCACCGAGGCGGCCGGTCACCGCGCGGACGAGGTTGACCACCAGGATCGCCAAGGCCAGCACGGCGAACACCACGCCGGCACCATAGAAGAAGCCCATCGACAGGCCGGTCGCCGGGGCCGTCACCGACAGGTTGATGACGGTCTGGTCCCAGCTGCCGCCGAGCAGCAGGACGGTCGCGTAGATCATCAGCAGATGGCTGGCGCAGAAGCAGACGAGCCGCCCGGTCCTGGGCAGCAGGGCGACCAGGCTGTCCATGCCGAGATGGCCATGCTTGTGCAGCGCCACCACCGCCCCCATGAAGGTCATCCAGACGAAGAGCAGGCGCGACAGCTCCTCGGACACCGTGATGCCGCTATTGAAGCCGTAGCGCAGCACGACGTTGCCGAAGACCAGCACCAGCATGCCGGCCAGACAGGCCACGATCGCGACCTTCAGAATGAAGACATACCCGTCGATGAAGCGGCCCATCCGTTCCTCCCTATGGCTTTTTTCGTCCACCCTTCCCCGCCGGGCCGCTCATTCGGCCGGCAGGGCCGCGATCTTGGCGCGGAAGGCGTCGGTGCCGGCGACGACCTTGTCGAGCACCGCGTCGAGCGCCCAGAAGCGTTCGCGCACGTCGTATTGGATCACGCGGCAGCGGATCGACCCGAAGGTGCCGAGGCGCTGGTGGTACATCTTGGCGAAGGCCGGATAGCCCAGGCCTTCGGACACGGCGGCCACCACCAGGAAGGTCGCCAGCTCGTCCGCCAGCTCCGGGTGACGGTCGCCCGACAGCCGCATCCAGCGGTAGAGGTCGGGGTGGATGTTGGTGAAGACGCCGGTGAATCCCGGCGATCCCGCCCGCATGGCGTCGCGCGCGATGGCGGCGTTGGCGTTGATGATGGCGAGGCCGGAGCCTTCGGCGATCGCCAGCCGGCGTTCGACCGTGGCCAAATCGCAGCTGACGTCCTTCAGCAGGACGAAGCGGCCGCTGTCGATGCACAGCCGCAGTTCCTCGTCGCTCAGCAGCCGGCGGTAGGGCGCCGGGCATTCGTACAGCCCCAGCGGGATGTCGCGCGGCAGCCGCTCCAGCAGATGGGACAGATGGCGGCGGAACGCCTCGGTCCCCTCGTTCTTCGGGTCGAGGTGGTTGGTCACCAGCACCAGCGCGTCGCCGCCCGTGGCGGCCATCGCCGTCAGCTCCTCGACCTGGGCGTCGAGGTCGTCGCTGATGTGGCCGGACACCACCACCGGCACCCGGCCGGCGACCTTCGCCACGACCGCCTTCGCCAGCTGCACCCGTTCCTCCAGCGACAGGAACTGCATCTCGCTGGATTGGCAGACGGCGAACAGGGCGTCGGCGCCGTTGTCCAGATACCAGTCGATCAGCCGGTCCAGGCCCGGATAGTCGATCTCGCCTGCATCGGTGAAGGGGGTCAGCATCACCGGGATGATGCCGTCAATGCGCTGCGCCATGGATGACTCGTTCCAATCGGGAAAGGGGCAAAAGCAAGGAAATGAAGTGCGTCCGCCGGGGGCGCCGATCGGGCCGTCAGGCCATTGCCAGCCCGCCGAGTGCCGCGTCGGTTTCCGCCGCGGCCGGCAGGCTGGCCTGTCCGCCGGCCCGCGTGCAGGACAGAGAAGCGGCGCAGGCGGCGCGGCGGATGGCGGCGGCGAGCGGCCGGCCGCGGTCGAGCTGGGCCGCCAGCACGCCGACGAAGCAATCCCCTGCCCCGGTGGTGTCGCGCACGGCGACGGCGGGGGCCGGCTGATGCCCAATCCCGTCGGCCGACGACCATTCGACGCCGTCGCCGCCCAGGGTGCGGATCACCGTGCCGCCCAGCAGGCGGTGCAGCGACGGTGCGTCGCCGCCGCATCCCAGATGGGTGCCCAGCCACGCCGCCTCGTCCTCGTTCACCACCAGGATGTCGACGGACTTCAGCACCGGCAACGGCAACGGCGCCGCCGGGGCGAGGTTCAGGATCACCCGCGCCCCCAGCCGCCGGGCGCGCAGGATCAGAGCCGCGGTCTCGGCGGGATCGGACTCCATCTGCACCAGCAGGGTGGTGCCGAGCGGCAGCAGCGTGTCCTCCACCTGATCGGCGCGCGCCTGCAGATTGGCCCCGCCGGCGACGACGATCTGGTTGCGGCCCGCCGCGTCGGTGCAGACGGCGGCGGTGCCGGTCGCCCGGTCCGTCACGGCCACGCGGGACAGGTCGATGCCGGCGCCGCGCAGGCCGCTCAGCGCGGTCTCCTTGAGCCCATCGCCGCCGACCGCCCCGGCCATCGTCACGGCGGCGCCGTCACGGGCGGCGGCGACCGCCTGATTCGCCCCCTTGCCGCCGGGATGCAGCTCCAGCGATCGCGCCAGCAGGGTCTGGCCGGCACCCGGCAGATCATCCATCGCGAAGATCATGTCGAGGTTGATGGATCCAAAGACGACAATCATGGCTCTGCTCCGCTGCCTTCCTGCCCGTTCGATGGGCGCCCGGTCACTGGGCGGCGCGCGCCTTGGCGATTTCCGCCTGGGCCTGCGCCATCAGGGCGGGGTCGACCTTCTGCGAGAACTTCTCCACCACCGGACGGATCTTGGCGCGGAACTTCTCGATCTCCGCCGGGGCCAGCTCGGTGACGGTCATGCCCTTCGCCTTCAGCTCCTCGACCGCCTTGCCGGCCTGCTCGCGCGAGACCCGGCGCTCGTAGTCGCGCGCCTCCAGCGTGGCGTCCTGGATCAGCTTGCGCTCGTCCTCGTTCAGCTTGGCCCAGAACTTGGCGCCAACCAGCACGGCCTGCGGGTTGTACATGTGGTTGCTGAGGGTCAGGTACTTCTGCACCTCGTTCAGCTTGGCGGTCAGGATGCTGGGGGCCGGATTCTCCTGGCCGTCCACCGTCCTGGTTTCCAGTGCGGTGTAGACCTCCGGGAAGGGCAGCGGCACGGCGTTGGCGCCCAGGGTGTTGAACAGGTCGATGTAGATCGGCGACTGCACGACGCGGATCTTCAGTCCGGCGATGTCGTCCACGGTGGCGATCGGCCGCCGGCTGTTGGTCAGCTGGCGGAAGCCGAGCTCCCAATAGCCGAGACCGACCAGCCCCTTGGGCGACAGCTTGTCCAGCAGGGCCTTGCCCACCGGGCCGTCCATGACGGCGTCAGCCACCTTCGGCGTGTCGAACTGGAACGGCAGGTCGACCATCACGAAATTGTCGTCCAGGCTGGACAGCAGCCCGGCGTTCAGCACCGTCATCTCGACGATGCCGCCCTGCAGGGCCGAGATCATCTGCACGTCGCCGCCCAGCACGCCGTTGGTGAAGAGCTGGACCTTGATCTTGCCGCCGCTCTTCTCCTTCACGATCTCGGCGAACTTCGCCATGCCCAGGGCCAGCGGCGAACCGTCGGCCCCGGCGCTGGCCAGCTTCATCGTATGCGCGCCGATCTCGGCCGCGTTGCCCGCGCCGCTGAACAGCAGCATGCCCGCCGTGACGGCGCCCGCCAGAAAGGCCTGAAGACCGTTGCGCATACCATTCCTCCTGTTGCGGCCCGTTCGCGGGCGGGCCTTCGCGGATTGCTGTTGAAATCGGGGGTCGGGAGAGGGGCCGGCACGCGGCCGTCATCGCCGATGTAAGCGCTTACATAGATCGCGTCACGGACTGATGCAACAACAAACTTGACGCGGCATAGAGGATATGTAACCGCTTTCAGAAGATAGAATTCCCATCATTCCATGGAGATGCCGCCGATGTCAGAGCGCGAGCCGAAGCCCGGACGTCCGCCGCGTGCGGTGGATGTCGCAGCGGCGGCGGAGGTGTCCACCGCCACCGTCTCGCGCGTTTTCAACAATCCGGAAAAGGTTGCCCCCGCGATCCGCGAACGGGTACTGGCCGCCGCCAAGGCGATGGGCTGGATGCCGCACGCCGCCGGCAGCGCGCTGGCCCGTCGCCGCAGTTCCATCGTCGGCGCGGTGATCCCCACCCTCGACAACGAGGTGTTCGCCGCCCAGGTCGGGGCGATGCAGGCGGCCTTCGCCGAACGCGGCATCACGCTGCTGCTGAGCTGCTTCAACTACAACCAGGACCAGGCGGTCCATGACGTGCAGGCGATGCTGGCCCGCGGGGTGGAGGCGCTCGCCATCGTCGGCGAGGCGCACCGGCCGGAGTTGTTCGCCAGCATCCAGGCGCGGCACATTCCCTATGTCGTCACCTACAGCCACCGGCCGGGCAGCCCGCATGCCTGCGTCGGCTTCGACAACCGGCAGGCCTTCCACACCATCGCGCGGCACCTGCTCGACCTCGGTCATGAGACGATCGGGGTCATCATCCAGCCGACGGCCGGCAACGACCGCGTCGCCGCCCGCCTCGACGGCGTGCGCGCTGCACTGGCCGAACGCGGGCTCGGCGTCCGTCCCCAGCATCTGCGCGAAGGGGAATGGAGCATCGATTTCGGCCGGCAGAGCGTGCGCGCCATCCTGGCGACCGATCCGGTGCCGACCGCGGTGATCTGCGGCAACGATTACCTGGCGGTCGGCGCCCTGCTGGAGGCGCGGGCGATGGGGCTGTCGGTGCCGCGGGATCTCAGCATCACCGGCTTCGACGACATCGCCATCAGCCGCCAGCTCGATCCGCCGCTGACCACCATGCATGTCGACAACCACGAGATCGGCCGGCGCGCCGCCGACTATCTGCTCGCCTGCCTGGAGGGAGAGCGGCCGGCGGCGATGCCGCCCCTGGTGCCGACCCTGATCCGCCGGGGGACGGCCGCGGCGCCCGACCTCCCTGCCCGTCCGGCATGAGGCGGCGCCCCGGCTTCAAAGCCCCAGGCGGTCCAGGATACGGCCGTGCTGCACGACGCTCCAGACGCCAAGCGGCCACAGGGCGTGGAAGCGGATCGCCTTCGGCTCGACGACCGGCAGGTCGAGCCGGGCGGCACTCCCGTCGATCAGCCGCCGCGCCAGCTGTTTGGCGATCGCCGTTCCCAGGGCCACGCCGCGACCGTTGCAGCCGAGATAGGCGAGCACGTCCGGCGCCGGCTCGTGCAGGTGGGGCCAATGATCCTTCGTCATGGCGAGCCGGCTGTTCCAGCCATGGGTCCAGCACAGGCCGGCAAGCTGGGGCCACAGCGTCTCGGCATAGTCGGTCAGATAGGCGAGCGGTGCCGGCGAGCCGATCGGCCGCATCGGGCCGCGGCCCCCCATCAGCAGCCGCCCCTTGGCGTCGATCCGGTAATAGACGGTGATCCGGCCGCTTTCGTAGACCGCCGGACGGTCGGGCAGGACGCCCCGAAGGCGGTCGGCGCCGAGCGGCTCGCTCGCCGCGATGGCGCTGAACACCGGCACCACCGTGCGCCGCAGCCCCGGCCAGAGATCGCCGGTGAAGCCGTTGGTGGCGATCAGGATCTTCCCGGCCTCGATGGTGCCGGTCGGCGTTTCGATCGACCAGCCGCCGGGACGACGATTCAGCGCCAGGGCCGGTGTGCGGCCATGGACCGCGGCGCCGGCGGCGATGGCCGCCGCGGCGAGACCGCGCACATAGGCCAGCGGATTCAGATGACCGCCGCGCCGGTCGAGCATCGCGCCGTGATAGGCCGAGGTCCCGGTGGCGACGGCCGTCTCCTCCCGGTCGAGGAAGGACACCGGCATGCCACGGACCATGCATTGGCGCGCGGTCTCCGCCACGCCGCCCATCGATCTGGCGCTGCGCGCGACCCGGAGCGTCCCGCTTCGCCGCGCCTCGCAGGCGATGCCCAGCCGGTCGATCAGCGCGAAGGTCCGGTCGGTCGTCCCATAGGCGAATTCGACCATCCGGGGGCCGAGATCGGGGCCCCAGATCCGCTCGATCTCGTCAGGATCGAATTTCAGACCTGGATTGAGCTGGCCGCCGTTGTTTCCCGAGGCGCCCCATCCCGGCTCGCCTTGGTCGATCACCACGGTGTCCACCCCGGCTTCGGCGAGATGGAGCGCCGTCGTCAGCCCGACAATGCCGGCGCCGACGATCGCCACCGAGGCCCGGCGCGAGCCATCGAGCGGTCGGGTCGGCAGAGACGGCGGGGCGTCCAGCGAATAGACGTTGGGCGGCAGCGAGAGGGGCGCGGTCATGATGGCGGCTTTCCGGAAGGAGGCGACAATTTTCCCGCGAAACTCTCAGGCCGGTTCGGCCGGCAGGAAGATCTTGCCCGGATTCATCAACCCGTTCGGATCGAGCATCTGCTTGATCCCGCGCATCAGCAGAAGTTCGTCGGGGTTCTTGGTCCGCGCCAGCCGCTTGCGATAGGTGTAGCCGACGCCGTGCTCGGCCGTGATGCTGCCGCCGAGATCCATCGCGATGTCGTCGATGATCACGTCGACGTCGTCCGACGCGGCCTCGAACGCCTCGGCCGTCGCGAAGCGCTCGTGCGGGAACAGCACGACGACATGGATGTTGCCGTCGCCGATATGGCCGACCATCATCACGTTGGCGTCGGGATAGGCGGCGAGCACCGCAGCCTCGACCCGCTCGACGAAGGCCGGCTGCTCGGCGACCGGAACCGAGGTGTCGTGCGACATGGTCTTGCCGGCGAGCTTGAATTCGCCGGTGACGCCATGGCGTAGCTTCCAGATCGCCTCCTCCTGGGCGAGGCTGGAGCCGATGACGGCGTCGCTGACGAGGCCGGCCTCGAAAGCCTCGCCGAGAAACGCCTCCATGTCCGCCGCGAGCGGTGCGTCGGGCCGAGAATCCCCCACCTCCAGCAGCAGATACCAGGGGGCCGGCTGGGCGAAGGGCATCACCGTGCCGGTCACGTATTTCAGCACGAAATCCATATAGGACGAGCCGATGATCTCGAAGCTGGAGATCCGCTCGCCGAAGGTCTTCCGCGCCTGTGCGAACAGGGTCAGCGCATCCGCCACGCCCGCTATCTGCATCATCGCGATGGAGCGCGAGCGGATGGCCGGGAACAGCTTCAGCGTCGCGGCGGTGACGATGCCGAGCGTGCCCTCGGCACCGACGAACAGCTGCTTCAAATCGTAGCCCGAATTGTCCTTGCGCAGCCGGCGCAGGCCGCCCAGCACCGTGCCGTCGGCCAGCACGACCTCCAGCCCGAGCACGAGCTGGCGCATGTTGCCGTAGCGCAGAACGGCGATGCCGCCGGCGTTGGTGGCGATGTTGCCGCCGATCTGGCAGCTGCCCTCGGCGCCGAGGCTCAGCGGGAACAGCAGCCCGTCGCGGGCCGCCGCCGCCTGGATGTCGGCGAGGATGCAGCCCGCCTCCACCGTGATCGTCTCCTCCGCCGCGGAAACCGCGCGGATGCGGTTCATGCGGTCGAGGCGCAGGACGATGCTCGGCCGCGGTCCGACCGGCGTGGCGGCGCCGCACAGCCCGGTGTTGCCGCCCTGCGGCACGATGGCCACCCCGGCCGCGGCGCAGGCCTTCACCACGCCGGACACCTCCGCCGTGCTCGCCGGCTTGACCACGGCCAGCGCCTCGCCCGTGTAGCGGCCGCGATGGTCGGTGAGGAAGGCCGCGGTGTCGGGGGCGGCGGTGACGACATACCGCTCCCCGACGATCGAGGCCAATTCGGCAAGCAAGGTATCGGCAGGCAAGGCATCGTGGGACATGGCATTCGCACCGATGGCAGCGGCAAGGGGCGGGAGGAAAGAGCGACGCGGAGGGCGGGATCGTCCGGCGGTCAGGTCAGCATCCACTCGGCATAGCGTTTCTGCATCGCCGTGTAGTTCTCGCTCCACCATTGGGAATCGACGATCACGTTCTTGCCGTTGGTGAGGTCGGGCAGATACTGGCTGGCGGGGCCGGCCTTCACCTCGTCCAGCGCCGCGACGCTGTTCGGCAGGTAGTAGCCGCGCGTCGCCCAGGCGACCTGACGGTCCGGCCGCAGGCAGAAGTCGATGAAGCGCATCGCCGCCTCCTTGTTCTTCGTGCCCTTGGGAACGGCGAAATAGTCGAGCGAATTGATCGTCTGCGCGAAGGAGAAGTCCAGGCTGGCGCCCGCCTTCTGGGCCGATTTCACCCGGTTGAAATAGCTGTAGGAGAAGTCGGCCTCGCCCTGGACGATGGCGTTCACCTGATCGGGGGTGGTGGCCGCCCACTTGCTGACATGGGGCTTGATGCGGTCGAGCATGCGGAACGCCCGTTCGACGTCGAGCGGATAGAGATCCTTCGGCGCGACGCCGTCGGCGATCAGCGCGGCCTCCAGCGTTTCCGACGCCAGCGACCGCATCACCCGGCGGCCGGGGAAGCGCGCCACGTCGTAGAAGCCGGCGAAATCGACGGGATGCTTGCCGTCGGGAGAGCGTTTGGCATCCCAAACCAGCCCGCCGCTGTAGAGATAGAGCGGCATGTAGTCGGGAGCCGCGGCCTGCACCAGCGGGCCCGGCTTGATGATCGAGAGGTCGAGGTCCTCCCACAGCTTGTCGCGGGCGCCGGAGGTGGCGAAGGCGGCGGGGGCGTCGATGACGTCCCACTGCACGGCCTTGCTCTGCACCTGCGCCTTCACCTTGGCCATGTCGCCGTTGTCGACCAGCGCGACCTTGATGCCGGTCTCCTGGGTGAAGGGGTCGGCGAAGACCTCGCGGACCATCTTGTTGTAGTCGCCGCCCCAGGAGGTGACGGTGAGGGTGGTGTCGGCGGCATGGGCGCGGCGGGAGAACACCGCCGGAGCCGCCGTCAGGCCCACGATGCCGGCGAGGCCGGCAGCACCGCCCTTCAGCAGCCCGCGCCGCGAAGTCAGGAACGTCGTCTTGGTCATGGGCAGTTTCCCCCTCGTTTTTCGGCAGTGGTCAAAACCGGTCGGCGTCAGCCGGCGGGCAGCGATGTGTTGGGTGGCGGTGGCAGCAGCCGGGCGTGATCCATGGTCCAGCCGGCGCGGACCGTCTCGTCGCGGCGGGCGCCGGCCCGGCCCGGCTGGTTGAGTTCCTGGACGATGACCATGCTGCCGTCGGCGCAGCGCACGAAATGCCGCACCACCCCGCCGAGCAGGATCGAATCCTCGATCCGGCCGGCGACGCTGGTGGGATCGGCGCGGTCGGTCAGCATCATGTTCTCCGGCCGGACCAGCAGCACGCCGCGGTCGCCGGGCCTGACCGGCCGGTCGGGCGCCGGCACCGGGAAGGCGCCGAGCGCGGTCTTCAGCGTGACGGTGCCGCCCTCCCCCGCCGCGATCTCGCCGGGGATCAGGTTGGAGCTGCCGATGAACTCGGCGCTGAACACGGTCTCCGGCTTGAAATAGAGGGTGTCGGGCTGTCCCTGCTGCTCGATCCGGCCACCGTTCATCAGGACGATGCGGTCGGACATCGTCAGCGCCTCGTCCTGGTCGTGCGTCACGTAGAGCATGGTGATGCCGAGCTCGGCATGGAGCCGCTTGATCTCGAGCTGCATCTGCTCGCGCAGCTTCTTGTCGAGCGCGCCGAGCGGCTCGTCCATCAGGATCAGCGCCGGATTGTAGACGATGCAGCGGGCGAGCGAGACGCGCTGCTGCTGGCCGCCCGACAGTTCGCGCGGTTTGCGGCCGGCGACGTGGCCAAGCTGGATCAGGTCGAGCACCCCGGTGACCTTGCGCCGGATCTCGTCCTTGGGCAGGCCGCGTACCTGCAAGGGGAAGGCGATGTTCTCGAACACCGTCATGTGCGGCATCAGCGCGTAGTTCTGGAACACCATGCCCAGGCCGCGCCGGTTGGTCGGCAGGGTGGTGGCGTCGCGGCCGTCGATGATGATCCGGCCGGAACTCGGCGCGATCATGCCGGCGATGAGGTTGAGCAGGGTCGATTTGCCCGAGCCGCTCGGCCCCAGCAGCGTGACGAACTCGCCCTTGGCAATCGACAGGTCGATGCTGTGCAGGGCCTCGAACTCGCCATAGCGTTTCGTGACGCCCTGGAGCTGGACCATGGCGGAAGCGGACGGAGCGTTCATGAATGCGCCTCGGTCTTGCGCTGCAGGGCGATGATGCCCAGAGCGATGAGCAACGACAGGACGGTGAGCAGGGTCGATACCGCAGCCAGGACCGGCGTCAGTTCCCAGCGGATGGAGCTGTACATCTTGACCGGCAGCGTCATGGCGTCGGTGCCGGTCAGGAAGTAGGCGACGACCACCTCGTCCAGCGACATCAGGAAGGCGAAGAGCGCGCCGACGGCGATGGCCGGCCCGAGCTGCGGCAGCACCACGCGGAAGAACACCACCCGCCGCGAGGCCCCCATGATCGACGCCACCGTCTCCAGCGCAATGTCCGAATGCTGCAGTCCCGACATCACCGAGATCATGATGTAGGGCGTGGTCAGCATGACATGGGCGAGGACGACGCCGGCGGTGGTGTCGAGCAGACCCCAGTTGGAGAATTGCAGGTAGAGCCCGAGGCCGAGGACGATGACCGGCACCAGCATCGGCATCATGAAGAGGCCGCGCAGCAAGCCCCGGCCGGGCAGCTCCGACCGTGCCAGCGCATAGGCGGCGGGCACCGCGAGCAGCAGGGCGATCACCGTGGTGGCGACGGCGACGACCAGGCTCTGCACCATCGATCCCCACCAGGCCGGGTCGGTGAAGAACTGCCGGTAGAGCCCGAGGGAGAATTCCCGCGGCGGGAACTCGATCTGTCCGGAATTGCCGAAGGAGATCGGCACGACGATCAGGCTGGGGACCAGCAGAAAGAGATAGCAGAGCCAGGCGGCGGCGGTGACGAGGCGGCGGGCGACATGGCTGGAGCCGAACAGCGGGTTCATGCCGCACCTCCCGACAGGCCGCCGCGCACCCGCCCCAGCATCGCGACCAGCAGGCCCGAGATCGCCAGCAGGGCCACGGCCGTCGCCGAGGCGGCGGTCCAGTCCAGTGTCTGGCGGGTGTAGAAATCGACGAGGTTGGCGACCATCATGTCCTGCCGTCCGCCGAGCAGGGCCGGGGTGATGTACATGCCGATCGACAGCGTCACGTTGATCAGCACCCCGGCGACGACGCCCGGCATGCTGAGCGGCAGGATGACTTTCCAGAAGATGCGCAGCGGGCCGGCGCCCATCGTCTCGGCGGCGAGGATGAGCCGGCGGTCCAGCGCCAGCAAGCTGCCGAGGATCGACAGGATCATGAAGGGCAGCAGGAAATTGATCATGCCCAGCACCACGCCGACCCGGTTGAACATCATCGGCAGGTTGATCTGGCCGCCGCTGAGGAAGCCGAGCAGCTGGTTGACCAGCCCCTGGTTGCCGAACACCGCCACCAGCGCGAAGCTCTTGACCAGGATGCTGGTCCAGAACGGCAGCATCACCATCACCAGGCACGCCGTCCGCCGCCGCGGCGGCTGGGCCGCCAGATGCATGGCGACCGGATAGCCGAAGACCAGGCTGACCAGCGTGCCGGTGATCGCGATCTCGAAGGTGTTGCGCAGGACCTTGAGGAACAGGGTGCTCGACGCCAGCTCGGCATAGGCTCGCAGGGACAACTGGCCGTCATAGAGGCTGGTCCACAGCGTGAGGCCCAGCGGATAAAGCAGGATGGCGAACATCAGAACGGTCAGGGGGGCCAGAAGCACTATCGCCGACCAGGGACCGAGACCCGATGCGCCCGATGCGGTGGATGAACTGGTCAACGCAGCACGTCCTTCAGTTCCGGCACGGGATCCGGGGGACGCCCTTGGCGCTCCCCCCGGCGGGGTATAATGAAACTATGGTCGCCAATTTTCAGTAAGGCAACGGGAATTTTCAATATTCTAAAAATGCCGATGCCGTGCGCCCCGACGACCCGGGTCAGATGTCGGCGTTCACCCAGAACACCGTGGCCGGCCGCGCGCTGCTGTTGGCGAAGCGGTGCGGCTTGTCGCTGGAGAAGGCGAAGCAGTCGCCCTCGTAGAGCATGAAGGTCTCGCCATCGATCTGCAGTTCCAGCGCGCCGGACAGGACGAAGCCGATCTCCTCGCCCTTGTGCGTGTAGGGCTGCGCGCCGGAACTGCAGCCCGGCTGGATCGCCATGAAGAAGCCGCGCAGCCGCTTGCTCGCGGCCGGGGAGGCGACGTCCTTGCGGATGCCGTCGAGGTCGAGCAGCGGCGACCTCTCCCCTGCCCGCACGATATAGCGGCTTTCGGTGTTCTTCGAGGACGACGGGTCGATCAGCCAGGCCGGCATCACCCCGAAGGCGGCGGCGACCGTGTAGACGGTCCGAACCGTCGGCGACACCAATCCCCGTTCCAACTGCGACAGCGTGCCGATCGACACGCCCGTCGCCTTCGCCAGATCGGTCAGCGTCATGCCCGCCTTGAGCCGCAGATCCCGGATCCGCTTGCCGAGCTTCTGCGTCTCTTCATCCACATTGGTGCCGGTGTTGGCACCGTTCGCCTGGACGCGCTCGGCGCCATCGTCAGCGGTCTTCGTGTGCGGCATCGATGTGGCGCATCCGTTCATCTGATCAGGACCGCCGCCAGTGCGGCGGCAGCCATATATTGATCGTCAAGATAGCAACCGGCTTCAGTGATGTCAGTTCATTTTTCAGAAAACGAAAAATTTGCGGTGGAGCGGTTCGCCATGATCACCTATCATCCCGCCACCTGATGATGGCCGAACGGCCCTTCACCGACCCCTTGGTGGAAAGAGATCCCATGTCAGCGACGATCGATTGGCACGCTCGCGCCGCCGCGCTCAGCGTTACCGGCAGCGCCTTCATCGACGGACGCTATGTCCAGGCCCGCTCGGGCAAGACCTTCGACTGCGTCAACCCGGCGACCGGCAAGGTTCTGGCGCAAATCGCCGCCTGCGACGCCGAGGATGTCGACCATGCGGTCGCGGCGGCGCGCAAGGCCTTCGAATCCGGCGTCTGGTCGCGCATGGCGCCGCGCGAGCGCAAGAAGCGTCTAGCCGCCTTCGCCGACCTGATCGCCGCCAACACCGAAGAGCTGGCGCTGCTCGAAACCCTCGACATGGGCAAGCCGATCCGCGACAGCCTCGCGGTCGACCTGCCGCTGTCGGCGCAATGCATCGACTGGTATGCCGAAGCGATCGACAAGCTTTATGACGAGATCGCGCCCACGGCCCCGACCGCGGTGTCGCTGATCCGCCGCGAGCCGCTCGGCGTCGTCGCCGCGGTGGTGCCGTGGAACTTCCCGCTGCTGATGGCGGCCTGGAAGCTCGGCCCGATCCTCGCCGCCGGCAATTCGGTGATCCTGAAACCGGCGGAGCAATCGCCGCTCACCGCCATCAAGCTCGGCGAGCTTGCCGCGTCGGCCGGCATTCCCGACGGTGTGTTCAATGTGCTTCCCGGCTTCGGCGAGACCGCCGGGCGGGCGCTCGGCCTGCACATGGACGTCGACGCGGTGGCCTTCACCGGCTCGACCGAAGTCGGGAAATACTTCCTCCAATATTCCGGCCAGTCCAACATGAAGCGGGTCGGCCTGGAGTGCGGCGGCAAGAGCCCGAACATCATCCTGGCCGATGCGCCGGATCTCGATGCGGCGGCGACGGCGGCGGCCTGGGGCATCTTCTATAACCAGGGAGAAGTCTGCAACGCCGGCTCGCGCCTGATCGTCGAGCGGAGCGTGAAGGACGAGGTCGTCGAGAAGGTGATCGCCGTCGGCGGCGCCATCAAGGTCGGCGATCCGCTCGACCCGGCGACGGAGATGGGCGCCATGGTCGATGCCCGGCAGGCTGAGCGGGTCATGGAGTACATCGACAAGGGCAAGGCGGAGGGCGCCACCCTCCGGCTCGGCGGCAAGCGCATCGCGTCGGACGGCTGCTTCATCGAGGCGACGCTGTTCGACGACGTCACCGGCGGCATGACCATCGCGCGCGAGGAGATCTTCGGCCCGGTGCTGGCGACCATCGCCGCGGCGGACGTGGACGATGCGATCCGCATCGGCAACGACACGAGCTACGGCCTCGCCGCGGCGGTCTGGACCCGCGACATCAACACCGCCTTCAAGGCGTCCTCCGCGCTCCGCGCCGGCGTGGTCTGGGTCAACTGCTTCGACCATGGCGACATCTCCTCGCCCTTCGGCGGATTCAAGCAATCTGGCTTCGGGCGGGACAAGTCGCTGCATGCGCTCGAGAAATACACCGAGCTGAAGGCGACCTGGATTCATCTCGGCCGCTGACGCCGGCACAGGAAGGGGCGGGCCGCATCCCTGTGACCTGCCCCGCCCTTCCAAGATCTGTATAAGGAGGCCCCGCCCTTGCCGCTGCCGCTGTTCCGGGGGCTGATCCCCGCCTTCCCGACGCCGCTGAACGACGACGGATCGCTCGACGAGAGCGGGCTCGAACGGATCGTCGCCTATCAGATCGAGCGCGGCGCCTCCGGACTTCTCCCGCTCGGCGGCACCGGCGAAGCGGCCTCCTTCGACCTCGCCACCGCCCGCCGCATCATGGAGGTCACCGTTTCCGCCGCCGCCGGACGTGTGCCGGTGATCGGCGGCGTGCTCGCTCCCGGCTTCGGCGGCGCGCTCGACATCGGGCGGATGTGCCGTCAGGCGGGTGCCGACGGCCTCATGGTCATCCCGCCCTATTACACCCGCACCGACCAGGAGGGGGTGCTGCGCTATTTCCGGGCGCTCGCCCCGGAACTGGGCCTGCCGATCCTCTATTACGACAATCCCTTCCGCAGCCAGATCGTCACGGCGCCGGAAACCATCGCCCGTCTGGCCGAGGAGCGGCTGATCGTCGGCATGAAGGCGTCGAACACCGATCTCTACCATCTCGACCGGCTGTCGAAGCTGGTCGACGAGGAGTTCAGCCTGCTGAGCGGCCAGGACACCCTGTTCGTCCAGCAGGTGATCCTCGGGGCCAAGGGCGGCATCCTGACCTCGGCTTCGCTGCTGCCCGGCTATTGGGCGAAGATCCAGGCGCTCGCCGAGGCCGGCCGGGTCGCCGACGCGCTGGCGGCCCAGGGCAGGCTGAATCCCCTGATGGACGCCCTGTTCGCCGAGCAGTTTCCCGAAGCCGTCCGGCGGGCCTTCGCCTTGGTCGGCCTGCCGATCGGCCGGTCGCTCCCGCCGGTCGGACGCCTGTCGGATGCCGCGGAAGCGGCGCTCGTCGCCGCCGTCGAAGCGTTGGTGGCGGACGGCACGCTGGCGTAGGAGCCGCCCGTTCAAACAGAGTCCCTCCCCCTGTCCCCTGTTGTCTTTCCTATGAAGTCGGAGAATCATAGGTAAAACGACGCCGCGTCGGCAAAAGGGGGGAACGCCACCGTGAACGGGACCGACATCGATCCGCCGGATACGCCTGCCGATACGTCCGATGCAGCGGACCGCGAACGGCGATACTCCGCCCCGGCGCTGGAAAAGGGATTGGACATCCTGGAATTCCTGTCCGAATGCCGCGATCCGCTGTCGCTGCAGCAGATCGGCGACGGGGTCGGGCGGACCAAGGGCGAGATCTTCCGCATGGTCTCGGTGCTGGCGCAACGGGGCTATATCGAGCGGCTGGAGGGCGACGACCGCTTCCGGGTCACCGACCGGCTGTTCCGGCTGGGGATGAACCGGCCGGTCAACCGCTCGCTGATCGAGATCGCCCTGCCCTTCATGAACGCCTTCGCCGAGACGACCGGCTACTCCTGCCATCTCGCCGTCATGTCCGGCACCCAGATCGTGGTGGTGGCGCGGGTGGAAAGCACCAGCCACATCGGCTTCACCGTCCGCATCGGCTACCGCCAGCCCCTGATCCTGACCGGCTCCGGCCATTGCCTGATGGCCTTCATGAGCGCCCGGCGGCGCCATGGACTCTACGACGAATTGCGGCGGGACGATCCCTGGATCGACCTGGACGCGCTGGACCGCACGCTGGACGCCATCCGCGCCGCCGGCCATGTCGCCCGCCCCAGCGGAATCACCGAAGCCGTGGTCGATCTGTCCTGTCCGGTGACCGACCGGCGCGAGGGCGGTGCCGTCGCCGCCCTGACCTGCCCCTATCTGCGCACCCGGCAGGTTCCCAAAGGACCGGACGAGATCCTCGCGTCCCTCGACGAGGCCGCCCGGCGTATATCGGAAAATTTCTCCCTCGACTGACGCAGCGATTTACAGGCGCAACGACGCTGTGTATATAAAACGAGCGATCCGCGATGCGGATTGTGGGAAACGCGATGCATCCGGCGGAACCCCGAGCGGGCCGGACATCGAGCGGGGGAGCGCCATGACCGCCAGATTGCAGGGTAAGACCGCCATCGTCACCGCTGCGGCCCAGGGCATGGGCCGTGCCGCCGCCCTGGCCTTCGCCGAGGAGGGCGCCAGCGTGGTGGCGACCGACATCAACGAGGGGCTGCTGGCGGAGTTGTCCGGGGTGCCCGGCATCGTCACCCGCCGCCTCGACGTCTGCGACCCGGCGGCGATCCGTGCCTTCGCGGCCGAGGTGCCGGCCCCGTCGATCCTGTTCAACTGCGCCGGCTTCGTCCATGCCGGCACGATCCTGGAGTGCGACGAGGACGCCTTCGACTTCGCCGTCACCCTGAACGTCCGGTCGATGTACCGGATGATCCGCGCCCTCCTGCCGGGCATGCTGGAGGCGGGCGGCGGCTCCATCGTCAACATGTCGTCGGTCGCCTCCTCGATCATCGGGGCGCCGAACCGCTTCATCTACGGCACCACCAAGGCCGCGGTGATCGGCCTGACCAAATCGGTCGCCGCCGATTACGTCACCCGCGGCATCCGCGCCAACGCCATCTGCCCGGGCACGGTGGACAGCCCGTCGCTGCACGACCGCATGCGGGCACTGGGCGATTATGAAACCGCCCGCGCCGCCTTCATCGCCCGCCAGCCGATGGGCCGGCTGGGCACCGCGGAGGAGGTGGCGAAGCTCGCCGTCTATCTCGCCTCCGACGAATCCTCCTTCATGACCGGACAGGCCATCGCCATCGACGGCGGCTGGACCAATACCTGACCGGTCAGCCGAAACGACAAGAAACTCCTGAACGGAAAATTTGGGGAAACGCTCGATGAAGCTTCTGCGCCATGGCCCGCGGGGGGCCGAGAAACCGGGACTGCTGGACGCCCAGGGCCGCATCCGCGACCTGTCCGCCCATGTCGACGACATCGCCGGGCGCTGGCTGCTGCCGGACGGGCTGGCGGAGATCGCGGCGCTGCCGGTCGACGGGCTGCCGGTGGTCGACGCCGCCACCCGCCTGGGGCCTTGCGTCGCCGGCACCGGCAAGTTCGTCTGCATCGGCCTCAACTATTCCGACCATGCGGCGGAGACCGGGGCGACCGTCCCGTCGGAGCCGGTGATCTTCATGAAGGCGACCTCGACCATCCAGGGACCGGACGACCCGGTGGAGATCCCGCGCGGCTCGGTCAAGACCGACTGGGAGGTCGAGCTCGGCGTCATCATCGGCAAGACCGCCAAATACGTGTCGGAGGCCGAGGCGCTGGACCATGTCGCCGGCTATTGCGTCGTCAACGACCTGTCGGAACGTGAATTCCAGATCGAACGCCAGGGCCAGTGGACCAAGGGCAAGAGCTGCGACACCTTCGGCCCCATCGGCCCCTGGCTGGTGACGAAGGACGAGGTGCCCGATCCGCAGGCGCTGGACATGTGGCTGGAGGTCAACGGCCACCGCTACCAGAACGGCTCGACCCGGACGATGGTCTACGGCGTCGCCCACATCGTCTCCTATCTGTCGCAGTTCATGAGCCTGCATCCGGGCGACGTCATCTCCACCGGCACGCCGCCGGGCGTCGGGCTGGGGCTGAAGCCGCCGACCTACCTGAAGCCCGGCGACCGGATGGAGCTGGAGATCCAGGGCCTCGGCCGCCAGCGCCAGCAGGTGCGGGCGGCGGAGTGACGCCGTCCCGGCCGTGACCTGCCGAGGTTCCGGCGGCACGGCCTGGAAATAGCGGCCCGAAGTTAGCGGTTTGCTCGACAAAGCAGCCAGACGGTGCGGCCCGGACGGACCGGGCGCACCGGATGGGGAGGTGCCATGCAGCAAGCGTCGCTCGACACGGCCCCCGGCCGGTTCCGTCCCCTGCCCTCGGGAACCGAACTGCTGCGGCTGGACGACATCACCAAGCGGTTCCCTGGCGTGCTGGCGCTGGACGGCGTCGACTTCGACCTGCGCCGCGGCGAGGTCCATGCGCTGTGCGGCGAGAACGGGGCCGGCAAATCGACGCTGATGAAGATCATCAGCGGCCAGTACCAGCCCGACGGGGGCAGCATCACCTACAAGGGCGAGGTCCGGCGCTTCGCCTCCTCGCTCGACGCCGAACGGGCCGGCATCGCCATCATCCACCAGGAACTGAACCTCGTCCCGCATCTGAGCGTGGCCGAGAACATCTTCCTGGCGCGCGAACCGAAACGCGGCTGGCCCGGAAAATTCTTCGTCGACCGTGCCGCGCTGCGCCGGCAGGCCCAGGCCTGCCTCGACCGGCTGGGCGTCGACATCCGCCCCGACGCCCCGGTGAAATCGCTGTCGGTCGCCCAGTGCCAGATGGTGGAGATCGCCAAGGCACTGTCGCTGAACGCCGAGATCGTCATCATGGACGAGCCGACCTCGTCCCTGACCGAATCCGAGACCGCCCTGCTGTTCCAGGTGATCCGGGAACTGAAGGAGCAGGGGGTGGGGATCGTCTACATCTCCCATCGGCTGGACGAGATGGCGCTGATCGTCGACCGGGTCACGGTTCTGCGCGACGGCCGTTACGTCGATACCCGCGCCTTCGCCGACACCTGCGTCGATGAAATCGTCGCGCGGATGGTCGGCCGCTCGCTGGACGACAAGTTCCCGGAACGGACCTCCGTACCGACATCCGACGTGCTGATGGAGGTGCGCGGGCTGACCCGCCGCGGCGTCTTCCACGATGTCGGCTTCGACCTCAGGCGCGGCGAGATCCTGGGCTTCGCCGGGCTGATGGGCGCCGGCCGCACCGAGGTGGCGCGGGCGATCTTCGGCGCCGACCCGCTGGACTCCGGAACCATCCGGCTGGGCGACCACGAGATTGCGGTGAAGACGCCGCGCGACGCCATCGCCCACGGCATCGCCTACCTGTCGGAGGACCGCAAGAGCCATGGGCTGGCGGTCAAGATGTCGGTGACGCAGAACCTGACGCTGGCCAACATGGAGGCGGTGTCCAACGCGCTGGGATTCATCGACCGCAAGGCGGAGGAGCAGGCGGCCTGGCGCTACATCCAGATGCTGTCGATCCGCACGCCGTCGCCGCACCAAGTGGCCCGGCTGCTGTCGGGCGGCAACCAGCAGAAGATCGTCATCGCCAAATGGCTGTTCCGCCAGTCGCGCATCCTGTTCTTCGACGAGCCGACGCGCGGCATCGACGTCGGCGCCAAGTTCGCCATCTACCAGCTTCTCGACCGGCTGGCCGCCGAGGGGATCGGCGTGGTGCTGATCAGCTCGGAACTGCCGGAGATCCTCGGCCTGACCGACCGTGTCGCCGTCTTCCACGAAGGACGGATCACCGCCGTGCTGAACACGCGCGAGACCAGCCAGGAAGACATCATGCATTTCGCCTCGGGCCATGGCCGCCCGGCGGCAGCGGGAACCGGAACGCCATGAGCAACTCTACGATGAAGGTCATCGACCCCGCCTCGACCACCGCCTCCTCCCCACGCCAGCCGTCGGGCGATGGCCCCCAGACGATGAGCGGCCGGGTGATGAACGACCGGCGCAAGGACCTGATCCAGAAATTCGCGGCGCTCGCCGGGCTTCTGGTGCTGGTCGCCGTCTTCTCGGCGACCAGCGACGCCTTCCTCAGCATCGGCAACGGCATGACCATCGCCCTGCAGGTGACCTCCATCGCCTATCTCGGCATCGCCGCGACCTGCGTCATCATCACCGGCGGCATCGACCTGTCGGTCGGCTCGGTCCTGGCGCTGGCCGGCGTGGTGGCGGCGCTGGCGGTCAAGGCCGGCGTGCCGGTGCCGCTCGGCATGGGGCTGGGCATCCTGGTCGGCGCCTTCTGCGGCCTGCTGAACGGGCTGTGCGTGACCCGGCTGAAGCTGCCGCCCTTCATCGCCACGCTGGGCATGATGATGGTGGCGCGCGGCGTCGCCCTGCAGATCACCGGCGCCCGCGCCGTGTCGGGCCTGGGCGATTCCTTCGGCGAGCTCGGCAACGGCGCCATGTTCCGCATCGTCCGCATCGGCGAGGACGGCTTTCCCGACGTGGTCTTCCCCGGCATCCCCTATCCGGTCGTGCTGATGGTGGTGATCGCCATCGCCGTGTCGGTGATGCTGAGCCGCACCACGCTGGGCCGCCACATCTACGCGGTGGGGTCGAATGCGGAAGCCGCCCGCCTGTCCGGCGTCAACGTCGCCGGCGTCACCCTGTTCACCTACGTCCTGTCCGGCTCGCTGGCCGGCCTGACCGGCTGCGTGCTGATGTCCCGCCTCGTCACCGCCCAGCCCAACGAGGGCGTGATGTACGAGCTGGACGCCATCGCCAGCGCCGTCATCGGCGGCACCTCGCTGATCGGCGGGGTGGGGACGATCTCCGGTACCGCCATCGGCGCCTTCGTGATCGGCATCCTGCGCAACGGGCTGAACATGAACGGCGTGTCGGCTTTCACCCAGCAGATCATCATCGGTCTGGTCATCCTGCTGACCGTCTGGATCGACCAGATCCGCAACCGGCGCTGACCGGCGTTTTCGACCAGCAAGCGTCTGCCCAAAACAAACCAACAGGGAGTGAAACCATGAAGCGCTTCGTTTCGGCCTGTCTGGCGTCCGCCATCGCTCTCGCCGCCGGTTCCGCCCTCGCCGCTGACAAGGAGATTGCGGTAGTGGTCAAGACCGTGAACTCGACCTTCTGGCAGAATGTGCAGAAGGGCGCCTCGGCCGCCCAGAAGGAGGCCGACGGCTACACCATGACCTTCCAGGGGCCGGCGGCGGAATCGGCCATCGCCGATCAGGTCAACATGGTGGAGAACGCGGTGAACCGGAAGGTCGCCGGCATCGTGCTGGCCCCCTCCGACCCCGACGCGCTGGTCCCGGCCCTGAAGAAGGCGTGGGAGGCGAAGATCCCGGTGGTGCTGATCGACTCTCCCGTGTCGGACGCCGGCAAGCAGTATTACCAGGCCATGCTGTCCACCGACAACGTCAAGGCGGGAGAGCTGTGCGCCAAGGCGCTGATCGACAAGGTCGGCACCAGCGGCAAGATCGCCGTCATGTCCTATGTCGCCGGCGCCGGGTCGGAGATCGGCCGGGTCGGCGGCTTCACCAAATACATCAAGGACCATTCCAAGCTGGAGATCGTCGGTCCCTTCTATTCCCAGTCGCAGATGGCGACGGCGCTGAACCAGACCACCGACGTGCTGGCCGCCAACCCCGACCTGAAGGGCATCTTCGGCGCCAACGAGCCGACCGCCATCGGCATGGGGCGGGCGCTGGCCCAGAGCGGCAAGGCCGGCCGCATCGCCGCGGTCGGCTTCGACGGCAACCAGGATCTCCAGGGCTTCGTCAAGGACGGCACGCTGGAGGCCATCGCCGTCCAGGGATCCTACCAGATGGGCTATCTCGGGGTGCAGACGGCGGTCAAGCTGACCAAGCGCGAGAAGGTCGAAAAGGCGCTCGACACCGGCGTGGTGCTGGTGACCAAGGCCAATCTGGCGACGCCGGAAGCCCAGAACGTCCTGTATTGAACATTTCCTATCCTCTTCTCCTCCGCCTCGGGCGTGCGCGGTGCCCGGTCCCTTGCCGCGCACGCCCATTTTTCCATTATCTGCAGCAGCTCTCCGCAACGAGGCGATTCCGATGATCCTGACCGACCGCCGTATCCTGCCGCGCTCCGGCCTGTCGCTCCCGGCGACCGGGCTGGGCTGCGCGCAGCTGGGCGGGCTCTATCGACCGACCGATCCGGCCGAGGCCGACCGGCTCGTCGCGGCGGCCTGGGATGCCGGCATCCGCTATTTCGACACCGCTCCCTATTACGGCTATGGCCGGTCGGAGCGTCGGCTGGGCGCCGCGCTGTGCGACCGGCCGCGCGACGGCTTCGTGTTGTCGACCAAGGTCGGCCGGCTGATCCGCCCGAATGGCGGCGGCACGCGGGTGCAGGGCGTCGATGCCGACGGCTGGGCCGATCCCCTGCCCTTCCATCCCGTTTACGACTACTCCCACGACGGCATCCTGCGCTCGGTGGAGGATTCGCTCCAGCGCCTCGGCCTCGCCCGCATCGACATCCTCTATGTCCATGACATCGGCCGGGTCACCCATGGCGATGCCCATGCGCATCACTGGGACGCGCTGACCCGTGGCGGCGGCTTCCGCGCCCTGGAGGAACTGCGGCGCGACGGCGCGGTGGCCGCCATCGGCCTCGGCGTCAACGAATGGGAGGTGGCGCGCGACGCCATGGCGGAGGTCGATCTCGACTGCACCATGCTGGCCGGCCGCTACACCCTGCTGGAGCAGGCGAGCCTGTCGCCCTTCCTGGAGCGCTGCCTCGCGTCCGGCACCCGGATCGTCGCCGCCGGGGTGTTCAATTCCGGTATCCTCGCCGGCAACGGCAAGTTCAACTATGCCGACGCCCCGCCGGAGACGGTGGCGCGGGTGGAGGCGCTGGCCGCCGCCTGCCGCGCGTTCGACGTGGAGCTTCCCGCCGCCGCGCTGCAATTCCCGCTGGCCCACCCGGCCGTCGTCTCCTGCGTCACCGGGGTGCGCAATGCCGGGCAGCTCGCGGCGAATCTCGCCTGGCTTCGGGCGCCCATCCCCGCCGCCTTCTGGCAGGCGCTGAAATCACGCGGCCTGCTGGACGAGGCGGCCCCCATTCCGGCCCGGAACCCGGCGGAGATCTGACCCATGCGCATCGACGCCCACCAGCATTTCTGGCTCCTCGCGGCCCGGCAGGGCGAATGGCCGCAGCCGGAACTCGCCCCGATCTACCGCGATTTCCTGCCGCCCGACATGCTGCCGCTGCTGCGGGAGAACGGCGTCGACGGCACCATCCTGGTCCAGACCCTGTCCAGCGCGGCGGACACCGACTTCATGCTCGACCTTGCCGCACAACATCGCTTCATCCGCGGTGTCGTGGGCTGGGCCGACCTGAAGACGGCGGACGCACCGCGACGGGTGCGAACGCTCGCCGCACACCCCGAGTTGAAGGGGCTGCGGCCGATGGTGCAGGCGGAGGCCGCCGACTGGCTGGACGATCCCGCCATCGACCCGGCAGCCGAAGCGATGGCCGAGTCCGGCCTGTGCTTCGACGCGCTGGTCCTGCCCCGGCACCTGCCGTCGCTGCTGCGCTTCGCCCGGCGGCACCCGGCGCTGGCCATCGTCATCGACCATGCCGCCAAGCCGGAGATCGCCGCCGGCGGCACCCCGGGCTGGGCGGAGGACATGGCCGCCCTCGCCGGCCTGCCCAATATGCACTGCAAGCTGTCCGGCCTGCTGACCGAAGCGGGGATTCGCACCGGGATCGACGACATCCGCCCCTATACGGAGCGGCTGGTCGGCCTGTTCGGCACCGGCCGGCTGATCTGGGGCAGCGACTGGCCGGTCCTGCGGCTGGCCGGCGACTATGCCGGCTGGCTGGAGATGTGCCGCCAACTGGTTCCCGCAGACGCCCATGACGCCGTGTTCGGCGGCAATGCCGCCGCCTTCTACCGGCTGGACTGACCACAGCCGCCCCCCCCTTTTCTCTTCGCCCCGATCTTCAAGGACAGGACCGATGCCGTCTTCCGTTCCCGAACTCCTCCTGCTGAACCCGGCGGACAGCGTCGCGGTCGCCACCCGCGAGATCCCGGCGGGCAGCCCGGTCGCCGTCGGCGGCTTCGCCGGCACCGCCGCCGCCACCATCCCCAGCGGCCACAAGATCGCCATCCGCGCCGTGGCGCCGGGTGAGCCGGTGGTCAAGTACGGGCAGGTGATCGGCACCGCCACCCAGCCGATCGAACCCGGCCAGCATGTCCACGTCCACAATCTCGGCATGGGCGAGGCCCGGCTGGAGCACGGCTCCACCCGCATCGTCGAGGCCGAGCGCGGCACGGAGCCGGCCACCTTCCTCGGCATCCGCCGGGCGTCTGGGCAGATCGCCACCCGCAACTACATCGGCGTCATTGCCAGCGTGAACTGCTCCGCCACCGTCTGCAAGCGCATCGCCGACGCCTTCAATGGGACTGCGCTGGCCGAATACCCGAACGTCGACGGGGTGGTCGCCATCGTCCACGGCAGCGGCTGCGGCATGAACGGCACCGGCGAGGGCATGGCGATCCTGCGCCGCACCCTGCGCGGCTATGCCGACCACGCCAATTTCGCCGGGCTTCTGCTGATCGGGCTGGGCTGCGAGATGAACCAGATCGCGCCGCTGGCCCAGACGCTGGCGCCGCGCCCGGACGGGTTGATCGCCACCCTGACCATCCAGGAGGAAGGCGGCACCCGTGAGACCATCGATCGCGGCGTCGCCCTGGTCCGCGCCATGCTGCCGATCGCCAACGACGTCCGGCGCGAGCCGGTGCCGGCCAGCCATTTGACGGTCGGACTGCAATGCGGCGGCTCGGACGGCTATTCCGGCATCACCGCCAACCCGGTGCTGGGCGCCGCGGTCGACCTGCTGGTCGCCCATGGCGGCACCGCCATCCTGTCCGAGACCCCGGAGATCTACGGCGCCGAGCATCTGCTGACCGCCCGCGCCGCTTCCCCCGCCGTCGCCGGCAAGCTGATGGACCGCATCCGCTGGTGGGAGGACTACACCCGGCTGCACAAGGGCGACATGAACAACAACCCGTCGCCCGGCAACAAGGCCGGCGGCATCACCACCATCCTGGAGAAGTCGCTGGGCGCGGTCGCCAAGGGCGGCGGCACCCGCCTGAACGCGGTGGTCGATTATGCCGAGCCGGTGACCGACCACGGCCTCGTCTTCATGGACACGCCGGGCTACGACCCGGTGTCCGCCACCGGGCAGGTGGCGGGCGGCGCCAATTTGATCGCCTTCACCACCGGCCGCGGCTCGACCTATGGCTGCAAGCCGACGCCGTCGCTGAAGATCGCCACCAACAGCGCGCTCTATGCCCGCATGGGCGACGACATGGACTTCAACGGCGGCGCCGTTCTGGACGGTGGCACCAGCGTGGCGGAGGCCGGCGCCGCCCTGTTCCGCCTGATGCTGGACACCGCCTCGGGGCACCGCACCCGCAGCGAGGAGAACGGCATCGGCGACAACGAGTTCGTGCCCTGGCAGATCGGCGCCGTCATGTGAGGACGGCGGATTTCCCGGGCGGCAGCGGTTCTACCGCGGAGCCGCGGGCCGCCCGGGGAAACTGCCGGTGTCGGGGCGCTGCTCCATGGCCCGGCATGAAGGACTCAAAACATCAGCCCGGAATTTCAGAAAGGAAGCGGTTCGTCCCTCTCAAACCCAGATCGATGCCAAGGAGCGCGCGACGGGTGGTAGGCAAACGACGGCAAGGCGGAACAGGCTGAGAACACCGGCATGGGTATTCTTGTCCGTCATCCCGTCCGGTAATCAAGATGTCCGCCACCGGCCCGATAATTTGACAGGCCTTCATGTTTCCGCTGTTGGCCGGAAAAGTGCAGTTTAGCGGCGGTGAGAGCACGTCGTATATTGGGGTTATGAAAAGAAATTCTTCAGGGCAATCGGACGAAGCACTTCAGTCTTGACATTAGGATTTCCCGTCATCCCCGCGAAGACGGGGATCCAGAGTTCGCAGAACGAATCTTGTGGGAAAGCCTGGATACCCGCCTTCGCGCTACGGAATGCACAGATCTCGCATCCGCGAAGGAAATACATCCCCTGGTAGCGAGTGGCCCTTCTCCCCTTGCGGGGCGGGATGAGGGGTGCGGCTGGCCAGAGGCCTGGGAAATTCAGTTTGCCCCCCCTCACCCCAACCCCTCTCCCGCGAGGGGAGAGGGGCCTTGCTCAACGCCAGACTGCATGCATTGTTGCAAGCGCGAGATCTGTGCATCCCGTAGCGCCTTCGCGGGGATGACGAGGTTCCTGATATAGGAAACTTAAGACTTCACCCGATTGCCCTGGGAAACTCTTGATGCCTCCTATGGAAAAGGCATCAATAGATCGAATCCTGTTCTCAGAAAGGAATTTTGACCGAATGGATCGAATGAGCAGGGACCAGATAGAAAGCCTAAAGAGAGAGTGGATGGATGGCGGATGTCATGTTTTGGAAGATGACGATGATAAGACGGATTTAGAAGAGGTAAACAATTGGATCATAAATTTCCTTGATCAAGACGCAATGAACGACAAAGACGGATATGTAGTTTCACGCATTTACCATAGTTTGAATTTTGATATTCCATTCGCAGCAACAAAGCAAATTAGGGATGAGCTAATCCATGTTGTTCGGATGAAGATGAAAGAACAAGGCTGAACACTCTTCCCACGTTGATGATGGCTTTCCGGACACGTATTTTATCGGATGGGTTACCGGACAAACGGAGCGGTCGATACAACCACGTCCGGCGGACCGGCTGGTGCTCCACATCTTCGGCGCGCTTGGGCAGTTCGAGCGTGACCTCATCCGGGAACAGACCCGCGCCGGCTTGGTCGCTGCCTTTGCCCGCGGACGGAAGGCAGGCGCATGCCGGTGGTGACCGAGGGAAAACTCCGCCGCGCGGATCAAGGTCGGAAAAACCCCGCTCTATGCAGCTCTTGGCGTAAAAGGAAGCGAGGATGTCGATCCATGAAACGAACTCTTTGTCCGTTCCGCCTTAGCTTTGTTTAGCTGACATCGATCGCGCTGCCCTCAAGTTGCCCCGGCCAGCCTCGCAGGAAGCAGGCAACCGCCTGCCGGGCAACGCCGGCGACATCGTCCCCGGAAACCGATTCGTAAACGCCCCACAGGCATCGCTCATGCAGTCCGGCTTCGCAGAGAGCCCGGAAATGGGCGGCAGCGCCGGGCAGCGCCAGAAAGTCCCAGCCGGGTGAGTCGCTCCGCTCGGACAAGCGCTGCAATATGGCGGCGATCCGACTTTCCGCGTGCTGAATTCCGCGCTCGTAGAAGATGCGGCCAATCTTCGGAAAACGACCGGTTTCGGCCATCACGAGACGGGTCACGGCAAGCACCGAAGGGGATAGCGTCAAGTCCAGATAGGCGCGCGCCGTGTCCTCCAGAACGGCCTCGGCTTCCCTTTCCTCCACCGTCACGGCGGCAAGGTCGGCCCGGGCCGAAGTCCCGACTTCCTCGACATAGGCTGCGAACAGCGCTGCTTTGGACGGGAAATAACGATAGAGCGTGCTTTTGGAGCCGCCGACCTCGGCGGCGATGCCATCCATCGAGGCATCGGCATAGCCCTGTCGAAGAAAGGTCCGGCCGGCAATCGTCAGGATTGCGGTCCGCCGGACGGATGTGCCGGCTGGCATGGTCAAACACCCTCCGATCGACCGGTTTCCATCGTGGTCACGTCCATTCACGCGGCTGCAATGTTCCGAACCTGTGCAACGGCCGTATCCAGGAAGGACTTGGCGAGGTCGGGGTCGTTGACGACACGCGCGATCGTCAGCGCACCGACCATCATCGAGAGAATGGCCATCGCCTTGCTTTCGAGCTCTTCGCCTTGCGTTTGCGAAATCAGCCGCTCGAGGGTTTCAAGATATGTCCTGATCCCGGCTTCGAATGGCGCCTTCACCTCGTCGCCGTGTCTGGCCGCGTCCGAACCGAGCGCGACGACCGGACAGCCATCCGCCCTTTCCTCACGATGCCCGACGCTGAGATAGAAGCCGAGCACCGCGCCGAGCGGGTCCGCGGGCTCTGCCGTCATCGCCGCCGCCCATCGGCAAGAGGCGCTCTCCAGCGCCCGTTCGGAGGCCTGGACCGCCAAATCCTCCTTCGATGCGAACTGTTTGTAGAAGGCACCCTGTGTGAGGCCGGCCGCCTCCATCAAATCCTTGAGGCCGATGCCGTCGAAGCCGTGCTCCCGAAAAAGACGGCTCGCCACGTTGATCACAGTCTGCCGATTTTCCTCGGCCTGGACACGGCTTACACGCATGACAAGCCCCCGTTTAGATTTCGATCGAACTCTGTAAGAGATATGGATGACGGATGCAATTCTCTAACCCCCTCCTATTCGGCAAGGCTTTCCCGGACCAGCGGCCGGTAGGCGGACTGCCGGCCCCAGGCACCGCCGATCATGGCGGCGGCCGTGAGAAAGCCGTATGAGACCGCTGCCAGGGCAGTGACCTGGAACAGGGTTGAAAGGCCGGCGCCGAACCATGCGACCGCCGACCAGCCGACGAAGGCCGCAAGGATCATGCGCACCGTGCCCGCCAGGACGGGAAACAGCACGCGCTTGGCTCCCTGGCTTGCGAAATAGAGCGCCAGACCCAGCCCGACGGCGCCATACACCGGCGCGACGGTGCGCAGATAGAGGCTGCCCATCGCCAGCACCTGGGGATCGTCGCTGAACAGACCGATCCAGCCTTGCGGGAAGATCGCTGCGGCAAGGCCGATGGACTCGGTCATCCCAAAGGCAAGGGCGGCCCCGATCCAGGCGACGCGACGCGCCCGCGCTCCCTGTCCGGCCCCGATGTTGTGGCCGACCATGGTCACCATGGCGGTGCCGAGCCCGAAGACCAGCGGGATCTGGAGGTAATCGAGGCGCGAGGCGATGCCGTACCCGGCGATGGCATCGGCGCCGAACCGGCCGACCGCGGCGGTGACGAATGTGACGGTGAGATTGACCTGGACCGTGCCGACCGCCGACAGGAGGCCGACGCTCATGATGTCCTTGAACAAGGCCGCGCGCAGCGGAACGATCCTGAGCTTCAGCAGGCTTCTCGTGGAGCGCAGATACAGGATCAGGGCAAGCGCCACGCATGCATAATAGACGACCACCGCAATCCCGCCGCCTGCAATGCCGAGGCGGGGAAAAGGCCCCCAGCCGAAGATCAAGGCCGGCGACAGGAGGATGAGGATGACGGTACCGGCTGAGATCGCCTGCGCCGGCACCGTCACGTTTCCGGCGCCGCGCAGGGCCGATGACAGCAAGGCGGTGACCCAGAGCGGGATGGAGCCGGCGAACACGGCTCCGGAATAGGTGAGCGCCGCCGTCAGCGCCGGCCCTTCGCCTCCCATCGCCCGGTAGAGAGCCGGTCCGGCAAGCAGGGCCGCGGCTGTGAAGAGGATGCCGAATGCGCAGGCGAGGACGAACGCATGCCAGATCAGCGCTTCGGCATCGTCGCGGCGCTCCGCTCCCAAGGCCCGTGCGACGGCCGAGGAGACACCGCCGCCGATCCCGCCATTCGCCATCATCTGCATCAGCATGAGAACGGGGAACACCAGGGCGACCCCGGCGAGCGCCTCCGTCCCGAGAAAGCCGACGAACCAGGTCTCGGCCACCCCGACAAGCGTCTGGACGACGAGCACCAGCGTCGTCGGCACGGCAAGGCGGAGCATCGTCGGTGCGATCGGCCCGGCGAGAACGCCGGATGGCACTTTATACCCAGGCGCTGGGGCCGCTGGGCCCTCCCGGCGGGACAGGGCGGTCATGGCATTTCCTTCATCAGACCGAACGTGACGTGATTGTTTCCCCTCGGGCACGGGCGACGTCGCGGCTCGGTCAGACCGGCAGCCGCAGCATCTTGCGCAGGCTCTTGTCGAAGGCGGCAGCCGGGACGAAACGGCGCAGCACGCTGACTTGGCGCGCCAGCTTCCCGGCCGGGTAGCGCAGTTTCGGTTCGGAAGCCATTGCGGCTTTCACGATGGTTTCGGCAACGATCTCCGGGGTGTCGCCCTTCCTGATCGCCTCCCCGACAGCCAGGGTCATGCCCGCACGCGCGGACTCATAGGCATCGATCCACCGGTCCGGCTTGATGAGGTTTCCGTCGAAGGACGTTCGTGTATAGGCCGGCTCGACGAGCGTGACCCGAATGCCCAGCGTGCGCAACTCATGGTCAAGGGATTGGGAATAGCCTTCGACGGCGTGTTTCGTTGCCGAATAGAGCGCAAAATACGGAGCCGGGATGAACCCCTGCGCCGAACTCAGATTGATGATCCTGCCCTTTTTCTGCCGGCGCATGATCGGCAGAACCGCGTTGGTCATGCGGATGACGCCGAACACGTTCACATCGAACAGTGCCTGGGCCTGCTGAAGAGAGGACTCCTCTGCGCCACCGAAGAGGCCGACGCCGGCATTGTTGACGAGGAGGTCGATCCGCCCGACTTCGGCCAGGACATCTTCGACGAGCTTCGTCACCGATGCATCGTCGGTCACGTCGCAGGTCAGCATGCAGACACCGTCGGGTCCCTCGGTGGTCGCATGGCGGCTGGTCCCGAACACGTCGAAGCCGGCGGCTTGCAGCGCCTTGGCTGCGGCATATCCGATGCCGGACGATGCGCCTGTCACCAGGGCGACGGCACGATTGGTCTTGTCCATGGAGATCACTGTCCTCGTCTTGCGGGATTCGGGGCCTGGAATGCCGTGGCAGGCGCGAATGCGGCCTCGGCCGGATTTCACGACGTCCGCCGGGCCGTTCCCTCTCGCGATCAGGCCGCCGGATTTGGATTGCGTACGACCTCTATATCCAATATAGATGTCGTACGCAATCTAATTTAACCGGGGGCGGGCATGAAGAAGAGACCCATGATCGTGGCGGGCGGCGTTCTGACGGCGGCGCTGGGCGCGGCCGCATTCGTGACGCTGTCCATGCACACGCAGGAGGCGTCGGCGGTGGGCGACCCCCGCCAGGATGCTCCCGTCGTCCGGCTTGCCACCGCGGCTCCGGTGAACGGATCGGACCGCGGCTTCACCGGCGTCGTCGGGGCGAGGGTGCAGAGCAACCTCGGCTTCCGCGTCCCCGGCAAGATCGTGGAGCGGCTGGCAACGGTCGGCCAAGCGGTCAAGGCCGGCCAGCCGCTGATGCGCATCGACGAGACCGACCTGCGCCTCGCGCTCACCGCCAAACGCAACGCGGTTGCCGCGGCACGCGCGGCGGTCGTCCAGACCCAGGCGGACGAGCGGCGCTACGCCAGCCTGGTCAATGACGGATGGGCCTCCCGCCAGCGTCACGAACAGGCGAAGGCCGCGCTGGACACCGCCAGGGCGCAGCTCGCCAGCGCCGAAGCGGATGCGCGGGTCGCCGAGAACGAGGCGACCTACTCGGTCCTGGTGGCCGACAGCGACGGAACGGTGGTCGAAACGCTCGGCGAGCCGGGACAGGTCGTCGCCGCCGGCCAGACCGTCGTCCGGATCGCCCAGACCGGCCCGCGCGAGGCGGTGGTGGCGCTGCCGGAAACCATCCGGCCGCCGATCGGTTCGCCGGCCGAAGCCAGCCTCTATGGGACCGAGGGGCAGCGCTACGGCGCACATCTGCGTCAATTGTCGGACGCCGCCGATGCCCAGACCCGCACATACGAAGCCCGCTACGTGCTCGATGGCGACGCGGCGGCGGCGCCTCTCGGCGCGACGGTCACCGTCAGGCTGGCGGGCCCGACGGGGCAGGCGGACATGCAGGTGCCGCTGGGCGCCGTGCTGGACGATGGCCGGAGGACCGGTGTCTGGGCCCTGGATCGCACCAGCTCGACGGTGCGCTTCCAGCCGGTCCGGCTGGTCCGGGTGAGCGGCGACACCGCCGTGATCTCCGGGCTCGGCCTCGGCGATCCGGTGGTGTCGCTCGGCGCCCATCTTCTCCAGGAGGGGGCCCGTGTCAGGACCGCCTCCGACAGCGGGGTCCAGTGATGAGCCTCAATCTTTCCGCGCTCGCCGTCCGCGAACGCGCCGTCACCCTGTTCTTCATCCTTCTGCTGGCAGCGGCAGGCGCCTTCGCGTTCGTCATGCTCGGACGGGCGGAGGACCCCTCCTTCACCATCAAGACCCTGACGGTCACCAGCGTCTGGCCGGGCGCCACGGCGCGCGAGATGCAGGATCTCGTCGCCGAACCGCTGGAAAAGCGCCTTCAGGAACTGAGCTGGTACGACCGGGTGGAGACGACGACGCGGCCCGGCTACGCCTATATGACCCTCACGCTGAAGGACAGCACGCCGCCGGCCAGGGTGCAGGAGGAGTTCTACCAGGCCCGCAAGAAGATCGGCGACGAGACGCGCAACCTGCCGCCCGGCGTGCTCGGTCCCTTCGTCAACGACGAATATTCCGACGTCAGCTTCGCCCTCTATGCGCTCAAGGCCAAGGGCCTGCCGATGCGCGAACTGGCCCGGCAGGCCGAGGCGATCCGCCAGGACCTGCTGCATGTGCCCGGCGTCAAGAAGGTCAACATCCTGGGCGAGCGTCCGGAACGGATCTTCGTCGAGTTCTCCTATGCCAAGCTGGCGACCCTCGGCGTGTCGGCCCAGGACATCATCGCCGCCTTGCAGCGGCAGAACACCGTCACGCCGTCCGGCTCGATCGACACCCAGGGACCGCAGGTCTTCATCCGGATCGACGGCGCCTATGACGGGGTGCAGGCGATCGCCGACACGCCGATCGTCGCCGCCGGGCGGACGCTGAAGCTGTCGGACATCGCCGAGGTCCGCCGCGGCTACGAGGATCCGCCGACCTACATCATCCGTCATCAGGGCGAACCCACCGTCATGCTGGCGACGGTCATGCAGGAGGGCTGGGACGGCCTCGCGCTCGGCAAGGCGCTGGAGGAACGCGCCGCGGGCATTGCGCGGTCGCTGCCGCTCGGAATGACGCTCGCCAAGGTGAGCGATCAGGCCGTCAACATCACCTCGGCGGTCAACGAGTTCATGATGAAGTTCGCCATGGCGCTGGGCGTGGTGCTGCTGGTCAGCCTGCTCAGCCTCGGCTGGCGCGTCGGCATCGTCGTGGCGGCGGCCGTGCCGCTGACGCTCGCCGTCGTCTTCCTGATCATGCTGGAAACCGGCCGCTTCTTCGACCGCATCACGCTGGGCGCGCTGATCCTGTCGCTCGGCCTGCTGGTGGACGACGCCATCATCGCCATCGAGGTGATGGTGGTGAAGATGGAGGAGGGCGTCGACCGCATCAGGGCGGCCGCCTATGCCTGGAGCCACACCGCGGCGCCGATGCTGTCGGGAACGCTGGTGACCATCGCCGGCTTCCTGCCGGTGGGGTTCGCGCACTCGAGCGCCGGCGAATATGCCGGCAACATCTTCTGGGTCGTCGGCTTCTCCCTGATCGTCTCCTGGGTCGTCGCGGTGGTCTTCACCCCCTATCTGGGCGTCAAGATGCTGCCGGCGATCGAACCGGTCGCCGGCGGTCACGCGGCGATCTACGGCACCCCGAACTACCGGCGCCTGCGGCGGCTCATCGCCTTCGCCGTGCGTCACAAGATCGTGACCTGCGGCGTCGTCGGCCTCGCCTTCGTCTTCGCCATCGTCGGCATGGGCGGCGTCAAGCAGCAGTTCTTCCCGACCTCCGACCGCCCCGAGGTGCTGGTGGAGGTCCGCCTGCCGGAAGGCACCAGCATCGAGACGACCACGGCCTCCGTCGAGAAGATCGAACGCTGGCTGACCGATCAGCCGGAGGCGAAGATCGTCACCAGCTATGTCGGCCAGGGCGCTCCCCGCTTCTTCTTCGCCATGGCACCGGAACTGCCCGATCCCGCCTTCGCCAAGATCGTCGTGCTGACCCCGGACGCCGAGGCGCGCGAGGCCTTGAAGCACCGGCTGCGGCAGGCCGTGGCGCAGGGCGTGGTGCCCGAGGCCCATGTGCGCGTCACCCAGCTGGTGTTCGGCCCCTACACGCCGTTCCCGGTCGAATTCCGGGTGATGGGCCCCGATCCGGCAAAGCTCTACGACATTTCCGACAAGGCCCTCGCCATCATGCGCAGCGTGCCGGATGTCCGGCAGGCCAGCCGGGATTGGGGCAACCGCACGCCGGTGCTCCGCTTCACGCCCGATCAGGACCGCCTGAACCTCATCGGCCTCTCGCCGGCCGAGGTGGGGCAGCAACTCCAGTTCCTTCTCACCGGGATTGCCGTCACCCAGGTGCGCGAGGACATCCGCAATGTGCCCATCGTGGCGCGCAGCGCCGGCGGCGAGCGCCTGGACCCGGCGCGTCTGGCCGATTTCTCGCTGACGAGCCGGACCGGCCAGCCGATCCCGCTCGACCAGATCGGCCATGCGGAGATAAGGCTGGAGGAACCGTTGATGAAGCGCCGGGACCGGACATCGGTCATCACGATCCGCTCGGACATCAACGAGGCGACCCAACCTCCGGAGGTTTCCAAGCAGATCATGACGGCCCTGGAGCCGCTGATCGCCTCGCTGCCGCCCGGCTACCGCATCGAGATGGGCGGGTCGATCGAGGAATCCGCCAAGGCCAACACGGCGCTCGGCAAGGTCTTCCCGGTCATGATCGCGGCCATGCTGGTCTTCATCATGCTGCAGGTGCGGTCCTTCTCGATGATGGCCATGGTCCTGCTGACGGCGCCGCTCGGCGTCGTCGGCGTCGTGCCCATGCTGCTCGCCTTCAACCAGCCCTTCGGCTTCAACGCCATCCTGGGGCTGATCGGGCTGGCCGGCATCCTGATGCGCAACACGCTGATCCTGACCGAGCAGATCAAGGAGAACAAGGCGGCCGGCTACGACGACTATCACGCCGTCATCGAAGCCACGGTGCAGCGGACGCGACCGGTGATCCTGACCGCCCTTGCCGCGGTGCTGGCCTTCATCCCGCTCACGCATTCGGTGTTCTGGGGATCGATGGCCTACACGCTGATCGGCGGCACGGCGGTCGGCACGGTGCTGATCCTGCTCTTCCTTCCGGCCCTCTATGCGGCATGGTTCCGGATCAAGCCGGCGGCCGTCAGCGAAACGTCAACCGCCCATGCCCGTCTCGGCGTGATCTGAAAGGCGGCCGAGGTGGCCGCTCGACAAGAGGGGCCGCCTCGCAACCCGCCGGGAAAACCGTCGTTGGGCGGGCGCCGGTGCCGAGCCGAAGCCCGCTCACCGTCGGCCCGACCGGCAGGGAGCCGTCGATGCCCGGGGAATCAGCGTCGGCTGGGCCACCCGGATCCGGTCGCTGGCCGACGCGGCGCCCCGGGACAGCAGGTCCAGGGCCTCCGCCGCGATGCGGTCGAAGGGCACGCCTACGGAGGTCAGCAGCACCGACAGGCCGAGCTTGACCAGCGCCGACAAGGCTCCGATCGCGGTGTTGTCGTTCATCGCGAAGATGGCGGTCGGCCGTATTGGACCGCTCATCAGGCGTTCGGCGGCACGGCCAGCGTCGCGTCCAACGTGCTTGATGCGGCGGGCGCCCTCTCCGACGGCAGCAAGCGCCTCGACCGCGAGGTCTCCAGCTTCCTCGGCACGGTCCGGGCCGCATGATTCCGGACGGTCGCCCGGCACCGGCCTTCGCTCACAGGGCGGCATGCCCCCTGACCGCCACCTCAAGACGCGCCTTGAGGTCGAGGAACCGCGCATCGATGGCCAGCGGGTCGTCCCGATTGAGCGCGATCATCGCCGCCCGCACTTCGCCGCCGCGGATCACCTCCAGCGCCTCCGCTTCGATCCCCGCTACGATGGCCGCGGCCACGGCTTGTGCGGTCTCGCGGGTGAAGCCCAACTCCGGACCAGCGTTGTTCGACACCATCATCGGTGTGTCGGTGGCGCCGGGATAAACAGTCAGCACATGGACGCCCTCACCTTTCAGTTCACGGCGCAGGGCTTCGCCAAACCGTGCCAGACCGGCCTTTACGCCGGCATAAGTTGCATAGAATGGCGCGCCGACCAGCCCCAGGCCCGACGAAATGTTCACCACCAGTCCTTCGCCGCTGGCACGCAGCGCCGGCAAGGCAGCCCGCGTCAACAGGATGGGCGCAGTCAGGTCGACGGCGATCATCGCGAGGATCTCCTCCTCCGTGACCTGCTCCAGCCGCCCGGCGCGAACGCCGCCGGCGTTGTTGACCAGGATGTCGAGCCCGCCTAATGCGCCGAGCGCCCGTTCGAGCGTCTGCCGACGCCCCTCGGTGGTCGCGACATCGGCCACGATGCCTGTCACCGACGCTCCAGCCTTCTGCAAGGCGTCGACCGCGGCGGCCAGCCGATCGGGGTGCCGGCCAGTGATGGCGAGGGCCACTCCCTTTTCGCCCAGCGCCTGGGCGGCGGCAAAGCCGATACCGCTGGAGCCGCCGGTGATCAGTGCGCGTTTTCCAGAGATAATCATCTCAACTCCATATGGATCGATTCAGTACGAGGCCTGTCGGGTGCGTGGCTAGAACGGCGCTCCGCCCTGTGTCAGGCACTGGTAGGCTTGCTCCACTCATTGCCCTTCATGAATGCATCGAGCGGCGTGTGGGTGATGTGGTTGGTGTAGTTGCTCATTACTTTGGTGGCGACGCCGAGCACCACCTCCAGGACGTTCCGGCGGGTAAAACCGGCCGCCAGGAAGGCATCGACGGCCGCGTCGGCGGCCCAGCCGCGATTGCGCACCACCAGGGTGACGAAGCGGTGCAATGCCTCCAGCCGGGCGTCGGGCAGTTCGCTGCCGGCACGCAGCGCGGCGATCATGTCCTCGTCCATCTTCTGCATCCGGGCGAGCGTGGTATGGCCGGCCATGCAGTAGTTGCACTCGTTCTCGAAATTGGCGGTCAGATAGACGACCTGCTGCTCATGGGTGCTGAGCGTGGTCTTGGAGAACAGGTCCCACAGCGCCGTGTAGCCGGCCAGCAATTCCGGCGATTCCGCCATATAGGACTGCAGGTTGGGCACGAAGCCGAAAGCGGCCTTCACGCCCTCGAAAATTGGCTTTGAGGCATCCGGGGCGGTGTCGAGGGTGTGGCTGGTGAATTGGGTCATGGAGCGGTTCCTTGTTCCGTCGGTTACGGTTGACGGTTCGGACCCTGACCCATTCCTGAGGTGGCGCGTAGGCGGGCTACGCGACTAATGCCTATGCCTTCTGGGAATGGTCCCGCTGGGAATGGCGACCACCCAAGTCTGCGTTCTCCGCCGACGCACCGTCGCCGTTCACGAGGCCTGCGACGAAATCCGCGAAGGCGCGCGCCTTGGTGCTGGCCAGCCGGCCGGTGGGAAACACCGCCCACAGATCGATCGGCGGCAGCGTCCAGTCTTCAAGCACGCGCCGCACCGCACCATTCGCAAGCTCGGGACCGAACATCCAGTCGGAGGCGACCGCCAGTCCCAGATCGGCCAGCACCGCCGCCCTGATCCCTTCCGCCGCGCTGACCCGAAGCCGGCCGCGCACCACGACCGACGCTTCGGTCCCGCCCTGCCGGAACGACCAGCCGTTGCTGAGCTGGCTGTAGACCACCGCCTCATGACCCGCAAGGTCGGCCGGGGTCCGCGGCACGCCCGCGCGGGCAAGATAGCCGGGCGTCGCCACGACCGAACGGCCGCCGCTGGCGATCCGCCGCGCCACCGCCGCCGAGTCCGGCAGCGTGCCCATGCGCAGCGCGACGTCGATCCCCTCCGACACTAGGTCGATCACCCGGTCGTCCAGGATCACCTCCATGTCCAGCTCCGGATGCCGGTTCAGGAATTCGGGCAGGCGCGGCACGATCAGCAGCCGGGCGAAGGTGGTCGCGGCGGAGATGCGCAACCGGCCCGACAGGCCGGCACCGGCGCCGCGCGCCTCCAGCTCCGCCTCGTCGGCTTCCCGGATGGCGAGCCGTGCGCGCTCATAGAAGCGCAGTCCTGCTTCGGTGGGGGTGAGGCCATGGGTCGACCGCAGCAGCAGGCGCACCTGCAGCCGCTCCTCCAGCTGCGCGACCGTCTTGGAGATGGCCGGCTGGCCCACCCCGAGCTGCCGGGCCGCGCCCGAGAAGGACCCATTCTCCACCACCCGCACGAAGGCGGCCATCGCCTGCAATCGGTCCATGGTCATTCCTGACGGGAATTGCCGTTATCGCTCCGGCCGGACTGCCACCCGGAGCTTGGAATAGCGATACCTCTCCCATCGGCGGCGACGCTGCAAGGAAGAAGCGAACCATGATCGAGGTTCGCGGATTTGCGGCGCCGGACGGCGTCGAGGCTCCCGGTCCCCAAGCCGCCGACATGTCCGCCCCGAACCAAGCCGATCCAAGGAGTGACCCTGATGTCCCGTTTCGAGACCTATCGCAATGCCTTCGCCAACGCCCGCCTAGCCCGCTCGGACAGCGGCGTCCTGGAGGTGAGGCTGCACACGGGGGGCGGCAAGCTCGTCTTCGACGGCCACACCCACGAGCAGTTCGTCGACCTGTTCCATGCAATCGGGTCGGACCCGGACAACCGCGTGGTGATCCTCACCGGATCGGGCGATGCCTTCATGGACGCCATCAGCCCCGAGGGCTTCGATTTCTTCAGCCCGCGCGGATACGACAAGATCTTCCGCGAAGGCAAGAAGGTCCTGATGAACATCCTCGACATCGAGGTGCCGCTGATCGCCGCCCTCAACGGACCGGTGCTGCTGCATTCCGAATACGCGCTGCTGGCCGACATCGTGCTGGCCACGCCGGAAACGGTCTTCCAGGACAAGCCGCATTTCGACTTCGGCATCGTCCCCGGCGACGGCGTGAACCTGCTGTGGCCGGAGGTGATCGGCAGCGTGCGCGGCCGGTATTTCATCCTGACCCGCCAAATTCTCGACGCCGAAACCGCGAAGGACTGGGGCGCCGTCAACGAGATCGTGCCGGCCGACCGGCTGCTCGCCCGGGCGCATGAGATCGCCGAAGGGCTGGCCGCCTTGCCGCCGCTCACCAGCCGCTACACGCGCATCGCCCTGACGCAGAAGCTGCGCCGGATCATCGACGAAGGCGCCGGTTACGGCTTGGCGCTGGAAGGCATCAGCGCGGCCGAGGTCGCCCGCTCCGCCGCCGCGAATAGCTGATCCGTTTCCCTCCCTTTCATCAGAAGGATTTCCCCATGTCGCTTCAGGACAAGCTCGACGCCTTCAAGGCCGATTTCCAGGCGGGCAAGCCGCCCTACAACGTTCCCCGCCCGGTGATCGAGACGATGCACCGCGCCACCGCCGAACTGATCGCCTCGGGCGCCGCCGGCCATGCGCTCAAGGCCGGGGACAGGGCCCCCGCCTTCACCCTCGACGACCCCGACGGCAAGGCGGTGTCGTCCACCTCCCTGCTGGCGGAGGGGCCGCTGGTGGTCAGCTTCTACCGCGGCGTCTGGTGCCCCTACTGCAACATGGAACTCCAGGCGTTGCAGGCGGCGCTGCCGACCTTCCAGTCGCTCGGCGCCAATCTGGTCGCCATTTCGCCGCAGACGGCCCCGAACAGCCGCAAGTCGGTGCGCCAGAACGCGCTCGGCTTCCCGATCCTGTCGGACCCGCGCAACGAGGTCGCCGCCGCTTTCGGCCTGCGCTTCGAACTGCCCGACTATCTGGTCGCTCTGTACAAGGACCTGAAGAACGACCTGCCGGCGTTCAACGGCGACCCCAGCTGGACCCTGCCGATGCCGGCCCGCTTCGTGATCGGCCAGGACGGGACGATCCTCTATGCCGAGGTCAACCCGGACTACACCCGCCGCCCCGAACCCGAGGACATGCTGCCGGCGCTGCGCGGCGCCGGCCGGGCGGATCACGGCCGGCCGGCGGCCAGCAGCAGCGCTTCGGCGTCGGCCACGGAAAGCGGGCGGGCGAACAGGTAGCCCTGGGCGTAGTCGCAGCCGATGCCGGTGAGGACCGTCCGTTCCTGCTCGGTCTCGATCCCTTCGGCGACGACCTCCAGCCCGATGCGGTGGGCCAGTTCGACGATGCCGCGCAGAAGCGATTCCTGCCTGGGATCGGTACCGAGCGCGCTGATGAAGCTCTTGTCGATCTTCAGGACGTCGAAGGGCAGACGGCCGAGATGCGACAGCGAGGAATAGCCGGTGCCGAAATCGTCCATGCACAGCGCCACGCCGAGCGCCTGGAAGCGTTCCAGGATGGCGCGGGCCTGATCGTGGTCGTTGACGGTCATGCTCTCCGTCACCTCGATCTTCAGCCCTTCGGCGCGGCCGTCGGCCAAGAAGTCCAGCATGTCGTCGACATAGCGTTCGTCCCACATCTGGCGGGCCGACAGGTTGACGTTGACGGTCAGGGCGGCGCCTCCCGCCATGCCGCGCCAGCGGGCGAGCTGTTCCACAGCCCGTTCCAGCACATGGCGGCCGAGCGGCAGGATCTGGCCGGTCTCCTCGGCGATCGGGATGAACTGGGCCGGGCTGACGAGACCGAGGTCGGGGTGGCGCCAGCGGACCAGCGCCTCGAACCCGGTGAGTCGTCCGTCGGGGAGCGACACGATCGGCTGATAGACCAGGAAGATGTCGCCGGCCTCCAGCGACGGGGTCAGATCGCGTTGCAGGCGGCTGCGGATCAGGATCGCCTCGCGCAGCGAGGCGTCGAACAGCACGGTGCGCCCCTTGCCATGCTCCTTGGCGCGGTAGAGGGCGATGTCGGCGTCGCGCAGCAGACTGTCCGGATCGTCGCCGGTTCCGTCGTCGACCGCCAGGCCGATGCTGAGTCCGACCCGCAAATCCATGCCGCCGGCGCAGAGCGGGCGCTGGAAGGCGATCTCCAGCGCCCGGGCGCGGGCGATCGCCTCCTCCTGCCCGGCAGGGATCGCGACGACGAACTCGTCGCCGCCCAGCCGGGCGACGAACTCCCCCGGCCCCAGCAGGCCGGCGATCCGTTCCGCCGCCGCGACCAGGACGCGGTCGCCGACCGCATGGCCCAGGCTGTCGTTGACGACCTTGAAGCCGTCGAGATCGAGGAACAGCAGAGCCAGATCGCTCCGCCCGGTGTCCTGCGCGCCCGCCTGCCGGTCGTGCAGCCAGCGGACCAGATACGCGCGGTTGGGCAAGCGGGTGAGGAAATCGTGGGTGGCCTGATGGACCAGCCGCGCCTCGTAGGATTTGCGGTCGCTGACATCGGCGGCCGAACCCGCCAGCCGTGCCACCCGGCCGTCCGGACCCGCGGCGACGATGCCGTGCAGATGGAGCCAGCCGGTGCCGCCCTCCACCCCGTTGTCCTGCCACCCGTTCTCCTGCCCCGCGTCTTCTTGCCCCCGGCCCGGCGGCAGGACGCGGAACTCCACGTCGAAGCTGGCGCCGTCCGCCCCCTGCTCCCCCTCGCGGATCGCCGCGAGCACGGCATGCCGGTCGTCGGGGTGGACATGGGCGAGCAGGGCGGCGAGGCCGGGCTCCCCGCCGTCCGCCGGCAGATGAAGCATCTGGCGCAGCCGGGGCGACAGATAGAGATCGCCGCTGTCCAGGTCCCAGTCCCACAGCCCGTCATTGGCGGCGGCGGCGGCCATGGCATAGCGGCGCTCGCTCTCGCCCAGCCGGCGGGTCTTCTCGTCGATCGCGGCGAACAGGTCGCGCAGGGCGACCCGGCTGTCCTCCAGGCTGCGGCCGAGCAGGCCCAGCTCGTCGTGGTAGAATCCGCCAACCCGGGCGCCCGATCCACCCCGTCTCCCCCCACCCAGGAAAGGCCGGTCGAGGTCGCGGCGGGCCAGCCGGCGGGCGTCCTCGACCAACCGGCCGAGCGGTCCGACGATGCGGCTGCGGGTGAACCACACCGCGGCACCGGCCAGCCCCAGGACCAGCGCGGCGACGACGGCGCCGCCGACCGCCATCAGCCGTTGCAGGGCCTCGATGTCGTTCAGGGTGGCGGCGGTCAGCTGGGCGCGCTGCGCGCTCAGGTGGCTGTTCAGGGACGAAAGCCCCTTGACCGCATCGCGGCGGCAGGCGTCGAACGCCTCCGCGGGGATGGCCGCCGCCGGATCCTCCATCTGCACCTGGATGGCGTCGAGGAAGGCGGCGATGGCGGCGATGGCCCGCGCCTCGTCCTCGCTGGGGGTGACGATGTCGCGGTAGATCGCCAGATTGGCCCGGGCCAGGGCCAGGGCGCGGTCCAGCGACGCATGGCCGGCGGCGCCGTCCCGTGTTCCCTCGCGGTAATGGTCGATGACGCCGCCCAGGCCGAGATGCCCGCGCACCTCCGACAGGGCGTCCGACTTGGTGGCGGCCTGCAGATCGTAATCGCGCCAGCCATCGGCCACCGCGTCCATGCCGCGCATCAGCTGCAGCCCGACCGCCAGCATCACCGCCAGACCGACGACCAGGGCCGCCGCCAGCAGCAGCGCCGAGCGCGCGATGGTCAGGGTCCGCCGCCCCGCTTCGGCACCCGCGCGGGGCATGGCCTGCGGAACCATGCCGGGCATGGCCCCGGAGTCTTCGCTGACGGTGTCGGTCACGCCGGCCTTTCCTCTTCCCCGAAACCCCTGGAATTCACGCGCGCAGCGCCTGCGAGACGCTGTGCGCCGCACTCTCCAGCCGCTTGGTCTCGCTGCCGAGCGATTGTGCGGCGGAAAACATGCTTTCCGCAACCATTCCGGCCTGTTCGGCGGCCTGCGCAACCTCGGAGATCGCGGCGCTGACCGCCCCGGCCGACTCGGCGGTCTCCTGGATGTTGCGGGCGATCTCGCGCGTCGCCCCGTCCTGCTGGGTCACGGCGTCGGCGATCTCCTGCGCCATGCGGCAGACCTGCTCCAGGCTGCCGCCGATGCCCTGGATGGCACCGACCGCGCCGTCGGTGGCGCTGCGGATCGTCGCGATCTGCCGGGTGATGTCCTCGGTCGCCCGTGCCGTCTGGTTGGCGAGGTTCTTGACCTCCTGCGCCACCACGGCGAAACCCTTGCCGGCCTCGCCGGCACGGGCGGCTTCGATGGTGGCGTTGAGCGCCAGCAGGTTGGTCTGGCTGGCAATGGCGTTGATCAGCCCGACCACGTCGCCGATGCGCTGCACCGCCTCCGCCAGGCTGGCGACGGTGGCGGAAGAGCGGCCGGCCTGTTCGACCGCCGCCGTCGTCATGGCGACCGAGCCGTGCACCCGCTGCCCGATCTCGGCGATGGAGGCCGACAGCTCCTCGGTGGCGGCGGCGACCGCCTGGACGGTTCCGGCGGTGCGGGCGGCGGCGGCCGAGACCTCCTGCGTGCTGCCGACGGTCCGGCTGGAGGAGGACGCCAGATCCTGCCCGGTGCGGTGCAGGGTGCCGGCCCGGCCGGTGAGCGCCGCGGCGAGGGTACCGATTTCCGCCTCGAAGGAGCGGAGGTTGCCTTCCAGCTCCTCCCCGCGCCTGCGCGCCGCTTCCGCTTCGGCGCGTTCGCGTTCCCCTGCCGCGCGCAGACGGACCAGCCCGTCGCGGAACACCCCGACGGTGTCGGCCATGGCACCGATCTCGTCGCGGCGGCCGACCGATGGCACGACGCCGTCCAGATCGCCGCCCGCCAAGCGCTCCATGCAGGCGGCGAGCCGGGCCAGGGGATGGACGACGCGGTGATGGGTGAACCACAGGAACAGCCCGGCGATGGCGACGAGCAGCGCCAGCGCGGCCCCGCCGCCGGTCATCACCGTCCCGTTCAGCGCGGCAATGCCCTGCCGGTTGGCTTCGCCGAGGCCGGCGCGGGCCCGCTCCAGCTCGCCGTTCAGCGTCTGCATGGCGGCCACCGCGGGCGCGGTGTCGAATGCCGCAATGCGGGCCAGCCGGTCGAGCGGCGTGTGGGCCGCCACCGCGGCCACCGCTTCAGCCAGCTTGGCGTCCAGCTGCGCCAGCGCCGCGGCGACGGTGTCGAGCGCCTTGCCCTCGGCCGCGCTCAGCTCGCCGGCATAGCGGTAGACCTCCAGATTGGCGGCGGCGGATTTCAGGCTCCGCCGCATCTCGGCGGCACGGGCCGGGTCGCCGGTCAGCAGATAGTCGCCGAAGCGATGGATCACCCCGCCGAACCCCAGCGCGCCGCGCATCTCGGACAGGGCGTCGGCCTTGGCCACGGCACCCAGGTCATAGGCATTCCAGCGCTCGTCCACCTGCCGGATGCCCTGCACGGTGACGACGCTGACCGCCAGGACCAGCAGCAGCACGGCGACCAGCCCCGACGACAGCAGCCAGCCGAGCTGGGCGATCCGGCGACGTCCGGAGCTCGGCCGGTGCCCGGGGGCCGGGGAATTGGTCTGTGCAGCGGTCATGGCCGGTCTCCGGTCTGGCGGCGGCTGAAGCGAAGGAGCCAATGGTCGAGCGACAGCCGGCCGCCGCCGCGAAGGATCAGACCGGTGAGCAGCAGCATCCAGAAATAATGCTGCGGATTGCTGAAGGCCGGGTTTCCGGCACCCAGCACGAACTGGATCACCAGCGCCATCGCCAGCAGCGGCACCGCCGCCAGCCGCGTCGCCAAGCCAAGCACCAGCAGGACCGGCATGGTCAGCTCGGTGGCGGCGGCCAGCGCTGCGGCGACATCCGGCGGCAGCAGCGGCACCCGGTATTCCTCCTGGAACAGGAAGAGGGTCGCCGGCCAGTCGCCGATCTTCTGCAAGCCGGAGCGGAAGAAGATCGGCGCCATCGTCAGCCGGACCGCGAGGTCGAACAGCGGCATGGCGGAACGGTCGAGCCATCCGGCGACGCGGTCGCGGATGTCCAGCGCATGCCGGCGCCGGGCGGACGGCCGCCCCAGGCTTGCGGACGATGGCATCATGGGTCGATCCCTCCGGGTCGGGTGAAGGACGGGTGCCGGTCCAGCGCGAAGCCGGCCAGCAGGCGGTTCTGCAGCAGCAGCGCCAGCAGGGATTGGAGGTCGGCGCCGGCAGCGTCCTCATCCTCCGCCGCCTCGCCGAGGGTGGCGCCGGCCAGCAGCCGGGCCGCGAGCGCGCCGTCGGCCGCGGTCAGCCGGGCGCAGCGCACCTCGCCTCCGGCGGTGCCGTCGTCCCCGTCCGCGGGGCTGCGGCCGACCAGCACCGCTTCCGGCAGCGGCACCGGGGCGGCGGCGGCGTCCCTCCACAGCGCATGGATGTTCCAGCCCGTCCGCACCAACCGCAGCGATGGATGCGGAACCAGCCGCAGCGCACCGGCCTGTTCCGGCGGGATCGCGGCGAGCCGCGCGATGTCGAGCGGTTCGGCGTCGGCGGCGAACAGCGCCTCGTGCATCGCCCAGTCGAACCGGGCGAGGTCGGGCGCCCAGGGCGACAGGCCGGCAGCCGGGTCCAGCCCGGCCAGCCAGTCGGCGAAGCCGGCGCCATAGCTCCACAGCATCGGCAGGCGGGGCGGCGCCTCCGCCGCGAAGCGGCAGGCGAGCGCGGCGAAGCGCTTCTCACCCAGAACACGATGCAGGGTGGGATGGGCATGGCCGAGGACGGCGACCAGCGACCCCATCACCGTGTTGCGGTAGACCGCCAGCCGTCCGGCCGGCAAATCCGGCCGCAAAGCCCCGGCGACCGCCGGATCGCCGCGCAGCAGGAAGGCGGCGAAGTCGCGCTGGAGCCCCGCCAGCTTCGCGTCAGCCGGCACGATGGACCTCCGGCATCCCGAGCGCATCGAGCTGTCCGTGCTCAGGCAACCGGCCCGCAAGCAGCTGTTGCGCCCTGCCCGCCTCGGCCAGGAGCAGGTCGAGCGGCGGCAGGTCGTTGTCCCATTCGATCAGCACCGGGCGCGGACCGATGCGGTCCAGCACGTCGGCATAGAGCGCCATCACGGCGTCGCCGACCACGCTGCCATGGTCGTCGATCAGCAACTCCTCGCCGCCGACCATCATCCGGGCGTGACCGGCCAGATGCAGTTCGCCGACCGCGTCGGCCGGGATGGCGTCGAGCCACGCCGTCCGGTCGAAGCCGAGATTGACCGAGGAGACATGGAGGTTGTTGACGTCCAGCAGCAGGCCGCAGCCGGTGCGGGCGGCCAGTTCCGCCAGGAACTCGGCTTCGGGAATGGCGCTGTCGGCGAAGGCGATGCAGGCGGCCGGGTTTTCGACCAGGATGCGCCGTCCGAAAACGTCCTGGGCGTGGTCGATGTTGCGGCGGACCCGGTCCAGGCTGCCCTCGGTGTAGGGCAGCGGCAGCAGATCGTTGAGATAGGTCGCGTCCGTGACGCTCCAAGACAGGTGTTCCGAGATCAGCCCCGGCTCCAGCCGATCGTAGAATGCGCGCAGCCGCATCAGGTGGTCGGGGTCGAGCCCGTCGGCGCTGCCCAGCGACAGGCCGACGCCGTGGCAGCCGACGGCCACGTCGCGGCGGACCCGCAGGATGCCGGCCAGACGCGGGCCGCCCGGAACCAGATAGTTTTCCGGATGGATCTCGACCCAGGGGATCGGGCAGCCGGCCGCGACGAACGCCTCCCGATGCGGCTCGCGCAGGCCGATGCCGGCGGCGGCCGGCACCGGCCGTGCGGAGGCGGAGGACGGCGCCGCGGCCATCGCCTCAGCCCTTCTTCTTCGGATTGGCGCCGTCGAACGGCTTCAACGCCCCCATCTCCTCGGCACAGCTGCCGGCCTTGACCAGCTTCCAGTCGCCGCCGTCATAGGTCAGGTTGCTATTGCCGGCGCAGGAATGCAGGCCCTTGGCGTGGGCGCAGCCGTTCTCGCCCGGCTTGGAGATGCCGTAGCATTTCTCCATGTTGGACTGCGCGGCGGCCGGGCCGGCCATCAGCGTCAGGGCACCGGCCAGCGCGCCAGCGATGGGGAGCAGGGCCAAGGGCTTGATGGCGGTCTTGAGGGCGGTCATGGTCGTGGTCCTCTCTGTTGCGGGATGGCCGGCGCCGGTCAGGCCGCCGGTACGCGGTCGTGCAGCAGGTCGACGAGCGCCTGCGGCTCCGGGCGTTGGGTGAAGTCGGCGTCGATGGCGGCGAAGCGGACGACGCCGCTCGGCGACAGCAGGTAGGTCGTCGGGATCGGCAGATGCCAGGGATCGCCGGGCGGCCGCCCCTGCCGGACGTTGAAGTCGAGGCCGCGGTCGCGGTAGAGGTCGCGCAGCTCGTCCGGAACGCGGTAGACGAGGCCGTAGCTGCGAGCCACCGCCGCGCCCTGGTCGGACAGGATGTCGAAGTCGAGCGCGTTGCGCTCCGCCAGCGTCAGGCTGTGGTCGGGCAGCTCCGGCGATACCGCGATCAGCCGGGCGCCGCCAGCGGTCAGTCGCGGCAGCGCCAACTGCATGGCCCTGAGCTGGGCGCAACAATACGGACACCATTCGCCGCGATAGAACAGCAGGACGACCGGTCCCCGTTCCAGCGTTTCATACAGGGATACCGTGCGGCCGAGCTGGTTCGGCAGGGCGAAGTCGGGGGCCTGAAGTCCGGGACGCAGCGCCCCCAGCTCGACCCCGCGCGCCTTCAGGTCGGCGATGACCCGGTCCATCATCGCGAGCACCCTCGGCAGGGTCTTCCCGGTCTGCGCCCGGATGCTGCGGAGCTGGCGTTGAAGACGCATCGGGCGTTTCCCTGTCGGCGTGTCCGGTGGTTCCGATCCTGTCAAATCCCGGATTTGCGAAACATAGGGGGACACGCACAAGATCTTTGCGCAAAATGCACGAATGCGCCCGAATCGCCCGGGCCGGAACGATGGGAGCGAAAATGGACCGGCTGGACGACCTGACGGTTCTGGTCGAGGTGGTGGACAGCGGCAGCCTGTCGGCGGCGGCGGAGCGGCTCGGGCTGTCCGCGTCGGCGATCAGCCGGCGGATCGCCCAGATGGAGAACCGGCTGGGCACCCGGCTGCTGGCGCGCACGACGCGGCGGATCGCGCTGACCGACGCCGGCGCCACCTTCTGCCTGCGGGCCCGCGCCATCCTGGCCGCGCTGGACGAGGCGGAACAGTCGCTGACCGAGATGGGCGAGGAACCGCGCGGCACGTTGCGCGTCACCATGCCGGTGATGTTCGGCCAGATGCTGGTCGCGCCGCTGCTGCCCTCCTATCTGCGCCGCCACCCCGGCGTAACGCTGGAAGCGAGCCTGAGCGACCGCATGCAGCGGTTGATCGACGAAGGGTTCGATCTGGCGATCCGGGCCGGGCGGCTGGCCGATTCCACCCTGATCGCCCGCCGCCTGCGGCCGTTGCGCCGTCATGTGGTGGCCAGCCCCGACTATCTGGAACGGCACGGCGTGCCGCAGTCGCCGGCCGAGCTCGCCCGCCACGAGTGCCTGACGCTGCTGTCGGGATCGGGTCGGACGGAGTGGGAATTCCTGGTCGGCGACCGGCGCGAGATCCTGCGCCCGGCCGGCAGCTTCCAGACCGACAGCCTGTGGTTGCTGCGCCATGCCGCGGTGGGCGGGCTGGGGCTGGCGCGGCTGGCCGACTTCATCGTCGAGGACGACATCCGCGCCGGACGCCTCGTCCCGGTCCTGTCCGCATTGGAGGTGACGGACGAGGCCATCCACGTCGTCTATCCGGCGACCCGCCACGTCTCGCCGAAGGTGCGCAGCTTCATCGAGCACCTGTTGGCCGGATTGGGCAGACCGGAATCGGTCGGCCCGATCGGCATCTCCGGGGCATGAAATCGAACCAGGGGCAGGATGCCGCCCTGCGCCGGGCGGCTGCATCCTGCCCTCGCCGGATCGAAGGCTTGGTCCGCCCCACCGTCAAGGCATCGCCGGCAAGTCTCCGCCCTCAGGCCTTCGCCGCCGGGGAGCCGAGCTGCGCATACAGGTCGGCCAGATCGGGCTGGCTGTGGGATTTGTATCTGCTGACGATCTGCTGCATGGCCTGCGCCATCGCGTCCGCCGCCGAGGCGTCGGTGTTGCCGCCGTCCTTCTCCGTTCCGTAATGGAGCGTCACGGACTCGCCGTTGCCGAGGTCGGTGTGGAAGGTGTCGAGGGATCGGGATGCGAACCCGTTCCCGGCTCCCGCCGCCGTACTCCCGACGCCAGAGGTCCCCGAGCCGCTGCCGGCACCGGACTCCCCGCCGGCCGGATTGAAGCCGTTCAGAAACCCGATCATGTCCTCCATCGAGCCGAGCAGCTGCGCACTGAACGCGCTGCCGCCGCCGAGATGGGTTCCGCTGATCTTGAAACCGTTCGGCATCTCGACGCTGAGCGTATCGGAGGACGGCTCGTCCTTCCCGTCGACGCCCCGGCCGGCGGCGGCAGTCTCGACCGGCGCGTTCCCACTCGCCTGGTCGAGGCCGAAGCTCTCCGTCTTGTCCGTCTTTCCGGCATGCCGATGCCGGTTCACGCCGTGCAGGCCCTCGATGGGCGTTTGGCTGCCGATGCTGCTGGTGGACATTCGTGCCCCTTTCCGTAAAGGTCACGCAAATCCAAGCAATTTTCACACCACTGCCCCGACGGCTTGTCGTCCGCCACCCCGGCCGTTCGGCCGCCCTGCTTGCCGGGAGCCGCCGCTGCCGCTCATGTCCCGATCTGCCGTGTGGGAACTGCCGGGCCGGCACAAAATGCCGGGCCGGCGCGAGACGCCAAGCCGGATTGCATCCGGCAAGACCCACTCAGAGGACCGGCATCGGGAACAGGATTTCCGTGCGGGTTCCCCGTTCGACCGCCACTCCTCGGACGGTGCCGCCGATTTGGGTGGCCAACCCCTTGATCAGACGCGTTCCCAGGCTTCCGGATTGTGGCTTCCCCGCGATGCCGACGCCGTCGTCCGCCACCGCCAGCGTGGCTTCAGCGGCCTCGGGATCGTGATGCAGCGTGATCCGGATGGTGCCGGGCTCGCCCGGGAAGGCGTATTTGACGGCGTTGGTGATCAGTTCGTTGACGATCAATCCCAGAGGCACGGCATGGTCGAGCGACATCACGACCGGCTGCAGGTCGGTTTCGAAGCGGATGCCGACATGCTGGAGGGAGGCGGCATGAGCCAGCTGGCCGATATAGGCCGCCACTGCCACCACCGCCCCGTCCGAGCGGATGTCCAGCTGTTCGTGCGCCAAGCCGATCGCCGTCACCCGGTCCACCAGGCCGAGCAGCCGGGCCTTGATGCCGCTGTCGCTGTGCGCGTGCTGTTCGAGGAGAAGCATCGACGCGATGATCGCCAAGTTGTTCTTGATGCGATGCTGAATCTCGTCGAGGCGCAGGGATTGCGCGTCCTGCACCGCCTTGGCTTCCGCCCTGGCCGTCGCGGCGGCGGCGTGGTCGGCGCTCCGCGTGATCGCCACGCCCAGCAGGTTGGCGATGGTCAGGAGGAAATGCTCGTCATCGGCATCGAAGCGGCCGGGTTCCGTGCTGCCCATCTCCAGCACGCCCCACTGGGCACCGCCGCTGACGACGGGCACGTCGATCAGAGAGCGGACGCCATGCTGCTGCAGAAGCCCGGGGATGCGGAACTCGTCGGTGTTCCGCAGATCCTCGACGACGGTCGGCAGGCGGGTTTGCTGGGCGCGCCCGGCTGGACAGGTCGCCCCGACGGGGAAGCGGGCGGTGCCGACCGCCCCCGGCTGCCAGCCGGCGCCGGCGACCAGCAGGAGATCGCCCCGGGCGTTGTCGTAACGCAGGATCATGCTGTGCCGAATGCCGGCGCTGCGGGCGAGGCGGATGGCGAGGAGGGAAAGCAGACGGTCGAACGGGATGCGGCTCTCCAAAAGCCGACTGACGTCGCGGATGATGTGCTGGTGGTGGCGAAGCTTGGCGAGGGTTCCGGCTTGCGGCGCCTCTGTCGGAGGTTCGAGATCCATGCTTCCGCTACACTGGAGGGAGATGCCGTGGGGATATACGGCCCGTTTTCGGCCCTTGTCATATACGTGCGACAAGGCCGGACGGTTTTCCTCCGGGTGGGGATTTTATCGGGCAGGGTCCGGAACTCCGCCGGCCGCCGCCGACGCAGCTGCGGATCCCGGTTCGTCATAGCCGCGGTCTCGGTCCTTCACCCATTCGACATGAAAGGACTTCCCACGATGGCGGAAAAGGGGCGAAGGCCATCGGAAGGGTCGACATGGAATTCTCCGGGCGACCGCCTCGCTGCCGGCATCCGGCAGTTGAAGCCCGGTCCGGCGGGAAAAGCGGGCCGGACGCTCCGTCCGCGGACCCGCCCCGCTCCGCACCGAACGCGCGTTTCCCGTTCAGTCTCCGGCCGCCCGCAAACGGCGGAACTCGGCGACCGGAAGGCCCCCCACACCCCAGTTGTCCATCGCCACCTCTTCGATGACCACGAAGGTGGACTCGAGCGGCTTGTTCAGGACGTCGAGAAGCAGCTGGCTGACGCCGTTGATCAGCGCCGCCTTCTCTGCGGCGGTGGCCGCAGGGCGGTCCGGCGCGGACCCCTCGCGGGTGATTTGGATCGTGACCATCGGCATGATGTCGTCCTCGTCTTCTCGTTCGACCGCGCTGGCCCGGGATCACCAATGGCCGGCGTTCTGCCCGCCATCCACATGCAGGATCTCGCCGGTGACGAAGCCGGCGCCTTCCAGGTAGAGGACCGCCTCCACGATGTCGCCGATCTCGCCCATGCGTCCCACCGGGTGGAGCTTCGCCAGGAAATCATGGGTTTCCGCTGCGTGCATCGGCGTCTTGACGACGCCGGGCGACACCGCGTTCACCCGGATGCCCTTGGCCGCGTATTCGATGGCCAGCGACTTGACGGCGGCGTTCAGGCCCCCCTTGCTCAGCGATGCCAGGACGGAGGGAACGCCGGCGATCGGCTGGTCGGCCAGGCTGGTGGTGATGTTGACGATGTGTCCGCCGCCCTGTTTCAGCATCGCCGTCACCGCGTGTTGCGAGATATGGAAGAACCCCGCCAGATTGGTCGCCAGCACGGCCGCGAAATCATCGCCCGAATAGTCGGTGAAGGGCTTGGCGAGGAAGATGCCGGCATTGTTGATCAGGGTATCCACCCGGCCGAACCGTTCGAGCCCGGTGGCGACCACGCGCTCCGCGACCGCAGGGTCGGCGATGTCGCCGCCGACGGCCAGGATGTCCGGATCGCCGCCGGCCTTGATCGACCGGGAATTGGCGACGACGCGGTAATTGCGGTCGCGGTATGCCCTGACCAAGCCGGCACCGATGCCCTGCGACGCGCCGGTGATGATCGCGACCTTCTGTTCGCTTCCCATGGTGTGCCTCGATGATGGGTTCGGCAGGCTCTATTGCCGCCGTCGCCGCATCATCTACGCCGTTGCGCAAACCGGCTGAATAGCCGACGCAAGGCACATACCCTTCCACGAAACGGCATAATGGTCCGCCTCAGCGTTCGGCGTCCGCCTTGAGACGGGAAAAGGCCGCGCGTAGCCGCGGCGTGGCGAAATCGACGAAGGCGCGCACCTTGGGCGTCGAGAGGCGGCCCTCGGGCGCAATCAGATGCGCGGGCAACGGCGCATGCTCTGCATCCTTCAGGATGATCTCGAGCTGCCCGTCGCGGACCTGCTCCGCGACGTGATAGGTGAACAGCCGGGTGACCCCGTGCCCCTCGACCGCGGACGCCACGGCGGCGCGCACGCTGTTGACGACGAAGCGCGGGGTGAAGGACACGGCCCGCGGGACGGCGGATGGGCCGACCGGCGGGAAGCTCCACGAATCCAGGCCGAAATGGGTCATGGCGATGATCCGGTGCTTGGCGAGGTCGGCCGGCTGATCAATGCGCGGCTGGGACGCGAGATAGCGCGGCGACGCGACGACGACGCGCCGCACCTCGCCGACACGCACGGCGACCATCGAGGAGTCCGGCAGATGTGCGATCCGCAGGGCGACGTCGATGCCCTCATCGATCAGGGTCACCGGCCGATCGAGCAGGTACAGCTTCGCCGAAACCGAGGGATGGGCGTCGAGAAAGGCGTCGAGGATCGGTCGCATGATCTCCTCGCCGCCTACCACCGGCGCCGTGACCGTCAGCGTGCCGCGCGGTGCCGACCGTTCGCCGGCGGCCAGCATGTCGGCTTCCTCCAGGTCGATGAGAATGCGCCGGCACACCGCGGCGTAGCGTTCGCCGGCCTCGCTCAGCCTGATCGACCGCGTGGTCCGGTGCAACAGCCGCACCCCGACATTGGCTTCAAGAAGGGCCAAGGCCCGGCTCACCGCCGCCGGCGACCGGCCAAGCCGGCGCCCTGCTCCCGCCAGGCTGCCTTCGTCCAGGGCGGCCACGAACACCTTCATCGCATCGATCCGGTCCATGATCATGCCGTTGACTGGAAGACTGACGGCCGCAGTGTAGGCATTCCACATTGCTCCGCAATGGCTCCCCGAGCTTTCGGTCTTCCGCGCGAGCCGGCCACCCGTCAGCCGGCGATGTCGATGTCGATGTCGATGTCGACGACGATCCTGCCGTCGGCGCTGCCGTCCGTCATGGCGTCATGCGCATCGCCGGCCCGCTCCAGCGGAAAGCGCCGGGGGTCGAGGCGGGGCAGCAGCTTGCCGGCTTCGACCAGGGCGGCGGCATGGCGCAGGATTTCGCCGTGATGCGGCATTCCCTCTCCCGTCAGCAGGGGCAGCAGGGTGAAGACGCCCGAATAGGTCGCCGCACGGAACGAAAGCGGCGCCAGCCCATGCGTCCCCCAGCCCAGGCAGCTGACCACATGGCCGAAGCGCCGCACCGCCTGGAACGAGGCGTCGAGGACCGGACCGCCGACGGTGTCATAGACCAGATCGAAACCGCGGCCCCCGGTGTGGCGGGCGACATAGGCTTCGACCGGCTCGGTGCGGTAGTCGATGGCGGTCGCTCCCAGAGCGTCGACGACCGCCTTCTTCTCCGCGGACACGGTCGCCCAGACGGTCGCACCGAAGGCGCGGGCGATCTGCACCGCCACATGGCCGACGCCGCCGGCGCCGCCCTGGACCAGCACCGTCCGGCCCGACCGGACGTCGGCACGGTCGACCAGGCCTTCCCAGGCCGTGATGGTGACCAGAGGCAGCGCGGCGGCTTCGCGCATCGTCAGGGTTGCCGGCTTGCGCGCGAGCAGGTCGGCCTCGACCGCGGCATATTCCACCAGCGAACCCTGGCGACCGCCGACGCCGCCGATCATCCCGTAGACCTCGTCGCCAAGCTTGAAGGCGGTGACGCCGGGACCGGTGGCGACGACCGTCCCCGCCAGATCCATGCCGAGGATGGCGGGCAGCGGATGCTTCGCGTGCGCCGCCGCGCCGGCACGGATCTTGGTGTCCAGCGGATTGACGCCGCTGGCGGCGATGCGGACCAGCACTTGGCCGGGACCGGCCGCCGGCCGCGCGATCTCGGCCAGCCGGAACGGGGCGTCATACGCATCCAACACCATCGCCCGCATCGTGCCGCTCGCATCCTGTGTCATGGTTTTGCTCCTCAGTGGGAATTGCGCGTCGTCCTGACTGATCCGAAGGGTGGTCCCAACGCAGATGTTTGAAAATCAATGATCCTGTTTGATCTCCATTCAATTCTGTATGATGTGGCATGGAGTGGAGCGACCTTCGGATTTTCCTGGCGATCGCCCGCGCGGGCACGCTCGGCGCGGCGGCGCGGCGCATCGGACAGACCCAGCCGACCATGGGGCGCCGTCTGCGCGCGCTGGAGGCGGCGGTGGGGCATACGCTGTTCCAGCGGACCAGCGACGGTTTCGTGTTGACCGACGAAGGGGCCGCGGTGCTGCGCCATGCCGAGCGCATGGATGAGGAAAGCCTGGCGCTGGAGCGCGCGTTGGCCGGACAAGGCGGGCAGCTGGAGGGCAGCCTGCGGGTGTCATCCTCGGACTGGTTCGGCCTCCACATGCTGACGCCGATCCTGCACGAATTCACGCGGCTCCACCCCGGCGTGACGGTGGAGTTGCTGACCGAAGCACGGCTGCTGAGCCTTTCCCGCCGCGAGGCCGACCTCGTCTTCCGCATCCGCCCGTTCGACGAACCGGAGGTGGTGCAGCGCAAGCTGACCCGCATCGACTACGCCCTGTATGGTGCCGCCGGGAGCCGTAGGCCGAAAGCCGGCGACGGTACGGGCTGCGCGCTGGTCACGATGGACGCCGCCTTCGGCGGCATGCCGGACGTCGCATGGCTCCGCCGGATGCTCCCGAACGCCCGCACCGCCTTTCGCAGCAACAACCGCGACGTCCAGGCCGCCATGGCCGCCTCGGGTGCCGGATTGGCGGTTCTGCCGCGCCCCATCGGCGACGCGTCGGACAGGCTGCGGATCGTCGATCTCGGCGAGCCTCCACCCGGACGCGACGTCTGGATCGGCTATCACCAGGATCTCCGCCGGCTGGCTCGGCTGCGCGCCCTGGTCGATCTGACCATCGAGCGCTTTTCGCAGTCACAGACGCCGGCTCCGCTGCAGGGATAGTCTGCGCCAAGAGGCAAGCTGCCGAATCCCGCACCATGGACACGCGCCAACCGGCGATGGCATCCATCTGACGACGATCAAATACATGCATATGCTTGCATCTTCGAATTAACCTGCATATGCTGGCAATCGATCGATGATCGCGGTTGGGAGAACGTGGATGGCGGGCCGAAGGGACGATCAAAAGGGCGCCGGTGGCGGCCGCTGCAACTGCACGGCGCTGCGCAAGGCGACGCGCCGCATCTCGCAGCTTTATGATACGGCGCTCGCGTCCAGCGGCTTGAAATCGACACAGCGCGCGATCCTGGCGCAGATCAGCCGTTCCGAACCGACCACGGTCGGCGGACTGGCCCAGGCATTGGTCATGGATTCCGGCGCGCTCGCCCATACGCTGAAGCCGCTCGAACGTGACGGCCTCATCACCGTCGAGGTCGATCCCGACGACCGGCGCAGCCGGCTGATCCGCCTGACGGCGGATGGCCGGGCCAAGCTGGCGGCGACGGACGAGTCCTGGGCCCATGCGCAATCGAGCTTCGAAGCGGCTTTCGGACAGGTGGAGTCGGACCTGCTGCGCCAAGCGCTGCAGGTCCTGATTTCCGACGACTTCGTGTCCGCCTTTGAAAAGAACCTATTGGCCAACCGGCAGGAACCGAACGATCATGATCGATCTCCGCAGTGACACATGCAGCAGGCCGACGCGGGAAATGCGCGCGGCCATGGCCGATGCCGAGGTCGGCGACGACGTCTATGGCGACGATCCGACGGTGAAGGCCTTGGAGCGCGCCACCGCCGAACTGCTCGGCAAGGAAGACGCCGTCTACATGCCGACCGGCACCATGACCAACCAGGTCGGCATCCGCGCCCATACCGAACCGGGCGATGCCGTGCTGTTCGACCAGAACGCGCATGTCTACATCCTCGAGGGCGGTGCGCCTTGCGCGATCTCCGGGGTGTTGCCGCGGCTTCTCCCCGGCGTACGCGGCATCTTCTCGCCCTCCGACGTCGAAGCCGCGGTGGGCACGTCCCACCCCTTCTTCCCGGCCACCATTCCGGCGCCGGTGAAGCTTCTCTGCCTGGAGAACACCCACAACATCGGCGGCGGCTCGATCTGGCCGCTCGAGCGGCTTCGCGCCGTCACGGCGACCGGACGTCGGCTCGGCCTTGCGCTGCATCTCGATGGCGCCCGGCTCTGGCACGCGACGGCGGCGACCGGCATCAGCGAGGCCGAGTATGCCGCCCCCTTCGATTCCGTCAGCGTCTGTTTCTCCAAGGCGCTCGGTGCGCCGGTCGGCTCCTGCCTGGCCGGATCGCGGGACTTCATCGCCCGGGCGCGACGCTTCAAGCAGCAGATCGGCGGCGGTTTCCGGCAGGCCGGTATCATCGCCGCGGGTGCCCTCCACGCGCTCACCCATCACAGGCAACGATTGGGCGAGGTCAATGCGCTTGCCTCCCGGTTCGCGCGGGATCTTGCGCAGATCGACCGCATCATCCTGGACCCGGCGACGGTCGAGACCAACATCGTCCGCTTCCAACTCCGCGACGTCGAGTCCGCAAGCTTCGTGGAGGAAGCGCACCAGCGGGGGCTGTACATGCTGCCGTCCGGCCCCCATGCGGTGAGGGCCGTATTCTATCTCGACATCACCTGGGACGAGGCTAGGCGCGCGCTTGCGATCATTGCAGATATCCTGGGGGCAGATATCCTGCGCGCATTGCCGGCGCATGCGGCGGCCGGTCCAAGCGCGGCTGCGGCTGCGACCTACTGAAGGGAGGGATCCATGCGGCTCTTGGTGGTCGGCGCCGGTTCGACCGGCGGCTATTTCGGCGGGCGGCTCGCGCAGGCCGGGCGGGACGTCACCTTTCTCGTCCGCCCGCCGCGTGCGGCGCGGCTGCGTGAGCGCGGGCTCGAAATCCGCAGCCCGCACGGCGACGTGACGCTGCAGCCCCGGCTCCTGACCGCCGCCGAAATCGGCGGCGGGACCGCACAGCCGTTCGACGCGATCCTGCTGACGGTGAAGGGTTACATGCTGGAATCGGCCATGGACGACTTCGCCCCGGCCGTCGGCCCCGAGACCATGATCCTGCCGGTTCTCAACGGCATGCGGCATGTGGATCGGCTGAAGGCACGGTTCGGCGGGGCGGCGCTGGGCGGCTGCCTCTGCAAATGCGCCACCACGCTCGACGAGGAGGACCGGATCGTCCAGCTGAGTGGCCTGCAGGAACTGGCCTATGGCGAAATGGACGGCCGCTCCTCGGCGCGGATGCAGGCTCTCGACGCCTTCATGACCAATGCCGGGTTCGATGCCCGGCTCTCGCCGGTGATCGAGCGTGAAATGTGGGAGAAGTGGCTTCTGCTCGCCTCGATGGGGGCGGTCACCTGCCTGATGCGTGGCACGGTCGGCGAGGTCGAGGCGGCCCCCGGCGGACGGGATTTCATCCTGGCTGTCATCGACGAGGTCCAGACCATAATTTCGACGGTCGGCATGCCGCCCCGTGAAACCACGATCGAGGCGGTCCGCGCCCTGCTGACGACCAAGGGATCCCCCCAGACCTCGTCCATGTACCGGGATCTGCAAAACGGGCGCCCGGTCGAGGGCGACGAAATCATTGGCGACTTGGTCAAGCGTGGCCGCGACGCCGGCATCGCCGCGCCGCTGCTTGCTGCCGCCAACATCCATCTGGGGGTGTATTCGAGCCGTCAGGGCGGTTGCCGATAAGCTTGGGCTTTGCTGGTTTCGAAAGAAATCTCGACAGTCGTCCGGCTTGTATTGAATGGCCCGTCGAGCCCATAGGGATCACTACACGAAAGCTCGACTTTGCGCGTTGTGGGTTATAATTCCTATCAGGCGCCGATCCAGAAGGTGGCCTCGTCGGCGATGAAGGCGAGAGCCTCGTTGTGCCACCGGACACTCGGGGACAAGCCACCAGGACAGGTATCGATAGCCGGTGCAGTTGTGGTAGATTAAGTCTTTTGATCAGGAGCCGAGCTATCCGTTTCTATAGGTCAGCAGATGCTTTGGGTTCTCCAGCCAATCATGGCCCGAAGGTGAGGCGCGAAGTCGCCGGTACTATATTAAATGAATTGGCTTAGAAGCTGGATTTTTTGGGATTGTCATCTTCTCGTGCCGATTGCAAAGGTTAGCAGGGCAGAAAAGCCAGTCGCCGGAAACGGCGGCAGGCAAATCGAGCTTGTCCCGCGGAACAATCAAGGCGGTGTCGACAAAATATGGCTCGTTGACCGTTCTTTTTCGGAACGGTGGTGGATCACATTGACGTTGCCGCTGATAAGTGGCTTGGCGACGTAGCGAAATAGGTTTCATGGACAACGGGGTGATCGGCCGTTAGGTCCAATGGATTTCTGTGTTCATACACACTAAACGAAGATATGCAATTTAGCCAGATCTGGTCGCAGTCTACGACCACAACTTACGCTCGGTCTTGAATGGTAGGACCCGCCAACTAGGATTGTCCAGGTAACTCATGTGGAGGTTAAAACCGTGATTGTTGCTTTAGTGGGATCGTCCTCCTTTGATCGATTCTTCAATCCAGCCCATGACGAGTTGCAACGACGCGGCCATAGTGTGGCGCGGTTCTTAACGCGAAACGATCTGCTTGCCGCAGTTGACGCGCTGCAGTGTTTGGAAATCCTTGGCGCGTCCTCAAGCTTTACAGCCGACCGGGAGTTGTTTGCCAAGATGCCGCGTTTGCGCGCATTGGTTTCCCCGTTCACAGGGGTCGAAGGGTTCGATGTTTCGGCCGCGACAGCAAACGGCATACTCGTGGCGAATGGCCAAATTACGGAAAACTCCGTCAGCATGGCCGAGGCCGCAGTTCTCTTCACGCTGGCTTCGCTCTATGACCTTCATGGCACTGAGCGCTACCTTCGCGAAAACCTGCCGCGTCCCTCGCAGGTCCGTGCGCGGATGCTCATGGGAAAGAAAGTTGGCCTGATAGGCTTTGGCAAAATTGGACAGGCTATCGCGGAACGGCTGTCTGCATGGGGTGTGAGGCTCGTCGCCTCGGTGCGCACGACGCGACCGATGCCCGCATATGTCGCCGCGCAGAGCCTCGATGAGGTGCTCGCGACAAGCGATGTCGTTATCATGGCGGCTTCGCTCAATCCTGAATCACGAGGAATGCTGGATCTTGACGCGTTGCGCCGGATGAAACCGGACGTGGTGTTTGTCAACATCACGCGGGGCGGCATCGTCCCCGACGATACGCTCGCCGCGCTCGCCGCAGAGCGACCTGCTATGCGCATCGCCCTCGATGTGTTCGACCCAGAGCCGCTGAAAGAGAATAGTCCGCTGCGCGACCTTCCAAACGCCATCCTTACCCCACACATGGTAGGACATACGGTAGAGTCTCAGATGCGCCTGCCGGAGGCATTCTGCGAGAACCTTCTAGCGGTGGCAGAGTGGCGGGTGCCTGAATACGTTGTCAATCCGTCTGTGATCGAAACGTGGCTGAGAAAACAGGACAGCGCACAGCTATAGTTGCGACGTAAGCGGTGTGAGCGCACCCTTCACCGATTCCCCGGGATCACCGCATGGATCTGTTGCGGCGGGCCTTGAAGTGTTCGCGAAGGTCGAGGATTGCCTTGGCCAGGGCTGGTAGTCGGCCTCGATGATAGGCGTTGTGCCGAGAAGAGGGTGCAAGGCCTGGAACGTGGTGTGTTCAGGCTTGTCCGGGTTGGTCATGCTCTTCCAGGCGCGCGGTGCCAGCCAGGTTGCCATGAGGAAGCCGAAGGACCAGAAGATCGGGTCCAAGCCTCCGGCATGGTGGGGCGGCAGTTGCGGCTGATAGAGATAGGGAAATTGCGCCATCGTTTCCGACAGGTGGTCCCGGACCAGGAGCTTGAACCGATCCTTGAGGCGGACATTATTCCGTGGGCACCGTCAAGTTGGCGGCGGCGGGATTGCCGGGGGCGGTCGGGCTGGGTACGGTAGGGGCATGACGACGCGTTCCTATCCCCGTTTTTCCGGCTACCGCTACCCCGCCGAGGTCATCATGACCGCAGTGTGGCTGTACCATCGCTACCCTCTGAGCCTTCGGATGGTCGAGGAGATGCTGGCGGCGCGCGGCATCACGGTGAGCTAGAGGAGAGCGCGATAGGTGTTTTCGACTTTGCGCATTTGGGGACACTTGTCCTGTCCTGCGCGGGCGTCGCAATACCGTCGGCGAAAGGTTGTTGGCTGGTCAACGTCCGACGACACCGCAGGTGCCCCATGCCACGCCCAGCCGTCTCTCTTCCCCAAACCTTCGTAGCTTGGCTGTGGCCCTATCTGGATGCATTTTCGGGGCGCACCCGCTCTACGGTGGCGGCGCTCGCGGTCGGTGCGGTGCTGGCGGTTGGTCCCCGCACCGTGGCCAACCTGCTCCGCGCCCTCGGCTTGGCGGACGATCCCGGCTTCGCCGCTTTTCACCGCGTACTCAACCGGAATCGCTGGTCGGGGCTGAAGCTCGCACGCACCCTGCTGAACGCCCTGGTCAACGCCTTCGTCCCGGACGGCCCGATCGTCATCGGTGTCGACCATACTTTTGAACGGCGCAGGGGAGCCCGTGTTCGCCCAGCAAGCCATTGCTTCGACTCCGTCCGGTCCTCGACGGAGCAGACGGTCACCAGCCGCGGATTGCGCTGGATGACCGCCATGCTGCTGGTCGAGGTTCCGTTCGCCGGCCGTATCTGGGGGCTGCCGGTGCTGAGCGCGCTGGTGCCGAGCCGCGCCTGGTGCGAGGCACAGGGCCGGCACTATCGGCCGACCACCGTCTGGGCACGGGGCATCCTGCTGCGTCTCCACCGCTGGCTGCCGGATCGCCTGCTGGTCGCCGTCATGGATGGCGAATTCGCCGCACTGACCCTGCTCGACGCCGTCAGCCCGCACATGGTCGCGATCACTCGGCTGCGCCTGGATGCCCGCCTGTTCGATCCGCCACCAGACCCGCCCTTGACCTTGCGGCAGATAATGAAAGGCGCCCGCCAACCCAGCTTGCGGGCCCGTCTGACCGACAAGGTTACCGTCTGGCACCGGGCGGCTCAACCAAGCCGAACCCGGTGGCGCCCCGGCGGCTGGATCGACTATGCCTCCGGAACGGCGCTGTGGCACCACCAGGGCAAGCCGATCGTGCCCATCCTCTGGGTGATGGTGCGCTATCCCGATGGCCGGCGCGATCCGGAAGCTTTTCTGTGCACCGACCTGTCGATGTCGCCACGCACCGTCCTGGAATGGTTCAACCGCCGCTGGGCAATGGAGACGACGTATGAGGAGAGCCGTGCTCATCTCGGCATCGAGACCCAGCGACAGTGGGCAGACCCGGCGGTATTCCGCACCGCCCCACTGCTGTTCGGGCTTTACTCGTTGATCACGCTGTACGTCCATCAGAATGCCGGCCGCCTCGCTCTGTCGCCCCGGCGCGCCATCTGGTATCCGAAACCAGCGCCGACTTTCGCCGATGCCTTGGCCCGTCTGCGCCAGCACCTGTGGTTCGAACAGGCCGCCATGTCGCCCGCTGAAGGCGACATGCTCAGATCGCCGCCATCGTTCCTTCGACGGCTCGTCGACGTCGCCTGCTACGCGCCGTAATCCCCATCACCCCTCACCATTGCTGAACTTGTGAACCGCCTCCTAACCGAGACGGCAGTCCTGAAATGCGCAAAGTCGAAGCGCACTCTCGTGTAGTGCCCCCATAGGACTCCCGGTGAGCCTTCGGCCCCCGCTACGTCCCCAGCAGCCCGCGCGCCTGCAGGTCGGCGAAGCTGCCGGCATGGGCGACGCGGCCGCCGTCCAGGATCAGGATGCGGTCGGCGCCCCGGATGGTTTCCAGCCGGTGGGCGATGACGATGCGGGTGCAGTCGAGCGACGACAGGGTGCGGATGGTCGCCGCCTGGGTGGCGTTGTCGAGCGCGCTGGTTGCCTCGTCCAGGATCAGGACGTCCGGCTTGGTCACCAGCGCGCGGGCGAGCAGCAGCCGCTGCACCTGTCCGCCCGACAGCGTGCGCGACGCGTCGGCGATCGGCGTGCGCACGCCCAGCGGCATCGCCCGGATCTCGTCGGCGATCGCCGCCGCCGCCAGCGCGTCCCAGATCTCGGCCTCCGTCGCCTCGCTCAGGCCGCGCACCACGTCGATCAGCGCGCCGGGCGGCAGCTGCGCCCCCTGCAGGACGGTTCCGATCCGCCGCCGCAGCAGGCCGAGATCGAGCGAGGACAGATCGTTGCCGTCATAGGTGACGCTGCCGACCCGCGGCCGTTCCAGCCCGAGCAGCAGCCGGACGAGGGTGGACTTGCCGCAGCCCGACCGGCCGAGGACCGCCACATATTCGCCGGCGGCAATGGTCAGGTGCAGGTTGGCGAAGATCGGGGTTTCCGCCTGGGCATAGGTGAAGTACAGGCCGCTGACCGCGATCCGCCCCGACAGCCGGCCAGGGTCGATGCGGCCGAGCGTCGGCTCCGGCGCGCAGTGCAGGACCGGATCGGCGAAGGCACGGGCGGCGTGGAGCTGGTAGAAGGCGCCGAACCCGTCGCCCAGGGCCGCCGCCGCGCCGTTGGCGATCATGTAGGCGGTCATCATCGCGACGATGCTGGCGCTGTCGGTGCCGGCGGCATGGAAGACCAGGAACAGCGCCGCCATCGCCAGCACCGGCAGGGCGGCGTTGACCGCCGCCATCCGGCCCTCGATCTCCTGCACCTCCATGCGCTTCTCGCGCATGCCGATGAAGCGCTCGGCCCAATGGGTCAGCGCCCAATGCTCGGCGGCGGCCAGGCGCAGCTTGGCGATGCCGGTCAGGAACTGCATCGCCAGGGAATCGGCCTGCCCGTTCAGCGCCTCGCCCAGCTTGTAGACGCGCGCCCGCAGCACCGCCGACAGCACCGCCAGCCCGAGCTGGACCGCCAGCGCCAGCACCGCCGCCACCGCACCGCCGCCATGGAAGGACGCCATGGCGAAGACGGAGGCGGCCAGCACCGCGCCGGTGCCGATGCCGGCGACCAGGAAGCCCTGGGCGGCCAGCGGCAGCGCCATCGCCAATCCGACCCGTGCCGCCATGTCGCCGGCCGAATGGGCGCGCAGCACCGGCATGGGCAGGCGCAGCACCCGGTCCCACAAGCCGGCATGCAGCCCGGCCTCGCGCATGGTCTGCATGCTTTGGCGCGTCACCTCGCCGACGAGCTGGATCACCAGCGTGACCGCGGCGACGCAGCCCAGCAGGATGCCCAGCTCCAGCAGCCCGCCATGGTCGCGCGCCGGCACCAGGGACGAGAAGGCGAACTTCATCCCGAACGGCATGGCGAGACCGAGCAGGGCGCCCAGCGCCGCCACCGCCAGGGTCAGCAGCCAGAAGGTGGGCGGGGTCCGGACGAAGCGCATCAGCGATCCGACCGTCTGCGGCCGGTCGGGCAGCGGCTCCACCATGGTCCAGGCGGAGGCCGACAGCCCGGCGGCGACTTGCGGCGTGACGCGGACCGGCTTCCGCTTGCGTGCGGCCGCCTTGCCGGCCCCTTCCCCGTCCACCAGCTCGTAGCCGCGCCCCTTCGGCAGCAACGCCACCGGCCGGCCGTCCAGCGTCGCGCCGACCAGCGGGCCGAGCGGACGGCGCCACCAGCCCTCCGTCAGCGTCACCGGGCGCATGTGCTGACCGGAAGCGCGGGCGATCTCCTCCATGGTCGGCTGCACGTCGAGGTCGCGCTCGCGCAGCAGGGTCGGCCGGCGCAGCCGCAGGCGCGGGTTGTTGCGGGCGGCGACCGCGCTCATCGCGGCGAACAGCGGGTCGTGATGGCCGCCGTCCGCCGTCCCCGGCGGCTTGCGGGCATGGTCGAGCAGCCGGCCGGCGAGATGGACGAAGCGCCCGCCCTCCTCCGTCTCGCGGGCGCCGCGCAGCGACAGCCGGCCGGCCTCGTCGGCCTCGGCCAGGCCGCGGGCGCCCATCAGCATCTCGCCGCAGGCCGCGGTCAACGCCTGGATGCCGGCCAGCGCGGCCGGCAGGTCGCGCGGCAGCGGACGGCGGCCGAAGACGATGCGCAGCGGCCCCGCCGCCTTCAGCCAAGCCCGCGCCGGCAAGGGCATGATGCCCTGGACCATCTCCTGCTCCAGCAACAGGGCGCCGGGGGCGGGCACCGCGCACCACAGGCCGGCCTCCTGGACCATGACGAGTTGGGATTCGGCCAGATCGACCGCGGTCCCGCAGCGGCCCGGCCGGTGGACGCGGTCGGGATGCCAGAGGATGGCGGCGAGGCCGCAGACCAGCATGGACGACCAGGCTTCCATCCCGGCCAGCAGGGCGTCGGCTTCGATCTCCTCCAGCGGATCGGCGACCGTCTCCAGCCGCGCCCCGGCCGCCGGCACGGCGATCAGCTCCTGCATGAAGGCGTCGATCCCGACCAGGAGGCTGCCGGCCGGCAACCGGCCGAGGAACAGGCGGGACCCGGCATTGGCCCCCATGGCGGCGACGGCGAAGACGTCGGCCTCGCCCTCCTCCAGGAACCAGACGGCCCCGGCCGGCTCCAGCGCCACCGCCGGCTGCTGGAAGGCGATGCCGGGAAGCGGTAGCGGCCCGGCAGTGTCGACGGCGACGGGATCGGCGGTGGTCATCGGCGGATCCTCCCGTCAGGCCATGCTCAGCATCAGCGCGGAAAAGGCGCCGGGACGACGCGACAGCTCGGCCGGCGGACCGGATTCGACGATCGCGCCTTCCCGCATCACCAGCACCCGGTCGCAGTCGCGGATCGCCGTCAGCCGGTGGGCGATCACCAGCATGGTCGAGCCGCGGCGGCGCAGGTTGGAGAGAAGCTGCGCCTGGGTGTGGTCGTCCAGCGCCGCCGTCGCCTCGTCCATCACCAGGATCCGCGGATTCTGCACCAGGGCGCGCGCCATCTCGATGCGGGCGCGCTGGCCGCCCGACAGGTTGGCCCCGCCCTCGGCCACCGCGGAGGCGTAGCCGTCGCGGCGGTCGATGATGATGTCGTGGATCACCGCGTCGCGGGCGGCGGCGAACAGGCGCTCGTCCGACACGGTCGGATCCCACAGCGCGATGTTGTCGCGCACGTTGCCCTCGAACAGCGTCACGTTCTGGTCGACGACCTGCACGCTCTGGCGCAGCACCCGGCGCGGGATCTCGCGCAGCGGCCGGCCGTCGAGCAGGACCTCGCCCGACCACGGCTCGTAGAGGCCGGCGGTCAGCAGCGCCAGCGTCGACTTGCCGGAGCCGGAGCCGCCGACCACCCCGACCCGCTCGCCCGGCTCGATGGTCAGCGACAGGCCGCGGATCAGCGGCGGCGCCCGGCGGGAATGGCCGAAGGTCACGTCGCGCAGCTCGATCCGCCCGGTCAGCCGGCGCAGCACCGCGGGGGCCTGCGGCTCCGGCTGGCGGAACTCCTCGGCGATCGGGTGCTGCATGGTGTCGTCGAGCAGCCGCAGGTAGGACCGCGCCTCCTGGATGCGGGCGCCGAGCTGGACGAGTCGCGACACCGGCGCCAGGAAGGCCGACAGCAGCACCATGAAGCCCATCATCGCGCCGATGGTCATGCCGCCCTCGGCGACGATGCCGCCGCCGACGGTGACGACGGCGGCCGAGGCCACCCCGCCGACGAAGGCCGGCAGCAGCCGCAGCACCGCCCGGCGCAGCATCAGCGACTGGCGGATGTTCAGCACGCGGGCATGGCGGGCGACCAGCCGCTCGAACAGCAGCCGTTCCGCCCCGGCGGAGCGGTAGGTCTCGATCATGCGCAGCCCCTGCTTGGCGTCGCTGGCCTCCTGCGCCGATTCGTTCAGCAGCCGCTGCTGGCCCTCCTCCAGCTGGCGCGACAGCAGGGCGAGCGCCAGGGCCAGCGCGGCGGCGGCGGCCACCGCGACCAGCGCCAGCATCGGCTGGTAGAAGGCCATCGCCGCCAGATAGGTCAGCGCGGTCAGGATGGCGAACAGGCAGCCGCCGATCTCGCCCGCCAGCAGCTCGGCCAGCCGATCGCTCTGCATGACCCGGTCGGCGACGGCCGCCGGCCCGCGCTGGCCGAAGAAGCCCATCGGCAGCCGCAGCACCCGCTCCATGAAGCCGATGCCGCCCAGCAGGGCCAGACGGGTCTCCAGACGGTGCAGCACGCTTTTCTGCAGCCAGGTGAAGGTGAGGGTGACCGCGCCGACCGCCAGCATCGCGCCGATCAGCGGCGTCATCCAGTCGGCCAGCCCGCCGACCAGGACGCTGTCCATGAAGATCTGGCGGAAGGCGGGGAACAGCATGCCGGGGATCGCCAGCAGCAGGCTGAGGGCGGCGGCGAACCAAATCGCCCCCCAGGATTTATGCAGCCGCCGCGCGAGGCCGCGCAGCGCGCTGGGCGCCGATCCGCCCTTGCGGAAGTCCGGACCCGGCGCCATCAGCAGGGCGATGCCGGTGAACTGGCGGCGGAACTCGGCATCGTCGACGCGGCGCCGGCCGCGCGCCGGGTCGTTCAGGCACCACCAGCGCCCGCGCCGGCCCTCCAGCACCAGGAAATGGTCCATCCCCCAATGCAGGATCATCGGCCCGGCCTGTCCGCGCAGCCCCTCCGGCTCGGTCCGGACGCCGCGCGCCTGCAATCCCAACTCGCGCGCCGCCTGGACCAGATTGGCGGCGCGGCTGCCGTCACGCGAGATGCCGCAGCGCTCGCGCAGCTCCTCCAGCGTCAGCCAGCGCCCGTGATGGGCGGCGATGATCCCGAGCGCCGCGGCACCGCATTCCGCCGCCTCGATCTGCAGGATCGACGGGGTGCGCATCTCAGGCCCCGGACGCCGACGGAGACGCCGCCGGAGCGGAAACGGCGGCGGCGGGCGGCGGCGCCATGCTGTCGGTCAGGTCGAGCCGCAGCCATTGCTGGAGGATCGGCAGGGCGAGCGCGATCAGCCGCACCTTCTGCACCGTGATCTCCACCGACACCAGCGTGCCGCCGTCCATCGAGAATTTCGGCGGGTTGCCGGTCGACCAGCGCAACGCGCCGGCCGGATCGCGCTCCAGCCGGATCAGGATCTCGAAGGGGGTGCGCAGCGTCTTCTGGAATTCGCCGACCAGCGCATCGTTCTGCAGGGTGCGGAGCATGCCGGCGCTGCTGGCCGGGGTGTCGGCCACCCGGTCGACGCGCCCGACCAGATGGCCGTGCTCCTCCTTGCGGACCGGTGCCGGGGACACGTCGGCCTCCATGCCGTGGCGCAGCTTCTTGCCGTCCTGCGCCCCGACATAGACCAGCGCCACCAGATCGCCGCCCTGTCCGGGCAAGTTCCCGTCACGCTCGATGCTGACGATCGGCGCGCCGCTCGACACCACCTGCCCGATGTTCGCCTTCGCCTCGACCACGCGCCCGCCATAGGGGGACAGGATGGCGGCATAGCGCTGCAGCCGGTCGCGGGCGGATTCCACCGCACGCGATGCGGTCGCCACCCGCTGCTCGGCGGCCAGCATGTCCTTCTCGCGCTGGGTCTGGCGGCGGGTCGCGTCGAGCGCCATGGTCTGCAGCTCGTTGCGCTGCGTCTCCAGGTCCGAGCGGATGGTGAACAGCTCGATCTTGGCGGCGATGGCGCGGTCGCGGGTGGTCAGGCCGCGGTCGGCGAGCTGGCGGACCAGCTCCTCCCGCTCCGTCATCATGCGCTGGCGTTCCTGGAGCGAGCGGATGTTGCCGCCGACCGCCTGCTCGCGCGCCTGCCGCCAAACCTCGTCGGCATGGAAATCGCGGTCCTGGAAGCGCCGCATGTCCTCGCGGGCGGCGAGCGCGTCCTGCAATTCGCCCTCCGCCTCGGCCAGCTTCAGCTTCTGCTCGCTCTGGTCGACCAGCGCGACGACGTCGCCGGGGCGGATCACGTCACCCGGCTTGAAGCGGATGTCGTTGATGCGGCCGTTTGATTCCGACACCACGTCGATCACGCCGGCCGGGCTGACCAGGATGCCCTGGCCGGTGACCTTGATCGGCACGTCGGTAAGGGAGGCCCAGACCGCCACGCCGACCACCAGCAGCGCCAGCGTGACGCAGAAGGCCAGGACCGGCGGACGCACCACCTCCAGCGCGTCGTCCACCTGCGACACGGAGGTCGCCGCCTCCGCCGCCTCGGCGCGGAAGCCGGCCTTGCCGCCCGCACCGCTTGCCGGAGGTGCGGCCGGAAGCGGCGCTGCCGCCGGCCGTTCGGTCGTCGCGCTGTCGCTCATGCGGCGGTGCCGTCCGCCACCGGTCCGCCCGGCCTCACCACTTCTTCATCTTCTTCGCGATGGACTTGGCGGTGTTCGATACGCTGCTGACCGCGCTCTGCGCCGTGCTGGACACGTCGTGCACCGCCGTCTGCGCCGTGCTGCTGACCGTGCTGGCGGTGCTCTGGGCGGTGTTCGCCACGGTGTGGGCCGCATCGGTCACGGCCGGAGTCGCTGCGGCGACGGTCGACTGCCCCGTGCTGGCGACGCTGTGGGCGGCATCGGTGACCGCGGGCGTCGCCGCGCTGACGGCCTGGGCGCCGGCATGCTCCAGCGGGGCGGTGTTGACGGTGACCTCGCTGCCCAGGGTGACGCCGCCGATGCCGACCGCCGCCGTGGCGCCGATTCCAAGGGTGACATGGCCGGCGGAGTAGCCGGCCGTCACTTCGGTGCCGGCACCGACCGAACCGGAATCGATGACGCCGACATGGGAGGTGCTGCTGATGTCGTTGTTGCCGACGGTGACCGCGGCGGTCACCTCCACATAGTTGCCGGCATAGGTGCTGACACCGCCATGGACACCGCTGGCTCCGATCGAGCCGGTGGCTTCGGCGCCGGCGCCCACCGCGATGGTCTGGGTGACCGAGCCCTCGACCGTGACGCCATGACCGACATTGCCGCCGACCGTCGTTTCGGTCGTCACCGAGACACCGACCGAACCGGAGGCGGAGGCTTCGACGCCGGTGTAGGACACCGATACGCTGGCGCTGCCGCCGACCCCGGCCTCGTAGCTGATGGTCTGGCTGACCGGCCCATGGGAGACCGTCATGCTGCCCTGGCTGCCGGCGAATCCGTCCGCCGTGGCGGTGACGCCGCCGGACCCGACGGAGACGCCGACCGAGCCGCTGGCGCCGGCGCCGACCTCGGTCGTGACGGTGGTGCCGCCGACGGTGTGGCTGGTGGAGGTGGAGACCCCGACCGACCCCGAAGCACCGGCGACGTCGACCCCGACGCTGAGGCTGACCCCGTGCTCATCCTCCTGCGCATGACCGGACTGTGCGTTGGTCGTGCCGGTTCCGCCAACCACCACCAGAAGCTCGTCATCGGAAATGTCGACCATCGCCACTTGCAACTTGCTCATGCCCGCAACCCCTCGTGAGTGGATGATCGGAAGACTTGCGCCCCAATTTTCTGCGCCGCCGGAGCATGCGCCAAGGTCGCGCCCAGTCTTTTGTATGGGAGCGGGCCTTCGGGAGTAATCCCATGTTTATGGGAGATTTGACGAAAAACCCGGATACTGCACGCGGCGGTGGCGATGCTGCGGAGAACGCTCTATCGAAACCTTCAGAATCCGGGAAGGCGGAACGGCAGGTCGATGACGATCCGGGTGCCGTCGGGCCCGGTGAGCATAGCCAGATCGGCGCCCAGCGCCGCGGCGCGCTGGCGCATGTTGTTCAACCCCTTGCCGGCCCGCGTGGCACCGGTTCCGCCGGGAATGCCACACCCTTCGTCGCGCACGACGATGCGGACCGCGCGCCCGACAGGCCCGCCCTCCCTGCTCTCCGGGCCGTTGCCCGGCGCCGGCGCCATGACGATGGTCACCCGGCGGCAGCCCGAATGGCGCACCGCGTTGGTGACGGCCTCCTGGAGGATGCGGAACAGGGTCAGGGCATGCTCCGACCTCAGCCCTTCGACGTCGGGAAGCGGCGTCATCTGCCAGTCGAGCTCGATTCCCTGGGCCTGGAGCTGCGGCCCGATACGGTCGTGGAACTGGGCCAGCATCATGCCCAGATCGTTGCCGACATCGTCCAGCGACGCCACCACCAGCCGCAGATCGTCCAGCGCCTGACGTGCCGATGCGCCGATGCGGCGGTAGTCGCGCTGCGGCAGTTCGCATTGGGCGACGATCGACACCAGTTGCCCGGCCAGCCCGTCATGCAGGTCGCGGGTCAGCCGCAGCCGCTCGCTTTCCAGCGCCACCGCACGGGTCTGCGCCTGTTCGCGGGCGAAGCTGGCCCGCAGTTCGGCCTCCACCGCCGCCACCTCCTGCCGCAGCACGTCGTTGAAGCGGCTGACCTCGCCCAGCGCCTGGGCGAACCGCCACATCAGGGTAGCGCTGATCACCGTCATCAGCAGCGGCGCCATGTAGCGGGTCATCGACGGCACGCGCAGATCCAGCACGCCGATCACCGACAGGATGTCGTGGGCGACCATCAGGATGATGACGATCATGCCCCCCAGCACGAGCTGCGCCGCCGCATGGTTCCGACGGATCGCCGCGGACAGCGCGATCCAGCCCGACCAGCCCAGCATGGTGGACGCCCAGGGGATGACGAGCGCCAGCCACAGCAGGGCGAACCAGGGTTGCAGCCGCGCCGGGTCGAGGGTGGCGACCAGGAACGCCAGGACGACCGTCGCCGGCACGACCAGCAGCAGCCGGACCGGAACCGCCAATCGCTGCCCGACCAGCCGGGCCATCACGACGGGCAGCAGCGCGCCCTGCCACAGCCCGGCGAAATTGATGACGCGCAACGGCCATTCCAGCCCGTTCGGCCCGGCGAGGAACAGCGGCAGCCCCTGGATCACGCCGAGCCCCAGGATCAGGCTCATCACCAGATGGATCGGCTCGTCCCGGTGCCCGATCCACACGATCAGCAGGGACAGGCACAAGGCCGCCTGCCACGCCACCAGCAGGCGCGGCAGCGTCCCCATCATCCATTCGCGTTCGACATAGGTGGGACGGAGCAGGCGGTCCGCCCCGACCAGCACGGTGTCGAGAAAGCCGCCGGACTGGCTCCAGGCCTCCATGCGGATGTCGATCCGGTTCTCGCCATCCGCCAGGAGCGGCCGGGGGATCGGCTGGATCAGCGGCACCGACTGGTTGACGACCACATCGGACTGGAGGTTCCGGCTGTCGGCCAGCAGCACCCCGTTCACCCACAGGGTGATCCGCCCGGACAGGATCGGCAGATAGACCGACCAGGGTTCGTCCTCCCGCGGGTCATGGCGGAAGGTCAGGCGGAATAGTGCGGAACAGCCGATGACGGGTTCGGGAACCCCCTTGCACCGGTAGGGCAGCGGAACGGCGGCGGCATCGGCCGGCATCGCTTCGGGCGGCGGACTGCCGATCGCCCCCGCCGCGGTCACCGGAACGAAATGCGCCTCCCCGATCGCGACGACGCCGTCCGGCATGGTGGGGTCGGCCGTCACCAGCGCCAGGCCGAAGGCCGTCGCCAGCACGTAATACACGAGCAGCAGCGGGCCGCGTCCCTTCAGCCAAGCCCGCAGGCGCGGCAGCGTGGGCGGGCCGGACGCCGGCAGGCCTGCGATGTGTTGGCTCACGCGCGTCAGTCCGACAGCTTGATGATCTTTCGTTCCACCGCAGTGTAGACCGCTTCGCTCCGGGAATTAACCTCGAGCTTGCGGTAGATGTTCTTGATGTGGCTGGGCACCGTCTGCCGGCTGATGCCCAGCCGGGCGGCGATGTCGTTGTAGGTGAAGCCCTTGGCGATCCCCCACAGGATGTCCATCTCGCGCGGGGTCAGGGCGGGCGCCGGTTCCTCCGCCATGGCGGGCGGAACGGCCTGGGTCTGGCGGATGATGTGGCGGGCGATGGAGGCCGAGATGGGGGAGCGGCCGTTGGTCAGGTCGCGCACCGCCGCGATCAGGTCGATCGGCCGCGCATCCTTCAGGATGTAGCCGGAGGCGCCGGCCCGCACCGCCTGCATCACCGACAGCTCGTCCCCCAGGACCGAGATCACCATGATTTCGGTCTCCGGCATGCGCTGCCGCACCTCGCGGATCAGATCGCTGCCATGGCCGTCGGGCAGCTTCAGGTCGGTCACCAGCACGCGCGGGCGGCCGCGCTCCAGCGCCGCGCGCGCCTCGGCCAGGGTCCCGGCGGAGGCCTGCAGCACGATGCCGTCGCCCGCGGCCAGGGACGCGGCCAGGAAATCGCGGGTCGGCGCATCATCCTCCACGAGGAGGACCGATATGACGCCGTCGTCCCCGGCGGCTGACCCTGCCTGATCCACTGTGGCGACCCTATGCGAAGTGTCGGTTCGGAAATGCGACGCAACCGCCATCATACCGAGAGGGGGCGGGAAATGACCATACCATGAAAGCGGGATGCCGCGGCCGGGCGGTGGCGCGCATTCTGCCGCGACTCTCCCGCCGCCGCCACATGGGGACCGCCACTTGGAACCGCCGATGCCTGCGCCGATCCTCCCCCTTTCCGCCAGCGTCCCGCCCGGCCCGGACCTGCCGGCGGAGGCGTTGGAGGACTGGCGCCGCATCGTCGGGGCGGACCATGTCCGCACCGGGGAGGCCGACCGCCGGGACTGGGGCCGGCGCACCTTCGCACCGGATGCCCGGGTGTCGGCCGTCGTCGCTCCGGGCGACGCCGGACAGGCGGCGGCCTGCCTGACCGTGGCCACCCGCCACCGCCTGCCGATCCATCCGGTCAGCCGGGGCGCCAACTGGGGGCTGGGATCACGGGCGCCGACGCGGGACGGGTCGGTCATCCTCGATCTGCGAAGGCTCGACCGCATTTCCGGCTTCGACGGGGAGCGCGGGCTGGTGCGGGTCGAGGCCGGGGTGACCTTCCGGTCCCTGGCCGACTTCCTGGCGGACAGGACCGACCGCTTCTTCCTGCCGGCCATCGGCGGCCCGGCGGAGGCCAGCGTGCTCGCCAACGCGCTCGACCGCGGCGACGGCAGCATGGGCGAGCGCTGGTCCTCGCTGTGCGACCTGGACGTCGCCCTGCCCGACGGCCGCAGGCTGCAGACCGGCTGCGGCCCGCTCGGGGCGGGGCGGACGGCCGGGCTGGATCCGGCGCCGGCGGGACCGCTGGTCGACGGGCTGTTCAGCCAGTCCAACCTGGGGGTGGTGACCGGCGCCCTCGTCCGGCTGGAAGCGATGCCAAGCGATCTCGCCATCCTGTCGGTGGAGGTCGGCGGCCTCGACGCCCTGCCCGGCTTCCTCGCGGCATGGCGCGACTGCCAGCGCGAGCAGTCGCTGCCCGACCGCTCGCTGACCCTGTGGAACGGCATCAAGTGGCTGGCGCTGGACGAGGTGCGGACGGCGGTCCCGGCCGGCCGGCTGGCGGCGGCGGCGCTGGACGAGTGGCATGCCTCCGCCCTGATCCGCGCCGAGGCGCCCGAGGTGCTGGACGCCCGCGCCGGCCGGCTGTCCCGGCGCTTCGCCGCCGTGTCGCGCGCGGTGGAGCTGGACGTCGCCCGGCGGGACGGCGCGTGGATCGAGGGGTTCGAGGATTGGCTGGGCGTGCCGGACGGACGCAACCTGCGCACGGTCTACTGGTACAAGGACCGCCATCCCGACCCCACCGCCGCCGATCCCGACCGGGACGGCTGCGGACTGATCTGGCTCTGCCTCGCCTTCCCTTTCGAGTTCCAGGCGCTGGCGGATTATCTGGGCTGGGCCCGCGGCCGGCTGGAACAGGCCGGCATCGACCTGAATGTCGGAATCGAATCCAACGGCTTCCGCTGCCTGCTGACCTATTTCACGCTGGGCTACGACCGGGCCGGGCCGGGGGCCGACGACGCGGCGCTCGCCGCCTACCGGGACCTGATCGAAACGGCGCTGGACCGGGGCTTCGCGCCATACCGGCTGGCGAACGGCCTGCCGGTGCCCGACCGGCTGCGCCGAGCGCCCGCCGCCTCCTTCCTGTCGGAGCTGCGCATCGCCGGCGACCCGGCCGGCATCCTGTCGCCCGGCCGCAACGGCCTCGGCTGACCGCCTCCGACAAAGCCGGGGCGGTTCGGCGGCGCGCGTTGTATGATCGCGGACCCGCCCGCGAGAGAGCGTCGATGCGCATACTGGTTATCGAGGATACCGAGGATCTGGCCGATGCCGTGATCGACAGCCTGCGCGGCCTCGGCCATGCCGTCGACTGGGCGGCGGACGGCCATCAGGCCGACGAGCTCCTGCGCACGGAGACCTACCAGCTCATCATCCTCGACGTCATGCTTCCGGGTCCCGACGGACAGACCCTGCTCCGCCAGCTTCGCCGCCGGGGAGACCGGACGCCGGTGCTGGTCACCACAGCGCGATCCCAGATCGACACCAAGATCCACCTGCTCGACCTCGGGGCCGACGACTACATCGTCAAGCCGTTCGACCTGCGCGAACTGGAGGCGCGATGCCGCGCCCTGCTGCGCCGGTCGCACGGGATGGTCTCGTCGGAGGCCGTCTTCGGCAATCTGGTGTTCGACGCGGCGGGACGGACGGTCGCGGTCGACGGCCGGCCCCTCGACCTCAGCGCGCGCGAATTCCGGCTGCTGGAGCTGTTCCTCGGCAATCTGGGCCGGGTGCAGACCAAGGCCGCGCTGATCGACCGGCTGTTCGACCTGGAACAGGCGGTCACCCCGAACGCGGTGGAGATGTCGGTCTCCCGCCTGCGGCGCAAGCTGGAGGGCGCCTCGGTGGTGATCCGCACCGTGCACGGCGTCGGCTATGTCGGCGAAAAGCAAGATGGCGGCTGAAAACCGCGCCGCCGCCGGAGGCTCGCTGCGCCGGCGCCTGCTGAGCCGGATGTTCGTCGTGCTCGGCGTCGTGACCCTCATCCTGTTCCTGTTCGTCCGCACTTACGCGCGCGACGCGGCCGACAGCGCCTACGACCAGCTTTTGTCGGCCTCCGCCCTCTCCATCGCCGACGCCGTCCGGGTGGAAAACGGCGCCATCACGGTGGACCTGCCCTACTCCTCGCTGAGCGTGCTGGGAACGGCCCGGCACGACCGGGTCTTCTACAAGATCCTGGCGCCGGGCGGCCTCCTCGTCACCGGCTATCCGGACCTGCCCGGAGCGACGGTGCACGACGACACGCCGGTTTTCCTGAACGCGACCTACAGCGACGCGCCGGTGCGGGTCGCCGTGACGGGACGGTTCATCAGCGGCGTGGCGCGCTCGGGATGGGTGACCGTGGTGGTCGCCCAGACCCGCGAAGCGCGCGACCTGCTGGCTTCCCGGCTGGTCGCCAACTCCTTCGCACCCATCGCCTTCGCCGTCGTGGCCGGCGCCCTGCTGCTCTGGTTCGGCATCCGCCAGGCATTGGCGCCCCTGGGTTTCCTCGAGGCGCTGATCCGGGCACGGCGCCCGCAGGACTTCACCCCGATCGACGCGCCGGTGCCGACCGAGGTCGGGCAGCTTCTGGCCGCCATCAACCAGCTGATGGTCCGCTTCAAGGCCAACCTCGATTCCACCCAGTCCTTCCTGGCCGACGCGGCGCACCAGATCCGCACCCCGCTGGCCGCCTTGCGGTCGCAGGCCGAGCTGGCGCGCCGGGAGGCGGATGTCGAGCGCCTGCGCAACCGCGTCGAGCGCATCCACCGCAACGCCGTCGAGGCCAGCGAACTGACGACGCAGCTGCTGAACCACGCCACCGTCGTCCACCGCGCGGAAGCCGTCCAGCCGCAGGTTCTGGATCTCGACCTGCTGCTGCGGCAGATCGTCCAGCAGATCGCCGGCCGGCCCGACGCTCCGCCCATCGAACTGACGCGCGATCCGGCCGAGGGCGACGCGCTGCTGAACGGCGATCCCGTCACCCTGCGCGAAGCCCTGTCCAACCTGCTCGACAATGCCTGCAAATATGGCGGCCAAGGCCCCGTGGAGCTGCGCGTGCGGCCGGGAAGCGGCGACTATGGCCCGCTGGTGGAGATCGCCGACCGCGGGCCGGGCATTCCGGAAGAGGAAAAGCGCGTGGTGTTCGACCGCTTCCGCCGCGGACGGCTGGCCAAGGGGATCGCCGGCAGCGGCCTCGGCCTCTCCATCGCCGCGGCGGTGGCGGAGGCACATCAGGCCGAGCTGTCGCTGCTCGACCGTCCGGGCGGCGGCCTGATCGTCCGCCTGGAATTCCCAGGCCCCGACAGCCCAAGCGCGGACCGTCCCGGCGCGGGAGCCGCCGGCACCCCCGCGGGCGGGCGGCGGATACTTGCCCTGCTGCCGCTCCTGCTGCTGCCCTGCGTCCTGCTGGCCGCCATCGGCCCCGCCCTGGCCCTGGAACCGGTGCTCTACCCCGCACCGATGGCCGGCACCGAGCGCCTGCGCATCGACGCCGCCACCGACCGGCCGGCGATCGAGCCGCTGATCCGCGATTTCCAGCGGATGAACCCGATGGTCTCCGTCGAGTACCGGGAAATGAATACCGGGGAACTCTACGATTCCGTGGTCAGGGGCGGTGACGGCGCCGTGCCGGATCTCGTCATCAGCTCCGCCTCCGGCCTGCAGGTGAAGCTGGTCAACGACGGGCATGCCCGCCGCTACAGCTCGCCGGCGACGGACGCGCTTCCGGACTGGGCCAACTGGCGCAGCGCCGCCTTCGGCTTCACCCAGGAACCGGCGGCCATCGTCTACAACCGCGACCTCGTCGCGGAGGACGAGGTGCCGCGCTCCCGCGAGGACCTGATCCATCTGCTGCGCGACCGCAAGGGGCGCTACCGGGGCCGCGTGGTGACCTACGATGTCGAGGACAGCGGCATCGGCTATCTGTTCGCGACGCAGGACTCCGTCCTGACCAGCCAGTTCTGGCAGCTCGCCGACGCCCTCGGCGAGACCCTGGCCAAACAGATGTGCTGCACCGCCGACATGGTGGGCGCCATTGAGCGGGGCGAGAGCCTGATCGGCTACAACCTGCTCGGTTCCTACGCGCGGGAGCGGCAGATCCACGGCGCCCATATCGGCATCGTCCTGCCGACCGACTACACGCTGGTCATGACCCGGGTCGCCCTCATCCCGCGGCGGTCGGCTGCGCCCGACCTGGCCGGGCGCTTCATCGACTACCTGCTGTCGGAGCGCGGGCAGGCGGTGGTCGCCGCCGAGACCGCCTTCTACTCCATCCTGCCGACGGTCGGCGGCCCGATGTCGGCGACGCACCTGCAGGAGGAGATGCGCGGCCCGACGCAGCGGATCGCTCTCGGGCCCGCGCTGCTGGTCTTCATGGACCATCTGAAGCGCGACCGTTTCCTTCAGCAGTGGAAGGCGTTCCTGCACCAGCCCTGACGCAAAAAAGAGGGCCCGGGAGCGACCCGGGCCAGTTCGTCGGGAACGTGCCGTTCCAGACCGGAGGATCGCTCAGCTTCCGGGCAGGGAATGGACGTTGGCGATGAACAGGTCCTGCCAAGTGGCGGGCTTGTTCTTGATCGTGCCGACGCGGCCCATGAAGTTGGCGAATTGCATGACGCCGTTCGGCGTGGTCGAGAATTTGGTGTCCGGGTCCTTGATCATCCGTTCCACCTCGCCCGCCGACAGCTTGGCCTTGGCCGACTGGACGTAGATCGTGGCGGCGCGCGCCGGCTCGTCGGCGATCAGCTTGTCGGCCTCCTCCAGCGCCGCGAGGAAGGCGGCGGTCAGCTTCGGGTTGGCGTCGATGAAGCGCTTGGGCGCATAGACGAGGTCGAGCGAGATGTTGCCCAGCACATCCACCGAGTTCATCACCCGGTGCACCTGGGGATTTTCCAGCTCCATGAAGGAATAGGGCGGCGAGCCGAGATGGCTGTTCACCTCGGTCTTGCCGGAGACGAGCGCCGTATAGGCCTCCGGATGCGGCAGGCCGACCGTCATCGGGTCGAGCTTGGCGTAATTGTCGTCGCCGAACTCCTTGGCGACGGCCATCTGCAGCACGACGGCCGACAGCGAGGTCTTGATGCCCGGCAGGGCGATCTTGTCCTTCGCGGTGAAGTCCTTCAGCGACTTGATGTTCGGGTTGTTGCTGTTGAGGTACAGCGAGGTGGCGCTGAGCCCCGCGAGGCCCGAGACCTCCAGCTTGGCGTTGCCCTTCACCTTCGACCACAGGGTCAGGAAGCCGGGCACGCCGATGGCGGCGATGTCGAGGTTTCCGGAGATCATGGCGTCGTTGATGACGTTGCCGCCGTCCAGCTCCAGCCAGCCGACCTTGACGTCGCCGAGGCCCGCCGCCTTGGCCTGCTTCTCCAGGAGCTTCTCGTGCTCCATGACGATCATCGGCAGGTACAGGATGCCGTAGCCCTTGGAGATGTGAAGCTCCGCGGTCTCGGCTTGGGCGGGGCCGGTCGCCAGCGCCCCGGATGCCAGGGCGACGAGCGCGGTCGCCAGCACGCCGACCCGGCGCAGGGTTGCGAATGCGGTCATGATGGGTCCTCCCGTGTGGATTTTTCAGTGTGGATTCTTATCGAAGGCTCAGTGCTGCATGCCCCAGCGGCGGATGGTGCGCCGCTCGATGGTGGCGAAGACGCCGTTCTCGACGATCAGGCCGATGAGGATCACGGTGAACAGGCCGGCGAAGACGTTCGCCGTTTCCAACTGGTTGCGGTTCTCGAAGATGTACCAGCCGAGGCCGCCGGAACCGGAGCTGACGCCGAACACCAGCTCCGCCGCGATCAGCGTGCGCCAAGCGAACGCCCAGCCGACCTTCAGACCGGTGAGGATCGACGGGAAGGCCGCCGGGATCAGGATGTGGCGGACAAGGCCGAGGCCGCTCAGCCCATAGTTCCGGCCGACCATGCGCAGCGTGTTGGAGACGGAGCGGAAGCCGGCATGGGTGTTCAGCGCGATGGCCCACAGCACGGAATGGACGAGCACGAAGATCACGCTGCCGGAACCGAGCCCGAACCAGATCAGCGCCAGCGGCAGCAGGGCGATGGCCGGCAGCGGGTTCAGCATGGAGGTCATCGTCTCCAGCAGGTCGGTGCCGATCTGCGAGCCGATGGCGACGGTGGTCAGCAGGGCCGCCAGCAGGATGCCCATGGCGTAGCCGATCACCAGCGTCTGCAGCGAGACCAGCGTGCGCGCCGGGATGATGCCGTTGCCGAGGTCGGCGGTGAAGGCCTGCAGCATCGCCGAGAAGGGCGGGAACAGCAGCGGGTTGTCGAGCCAGCGGCCGTAGATTTCCCAGATCAGGGCGAGCGCGAGCAGGATCAGGCCCTTGCGCAGCAGCGGGACGCGGTACAGCCGCTCCCACGCGCCGAGCGGCTTCTGGACGTCGGCGATGACGGTCGAGTTGGACACGTCCCGGATGATCTCGGGACGCTCGACGAGGATGGAGTTCGCGGTGGAGTGCGTCATCATGGCGGGCCTCAATGGACGAACAGCATGTCGTTGATGCGGGCTTCCAGCTCCGCCTGGGCGGCGGTGCCGAGCTGTTCCGGCGGGATGCTGTTCAGCTCGGCCTTCACCTGCCCCGGATGCGGCGACAGCAGCAGGATGCGCGTCCCGACCCGGATCGCCTCCTCGATGGAATGGGTCACGAACAGCACGGTGAACTTCGTGTCGTCCCACAGGCGCAGCAGCTCGTCCTGCATGCGGCGGCGCGTCAGGGCGTCGAGCGCGGCATAGGGCTCGTCCATCAGCAGGACGTCCGGTTCCATCGCCATGCCGCGGGCGATGGCGACGCGCTGCTTCATGCCGCCGGACAGCGTGTGCGGGAAGCTGTGCGCGAACTTCGCCAGACCGACCTTGTTGATGTAATGGTCGGTGCGCTCGGCCGCCTCGGCCCCCTTGGCGCGCCCGCTGGTGGTCAGCGCGAACAGCACGTTTTCGCGCACGCTCTTCCAGGGCAGGAGCTGGTCGAATTCCTGGAACACCATCATACGGTCGGGACCGGGCCTGGTCACCTCGTGACCGTTCAGCCGGATGGCGCCCTCCACCGGCTCCAGATAGCCGCCGATGGCCTTCAGCAGGGTGGATTTCCCGCAACCCGACGGGCCGAGCAGGACATAGCGGTCGGATTTGAAGACCTGGAAATCGACGCGGTAGGTGGCCGTCACCAGATGGTCCGACGTCTTGTACTGCAAGGTGACGCCGGACACCTCCAGCAAGGGGCTGGCCGGGATCGCGGCCGCCACGGGGTCGACGGGTGCGCCCGCGACGGCGGGGCGGACGGTCGGCGACGTCCTGCTCATCGTTTCCTCCAACACAGATTCATTGGGTTGCTCATGCCGCGAACTGCGGGCCTTGCGGACAGTATGTGCTCCAGATCTGACAGCTTCCTGACGGCCATGACGCCGGACGTAAAAGCGCTTGACGCCCCCTCCGCCTCCGCCTACCGTATCTAGCGTTACGGTTCCATGTACCCACAAGATGCATGGCTAAGAGGGAAGTCGGTGAGCCGCTGAACGCGGCAATGCCGGCGCTGCCCCCGCAACTGTGAGCGGAGAGCGGTTTCGTCGTTTTCAGCGCCACTGGTGCCGATCCCCTTTCCAGGGGCGGTACCGGGAAGGCCGGACGAAGCCGCGGTGACCCGCGAGCCAGGAGACCTGCCGTAACCGAATGAACGTCCACGGGCGGGGTGTCCCGGTGGTGCGCTTGCCGATCCGCGGCGTTTCCCGCCCGCCCTCGCCGCAAGTCGTGCTCCCGTGTCGTCCCGCCGCACGAGAACAAGGGACCACGGATGCCGGCGCTCGCTCAAGACCTCGCCCGGGACTTCACCCAGGATCCGGCAGACCCCCGTCCGGCAGACGGCCGGGAACCGGCCGGCGGCTTCGACCGTCACGGGACCCCGCCGGCGCACGCCCGGCACATGTCCGCTCTGTCGGGCGGCCGTGCCCCGACGCAGCGCTGGACGCCGCCCGACCCCTCCGTCATCCGCATCGACCGCAGCCGCGACGCCCTGCTGACCGCCTTCGGCAAGGCGACGCTGGACGACCGCTACCTGCTGCCGGGCGAGGGCTACCAGGATCTGTTCGCCCGGGTCGCCGCCGCCTATGCCGACGATGCCGCGCACGCCCAGCGGATCTACGACGCCATCTCCCGCCTGTGGTTCATGCCGGCGACCCCGGTGCTGAGCAACGGCGGCACCACCCGCGGCCTCCCCATCTCCTGCTTTCTCAACGCCGTTCCGGATTCGCTGGACGGCATCGTCGACATCTGGAACGAGAATGTCCGGCTGGCGTCGAACGGCGGCGGCATCGGCACCTATTGGGGCGGGGTCCGCTCGATCGGCGAAGCGGTGAAGGGCAACGGCAGCACGTCCGGCATCATTCCCTTCATCCGGGTGATGGACAGCCTGACGCTGGCGATCAGCCAGGGGTCGCTGCGCCGCGGCTCGGCCGCCGTCTATCTCGACATCCACCATCCGGAGATCGAGGAGTTCCTGGAGATCCGCAAGTCGTCCGGCGACTTCAACCGCAAGAGCCTGAACCTGCACCATGCGGTGGTCATCACCGACGCCTTCATGGCGGCGGTGCGCGACGACAGGCCCTTCCCGCTGGTCAGCCCGAAGAGCGGCGCCGTGCTGAGGCAAGCCAACGCCCGCCAAATCTGGCAGAAGATCCTGGAAGCCCGCATGCAGACCGGGGAACCCTACCTGCTGTTCGGCGACACGGTGAACCGCGCTCTGCCCAAGCACCAGCGCGATCTCGGCCTGTCGGTGCGCTCCAGCAACCTGTGCAGCGAGATCACGCTGGCGACCGGCAAGGACCATCTCGGCCGCGACCGCACGGCGGTCTGCTGCCTCGCCTCGATGAACCTGGAGACCTGGGACGAGTGGAACGACGAGGCGGGGCTGGTCGAGGACGTTCTGCGCTTCCTCGACAACGTCCTGACCCGCTTCATCGAGGACGCGCCGGCTGGCATGGAGAACGCCGTCTATTCGGCGATGCGCGAGCGCTCGGTCGGGCTGGGGGTGATGGGCTTCCACTCCTTCCTGCAGGCCCGCGGCATCCCCTTCGAGGGCGCCATGGCCAAGGTGTGGAACCTGCGCTTCTTCCGCAAGCTGCGCCGCGACGCCGACGCCGCCTCGGTCGCCCTGGCCCATGAGCGCGGCCCCTGCCCGGACGCCGCCGAGCGCGACATGATGGTGCGCTTCAGCCACAAGCTGGCGATCGCGCCGACCGCCTCGATCAGCATCATCTGCGGCGGCGCCAGCGCCTGCATCGAGCCGATCCCGGCCAACATCTACACCCACAAGACGCTGTCGGGCTCGATGCCGGTGCGCAACCCGCATCTGGAAAGGCTGCTGGCCGCCAAGGGCGCCGACCGGCCGGAGATCTGGCAGTCGATCATCGAGCATGAGGGCTCGGTCCAGCACCTCGACATCCTCGGCGACGACGAGAAGGCGGTCTTCCGCACCGCCTTCGAGATCGACCAGCGCTGGATCATCGAGTTCGCCGCCGACCGCACGCCTTTCCTCTGCCAGAGCCAGTCGATCAACCTCTACCTGCCGGGCGACATCGACAAGTGGGACCTGCACATGCTGCACTGGACCGCCTGGGAGAAGGGGCTGAAGAGCCTCTATTACTGCCGCTCCAAGTCGGTGCAGCGCGCCGCCTTCGCCGGCAAGGACCGCATGGCGGGCAAGGCCGAGGCGATCCAGGCGCCGCGCACCGACTACGAGGAATGCCTCGCCTGCCAGTGACCGGCGGTCCGACCGCGCAGTCCCTTCCCGCCATCACGGATCCGTCGCCATGCCCCCGCTTCTCGACCTCGACCCCATGAGCCTGATCGGCACCGGCCGCGTCGGCCTGCTGCAGGGCTCCGCCGCCTACAACGTCGACCGCTACCCCTGGGCCTACGCCTACTGGAAGAAGCAGCAGCAGGTGCATTGGATGGGCGAGGAGGTGCCGCTCGGCGAGGACATCAAGGACTGGACCTCCGACCGCGTCACCGACGGCGAGCGCAACCTGCTGACCCAGATCTTCCGCTTCTTCACCCAGAGCGACGTCGAGGTCAGCGACAACTACCTCAAGCGCTACATGCCGATCTTCCAGCCGCTGGAAGTGCAGATGATGATGGCGGCCTTCACCAACATGGAGACGGTCCACATCGACGCCTACGCCCTGCTGCTGACCACCATCGGCATGCCGCAGACCGAGTTCGCCGCCTTCCGCGACTATGCGGAGATGCGCGACAAGGCCGACTACATGCACGGCTTCGGCGTCGGCACGGTGGCCGACGTGTCGCGCACGCTCGCCATGTTCGGCGCCTTCACCGAGGGCATGGCGCTGTTCGCCAGCTTCGCCATGCTGCTGAACTTCCCGCGCCACAACAAGATGAAGGGGATGGGCCAGATCGTCACCTGGTCGGTGCGCGACGAGAGCCTGCATTGCGAGGGCATCATCCGGCTGTTCCACGAATGGAACCGAGAGACCGGCGCCATGACCCCCGCCGTGCGCGACGACATCCTCGACGTCTGCCGCACCATGGTCGGGCTGGAGGAGCGCTTCATCGACCTGGCCTTCGGCCTGGGGCCGGTGCAGGGGATGACGCCGGAGGACATCCGGGCCTATGTCCGCTACGTCGCCGACTGGCGGCTGACACAACTCCGGCTGCCCACCCTCTACGGCTATTTCAGGCCGGCGGACGGCGGCTACGAGCCGGTGAAGCCGCACCCGCTGCCCTGGCTGGTCGAAATCCTGAACGGCGTCGAGCACGCCAACTTCTTCGAGCAGCGCGCCACCGAATATTCCAAGGGCGCCACCAGCGGCCAATGGGACGGGGTGGACGGCGTCTGGGCGGCCTTCGACCGGATGCGTGCCCCGGCGGGCTGACAACGGACCGCAGAACCCGGATTGCTCCGATCGAACCGACGCCAGCGATCATGGGAGCGTGTGCTTCCCTTCCCAATCGACATCGGACCGGATCGACCTCCGGCCGCACCGACATCAGGATCGAACATGCCGAACGCCGCTCACTTTCCCGCCTTGCGCCGGGCCGCGCTGGCCCTTTGCGCAGGTCTCGCCGGGCTCGGCCTCGTAACCGCTTCGGCCTCGGCGGCCGAGGCGACCGGATACCCGCTGACAATCCACAATTGCGGGATGTCCGTCACCTTCGACAAGGCGCCGACGCGGGCGGTGGCGCTCGGCCAAAACACCACCGAGATTCTGCTGTCGCTGGGGCTGGCCGACAGGATCGTCGGGACGGCGGTCTGGATGGGGCCGGTCATGAAACCCTTCGAAGCGCAGAATGCCAGGATCAGGCGTCTGGCCGACAATGATCCGAGCTTCGAAGCGGTGATCGCCCGGGAACCGGATCTGGTGGCGGCCCAGTTCGAATGGCATGTCGGCCCCAACGGCTCGGTGGCCAAGCGGGAGCAGTTCACGCAGCTCGGCATCCCGACCTACATCTCGCCCGCGGATTGCGTCGAGAAGGACAACTCAGGGGGTGGCGACGGCCTGCGCAAGCAGATGTTCACCATGGATCTCGTCTATCGGGAGATCCAGGACCTCGCCCGGATCTTCGACGTCGGGGACCGGGGCGAGGCGCTGGTCGCGGCGCTCAGAAAGCGCGAGGCCGCCGCCGTCGCATCCGTTGCCCTTGGCGTCGCCGGCGGCAAGGCCAAGGGCGTGCCGGTCGTCTTCTGGTTCTCCAGCAAGGAGGTGCGGGGCGATGCCTTCGTCGCCGGCAGGAACGGCGCGCCGGCCTACATCGTGAAGGCGCTGGGCGCCAGGAACGTCGTCACCACGGAAGAGGAATGGCCGCTGGTGAGCTGGGAGAGGATCGCCGCCGCCGATCCGGCGGTCATCGTCATCGCCACGATGGACCGCCGCCGCTACGCCGCCGACGACCCCGCCGTCAAGCTGGCCTTCCTCGAAAGCGATCCCGTCACCGGCAAGCTGGAGGCCGTCCGCAAGAAGCGCTTCGTGCTGATGGACGCGCAATCGATGAACCCGACGATCCGGACGATCGACGGCATCGAGGCGCTCGCCGACGGCATCAAGGCGTTCGGCTTGGCCGAGTGATGCGCAACCCGGCCATCGCCGGCCGATGGGGGCTGCGGGCCGTGCCCGCCCTTCCGGCTCCGGCCCTCTTCGCCCTGACCACCCTTGCCATGGCCCTCCTCATCCTCGCCATCGGACTGGCCGTCTCGATCGGGGAGATGACGATCCCGTTCGGCACCATCGCCAAGGCGGTCGGCAACAGGTTGTTGGGCATGGGCTTCGCGATCAGCCCGATCCAGGAGGGCGTCATCTGGGATTACCGGCTCAGCCGGGCGCTGGTCGCCGCCTGCTGCGGTGCGGCGCTCGCCCTGTCCGGTGCCATCCTCCAGGCGCTCCTCCGCAACCCGCTGGCCGAACCCTATGTCCTGGGCATATCGGCCGGCGCCTCGACGGGCGCCGTCGCGGTGATGATCGCGGGCTTTGGCGGCGGTGCGCTGTCGATGTCGGGCGGCGCCTTCACTGGCGCCATCCTGGCCTTCACGCTGGTCTGCGCGCTGGCGGCCGGCACAGGAGCCGGGGCGGACCGGATCATTCTCGCCGGGGTCGCCGGGTCCCAGCTCTTCAGCGCCCTGACCTCCTACATCGTGACGACGTCGGCCAATGCGGAACAGGCGCGCGGCGTCATGTTCTGGCTGCTCGGCAGTCTCGGCGGCGTCCGCTGGCCGGACGTTGCCCTCGCAGCCCCGGTCGCCGTCGGCGGCTTCGCCATAGCCATCCTTCACGCCCGTGCCCTGGATGCCTTCGCCTTCGGCGTCGATGCCGCCGCCGCACTCGGCATCCCGGTGACGCGCGTCCGCCTGGTCCTGTTCGGTTTGACGGCGGCGATGACGGCGACCATGGTCAGCATCGTCGGATCGATCGGCTTTGTCGGGCTGGTCGTCCCACATGCGGCGCGCTTCCTGGTCGGTCCCGGCCATATGCGGCTTCTGCCGGCCTCCTTCATGATCGGCGCGGTGTTCATGGTGCTGGCCGACATCGTCTCCCGGATCGTCGTCCCCCAGCAGATCCTCCCCATCGGTGTGGTCACCGCCCTGTTCGGCGCCCCCGCCTTCGCGCTCATCCTCTACAAGGCGAGACGGCCGCTGTGAGCATTGCGACCAGAGGCATAGGGACCAAGGACGTGCGCTGGGCGGCCGGCGGCGCGATGATCGTGGACGGCGTCACCATCGAGGCGGCAGCGGGATCGACGCTCGGCCTGCTCGGCCCCAACGGGTCGGGGAAATCGAGCCTGCTGCGCCTGATCGGCCGTCTGCGCCGGGTCGACGCCGGAATCGTCACCCTCGGCGGCACCGACATCGCCGGTCTGCCGCGCGCCATCCTCGCCCGGCGGGTCGCGCTGGTCGAACAGCAGGCGACCACGGAGGCCCCGCTCACCGTACTCGACATCGTCCGGCTGGGGCGGACGCCCCACCGCGGACCGCTCTCGCCCTGGACCGGCACCGACGACGCGGCGGTCGAGAGTGCGCTGCGCCATGTCGGCATGGCGGAGAAGCGCAACCGGCTCTGGCACACCCTTTCCGGCGGCGAGCGCCAGCGCACCCACATCGCGCGTGCCCTGGCGCAGACCCCAAGCGAACTGCTGCTCGACGAACCGACCAACCACCTCGACATCCGGCATCAGCTGGAGATCCTGTCGCTCGTCAGCCGCCTGCCGGCGACGAGCATCGTCGCGCTTCACGACCTCAACCTCGCCGCGCTGTTCTGCGACACCATCGCGATCCTGCACCATGGGCGGGTGGTCTGCGCCGGACCGCCGGACGAGGTGCTGACCGCCGAGACGATCCGGGACGTCTTCGGGGTGAGCGCCCATGTCGAACGCTCACCCCATCACGGAAAGCTCCAGGTCCATTTCCTGGTCGACCCCATCTCCTGATCGGGCCCGCCCGGTCATCGGACGGAGGAGCGTCGCCGCGGGAACATGGCGAGCGGCAGGCGCAGGCCGTCGAGAAGCCGGTGGTAGAGGCGCTCGACGAGCGGCGCCAGATGCGCGTCGGCCACCGGCCGCAGGATCACGGCGAACAGGGCGCAGACGCCGCCGAGGATGAAGGCCCCCGCCATGTCGAGTGGCCAATGCACGCCGAGATAGACCCGCGCCCAGGCGGTGGCGGCGCCGAGCGCCAGCACCACGGCCCCCCACCGGCGCGCCGCCCCGGTGGCGATCAGCCCCAGCCCGACCGTAAAGAGGAACGTCCCATGGTCGCTGGGGAAGGAGGTCGCCATGTCGTGCGCCATCAACTGGTGGCCGATGCCCGCCGCGAAGGGCCGGGGATGATACCAGACCATCCCGATCGCGGTGTTGACCGCGAACGCGAGCAGAAGGCCGCAGCCGACGGCGACCAGGCCGCCCCGCCGCTGCGGCGCCCCCCACATCCACAGCCCGGCGGCGAGAGCGGCCACGACATAGACCAGGCCCTCCGCACAAACCATCGCCAGATGCAGCATCCATGGCGCCGGTGCGGCCGGGCCGTTGATGGCCAGAAACAGGTCGACGTTCCAGTTGTCCATTCTTCCCTCGATCGAAAGCGGAGCCGACTCTACGGCAAGCCGCCGCGATCGGCATCCGGCCAAATCGGGCGGCACCGACCGGCTTACGACGGATAGGAATGGGGATGCCCAGGATGCGGCGAAGACCTCCCGAAGTTGCCACGGCCTCTCAAGCGGGATCCCCGGCCATGGAGGATCCCGACCGGCGGCGAACCAGGCGATGGTCGAGCAGCACCTCCCCGACGCTGTTTCCCGCCCGCAGGTCGCGGAGGCTGGCGACGACCGCGTCGCCGAACCGGTGGTAGGGGATTTTGACCGAACTGAGCCAGGGGGCGATCCAATCGTTGAGGTCGTTGTCGTCGATGCCGACCGGGCGGCAGTCCTCCGGGATGCGCACCCCCTGCTCGCCGGCGGCGCGGAACAGGCCGTAGGCCATCAGATCGCTGGGGCAGAGGATGCCGTCGGGCCAGCCGCCGTCGGCGGCAAGCCGCAGCGCGGCGGCATGGCCGCAATCGAGATGGTTGGTCCCCGCCCCGTCGCAGCGGCGCACCGCCATGTCCGGCCGCCGTTCCCGCAGCCGGTCGAGGAATCCCTCCACCCGCTCCCGGATGGTCGAGGAGAGATCCGCCGGGTGGATCACCGCCGGTGCCCGCACGCCGCAGGTGAGCAAATGATCGGCGGCATCCGCCCCGGCCTGGCGGTTGTCGATCCCGATGAAGGGGCCGCCACCATAGGGATTGCGCCGGTTCACGAAGACGATCGGCTCGCCCCGCTCCAGCGACGCCTCCAACTCCGGGCTGGCGACCGCGCTGACGACGATGAACCCCTCGGCGAAGCGCGAGCGCATGGCGCGCAGATATTCGTCCTGCAAATCCGACCGGTCGTGGGTGTCGCACAGGATCATCACATAGCCGGCGGCACGCAGGGCGGCTTCGGTCGATGCGGCGATGGCGGCCATCGCCGGGTTGTCGAGGTTGGGCGCCAGCATGGCGACCAGCCGGCTGTCGCCACCGCGCAGGCTGCGGCCGATCGGGTTCGGACGATAACCTCGATCCGCGATCAGCTTCTGCACCTTGGCCACGGTCGCGGCGGAAGCCCGCCCGAGATCGCCGTTGGCGATGCGCGAAACCGTCGACACCGACACCCCCGCCTCGGCCGCGATGTCGGCCAGGGAAATCTGTCCGGAGTTCTGTCCGGAACTCTGGCCCGGTTCACGGCGCCGATCATTCATGAACCACTCCATTTGTGTATCGAACATTCCTGTTGACAGTTTAGGCAAACGTTTGCCATGTTCAAGTCCGAAGAGCGGCGCCGAGGAAAATCCGTCTCCCGGCACTCGTCGGCACCCGCAAGACTATCAATCCGGCAAAGGGCCGGCACGGGTCCGGGAGGGCCCCCACAGGAGGAAACGCAATGAAAAGGACAGCATGGGTGGCCGGCTGTGCGCTGGCGTTGTCGGTCCTCGGGTCCGCGGGGATCCCGGCCCTGGCGCAGGCCCAGACCACGTTGCGCATCATGTGGTATTCCGACGGCAACGAGGGCGAGGTCATGAACGACCTGCTCCGCCGCTTCGAGGACAAGAACAAGGACGTCAAAATCGTCCTCGACCAGGTCCCCTTCAAGGCGATCAACGAGACGCTGCCGGTGCAGCTGGCCTCCGGCCAGGGTCCTGACCTCGCCCGCATCACCGACATGGGCGGCCTCGCCCCCTACCTGATGGATGTCCGCGCCCATGTGAAGGACGCCGCCTATTGGGAGCAGAATTACGGGCCGTTCCTGCAATGGATGCGGGTCCCGGGCAACACCACCGCGATCCCCGGCTACATGACGCAGCTGACGGTGACCGGCCCCTTCGTCAACAAGACGCTGTTCGAACAGGCCGGCGTCGCCATGCCGGGCGCGAACGCGACCTGGGAGGATTGGGGCAAGGCCGCCAAGGCGGTCGCCGACAAGGTGCAGGCGCCGTTCCCCGTCGCCTTCGACCGCTCGGGCCACCGCTTCTTCGGCCTCGCCGTCTCGCAAGGGGCGCAGATGGCCGAGGTCGGCGGCGAGCTGAAGCCGGTCGATGACGGATTCAAGCGCGCCGCCAAGCTGGTCGTCGACTGGCACAAGTCCGGCGTGATGTCGAAGGAGCTGTGGGGCGCCGTGTCCGGCACCGCCTATCGCGGCGCCAACGAGGAATTCAAGAACGCTCAAGTGGTCTTCTACGAATCGGGATCCTGGCAGACCGCGCAGTTCGACAAGACCATCGGCGACGCCTTCGACTGGATCGCGGTGCCGACGCCCTGCGGTCCGGCCAACTGTTCCAGCATGCCCGGCGGCGCAGCGCTGGTCGCACTGAAGACCAGCAGCCATCCGGCCGAGGTCGGGCGCCTGCTCGACTATCTCGCCAGCGAAGAGGTCGCCAGCGAGTTCTATGCCCGCACCCTCTTCGTGCCGGGCCATATCGGCCTCGCCAAGAAAGGCATCGCCTACAAGTCGGCCTCGCCGCAGGCAGCCGCCGCGCTGAAGGTGTTCGGCGACGCGGTGGGCAAGCTCGATCCGGTGGCCTACCGCATCCAGGGCGATCCCAGCAGCCGCATCGTCTTCAACGCCGCCATCAGCCGCCTCGGCCAGGTGGTGGTCGGCGAAACGACCCTGGACGACGCCTATCAGCGCATCGCCAGCGACGTCGCCCAGCAGATCGCCGAGCGCAAGAAGAAGCAGTGACTCCCGGAAATTGCCCCAACCCCGCGGCAATCGCATTTGGACTCTGGAGTCCTATGAAGGGACTTACGTCATCCCCGCGCAGGCGGGGATCCAGAAAACTCTCGTGCAAAGCGACTGAGATGGCTGGATTCCCGCCTTCGCGGGAATGACGGGCTTCCTTGTCTAGGATCATGATTGCCATAAGCGATTGCCCTGGCTCCAACCATGGGCGGTGGATCATGACCGACACCATTAGATCGCACGGTGCCCCCGCGCGCGGTCCGTCCGCCGCGGCCGCCGTCACCACGGGGAGCGCCAACGCCCTGATGCGCCTCACCGACCCGCCGATGCGGGCGGTGCAGCGGCTGATCGGCGCCTTGCGCATGCCCTACGTCTTCCTGCTGCCGAACCTCGTCTTCTTCGGGCTGTTCGTCTTCCTGCCCATCGGGATCAACATCGTCTTCTCGGTGACGGGCGGGACGGCGCTGTTCCCGTCGGAGCGGCCCTATGTCGGGGCGGAGCATTACGCCCGCCTGCTCGATTGCGGATCCTACCTGGAAGCCGCGAGCTGCCGCGAGGATCTGTTCTGGCGCGGGGTGGGGAATACGCTGACCTTCACCGTCTTCCAGATGGTGGCGATGGTGCTGTTCTCGCTCGTCACCGCGCTGGTGCTGAACCGGCCCATCCGCGGCCGTGGCTTCTTCCGCGCGGTCTATTTCTTCCCGGTCCTGCTGTCGCCGGTCGTCGTCGCGCTGATCTGGAAATGGATTTTGCAGCGCGACGGCCTGCTCAACGCCGTGCTGACCACGGCGGGCGGCGAGAAGATCCTGTTCTTCGTCGATCCCGGCTGGGCGATGTTCTGGGCGGTCTTCGTCTCGGTCTGGGCGCATATGGGCTTCTACACGCTGATCCTGCTGGCCGGCCTTCAGGCAATCCCGCGCGACGTCTACGAGGCCGCCGAGATGGACGGCACCCGCCCCTGGCGCGTCTTCCACCGCATCACCCTGCCGCTGCTCTGGCCCAACCTGCTGGTCGTGCTGGTGCTGGTGCTGATCCGCTCGGTGCAGGTGTTCGACGAGGTGTTCGTGCTGACCGGCGGCGGACCCGGCACGGCGACGATGATGGTCGTCCAGTACATCTACACCACCGCCTTCGCGAACCAGGTGCAGAATTTCGGGCTGGCCGGCGCCGCGTCGGTGCTGCTGGGCGCCGTGCTGTTCGTCCTGACCCTGATCCAGCTTTTCCTGACCCGGCGGAGGGCATCATGACCGGAAAACTCCGCACCGGAAAACTCAGCCGCCTGCTCCTGGCCCGTCGCGGCGGCGCCTCCTGGCACTGGACCGACGTCGCCAGCTATGCCTATCTGGCGCTGGGCGTGCTGCTGATGTTCGGGCCGGTGGCCTGGCTGGCGCTGTCGTCCTTCAAGACGCCCGCCGCCCTGCTGGAATTTCCGCCGTCGCTGCTGCCGATGGCGCAGAGCGAAGTGTCGGTGCAGGGCTATCCGCAGCCCCTGCCGCTGTTCCGGGTGACGATGGAGGACGGTTCGGTCCGCGAGCTGGCGCAGGTCCGCCGCGTCGGCATCGTCGCCCAGATGGTTGATCCCAAAGAACCCGGCCAGACCATCCGCGTGCCGGCCGACCGCCGGACGCCGGTGCGCCACATGGCGCTGGCGGTCGAGAACTACACCGACCCGCTGACCCAGTTCGATTTCCTGCGCTTCCTGCGCAATTCGCTGGTGGTGACGGTGGTCGCGACCATCATCACGCTGGTGATCAACTCGATGGCCGCCTACGCCCTGTCCATCTACGAGTTCCGCGGCAAGTCGCTGGCGATGCTGGGGGTGATCGGCACCCTGATGATCCCCATCACCATCATCCTGGCGCCGGTCTATCTGGTGGTCACCAAGCTGGGCTTCGTCGACTCGCTGTGGGCGGTGATCCTGCCGGGTGCCGCCACCCCGACCGGCGTCTTCCTGCTGCGCCAGTACATGCTGACCATCCCGCGCGACCTGATCGAGGCGGCGCGGATGGACAAGGCGTCGGAATGGCGCATCTACGCCCGGATCGTCATGCCGCTGTCGATGCCGGCGCTGGCGGTGCTGGCGATCTTCTCGGTCATGTGGCGCTGGAACGAGTTCCTGTGGCCGCTGGCCGTCCTGACCAAGACCGAGGTCCACACGCTGCCGATCGCGCTCAACGCCTTCCAGGGCGAGCTGCAGACGCAATGGCATTATCTGCTCGCCATGACCGTGGTGACCCTGCTGCCGGTGGCGCTCGTCTTCGCCTTCCTGCAGCGCTTCATCACCAGCGGCATCGCGAACACGGGGATGAAATAAATGGCCGGACTGGAGCTTCGCGGCATCCGCAAGGACTATGGCGCCACCGCCGTCCTGAAGGGCATCGACCTCAGCATCGCCGACGGCGAGTTCGTGGTCTTCGTCGGCCCGTCGGGCTGCGGGAAATCGACGCTGCTGCGCGTCATCGCCGGGCTGGAGACGGTCACGGCGGGCGACATCCACATCGACGGGACGGAGGTGACGCGGCTTGCCGCCTCCGACCGCGGGCTGGCGATGGTGTTCCAGTCCTATGCGCTCTACCCGCACATGACCGTCCACCAGAACATGAGCTTCGCGCTGGAGAACATGGGGATCGCCAAGGCGGAGATATCGGCGCGGGTGGACCGCGCCGCCCGCATGCTGCGGCTGACCGACTACCTCCAACGCAAGCCCGCCGCCCTGTCCGGCGGCCAGCGCCAGCGCGTCGCCATCGGCCGGGCCATCGTGCGCGACCCCAAGATCTTCCTGTTCGACGAGCCCTTGTCCAACCTGGACGCCGAGCTGCGGGTGGCGACGCGCAAGGAGCTGGCCGCCCTCCATGCCGAGATCGGCGGGACGATGATCTACGTCACCCACGATCAGGTCGAGGCGATGACGCTGGCCGACCGCATCGTCGTGCTGAACGGCGGGCGGATCGAGCAGATCGGCACGCCGCTCGACCTCTACAACCGGCCGGCCAACCTCTTCGTCGCCGGCTTCATCGGCTCGCCGCGGATGAACCTGCTGCCGACGGAACTGGTGAAGGGAGAGGCGGCCGGCACGGCGGCGACGCTGGGCATCCGGCCCGAGCATGTCGAACCCTGCCAGGAGGCCGAGGCCGACCTGACCGTGCGGATCGAGCTCGTCGAACAGCTCGGCGGCGAGACTTTCCTCTACACCACCGGTCCCAACGACGTTCCGCTCACCATCCGCTGCGACGGTCAGAGCCGTCTTGCCCGCGGCGACGTGCTGCCGGTGCGGTTCAGCCGCGACCATCTCCACCGCTTCGACGCCGCAGGCCTCGCCTGCCGTCCCGAACCCCTTCTCGCCCGGAGTCCTTCATGAAGGCCCTGACCCGAGCCCGTTTCCGCGGGCGTGACGGCATCTATGCCCTGTTCGAACTCGACCATGGCGTCGATCTGCGCATCGGCTTCCTGGAGGACGACCTCGGCCGCGTCGTGATGCGGCGCGACGGCGGCTACCGCCTCGACCGCGGCTGGGCGGTGGCGCCCGACCGCGCCGATCCGTCCTATGCGGGGCGGGACCGCGATGATTTGACCGGCTTCGCCTGCCCCTCCGCCGACATCGAGGAGGGCGAGGGCACGGTCACGCTGCGGGGGATCAAGCTGCGCGCCGTCGTGACGCTGGAGCCCTTCGGCATCGCCTGGTACCGGGCGGGCGAGGACGTTCCCTTCCTGCAGGACCGCCGCACCCAGGCCTATTTCGTCTCGCGCAAGACCCACGCCTTCTCGCATTTCGTCGAGCGCGCCGTGGACGAACGCCATTACGGGGTGGGCGACAAGGCCGGCCCGCTGGACCGCACCGGCCGCCGCTTCCGCGTCGACGCGGTCGATCCCTGCGGCTTCGACGCCGAGCTGAGCGACCCGCTCTACAAGATGATCCCCTTCGTCCTGGTCGCCGGGCCGACGGGCGCGCACGGGGTCTATTACGACAACCTCGCCACCGCCGAGATCGACCTCGGCGCCACCATCGACAACTACCACGGCACGTTCCGCTCCTACCGCGCCGACGACGGCGATTTCGACGCCTACGTCTTCGCCGGGCCGGGGGTTCCGGACGTGGTGCGCGCCTTCTCGCGCCTGACCGGCGGCCATGCCTTCGGGCCGAAATGGACGCTGGGCTTCGCCACCACCTCGATGGCGATCGCCGACGCCGCCGACGCCGATGCCCGCATCGCCGACTTCGTCGACCGCTGCGCCGAGCACGCCATCCCCTGCGACAGTTTCCATTTCGGCTCCGGCTACACCATGATCGGCGGGCGGCGCTACGCCTTCAACTGGAACCACGACAAGTTCCCCGATCCGGCCGCGACGCTCGCCAAGCTGAACGCCGCCGGGCTGCACCCGGTCGCCAACCTGAAGCCCTGCCTGCTCGACGACCATCCCCGCCTGTCGGAGGTGACCGGGGTCGGCGGGCTGGTGAGCGACGGCGAGAGCGGCGAGCCGGCGGTGGCGCAGTTCTGGGACGGGCTCGGCTACCATCTCGACTTCACCAACGCCAAGGCGCGCGACTGGTGGCGCAACGGGATCGAGACGGCGCTGCTCGCCCCCGGCATGGTGTCGGTGTGGAACGACAACAACGAATACGAGATCTGGGACGAGGATGCCGTGGCGGCCGGCGACGGCCGGCCCTTCCCCCAGACGCTGGCGCGTCCCGCCCAGGCGCTGCTGATGACCAAGCTGGCCTATGAGACCCAGGCGGCCTGGGCGCCCGGCAAGAGGCCCTACACCATCACCCGCGGCGGCTCGGCCGGGCTGTGGCGCTACGGCCAGACCTGGTCGGGCGACAACGCCACCGCCTGGAAGACACTGCGCTTCAACCTGACCCAAGGGCTCAACATGAGCCTGTCGGGCATGTTCGACATCGGGCACGACACCGGCGGCTTCCATGGGCCGAGCCCGGGGCCGGAGCTGCTCTGCCGCTTCGTCGAGTTCTGCTCCTTCTGGCCGCGCTTCATGATGAACAGCTGGAACAGCGACGGCGTCACCACGCTGCCCTGGATGCACCCGGAAGTCATCGCCCCGATCCGCGAGGCGATCCGCCTGCGCTACCGCCTGATGCCCTATCTCTATACCCGGATGTGGCGGGCGGCGGAGGCGGACGAGCCGGTGGTGCGTCCGCTGTTCTACGATTTCCCCGACGATCCCGGTGCGGTCGCGACCGAGGACGCCTTCATGCTCGGCCCCGACCTGCTGGTCGCGCCGGTGCTGGAGCCGGGAGCGGACAGCCGGTCGGTGCGGCTGCCCGAGAATCCCGGCGGCTGGTACCTGTTCCATGACGGCACGCACCATCCGGGCGGAGCGGTCGCGACGGTGGCGGCCCCGCTCGGCCGCGCCCCGCTGTTCGTGCGGTCCGGCGCCCTGCTGCCGCTGGGCGCCGCCGGTCAGCGCGTCGATCCGGCGACGGACACCGAGCGCGAACTGGTGGCCTATGGCGATGCGGCCGGCGCCACGGCCCTGCTCTACGACGACGACGGCGACACCGCCGCCTGGCGGGACGGCGCCGGGCTGGTGACCCGCGTCACCGCGGTGCGCGACGGCGATGCCGTGGTGGTCTCGGCCGATGCGAACGGCCGCTACCAGCCGGCATGGCGCAGCCTGCACCTGCGGTCGGTGGGTGGACCACAGGCGCGGCCGGGCACGGTCTCCGGCGGCGCACTGGAACTGGAGGCCTGACCCCGGCGGTGGATTGATGGCCGCTCGCCGAAGCTCTCGGTCCCGGCATCCCGGGACCGAGAGCCTTTGCTTTGGCCGCAGCCCGCGGGCACAGGATGAGAGGGGGACCTCAACCCGAATTCGCTGCTCCGGCAGCCCGCCGTAACCAAGTTGACGCTGTTCCCTCCGCGCTCCTATAGTCGCCCCGGCTCGGTCGGCAGGGGCTTCGACGGTTGAGGCAACGGAACCTCCACTTCACGGACGTCGCGACGCTGTCCGACGCGCTGTCGTCCTCGGACATCCGAGAGCAAGGCGCCCGCGCCCGCTCGATCCTCGTCCAGATATTCTCGGCGCCGACCGATCGGCAATGGATCGAAACCGTTGCCGGAGAGGCTTTGCGCGCCCTCCCCAAGGCCGTCGTGATCGGGGCGACCACGGTCGGCGAGGTGGCCGACGGGCGAACCGTGGTCGGCACGACGACGCTCGCCCTCTCCTTCTTCGACTCGACCGATCTGGTGCCGGTCGCCTTCGCCTGTGAACCGGGCGAAGAGCACGCGGCCGGCAGCCGCATCGGCCGGGCGGCGGCAGGCGGCGGCGAGCCTCCGGCCGGCCTCCTTCTGCTGGCGACACCGCTCAGCCTCGATGCCGCCCAGCTGCTGCGCGGCATCGCCGACACCGCGGCCGACGTCCCGGTGTTCGGGGGTGGAGCGGGCGATTATGCCGTCATGGGACGGTCGCTGGTCAGCCTCGGCACGACCTGCTTCGAACGAGGGGCCGTCGCCGTCCTGTTCTTCGGCAGTGCGTTGGCGATCGAGCGCAGGACCTATCTCGGCTGGCAGCCGCTGAGCCGGGAAATGACGGTCACCGGCGTGGAGGGCACGCTGGTCAGGACGGTGGACGATGGCCCGGCCTTCGACATCTACCGACGATACCTCGGCATTCCCGACGACCGGAACTTCTTCCTGAACGGGCTGGAATTCCCGTTCCTGTTCCAGCGCGACGGACAGGAGCTGGCGAGGGTGCCGATTGCGGTGGAGCCGGGCGGCGCCCTGCGCTTCGTCGCCGATATCGGGGTAGGGGAAACGTTCCGGCTCGGCTACGGCAATCCGTCCATGATCGTCGCGGAGGCCAGGACCATCCAGGACACCATGAGCCGCTTCGCCCCGGAAGCGGTCTTTCTCTATACCTGCGGCTGCCGCCGCTTCCTCATGCAGGAAGACGCCGACCTGGAAACCGCGCCTTTCCAGACGATCGCGCCGACCGCCGGCTTCTACACCTACGGGGAATTCTTCGGCCAGGGGCACGGCCTGCACCTTCTGAACTCCACGATGGTGGCAGTCGGCATGCGCGAGGGCCCGCGGATCGCACAAGGCGCTGCCGTCCCCCCGGCGGCCGAGCTTCCGGCGGAAGTGGCGGATCCCTACGCCAACAAGCATTCCCGGGTGGTGTCCCACCTCGTCCATTTCATCGACGCCGTCACCCGCGACCTGGAAGCGTCGAACAGGGAACTGACGCGCCTGTCGATCACCGACAAGCTCACCCAGCTCAGCAACCGGGCGATGCTGGACGTCACCCTTGATAAGGAGATCAGCCGCAGCAACCGGCACGGCGAAACCTTCTCGGTCATCCTGATCGACATCGACCATTTCAAGCAGGTGAACGACCGTCACGGCCACAATGTCGGCGATGCCGTCATCGTCCATGTGGCCCAGGTGATGAAGCGGATGCTGCGCGACTGCGACACCTTCGGGCGGTGGGGTGGAGAGGAGTTTCTGGCGATCCTTCCCAACACGCCGTCCGACAAGGCCGAACAGGTGGCCGAGACGATGCGGAAGGCCGTCCAGGAAAGCCGCGTACCGGTGGTCGACAGCAAGACCGTCAGCCTCGGCGTCACCTCCTTCCGAATCGGGGACACCCCGGCACTTCTGGTCGGTCGGGCCGACAAGGCGCTCTATGGGGCGAAGATCGCCGGGCGCAACCGGGTCGTGCGCCTGTAGCCTTCTTCCTCGCAACAATGCCTTGCCCGCGCGTGATTGTTCAGCCCCTAATCCGCGGTGATCGGATTGGATGGCGGACGGGAGCGGGTGCAGGTGCGAATACACATCATCAACCCGGCGGCGGATTTCCCCAGCTACCACACGGCCGATGTTTTCGCCGCCTGGGATCTCGGCGGGCGCACCACGGTAGCCGACCTATCGACGACGACCCTGGCCGCCTTCGTGCCGCCGAATTGGCACATCCGCCTCACCGACGAGGCGATCACCCCGCTGCCGGACCATCCCGCCGCGGAAGACGCCGACATCGTGGCGATCACCGGCAAGGTGTCCCAGCGCAACCGCATGCTGCGATTGGCCGACCGCTATCGCGCCTTGGGGCGGCGGGTGGTGATCGGCGGCTCCTACGCCTCGCTCAGCCCGGAAGATGTGCGGCCCCACGCCGACGTGCTGGTCACCGGCGAGATCGAGGACATCGCGGCGGAGCTGTTTGCCGATCTGGCGGCCGGAAAGCCGCGCGACCATTACCAGGGGACGCGACCCGATCTCCGACGCTCCCCGCTACCGCGCTGGGATCTCTACCCCAACCAGGGCGCCAATCTGGGGGCGATCCAGACCTCCCGCGGCTGCCCGTTCCAGTGCGACTTCTGCGACGTCATCCAGTATCTCGGCCGCAAGCAGCGCCACAAGGACCCGGACCAAGTGGTCGCCGAACTTGAAGTGCTGCATCGCCACGGCTATCGCCGCGTCTTCCTCGCCGACGACAACTTCACCGTCTACCGCAACCGCGCGCACGACATGCTCGCCGCCTTGCGCCGGTGGAACGAGGCGCATGCCGACGCGCCGATGCGATTCATGACCCAGGTGTCGATCGACCTCGCCCGCGATGCCGATCTGATGGCGGCCTGCAAGGCGGCCGGGCTGGACAGCGTCTTCATCGGCATCGAGACGATCAACGAGGAGAGCCTGCGCCAAGCCGGCAAGCGGCAGAACCTGTACCAGTCGACCTCGGACGCGCTGGCCGCCATCCTGTCGCACGGCATCGCGGTATCCGGCGGCATCATCGTCGGCTTCGACGCCGACGGGCCGGATATCTTCGACCGGCTGGCCGGCTTTATCCACGAGTCCCCCGTGCCGGTGCTGTCGGTGGGCGCCCTGGTGGCGCCGCCGGGGACCCCGCTGCACGACCGCCTCGCCGCCGAGGGACGGCTGGCCGATGCCAGCCCGCAGAGTGCCGCCAGCCCGTTCGACACCAACATCCGACCAGCGCGGATGAGCCGGCGGCAACTGCTCGACGGGCTGGCGCGGCTGTGCGACGACATCTACAGCCCGGCCGCCTACGGCCGGCGGATCGCGACGTTCCTGACCGCTTACGGCGGGCCGGCGGCGGGCCGGGCGGCGGCCCCGCAGCCCGTTCCGCTGCCGCCGCTGCTGCGCGGCGTGCTGAAGCGGCTGTCAGGCTTCGGGCCTGCCGAGAAGCGGATGATCCTCGAAGGCCTGACCGCCGCCCGCTGGAGGCCCGATGCCCAGCTCGAGGTGGTGGAGGCGCTGGCGCGCTACGCCCAGATCAGGCATATGCTCAGCAGCGCCCGCTCCCTCACCCCTTCAGCGCGCCCCGCCGGCTGAGCGAGCGCATCAGCTCGGTGATGCCGACGCTCCAGGGTTCGCAGGCGTCGCTCGGCCGCATGCGGTTGACCAGGGCGCCCAGCTTGGGCGCCGCGATGGTGACGATGTCGCCCTCCTTGTGGGTGAAGCCGCCGCCGGGATTGTCGCGGTCCTGGGTCGGCGCGAACATGGTGCCGAGGAACAGGGCGAAGCCGTCGGGATACTGGTGGACCGGGCCGACGGTCTGGGCGACGAGGTCCTCCGGATCGCGGCTGATCCGGGAGATGGAGGACAGGCCCGTCATCTGGAAGCCCTCCGGCCCCTCGACCGTCAGCGCGACGTCGGCGGTCCGCACGTCGTCCAGCGTGAAGGTCTTGTCGAAGAAACGGATGAAGGGACCGACGGCGCAGGACGCGTTGTTGTCCTTCGCCTTCGACAGCAAAAGGGCGGACCGCCCCTCGAAATCGCGCAGGTTCACGTCGTTGCCCAGCGTCGCCCCGGTGATGCGCCCGTCGGGGGCGACGATCAGCACCACCTCCGGCTCCGGGTTGTTCCAGGTCGATTTCGGGTGCAGACCGGCATCCATCAGCGTGCCGACCGACGACAGGACGGGGGCCTTGGTGAAGACCTCCGCGTCCGGACCGATGCCGACCTCCAGATACTGGCTCCAGGCGCCCTGGGCGATCAGCACTTCCTTCAGGCTCATCGCCGCCTCGGAGCCGGGCTTCAGCGCCGCCAGATCGTCGCCGACCAGCCGCTGCACCTCGGCGCGGATCGCCTCGGCGGCGTCGGGATTGCCGCGCGCGCGCTCCTCGATCACCCGCTCCAGCATCGACACGGCGAAGGTGACCCCGGCCGCCTTCAGAACCTGGAGATCGGTCGGCGCCAGCAGCCAGGGGGCGCCGGTATCGCGGCCGTCCGGCGGCGTGTTGCCCAGGATGTCGGCCAGCGCACCGATGCGCTCCCCCGCCACCGCGGCCAGCTCCGCCGCCGGATCGGGGCGCGACGCGAGGTCGCTCATGGTCGGGAAAGCGGCGGTGACGTCGAACACGCCGTCGGCGCGCAAGGCCACCACCGACGGGCCGATGCCGGGCCGCCAGACCCGTCCGGCCAGCGTGCCGGCATAACCGTCGACGGGAAGGGTATGGGTCACATCCACGGGAAGCTGCTGGAGCATATCTGAATCCGGAGTTTGGGAAGCGGGTCTGGTCGTGTCGGCCCAGTCGGCCAGCTCAAGGCAGCCGGCTCAGTCGGTCGGCTCGGCGGCGATGACGCCCTTGCGCAGCAGGAAGCAGCCATAGGGGCGCGGGTCGCCGACCTGCACGACGGCGAAGGCGCGGCGGGCCGCTTCATAGAAGGCGAAGCGCTCGATTCCCTGAAGCGGCAGCGGCCGGTCGTCGGCATGGTCGATCACGGCCTGCACCTCACGCTGGACGACGGGCAATGCGGCGGGATCGCCCACCACCTCCATCCGGCGTACCGGGTCGGGCACGAATCCGTCAAGCGGAAACACGCTCAGGATGCCGCGGGCGGCGCGCGCCATCGTCACCCCCGGCAGGACGATCAGCCGGCCGGAAACAGTGGCGCGGGCGATGGTCTCCGCCGGGTGATTGGCGTCGACCAGCGCCAGATCGTCACCATGGCCCATGGCGGCCAGCACCCACAGCAGATCGGCAGACAGAAGCGGGTCGAGCCCTTTCAGCATGGCGCTTGTCCTTCCAGGCGAATGATCAGGGTCAGGATCGCGGTCATTGCGGCACCGGCACACCCGCCGCCAGCAGGCCTGCCCCCTTCAGGTCGGCCCACAGCGCGGCCGGCACCGCCGCCGCCATGGCGTCGAGGTTGCGGCGCACTTCGTCGGCCGATACCGCCCCCAGCACCACCGACGACACCGCCGGATGTCCCAGAGCAAAACGCAAAGCCGCGGTGGCGAGCGGGACGCCATGGGCGCGGCAGACCGTTTCGATCCGCCCGACCCGCTCCAGGATATGGGCCGGGGCCGGGCCGTAATTGTACTTGGCGCCGGGAACCGCGCCGCTGGCGAGGATGCCGGAATTGAACACGCCGCCCAGCATCACGCCGATGCCCTTGACCTGGGCCAGCGGCAGGAATTCGTCCAGTGCCGGCTGCTCCAGCAGGGAATAGCGCCCGGCCAGCAGCATGGCGTCGAAATCGCCGGCCTGGGCGAAACGGACGCACATCTCCGCCTCGTTGACGCCGACGCCGATGGCCTTGACCGTGCCGTCGGCGCGCAGCCGGTCAAGCGCCCGGTAGGCACCCTCCATCGCCTCGGCGAAGCGCGCCTCGATGCGGTCGGCGCCATGGGTCCAGACATCGACGTCATGGATCAGCAGCACGTCGATGCGGTCGGTGCCCAGCCGCAGCAGCGACTGCTCCACCGACCGCAGCGTCCCGTCATAGGAATAGTCGATCACCGCGCGGTGCGGAAAACCGCCGGCATAGCCCGACCCGTCCCCCCGTCCCTGCGTCGGGTCCATCCAGCGCCCGACCTTGCTGCACAGCACGACGCCGTCACGCCCGGCCTGACGCAGGGCGGCACCGCAGCGCGCCTCCGCCAGCCCATGGCCGTAGAGCGGCGAGGTGTCGAGCAGCGTGACGCCCGCCGACAGCGCTGCGACCGCGGCACCGACGGCGGTGGCCTCGTCGAGACGGCCGTACAGGTCGCCCAGCGGCGCGGCACCGAAGCCGATCTCCGAAACGGCGATGCCGGTGCGGCCCAACGTTCTGGTCGGCAATCTGGTCGGCAGCGTCATCACAGGCGCAGCCCGGTGTCGGGGTTGAACAGATGGGCCAGCGCCGGATCGGGGGCGATCCGCACCACCTCGCCCGGCCGGGCGCCGGTCCGCTCGCGCAGCACCCAGGTCAGCTCACGCTTGCGATCCTCCCGCCCGGCTTTCACCCCCAATGGACGCAGAACCATCTGGGTCTCCGATCCGGTCGGCTCCACCACCACCACCTCGGCGGCCAGCCCTTCGTCGGCAAGGCGGAAATGCTCGGGCCGCACGCCATAGACGGCGGGGCGCCCGTCGGAGGCCGCCGGCACGCGCCCGCCCAGCGGCAGGCGGGAGCCGTCCTCGGTGGTGAAGCCGTCGCCGCCGATGCTGCCGGGAATGAAGTTCATCGCCGGCGAGCCGATGAAGCCGGCGACGAACATGTTGGCCGGGTTGTCGTAGAGGTCGAGCGGCGCGCCGATCTGCTCGATGATGCCGTCATGCATCACCACGATCTTGTCGGCCATCGTCATCGCTTCGATCTGGTCGTGGGTGACGTAGACGGTGGTGGTCTTCAGCCGCTGGTGCATCTCCTTGATCTCGGTGCGCATCTGCACGCGCAGCTTGGCGTCGAGGTTGGACAGCGGCTCGTCGAACAGGAAGACCTTGGGGTCGCGGACGATGGCGCGGCCCATCGCGACGCGCTGGCGCTGGCCGCCGGAGAGCTGGCGCGGGAAGCGGCCGAGCAAGGGCCCGAGGCCGAGGATGCCGGCCGCGCGCTCCACCTTGGCGGCGATCTCGCTCTTGGCGGTGTTCTTCAGCCGCAGGGCGAAGCTCATGTTGTCGGCGATGGTCATGTGCGGGTAGAGCGCGTAGTTCTGGAACACCATCGCGATGTCGCGGTCCTTCGGCGGCACGTCGTTGACGACGCGGTCGTCGATGGCGACGGTGCCGCCGCTGATCTCCTCCAGCCCGGCGATCATGCGCAGCAGGGTGGATTTGCCGCAGCCGGACGGGCCGACCAGGATGACGAACTCGCCGTCCTGGATGTCGATGGACACGCCCTTGATGATCTCGACCGGACCGTAGGATTTGCGGACGTTCCGAATGCTGACGGAGGCCATGGGGTCGTCTCTCTCTTGAAAAGGATCAGCCGCCCTTGACGGCGCCGGCGGTCAGGCCGGCCACGATCTGGCGCTGGGCGGCCACGGTCAGGATCAGCACCGGCAGCGTCACCACCAGGGCGGCGGCGGCCAGCGGTCCCCAGCTCACCTGCTCGAAGGACAGCATGTTGTAGACGGCGACCGGCAGGGTCCGCGTCTCGCGGCTGGCCAGCACGATGCCGAAGACGAAGTTGTTCCAGGAGAAGATCACCGACAGGATGAAGGCGACGACGATGCCGGGCTTGGCGATCGGCAGCGCCACCTTGGCGAAGATCTGCCAGCGCGTGGCGCCGTCGACCATCGCCGCCTCCTCCAGCTCCATCGGCGTCGTCTCGAAATAGCCGATCATGATCCAGATCACGATGGGCACGGTGACGACCAGATGGATGATGATCTGCGGCCACAGCGTGCCGAGCAGCCCCAGCCACTGGAACAGCAGGAACAGCGGAATCAGGAAGGACAGGCCCGGCGTCATGCGGGCGATCATGATGACCACCGCCGACTTGTGCGCCCGCATCCGGGCGATGCCGTAGCCGGCCGGCACGCCGACCAGCAGCGCGAACAGGGTGGCGGCGCCGGTGACGATCAGGCTGTTCCAGAAATAGAGCAGGAAGCTGTTGCCCTCGAAGATCGTCGTGTAGTTCTTCCAGGCGAAGCGGTCGGGGATCAGGATCGGCGGGTAGGCGCCGTTGTCGATCTCGAACTTCAGCGACAGCGACAGCATCCACAGGAAGAACAGCAGCGCCGGCGACACCAGCAGCAGGACGCAGACGGCCATGCCGGCCTTGTCCAGGAGCTTTCTCAGCGGCCGGCTCATTTCCCGTCTCCCGAATTCCAGGCGCTGCGCTGGCGCAGGTGCAGCAGCACCAGCGACAGCAGGATGATCAGCACGAAGAACACCACCGCGATGGCCGAGCCGTAGCCGATGTCGTAATAGGTGAAGGCGACGCTGTAGAGATACAGGTTGATCGTCTCCGACGCCGTGCCCGGCCCGCCCTGGGTGATGGTGTAGAGGATGTCGAAGCTCTTCAGCGCGTCGATGCTGCGGATGATGACCGCCACCATCAGGAAGGGCTTGATCATCGGCAGGGTCAGGTAGCGGAAGCGCTGCCAGGCGGTGGCGCCGTCGATCTGCGCGCTCTCGTAGGGCTCGGTCGGCAGCGACGCCAGCCCGCCCAGCACGATCAGCATCACCAGCGGCGTCCACTGCCAGGTCTCAACCAGCACCAACGACAGGATCACCGTGCTCGGGTGATAGACCCATTGCAGCGGCCCGATGCCGATCTGCGACAGCAGGTAGTTCAGCACGCCGAGCTGCGGGTGGAACATCATCGTCCACACCAGGGCGATGGCGACCGGGGTGGCCATCATCGGCATGACGAAGATGCCGCGCAGCAGGCCGCGGGCCGGCAGCTTGGTGTTGAAGGCCAGCGCCGCCGCCGTGCCGAGCACCAGCGGCGCCACCACCGATAGCGCGGTGTAGACCAGCGTGTGGCCCAGCGCCTCCAGGAACCGCAGGTCGGTCGCCAGACGGACGTAGTTCTGCAGGCCGACGAAGCGCTGCTCCTCGCCGACGCGCCACTCCATGGCGCTCATCCACAGGGTGAAGACCCAAGGGAAGACGATGACCCCGACGACGACGACCAGCGCCGGCACGACGAAGGGCCAGTAGGAAGGCCGCAGCCGCTTCGTCCTGCCGACGGAAGCGGCGCCGGCCACGCGGTCCGAGGAGGCCAGGATGCTCACGCTTTCTCGCTGCGCTCGAGAATCGGCTTGAAGTCGGCGGTGGCGCGCTTCAGTTCCGCGGCGGGATCGCTGCCGGAGATCATGTTGGTCAGCGCCCCGCCCAGCACGTCGCGGAACTCGGTGACCGGGATGATGACCGGCAGGGCGAGGCGGCTGATCTTCGCCGATTCGACCACGGCGTCGACCCAGGCGGCCGGCATCTTCACCCCCTTGCGCACCTCGGCGTCCGACAGGACGGAGTTGCGGAACGGCACGCCGGCCCCGGCCTGCAGAAGGCGGGCGCCCATCAGCTTGCCGGTCGCCCACTGGCAGTAGAGATAGGCCGCCTCCTTGTTCTTCGACGCCGCGGTGACGCCGATGCCGTCGCCGGTGGTGGCGGCGGCGTGCGCCTTCGGCCCCTTGGGCATCAGGCCGTAGCCGACCTTGCCGACGACGCGCGACTTTTCCGGATCCTCCAGCGGCGGGGCGAAGCCGACGCCGTCGAACCACATGCCGACGCGGCCCTGGAGGAAGGCCGACTGGCATTCCGCCCAGTTGAAGCCGGTGACGCCCGGCGGCGCCGACTTGGTCATCAGCGTCTGGTAGAGCTTGGCCGCCTCGATGGCTTCCGGCGTGTCGGTCAGCAGGTTGCGGTTGGCGTCGACGCTGTACTGGTCATAGCCGAGCAGCAGGCTGGTCCACACCGGGGTGTTGGCGTTCTTCATGCCGCGGGCGACGAAGCCGTAGGTCTGGCTCGCCGGGTCGGTCAGCGCAGCGGCGGCGGCCACCATCTCGTCGAAGGTCTTGGGGAAGGACAGGTTCTTCTTCGCGAAGAGGTCCTTGTTCCAATAGACGATCCAGTAATCGACCGAGAAGGGCAAGGCGCCGATCCCGCCGTCGGGATTGCGGGCGAAGGTGACCCCGGCTTCGGAGAAATCGTCGAGGAAGCCGGCATCGGTCAATGCCGGATCCTTGATGAAGGGCGTCAGGTCGGCCAGCCATTTGCCCTTCTCGAACTGGCGCTTCTGGACATGGTAGCTGATGTGCACGACGTCGAAGCTCGGCCGGCCGGAGGTCAGCTCGATCACCGCCTTCTGGCGCTGCTGCTGTTCGGGGGTCTGTTCCGACACCACGGTGATGCCGGTCAGCTCCTCGAATTCCTTCTGGTATTTGGTCAGCGTGTCGCCGCGCGGGCTCTTGATCAGGTTCACCTCGATCTTGGTGCCCGCATATTTGCGCCAGTTGACCCCACCGGAGTTGGCACCACCGGTCTGGGCGAAGGCCGGAAGGCCGATCCCGCTCAGGCCCAGGGCGCCGACCGCGGCACCCGCCGCCAGAAGCTGGCGGCGCGACAAAGACATTCCGTTCGACGTCAAGATGCACTCCTCCCCGTTTTCGCCTGGCCTTTGTGTCGTCGGGACCGCGATCGGTGCGGGCGCCCGGATCGGACCGGCACAGGATGCACACTCTGAGCGACGCGGATCCGCGCCGCCACCGATTTGATTGCTGGGTCAACGTATAAATCCCGCGCGCACCTCTTGCAATCGAAAAACATCCTAGTAACATGTTAGTCGGAACACATCGGCCGCGAGGTCGGACTCCGGCCGGTTCCCGGCCGATCCCCAGGGAGAAATGCAAAGTGATTCAATCCACTGGCCGCTTCGGCCTGTCCTGCGCGCTGACCACCCCGTTCCATGAGGACGGCAGCGTGGATCTGGCCCGCCTGACCCGGCACGCCGCCTGGTGCCTCGCCAACGGCTGCGACTCGGTCACCCTGTTCGGCACCACCGGCGAGGGGCCGCTGCTGGGCCAAGTGGCGCGCGACCAGATGATCGGCGCGCTGAAGGGGGCCGGCATCGACTTCCGCAGCCATGTGGTCGGCGGCGTCATCGCCGCGTCGCTGCACGACGCGCTCGACCAAGCCAACCAACTGCTCGACGCCGGGGCGCGGGCGCTGCTCGTCGCTCCGCCCTTCTACTTCAAGGGCGTGTCGGACGACGGGTTGTTCGCCTGGTTCTCCAGCCTGATCGCCAAGCTCGGCGACCGGGCGCGCGACATCATCCTCTACCACATCCCGTCCGTCACCGCGGTCCCGCTGTCGATCGCGCTGATCGGCCGGCTGAAGGCCGCCTTCCCGCAGGCGATCACCGCGGTCAAGGATTCGGCAGGCGACTGGAATTACAGCCAGCAGCTTCTCGCCGCCCACCGCCACGACCTCGCCGTGCTGATCGGCGACGAGCGGGTGCTGGCCCAGGCGGTGCGCGACGGCGGCCAGGGCGCCATCTCCGGCATGGCCAACCTGGTGCCGGGCCGGCTGCGCAGCGTCGTCCATCAGGGCCGCGACGATGCGGCGCTGGTCGAGCTGGTGGATGCGGTGCTGCTCCATCCGGTCACCCCGGCGGTGAAGGCGCTGGTGTCGCACGCCACCGGCGACAGCGCGTGGTTGACGGTGAGGGCGCCTTTGCTGCCTATGTCTCCGGCGGACACCACGGCGCTCGGCCACCTCTTCGACCGGGTCTTCGCGGAAAAGGCCGCCTGACGGAGCCCTCCTGACGGGACAGCAAACGGATGACGACCTCCGCCAAACGCGACCGCGAGACGGTCAACCTGCGCAGCCGGGCTTACGAAAGCTTCACCCGGCGGCTGCTGGCGGACGAGATCCGCCCCGGGCAGTTCATCTCGCAGCGCGAGCTGGTCGAGTTGACCGAACTGCCGCTGGGGGCGATCCGCGAGCTGATCCCCCGCCTGGAGGCCGAGGGGCTGGTGAAGACCGTGCCTCAGCGCGGCATGCAGGTCGCGCATGTCGACCTCAACCTGATCCGCGACGCCTTCCAGTTCCGCCTGTTCCTGGAGCGCGAGGCGGTGGCGGTCTTCGCCCAGGAGGCGCCGGAAGCGACGATCCGCGCGCTGCTCGACGACCATGAGCGCATCGTCGCCGCCTGTACCGAGGCGGAGGCCGACGGTGCAGGCGGCGGAATTCCGCCCGACCTGCTGAAGGAGGCCCAGGACATCGACTGGGCCCTGCACCTGACGATCATCGACACGCTGGGCAACGCCATCATCTCCGATGCCTACCGGGTCAACCAGATCAAGATCCGGCTGATCAAGCAGTCGAAGACCAAGCTGAACACCGCCGTACTGGCGCCGACGATGCGCGAGCATCTGGCCATCATCCATGCCACCCTGGCCCGCGATCCCGACCAGGCCAAGGCCGCGATCAGCACCCACATCCTCAGCGCCCGCGACCGGGCGATCGGGCTGCGGTGACGCGGACGGCTCCGCCCCACCTCGTCCGGACGAGGGTCAGGCGGCGAAGCGGATCGACAAGGCGATCTCGTCGACGGGTATCGTGAGGCGGCCGTCGGCACCACGCTCGATCAGCCCCAGTTCCCGGAGTGCGGTGACGTCCTGGTGGACACGCTTGACATCGCGCCCAAGATCCCGCGCAAGCGCCCGGATGCCCTCAGCCGGCGCCTGCCGAAGATGACGCAGCAACTCGTAACGCTTCGGCGTCAGGACAGCGCACAAGGCCTCCCAACTCGCGAAATAGAGCCGGTCGGTCGGAACGGCGGGGTGGCCGGTTTCGGCGGCCTTCCACGCGGCGGCGACCTCCGCGGCCGCCTGATCCAGTGCGTCGGCATCGACGCGGATGTCACGTTCGATCATGCTCGGTCCTCCATTGCCGGATGGCTGCGACGAAGTCGGCGAGAAGCCGGTCGATGCTGACGAACCGATAGGGGTATTCGGCGCCGTCCGAATGCCGATGGTCCTCCATGCCACGCGCGATCGTCGCCGGCCGACAGGCCTGCCGGCTCCCGCGGCACCATCTCCCATCCAGCCGCCTCATCCCCCAAACACATCGCCTGATGGACAATTTGTCCCTCCCGCATTTCCTCAGCGGCGACGAAATGGACATTCTGTCCAGCCGGCCTCGATCGACCCGTTGATCCGTATGGCCAACCGATCATGGCATCGCTTTTGCTGAAAGGCCCCCCGGCGCGGGACCGCCCCGGCGGTCCCGACACCCACGCATAAGAACGACGCCGGAGGAAGCATGTCCGTTCCCGCATATCCGCACCCGCATTTCCTAAGCCGTGAGCGCACGGTGGTCGGCATCGGCTTCAACCGGTGGTTGGTGCCGCCGGCGGCGCTGGCGATCCATCTCTGCATCGGCATGGCCTACGGCTTCTCGGTGTTCTGGCTGCCGCTGTCGCGCGCCGTCGGCATCACCGAACCGCTCGCCTGCCCGGCCGACATGGGCTTCGTCCAGTCCCTATTCGCCACCGGCTGCGACTGGCAGATCAGCATGCTCGGCTGGATGTACACGCTGTTCTTCGTGCTGCTGGGCTCGTCGGCCGCCATCTGGGGCGGCTGGCTGGAGCATGCCGGCCCGCGCAAGGCCGGTCTGGTTTCCGCCGCCTGCTGGTGCGGCGGGCTGGTGGTCTCGGCCGCCGGCGTCTACCTCCACCAGATCTGGATGCTGTGGCTGGGATCGGGCGTGATCGGCGGCATCGGGCTCGGGCTGGGCTACATCTCGCCGGTGTCGACCCTGATCAAATGGTTCCCCGACCGCCGCGGCATGGCGACCGGCATGGCGATCATGGGGTTCGGCGGCGGCGCCATGATCGGCGCGCCGCTGGCCGACCTGCTGATGAGGAGGTTCGCCTCGCCGACCTCGGTCGGCGTCTGGGAGACCTTCCTGGCGATGGCCGCCATCTATTTCGTCTTCATGGTGGCGGGCGCGCTGAGCTACCGCGTTCCGCGCGAAGGCTGGAAGCCGGCCGGCTGGACCGCGCCGGCCGCCGCAGCCAACCGCATGGTCACCCACCGCCACGTCCATCTCGACGTCGCCTGGAAGACGCCGCAGTTCTGGCTGATCTGGGGCGCCCTGTGCTTGAACGTGTCGGCCGGCATCGGCGTCATCGGCATGGCCTCTCCCATGTTGCAGGAGATGTTCGGCGGCCAGCTGATCGGCGTCGCCGCCGGCTTTTCCGAGCTGACCGCGGCACAGAAGGGCCAGATCGCGGCCATCGCCGCCGGCTTCACCGGGCTGCTCAGCCTGTGCAACATCGGCGGCCGCTTCGCCTGGGCCTCCTTCTCCGACCGCATCGGCCGCAAGATGACCTATGCGGTCTTCTTCGTCCTCGGCTTCGCCCTCTATGCCGCGGCGCCCTGGGCGGCCCATTCGGGCAGCGTGGCGCTGTTCGTGCTGTTCTTCTGCATCATCCTGTCGATGTACGGCGGCGGCTTCTCCACCGTTCCCGCCTATCTCGCCGACATGTTCGGCACCCACATGGTCGGCGCCATCCATGGCCGGCTGCTGACCGCCTGGGCGACCGCCGGCGTGCTGGGGCCGGTGTTGGTCAACTACCTGCGCGAATACCAGATCGCCGCCGGCATTCCCCGCTCCGCCGCCTACGACCAGACCATGTACATCCTGGCCGGCCTCCTGGTCGCCGGCTTCCTGTGCAACCTGCTGGTCCGCCCGGTCGCCGAACGCCACCACATGTCCGACGAGGAGGTCGCGCGCAAGCAGGGAACCAGCGCCGCCGCCGTCGCCCGCCGCGAAAGCGAGGTCCATGCCGATTTCGAGGACTTCGTCGAAGAGGGCAAGGACGGTGCCATGCCGCTGCCGCAGGCGGCCGGGAAGGTCGCCTCGCTGCGGACGACCCCGCCCGCCCTGGTGGCCTTCGCCTGGGCCGCGGTCGGCATCCCGCTGGCCTGGGGGGTATGGATCACCCTGCAGAAGGCGGTGGCACTGTTCCACTGACGGCTTCGCGTCGTCGGAGCGATCCGGCGACGCGACTGTTGCCGCGCGGCGGCGATCGACCCATGATCGTGGGGCCATGTTCGTGCGTCCACGATCATGGGCGCGCGGCACCGGACACCGGGTTCGGACCGGATCGCGGCAGCCCCCGGCCGGAACGGAAGACAGCTCTCCATGACCAACGCCCCGTCCCGTTCCACCCAGGACCCCGCGTCCGAACCGCCCGAACCGATCGCGGCGGACGGCGTGACCGAACGGGAACCGGGCCAGTCCTTCAGCCCCTGGATGGCGGAGGCGACCGTGCTGGTCGTCGACGACGAGCCGGGAATGCGCAATTTCCTGGTCCGCGCGCTGGCGCCGCGCTGCAAGCGGGTGGCCGAGGCGGAGGACACCGCGGCGGCGTCCCGGATGCTGGACGGCAGCCATTTCGACCTGATCGTCCTCGACAACATCATGGCCGGCCGTTCCGGTATCGACTGGCTTCAGCATCTCCGCAACACCGGCTTCTTCGGCGAGGTGATCCTGATCACCGCCTTCGCCGATCTCGATACCGCGATCCGGGCCTTGCGGGCCGGTGCCTCCGATTTCGTGCTGAAGCCGTTCCGGTCCAACCAGATCCTCAACGCCGTCGGCCGCGCGCTCGACCGCGCCCGGCTCCAGCGCGAGAACTTCGTCCTCAAGCGCCAGCTCACCGGGCATGCCAGTCTCCGGCAGGAGCCAGGGACGCTGGTCGGAACCTCCACCGGCATCCGCCAGGCCCGGGCGATCATCGACCGGGTGGCCCCCCTGCCGACGACGGTGCTGATCACCGGCGAATCCGGCACCGGCAAGGAGGTGACGGCGCGGGCACTCCACACCCGCTCGCCGCGGGCCGACAAGCCCTTCGTCCCGGTCAACTGCGCCGCGATCCCGCCGGAGATCATCGAAAGCGAGCTGTTCGGCCACCTGAAGGGCGCCTTCACCGGCGCCGCCTCCTCGCGGGAGGGGCTGTTCTTCTACGCCCAGGGCGGCACCCTGTTCCTGGACGAGATCGGCGAATTGGCGCCCGCCATGCAGTCGAAGCTGCTGCGTGTCATCGAGGACAAGCGGGTGCGCCCGGTGGGATCGGAACGCGAGGCGGCCGTGGACGTGCGGCTGATCGCCGCCACCAACGCCGACCTCGCCGCCGCCGTCGCGGCCGGCCGCTTCCGCCAGGATCTCTATTACCGGCTGAACGTGATGAGCATCCATCTGCCGCCGCTGCGCGACCGGGCGGAGGATGTCGAACCGCTGGCCCGGCTGTTCATGGCCGACATCTCGGCCGGGCTCGGCGTCGCGCCGCTCGATCTCACCCCGGGCGTGCTGGCCGACCTCCAGGCCTACGACTGGCCCGGCAACGCCCGCGAGCTGCGCAACGTCATCGAGCGCTCGCTGATCCTCGGCACCTTCCCCAGCGACGTGGTGACCGGCCGGGCGGACCCGCTGACGGCCCCGGATTCGGCACCGGCTTCGCTCGAAGCGGTGGAGAAGAGCCACATCCTGGCCGTGCTGGAGGCCGCCGCCGGCAACCGGGCGGAGGCGGCGCGGCGTCTCGGCGTCTCGCGCAAGACGCTGGACCGCAAATGCGCGGCCTGGAACGTCTGACCGGCATGTCCGGCACCGTACCCCAGCCCCCCGCCTCGAAGGGGCCGTCGGTCCGTTTCCGCCTGCTCGCCATCGCCCTGATGCCGACGGCCATCGTGCTGCCGGCGCTGCTGGTCTTCGTCGCCATCTGGTGGTCGACCCAGTTCGACCGGCTGCTGACCATCAAGGTCAACGGCGACCTGACCATCGCCCGCCAGTATCTCGACCGGCTGATGGAGAGTAGCGGCGAGTCGCTGCACGCGCTGGGCGATAGCGCCGGTTTCGAACGGATGCTCGCCGGCGGGAACGACGGCGAGATCGCGGCCTTCCTGGAATCCCGGCGCAACGGCCTGTCGCTCGATTTCCTCCGGCTGGTGACGCCGCAGGAGCCGGGTACAGCGGGGATCGCCGCGGAGGCCGCCGCCGAATGGCCGGTGATCCGCTCAGCCCTGGCCGGCCGCGCCACCACCGCCATCGACGTGATGAACGGAGAGCAGCTCGCGCGGCTGGCCCCCGACGCGGCGGAGCGCGCCCGCATCGAACTGGTGCCGACCCCGGCGGCGGTGCCGACCGACCGGACCATCGAGACCCGCGGCATGGTCATCCAGTCGGCCACCCCGGTCCGGCTGCCGGACGGCCGCACGGGTGCGCTGGTCGGCGGCAGGCTGCTGAACCAGAACCTCGACTTCATCGACACCATCAACGACCTCGTCTACAAGCCGGCCACCCTGCCCGACGGCAGCCAGGGCACCGCGACGCTGTTCCTGGACGACGTGCGCATCAGCACCAACGTGCGCCTGTTCGCCGGAAAACGGGCGCTGGGCACGCGGGTTTCGGCGGCGGTCCGCCGCGCGGTGCTGGACGACGGCCAAGTCTGGCGGGACAGCGCCTTCGTGGTCAACGACTGGTACATCTCCGCCTACGAACCGATCGTCGACAGCCACAACCGGCGGGTCGGCATGCTTTATGTCGGCTTTCTCCAGGCTCCCTTCCAGGCGATCAAATACGCGGCGCTGGTCGCCGTGCTGGCGGCCTTCACCATCGCGGCGTTGGTGACGGTTCCGATCTTCCTGCGCTGGGTCCGCGGCATCTTCCGGCCGCTGGAGCAGATGGACCGCACCATCGCTGCGGTGGAGGGCGGCAACCTCGGCGCCCGCACCGGACCGGTGGAGCGCTCCGACGAGATCGGGCGGGTCGCCCGCCATCTCGACGTCCTGCTGGACCGGCTGGAGGAGCGCGACCGCGAGCTGCGCCTGTGGGCGGAGGAGCTGGATCGCCGGGTGAGCGAGCGGACACGGGAGCTGGAAGCCGCGAACATCCGGCTGAAGCAGGCCCAGCAGCGCCTGGTGATGTCGGAAAAGCTGGCGGCCATCGGCGAGATCACCGCCGGCATCGCCCACGAGATCAACAACCCGATCGCCGTCATCCAGGGCAACCTGGACATTGCCCGCGAGACGATCGGCCCGGCGGCCGATGCCGTCGCCACCGAATTCCGGCTGATCGACCAGCAGGTCCACCGCATCATGCTGCTGGTGAACAAGCTCCTGCAATTCGCCAAGCCGGCGGAATTCGCCGAAACCGCGGAACCGGCCGGCCCGGCGGAGGTCATCGCCGACAGCCTGCTGCTGGTCCGGCATCTGGTCAACCGCGCGTCCGTCGCCGTCCTCCGCAGCGACCGCGCCACCGGCCGGGTACGAATGAATCGCACCGACCTGCAGCAGGTGTTGATCAACCTGTTCGTCAACGCCATCCACGCCATGCCCGACGGCGGCACCCTGTCCATCCGCAGCACCGACCGCGAGGTCGACGGCATGCCGGCCGTGGCGATCGAGGTGGAGGACACCGGCATCGGCATCCCGCCCGAACATAAGGACCGCGTCTTCGACGCCTTCTTCACCACCAAGCCGCAGCACGGCACCGGGCTCGGCCTGTCGATCAGCTACACACTCGTCGACCGCGCGGGCGGCACGCTGACGGTCGACAGCAGCGCCGGAGCCGGAGCCCGCTTCACCATCCTGCTGCCGGCCTGAAAGGCGGGCTTCGTGCCGAGCGGTTGCGGGGTCGGCCGGACCGGCAAGATCGTGGCGCCGGAGCCGTAGATCGGATCGCGTAAAATCGGAATCGATTTGAAGCGTGAAGCCGATCGTCAATCAAAGCCTACAGCATCGTGCGTTTCAAATTAAACGCACGATGCTGTAGATCGCCGACGGCATCTCGGGCGCCATCCGGCCGGCATGAAGGATGAGAAAGTGCCGATCTTCCAGGTCGCCGATTACGACCTCGCCGCCGACCTGCTGAAGGCCGTACCGGGGTGCGGCAGGCACTGTGATCACAGCACGGCCGCTTGATGCCAAGGGTGGCCGGATGTCAGCGGATGCGCTCCAGCACGCTGGCATAGTTGGCGACCGCCGTGCCGCCCATGTTGAAGACGCCGCCCAATGCCGCGTCCCGCACCTGGATCGGCGCTGGCATCTCGCCGCACAGCTGCATGGCCGACAGCACATGCATCGACACCCCGGTCGCGCCGATGGGGTGGCCTTTCGCCTTCAGACCGCCCGACGCGTTCACCGGCAGCCGGCCGCCGATCTCAGTCCAACCCTCCTCGATCGCCTGGACGCCGCGGCCCTCCGGCGTCAGGCCCATCGCCTCGTACTCCATCAGCTCGGCGATGGTGAAGCAATCGTGCGTCTCGACGAAGGACAGGTCGGACAGGCCGATGCCGGCAGCTGACAGCGCCGCGTTCCAGGCCCGTGCGCAGCCTTCCATCTTCAGGATGTCGCGCCTGGCCAGCGGCAGAAAATCCTGCACATGGGCGGTGCCGCGGAACAGCACCGCACGCCGCAGGCGCAGCGCCGTCTCGACGTCGGCCAGCACCAGGGCGGCGGCACCGTCGGACACCAGCGAACAGTCGGTCCGCTTCAGCGGTCCGGCGACGACGGGGTTCTTCTCGCTCTCCCGCCGGCAGAACTCGTAACCCAAATCCTTGCGCATCTGCGCCAGCGGGTTGCTGGCGCCGTTGCGGTGGTTCTTGGCGGCGATCCGGGCCAGCGCGTCCGACTGGTCGCCGTATTTCTGGAAATAGGCTCCGGCGATCTGGCCGAAGACGCCGGCGAAGCCCGCCTCGATCCCGCCTTCCTCCCGAAGATAGGACGCCCGCAACAGGTTTCGCCCGACATCGGGGGCTGGGACGCCGGTCATATGCTCGGCCCCCACCACCAGCACGATGCGCGCCTTGCCGGCCTCGATCGCGCGGATGCCCTGGTGGATGGCGGCGGAGCCGGTGGCGCAGGCATTCTCCACCCGCGTCGCCGGGGTGAAGCGGAACGCGTCGTCGGCCTGCAGCACCAGGGACGCGGTGAAATCCTGCTCCGAGAACCCGGCGTTGAAATGGCCGAGGACGATCTCGTCCACCTCGGCCGCCCCGATGCCGGCATGTTCGAGCGCTCCGCGCGCCACCGTCACGATCAGGCTTTCCAGGCTTTCGGTCTCGTGTCGGGCGAAGGGCGTGTGCGCCCAACCGACGATGGCGGTTGCCATGGGCCTCTCCATTGCTGTCCTACGCACCGGCAACCAGACGCTCGCGCAGTTCGCGCTTCAGCACCTTGCCATAGTTGTTCTTGGGCAGCCCGTCGACGAACAGGTAGCGCTTGGGCCGCTTGAAGCGGGCGATGTTGGCGTTGCAGTGATCGTCGAGGCTAGCGGGGGAAGTGTCGCGGCCGGCTTCGGCGACGATGAAGGCGACGACGATCTCGCCCCATTCCGGGTCGGGCTGGCCGGTGACGCAGACCTCGGCGACGTCCGGGTGGCGCAGCAGGACCTCCTCCACCTCACGCGGGTAGACGTTGGTGCCGCCGCTGATGATCACGTCCTTCGACCGGTCGCGCAGCGTCAGGTAGCCGCGGGCATCGAAGGAGCCCATGTCCCCGGTGAACAGCCAGCCGCCGCGCAGCACGTCGGCCGTCGCCCCGGCATTGTTCCAATAGCCCGCCATCACCACGTCGCCGCGGCAGACGATCTCCCCCACCTCGCCCTGAGGCAACGGCCGGCCGCCGGCATCCACCACCGCCACCTCGACCCCGCTGCGGGCGAAGCCGACCGAGCCCAGCACCGCCTCGTCGTCGGCATGATCGCGCCGGCGCAGGCAGGTGATGGTCATCGGCGCCTCGCCCTGGCCGTAGATCTGGACGAAGACCGGCCCGAAGGCGGCGAGCGACCGGCGCAGCTCCTCGACATACATCGGGCCGCCGCCATAGACGACGCTGCGCAGGTTGGCCGGCCGGCGGCCGGTGCGCTCGGCCTCCAGCCGCAGCCTCTGGACCATGGTCGGAGCCAGGAAGGCGCCGCAACCAGGATGATGGTCGCAGAGGTCGAGGAATTCCGCCGGCTCGAAAGCGGACGATGCCGGAACCACCTGGCGGGCGCCACGGCCGACATAGGCCGCCATGTAGAGGCCGGAACCGTGCGACATCGGCGCCGCGTGCAGCAGGCTGCACTCCTCGTCCACCGTCTCGACGTCAGCGAGATGGGCGATGGTCATGGCCAGCAGGTTGCGGTGGGACAGCATCGCCCCCTTTGACCGCCCGGTGGTGCCGCTGGTGTAGAACAGCCAGCCCAACGCCTGCGGGTCGGGATCGATCGGGCCAGTCCACTCATCTCCCGCCGCCAGCGCGGCGTAATCGGCCCCGCCGATAACGATGCGGCGGCAGGATGCCGCCGGCGAGCCGACCAGCGTCTCCTCCAGCCCGCTGGCAAGCTTGGGCGAGACGAAGACGGTGGAGGCACCGGAATCCTCCAGGATCTGGACAAGTTCCCGGGCATGCAGCTTGGCGTTCACCGGCGTCGCCGCCATGCCGGCGGCCCAGACGCCGAAGAACAGCTCGACATATTCCGGCACATTCTCGGTGGCGATGGCGATCCGGTCGCCCGGTTCTCCGGCGGCGCGGAGCCCGGCGGCGAGGCGCAAGGCCCGCGAGCGCAAGCCCGCGAAGCTGTGGACCGCTTCGGTCCCGCGGAACACCGCCCCGCGGTCGGGATGGCGGGCCGCCGCCTGATCGAGAAGCGAGAAGAGATTCACCGGCACTGTTCCCCTGTTGGACTGGCCCCTTCAATCGGGCGGCGCATTCCGGCGCACCTTCCGCTGGGCTTACAAATATTCTGGCCGTTTCGGAGTGAAGATGTCCAGGTTCAGCACCGGCTCGTCGCCGACGACCTCGCCCCAATGCTCGGCGTTGGGCGGGATGGCAAGCAGGCCGTTGGGACCGACCAGATGCTCCTCGCCGCCGACGTGGAAGCGGATGGTGCCGGCAAGGATGAGGACGATCTGCTCGTGCACATGGCTGTGCGGGCGCGGCTCATGGCCGGGCATCAGGCGGTGCAGCGCCAGCGTGGCGCCCTCACCGGTGAAGACTTTGCGGTCGACGCCCGGCCGCACCGGGGTCCAGGGCAGCGCGTTCCAGTCGACGTTGGGAAGCGTCATGTCGGATGTCTCCAAATTCCGTGGGAGTGTCACTTGGCCGGGCCGAGGATGCCGGACGGGCGGACGAACAGGAAAAGCAGCAGGATCGACAGGGCGACGATGGTCTTCATCCCCGCCCCGAAGGCCAGGATGGCGCCGGCCTGCGTCACGCCCAGCATCAGCCCGCCGAGGAAGGCGCCGAAGGGCCGGCCGAAGCCGCCGATGATGGCGGCGATGAAGCCGGAGATGGCGAAGGGCACGCCGATGTCGAAGGCGGTGTACTGCGTCGGCGTCAGCATGATGCCGGCAACCGCGCCCAACCCGGCGCTGAGCGCGAAGGCCAGCGCCAGCATCGAATGGACCGGGATGCCCTGCAGGGCCGCCGCCTCGCGGTTGATGGCGCAGGCCCGCATCGCCTTGCCGGTGCGCGTGGTCTTGAAGAACAGCGCCAGCGCCGCCACGATGGCGAGCGAGCCGGCGACGATCCACAGCGACTGCATGTTGACGGCGATGCCGCGCAGCATGACCGGCGGCAGGTCGGTGAAGACCGGCAGGGTCTTGGGCTGGTCGTCGATCGCCAGGTAGGTCAGGCGCTCGATGACGATCTGGGCGGCCAGCGTCGCCAGGATCATCACGAACATCGGCGCATTGCGGTTCCACAGCGGGCGCACCACCAGCCGTTCGACCGCCACGCCGAGCAGTGCCACGATCAGCACCGCCAGCAGGATGGCGAGGCCGTAGGGCAGCTCGCCGCGCACCAGCAGCACGTGGGTGATCATGCCGCCCAGCATCACGAAGGCGCCCTGGGCGAAATTCACGATGCCGCTGGCGTTGTAGATCACGCAGAAGCCGATCCCGATCAGGCCGTAGACACAGCCGATGCCGAGGCCGCTGACCAGACTCTGGCCGATGAGCGTCGCGTCCATGGGTCTCCTCCCCGGTCAGCCGAGATAGGCGGCGATGACGGCCGGATCCTGGCGGATGCGGTCGGGCGCGCCCTGGGCGATCTTCTTGCCGAAATCGACCACCACCACGTCGTCGGCGGTGTTCATCACCAGATGCATGTCGTGCTCGATCAGGAGAACCGCCGTGCCCCCCTCCGCGATGCGACGGATCAGGGAGGACAGCCGCGCCGTCTCGTCGGCGTTCAGCCCGGCCGCCGGCTCGTCCAGCATCAGCAGCTTCGGTTCGGCGGCCAGCGCGCGGGCGACCTCCAGCAGCCGGCCCTGTCCATAGCTGAGGGCCGAGGCCGGAAGATCGGCGGCGGCGCCCAGCCCGACGAGGTCCAGCAGTTCGCGGGCGCGCCGCTCGATCGCCGCCTCCATCCCGCGGACCCGGCGCGGGCGCAGCAGGGCCGCCAGCAGCCCGCCCCGGCTGCGCAGATGGAAGCCGACCTTCACGTTCTCCACCGCGCTGAGGTCGGCGAACAGCTTCACCAGCTGGAAGGTGCGGATCAGGCCGCGCGCCGCCTTGGCTTCGGGCGCCTCCCGGGTGATGTCGGTGCCTTCGAACAGGATCCGGCCGGAACTGGGGGCGATGGCGCCGGAGATCAGGTTGAACAGGGTGGTCTTGCCGGCTCCGTTCGGTCCGATCACCGCGGTGACGCTGCGCGGCATCACCTGAAAACTGACCGCGTTCACCGCGACGAGGCCGCCGAAGCTGCGGGTGGCGTCGCGGACGTCCAGACAGGCGGTCATGGCGCCGTCCCCCCTTTCCCACGGTCGGAGGAAGGCTTCCGGTCGAGGGCGGCGAAGAGGCCCGCCAGTCCCCGCGGGGCGAAGATCAGCAGCAGGATCAGCGCGGTGCCGTAAGCCAGGTCCTGGTAGTCGCGGAAGGCGCGGAAGGTCTCCGGCAGGGCGCTGACGACCAGCGCACCGATCACCGGTCCCGCGACCGTGCCGATGCCGCCGACATACAGCATGGTGAAGGACAGGATCACCATGTGCAGGCTGAACACTTCCGGGCTGACATAGCCGACCACATGGACGAACAGCGAACCGGAAAAGGAGGCGAAGGAGGCGGCCAGCAGGAAGGAGACCAGCTTGTAGCGCGCGACGTCGATGCCGAGCGCACGGGCGGCATCCTCGCTGCCGGCAAGGCCGGCGAAGGCGCGGCCCAGGCGGGAGCTGCGGATGCGCGAAACGGCGAACACCGTGGCGGCGACGCAGAGGCTGAGCATGATCAGGATCGCGCGGTCGCCCGCCAGCTCATAGCCGGCGATGTCGATGGGCGGGATTCCGGAGATGCCGAGATAGCCCATCGTGACGCTTTCCCATTCCACCGCGATCTCATGCGCGATCAGCCCGATGGCGAGCGTCGCCATCGACAGGTAATGGCCCTTCAGGCGCAGGGTCGGATAGCCGATGGCGAAGGCCGCCGCCAGCGCGGCGGCGATGCCGGCGACCATGGCGGGGAGCCAGCCCCAGTCATACTGGGTCGTCAGGATCGCCGAGGCGTAGCCGCCGACCGCCGCGAAGGCGCTCTGGCCGAAGGAGACCTGGGCGGTCAGCCCCATGAAGATGTTCAAGCCCGACACGAAGATGGCATAGATCAGCGCGAAGCCGACGACGGTGGCCGGATAGCCGCCGGCGAACAGCGCGTAGCCGACGATGCAGGCGGCGACCAACCAGGGGGCCGCGGCGGCGAGCCGGTTGCGCGGCGCCGGCTGGGCCGGCACCGGGAAGACCCTGCGCAAATCCGGGCCCTTACGCGAAATAATATTGGGCGAGCTGGTCATGCGATTGGACCTCGCGGGGGTCGAGGACGGCGGCGAGCCGGCCGAGCGACAGCAGATAGGCGCGGTTCGCCAGCTTCAGCGCCGAGGGCGCGCGCTGTTCCACCAGCACCACGGGCAGGCCGGAGCGGTTGAGGACGCCCAGCGTCTCCAGGATCTCCTCGGTCACCCGCGGGGCGAGGCCGAGCGACGGTTCGTCGAGCAGCAGGATCTTCGGGTCGGCCATCAGGGCGCGGCCAATCGCCAGCATCTGCTGCTCGCCGCCGGACATCGATCCGGCGGTTTGGCCAAGCCGCTCCTTCAGGCGCGGAAACAGCTCGAAAACCCAGGACAGGCGGCGCTCCTGCGCCACCCGGCTCCGCCGTCCGCCGCCGAGGCTCCAGGCGCCGAGTTCGAGATTCTCGGCCACCGTCATCGGCCCGAAGATGCCGCGCCCTTCCGGCACCAGCACCACCCCCCTCGATGCCACCGCCGCCGGATTGCGGCGGGGCAGCACCGTGCCCTGGAAACTGACTTCGCCACCGGTGGCGACCAGCCCGAGGATGGCCCGCAGCAGGGTGGACTTCCCCGCCCCGTTGGGGCCGAGCACCGCCACCAGCTCGCCGGACCCAACCTCGAAATCGAGCGGCGCCAGCGCCTGGACTTGGCCGTAGCGGGCGCTGAGCCCTTTTGCCGCCAGGACCGGAGCGGCCGGACCGGATGCCGACGGACCGGGAACCGCAACGGGAGACACCGCGGGTGAGCGGAAGGCCGCCGTCATTGGACGATCTTCACCCGGTCGTCGGCGATGGTCGCCAGGACGAAGGGGTTCGCGGTGATGCCCTGATGGTTTTCGGGCGTGAAGTTGTAGATGCCGGTGGTGCCCTGGAAGCCGGTGATCGTCTCGATCCGGTCACGCATGGACGGACCGGCGGCCGACTTGCCCGCCTCGATGGCGGCCACGGTCAGCATCACCCCATCCCAGCCGCGCGACGCCCAGTTGGGATCGCGATCGCCGTACTTGGCGCGCCACGGTTCGAGAAACTTGGAGATTTCCGTCCTGGTCGCGCTTTCCGGCAGCGCGTCGAACACCTGCGACGGCGAGGCGACGAACAGGAACCGGTCGCCCAGCACCTCGGACACCGGCTTGAAGACGGCCAGATCCTCCAGGCTGGTCATCAGCAGCATGGAGGAGCCCAGCTGCTTCATGTTCTTGGCGGCGGTCAAAGTGGTGCCGCCCAGCCCGATCTTGATGACCGCACCGGCACCGGCCGACTGGAGCTTGGTGAGCTGGACGCTGAGGTCGGCGTCATCCTGCTTGTAGGATTCGACGCCGGCCACCTCCAGCCCGTATTTGCCCGCGATCTTCTCGGCGACGGATTTCTGCAGCAGCGCATAGGGTGTCGGATCGTGCAGGACGCCGACCTTGCGGATCTGCGTCTTGTCGCGCAGGTACTCGAACCGCTTCTCCACCTCGAATCCGGCCGGCGGCAAGGTGGTGAAGGCCCATTTCACCTGGGAGGCCTGCTGCGGCAGGATGGAGCACAGCATCATCGGCTTCTCGGCCCGCGCCACCATGCCGGCGGCGGCGAAATTGCCGGCCGAAACGCAGCCACTGATGAAGACGTCGACCCCGTCGGAGGAGATCATCTTGCGATAGGCGGTCACCGCCTCCTGCGGTTCGGAGCGGTTGTCCTCGACCACCACCTCGACCTTCCGCCCCATCACGCCGCCCTTGGCGTTCAGGGCGTCGGCGGCGAGTTGCACCCCGTCGCGCCAGGCACGGTCGACGGTGGCGGCGTAGCCGGTCAGGCCGGCCGAGATTCCGATCTTCAGGACATCGGCGGCCTGGGCCGGCGCCGTGCCGAACAGCAGGGCCGCAGCCATCGCTGCAGTCATCGCAACCGTCCGCTGCGCGTTTCGCAAGGACATGCTCCTATCCTCCCGTGTTTGGTTCGCTTTTTTCTTGGAGCGCCGTTGCGGCGGTTGCCCCCTCTCCGAGCCTCCCCCCGCGCCCGGCCAACCGGCCAGTCCGAGCGCGGCGGAGGGTCAGGGAGGGGACGGAAGGATGCCGCCCCCTACGCCGCGCCGTAACCGCCGCCGCCGGGCGTTTCCAGCACCACCGCGTCCCCCGCCTTCATGCTGAGCTTGCGGGCCTGACTGACCGACTCGCCATTGACCAGGAAGCGGCCGGGCTGGCCGGGATCGCCGCCACCGAGACCTTCCGGCCCCATGTCGAGCCGGCTCGGCACCGCATTGAGCAGCCAGGGATCGCTGGTATTCATGTGGAAGGCGATGATCTGGCCGTCGCCGCCCGGCATGCGCCCCGCCCCGCCCGATCCGCGTCGCAGCTCCTTGCGGTCGAAGACGATCGGCATGGCGGCTTCCAGGATTTCCACCGGCACGGCGGCGACCCCGGTCGGATAGCAGGTTGCGCTGGGGCCGGGCTTGCCGGCGCGCGCGCCCATCCCGCCCGAATAGTTGAACATCGACGAGGTGAAGGGGCGCCCGTCGGCCTTGCGGCCCTCGATCTGGATGGTCCAGACCGCGCCTGAACCCTCGGCCAGCACCTTTTCGGGGAAGACCTGGTAGAGCGCCTTCAGGATCGGCATCGGCACATACATGCCGACGACATGGCGGGCGTTGACCGGCGCCGGGTAGCGGCAGTTGATGATCGATCCTTCCGGCGCCTTGACCTGGATGGGGGCGAGGCTGCCGGTGTTGTTGGGCAGCTCGTGGTTCAGGCAGCTGCGGATGGCGAAGGTGGCGTAGGCGTGGGTGTAGTTCAGGACGACGTTGATGCCGGTGGAGGTCTGCATCGAGCTGCCGGCGAAATCGACCGTGATCGTGCCGGTCTCCGTGTCGATGGTCAGCGCCGCCTTCAGCGTGATCTTCTCGCCGCCCGGCACGTCGAACACCGACTCACCGTGATAGGTGCCGGGACGGAGCCGGCGGATGGCGTCGCGGGTGCTCGTCTCCGAGCGGTCGATGATCTCGTCGGACAGCGCCTCGATGTCTTCCAACCCGTGGCGCTCGCACAGCGCGACCAGATGCTCGGCGGCGGCCTGCCCGCTCGAAACCTGGGCGGCGAGGTCGCCGAACACCGCGTCGGGGGTACGGACGTTGCGGCGGATCATCGCGTGCAGCACGGGGTTGGGCGTGCCCCGCTCATAGAGCTTCAGCGGCGGGATCCACAGCCCCTCCTCATGCACGTCGCGGGCGCCGGCGCCGATGCCGTAGCCGCCGATGTCGGTGTGGTGGATGGTCGAGCCGATATAGGCGATCAGCCTGTCGCCGCGGAAGATCGGCGTCAGGGTCGTGATGTCGAAGAAGTGGCCGGCCGATAGCCACGGGTCGTTGGTGATCAACACGTCCCCCGGCTCGCAGCGCCCAGCGAACTCCTTGACCAGATGGGCGCCGGCGAAGGCCAGCGAGTTGATGTGGCCGGGCGTTCCGGTGTTGGCCTGGGCGACCATGCGGCCGCGCTGGTCGAACAGCGCGCAGGCGAGGTCGCCGGCCTCGCGGACGATCGGGCTGAAGGCGATGCGCTGCAACGCCTTGGCGCGTTCCGTCACCACGCCGATCAGGTTGGACCAAAGGATTTCAAGTTCGACGCCGTCCATGTTCCGGCTCCTGTGATGGGGTGTGTTCGGGCGTGGGCGGGTCAAGCGTGGGCGGCGGGGGCCGCGGTGGCGACGATGCAGCCCATGGGGTCGATGGCGGCGATCCAGCCAGGGGGAATGGCCGTGGTGGTCTCGCGCTCCTCGATGATGGCCGGGCCGGCGACGGTCTGGCCGACGGCGAGGTCGCCGCGCTCGTAGACCGGAACCGCCTGCCCGTCCTGCCAGGCATGGACGGGGCGGGTTCCCTTGGGCTTGCCGGGCTCGCCGGCCATGCGGCCCGCGGAATGGAAGCGGATGGCCGGCCCCTGCACGGTGACGCGCCAGGTGACGATCTCGGCCGGGACGTGCGACGGGTTCATGCCGTAGAGCACGCGGTAGGTCTCGGCGAACTGGGCAACGCAGGCGTCGATGTCGCGCGCCTTGCGCGGGTCGCGGTCGAACATCACCGTGACCTCATTCTGTTGGCCGGTGTAGCGCATGTCGGCGCCGACCAGCACACGGACGTCGGCCGGGGCGCAGCCCGCCTCGGTCAGGGCGCCGCGTCCCTCCTTCTCCAGCTCGGCGAGGATGCGGTCCACCCGTTCCCAGTCGACGCCGTCCAGCCGCATCAGGTCGCTGCGCACGAGATCGAGCCGCAGCGGCGTCACCAGCGTGCCGAAGGCCGACAAGACGCTCGACTGCGGCGGCACGATGACCGACGAGCTTTGCAGCAGCTCCGCCACGCCGCAGGCATGCAGCGGACCGGCGCCGCCGAAGGCGAAGAGCGGCAGGCCGCGGTAGTCGACGCCGCGGTCGGTGGCGTGCGACCGGGCGGCCGACGCCATCGCCTCGGTCACCACGCGGTAGATGCCGCGCGCCGCCTGCACCGGCGTGCCGCCCAGCGCACCGGCCAGCTCGGCGAAGGCCGCCTCGGTCGCCGCCCGGTCCAGCCTCATCTCGCCGCCGAGGAAGTTGTCGGCATCGATCAGCCCGAGCATCAGGTCGGCGTCGGTGACGGTGGCGCTGCGCCCGCCGCGGCCGTAGCAGGCCGGACCAGGGTTGGAGCCGGCGCTCTCCGGCCCGACCTTCAGCAGGCCGAGACCATCGACATGGGCGATGCTGCCGCCGCCGGCCCCGATCTCGATCAAGTCGATGGAGGGAACCGTCACCGGCAGGCCGCTGCCCTCCTTGAAGCGGTATCGGCGGTCGACCTCGAACAGACCGGTCACCAGCGGGGTGCGGTTCTCGATCAGGCAGGCCTTCGCGGTGGTGCCGCCCATGTCGAAGGACATCAGCCGGTCGATGCCGAGAATCTCGGCATAATGGCAGGCGGCGAGCGCGCCCGCCGCCGGGCCGCTCTCGATCATCCGCACCGGGTTGCGCCCGGCGGTCTCGGCACCGACGACCCCGCCGGAGCTGAGCATGATCAGCGGCGTGTTGCCGAAGCCCTCGGTCCGCAGCCGGTCGCTGAGCCGGCGCAGATAGGGCTGCGAGATCGGCATGGTGTAGGCGTTCACCGTCGCGGTCGAAGCGCGCGGATATTCGCGGATCTGCGGCGCCACGTCGGACGAGGTGCAGATGAATACGCCGTTGAGCCGGCGCGCCAGTTCCGCGGCGACGGCGGCCTCGTTGGCCGGGTTGGCGAAGCTGTTGACGAAGCACACCGCCACAGCCTTCGCCCCGCTGTCGCGGATGCGCTCGGCGAGAGCCGCGATGTCATCCGCCGTCGGCTCGACCAGCACCGTGCCGTCGGCCAGCGTCCGTTCGCGGAAGCCGAAGGTCAGCTCGTCCGGCACCAGCGGCTCCGGGAACTCGATCTGCGGGTCGTACATGTCGTAGCGGTGCTCGTTGCGGATGGCGAGCACGTCGCGGAACCCCTCCGTCACCACCAGCGCCGTCGGCGGCCCCTTGCGCTCGATCAACGCGTTGGTGACCACGGTGGTGGCGTGGACGACGACGCCGTCGACATCGCCGGCCGCAACGCCGGCCTTCTTCAGGACCGACTGGACGCCGCCGAAGAAGCCCGACAGCAGATCCTCGTGAGTGGTCAAGGTCTTGTCGACGGTCAGCCGGCCGTCGGAATTGCGCAGCACGATGTCGGTGAAGGTGCCGCCGATATCGACGGCGAGTGAATAGCTCATCGGCTCGATCTCCAGCCGAGCCCGCGGGAGATGGCCTGCGCGGCGGCAAGCAGCTTCTCCAGTTGGACGGCATCAGGGGGGGAAGGGATGAATTGGGTGGCACCGACGATCGCGATCGAACCGGCGATCTGGTTGCGGTGGTCGAAGACGGGTGCCGCAAGGGCATTGACGGCGGTGATCATTTCGTCGGCGGCGACGGCCCAGCCTTGGCGGCGGACGACGTCCACCTCCTCTTGCAGGCGGCCGGCGTCGGCGATGGTGTGGGGTGTCCAGCGTTTCAGCGGCGCGGCTAGGGTCCGCCCGAGCAGGGCCGGCGCCCCGAAGGCCATCCAGACCTTGCCGTGGGCGCTGGCGTGCAGATCGAAGCGGGTTCCTGGCCGGGTGCCGAATTCGATGACCGAACGGCCCTGGATCAAGTCCAGAACCACGAGGTCGCCGTCGACCATCCGGCAGATGGTGACCGCCTGCCCGGTGGCGTCGCGCAGGCGCATCAGCTCCTCGCGGGCGGCGGACACCACGTCGAAGCGCGCACGCACCGCCTCGCCCAGCACCAGCAGCTTCACCCCGACCTCGTAACGCCCGGTATCTGGATCCTGGCTGACCAGGCCGTGGCGTTGCAGGGTTACGAGATGGCGATAGATCGTGGCTTTCGACGCCGAAAGCGCTTCGGCGATGTGGGCCAGGGACAGGGGCTGGCTTTCATGCGCCAGGAATTCCAGCGCACGAAGGGCGAGATCCAGCGTGCTGGTTCCCGCGGGCTCCTTCCCTTCTGCCTTCTGCCCCTCGATCGCGTGATCGACAGGCTTCCGGACTGCCTTTTGATCGACTGGCACCGCATCACTCCAGTGACGTTTCAAATATTGAAATGGCATTTCATTCATCGCGCCTGCCGATAGGCAAACGACGGCCTTGACCGGCAGTTTGCTGGTATTCTGCTGAGCTGCGTGGCTGATGTTTTGAATATTGAAATGCCGTTTCAATATATTTATATGATTGCGCCGATGGTTCGTGCTGTCAACGTTATATTTTCAATGGGGCGCCCCTTTCATGCGCGTCATCCATCCTGCCTTCCCTCACCCACCGGACGATTGCCTCACTCCGGCGAAATCGCCATGGATGCGGCTTGCCGCCTGACGCATCAGCCCCAGGTCGGAACCGATCATGAAGCCGGTCGCCCCCAGTTGGGCGAAGGACTCCGCTTCCTCGACGGTCGCCGCCATGATGCAGACCGGCAGGTCGGCCCTGGAGGCAGCCTCGATGATTTGCATGACCGCAGACCGCACCTCCGGCGCCTCTGGTGAAGCGGCGCCGAGGGCGACGGTAAGGTCGGCGCGGCCGATGAAAACCGCATCCAGCCCTTCGACGGCCATGATCGGATCCAGGACGTCGAGCGCCTCCGGGTCCTCGATCATCGCGATGACGGCGACGGCGGCATCCTGCGCCTCGACATGGGGCCACAGCGCCATCCCACCATAGCGACCGGCCCTCGGCGAATTGGAGAACCCTCTCCTTCCGCCCCGGTAGCGGCAGGCCGATACGGCGGCCGCGGCGGCTTCCGGCGAGGCGACATGGGGAACCAGCACGCCCGCCGCTCCGTCGTCGAGAGCCGCAAGGATTTGCGACGGGCTGGGTTCTGCAACACGGACGAGACCGGCAATTCCGGCGGCGCGTGCCGCCAGAAGCGCAACATCGATCGAACGGCGGTCGAACGGAGCATGTTCGGCATCGATCACGACAAAATCGAATCCGAGTTCGCCGAACACTTCGACAGTGTGGCTCGTCGGCGTCTTGATGAAGGTCCCCAGCAACGGCTTGCGGTCCTTCAAAAGCTGCCGGAAGGCACCCGCAGCCCGCACATGGTTCTTGCCTGACATTTTTCTGCATCCTCGTTCTGGAATATCGGGATTCCGGGGGAGTTCGGCTCGGATTGCCGGTGGTCTGCATTTCAGCCGGTTCGCCTGGACCAGCGGAAAACTCCTGTCCGACCGGAAAGAAGACGGGACTCACCATAAGGGTCACGTTGCCGCAGCCATGCTAAGGCATGGTATGACGGGAGAACAGACCATTTGTGGAGCGAACTAAAATGCGGGAAGCACACCCGGCGGAGCCTCGTGTATGCGACTACCGCCAAGGCCCGCTCCAGATCGGCCCTGGCGAGGGACAGCGGCGGGGACAGCGTCAGGCACGGTACCCTGCGAGATCTTCGGGCTGAGACCGGCGGCGAGCGCTGCGTAGAAGGCCACCTCCACCTGATCGGCGGCGCTGCGGCCTTCATGGTCGGCAAGTTCCCCCGATCAGCGGCCCGGCCCCACGGATGCCGGCGGTCTTCCGACGGGGCTCCCACAGCGCCCGCCCCTTCGCACCTGCCGTCCTGGAGAGAGGACGAAGGCCGGAACAGCGAAAAGCCCGTGCTCCTTAGAGTCCGACTCAGAATCGGTTAGGTTGTTGATGCTCGCGCGATTCGTCGCGAGAGTAG
>NZ_JAENHM010000085.1 GCF_016595245.1 Azospirillum endophyticum
TCTGCATCCAGGCCAGCCGGTTCAGCAGGGCGCCATGGCTGTTGCCCGCCCCCTTGGGCGTTCCGGTCGAGCCGGAGGTGTAGATCAGGTAGGCAAGGTTATCGGGCCGCAGACCGGATACGGGTGGGCTGTCCGGCAGGCCGCCGGTGTCCTCGGCGTCGAGCAGCAGCAGGCGGACGGCCTCCGGCAGCGCGTCGCCGCTCAGCCGGTCGGCGAGGTGGCTCTGGGTGAGCAGCAGGGCGATGCCGCCGTCCGTGGCCATGGCCTTGAGCCGGGCCGGCGGCAGGTCCGGGTCGAGCGGCAGATAGGCGCCGCCGGCCTTCATCACCGCCAGCAGGCCGACGACCAGCTCCAGCGAGCGTTCGGCGGCGACGCCGACCGTCACCTCGGGCCCGACGCCGAGCGCCTGCAGCCGGTGGGCCAGACGGTTCGCCTGCGCCTCCAGCCCGGCATAGCTCAGCGTCCGCCCGCCAAAGCTCAAGGCAGGGCGCGCACCGTGCAGAGCAGCCTGCTCCGCGATAACGTCTGGAACCAGCGGGCCGGCGGGCGCACGGGGGGTGGGCTCCACCGCCGGCCAGTCGGCGGCGTCCAGGATCGGCAGATAGCCCAGCGTCACCGTGGGCGCCTCGGCCACCCCGCGGAGAATCCGCTCCAGATGGCTGCCGAAGCGCTGGACCGTCGCCGCGTCGAACAGGTCGGTGGCGTAGATCAGGGTGGCGCACAGCGAACCGTCGGCCTGTTCCTCGCTGTGCAGCGACAGGTCGAACTGGGCGGCATGGTGCCGGCGCGGATGCTCCGCGATGTCGAGGCCAGGCAGGCGGCGCAGCGCGTCGGAGCGGGGCCGGCTGTGGCTGGCCATCACTTGGAACAGCGGGTTGCGGTCGAGGCTGCGCGCCGGCTGCAGGGCCTCCACCAGGGCGTCGAAGGGCAGGTCCTGATTGGCCTGGGCGGCCAGAACCTCGTCGCGCACACCGGCCAGGAAGCGGTCGAAGGGAATCCGCCCGTCGGGTTCGATGCGCAGGACCTGGGTGTTGGCGAAGAAGCCGATCAGGCTCTCCAACTCGACCCGGCCGCGGTTGGCGGTCGGCACGCCGATGCGCAGGTCGGTCTGGCCGCTGTGCCGGTGCAGCAGGGCGGCGAAAGCGGCGAGCAGGACCATGAACAGGCTCGCCCCCTGTTCCCGCCCGACGGCGGACAGTCCGGCGACCAGCGGCGCCTCCAGCCGGAATTCCACCGCGGCGCCGCGATGGCTCTGCATCGGCGGGCGGGGCCTGTCGGCCGGCAGGTCGAGCGCCGGCTGTTCCCCGCCCAGCCGTCCCCGCCAATAGTCGAGCTGCCGGCGGGCGTCGTCCCCCTCCATCCAGCGCTCCTGCCACGCGGCATAGTCGGCATAGTGAAGCGGCAGAGGCGGCAGCGCCGCCGGCTGGCCGGCCGATAGCAACGCATAGGCCCGGGCGACCTCATCCACCAGGATGTTCATCGACCAGCCGTCGGAGACGATATGGTGCATCGCCAGGGACAGCGCATGCCCTTCCTCGCCCGGCAGGCGGAACAGGCGCAACCGCAGCAGCGGCCCCCGTTCCAGATCGAAGGGGCGGGCGGCCTCGGCGCGCAGCCGGTCCTCCAGCAGGGCAGAATCCTCCGGCGCCTCGACCGTCCAGTCGAAACCGGGCTCTGGATCGATGACCTGACGGGGTTCGCCACCGCGGTCGACGAAGCGCGTCCGCAGGCTTTCATGCCGTGCCGACACCAGGGCGAAGGCCCGCCGCAGGCTCTCGGTGTCGAGCCGGCCGCGCAGGCGCAGCGCCGTGGAGATGGTGTAGGCGGTGCTGGCGGGATCGAGGCGCCACAGGAACCACAGCCGGCGCTGCGTGGAGGACAGCGGAAGGCCGTCGCCGCGCGGCACCGCGGGAATCGTCGCCTCCATAGCGGCGTCCGGCATGGCGGCGGTGCCGATGGCCGGTGCAGCCTCCGGAATCCGGGCCGGCGCAGGGGCGCCCGCCTGGGAGCGGGCATCCAGCAGGGCGGCGAGCGCGCGGATGCTCTGCGCCTCGAACAGCTGTTTCGGAGTGAATTTCAGCCCTTGCTTGCGGGCGCGGGCGATCAGCTGGAGGCTGAGGATGGAATCCCCGCCCATGGCGAAGAAGCTGGCGCCGACATCCACCGTCTCACGCTTCAGAACCTCCGCCCAGATGGCCGCAAGGCGCTGCTCCGTCTCCGTCATCGCGGTTCGGGGGGCTTCCTCGGCGAGGACGGGAGCCGGCAGCGCCTTGCGGTCCGGTTTGCCGTTGGCGGTCAGCGGCAGCCGGTCGAGCATCACCCAATGGGCCGGGACCATGTGGTCCGGCAGCAGGGCGGCAGCGGCTTCGCGCAGGGCAGCCGCATCCGGCGATCCGGCGGACGGCACGCAATAGGCGATCAGCTGCCCGGCAGCCGGGCCATGGGCGGCGGTGCCGGCGATCACCAGCACGTCAGCCAGCCCGGACAGGCCCTTCAGCACGCCGGAGACCTCCCCCGGCTCGACGCGATGGCCGCGGATCTTGACCTGATCGTCCAGGCGGCCGACGAACTCCAGCAGCCCGTCCCGCCGCAGGCGCACGCGGTCGCCGGTCCGGTAGAGCCGGTCGCCCGGCCGGCGCGGCTGGGGATCGGGAACGAAGCGGGCCGCGGTCAGCGCCGGCCGGCCGAGATAGCCGTCGGCAAGACTGTCGCCGCCGATGTAAAGCTCACCGACGGCACCGGCGGGCACCGGCTCCAGATCGGCGTCGAGCACGCGGGCGCGGACATTCGCCAGCGGCCGGCCCAGCGGAACCAAGGGCGGAATGGCAGCCGGAACCTCGTGGGCGAGGACGCCGACCGTCGTCTCGGTCGGACCGTAATGGTTGAGCACGCGCAGGCCCGGCCGCAGCCCCCGCACCTGTTCCACCAGACCGCCGTCGCAGGCCTCGCCCCCCAGAACCAGCAGGTCGCGCGGCAGCACGTCGGCGGCGCGGCCGGCATGGAGCAGGCCGCGCAGATGGCTTGGTACGATCTTCAGGACCCCGGCGCCGCATCCGGCCATCCAGGTGGCGAAGCGGTCGGGGTCGCGGGCGGTGGCGTCGTCGGCCAGATGCAGGGCGCCGCCATGGCAGAGCGCCCCGAACAGCACCGTGTGCCCCAGGTCGGCGGCGACGGTCGAGACCATGGCCATCGCGCTGCCCTTCGGAACGGCCAACCGCTCCAGCACGCCGCGCAGATAGCTGCCGAGCGCGCCGTGGCTGACCAGGACGCCCTTCGGCTCGCCGGTCGATCCCGAGGTATAGATGACATAGGCCGGCAGCGCCTCGGCCGGAACCGGGCCGTCGAACCGGTCGGGGCGGCCGGCGATCTCCGGACCGTCGAGGTCGAGACAGGGCAGGCCCGTGGCACCGGCGGCGGACAATGTCGGCCCCGCCGCGACGACACAGCGCGCGCCGCTCGACAGGGCGAGGCGGCGCAGCCGCTCCGCCGGCTGGGAGGGGTCGAGCGGCACATAGGCGGCGCCGGCCTTCATGACGCCGAGCAGTGCCGCGACGAGGCCGCAGGAGCGCTCGAAGCACAGCAGCACCCGGTCGCCCGGCCGGAGGCCGGTTTCGCGCAGCGCGTTCGCCAGCCGGTTGGCAAGGCCGTCCAACGCGCGGACGGTGAGCGTCCGCCCACTGTCGCACACGGCGACGGCCTCCGGCTCGGCCGCGACGCGGGCCTGCCAAAGCTCCAGCACGCCGGGCGCCGGATCGCGCCAATCGCCGGCCTCGGCACATGGCGCGGAGCCTTGCGGACCGAGACGCCACAAGGGGGCGTCGGGCTGGGCCAGAACGGCGTCCAGCAGGCTGCTGTAATCGGCGACCAGCCCCTCGACGCCGGGGGCATCGAACAAGTCGCGGGCATAGGTCATCGAGCCGTGCAGCTCGTCCTGGGCGTCGGCGATGTCCAGCGCCAGATCGAAATGGGCGCCCAGGAACTCGGTCGGCTCGGGCGCGAAACGCAGCCCCTCCGGCGCCGGCAGGGTCGAGGTGTCGAAGCCGTAGTTGAACTTCACCTGGAACAGCGGGTTGTGGCTGAGGCTGCGCTCGGGCTGCAACGCCTCGACCAGCTGCTCGAAGGGAAGGTCCTGGTGGGCCTGCGCCTCCAGCGCGGTTTCCCGCAGCCGGGCCAGCAGGGTGCCGAAGCCCTCGCGGCTGTCCAGCCGGCTGCGCAGGACCAGCGTGTTGACGAAGAAGCCGACCACCCCCTCGGTCTCGACCCGGTTGCGGTTGGCGAAGGGCACGCCGACCCGCAGGTCGGTCTCGCCGCTGTGCTTCATCAGCAGCAGCTTGAAGGCGGCCAGCAGAAGCACGAAAGGCGTGACGCCGCGGGCCTGGGCCAGCGCCTTCAGCGCGCGGCTGCGCTGTGCGCCGAGCCGGAAGCCCACCGTGCCGCCATGGGCGCCCAGCACCGCGGGGCGGGGCCGGTCGAGCGGCAGCGACAGGACGGGATGGTCGGTGCCGAGCCGGTCGCGCCAATAGGCGAGCTGGCGGTCGCGCTCCCCGGCCTCCAGCCAGTCGCGCTGCCACTGGGCGTAGTCGGCATACTGGATCGGCAGAGCCGGCAGGTCCGGTTGCCGCCCGGCCCGCAGGGCGTCGTAGCTGCGGGCGAACTCCGCCAGGAACCGCTCCACCGACCAGCCGTCGGCGACGATGTGGTGCAGGGTGACCAGCAGCAGATGATCGTCATCCGCCAGCCGGACCAGGGTCAGGCGCAGCAACGGCCCCGTGCCGAGGTCGAAGGGGGCCAGCGCCTCCTCGCGCGCCAGATCGCGTGCGCGGGCTTCGCGTTCGGCAGGGGCGAGATCCGACAGGTCGATGCGGACGAGCACCGGCGCCAGATGCGGGTGGACGACCTGCACCGGCTGGCCGTCGCGCTCGGCGAAGCTGGTGCGCAGGGCCTCGTGCCGCTCGGTCAGATGGGTGAAGGCCGCCTCCAGCAGGGCCGGATCGAGCGGACCGGTCACCCGGATGGCGCCGGGAACGTTGTAGGCGGCACCGCCCGGATCCATCCGCCACAGGAACCACAGCCGCTGCTGGGCGAAGGAGAGCGGCAGCGGCTCGGACCGGTCGGCGCGCGGGATCGGGAAGCGGGTGTGGACGTCGATGCCCTTGGCGGCAAGCACGGCAGCGAGCGCCCGGCGCCGGCTGCGCGACAGGCCGTCGAGCGAGAGGACCGGCGAGGTCGGCAGGGCGGAGGTGGACGGGCTGCTGGTCATCGGGCTGCTGGTCATCGGGAGGTCCCCGTATTGGCGCTGTCTGGTGTGGCGCCGCCGGTGCGGGCGGCATCCGCGATCGCGTTCAGTTCGGCCTCCGACAGGCCGTCGATGGCCTTCAGAGCGGCGGCCAGCTCATCCTCGATGGCCGCCCCGCCGGCGGGCCCGGCGGCCGGTCCGGCGGTGGCGAGGCGCTCCTCCACCCGGCGGGCGAGGCTGCGCAGCCCGGTCGCCTCGAACAGGGTGCGGATGTCGAGCGTCACCCCCAGCTCGGCGGCGATGCGCGAGGCCACCTGGGTCGCCAGCAGCGAGTGGCCGCCGAGTTCGAAGAAGTCGTCGTCCAGCCCGACACGGGTGACGCCGAGCACCTCGGCCCATATGGCGGCAAGCGACGTTTCCACCGGCGTTTCCGGCGGCACATGGGCGGCGGCCGTCACCTGCATCGGCTGGTCATGGTCGGCCAGCCGGTCGCGGTCGAGCTTGCCGTTGACGGTCAGCGGCAGGCGGTCGACGCGCAGCAGTTGGGACGGGACCATGTGCCCCGGCAGGCTGGCGCGCAGGACGGACAGCAGGCGCGGCGCGAAGGTCCGCCGCTGCCGGGCCAGCAGAGGGTCGCTGCACTGGGCGCGCCAGTCACCGGCAGACGGCTGTTCCGGCAGCGCTGGGGGCCGCTCCAGCCGCGCCGGATCGACGAGCTCCACGTCGAAGCGGCCCTCCGCGTCGCCGGCACCGTCGGGGCCGACGCTCCAGCCGATGCGGGCGCGGTAGCCATGCGCTTCGGCCAGCGCGCGGTAGGCGTCGGGATCGGCACCGGCGGGCTCCAGGCGGCCGATCCGCTCCCGCAGCTCACCGGCGGCCGGCGATCCGGCGGCGGACATCGCCGTCCAGGCGGCAAGGTCGCGGGCCAGCCGCCGGTTGACGATCCGGGCGATGAGCAGGCCGGCGGGCCGCTCCTCCGCCAGCAGGCGGTCGAGACGGGCCAGATCCTCCCCGGCCTCGCGCCAGCCGCCGGCCGGGAGCAACTCCTCTCCGTCAATGTGAAGGACGGCATCGAAGCGGTAACGGGTCAGCTCGTTGTCGGCCCGGCCACGGCGCAGGTCGGTGTCGATGCGCCCGATCGCCGGAATGCGCCGGCGGAGCGCCGGGAAGAAGCCGGGGGCGAACAGCAGCTCGCCATCCTCGGCGACGGCGCGGCCGACGCGGGCGCGCAGCTGGGCCGGGCCGGCCTGCGCCTCGGCCCGCCAGAGCGCGACCGAGGCATGGAACAGCGGCTGGAGATGCAGCGGCCGCAGGTCGCCCAGGAAGATGCGCCCGCCCGGCCGCAGAACCCGCGCCGCGCCCTCCAGCACGCGCAGCAGATACTCGCCGTCCGGGAAATACTGAACGACGGAGTTGATGACGACGGTGTCGTAGCCGCCCTCCTCCACCCCGCTGAAGTCGGTCGCCTCGCGCCGCATCAGCCGGATATGGGCCAGCTCCGGCCGCCCGGCCGCCCAGGCGCCGAGATCGGCGACGGCCTGCCCCGAGAAGTCGGTTCCATGATAGACGGCGCAGCGGGGCGCCAGCGCCTGGGTCAGCAGGCCGACGCCGCAGCCGATCTCCAGCAGCCGCTCCGGCTTCAACGCCAGGATGCGCGCGACGGTGGCGTCAAGCCATTCCCGCATCTGCGCCTCGGGGATCGGGCGGTCGTCGTAGCTGTCGTTCCAGCCGGTGAAGCTCGGCCCCGTCGCCGCTTCGGCGCGGGAATAGGTGCCGTCGAACACCGTGTTCCACTGCCCGACCAGATCGCCGCTCTGCTCCTCCGGCCGGTCGCGCAGGGCGGCCTCGTCGGCGACGGCGTAGGCGACGAGCCGGCGGTCCCCCGCCCCGTCGCCGCGCAGCAGGACGGCGGCGTCGGCGACGGCGGGCTGGCGGCGGATCGCCGCCTCGATCTCGCCCGGCTCGATGCGGAAGCCGCGCAGCTTGATCTGCTGGTCGGCGCGGCCGAGATACTCGACCCGGCCATCCGGCCAGCAACGCGCGAGGTCGCCGCTGCGGTAGAGGCGACCGCCCGGGTCGCCGAAGCTCCCGCCGAACGGATCGGCGACGAAACGCTCCGCGGTCAGGCCGGGGCGGTTCAGATAGGCCCGCGCCAGCCCGGGACCGCCGACATGGATCTCGCCGGCCACGCCGGGCGGCACCGGCTGGAGATGACGGTCGAGGAAGTACCAGCGCAGGTCGCCGAGCGGCATGCCGACCGGGGCGCCGGCCTCGGTCTGGGCGTCCGCCTCCCCCGGTTCGGGCAGGTCGGCGGCGGTCAGCAGGCGATGGGTGACATGGACGGTGGTCTCGGTGATGCCGTACATGTTCACCAGCCGCGGGCGGGCGTCGCCGAAACGGTCGAACCAGCCGCGCAGGCTTTCCATCTCCAGCGCCTCGCCGCCGAACACGACCAGCCGCAGCGACAGCGCGTCGCGCGGTGCGGCGAGCGCCACCGGCACCAGCTGCCGGAAGGCGGAAGGCGTCTGGTTCAGCACCGTCACCCGCTCGTCCCGCAGCAGGGCGAAGCAGTCGGCCGGCGACCGGCTGGTGTAGTAGGGCACGACCACCAGCCGCCCGCCATGCAGCAGGGCGCCGAAGATTTCCCAGACCGAGAAGTCGAAGGCGTAGGAATGGAACAGCGCCCAGACGTCGCGCCCGTCAAAGCGCAGATCGGGCGGGCAGGACTCGAACAGCCGCAGCACGTTGGCATGGGTGATCGCCACGCCCTTGGGCTGGCCGGTCGACCCCGAGGTGTAGATGCAGTAGGCGAGCGATCCCGCCTGACTCAGGTCCGGCGGCGGACCGTCGGGCGCGTCGGGCTCCTCGCCGATGCAGAGAGCCCGCACGCCGTCGGCCAGCGGCAGCGTGGCGCGCAGATGCGGCTGGGTGACGACCAGTCCGATGCCGCTGTCGGCCTGCATGTAGAGCAGCCGGTCGGCCGGATAGGAGGGGTCGAGCGGCAGATAGGCGCCGCCGGCCTTCAGGATGCCGAGCATGCCGACGATCAGGTCGCAGGAGCGGTCGGCCGCCAGCCCGACCAGCCGGTCCGGCCCGACGCCGAGCGCGCGCAGCTGCCACGCCAGCCGGTCGCTGCGACGGTCCAGCTCGCCATAGCTCAGGGTCGTTCCGTCACAGGTCACGGACGGCGCATCGGGGGTCCGGCACGCCTGTTCCGCGATGCGGGCATGCAGACCGGGAGCGCCGGCGGGCAGCGCCGCGGGCGGAGGAGCGGAATTGCGGACGGGATCGTTCCAGCCGGCGACCAGCGCCGCCGTCTCCGCCGCGTCCATCAGCGGCAGGCGGGCGACCGGCTGCGCCGGGTCGGCGACGACGCCGCGCAGCAGGGTCAGCCAGTGCCGCGCCATCCGCTCCACGCTCTCCGGCTCGAACAGGTCGCGGCTGTAGGTGAAGAAGGCGCCGAGACGGCCGGTCCCGTCCGGCCCGGCCCGCTCGGTGGTGTGCAGGATCAGGTCGAACTGGGTGGCGTATTGCAGGTGCTCGATGGTCTCCACCCGCAGGCCGGAGAGCCGGTCGAGACCGTCCAACCGCTGCCACTGGTGGTCGTAGGCGGCCTGGAACAGCGGATGGTGGGCGAGGTCGCGCTGGGGCTGCAACTCCTCGACCAGCCGGTCGAAGGGCAGATCCTGGTTCGCCTGGGCGTCGAGCGCCGCTTCGTTGAGCCGGCCCAGCAGCGCGTCGAAGGCCGGGTCGTCCGACAGGTCGGCGCGCAGCACAGCCATGTTGACGAAGAAGCCGATCAGCCTTTCGCTGTCCATGCTGCGCCGGTTGGCCAGCGTGCAGCCGACACGGATGTCGTCCTGGCCGGAATAGCGGTGCAGCAGCGCCGCATAGCTGGCGAGCAGCAGGGTCGGCAGCGTCACCCCCATCCGCCGGGCGAGCGCACGCAGACCGCTGGCGAGCCCGTCGTCGATGGCGCACTGCACCGCCGCGCCGCGCTGGCTGCCGCCGGCGGAACGCGGACGGTCGGTGGGCAGGTCCAGCACCGGGTGGCGGTCGCCCAGCATGGCGGTCCAGTACGCGAGCTGGCGCGCCTCCTCGCCCGACTCCAGCAGCTCGCGCTGCCAGCGGGCGACGTCGGCATACTGGACGGTCAGGGCCGGCAGGCCGGGCACCCTGCCCTCGCAGTGAGCGGCATAGGTTTCGCCGAACTCGTCGAGCAGGACGGTCATCGACCAGCCGTCGGCGATGGCGTGATGCAGGCTGACCTGCAGATGATGGTCGTCGTCGTCACAGGCGATCAGCCGGACCCGCATCAGCGGTCCTTCGGCCAGATCGAAGGGCGTGCGGACCTCCTCCTCCAGCAGACGCCGCAGGGCGGCCTCGCGGTCCGCCTCGCCGGACAGATCGGCTTCGGGCAAATCGGCTTCGGACAGATCGGTATGGCGGAGGATGACGCGCAGCGTGCCGGCGGGGCGCACCACCTGCACCGGCCGGCCATCCTCCTCGCGGAAGACGGTGCGCAGGCTCTCGTGCCGCCCGACCAGCAGGTCCACCGCGGCCTGGACGGCCTCGCGATTCAGGGCTCCGCGCAAGCGCACCCGCCCGGAGATGGTATAGCCGCAATCCTGCGGGTCGAGCTTCCAGGCGAACCACATGCGGGCCTGGGCCGCCGACGGCTCGGCGACGCGCTCCATCGCCCCGGTCTGCGGGGCGGGCGCCCGGATTGTCCCGCCAATCGTCGCAGGGGCGGCGTCGGACAGCCGGGCGGCGAACTCCGCCAGGGTGGGATGGCGGAACAGGTCGGCGACGTCGGCCGCCAGCCCGCAGCGCTCGCGCAGCCGGGCGACGACCTGCACCACCGACACCGAGTTGCCGCCAAGCGCGAAGAAATGGGCGCCGCCATCGGCGATGGCGACGTTCAGCACCTCCGCCCAGATCGCGGCGACCACGCTCTCGCGGTCCGTCAGACCGCGGGCGGCGGTATCGGCGACTGCAACGGGCGCTCCCCGGCGCTGGACATGGAAGGCCGGCAGGTCGCCCGTATCCAGCAGGGACCGGCAGGCGGAGCGCTGGAGCTTGCCGCTGGAGGTCTTGGGCAGGGCGCCCGGCTCCAGCAGGGCGACCAGTGCCGGCGCCTCCTGGCAGGCGTCGGCCACGGCGGCGGCGATGGCGCCGCACAGCGCCTCCGGCGTCACCAGCTTCAGCACCGTCCGGCCGATCTCGGCGGCGATGCCGATGCCCTCGTGGCCGTCCTGCTCGACCGCAAAGGCGGCGACCCGCCCCTTGCGGACGACCTCGACCTCCTCCTCGACGCTGCGCTCCAGATCCTGCGGATAGATGTTCTGGCCGCGCACGATCAGCATGTCCTTGAGCCGGCCGGTGACGAACAGCTCGCCGTCCTTCAGGAACCCCAGATCGCCGGTGCGCAGCCAGACGGCGCCGTCGCGCTCGACGAAGCCGCGGGCCGTCGCCTCCGCATTGCGCCAGTAGCCGTCGGCGATGCTGGGCCCGCCGGCCCAGATCTCGCCGACCGTCCCCTCGCCCACCTCCGTGCCGCCGGCGGGATCGACCAGCCGCACGGGATGGTCGGGCTGCGGATGGCCGCAGCCGGCCAGCATCGTCACCGCGGCGTTATCCTCCGGCGGCAGCGCCCGGTTGGCGGCCAGCGCCGGCCCGTCGAACGGCGTCAGCGTGATGCCCTGCCCGCGCCGGCCGCCGGTGACGAACAGCGTCGCCTCCGCCAGCCCGTAACAGGCGAAGAAGGACCGGCTGTCGAAGCCCGCCGGGGCGAACCGCTCGGCGAAGCGGGCCAGCGTGTCGGGCCGGATCGGTTCGGACCCGGAGAAGGCCAGCCGCCAGGACCGCAGATCCAGCCCTTCCAGCCCGCCATCGGCGATGCGCTCGCAGCACAGGCGGAAGGCGAAGTCCGGCCCGCCGCTGATGGTGCCGCCGTAACGGCCGATCGCCTCCAGCCAGCGCCGCGGCCGCTCCAGGAAATAGCGCGGCGACATCAGCACGCAGGGAATGCCGCTGTGGATCGGCTGGAGCAGCCCGCCGATCAGGCCCATGTCGTGGAACAGCGGCAGCCAGCTGACGATGCAGTCGTCGGCGCCGATGCCGAAGCCGTGGCGGATCAGCCTTTCGTTGGCGACGAGATTGCCGTGGCTGACCCGCACCCCCTTGGGCGCCGAGGTGGAGCCGGAGGTGTATTGCAGGAAGGCGATGTCCTCGCCCGACAGCGGCGGCATCGACCAGTCGCCGGCAAGCCCGCCGTCCGTCGCGTCCACCGCCAGCAGCTCCGGCATCCGCCCGCCGGCCATGGCCCGGCCGGCTTCCCGCAGCGTGTCGAGCAGGGTGGAGTCCGTCAGGATGAAGTGGGGCTGTGCGTCGGTGAGGATACCCTGGATCCGGGCCAGATGCTGCGGCCGGACCGACTCCGGCGGATAGGCCGGCACGGCGATGACGCCGGCATAGAGGCAGCCGAAGAAGGCGGCGACATAATCCGGACCGCTCGGCAGAAGCAGCACGGCGCGGTCGCCCAGCCCGGCCCGCTCGCGCAGGCGGACGGCGATGGCGCGGGCTCGCCGGTCCAACTCCGCATAGCTCAGCGGGTCGTCCGTCCCCTCGGCGATGAAGCGCAGGGCGATGCCGTCAGGCGTCTCCTTAGCCCGTCCGAGCAGCGTGCCGACCAGCGTCTTGCCCAGCGCCTCGCCCGGCGTCTCGGCGGGGATGCGCGCGGGCCGGGCCGTCGAAAGGGAGGCGGCGTCGGAACGGTTGTCCATGGGAGTCACCTGTGCAGGCAGAAGGGCACGCCCCCAGCGGATCATGGGGCGGAACGGTCACGGGGTCGGCAAAGCCGGCGGAGACGCCGGCGGGGGTCGAAGGCCGGCGGAGACGCCGGCCGGGAGCGGTCAGTCGGCGGAATGGGGCTCGGCCATGGCGACCACCACCTTGCGCGGCCCGCTGAAGGGCGTGCGGGCATGGGCGGCCAGCATGTTGTCGAGCATCATCACGTCCCCTGTTTCCCACGGGAACAGCACCGTCTCCTCGGCCAGGACCGCGCGGATGGCGGCGAGGTCGGCCGGATCGATGGGGCCGCCGTCGGCGTGGTAGACGTTGCGCGGCAGATCCTCCTCGTCGAGAATCTCGAGCAGCGCCGACCGCGCCTCCTCCGGAAGATTGGAGACGTGGAAGAGATGGGCCTGGTTGAACCACACCGCCTCGCCGGTCGCCGGATGGCGGGCGGTCGCCTGGCAGATCTGGCGGGTGCGCAGTTCGCCATCCTCCTTCCAGTCGCAGAGGATGCGGTGGTCGCGGCAATAGGCCTCCACCGTCGCGCGGTCCTCCGTGTTGAAGACCTTCTGCCACGGCACGTCCAGCCCGTTGCCGTAGTTGCGGACATACATCAGGCCGCGCCGTTCGAAGCGTTCGCGGATGTCGGCGGGAATCCCGCGGTAGATCGCCCGGCTGTCGGCGATCGGCGTCTCGCCGCCGACCGGGGCCGCCTGGACGCAGCAGAACCAGATGCGCATCGGCCAGTCGCGGGTATAGGCCTGCTCGTTGTGCAGCGGGATGTGCTGGTCGGCCGGATATTCGGTGGAGGTGTAGACACCCGAGGTCACGTTGGTCCGCGGGGTCGAGCCGAACTCGTAGCTCAGCAGCGGATGGCCGAAGGCGGCGGCGAAGGCGCGGAAGCGCTCGACGGAGGGCGCGGCAGAGGGCGCCGCCGAGGACGCGCCAGAACCCAGCGCGAAGCCGCGGAACAGGATGCCGGCGCAGCGCGGCAACCAGTCGCGCACCAGTGGCTCCAGGGCGGCGAAGGCGTCGAGCAGATCCACCTGCGGATCGCGCGCCCGCACCAGCAGCGGCAGGCCGCCGCGCGCATCGGGAAAGTCTTCGATCGTGAAACTACGCTCGGCCATGGGACCCTCATGAAATCAGGCGGTCGCGGCGATGCCCCGATTGCCGTCCGCCGGCCGGTCCAGGCATGCCGCCAGCCGGTCGAGGAGCGGACGCTCGTGGGCGCGCAGGAAGAAATGGTCGCCGTCGAACATCTCCAGGGTGAAATCGCCCCGCGTCTCCACCGACCACGCCCGCAGCCGGTCGGCGGCGATGTCGTCGCGCGTGCCGCCGAACACCCGGATCGGACAGTCGAGCGGAGACCGCGGGCGGTAGCCGTAGCGGCCGCACAGCAGGAAGTCGGCACGCAGGACCGGCAGGGCCATCTCCAGCAGCTCGCGGTTGCCGAACACCTCGTCGGCCGTGCCGCTGAGGCGCCGCATCTCGGCGATCAGTCCGTCGTCGTCCAGCGGCTCGGCCCAGCGGCCGTCCTCGCGCCGGCTGGGCGCGGCGGCGGCCGAGGCGAAGAGGGCCCGAGGCTCCCCCAGCCCGCGCCCGCGCAGCGCATGGGCCAGTTCGAAGGCGAGCAGGCCGCCCAGGCTGTGCCCGAACAGGGCGAAGGGACCGCGCGCCTGCGGGGCCAACTCGTCCGCCAGCTCGGCGGCCAGCGCCGTCAGGTCGGTTCTGGGCGGCTCGTCCATCCGCCGGCCGCGGCCCGGCAGCTCCACCGGCACCACCTCCAGCCAGGAGGGCACGAGGCGCCTCCAGCGCGCGTAGATCATCGCGCTGGCGCCGGAATAGGGCAGGCAGAACAGCCTCATCGCGCGGCGGCTTCGTCCATCTGGCGGCGCAGGCTGAGCGGCCGCATGTCGGTCCACGCCTGCTCGACATAGGCGAGGCAGTCGGCCTTGGGACCGCTCTTGCCCGCCTCGCGCCAGCCGGCCGGAACCGCCTTGTAGTCCGGCCAGATGGAGTATTGTTCCTCGTGGTTGATCAGCACCTTGAAGGTGATGTCCTCGCGGTCGAACGCCATCGCTGTCCTCGTCGTCTGTCGGAAGTGACGATGCCGGGCCCGGCCGCTCACGCGGCCCGCGCCCGGCGCCGTCCTGCCCTAATGGACGAAGCAGCGCAGGGAATCGTTAGGGGGATTTTGCGATTCCCTCGCAACAACCGCTGCAGGGTTGCCGTGACGGTCAGCGCACCAGCCCGACCGGCTCCCCGGAATCCGGATGCGGGATCACCGCCATCGGCAGGCCGTAGATGGCGCCCAGCCGGGCCGGCGTCATGATCTCGGCCGGGGTGCCGCGGTCGATCAGCCGTCCGCCATGCAGGGCGACGATGTCGTCGCAGAAGCGGGCCGCCATGTTCACGTCGTGCAGCACGGCGATCACCCCGATGCCGCGCTCCCGCGACAGGCGGCGGACCAGGGCCAGCACCTCCACCTGATGGGCGACGTCGAGCGCGGAGATCGGCTCGTCGAGCAGCAGGCAGCCGGCATCCTGGGCGATCAGCATGGCGAGCCACACCCGCTGCCGCTCGCCGCCCGACAGGCTGTCCACCAGACGGCCGGCGAAGCGCGCGGTGTCGGTCAGGACCAGCGCCTCCTCCACCTTGCGGGCGTCCTCCGCCCGGAAGGCACCGAGCGCGCCATGCCAGGGATAGCGGCCGAGCGCCACCAGCTCCCGCACCAGCAGGCCGGAGGCGGGCGGCATATGCTGCGGCAGGTAGCCGATCCGGCGGGCGAGCGTCCGCTGTTTCCAGCGCTCCAGCGGCTGGCCCTCGAACAGCACCCGCCCGCCGCTGGGATGCTGCTGGCGGGCGAGGATCTTCAGCAGGGTCGATTTGCCGGAGCCGTTGTGGCCGATCAGCGCGGTGACCCGGTGGGGAAACAGGTCGCAGGACGGCAGGTCGAGCAGGAGGCGGCCCGGCAGGGCGAAGCTCACCCCGTCGATCCGGAACATCGGATCGGTCGAAGGCACAACTGGAGAGGTCATGCGGAAGTCCTGCGGTCTGAAGAGGCGTCCGGCGGGGTGCGTCGCCAGTAGGCGACGGTCAGCATGCGGTCGCGGTCGATGCCGCGCCCGCGCAGATGGTCGCGCAGACGGGCGAGATCCTCGAATTCGCAGGCGACCCAGGCGAACAGGTCGTCCGGCAGCGTCAGAGCCTGCACCGCCTCCACCAGGGGCCGCGCCGTTCCGCCGCCCCGGCGGTGCAGCCAGCGGACGACGACACCGGCGGGAGCCCCGAGCGGCAGTTCGTCCGCCTCGTCCTCCACCTCGATCAGGGCGGTGCCGCGGGCATCGGCAGGCAGTTCCTCCAGGATGCGGGCGATGGCGGGAAGCGCCGTCTCGTCGCCGGCCAGCAGATGCCAGGGCGCCGGGCGGATGCCCAGCCCGCAGGGGCCGGACATGCCGCAGAGGGCGCCGGGCCGCGCCCGCCGGGCGAAATCGGCACCGGGCGCACCATCGGCCCGGCCAGGATCGGGGTGCCCATGATCGGGATGGAGGACGAAATCGATGTCGAGTTCACCCGCCTCGGCGTCGATGCGGCGCAGGGTGTAGTAGCGGACCGCCGGCCGACGCTCCGGATCGGGCCAGACCGGCCGGCCGTCGGAGCCGGGACGCGGCCAGGACGGCGCCGGCGCCCCATCCGGCGGCAGGTAGAGACGGACATGCAAATTGTCCGGCGTGACGAAACGTCCAAGGTCGCGGCCCTGGAAGGTGACGCGGCGCAGGCGCGGCGTCAGGTCCCGCACGGCCGTGACCCGGATCTCGCGGAAATCGGCGAAGAGCGGTCCGGTCTCCACATCGCCGGTCCAGATGATGGAAACCGCCTCTCCCAGCAGGTCGGCCAGCTGTTCGCTGACCGAAGCGCGCAGCCGCTCCAGCAGCCCGCGGTCGTCCGCCTCCGCCCGCAGATGCAGGGCGTCGCCGCCGACGGTCAGGGCCAGCCGGCCGAACGGGCCGCTCGCCGCCAGCGCGTCGCCCTCTTGGATAAAAGTCAGGCCGTAGGGTTCGGCAGCGGCGACCAGCCGGCCGGCGGCAGCGGCGGGGTGGTCGTGGGGGATCGCGGTATCGCAGGAGAAGCGGGGCATCAGCGCCGTCCCAGCAGCCAGAGAAGAAAGGGTCCGCCGATCACCGAGGCGAGCAGCCCGGCCGGCACCTGATAGGGGAAGATCACGCCGCGTCCGAGCCAGTCGGCCAGCAGCATGACCAGTCCGCCGAGCATGGCGGAGCCGACGAGATGGGCCGCCGCCCGCTGCAGGCCGAGCATGCGGGCCAGATGCGGCCCCATCAGCCCGACGAAGCTCAGCGGCCCGACGATCAGCGTCGCCGCCGCGGTCAGCACGGCCGACAGGCTGAACAGCGCGATGCGGCTCAAGGACGGGCTGACGCCCAGCGCCGCCGCCACCCCGCCGCCGAGCGGCAGCAGATCGAGCCAGCGGGCGATGAAGGGGATGGCGGCACCGGCGAGCAGCGCCAGCGCCAGCGCCGCCAGTCCGTCGGTCCACCCGACCATGTAGGTCGATCCCGAAAGCCAGGTCACCAGCGTCTGCAGGCGCGGATCCTGCCCGGCCATCAGCACGGCGACGACGACGCCGGAGATCGAGCTGGTGGCGACGCCGGCCAGCAGCAGCCGGTCGGGGGAGAAGCCGTCCTTGCGGCCGAGCGCCAGCATCGCCGCCAGCACCGCGACCGCCCCCGCCCCGCCGGCCGCGATCTGCGCGCCGCGCTCCGGCGCCTCGACCGAGAACATCAGCACGATCACGCCGAGGATCGCGCCGGAGGAGACGCCGAGGATCTCCGGCGCCGCCAGCGGGTTGCCGGTCATCCGCTGCAGAACGGCGCCGGCCACCGCCAGCATCGCGCCGCCCGACAGGGCCGCCAGCGCCCGCGGCAGGCGCCAGGGCTCCAGCGCGGCGAAATCGGCGCCGACGCTCCAGCTCCAGCCGTCCGGGCCGGGGCCGAAGGCGACCGCCGCCCACAGGACCAGCGGCAGCAGCAGGGCGACGCCGGCGAGGACGATGCCCGGACGGGATGTCCGCGGCGGCGGCGGTGTAGCGGTCATGACCGGCGGGGCGGAACTGCGCAGCCGCGGCAGCAGCCACAGCAGCATCGGGACGCCCAGCACCGCGGTGACGGCGCCGGTCGGCAGTTCGCGGTAAGTGATCGGCGCCATCAGCACCAGGGAGTCGGTCGCCCACAGCAGGGCGGCGCCGCACAGGGGCGCCCACAGCATCCGCTGGCCCAGCCGGCGGGCGCCGGCCATGCCGACGATGGTCGGGGCGGCCAGACCGACGAAGCTGACGACGCCGACGGCGGCGACGGTCAGGGCGGCCAGCATCACGGCGATGGCCAGCCCGGCGAGACGGGCGCCGACCACCGACAGGCCCAGGCTGCGCGCCCCGCCCTCCCCCAGGCCCAGCAGGGTCAGCGGGCGCAGCACCAGCAATGCTGCGACCGCCAGCACCGCCAGCCTCGGCGCCAGGAAGGCGGCCATGCCCCAGTCCTGCTGGTCGAGGAAACCGGCCCCCCACAGGAACAGGCCGATCAGCAGATCGTGGTTGAAGAGCACTATCACGCCGCTGACCGACCCGGCATAGAGGCTGAGGACGAGGCCGGCCAGAATGACGGTGACCGGCGACAGGCCCTTGCGCCAGGACAGCGCCAGCAGGGCCGCCGCCGACAGCCCGGCGCCGGCCAGCGCGACCCACTCCCGCCCCAGCGCCAGCGCTTCGGGAATCCAGAGGGTCGCGACGGCGAGCGACAGGTGCGCGCCGGCGGAGATGCCGAGCGTGGCCGGCTCGGCCAGCGGGTTGCGCAGGACCTGCTGCAGGATGGCACCGGCCAGCCCCAGCGCCGCCCCCACCAGCAGGGCGACGGCGAAACGCGGAAACAGGACGTAATGGGCGGCGAGCTGGTCGAGCCGCGCCGGATCGGGATCGACCAACGCCCGCCACCAGAGATCCGGCGGCAGCTGGCGGTCGAGCACCAGAAGGGAGGCCAGCCCGGCCAGCAGGAACAGGCCGGCCACCGGCCATGCAGGGCCGAAGCGGCGGGCGGCGGGCGGCATCGCGGTGTCAGCCATGGCTTTGCGGCAGCCTTTCGCCGAGCAGGCGGACGAACCGCTCGGCCGTCGGGACGCCGCCATAGAACAGGATGGGCGGCAGGATGGTGACGCGGCCCTCGCGCAGGAAGGGCAGCCCGGCGAACAGCGGCAAGGCGGCCAGCGCTTCCAGCGCCCGCTTGCCTTCGCTGCCGATGTTGACAAGCCCGGCGTCGGGGCGCCCGGTGAGCCGGTCCATGGTCACCGTGGCATGGCCGTAGGGACCGCTGGGGCCGGTCCAGGCGTTCTCGATTCCCAGCCGGTCGAGGAGATCCTGATACAGGCTGTTGCGCCCGTGGATGAGGACGCGGCGTCCGTCGAGGACGCTGAGCACATAAAGAGGGCGCAAGGCCACGCCGGACAGGCGCGCCCGTGCCTCGTCCAGTGCCCGGTCGAGCCGCGCGACCGCCAGTTCCGCCACCGCCGGCACCCCCAGCTCGCCGGCCAGCCGGCGCAGGGAGGCAATGGCGAAGGCGAGCTGCCCATTCCGCCCTTCGCCCTCCCCCGATCCCGTGTCGAAGGACTGATAGAGGGTCAGCGGCGCGATCCGCTCCAGCCGGCCGCGCACCGCCGACAGCATGCCGTCGGTGACGAAACGCGCCGGGGCCAGCCGGTCGAGCAGTTCCAGGTTCGGCTCCGCCCGGGCGCCGATGTCCGGAACACCCTCCGGCACCGCCGGCTCGATCACCGAGCGGCGGTAGCGGTCGATCTCCGGCAGACCATGCGGGACGATGCCCAACGACAACAGGGCCTGCGCGCTCGTCCAGTCGAGCGCGCAGACCCTACCCGCTTCCCCATCCACCTCCCCGGCCCGCACCGGCCGCGTGCCGCCGGCCAGGAGACCGAGCGGCAGTGCGGAGGCGACGCGGAGGAACCGGCGCCGGTCGAGGGCGCCGGCCATGTCGGACATCGGCCGCAACGGTCGCGCCTTACCAGCTGTACTTCAGCGTCGCCAGGACTTGGCGGCGGTTGCCGTACAGCACGGTGTTGTCATAGAAACCCGCCGAGTAATACTTCTTGTCGGTCAGGTTGCTGACGTTGAGTGCGACGCTGGCGCCCTGCAGTTCGGACCGCAGCGCCCCCAGATCGTAGCGGACCGCGGCATCGACCAGCGTGTAGTCGGGGATGGTCTCGGTGTTGCCCGTATTCTTGGCCGAGCCGACATAGCGCGCGCCGGCACCGAGGCCAAGGCCGGCGAGCGGGCCCGACTTGAAGGTGTAGTCGCCCCAGGCGGACGCCATGTGGCGCGGAATGCCCTTCGGACGCAGCCCGACCGAGCTGGCGGTGGACCCGACGGCCGGGTTGTCCTTGGTGATCTCCGCATCGACGAAGGCGTAGGAGGCGATCAGGCTGAACTCCTCCGTCAGCTCCATCTTGCCTTCCAGCTCGATGCCGCGGCTGCGGATCTCGCCGTCCTGCACGGCGAAGCCGCTGAACACCGGATCGTTGGTGACCACGTTCTGCTGGGTGATGTGGTAGAGCGAGGCCGAGATGAAGCTGTTCCAGCCATTCGGCTGGTACTTCACGCCCACCTCGTACTGGGTGCCGGTGGTCGGCTTGAAGGTACCGCCGCCACGCTCCGGCGCGTAGGTGCCGGTGGTCGGCTGGAACGAGGTCGCATAGCTGGCATAGGGCGCAATGCCGTTGTCGAAGACATAGCCCAGGCCGACGCGGCCGGTGAAGTGATGGTCACGCGCGGTCTGGAAGCTGCTGGACAGGTTGTCCGTCTCCTTGCCGACGACCCAGTCCTGGCGGCCGCTGAGCGTCAGGATCCAGTTCTCGTAGCGCAGCTGGTCCTGGAGGTATGCGCCGATCTGGGTGAGGTTGCTCTTGCCGTCCACCCAGGGGTTGCCATAGAGGAAATCGGTCCCCGGATAGCTCGGGTTGAGAACGTCGATGACGAGTTCATTCAGCGAGTTGCGCCGCGTCTCCCGCCCGATGTAGTAGCCGTAGTCGACGCCGGCCAGGATGGTGTGCGACACCGGACCGGTGCTCACCTTGCCCTGGACGTTGCTGTCGAGCAGATAGGTCTCGGTTGTCTTCGGACGGTCCTGCACGCCGACCGGATAGAAACGGTCGTTCACCAGTTCCACCGGCCATGCGGTGCTGAAGGCGCTGACGAAATTCACCCGCGAATGCATGTAGCGGGCGTTCTGATGGAAGCTCCAGTCCGGGCTGATCTCATGCTCCAGCTCATAGCCGATGGTGGTGTTCTGCACCTTCCAGTCGGAATAGCCGGGAATGCCGAAGAACAGATCGGTGCCGATCTGGCCCATCGCATCGCGGGGAATGCTCTGCTCCGCCCCGCTCATCTTCAGCTTCTGATAGCTGGCGAGCAGGGTCATCTTGGTCTTGTCGGTCGGCTTGAAGGTCACGGCCGGCGCGATGTAGAAGCGGTCGTCGGGCGCATGGTCGACCTGGGTGTCGGACATGCGCCCGAGCCCGGTCAGGCGGTACAGCACCTTGCCGTCGCCATCCACCGGCCCGCCGAAATCGAAGGCGGCCTGGCGGCGGTCGAAGCTGCCGGTCTGCAGCTGAATCTCGTGCAGGGGCTTGTCGGTCGGCCGCTTGGTGGTCAGGTTCACCACGCCGCCGGGCGAGGTCTGGCCGAACAGGACCGACGATGGCCCCTTCACGACGTCCACGCGCTCCAGCCCGTAGGGCTCGAAATTGGTGTCGTAGTTGTTGAAGCCGGCCCGCAGGCCGTCGCGATAGATGCCGAACAGATTGAAGTCGCGGAAGCCGCGCATCGAGAAGTCCGGGGCACCGGGGCCGCCGGGATAATCGACCACCGCGATGCCGGGCGAATAGGCGACCGCGCCGGCGAAATCCTGCACCGCGCGCTGGTCCAGCTCCTTGCGGGTCACGACGGAGATCGTCTGGGGGATCTCGACCAGCGGCGTCTCGACCTTGGTGCCGACCGCGCTGCGGGTCGCGACATTGCCTTCGGTACCGCCGACGACGCCCTGCACGGAAATCGGTCCGAGAACCATGCTGTCGCCGGTATCGGCCTTTGCGCCGTCCGTCGCCTGCTGCGCCAGACCGGCCGGCTGGTTCGCCATCAGCGCCAGACCGGCCATCGTCGTCGCCAGCAGGAATGCCTTCAGACGCCCGCGCTTGCCCGACGCCATGCGACCGGCCGGCGCGGCAGTCCCAACCTCGATCTCCATCTCCATTCCCCCAAACTGAAGCTCTGTCCGACGGGATTCCGCATCCGGCGAAATCCGTCTCCCGGCTCTAAGACGAAGGGGGTAGGCTAAAATTAAGGGGAATCTTTCGTATGTAGGAATTTATCGTGCGTGGTCGGGCCGGCCGATGGTTCCGACAGCCCGGGACAACGGTCGAAGAAGTCCCGGCGGTCGAGCAGCATCAGGGCGGCGCGCTTGTGCGGAAAGTCGAAATCCCGCTCGCGCAGGAAGCCCAGCGACTGCATGTGGCCGATCATGCGGGCGTTGTCGGCCCGCGGTTCCGACACCACGCGGCCCGTGCGGGCATCGGACAGGAACAGCCAGTGGATCAGCGCCGAAAGCCAGGAGCGGACCTTGTGCGATCCACGGTGATGGTTCTCGCCGACCAGCATATGGATGCCGCGGTCGTGATCGCCCGGCGCGCAGAAGGGCGCGATGCGGTCCTCCTTCGCCCAATAGGCCTCGAAATAGGCGAATGGTTCGTCGTCGAAGCAGCCGATCAGCGTCTGGACATGCGGGTCCTCCGCCAGCCCCTCCAGATAGGCGCGGTGTTTCAGGAGGTCGCCGCCCTCCTGCCAGAACTCCAGCACCCGCGGGGTGTTCTGCCAGCGGTTGAAGCGTTCCAGATCGCTTTCGATGTCGAGACTGCGCAGCGAAATCCAGAGTCCGAGCGCCGGATCGAACCGGCGGTACAACTCCCCAACCGGCTTGGGCGGCCGATGGAGGCCGCTTCCGTCACCGCGCGCGACGACCGGAAAGCCGCCGGTGCCGGGACTGCGCAGCCAGGGGCCGGGCAACTGCCAAAAGGCGTCACGACGGCACAGCGCACCGCCCGCGCCGTCGGCGAGCAGCAGGCCGGACCGCAAGGACGCCGGATCGGGTTCGATGCCGCGCCAGACCAGAAGGCGGCGAGCCGGATCGCCGCCCAAATTGCTGCTGAACAGACAGCAGGCCGCCGCCCAGGCAGCCTCCGCCGAAAGCGGAGCGGGACGATCCCGGCCGCTCTCCCGGCCGCCCCTCCGGCCCCCTTCGGGAACAAGGGCGACGCCGCCCTCGACCGGATCGCAAATGGCGGACAGCAGCGGAACGCCGTCGATAGCAAGGTGCAGGCGGCCAAGCTGGATCTCCGCGGTCAGCCGGCGGCCGTCGGGCAAAGGCAGGGTAAGGGTCGAAGTCATGGTGGCGCTTTCCTGTTGCTGGCATCCGCTGCCGCCGCTCCCTCACCGGGCAAGAGCGAGCAGCCGGTCCCGGGTCGCCCCGAAGCACAGATAGACGGCGGCGCTGGTGTGGACCGACACCCCGTCCAGCTCGGGCGGAATACGGTCGTCCATGTCCAGCAATTCGACCGCCGCCCCGCGGGCGGTGAAGCTCCGCCGGGCGCTGACGGCGTTGGCGAAGGGCACGACGGCATCCCGGCCGGCGCCGCACAGGACCATCGGCGCGCGCGGCGTCCAGTCCAGCAGGTCGTTGCGGGCGAGAGCCTGCCGGAACGGGAAGCGCGGATCGTCGAAGGCCCGCGTGAAGCCGTCCTGGCGAAGCCGCGCCATCTCGGCACCCGGCGGCAGCGCGCCCTGCCGGAGTAGATCGAAGATGTCGCGGGAACCCGGCATGAGCCCCTCGACGGTGGCGTCGAAGGGCGGCCGGAACACTTTGGCGGGAGAGGCGTAGACGTTGCCGTAGACGCGCTGCATCGCCACGACGGTATAGGCGAACAGCGCGGTCGCCAGACCGTTCGGTCCCGCCGGCCCGGTTCCCGACCAGCCGTCGACAAAGGTCCGCTCCAGCGCATAGGGGCCGGACATCGGCGCCGTCCCCGCCAGGGCGAACTCGGCGGCGGCGTCGCGCTCGATGCTGCGCTGCGCCGCCATGGCGGCATGGCCGCCCTGGGAATAGCCGGCCAGCAGCACCTTCCCCGACAGAGGGGTTCCCGCCTCCGTCGCCACGCCGCGCGCGGCGCGCAGCGCATCGACGATGGCGGACGCCTCGCTCTCCGCATGCAGATAGGGGTGGAACGGGTAGTCCGACCGCCCCAGCCCGAGATAATCGGTGGCGACGACCGCGACCCCCTGGGCGGCATAGAAGGTCATCAGCGGGCTGTCGCCCGCTGCGAGAAGGTCGCCAGCCTGGGTGACGTCCCGCTGCATCCGGGTACCCTGCGCCCAGCCGAGCAACCCATGCGGTTCGCCGCAGTCCGGGCCGCCGGGCAGCAACAGCATGGCCGACGCCGTTGCCGGTTCGCCGCGCACGCCGATGGTGGCATAGCTCACCAGCGACAGGGTGACGTCGCAACGCGGCCGCCCGATGTAGCCGGCGCGGTCGCCCAGCCCGGCTTCGATGGCGTCCCGCTGGTAGGTCGCCAGCGTCGCCACCTCCAGAACCGAACCCCGCGCCGGAGAGACGGCCGCCTGCCGGGCGGCCTCCTCCGCGGTGGCCGCCCCTGCCGCGCAGACGGCGGACAGGAGACACAGCAGCCACAGCCCGGCGCGCCCGACCTTCGTCATTGCGCGCATCAGCGGTTCATCGCGCCGGCGACCAGACCGGTCGGCCCCGACTGGCGCCGGGCCCTGCCGTCCGCCGGCGCCAGATCGCGGTGGAGGGCGGCGGCGATCTCCGCCGCGCGGACCGGCAGAACCGACAGCAGCGTGTCGCTCAGCCCATGGGTCTCTTCGCAGAAGCCCTGGATGAAGACCGGCGCCGTCAGCTTGGAATCGGCGCGGACGCGATAGTCGCGGTCCACCCGCAGGTCGCCCAGCAGGTCGCCCAGCGGCTCCAGCAGGCGACGGTGGGAATTGCGCTCGTAGCCGGTCGCCAGCACCACCGCGTCATAGCGGATTTCCTCGAGGGCACCCGTGGACAGGTCGCGCAGGGTCAGCGTGATGCCGGCCTCGCCGGATACGACCTCCTCGATCTCCCGCCGGCACAGGAAGCCGTGGCGCGGCACGCCGGAAACCTTCTGACGATAGAGGATACCGTAGATGCGGTCGATCAGCTCGGAATCGACCACCGAATAGTTGGTGTTGTGATAGTCGCGGATCAGCCGGGCGCGCTCCTCCTCCGACAGGCCGAACATCACGTCGGTGTAGGCCGGCGCGAAGATCTCGTTGACGAAGGGGGTGTCGTCGGCCGGTCGCAGGACGGCGGAGCGCAGGATCATGTCGGCCCGCACCGACGGGAAGCTGTCGTTGAGATCGATGAAGGCCTCGGCCGCGCTCTGCCCGCCGCCGACCAGGGCGATGCGCATCGGCGTCCCGGCGACGCAGGGCTGAGCGGCGATGCGCTGCACATAGTCGGAATGGTGGAAGACGCGGGGATCGTCCTTCAGCCCGGCGAACAGGGCCGGAATGCGCGGCGTTCCGCCGGTGCCCACCACCAGCGAGCGGGTGCGGCGGACCCGCTCGATCCCATCGGGACCGCGGGTCACGACGTCCAGCATGCCGATCGTGCCGGAACGGTCGGCCACCGGCTCGACTCTTAGGACCTCCGTGCCGTAGCGGCAGAGATCGGAGAAATGGGACGCCACCCAGCGGAGATAGTCGTTGAACTCCATCCGGCAGGGATAGAAGGTGCCGATGTTGATGAAGTCGATCAACCGCCCCTTGCGGTGCAGATAGTTCACGAAGCTGTAGGGGCTCTGCGGATTGCGCAGGGTCACCAGATCCTTCAGGAAGGAAATCTGCAGGTCGCTCTGCTGCACCAGGGTGCCGCTATGCCAGCTGTAGGAGACCTGCCGGTCGAAATAGGCGGTGTCGAGCGTCCGTCCGGAACGTTCCGCCTGCTCTTCGAGGGCGATCGCCAGCCCGATGTTGGATGGCCCGAACCCGATCCCGGCAAGGTCCAGGGGCTTTTCGGAAAGGCTGAACTGAGTCATGGAATGGTCGTCCCCTGTTTGAGAATCCCCAAAACGACGCCACGGCTGCCGGACGCTTGGGCCGGTCCTGCTCCTGCCTGCGCCGGTCGTGCCGGTCGTTGGCGTGGCGGGCTTCCAGCCGGATGCCGACCGGCAACAGCCGACCGCCGCCTCTTTCGCCGGATTCCTGAAAGACGACGAACGTACCCCGCGGAAATTTAGGTCCTTTCGCAGACAGACCTCCGGGCCGCCGAACTCAGCAAAGGAAAAGTGAACCGCACCGGGTTTCCCGGAGGTCGGTGCGGTTCACGCCCGCACCGGTTGGTGGTCGAGTTGAAGGGGAAGGCCGAATCGCTGGAAGCTGCGCTCACCTTCCCTCCCCCGCCACCAGTGGTTCTGCCCGACGATCTGGCTGCCCTTTACCGGGAGCGGATCGCCGATCTGACGGCGACGCTGGAGAACCCATACCACCGAATCGAGCGGGTGGCGGTGCGCTTCGGCACTGCCGGTACCCGCAGCGTCGAGATCGAGTTGGAGGGCGATCTGGTGGCGTTGCTCAGCCTCGGGCTGGGCGCAAACGCAGCGAAGGCCGGCGCTGCGGGAGCGTCCGGCCTTCGGGAACGGGTGCGTTCGGTAATGGTGGTTGCGGGGGCAGGATTTGAACCTGCGGCCTTCAGGTTATGAGCCTGACGAGCTACCGGGCTGCTCCACCCCGCGGATGTTCCTGATGTGGGATGATGGACAGTGAAGATGCAAGCGTGAGCTTCGTGTATGGAGTGTCTCTTGAGCCTAAGTGACCTGGCGGCGACCTACTCTCCCACGTCTTAAGACGCAGTACCATTGGCGCGGAGGCTTTTCACGGCCGAGTTCGGGATGGGATCGGGTGTTTGACACCTCGCCATGACCACCAGGTCACCAAGGCTCAAGACCGACGCTCCGTTCCGAAGCATGTGCTTGTTCGTGCAAGTGAGGCGAGGGTGTATCGAACGGCTGTGCGCTGGTCAAGCTGCTGTTTTGAGCAGGCTTGCTGCTGCGCATGGCGCGGTAATGTGGTGTCGAGATCAAGCCGATCGAGCG
>NZ_JAENHM010000086.1 GCF_016595245.1 Azospirillum endophyticum
CCGCGCTTCGTTCTGCGCCCCGCCGTCGGTGGAGCGGTTTATAGGCGCCTCGCCCCGAACCACGCAAGCGCTTTTTTGCGCTTCGATGAAAAATTCCTGACGGTTCTTAATTTCACCGAAGCCGGTGACGGATTCAGTGTAAGGGAACGACCCACCAACCGCGGCGTGGCCGGCGACCGTCCGGACGCGTCAATCCATAGTGTTCCCATAGGGTTCACCCAGAGTTCACCCCTGCGGTCTTGTGTCGGTTGACAGGGTCGGACCGGTCCAGCATCGTCCGATCGATAGGCTTAACACCTTAATGGTGATGGCCATCGCCGACAGCCTGCTGGGCGGCCCCAGGGGTTACAGGAGGAGAACGACGGTGCGTTCGAGGCTTTCCCGCCTTCCCACGCTCGCCTTGCTTGCCATCATCACGGCCGGTGCCCTGACGCCTGCGACGGTCGTCGCACGCAGCACCGATGCGCCGAATGGCCGGGGCCCCCTCGCCTACAAACCGGCGGTGAAGCCGAACACCGGTGGGGAGGGTACCGCCGAAGCCAAGGACGATGCAGGGGATGGAGGTCCCGCCGCCGGACCGGTCGACCGTCAGACCCTCTCCATCGGCCGCGGCGACACGCTGATGGATTTGCTTGCGACGGCCAAGGTGCCGACCAACGACGCCCACGATGCCGTCGCCGCCCTGCGCGAGCTCTACAATCCGCGCCGCCTCCAGGTCGGCCAACATGTGACGGTCCTGTTCGAACCGCGCCGTGGCGGTGCCCGCAAATTCGTCGGCTTCGAATTCGCTCCGGATCCGCTGCGGTCGGTGTCGATCGCGCGCAAGGGCGATGCCGGCTTCACCTCCAGCCAGACCGAAAAGCCGGTGACGCGCAAGCCGGTGGCGGCCCAGGGCGTCATCCGTTCCAGCCTGTTCGAGGCGGGGGCACAGGCCGGTGTTCCGATCTCGGTCATGATGGCCTTCATCCAGAACTTCTCCTACGACGTCGATTTCCAGCGCGACCTGCAGCCGGGCGACCGCTTCGAAATCTTGTATGAGAAGCTGGTCACCGCCGAAGGCATCCAGGCCGGCGAAGGCGAGTTGCTGTATGCCTCGCTGACGCTGAGCGGCGACGACATGCCGATCTACCGCTTCAAGACCCGTGACGGGCGGATCGACTATTACAATGGCGACGGTGAAAGCATCCGCCGCGCCCTGCTGCGCACGCCCGTCGACGGCGCCCGCATCACTTCGGGTTTCGGCATGCGCCACCATCCGATCCTGGGCTTCAGCAAGATGCACAAGGGCGTGGATTTCGGGGCGCCGACCGGAACGCCGATCTATGCGGCCGGTCGCGGCACCATCGAGATCGCGGAACGCAGCAGCTCCTACGGCAATTACGTCCGTATCCGCCACAACACCGAGATCTCCACCGCCTACGCCCATATGAGCCGCTTCGCCAAGTCGATCCGGCGCGGCGGAAAGGTCGACCAGGGTGACGTCATCGGCTATGTCGGTACCACCGGCCGGTCCACCGGGCCGCACCTGCATTACGAAGTGCTGAAAGCCGGGCATCAGGTGAACCCGCGCTCCATCGATCTGCCCACCGGCGAAAAGCTGGAGGGACGGGAGCTCCAGGCCTTTCAGCAGGCGCGGCGGTCGATCGAGAAGATGTTCGAAGACAGCCGCGGCGGCCTGCAACTGGCGCGCACCCCGGCTCCGGCCTCGGCAGAGGAAAAGGGCTGCAACAAGGCGAGCAGCTGCTGACCGGCAGCTAGCTGACGTGGCGCCGGCGGCAGGGACCGCCGGCGCGCCTACTCCTTGTTCATCATGTTCCGGATGGCGCCGACGAACTGGCGGGCGGTGTTCTCGTCTTCCAGCATCTTCTGCAGCTTGTCGCGGATGATCATCGCCTTCGGCCGCTGCTGCATCGCGCGCTCGATGGCGACGTCGGCTTCGCCGGGCTTCAACGGTTCGAGGTCTGACATGGCGGACATCCCGTGCGGAAGAGCCGATTGAGGCGGCATCCAGGTAAGGATAGCCGGAAGCGCCCCGGCCATCATCAGGCAAAGCGTGTCAGCGGTATTGCCCGACGGTCTCCACCGCTTCGCCACCGGTGCCGAGCTTGAACTCGGTGACGCCGGGGGCGGTATCGGGGTTGATGCCGCCGAGATCGAGGGCACGGACGCCACGCCGCTTCAACTCCTGCATCGCCTTCCACAGCACCAGCCGGGTGGCGCCGTTCCTGCGCCCCGCCTCGCTGGCCCAGCTGACTTGGCTGGTGGCGCAGACGCCATGGCGGAAGAACAGCCAGCAGGCGACCGGCGTGCGCCCGTCGAGCGCCGTCACCATCACCGCTCCGTCGTTGCTGCTTCCACTTTTGACCATGGCATTGCGCAGGCGGACGGCCAGCGGCCCGGTCATGGCGCGGAAGCCTTTGTCGAGCGCCTGGTCATGTTCCAGCTTCATCAGCCAGGGAAGGTTGTCGGCCTTCCAATCGATATCCATGACGAGGCCGGCCTTCTCCGCCCCGCGCAGGCGCTTGCGCCAATCGCGGGCGAGGCCGGCATGCAGCGCCTCCTCGTCATGGGTGAGGTCGAGCCAGACCGTCCGGTAGCCGGGAGCGACCTTGCGGAAGCCGCAGCGGGCGAGCATCGCTTCGTTCTCCGGGCCGGCGGGGAGTTCCGGCAGCAGGCTGGCGCGGCTGAGCGGGTTGCGCGGGCAGGCGCGGCGCAGCAGACGGAACACCGCTTCCAGGGTGTCGATATCAGGGATCCTGCCGTCGAGCCACAGCGGGCCGCGGTAACACTGGCGGTCATGGAACAGCTTCAGCATGCGGCGGTCGAGCGTCTGGACGAGACCGAGCGGCTCGCCGGCGCGGCGGATCACGCCAAGGCGCGGAACATGGCCATAGCTGCGGCCCATGGCACGGCCGTAGGCGAAGCTCTGCAGCAGGGTGGACCGCGGAATGCGGGCGAACAGAGCGCCCCAGTCGCCGACCGTGCCTTCGTTCCAGGCAATGTCGATGTCCGGCATCGGCGTTCCCCAATGGATTTGGATGGGCGGATCAGATGGGCGGATCAGGCCGGCGGCAGGGCGGACGTCGCCTCTTCCACCTGGACGAAGGTCGGGCGGTATTCCGGTTCGAGCACATTGCGGGCGTATTCCACCGAAATGGCCGGTGCATATCCGGAAAGATGAGCGATCAGGCCGGTCTTCATCGCCTGATAGTATTTTCCTTCGGCGTGATAGACGTTCTTCAGACCGCTGGCGATCGGGGCAAGAAAGCCGTAGGCGACCAGAATGCCGGTGAAGGTGCCGACCAGCGCGCCGCCGATCAGCTTGCCCAGCACCTCCGGCGGCTCGGTGATCGAACCCATCGTGTGGATCACGCCCAGCACCGCCGCCACGATGCCCAGCGCCGGCACCGCGTCGGCCACCGCCTGGATGGCGTCGGCGATGCGCTGGTGTTCGTGGTGCATCGTCTCGATGTCCTCGTCCATCAGGTCGACCAGTTCGTGCGGGTTGTCCGCCCCCAGCGACATCAGACGAAGATAGGTGCAAAGGAAATCGATGGCATGATGGTCGCCGTAGAATTTCGGGAATTGCTGGAAGAGCGGCGAGTCTTCCGGCTTTTCGATATGCTGTTCCAGCGCCAGCAGGCCCTTGGTCTTCGCGATCTTGAAGACCTGGTACATCATGGTGAGGACCTCCAGGAAGTCCTCCTTCTTGTATTTCGGGCCTTTGAACAGGTGGCCCAGCTCCTTGCCGGTGTGGGTGACCACCGATTTCGGATTGGCGATGAAGAAGGCCCCGGCACCGGAGCCCAGGATGATCATGAACTCGAACGGCATCCACAGCACGCCCATATGGCCACCGCCGAGGATGTAGCCGCCGAACACACTGAAGATCACGATGCCGAAGCCGATCATCACGAACATTCGGTCTTTCCCTCCCCGATACCGACCACGGGCCGCAAGACGCTCCCGGCCGACAGATGGCCGGACATCGGTTGAGTTTCCGTGAATCACCCGAACGGCCTACCGCCTTCGCGACAGGCCGCGCGATCCTACCGGGGTGGGCCGGTCCTGTCACGAAAGGACTGCCAAATCAGGGTTTTCAACGGGTGCGCCATGGGTGGACGGTGCAGGAGCGGCCGGGTGCGAGGCCGGGGCAGGTCCGGCCGCGATCGGAATGCGAAAGAAGGGCACAGGATGGTCACAGCCTGGACAGGCCATGCCAGAATGCGAAACGCCCCGGCCGCCGGGTTCGACCGGATCGCCGGGGCGCTTGGAAGCCGATGATCGAAGCCGATGAGCGTCAGCGAAGCGGAATATTCATCTGGACGCTGACGCCCGGTTGCGGCGGCGGCGGGGCATAAATGACGGCGGGCGGTGCGTAGGAGGGAGCATAGACGACTCGCGGCGGGGGCGGCGGGGCGGGAACCACGACCACCGGCGGCGGCGCGCCATAGATGACGACCGGACCGTCGTCATGGCGATGATGCTTCTTGTGGTGGCCCCAGCCATGGCCACGGCCATGCTCGCCTGGGTCGGCCAGTGACGGCGTCGACAAAGCCGCGCCGAGAAGCAGGACGGCGGCGGCGGCACCGGCGGCTTTCGCGGCGGCACGGACCATCCGGTTCGCTGCCGTTCCCGGAATCCGGGGGTGCTGCATGGTGGCTCCGGCATTCATCGGCCTGTTCTCCTGGAAAGGACTTGCATCGGCGGCGGGAGCGGCGAAAACCGGACTGGCGGCCGCATACCCCTTTCGATAGGAAAGCTTTTTATGCTCAGGCTGAGGCTCGACCGGGTGGGACATATTTCGGACGCTGCGCGGTGGACAGGGACGGTTGAGGGGACGAGGGGCAAGGGATCGCCGCGCATCCTTGCTTATGAAGCTGTTGATCGGCCGGCGCCTTGACTACCCGTCCGAAGGGGTTAGGCCCGATGCGGTGAAGAACCGGCTGCTTCTTGATGATCCGGTGGGCGTCGATCCTCGTATCGGGCATCGTATGTAAGGATGCTGCCGATCCCAACTCGGAAACCTGAGTCCTCTCGGAATTCCATGTCCAATGAGCCGCGCAGATGACCGTTCGAACCAGCCTTCGTACCATCGCCCTGGCGGCGGTCTTCTCCATGACGGGAGCCGCCGGCACCATGGCCGCAGACAGCGCCGCCGCAAGCAACGCCCCCGCAAGCAACGCCTACGACTTCGCCTTCCGGGGCATCGACGGTCAGCCACTGCCGCTGTCGCAGTTCAAGGGCAAGGCGATCCTGGTGGTCAACACCGCCTCGCAATGCGGCTTCACCCCGCAATACAAGGGGCTGGAAGCGTTGTGGCAGCGCTACCGCGACCGCGGGCTCGTGGTGGTCGGCGTACCCTCCGACGATTTCGGCGGGCAGGAGCCGGGGAATGCCAGCCAGATCAAGGATTTCTGCGAGGTCAATTACAGCATCGATTTCCCGATGGCCGACAAGACGGTGGTCTCGGGCGACAACGCCCACCCCTTCTACCGCTGGGCGGCCGGCGAGTTGGGTTTCCTCGCCAAGCCGCGCTGGAACTTCCACAAATATCTGGTCGGGCCGGACGGCAGGCTCGTGTCCTGGTTCTCCACGATGACGGACCCCGAGTCGGACAAGGTGCGCGAAGCGATCGAGACGCTGCTGCCGGAGAAGGAGCGGAAGTCGTAAGGGGGTGATCCGACTCCCTACTCGACCGCCTGCCGCAAGGCCGCAGCCCCCGCCCAGGGGGCGAGCGGCAGGGCGGCGGCGAGGATGCCGGCGAGAAGCAGCAGGTGCGGGCGCGGAGTCAGCCCGTTGATGGCGGCGTCGATGGCACCGGCACCGAAGATCAGCACGGGGATGTAGAGCGGCAGGATCAGCAGCGACAGCAGCACGCCGCCGCGCCGCGCCCCCAGGGTCAGCGCTGCACCGATGGCGCCGATCAGGCTGAGGATCGGCGTGCCCAGGGTCAGCGTCAGCACCAGGACGCCGAACCCCTCCGCATCCATGTTCAGCAGGACGGCCAGCAGCGGCGCGGCGACGATCAGCGGCACGCCGGTGACCAGCCAGTGGGCCAGCGTCTTCGCCAGCACCGCCGCCTCCAGCGGCAGGGAGGACAGCGACAGCAGTTCCAGCGAGCCGTCCTCGTAATCGGTCTGGAACAGACGCTCCAGCGACAGCAGCGAGGCGAGCAGCGCCGCCACCCAGATCACGCCGGCGGCGATGCGGGCGAGGATGTTCGGCTCCGGCCCGACCCCAAAGGGGAACAGCACGACGCACAGAACGAAGAACATGACGGCGATGGTGGCGTCCGACCCCTGGCGCAGCGCCAGCCGCAGGTCGCGCGCGACCAGGCGCAGGAAACGGCTCATGGCACGGCCCCCTCTTCCTCATAATCCTCGCTGCCGGCCTCTTCGTCGTCGGCATAGGGGGTGAAGTCGTCCAGATGCAGTTCCTCGCCGCCGGGGGTGGCGATGTCGGTGTGGGTGGACAGCACCACCATGCCGCCCTGGGCACGGTGTTCGGCGATCAACCCTTCGAACAGGGCGATGGCGGCACGGTCGAGCGCCACGGTCGGCTCGTCCAGCAGCCACAGCGCCGCCGGTGCGGCAAGCAGCCGCGCCAGGTTCAGCCGGCGCTTCTGCCCGGCCGACAGGTAGCGGCCCGGCACGCCGGCGATGTGCGGCACCCCCAGCCGGTCGAGCGCCGCCCGCGCATTGGCGGCCGGGTCGGCGGCCCCGGCCAGCGCCGCCCAGAAAGCGAGGTTCTCCACCGCCGTCAGCACCGGCTTCACCGCGTCGAGGTGGCCGACATATTGCACCCGCGACCGGTGGAGGTCCGGATCCTCGGCGACCGCCACCCCGTCCCAGCCCAGAGTCCCGCGCAACGGCTTCAGCAGCCCGGCCATCACCCGCAGCAGGCTGGACTTGCCGCTGCCGTTGGGGCCGAGCAACACCAGCGCGCCGCCGGGGCCGATGCGAAACTCCAGCCCGGTGAAGACCAGCCGGTCGCCACGCAGGCAGGTCAGTTCTGATCCGGCGAAGACGGGCATGGGGAAAGGTCGCGATTCCGGTTGAGGGAGGCGCTGCTATAGCACAGGGGGACAGGAAAGCCGGAGCGAGAATGCTGCCGCCATCGTCGCAGCCGCCGATAGGAAATGAGCCGAAAGAAAAGGCCACCGCGAGGGGGTTCTCGCGATGGCCTTGCGTCCGGCCGGGTCCGGCCGGTCGATACCTTGTGGAACGGCTTCGTTCGTCGCTGCGGTGGCGCTAGGGGGAACGCCGGTGCGCGACCTGCGGGGCCGGTTGCTTGAGTTATCGTCTAAGGGAAGAAAGTGGCAAAATTTGGATGGAGTTCGAGGAATTGGACGCCATCCGGTGACCGGCCGCGGGCCTCGCAGCGCTGCACTCCCATGCGTGCACCGCAGCACCGGGTGCCGGGATTGTCAGGGCTAAAGGCCGGGCACTTGTTCTGAATCAACGCCTTGTCCCCCATCCTGCCCCATCGTGGCATCGTCATCCCCCCGATCGATCGGAGGGTCGCCGCCTCCATCCGAAGCTCTTTTCGACGGCGGCGGCGTCTGCCCAAATGTGTTCAGGAAGCGAGTTGTCCCATGTCGGCCTTCGCAGACATCCTCCAGGCCATGCCGCCGATCGCACGGGTGGTCCTCATGCTCGGCCTCGTGTCGGCGGCCGGCGTGGCGCTCGGCCATATCAGGATCCGCGGGGTCGGGCTCGGCATCGGCGGCGTGCTGTTCTCCGGCATCGCCGGCGGCCACGTCGCCAAGCAGGCGGGCATCGCCTTCAACCCGGAGATGATGGACTTCATCCGCGACTTCGGCCTGATCCTGTTCGTCTACACCATCGGCATCCAGGTCGGTCCCGGCTTCTTCGCGGCGCTGCGCCGCACCGGGCTGGCGCTGAACGGGCTGGCCCTGCTGATGGTCGGATCCAGCATCCTGCTGACGGCGCTGCTGGTGTCGTCGGGCGCGCTGTCGCTGGGGTCGTCGCTGGGCGTGTTCGCCGGCGCGGTGACCAACGCCCCGGCGCTCGCCGCCACCCAGCAGGTGCTGACGGAGGTCGGGGCCGACGCCGCGGTGATGGCCCTGCCCGGCCTCGCCTTCGCCGTCACCTACCCGTTCGGCATCGCCGGCAACCTGCTGGCGATGGCCGCCGTCCGCATCCTGTTCCGCATCGACCCGGAAGCCGAGGCCGCCCGCTTCGAGGACTGCCGCCGCGCCGAGGTGTCGAGACTGGAGACCATGGATCTCGCCGTGCGCAATCCGGAGCTTGCCGGCCGGCCGCTCGGCTCGATCGACCTGCTGTGTGGCCAGGGGGTGGTCGCCTCGCGCCTGCTGTGCGACGGCAAGCTCTGCGTCCCGCATGACGACACCCGCCTGAAGCTGGGCGACGTGCTGCATGTGGTCGGGCCGCGGCCGAAGCTGGAACAGGTGCGCTCCCTGCTGGGACACGAGTTCGACCGGCCGCTGACCACCAAGGGCACCGACCTGAAATGGGAGCGCATCGTCGTCACCAGCAACGCGGTGCTAGGCAAGTCGATCGCCGCGCTGAATTTGCAGGAGGCCCACGACGTGGTGGTCAGCCGGGTCAACCGGTCGGGCGTGGAACTGGTGCCGACCCCGGCGCTGAAGCTGCAATTCGGCGACATCCTGACGGTGATCGGCCGGCCGGACAGCCTCGCCGCCGTCGGGCAGGTCTTCGGCAACTCCGCCCGCAAGCTGCAGCAGGTGGAGATGATCCCGATGTTCCTGGGCATCGCGCTGGGGGCGGCGCTGGGCGCCATCCCGATCTTCCTGCCGGGAATGCCGGCGCCGCTGCGCCTCGGTCTTGCCGGCGGCCCGCTGATCGTGGCGCTGATCCTGGGCCGCGTCGGCCATGTCGGGCCGCTGGTCTGGTTCATGCCGCCGGCCGCCAACCTGGCGCTGCGCGAGATCGGCATCGTCCTGTTCCTCGCCGTGCTGGGCATCGCGTCGGGCGACCGCTTCGTCGCCACGCTGGCGAGCGGCGCCGGCTGGCCCTGGATGATGTGGGGCGTGCTGGTGACGCTGGTGCCGCTGCTGCTGGCCGGGCTGGTGGCACGCGGGGTGATGAGGCTGAATTTCCTGACGATCTGCGGCGTGCTGGCCGGGGCGCAGACCAATCCGCCGGGGCTGGCCTACGCCAACGCGCTGGTCGCGTCGGAGGCTCCGGCGCTGGCCTACGCCACCGTCTACCCGCTGGCGATGTGCCTGCGCATCCTGGGACCGCAGATCCTGGTACTATTGTTGTGGTAGCGCACCATTTTCCGACACAAGCGGCACAACGTGCGAAGTGTGTGAAATCCGCGTTGCGGAACCCCTGCACCCCGGTCTAGCCTATGCCGCAATGGTCAGGCCATGGCCAGTCCCCACAACCCAGCCGGTTCCTCCGCATGCATCGTCACCCGCCCGTCAGCGACTCCGCACCTGCCGCCGTCGTCGTGGAGGATCTGCACAAGCGGTTCGGTGAGCTGGAGGTGCTGAAAGGCGTGTCGCTGACCGCCCACGAAGGCGACGTCATCACCCTGATCGGCTCGTCCGGTTCGGGCAAGAGCACGCTGCTCCGCTGCATCAACATGCTGGAGATCCCGGACGACGGGCGCGTGGTCATCGGCGGCGAGGCGATCGCGCTGAAAAAGACGCGCGGCGGTGCCAGCGTTCCCGCCGATTCCCGGCAGGTGGAGCGCATGCGCACCCGGCTCGGCATGGTGTTCCAGAGCTTCAACCTCTGGACCCACATGACCATCCTGCAGAACGTGATCGAGGCGCCGGTCCATGTGCTGGGCGTGCCGAAGGCCGAAGCCGTCGACCGCGCCCGCATGCTGCTGGACAAGGTCGGCATCCTGGCCAAGGCCGACGCCTACCCGGTCCAGCTGTCGGGCGGCCAGCAGCAGCGCGCCGCCATCGCGCGGGCACTCGCCATGCAGCCCAAGGTGATGCTGTTCGACGAGCCGACCTCCGCGCTCGACCCCGAGTTGGTCGGCGAGGTCCTGCGCGTCATCCGCCAGCTGGCGGACGAAGGCAACACGATGATCCTGGTGACGCACGAGATGGGCTTCGCCCGCGAAGTGGCGTCCAAGGTGGTTTTCCTGCACCAGGGGCGGATCGAGGAGGAGGGGTCACCCGACAAGGTGCTGACCAACCCCGACTCGGACCGGGTGCGGCAGTTCCTCTCGCGCCATCTGTCCGGCGCGGCGTGAGGGGAAGAGGCAGAGGGCAGGACCGGACCTGACGGAACCAGAACCAGCCCGCGGCGAAAGCGGGCAAGGCGAACAGAGGAGTGTGTTCCTTGAAGAAGATCGTTTCGGCCCTGGCGCTCGGCGCCATGATGGCCGTCGCCGCTGCCGGCGCCGCCGGTGCGAAGGAATGGAAGACGGTCCGCATCGCCAGCGAGGGCGCCTATCCTCCGTGGAACGCCACCGACACCTCGGGCAAGCTGACCGGCTTCGAGGTCGATCTCGGCAACGACCTGTGCAAGCGCATGAAGGTGACTTGCGAGTTCGTCGCCCAGGATTGGGACGGCATCATCCCGGCCCTGCAGCAGGGCAAGTACGACGCCATCATGTCGGCGATGACCATCACCGACGAGCGCAAGAAGGTCATCGACTTCTCGGTTCCCTACGGCACCGAGCCGTCGGTCTTCGCCGTGCTGACCGACTCGCCGCTGGCCAAGGCCCTGAACCTCGGCGCCGAGCGCGTCGACCTGAACGACCAGGGCAAGGCCAAGCCGACCCTCGACAAGCTGGCCGACGTGCTGAAGGGCAAGTCGGTCGGCGTCCAGGTGTCGACCATCCAGGCCGACTTCATGGACAAGCATCTGCCGAAGGTGACCATGCGCACCTACGACAAGATCGACAATGCCGGCATCGACCTGGGCTCGGGCCGCGTCGACGCCATGCTGGGCGACCGTTCGGTCGTCGAGGCGGTGGTGAAGGCGACGCCGGGCAAGATGGTCATCGTCGGCCCGAACTTCATCGGCGGCGTGATCGGCGAAGGCATGGGCGTCGGCCTGCGCAAGGACACCGCCGACCTGAAGGCGATGTTCGACAAGGCCATCGGCGAGGCGCTGAAGGACGGCACCGTCAAGAAGCTGAGCACCCAGCATTTCGGCTACGACATCTCGCCCACCAAGTAAGGTGGCCAAGCAAACCGGCCAAGCAAGGCGGGCCTTCGGCCCTTCTGTCTGATCGGAACGGCGCCCGGCGGCCTTCACGGCAACCGGGCGCCAATCGTTCCCGATCACCGTCAGCTGCCCCCGCACGGCCGGCGTCCGCGCCGGATCCGGCGGGCCTTACCGGGCGTGCCAATGCTGGAACTCCTTTCCTTCGGTCCCAACGGCTGGGGCGGACAGCTTCTGATGGGCACCGCGATGACGGTCGCGGTCGCCGTGTCGGCCTTCGCCTTCGGCATCCTCGTCGGATCGCTCGGCGCCTCGGCCAAGCTCAGCCACTCCCTGGCGCTGAACGTCGTGGCCGACGTCTACACCACGATCGTCCGCGGCATCCCCGAACTGCTGGTGATCTATCTGCTGTTCTTCGGCGGCAGCGGGGTCGCCTCCTCCATCGCCGCCGCCTTCGGCTATGACGGGCGGGTCGACCTCAACGCCTTCACCATCGGCGTGCTGGCGGTCGGGCTGATCTCCGGCGCCTATTCGACCGAGGTGATCCGCGGCGCCGTGCAGTCGGTCCCCTTCGGCCAGATCGAGGCGGCGCGCGCCTGCGGCATGAGCCGCTGGCTGATCCTGCGCCGGGTGCTGGTGCCGCAGACCCTGCGCTTCGCCCTGCCCGGCCTCGGCAATGTCTGGCAGCTGACGCTGAAGGACACGGCGCTGGTGTCGGTGACGGCGCTCGCCGAGCTGATGCGGGTGACGCATCTGGCCGCGGGCGCCACGCGTCAGCCCTTCCTGTTCTACGGCACCGCCGCCGTGCTCTACCTGATGCTGACCACCGTTTCGACGGCGCTGTTCAACCGCGCCGAAATCTCCGCCAACCGCGGCGTCCGGAGGGCCTGAGGCCATGAACTGGCAACTGATGTGGGACAGCCTGCCCCGCATGCTCGGCGGTCTGTCGCTGACGCTGCAGCTGATCCTGGGGTCCCTGGCGCTGGGCGCGCTGGTGGCCTTCGCCGTGGCGTTGCTGCGGCTGTCGGGCAACCGCTTGGTCGAGAGGCTGGCCACGGCCTATGTCTTCGTCTTCCGCGGCACGCCGCTGCTGGTGCAGATCTTCCTGGTCTATTACGGGCTGGGCCAGTTCGAGTTCATCCGCGAAAGTTTTCTCTGGCCCTTCCTGCGCGAGCCCTACTGGTGCGCCATCCTGGCGCTGACGCTGAACACCGGCGCCTACACCAGCGAGGTGCTGCGCGGCGCCATCCTGTCGGTGCCCCAGGGGCAGGTGGAGGCGGCCCGCGCCTGCGGCATGTCGCGCGCGCTGGCCTTCCGCCGCATCGTCCTGCCGGTGGCGATCCGCCAGATGCTGCCGGCCTACGGCAACGAGGTGATCCTGATGGTCAAGGCGACCTCGCTCGCCAGCACGATCACGCTGATGGAGGTCACCGGCATCGCCCGGCGCATGATCGCCCAAACCTTCGCGGTCTTCGAGCTGTTCATCGTCGCCGGGGCGATCTACCTGGTGCTGAACTTCGTCGCCACCCGGCTGATCAAATTCGCCGAATGGCGTCTGACCCCGTATCTGCGGGTACGCGCGTAAGTAAGGATCACTTTCTCTCCCGCGACGATTTCCCCCTCTTTTCCTTGTAAAGAGGGGCGGGGCGAGGGGGCGCACGCTGACAATCCCCAGCTATCCTTACCTGAGATACGAAAACGCCGCGGCCCGTCCCGATGACGGCCGCGGCGTTTTCGCTTCTATCCTCACCTCTCTTCCCGGAGAGGAGAGGGAATGTTTCCTTACTGGCCCAGCATCTCGAACGACGGCGGCGCCGGGTCGACCACCCGCGATCCCGTCGGGGTGATTTCCATCACCGCCAGACCGCGTTCGACCAAGCCGTCGGTGCGCAGGCGGAACAGGCCGTCCAGCCCTTCGAAGCCGTTGGGGTTGGTCATCGCCATGCGGTCGAAGGGGACCGGGCCGCCGCTGCGGGTCAGGACCGCGGCGATCGAGGTCGCGTCATAGGCCAGCGTGGCGATGCGCGGCGGCTTGCGGCCATAGACCTGCTCGAACTGCGACTCGAAGCGGGCACGGGTCTGCGGCGCCGGAGCGGCGTAGAGCGCGCCGACCAGCGCCGGTTCCTGTCCCAGGGCGCCTTGCGACGTATCGTCCCACAGGCCGGTGCCCAGCAGCTTGACCTGCTGCGGCTGGACGCCGTTGGCGGCCAGCGCCTGGGCGATGCCCTGGGCGCGCTGCCCGCCTTCGGCCAGCATCACCGCCTGCGGCTGCGGGGTTTCCTGCGCCACCTGCTTGGCCGGGACCGACAGGTCGGTGACGGCCGGGTCGTAGCGCTCGACCTGCGTGGTCATGGTGCCCAATCGCGGGCCGATGGCCTGCAGGGCGTTGACCACCGCATCGCCGTAGGGCGAGCGCGGCGCCAGCACGGTGAAGCGCGTCGCCCCGCGCGAGCGGGCATAGCCGGCGACGCGGCTGACCTGATCGGCCGGAACGAAGCCCAGCACATAGGTGCCGTTGCCGGCCTGGGTGGCGTCGTTGGTGAAGGCCAGCACGTCGACTCCGGCATTCTGCGCGATCGGCCGCACCGCGGCGACGTCGGCGGCGAACAGCGGCCCGATGATCAGGCGGGCGCCTTCGGCCAGCGCCTGGCGCGCGGCGTCGGCGGCACCGCTCGGCGTGCCCTTGGTGTCGCGCGGCAGAAGCTGGAGCTGATCGCCGGCCATGTCGAACAGCGCCATCTGGGCGGCATCCAGCATCGCCTGTCCGATTGCCGCGCTCTGTCCGCTGAGGGGAACCAGCACGGCGACCTTGACCGGGCCCTGCGCGCCGGGCAGAGGAGCCACCGGAGCCGGGACCGGTTGCGGCGCTTGTGCCACCTGCGGCGGCGCGCTTACAGTCGAACAGGCCGACAACAGGCCGGCGACCAGCAAGGCTGCCACGCCGTGACGTTTCAGACCCTGTGAGAAAGCTGTTGCCAAGCGTGCCACCAATCGTCTCCACATCTGCTGAAACGGCCGCCGGAACCGACGGCGAAACCCAATCCATGGACCAGGGCATGGCCGGAGAAGGCATGGCCGAGGGCGGCGCCGCCCAAAGTGGCGCTCAAGGTAGCCCCCTCGCCGCCCCAAGTAAACTCGCGGCCGGTCTGCACGTGGTCGCTACCCCCATCGGAAACGCCGCGGACATCACGCTGCGCGCGCTCGACACGCTGAAGCGGGCCGACGCCATCGCCTGCGAGGACACGCGCGTCACCGCCAAGCTGATGGGCATCCACGGCATCCACACCCCCTTCGTCTCCTACCACGAACACAACGCCGCAAAGATGCGTCCGGTCCTGATCGGCCGCATGAAAAAGGGCGAGGCCATCGCGCTGGTCACCGACGCCGGCACGCCGCTGGTCTCCGACCCCGGCTACAAGCTGGTGCGGGAGTGCGTGGCGGAGGGAGTGGCGGTGACCACCCTGCCCGGCGCCTCGGCCCCGCTGGTGGCGCTGGTGCTGTCCGGCCTGCCGACCGACCGCTTCCTGTTCGCCGGCTTCCTGCCGAACAAGAGCAGCGCGCGGCGCGCCACCGCAGGCGAACTGAAAGGCGTGCCGGCCACGCTGATCTTCTTCGAATCGCCGCAGCGCCTGCCGGAGTCCTTGGCCGACCTCGCCGACATCCTGGGTCCGCGCGAGGCCGCCGTCGCCCGCGAGCTGACCAAGCTCTATGAGGAGGTGCGGCGCGGCACCCTGCCCGAACTGGCTGCCCATTATGCCGAGGCCGGCCCGCCGCGCGGCGAGGTCGTCCTCGTCATCGGCCCGCCGGGGGAGGAGGAGACGCCGGGCGAGGCCGATGTCGACGCCCTGCTGCGCGAGGCGCTGACCCGCCTGTCGGTGCGCGACGCCGCCGCCGACGTCGCCGCCCGCACCGGCCAGCACAAGCGCACCGTCTATGCCCGCGCGCTGGAATTGTCGCGGGAGGCGGGCAAATGACCGACCTGGATGCGCGGCGCCTGCGTGCCGAAAGCCTGGGCCGCCGGGCGGAGGCGCTGTGCCGCCTGTCGCTACGGCTGCGCGGCTACCGCATCCTGGCCAGCCGCCTGCGCACGCCGATGGGCGAGATCGACATCGTCGCCAGACGCGGCCGGACCATCGCCATCGTCGAGGTGAAGGCCAGAGGCGACTGGGACACCGCGAACGAGGCGTTGAACGCCCGCCAGCGCGGCCGGCTCGCCCGTGCCGCCCATGCCTTCCTGGGCGCCAACCCGCGCTACGCCGGCTATGTCTTGCGCTTCGACGTGATGCTGGTTACCCCTTGGGCCTGGCCCCGCCATCTGGTCGATGCCTGGCGTCTTTGACGGACGACTTCGATGGGCGACCTTGGCAAGGGGCGGAGATGAGAGGGCGACAGTCTTGAGCAACCGCGCGGAAGCCCGCGAAATCCTGCGCCGCATCGGCGACCAGCCGGACGACGAGATCGACCTGGCGGAAGCCGCCCTGGCACTGGGCGCGCTGGAACTGCCGAATGCCGACCTCGCCCCCTACCGCTCCCATATCGGGGCCATCGTCGGGGATCTGGCCGCCCGCATCGCGGCGCAGGATCCGGAGACCGACGGCCTGGAGGCACGCATCGCCCATCTTCATGCGGTGATCGGCGGTCGCCACGGCTATTCGGGCGACCACGACACTTATGACGACCTGCAGAACGCCAACCTGCTGCGGGTGATCGACCGCCGGCGCGGCCTGCCGGTGGCGCTGGGCATCCTCTATATGCATGCCGCCCGCTCCCAGGGCTGGCCGATGGTCGGCCTGAACTTCCCCGGCCATTTCCTGGTTCGCATCGAGAAGGACGGCGCCCGCGCCATCCTCGACCCCTTCAACGAGGGGCAGACCCGCAGCGTCGTCGATCTGCGCGACCTGTTGAAGGCCACCGCCGGCAGCGCCGCCGAGCTGGAGCCCGGCCATTACCAGCCGGTGTCGAACCGCGACGTGCTGCTGCGCCTGCAGAACAACATCAAGCTGCGCCACCTGTCGGCGCACGAGGTGCCGAAGGCGCTGGAGGTGCTGGAGGCGATGCGCCTGTTCGCCCCGCACGAGCCGGCGCTGTGGCGCGAGACCGGCCTTCTGGAGGCCCATGCCGGCAACCTGAAGGACGCCATCACCGCGCTGGAGACCTTCATGGCGCTGACCGGCGACGACCATCACCGGCACCAGACCGCCTCGCTGATCCAGCAGTTGAAGAATCGCCTGAACTGACCCCCGTTGCAGAGGTCTGGAGACCCGTCATGAGCCTCGCCGTCGCCTTCCAGATGGACCCCATCGAGTCGATCAACATCGACACCGATTCCAGCTTCATGATGGCGCTGGAGGCGCAGAAGCGCGGCCATCGCCTGTTCCACTACCACCCGCGCGACCTGATCCTGACCGGCAACCGGCTGACCGCCCGCGTGCGCGAGATGACGGTGGTGCGCCAGCGCGGTGCCCATTACACGCTGGGCGATCCGGTGCCGACCGATTTGTCGACGATGGACGTCATCCTGCTGCGGCAGGACCCGCCCTTCGACATGGCCTACATCACCTCCACCCACCTGCTGGAGCATGTCCAGCCCAAGGTGCTGGTGGTCAACGACCCGGCCGAGGTGCGCAACGCGCCGGAAAAGCTGTTCATCACCAAGTTCCCCGACCTGATGCCGCCGACGCTGATCACCAGCGACAAGCAGGCCATCCTCGACTTCCGGGCCGAGCACAAGGACATCATCGTCAAGCCGCTGTTCGGCAACGGCGGCGCCGGCGTCTTCCATTTGAAGCCGGACGACGAGAATCTGGGATCGCTGCTGGAGATGTTCACCCAGCTCTACCGCGAGCCGGTGATCGTCCAGCGCTACCTTCCGGAAATCCGCCAGGGCGACAAGCGCATCATCCTGATCGACGGCGAGCCGGCCGGTGCGGTCAGCCGCATGCCGCTGGAGGGCGAGGCCCGCGCCAACTTCCATGCCGGCGGCAGCGCCAGGAAGACCGAACTGACTGCGCGCGAGCGCGAGATGTGCGCCGCCATCGGCCCGGTGCTGCGCGAGAAGGGGCTGGTCTTCGTCGGCATCGACGTGATCGGCGACTACATGACCGAGATCAACGTCACCTCCCCCACCGGCATCCAGGAGATCAACCGCCTGGACGGGGTGCAGCTGGAAGCCCTGCTGTGGGACGCCATCGAGCGCCGCCGCGCGGGGAAATAAGAATGCGCCGCCGCGCAGGGAAATGAAAACGCACCGCCGCGCGAGGAGATAAGAATGCGCCGCCGCGCGGGCAAGTAAGGATACAGGCAACGCGGGAGCCGCCGGGCCGCCTTCAGGCGGCCGGGCGCTGCCGGGTGAAGGCGTCGCGGATATGCCGTGCCAGTTCGGCCGCTGCCGGCGTCGGCGGCCGGTCGGGCAGATGCAGCGTGACGGCGAAGGACGGCAGTTCCGGCAGGCCGCAGTCCGGCGGCAGGACATCGAGATCCGCCGGCACGGTAAAGGCCAGCCAAGCCGAAACCGCGAGGTCCATCCGCACGGTGGCGAATGTGGCATCGAGGCCGCCATTCTCGAAGACGGTTCGCCAATTCCGGCCTTGCCGCTGCAGGCTTGCCGTCACCGCCGGCTTGAAGATGCAGCTGTCCACCACCAGCGACAGCGGCAGCGGCGCCTTCGCATAGGCCGTGCCGCCCCTGGCACCGACCCAAACCAGCCGGTCGGCCATCAGGTGCTCGCCCCGCGCCGTCGCCACCGGCTCTTCGACCACCGCGAGGTCGAGTTCACCGCCGGCAAGCCGTTCGGCCAGTTCCGAAGACGATCCGCAGACCAGCGACAGGTCGACCTGCGGAAATGCCTCGGCGAACCTCTTCAGCACCGGAGAGATGCAAGGTCCGACCAGATCATAGGGAGCCCCGATCCGTACCGGCCCGTCCAGGACGCCGCCGTTGATGCCGGCCCAGATTTCGTCGTTCAACGACAACAGCTGCCGGACCTTGCCCAACAGCCGTTCTCCGGACGGCGTCAGGCGCAGGCTGCGGCGGTCGCGGATGAACAATGCCCCACCCGTCAATGCCTCCAACCGGGCGATCTGCTGACTGACCGCGCCCTGCGTCAGGTTCAGGGTCTGGCTTGCCGCCGTCATGCTGCCCAGGTCGGCGGCGACGGCGAAGCTGCGCAGAAGCGCGATGTCGAGATTCCGGGCCATGCATGCATTATGATCCCTAATGGACGGCTTCACTAGAATTGGTTTTCAGGATGGCAGGGAGTGCGCGATCCTGCGGCCGCGGTCCCGTCGGACCGGCGGAAAAGGGAGTGCACATGAGTCCGTCCATCAACATCGAGGCGGCCCTGGCCGGCGTCACCGAGCATTGGTCGCCCAAAGTGGTGGGGCGGGTGAACGACCAGTATGTGAAGGTCGCCAAACTTCTCGGCCAATTCGTCTGGCACAAGCATGACGATGAGGATGAACTGTTCCAGGTCATCCGTGGCCGCATGCGCATCCAGTTCGAGGACGGCAGCGAAACCGCGCTGGCACCCGGCGAGTTCTGCATCGTTCCCCGCGGCGTGATGCACAATCCGGTCGCCGACGAGGAATGCTGCATCCTGCTGATCGAAACGGTGACGACCAAGCACACCGGCGATGTCGAGACGCCGATGACCCGCTCCATCGCCGAACAGCTGGCTTGAAGGCGCATCCGGCTGCGGCGCGCCGCGCCTTGACCGGCGGACTTCGGGGGGCGATAACTGCCGCCTCCCAGAGTTTTCGAGCGAGACCACCCGTGAACCGCATCTTCTCCGGCATGCAGCCGACCCGGCAGCTTCACCTCGGCAACTATCTGGGGGCGCTGCGCAACTGGGTGGATCTGCAGAACAGCTACGAGTGCATCTTCTGCGTCGTCGACCTGCATGCGCTGACCATCGACCAGGACCCCGAAGTCCTGCGCAACAACATCCGCGAGGTCGCCGCGGCCTATATCGCCGCCGGCATCGACCCGGACAAGAACATCCTGTTCAACCAGTCGGTCGTCGCCGGCCATGCCGAACTGAGCTGGATCCTGTCCTGCCACACGCCGCTGGGCTGGCTGAACCGCATGACGCAGTTCAAGGAGAAGGCCGGCAAGCAGAAGGACATGGCCAACCTCGGCCTCTATGCCTACCCCACCCTGATGGCCGCCGACATCCTGCTGTACAAGGCGACCCATGTGCCGGTGGGCGAGGACCAGAAGCAGCATCTGGAACTGGCGCGCGATATCGCCGGCGCCTTCAACCGCCGCTATGAGACCGAATTCTTCCCGCTGCCCGAGCCGCAGATCCTGGGCGAGGCGACGCGGGTGATGAGCCTGCGCGACGGCAAGAAGAAGATGTCGAAATCGGACGAGTCCGAATATTCGCGCATCAACATGACCGACGACGCCGACACCATCGCGCAGAAGATCCGCAAGGCCAAGACCGACCCGGAACCCCTGCCGGAGACGGTGACCGAGCTGGAAGCCCGTCCGGAAGCCGACAACCTCGTCACCATCTACGGCGCGCTGGCCGGCCAGTCGCGCGAGCAGGTGCTGGCGCAGTTCGCGGGCGCCCAGTTCTCCGACTTCAAGAAGTCGCTGGTCGACCTGTCGGTGGACAAGCTGGCGCCGATCACCACCCGCATGAAGGAGCTGCTGGCCGACAAGGCGGAGATCGACCGGCTGCTGAAGAAGGGCGGCGAGCGCGCCGCCGCCATCGCCGAGAAGAACCTGAACGACGTCAAGGACATCATCGGCCTGTTGCGGCCGTAAGGATGTCTTGCCCGTGACGGCTCCCATCCTGCTCACCGGCTTCGCGCCGTTCGGGACCATCCCGGACGGCGAAGCGGGCCATCCCCCGGCGGAAGACCATCCCTGGACGGCCGATCCGACCGCCCTGCTGATGGCTCGGCTGGCGGGAGAGCCTGGGGTCGTCACCGCCACCCTGCCCCCCCTGTATGACGCCTGCGGCGAGGCCTTCGCCGAATTGCTGGCGGAACACCGGCCGCTGGCGGCACTCGGCTTCGCCTGTCTGGAAGCGAGCGATTACATCCGGCTGGAGCGGCTGGCCTGGAACCGCGACGAAAGCCCATTGGCCGACGCCGCCGGGACGGTGCGCGAGACCGCCGACATCCTGCCCGATGGGCCGACCGCCTATGGCAGCACCCTTCCGGTGCCGCGGGTGATGCGGGAATTGTCGATGGCCGGGCTGCCGGTGACCTTCGGCGACTTTTCCGGCGGCTTCCTCGGCAACCATCTGTTCTATCGGGCGCGGCACATCATCGAGAGTGCCGGGCTGGACGTGCCCTACGGCTTCTTCCACATGCCGCCGCTGCCGGAACGGGCGGCGGTTCTGCGCCGTTTCGGCGGCCTGGCGCTGGACCGGCAGGAATTGGCGGTGCGCACGCTGGTCGGAATGCTGCGCACGGCGCTGAACGGCGTCGCCTGAAAAACGGAATTAGGCGGTTCGGGCGGAACGGCGCTGGTCGGGCGGGTTCACGATGGCGCGCAGTGCGTCCAGGAACTCACGGCCCTTGTCGGTCAGGGTGACGATCTTGCGGCGACGCTCGCGCGGGTCTTCCTGCGCCTGCACCAGGTCGAGGCCGGCCTTGCCGAAGCTGTGCCAGCGGCTGAGCGCCGCGACGTTGCGCGACGCGGAGGATTGGGCGATGCCCAGGCGTTCCGCCAACTCGCCGATGGAGATGCCTTCGCTCTGCGCGATGGTCATGAAACTCAGCGCATACTGGATGGGCAGGTCGGGGTCGAGCTTGCGGAACGCCTCAAGCACCTGGACGACGGTAAGGACCTCGTCATGACGAACGCGGGCCGGCATTCAGCAGGTCTCCGCGGCGCCGCGCGCTATGCAGCGCGGGAGGGTGGTCCCCAGCGGGCCGGTGTGTAGATGATGTTCAGGCGTCCAAGCCATAGGATGACTTCCCCGTTTTCACGCCGCAGGTCGAAGGACCCGGCCGGCGATGCCCAGCGGGCGTGTTCAACGAAGAGACGGTGACCGCAAAAACCCAGAAAGACACACATGGGATCCTCTCGATATCCGGAATTCACGTTCGAAGGCTGCGGGACCGGGAAGGGCCGGTTGGGCATGGAGGGCGGCCGGGTTGCTGGCCATATGGGCGGCGTTGATGGCCGGATCGCCGGATCGGCGGGTCCAGGCAGTGGCTACGATGGCTTTCATCGAAACTCTCCAGAGGTTGGGTGATGCCGGCGTGAGAGGCCGGCAAATCCGGTATCGCCGGTCAGCGATACGGTTGCAAGGTCAAAAATGTCCGCGCGTCCGATAGGTTCCGACCGCGGATGTGAAAAGGTGAGTGACGGGTGCCGAGCGGAGGCTCATCGCCCTCCGCGGATGCACCGTCCGTCAATCCGATGTCGCGCCGCAGATGGTCGCACAGACGGCCCGGCCCGGAGGATGCTCCGGCATCGAGCCAGCGGCTCCGCAACGCCGTCCACAAGGTCGGCATGATCGTCTCCCCGATATGAGAGGCTCCGGCGGCCGGGCCCCTGACGGCGAAATAATTCCGTATTCGGATGTATTCCGTCAATCCGTCCATTCGAAGATGACGTGACCTTCACCGCGAGCCTGTTGCAAATCGGCACCGCTCGGGCGCCGTTTCGCCAACGGGCAGGATGGCGGCGAGGCCCTCTGGACAAGCGGACGCCCGTCGGTCAAACACGAAGCCGTTGCCGGACGCCGTCGGCGGTACTCCGTTCATCGGTTTCCTATCCATCAGTTCCAGGTCGCCCGTTCGTGTCCATCCTCCCTCCTCCCGCATGGCCGACAGTGGCGCGCTCCGCCCGTAAGCTGCGGGTGGCGGTGACGGCGACCGTCGTGGCGGTGGGGATGTCCTGGAGCCTGCCCGCGGCGGCAGAGGCGCGCTTCACCCCCGGCCCCTGCTGGTTCACCGTGCCCGACGGCGAAGCCGCACTGTGCGGAACGGTGGCGGTCCCGGAGCGGCGCGACCGCCCCAACAGCCGCAGCCTGCGCCTGCCGGTCGCCGTCCTGCTCAGCACCGCCCGCCAGCCCGCCCCCGATCCGGTGCTTTTCCTGGAAGGCGGACCCGGCGCCTCCCCCTTCGGCAGCGGCGAGGCGACGGAGGAGCGGATGGAAGTGTGGTGGGAGCTGTCGGCCCCCTTCCGCCGCACCCGAAACATGATCCTGTTCGACCCGCGCGGCGTCGGCCGGGCGGAACCGGACACCGATTGCCCGGAGCTGGACGCCGTCGGCGCCACCCGCGGCACCAAGCCGCTGACGCGCGAGCAGCGGACGGCGGCGGAACGGGCGGCGGTCGGCGCCTGCGCCGCACGGCTGGAGGCGGCCGGGCTGGACACCACGCAATTCTCCACCCCCGTCGCGGCGGAAGATGCGCTGGACATCGCCACGGCGCTGGGCGCCCAGCGGGTGAACCTGTTCGCGGTTTCCTACGGCACACGGGTCGGGTTGGAGATCCTGCGGCGGCAGGGCGGCCGCGTCCGCACCGCCGTCTTCGACAGCGTCTACCCGCCCGACGTCAACGCGCAGGAAGAGACGGCCTGGCTGGCCCAACGCGCCTATCGGCGGCTGTTCGACGATTGCGCCGCCAGCCGGACCTGCCGTTCCGCCTTTCCCGATCTGGAAAAGCGCTTCCTCGGCTTGGTCGAGCGGCTGGACCGCAACCCGGTCGACATCGTGGCCGGCGACCATGAGACGCGCCGTGTCCTCAGGATGACCGGCGGTGCCGTCATCGCCGCCGGGCTGGAGGCGATGGCGATCAGCGAGGCGGTGCCGGCGGTGCCGATCATGATCGACCGTGCCGCCCGCGGCCAATATGCCGCCCTCGCCGAATGGGCGCCGACCAACTGGCTGGGCGATCCGGAAATCGCCGACGGGTTGGCCTTCTCCGTCGAATGCCGCGAGTCGGTGAACACCGCCGACCCGCTGAAGCGCGCCGACACCGCCCGCCGCAATGCCCCCTACGGGCTGGTCGCCGTCGACGATCCCGGCCAGCGCGTCTGCCGGCTGTGGCCCGCCGGCCATCAGGACCTGGCCGAACGGCTGCCGGTCGCCAGCGCGGTACCGGCCCTGCTGCTGTCCGGCGCCTATGATCCGGTGACCCCACCCGAATGGGGCGACCGCGCCGCCGCCACCCTGCCCAAGAGCCGCCATCTGGTCTTCCGCGCCGCCAGCCACATCGTGACCTCCAGCGAGGATTGCGCCATGGCCGCCGCCGTGACCTTCGTCGAGCAGGAGTCGGTTCCGGCGACAGCCTGTCCGGGAGCGGCCAAGCCGCCGCTGTTCGAAGTGCCGTGAGCGCCGTCGCGACGAAGCCCCCTCACCGTCCCGGCGCGATCCGCCGATAGCTCAGCGCCTCCGCGATGTGCCGCCGCCTCACCCCTTCGGCCCCGTCCAGGTCGGCCAGAGTCCGTCCCACCCGCATCACCCGGTGGTAGCCGCGGGCGGACAGCTTCAGCCGCTCCGCCGCCTCGGTCAGCAGGGCGCGGCCGGACGCGTCGGGAGAGGCCACCTTCTCCAGCAGTTCGCCGTCGGCCTCGGCATTCGTCCGCACCGCCCGGCCGGCCGGGTAAGGACCGAAGCCGCCATAGCGCTCCGCCTGGATGGCGCGGGCGACGGCGACGCGGGCGGCGATGTCGGCGCTGCCCTCCGCCGGGGGCGGCAGGCTGAGATCGGCGGGGCTGACCGCCGGGACATCGATGTGCAGGTCGATGCGGTCGAACAGAGGGCCGCTGATCTTCGACTGGTAATCCGCGGCGCATTTCGGCGCACGGGCGCAGGCGAGCGAGGCGTCGTCGAGATGGCCGCAGCGGCAGGGATTCATCGCCGCCACCAGCTGCACCCGGGCCGGATAGGTCACATGGTGGTTGGCGCGGCTGACCACCGCCTTGCCGGTCTCCAGCGGCTGGCGCAACGCCTCCAGCAGCGCGCGGGGGAATTCGGGCAATTCGTCGAGGAAGAGAACGCCCTGGTGCGCCAGGGAGATCTCCCCCGGCCTGGCCCGCGTGCCGCCGCCGACCAGCGCCGGCAGGCTGGCGGACTGGTGCGGGGCGCGGTAGGGGCGCTGGCGCAGCAGGCGCCCCTCCTCCAGCAGCCCGCCGACGCTGTGGATCATCGACACCTCCAGCGCCTCCGCCGGGTCGAGCGGTGGCAGCAGGCCGGGCAGGCGGGCGGCCAGCATCGACTTGCCGGACCCGGGCGGGCCGACCATCAGCAGGTTGTGCGATCCGGCGGCGGCGACCTCCAGCGCCCGCTTGGCAGTCTCGTTGCCCTTCACGTCGCGCAGGTCGGGCGGCGGCGCATCCTGCTCCTGCAGCCGCGGCTTGGGCGGGGTCAGCACCTGGGTGCCCTTGAAATGGTTGATCAGGGCCAGCAAGTTGGCCGGCGCCAGCACGTCCAGTTCGGGACCGGCCCAGGCGGCTTCCCCGCCGCAAGCGGCCGGGCAGATCAGCCCGCGGTCGTTGGCCAGCGCGTCGATGGCGGCGGGCAGCACACCGGCCACCGGGGTCAGCGCGCCGTCCAGCGCCAGCTCGCCGAGCGCGACATAGCGGGCGATCTCCGCATCCGGCAGCACGCCCATCACCGTCAGCAGGCCGAGCGCGATGGGAAGGTCGAAATGGCTGCCCTCCTTCAGCACGTCGGCGGGGGCGAGGTTGACGGTGATGCGCTTGGCCGGCAGCGCCAGCCCCAGGGCGTGCAGGGCGGCGCGCACCCGCTCCCGGCTTTCGCCCACCGCCTTGTCGGGCAGGCCGACGACGGTGAAGGCGACGATTCCCCCGGACATCTGGACCTGGACGTCGATCCCCAGCACATCGATGCCCTGGAACGCCACCGTATTGACGCGCGCAACCACCACCACACCCCGGAACAGACGTCCATTCGGACCAATTACACGTGATTGTAGTCATGGAAGAAATATTCCGCCAGCGCCGGATGAGAATCGCCACTCTTCCGACCCCGTCATGCCGGCCCGGCGCAGGGAACGGTTGTCGCGGCCGGCCGCCCGCCTAACATGAGGGCAACCCATTTCCAGCCCGCATCGTCGAAAAGGATCCGCCACCGTGCAGCTTCACCTGAGCACCTGGGCCGAGGTCGAGAGCTACCTGAAGAGCTCCAAGGGCATCATCATGCCGATCGGCTCGACCGAGCAGCATGGGCCGAACGGGCTGGTCGGCACCGACGCCATCTGCGCCGAAGTCATTGCGAAGGGCGTCGGCGACGCCACCGGCGCGCTGGTCGGCCCGACGATCCCGGTCGGCATGGCCGTGCATCACATGGAATTCCCCGGCTCGATGACGCTGAAGCCGTCGACGCTGATCGCCGTGCTGCGCGACTATGTCGGCTCGCTGGCCGAACACGGGTTCGAGCGCTTCTTCTTCGTCAACGGCCATGGCGGCAACATCGCCACGCTGCGCGCCGCCTTCTACGAGATCCATGCGGAGAACCGGGCGCTGCGCGGCCGCGACGCGCCGGACCTGCGCTGCGCCCTGGTCAACTGGTGGGAGAACGGCGAGGTCGGCCGACTGTCGCGCGAGCTGTACCAGGGCAAGGAAGGATCGCACGCCACCCCCAGCGAGGTGTCGGTCACCCAGTACGCCTATCCCGACTCGATCAAGACCGTGGCGATGGAGCCGGAACAGGCGCCGGCCGGCGGCTTCCACGACGCCCGCGACTTCCGCCGCCGCTATCCGGACGGCCGCATCGGCTCGGCTCCCGGCTTGGCCCGCCCCGAGCACGGCCAGCGCCTGTACGAGGCGGCGGTCGGTGCCATCGCCACCCAGTACCGCGCCTTCATGGCGGAGCAGTAAGCGAGCCCCGGCAGTCGCCTCCGCGGTCGCAAGGCCGCAGGGCTTCTTCGTCCCGCACGTTGATTCGGCGGTCGGACCTGCCTAAATTCGGACCGGTTGCCGGAAATCCCGTTCCGCAGCCGTACAGCCCGAACAGAGCCCGGCCGCCCCAGTCCATGATCAACGAGCTGAATCAGCGATCGCGCGAAATCTTCCGGCTGATCGTCGACGCCTATGTGGCGTCCGGCGAGCCGGTCGGCTCGCGCACGATCTCCAGGCGGCTTGGCATGGCCCTGTCGCCTGCGACCATCCGCAACGTGATGGCCGACCTGGAGGAGCAGGGGCTGCTCTACGCCCCGCACGCCTCGGCCGGCCGCATCCCGACCGATGCCGGCCTGCGCATCTTCGTCGACGGCCTGCTGGAGATCGGATCGCTGACCGAGGACGAACGCGCCTCGATCGAAGCGAAATGCTCCGCCTCCGGCCGCGCCTTCGCCGACGTGCTGGGCGAGGCGTCGAGCATGCTGTCCGGCCTGTCGCACTGTGCCGGGCTGGTGGTGGCGCCCAAGACGGACCGGCCGCTGAAGCACATCGAGTTCGTCTCGCTCGGCCCCGGCCGCGCCCTGGTCGTCCTGGTGAACGAGGACGGGCTGGTCGAGAACCGGGTGATCGAGGTGCCGATGGGGGTCCCGACCTCCACCCTGCAGACGGTGTCGAACTTCCTCAGCGCCAAGCTGGCCGGCCGTACTCTGGACGAGGCCCGCCAGGAGGTCCTGCAGGAGATCGAACAGCAGAAGACCCAGCTGGACGAGCTGTCGCGCAAGGTGGTCTCCGCCGGCTTGGCGACCTGGGCCGGCAGCGGTGGCTCCAACGCCGGCCAGCTGATCGTCCGCGGCCAGTCCCGCCTGCTGGAGGACGTCACCGCCCTGTCCGACCTGGAGCGCGTGCGCGGCCTGTTCGAAGCGCTGGAAACCAAGGAGACGATGCTGCGCATGCTGGACGCCACCGGCCGCGGCGACGGCGTGCAGATCTTCATCGGTGCGGAGAATGTGCTGTTCAGCCACTCCGGCTGCTCGATGATCATCTCGCCCTTCCAGAACAGCCGCGAACAGGTGATCGGCGCCATCGGCGTGATCGGCCCGACCCGCCTCAATTACGCCCGCATCATTCCGCTGGTGGATTACACCGCCAAGGTGGTCAGCCGGCTGATCGGCTGAGCACCGCTCCCGTCCACTCCCTCCGCCTTTTGACGAAGCAAGAATTGAGAAAACCATGAGCGAAGAGCAGAACAAGCCCTCCGACGCCACGGTGGAGCCGAGCGAGGCCGCCGCCGATACCGCCGCCGCCAGCCAGACGGACGCCGGTTCGCCCGAGGACCGGGTCGCCAAGCTGGAGGCCGAAGTCGCCAGCCTGAAGGACCAGCTGCTGCGCGCCATGGCGGAAACGGAGAACACCCGGCGCCGTGCCCAGCGCGACCGCGAGGACGCCAGCAAGTTCGCCGTGTCCGGCTTCGCCAAGGAGCTGGTGTCGGTCGCCGACAACCTGCGCCGCGCCCTGGACGCCGTTCCGGCCGAGGGCCGCGAGCAGGACGAGATGCTGAAAGGCCTCGCCGTCGGCGTCGAGGCGACCGAACGCCAGCTCTTCGCCGCCTTCGATCGCGCCGGCATCAAGAAGATCGACCCGACCGGCGAGCCGTTCGACCCGAACTTCCATCAGGTGATGTTCGAGATCGAGAACACCGGCAAGTCCGCCGGCACCGTCGTCCAGGTCCTGCAGCCGGGCTACACCATCCATGGCCGCCTGCTGCGCGAGGCGATGGTCGGCGTCGCCAAGGGCGGTGAGGCCGGCGGCCAGCACGTCGATACGAAGGCGTAACCATATAGTCTCTGGAAAGCTCCCGGTTCCGCGGCGATGCCGCCGGGCCGGGGGCTTTCTGTTGTTTGGGATACGGGACACCCGCGGTTGACGGTCGGCGGGAAATTGCCTAGGCCTTTCCCTTATTCCTTTCGGCCGAGCAACCGGAGCCGCCTTCCATGCCCAAAAGCGTCCTGACCGTCGACGATTCCAAGACCATCCGCGACATGGTCGGCTTCACGCTGAAAGGCGCCGGCTATGAGGTGGCGGAGGCCGCGGACGGCAATGCCGGCCTGGCGCTGGTCAACCAGCGCAAGTTCGACTGCATCATCACCGACCTGAACATGCCGGGACTGGACGGGCTGGCGCTGACCCGCGCCATCCGCGCCTCGGGCACCAACCGGGCCACCCCGATCCTGCTGCTGACCACCGAAGCCGACCCCGCCAAGAAGACCGCCGGCCGGGAAGCCGGTGCCACCGGCTGGCTGGTGAAGCCCTTCAATCCGGAAAAGCTGGTCGAGACGGTGCGGAAGGTCTGTCCGTAAGGATTGGATTTCCTTCAACGGGCAACCAGGAACTCCCCGTCCGGATCGTGCGCGGCGAACCGCCGCTGCGCCATCCCACGGTCGGCGACGGCGTAGCAGTAGACGCACCCATGCGGGCAGCTGTCGTAGTCGCCGATGTCGCGGCTTTCCGCGCACAGGCAGCCGGGACGGTTGCCCTTCTCCCGCGCGGCAACGTCATAGCCGGCGACGTCCGACAGCCGGAGCGCATCGACGCAGCGCGCCGGCGCCGTGCCGGGCGTGCCCACCAGATCCGGCTGGGTGCAGAGCGTCAGCGCCATCCCCTGCCCCGCCGCGATGTCGGCCAAGTCCGCCAGCAATGCCCGTTTTTCCTCCGCCTCCGGATCGCGCCAGCCGATGCCGGCGGCAGCGAGGTTGCGGGCGGTCTTGCGGTAGGGCTGCAGGAAGGACGCCACCACCTCGTCGGTCACCCCATGCAGCGCACGGGCGATGCGGGCGAAGGTCTCGCGGTGCCGGTCCGGCGGTGTGGCGTCGGTCAGTACGATGGGGTCGTAGCGCCAGACCGCGGCCCGCGCACCCCAGCGCTCGCGCACCTGCGCCATATGGCCGACCGCCGTTTCCCAGGCGGGGACCGAGCGTTCCAGCGCGGTCGGCAGACCGGTCACGCTGTACTGCACGATGAAGGGAAAGCCCCGCTGCGCCACGCTGTCGAGCGCGTGCAGGAAGGGTCCGAGATTCTTGGTCCAGAAGATGAATCCGTCGACCGCCGGCCGGGTCAGGTCGATGCGGTAGGTCTGGCCGCCATAGGGATTGACCATCCGGCAATGGCCGGCGTCCAGGCGGTTCAGGAACCAGCGCCCGTAGAAGGCGGGAATGTCGGTCTTGTAGCTGGCGGAGATGATCATGCGACCAGCATGGGAATGCCGGCCCGCCGCATCAAGGGCAAGCCGGCATCGACCAGCGGCGATCTTACTGGACGGCGCGGACTTCGACCACTTCGGGGATGTAGTGGCGCAGCATGTTCTCGATGCCGTGCTTCAGCGTGGCGGTGGAACTGGGGCAGCCGGAGCAGGCCCCCTTCATCGCCAGATAGACGACGCCGCGCTCGAAGCCCTGGAAGGTGATGTCGCCGCCGTCCTGGGCGACCGACGGGCGGACGCGGGTGTCCAGCAGCTCCTTGATCTGCTCGACGATCTCCTCGTCGTCGGCGCTCGCCGCCGCGGCATGGCCGTCGCCGCCGTCCTCCAGCAGGACCGGGCGGTCGGCGGTGAAATGCTCCATGACGACGCCGAGGATCGACGGCTTCAGCAGGAACCAGTCGCGCGCGTCGGTCTTGGTGATGGTGATGAAGTCGGCGCCCAGGAAGACGCCGACGACGCCCTCGATCTCGAACAGGCGCTGGGCGAGCGGCGACCGGGCGGCATCCTCGCGGCTGGTGAAGTCGGCGGTGCCGCGTCCGAGCACGTCACGCCCCGGCAGGAACTTGAGAGTCGCCGGGTTGGGCGTCTGCTCGGTCTGTATGAACATGGTCTGGTCCTCCATCGGCGGCGGAATAGAACCGCCGGCGCGCCCGGGATCGGGACGCGGAACGATTGGGGGAAATCTGGGCCGAAACGCCGGACGGATCAAGGACCCGGGTTGTGTGGGTATTCGGTGTCCGGCATGCGCCGTCCGTCTTCGGCGCCCATCCTTACGTGATCGCGTCCAGCTCCTCATTGCTGAGGCCGCCGGGGACGATGGTCAGCGGAATGTGCAGCCGCCCCAGGCCGCGGCCGGTGTAATAGGAGATCAGCGGGCCGGGGCCTTCCGGGTCGGTGCCGGCGGCCAGCACCAGGATGGAGATGCTCGGCTCCTCCCCGATCAGGGCCAGCACCTCCTCGGTGCGGTTGCCTTCGCGGACATAGAGCGCCGGCAGGGTGCCGGTCAGCTGGTTGACCTCGCGCGCCAGCTTCTGGAGCATCTGCTCCGCCTCGGCGCGCTGCTCCTCGCGGATCAGGTTCTCCACCGCCAGCCAGTGCTGCATCTCGCCCTTTTCCAGGACGGTCAGCAGCGCCACCTTGCCGCCCGACTTGCGGGCGCGCAGGCAGGCGTAGCGGAGCGCCACCTTCAGCTCCGGGCTGTCGTCGACCACCACCAGGAAGATGCGCACCGGCTTGGGAGGCTGCGGCGGTTGGGCGGAGGTTTCCGGTGTCGTGGACTGCGTCGCGTCGGTCATCTCGATAACCCTCTCGGCTTAGACCCGGCGGAATGCGGCGCCGGCCGCCCAGCCGGCCGCGATGGCGCCGAGGACGGCGGCCACCCCGTAGATGACCGGGCGGTTGCGGGCGAAGTCCGACACTTCGGCGCTGAACCCGATCTTGGAAACCACCAGCGGCGTGGTCTGGGCGCTGACCACGTCGCCATCCCGAATCAGCAAGGCTTCGACATTGTACAGCCCGGTCGGGACATTGGCCGGGAAATAGATGTTGGTGCGGAACAGCCGTTCGCCCAGGAAGGCGACCTGCCCCATGGAGATGGCGTACAGGCCCTGGCGCTGCTTGTTGCGGATCAGCGCGCTGCGGTAGGCGGCGAGCTCTTCCGGCGGCAGGGTGGCGTCGACCGGCAACTGCAGTTGCGGCAGGCCCAGTTGCTGGCGTTCCAGCACCGGACGGCCGACCAGCTGGTCGAGCGGCCGGCTGACCGCCACGGTGTAGAAGCTGGGCACCTGGTCGAAGCGCACGCTGTCGGTGTTCATCCACATGCCGGCCACCCGCTGCTTGCGGCGGACGGTGACGGGCGCGCGCGGACCGGTGACGACGATGGCGACGTCGCCCGGCCCGTCGGTGGTGCCGAACAGCACGACCTCCGTTCCCGTGAAGCCGGTGGTGATGGCGATCAGGTGGCTGGACAGGTCGGCGACCAGCTGCTGTGCCCACACCGTCGCCGCCACCGTGCCGCCCAGCAGCAGCCCGGCCAGCGCCGCGGCCCCCTGCACCGCCAAGCGCCTGGTTGGCCGGCATTTGGTCCAGGCGGCCATCATCGCACCCCCATGGTCAGGGTGAACAGGTCGTCGGGACGCGAGAACAGGTCCCAGGCCAGCTTCAGCGCCACCGCCACCACGATCGTCGACAGCGCCAGCCGGGCGGTCTCGCCGCGCAGGCGGCTGCTGGCCCTGGTGCCGAACTGCGCGCCGATGACGCCGCCGATCAGCAGCAGGAGCGCCAGCATGGCGTCCACCGTCTGGTTGGTGGCGGCCTGCAGCAGGGTGGCCGCCGCGGTGGTGAAGATGATCTGGAACAGCGAGGTGCCGGCGACCAGCCCGGCCGGCATGTTCAGCAGATAGATCATCGCCGGCACCAGGAGGAAGCCGCCGCCGATGCCCATGATCGCCACCAGCATGCCGCCGACCGCGCCGATCCCCGCCGGCAGCAGGGCGGAGATGTACAGCTTCGATCGCTGGAACCGCATCTTGAAGGGCAGGCCGTGCAGCCAGATGTGGCGATGCAGCTTGCCGCGCTTGGCCGTCGGCGCGCGGCGGCGCAGGATGGCGCGGCTGCTTTCCACCAGCATCATGCCGCCGATGGTGCCGAGAAAGAAGACGTAGGACAGGGTGATGGCGATGTCGATCTGGCCCAGCCGCTGCAGGATGCCGAAGATCCACACCCCCACCGCGGTGCCGACCACGCCGCCCGCCAGCATCACCACGCCCAGCTTGACGTCGACGTTGCCGCGCCGCCAATGGGCCAGGACGCCCGACACGCTGGCCGCGACCAGCTGGTTGGCCTGGGTGCCGACGGCGATGGCGGGAGGAACGCCGATGAAGATCAGAAGCGGCGTCATCAGGAAGCCGCCGCCGACGCCGAACATCCCGGACAGGAACCCGACGAGCCAGCCCATGCCGAGCACCAGCAGCGCGTTGACCGACATCTCGGCAATCGGCAGATAGACTTGCATGGAGGAGCGATCTGTCGGCAGGGGCGGGAGCGGCAGCTTACCCGAGCCTGCAGGGTGGCGGAAGACGGCAAACCCGGCTTTTGGGGTTAGGCAAGGCGACGGTCAGTGCACCGGCGCGTGGAAGAAGACCTGATAGCCCCCTTTCTGCGGAAAGACATGCTCCGCCTCGCGCCGGGCCGACGAAAGGTCCATCGCACGCACCACCACGCGGTTGTCGTAGCGCCAGGCCGGGTTCACCGGCTTGCCGGCGGCACGGGCGGCAGCGGCGACGGTGGAGTCGAGCTGCACCTCGGCCCGGAAACCGCGCCGGATGGTGCCGGATGTCCCGAGGATATGCAGGAAGACCGGCGGCTCCTTGTCCAGCGCGTCGATCTGGCGCTGGAGATGCTGGACCCGCAATTCGGCGGCGGACAGCCGGCCCTGCGCCTCTTCCAGGCGGCAGACCAGATCGGCGAGCGCTTCGGTCTCCGCGCGTCGGCGCTCCTTCAGCGGCAGCACCGATTGCCGCAATCGGTCCAGCCCAGCCACCCGTTCCCAACTGCGCCGGATTCCGACCCAGCACAGATGGCACAGCAGCGCTGGCGCCGCCACCAGCGGGACCGCCGAGTCGAGGATCGTCCGCACCGCCTCCATCACCGCACCGCTCTCCTCTTCTCCCGCACCTGCCCTTGGCACGCCCGTTGCTGGTTTGCGGACGCACGCAGCAAGGCGCGTGCCGGAGAGGCGGGAAACGGGACGATGAACGCACAGACGCCGCTGCTGCTCGAGTTGGAGTTGGTGAGTCTGATGGCTTGCCTCGGCTGGATCGCCGTATCGATCCTGCGCATCGGCAAGCGGATCGCCGCCGTCCAGTGCCGCCGGTCGCAGCTGCATCACGCACGCACGGAACTGACCCGGATCACCGACTCCCTGCGCCGCGACCTGCGCCGCCAGGAAACCGAACTGCACCAGCTCGAAGAGGCGATCGCCGTCCGCAACGCGCAGGCGGCGGAGCTGCAGGCCAAGCTGAACGGGCTTCGCCGCCAGGGTCCGCGGGAATACACGCTTTTCAGCGAACGCTTCGGCGAGAAGGACCGGCTGTGGCTGATGACCGTCCCGCGGCCCGACCGGCCGGAGCGCTGGGCGGTGGCCGCCCCCGACGGCGGGACGGCGATGGCGCTGCTGTGCGCCAGGACCACGGTGCCGGAACGGCCGGTGGTGGACGATCAGCTCACTTGATATCGGCGGCTTTCGATCCTGACCTGCCTGGATCAAAAACTTCGGCGGCATGGATACCGGCGGTCACGGTCAATGAAGGCTGGGTCGATGAACGCCGGTATCGGATCGGAAAACAGAACCGGCCGCAGTTGCAGAATGCAATGCGGCCGGCAATCCTCTCGCGAAGTGAGGCGCAAATCGCGGCCGGATCGAGCCCTACGCCAGGATGCCCTTGGCAGCGACCAGCTCGCGCAGGTTCATCTCCGGACGGGCACCGACATGGCTGATGATCTCCGCCGCGGCGACGGCACCCAGGCGGCCGCAGACCGCCGGGGTCAGGCCGCGGGTGAAGCCGAACAGGAAGCCGGCGGCATAGAGATCGCCGGCGCCGGTGGTGTCGACCACCCGCTCCACCGGCTCGGCCGCCACCTCGACCACTTCGCCGGCCGACACGATGACCGCGCCCTTCTCGCTGCGCGTCAGCGCCGCGGTCTTGCCCAGCCGCTTCACCGCCGCCAGCGCGTCCTCGAAGCGGTCGGTGCCGTAGAGGGCGCCGATCTCGTGCTCGTTGGCGAACAGGATGTCGACGTGGCGCTCCACCAGATCGACGAACTCGGCATGGTGGCGGTGGACGCAGAAGCTGTCGGACAGCGACAGCGACACTTTGCGGCCGGCGGCATGCGCGATTTCCGCCGCCTTGCGGAAGGCTTCCTTGGCGCGGGGCGGATCCCACAGATAGCCTTCCAGATAGGTCACCTGCGACCCGGCGATCAGCGCCTCGTCGATGTCCTCCGGCCCCAGCTCGACGCAGGCGCCGAGATAGGTGTTCATCGAGCGCTGGGCGTCCGGCGTGACCAGGATCAGGCAGCGGGCGGTCGGCGCCCCGGCCACCAGCGGCGCGCTGTCGAAGGCGACCCCCGATGCCCGGATGTCGTGGCGGAAGACGTCGCCCAACTGGTCCTTGGCGACCTTGCCGATATAGGCGCCCCGGCCGCCCAGCATGGCGATGCCCGCCATGGTGTTGCCGGCCGACCCGCCGGAGACCTCGACGCCCGGTCCCATCCGGCCGTACAGTTCTTCCGCCCGGGCGGCGTCGATCAGCGTCATCGCCCCCTTCTCGATGGTGTTGGCGGCGAGAAAGGCGTCGTCGGCGTGGGCGATCACGTCCACGATGGCATTGCCGATGCCGGTGACGTCGTAGGCGGCATCGTGGATGGACGTGACCATGGGCTCTCCTGACAGATCAAGCGGGGAAGGCGAATTCGCGGCGCGAGTATAGCCACCGCCGCCCGCATCACAAGCGTGGCTCCTGGAAGCACTCCCGATGTTCCCTGGCCGCGATGGAGCCGGCAGTTGCTTGCATGATGAAAGTAACCATGCGACAGTCGCCGCCATGCGACGCACCCGGCTGACCGACGTCCCCTGCCCGATCGCGCGCGGCCTCGACGAGGTCGGCGAATGGTGGTCCCTGCTGATCCTGCGCGACGCGATGTTCGGCCTGACCCGCTTCGACGAGTTCCAGCGCAGCATCGGGCTGGCCACCAACATGCTGACCCGCCGCCTGCACGCCCTGGTCGAGGCCGGGCTGCTGGAAAGACGGCCCTACCAGGACCGCCCGCCGCGCCATGGCTATCACCTGACCGACAAGGGACGGGATTTCCTGCCGGTGCTGATCGCCTTGGCCGACTGGGGCGGCCGCTGGCTGCGGTCCGGAGAGGCGTTCCACATCGTCGACCGCGACACCGGGCTGCCGGTCGACCCGGTGCTGATCGACCGGCATAGTGGCGAAGCGGTCCGGCCGGAACGGTTGCGGCCGGAATTCATCCTCCCTGTAAAGACGACATCGGCAAAGGACGACATGCAATGAGACGAGTCGTGGTCACCGGTCTGGGCGCGGTCACCCCGCTCGGGGCCGGCGTGGCGCCGAGCTGGCGCGCCGTGCTGGACGGGCGCAGCGGCATCCGTGCGGTCAGCGGCGTCGATGCCGCCGACCTGCCCTGCCGCATCGCCGGCCAGTTGCCGGATAGCGGCGACGCGGCCTTCGACGCCGATGCGGTGGTGCCGCCGAAGGACCAGCGCAAGATGGACCGCTTCATCCTGCTGGCGCTCGCCGCGGCGGAAGAGGCGGTGGCCGATTCCGGCTGGCGCCCGACGGACGCGGAGGCGCAGGAGCGCACCGGCGTGATGATCGGTTCCGGCATCGGCGGCCTGCCCGGTCTGGCCGACGCGGCGCTGACCCTGCGCGACAAGGGGGCGCGCCGCATCTCGCCCTTCTTCGTGCCGTCGAACCTGATCAACCTGGCGTCGGGCCATGTCTCGATCCGCTTCGGCTTCCGCGGGCCGAACCATGCCGTCGTGACCGCCTGCGCCACCGGCGCGCACGCCATCGGCGACGCCGCCCGGCTGATCGCCATGGACGACGCCGACGTCATGCTGGCCGGCGGCAGCGAGGCGACGGTCTGCCGTCTCGCCATCGCCGGCTTCTGCGCCGCCCGTGCCATGTCCAGCGGCTTCAACGACGACCCGGCCCGCGCGTCGCGCCCCTGGGACCGCGACCGCGACGGCTTCGTGATGGGCGAAGGGGCCGGCGTGCTGGTGCTGGAGGAGCTGGAGCACGCCAAGCGCCGCGGGGCGACGATCTATGCCGAGGTCACCGGCTATGGCCTGTCGGGCGACGCCTACCACATCACCTCGCCGGCGGAGGATGGCAACGGCGCCTTCCGCGCCATGCGCGCAGCGCTGAAGCGGGCGGGACTGGCGCCGGAGGAGGTCGATTACGTCAACGCCCATGCCACCTCGACCCCGGCCGGCGACCCGGTGGAGATCGTCGCGGTCAAGCGCCTGTTCGGTGCGGCGGCGGGCGGGCTTTCGATGTCCTCGACCAAATCGGCGACCGGCCACCTGCTGGGGGCGGCGGGGGCCGTCGAGGCGATCTTCGCCATCCTGGCGATGCGCGACCAGGTGGCGCCGCCGACCCTGAACCTGGAAGCGCCGTCGGAAGGCTGCGACCTGGACCTCGTGCCGCTGCGGCCGAAGGAACGGCGCATCCGCCACGTCCTGTCGAACAGCTTCGGCTTCGGCGGAACCAACGCGGCGCTGGTGTTCAGCCCGGCACCGTAACGGGTACGGTCCGAGAGGGGGCGGCACGGGGGGCTGGAACCCGGCGCCCGGCCGCCGTAGATATGCGGACGGCCGTCGCCGCCATCCCCCACCGCCCTACGGACCGCCGATGATCCGCGCCCTTCTGCTTGCCTTCGCCCAGCTGTCCGACCCGCGCGTGCGCCGCGTGGTGTGGATCGGGGTGTTCGTCTCGGTGATCGCCTACGCCCTGCTGGCGGCCGGCGCGTCGTGGGCATTGTCGGCGACGCCGCTGACCGGCTATGGCTGGGTCGACGCCACCATCGACGTGCTGGGCGGGCTGGGGGTGCTGGTGCTGGCGTGGCTGCTGTTCCCGGCCACCGTCGGCACGGTGTCGAGCTTCTTCCTGGACGAGGTGGTGGAGCGGGTGGAGGCGCGGCACTATCCAGCCCTGCCCGCCCCGCGCCAGACCGGCTGGCTTGAAGAGCTGGCGACGGCGCTGCGCTTCCTGCTGCTGGTGCTGGCGGTCAACCTGCTGGCGCTGCCGATCTACCTCTTCGCGCCGGGCCTGAACCTGATCGTCTTCTACACCGTCAACGGCTATCTGCTGGGACGGGAATATTTCGAGATGGTCGCGCACCGGCGGCTGGACCGCGCCACCGCCCGGGCGATGCGGCGTGCCAGACCGCTGAAACCTTTTTTGGCCGGGGTCGTCATTGCCTTCCTTTCCACCATCCCCTTCGTCAATTTGCTCGTCCCGGTCGTCGCCAGCGCTTTCATGGTTCATGTCCTACAGTCCATGTCGGCTCCCCTTGCGGCGGGCCGGACGACCGTGATACGCCGCTAGGCGGCACGGCCGAACACCGTCGCCTGTCCGGAAGCCGGCTGCGGCGACCGCCTTCCCGGCGGCGCGCTTCCGGCACCGGACCTCTCGACTTCCAGGCCATCCCGCCACCCGCAAGTCCAGATTGGGGGAACCGCTCATGCTGTTCGGACGAAAGACACCGCCCGCCGCTCCCAAGGCCGACATCCCAGTCCCGCCGCAGCCGGGTGTCCGTCCGTACACCCCGGGCGAGCCCGGAGCCGTCTCGTCGCCGCTCGCCTCCCTCAACAATCCGGTGCCGGGCGGCAATCCGGTATCCGCCGCAGCAGCCCACGCATCGGGCATGGCCCCCAGCATGGCTCACGCCCTGGCCGACACGCAGCACGCCTCTCCGGCCTATCCCGACATGCCTTCCGCCTCGAAGGGACCCGACATGAACAGCATTCCCAAGCCCCCGACCGCACCGTCCGTGCCGGGTGCCGGCTTCAAGCCCGACGTGCCGCGCCGGGTCGTCGACATGCCCGGCTCCGCTCCGCGCCAGCCGTCGATTCCCGTCGCCACCCCGGCGGCGGCACCCATCGCCCAGGCGCCCGTCCAGGCCCCCATCGCCCCGGCCATGCCGGAACAGCGCCGCCTGACCGTCGGCCGCGACATCTCGCTGACCGGCGAGATCGGCTCCTGCGACGTGCTGGTGGTCGAAGGCACGGTCGAGGCCAAGCTGCGCGAAGGCCGCTCGGTCGAGATCGCCGAGAGCGGCCTGTTCAAGGGCTCCGTCGAGATCGAGGAGGCCGACATCGCCGGCCGGTTCGAAGGCGACATCTCCGTCCGCGGCCGCCTGACCGTGCGCTCCACCGGCAAGATCACCGGCTCGATCCGCTTCGGCGAGCTGGCCGTCGAGGCCGGCGGCCAGCTGGTCGGCGACATCCAGCTCTACAGCGCAGGCTCCAAGCCCGCCGCCGCTCCGATCCACGTCCAGGCGCCGATCGAGCAGGTTCCGGCGGCCGAGGCGGTCTGACCCTCGCTTCCGACCGGTACGGAACGCAAAGCAACGCCCGGCTGGCTTCCGCCATGCCGGGCGTTTTGCGTCCGGAGGGTCGTCCGGCGTCCGGTCCGCGGCTTGGGTCCGCAAGGGGCGGGCAGCCTGAGGGGGTCAGGCGATGATCTTGTCCTTGAAAGCGCAGAGATCGGCGACCGGGCAGAGCGGGCAGTCGGGCTTGCGCGCCTTGCAGACATAGCGGCCATGCAGGATCAGCCAGTGATGGGCATGGCGGCGGTAGAGCTTCGGCACCGCCTTCAGCAGTTTCGCCTCCACCGCGTCCGGCGTCTTGCCGGGGGCGAGGCCGGTGCGGTTGCCGACCCGGAAGATGTGGGTGTCGACCGCGATGGTCTCCTCCCCGAAGGCGACGTTCAGGACGACGTTGGCGGTCTTGCGGCCGACGCCGGGAAGCTGTTCCAGCGCCTCGCGGTCGCGCGGCACCTCGCCGCCATGCCGCTCGATCAGCAGTTCCGACAGGCGGATGACGTTCTTGGCCTTGGTGTTGAACAGGCCGATGGTCTTGATGTAGCCGCGCAGCCCCTCCTCGCCCAGCGCCACCATCTGCCGGGGCGTGGTCACGACCTGGAACAGCGGACCGGTCGCCTTGTTCACCCCGACGTCGGTCGCCTGGGCCGACAGCACCACGGCGACCAGCAGCGTGTAAGGATTGACGTATTCCAGCTCGCTCCGGGGTTCCGGGTTGGCGGCGGACAGGCGGCGGAAGAATTCCTGGACGGCGGCGGGCTTCATGGCCGCCACCATAGCCGCAACGGCCCCGCTTGCGCCAGAGGCGGAGAACGCCGTGACGGCCAAGGCCGGACCGACTTGGCCCGGCGCGACGCCTGATCGGATGTCCAAACTGAAGCGTTGCGTCGCAAATTGCGACAAAATTTCGAATAAGTGGCGGTAATCCAACAGAATTGGTCGCAGGATTACCGCTTTCCGGCTCCTTCGGTCGTGGCGTATGATTTGCTTACTGCCAGGACACCGTTTGAATGCCTGCAATTGAACCAGGGAATTTCCTGGCTGTGGCGTTTGGATCGGATAGGGGTGTTTCGAAATGACCGCGTCTTACTTTGTGGAACTGAAGACCTGGGGACTGCATGTCCGATTGCAGGGCACCCTGTCGATCGAGCAGCGCGACGCCATCGCCCGCCAGGTGGAGGTGCACTGCGCCTCCCTGGGGGCCCGCGGCACGCCCTGGTGCAGCCTTGTCGAGTTCGACCATTTCGAAGCCGACGGGTTGCGGCCGGAAATCCTCGTCGCCCTGATGAGGCTGGCACGGCGCTGCGGACATCAGCGCAGCGCGGTGGTGATGACGGACTGGCACTGGGCTTCGGCGATGGCCGACGCGATGATCGCGGCCTGCATCGACGATCAGGCGCGGATCTTCGTCCAGGCCGAGGGGCTGCAAGCCGAAAGCGGGCTGGATGCGGAGATCGAAGGCCGGCCGGCCGGCGATTTCGCCGGAATGGACAGTGCCATGGCCTGGGTGCTGAACGGCGGCGTGGTGCCGATGGTGTCGAAGGCGGCATAACCCCACCTTCCTCGCGGTTTCCTGCCGGGCGCCGCCGGTTTAGGATGGCCGCCATGCCCATCGACATCAGCGGCCCGCAATCCAACGGTTCCCCCTCCGCGGAGAGCGGCGACGCAGGCGCGTCGGTGCGTGTGTTCTTCGACGCCATCCTCCATCCGCACCGCAGCCTGGGCCGCAACGGCTTCCGGGTGCTGATGGGCGTGGTGGTGGCGATGAACCTGATCGTCGCCGGCATCTTCGTCGCCCATGGCGCTTGGCCGGTGGTGCCCTTCTGCGGGCTGGACGTGCTGGCACTGTGGCTGGCCTTTCGCGTCAGCTACCGCTCCGCCCGCCACTATGAGCGGGTGCGATTGACCGAAAGCGCCCTGACCGTCCAGCGGGTCCACTGGAAGGCGCCGGAACGTCGCTGGTCCTTCCACCCCCATTGGCTGCGGATCACCCACAGCGAGCCTGCCGAGCATGAGCGCAACGGCCCGGCCGGGCAGGTCACGCTGAGTTCGCACGGCCAGTCGGTCGGGGTCGGGGCCTTCCTGTCGCCGGACGAACGCTCCAGCTTCGCCCGGGCCCTGGGCGACGCGCTGCGCGCGTGGCGCCGCCCGCCCTGCCCGCCGGCACCCGCCGGATAACGCCGGGCTTAGCGCCGGTCCGCCGGATCGGGCACGCCGCGTTCGTCCAGCTCCTCGTCCACCTCGCGCTCGACCGCCCGCTCCACCTTCTCGTCGATGCGGTGGTCCAGGCATTCGGCGGTCCGGGCGAGGCGCTCGAAGCTGCTCTTCACCTTCGCCAGCTCGGTTTCCGACATCTCCTCCAGGTCGATCATGCCGTTGCGCGCGGTGTGGGTGGCGCGGATCAGCTCGTCCAGCTTCAGGTGGATGGCCTGGGTGTCGCGGTTCTGGGCGTTCTGGATGATGAACACCATCAGGAAGGTGACGATGGTGGTGCCGGTGTTGATCACCAGCTGCCATGTGTCGGAAAAGTGGAACAGCGGCCCTGTCAGCCCCCAGACCAGAACGACGGCGAAGGCGGTGACGAAGGCGCCCGGACGGCCGGACTGACGTTCCATCCAGCGGGCAAAACGGGAAAAGGCATCACTGACCATTCTGCGGCAGGCTCCCGCTCATCGGACGTACAGGACGTACATAAGGAAAACGCCCGGCAAGGCCGGGCGTTCCCTATCCGTAAGGTCTGGGCCGCTGCCTGCGGGCAGTACCCCCGGCAGTCAGGATCCCTGGCTGAGCGCTTCCGCCAGCGCGCGGTCCTGTGGGTTATGGCCGACGACCAGCTGCATCGACTGGGTCGGCATGGCGATGCCAAGCTCGTCGAACTTCTTCTTCAGCAGGCGGTTGAACTCGCGGGTCACGCCCCACTGGCGGGTCGGGCGCGTCTTGAACTGGGCCAGGATGTTGATCCCGGTGTCGGACAGCTTGTCGACGCCCAGCACCTCCAGCGGGTTCAGGATGTCGGCGGCGAATTGCGGCTGGGCCTGCACCTCGGCCCCCGTCTCCTTCAGCACGGCGATGATGCGGTCGGGGTCCTCGCGGTTGGACACCATGATGTTGAACAGGGTGACCGAGAAGTCCTTGCTCATGTTCTTCACGGTGGTGACGGCGCTGAAGGGCACGGAATGGACGGCCCCGGCCCCGTCGCGCAGGCGGATGGAGCGGATGGAGATCGCCTCCACCGTGCCGGAATGGCCGCCGCCGACATCCACCACGTCGCCGACCGACACCGTGTCCTCGAACAGGATGAACAGGCCGGTGATGATGTCCTTGACCAGCGTCTGCGAGCCGAAACCGATGGCGAGGCCGACGACGCCGGCACCGGCCAGCAGCGGCGCGATGTTCACGCCCAGTTCCGACAGGGTGATCAGCGACACCATCGTCACCAGCAGGATCAGGAAGGCGTTGCGCAGCAGCGGCAGCAGCGTGCGCATGCGGGCGCTGCGTTCGATGCGGGTGCCGTTGCGGTCGGTGGTGCGCAGGAAATGCTCGATCAGCGCGCTCACCACCTCCCAGGCGACGATGGCGCCGGCCAGCAGCAGGCCGATGGAGATGACGCTGCCGACGATGCGGCGGCCGGCGGCCGTCTCGACCATCCCCAGCGTGTCGATGCCCCAGCCGTTCAGCGCCGCCCCCAGCGCCACCAGCCAGATGATGGCCTTGCCGATGCGCTGGACGATGGGGAGATAGTGGAAGGCGCGGGTGTGCAGCTGCGGCAGGTTGCCGGCCAGCTCGCGGTTCATCGTCAGGCCGCGGCGCAGGGTCCGGTTCAGCCCACCCACCAGCAGCCGCGCCACCACCACCGCCACGACGGTCACGGCGGTGCCGCGGGCGAGGAATTCGAACCCGCCATAGACGTTCAGCACCCAGACGCCCAGCGTCACCACGACATAGAGGATGGCGAGCACGTGCCAGATCTCGGCGAAGCGGCGCCGCGCGGTGCGCAGGACTGCGCCCTGCCCTTCCGCCTCGCGCCGGGCGGTCGCCAGCGGGTCGCCGTCGCCCGACAGCGGGTTGCCGCGCATCCAGTCGGCGACGCCGACGCGGTTCTGCAGGATCAGCGCGATCAGCATGGCGGCGATCACCACGCCCAGCAGCTTCAGCAGCGCACCGTAGGCGCCCAGCGGCAGGCCCAGCACATAGGCGCCTTCCGCCAGGAAATAGCCGTAGACCGCCACCGCGATCAGCCGGCGCGACCAGATGTAGCAGCGCCGCGCCCCGGCCTCGCTGGTGTGGACCAGCCGCAGGTTGGGAGCGTCGGGGGCGAACAGCATGCGCACCACGACCAGGAGCGCCTGGGTGATGACGGTGGCGTTGACCACCGCCAGCGCCACCAGCCGCACGCGCGGCGCCGGTTCGGTCACCGACAGGATCGTGTAGGCGACGACGATGAATCCCAGGATCGGCGCCAGGTCCAGCACCGCCCGGCCGAGCAGCATCGGGATGCGCAGCAGGGTGGAACCGACGGGACGGGCGGCCATCGCGTGGCGCGGCCGGCTGAGCAGCCAGGCGATGCCGCGGGCGGCCACCGCGCCGATGCCGAGGATCATCGCCAGCTGGATGCCGATCTGGACCCAGCGTTCGCGGGCGGTATCGTCCTGCGCCTGCCGCTGGACCCAGGACAGCGCCCCCGGCAGGTCGGAGAAGACGTTGGCGACCTGCACCAGCTGGCGGCTGACCACGTCCATCCGCGCCGCCAGGAAGGCCAGCGCGCGGGCGCCGAGGGTCTGCGGCAGCGCCGACTCGCCCTCCGCCTCCTTGGCTTGGGCGAGGCCGCGCTGGGCGGTGATCAGGTTGCGCAGCTGGGTGACCAGCTGGGTGCGCGCATCCTGGTTCTCCAGCGTGCCGACCAGCGCCTCCAGCTGCTGGACGGTCGCCTCGTCGACCACCACCGGCGCGGCGGCGGGGGCGGCACCAGCGGCCGGGGCGGCGGGGGCGGCACCAGCGGCCGGGGCGGCGGGAGCGGCGG
>NZ_JAENHM010000087.1 GCF_016595245.1 Azospirillum endophyticum
GAACAGCGCCGCAAAAGGCGCCATCCACCGTTCAAGACTGTCTGGAACGGGAGACATGACAGGGCTCCGCTGGTTGGAACCCTGGGGTCAACCCGACTGGAACCAGAGGATCACGATGACCGTGGACGCCATGCTGGAGCGTATCGAGAGCTTCAATCGTGCCCGAGGCGGCGGCGTGACCGTGCGCAAGGTCGCCCGTGGTTACACCCACCTCAGCCAGCGCACCGGTGCCCCTGTCGCGAGGTTCAGGATCACAGGCGACGACGACAAGGTCCAGGTTCTCTGGTGGAACGGCAAACGATGGGGAGCATCAGGGCCATTCGGCATCGCAACAATGCCGCTCGACCGGGCTCTCCAACACGTCGCAAATGAGCCTCACTTCTGGATACACGCCTGACGCAAAAACGCAAATTGGCCAAAGTCGAGCTGATCGTTGGTTACGGCAAACGAAAACCCGCCGGCGAGGTATCGCCGGCGGGTTCGGAACCGTGACCGTACACAGCTTTGGACGGTGGATCAGCCCAGCTTCTGCTTGGCCATCGCGCCCAGACGCAGGCGGAGTGCGTTCAGCTTGATGAAGCCTTCCGCGTCCTTCTGGTTGTAGACGCTGTCCTGCTCGAAGGTCACATAATCCATACGGTACAGCGAATTGGGCGACTGGCGGCCGACGACCGTGACGTTGCCCTTGAACAGCTTCAGACGGACGGTGCCGTTGACGAGCGACTGGGTCTGGTCGATCAGCGCCTGGATGGCCAGACGCTCCGGGCTCCACCAGTAGCCGCAATAGATCAGCTCGGCGTAGCGCGGCATCAGCTCGTCCTTCAGGTGGCCGGCGCCACGGTCGAGCGTGATGCTCTCCATCGCGCGGTGCGCCACCAGCAGGATGCTGCCGCCCGGGGTCTCGTAGACGCCGCGCGACTTCATGCCGACATAGCGGTTCTCGACCAGATCGAGGCGGCCGATGCCGTTCTCGCCGCCCAGGCGGTTCAACTCGGTCAGCAGGGCCGCCGGCGACAGCGCCTTGCCGTCGATGGCGACCGCGTCACCGTTCTTGAACTCGACCTCGATGTAGGTCGGGGTGTCCGGCGCCTTTTCCGGGGCGACGGAGCGGGTGTACATGTCCTCGTCCGGCTCGACCCACGGATCCTCCAGCGCCTTACCCTCGTAGGAGATGTGCAGGAGGTTGGCGTCGGTGGAGTAGGGAGCCTCGCCGCGCTTGTCCTTCGCGATCGGAATCTGGTTCTTCTCGGCGTAGTCCAGCAGCGTGGTGCGGCTGTTCAGGGTCCACTCGCGCCACGGCGCGATGACCGTGATGTCGGGGCGCAGGGCGTAGTAGCCCAGCTCGAAGCGGACCTGGTCGTTGCCCTTGCCGGTGGCGCCGTGGGCGACGGCATCGGCATCGACCATGTTGGCGATCTCGATCTGGCGCTTGGCGATCAGCGGCCGGGCGATCGAGGTGCCGAGCAGGTAGGTTCCCTCGTAGAGCGTGTTGGCGCGGAACATCGGGAAGACGAAATCGCGCACGAATTCTTCGCGCAGATCGTCGATGAAGATGTTTTCCGGCTTGATGCCCAGAAGCTCGGCCTTCTTGCGGGCTGGCTCCAGCTCCTCGCCCTGGCCGAGGTCGGCGGTGAAGGTCACCACCTCGCAGGCGTAGGTTTCCTGAAGCCACTTCAGGATGACCGAGGTGTCGAGGCCGCCCGAATAGGCGAGCACCACTTTCTTGATCTGTTTGCCGGACGCGCCGCTCATGGGACTGCTCTTGCAGTAGAGAAAGGTAAGGCGGCGACCGTACGGCCTTTCCCGCCCGCCTTCAAGCCCCCGTGCCCGATCCGGTCTCCGACGCCGCCCTTTCCCGCAGCGCCGCCGCCGCGAAGAGCAGGCAGGCGGCAGCCGCGAAGAAGGCCAACCCATGCCGGGTCAGCTCCATCGCCGCCCCTGCCAGCACCGGACCGGCGAGCGCGCCGACGCCCCACATCAGCCCCATGGCGGCATAGATGCCGACCAGCTCCGCCCCCTGGAACCGGCTGCCGACGATCGCCAGCATGATGGTGTAGACGCCGACGAAGGCCCCGCCCCAGACGAACAGAAGCGCGTAGGTCGCAAGCTCGCTCATCAGCGCGATGGGCCAGACCAGCGCCCCCAGGGCGGCGCAGGCCGCCAGCCCGATCACCAGCGTCAGCCGGTCCATCTTGTCGCCCAGCCAGCCGATGGGGAGCTGAAGCAGGATGGCGCCGATCATCATGCAGGACATCAGGCTGGTCGCTCCCGTCTCCGACCAGCCGAGCTTGGTGGCGTAGATCGCCAGGAAGGACAGGCCGGCGGTTTCGATGGCGGCGTTCAATATGATGGCGCCGATGGCGACCGGCGCCAGCCGGATGAAATGCAGCGGCCCCTGGCGCGACGGCCGTTCGAACTCCGGCGCCTGGATGCGGGGGGAAGCGACCAGCAACGCCGCGGCGGCGGCCACGCCGGCGCCGGCCAGATAGGGTAGCGCCCCGCCGGATCCCAGCAGCGACAGCATCAGCGGCCCGAGAGCGAAGCCGGCGGACAGCGCCGCGGTATAGACCGCCATGGCGCGGGCGCGGGTGGCCTCGCCGCTCAGGCTGTTGGTCCAGGTTTCCGACAGCACGAACAGGGTTTCCGAGGCGGCGCCCAGCAGGATGCGCAGGGGGAACCACATCCAGACCGGGGTGGCGGGAAACAGGGCGAGCAGCAGGGCCGATCCCAGCAGCGCCAGCACCACCAACCGGCGGATGCCCAGGCGGGCGACGATCCGCGGCAGCAGCACCGCCATCGCCAGGACGCCCAGCGCGTGCATCGCCGCGTTGGCGCCGATGGTCAAGTCGTCCAGGTTCCGGCGCGACAGGTCCAGCGCAATCAGGGCAGCGCTGAGGCTGTAGGTCAGCCCGAACATCATCGCCGTGGCGATCACGGCGGCGCGCGACAGCAGGCCGCCTTCATCCCGTGCCGGGGGCGGCGGTGCGCTTGTACCCGCAGTATGGTGCGTATCGGTCATGACGGCTGCGTGTCCAGTTGATCGCCCGGTTCGCCCGCCTGCGGCCGGCCGCGCAGCTGGCCGAGAAAGCCCGCGAGCCGCCGGTTCCAGGAGCGGCCGGGGCGGTCGACGACGCGGGCAAGCGCCGCCGCATAGTCCAGCACGAAGCCCGGGGTCCAGCTCATCGCATCGGCGCGGCTGCGGATCAGCGAGGCCACCCAGATGTCGGGATCCATCAGCAGGCGCAGCAGACGCAGCCAGGGGGAGCGGCTGGCCATCGTCCCTTCCAGCGCGGCGTCCAGCGCCGCGGCGACGACGACCGAGCAGTTCCGGTTGGCGAGGTTGTAGGTGTTGTCCTGCCGGTAGCCGGCCCAGAAGGCCCGCAGGCGCCGCGGATCGTAGGTCCACAGCTCCACGCCGGCATCGGCCGGGCACCAATCGGCGACCTCCGCCTCGTAGGATGGCAGGAAGCGGCCGGGCACGTCGTTCTCGGCGCCGGTGCGCAGCGCGGTCACGAAGCTGACGGCGGACCGGTCGACCTCGGTCGCCGGGTAGTGGCTGATATAGAGGTCGGGCGCCAGATCCAGGGCCGAATGCCCGGTGGACACCACGCCGTTGCGGTCGATGGCGGCGATGTAGCGGTCGATCACCAGCCGCCTGTCCAGCGGCGCCGTGGCCGAGGCGACCGGCGTCCACACCCGCACCACCAGGGGCCGGTCGCGCCGGCCCGCCGGCTCCTGGCCGTCGCCCACCAGCACCGGCGCGTTGTCGTACCAGCCCCGCCCGGAAAAGATCGGCAGGTTGAGGATCGCCGCCTCGTCCTCCAGACTGCGCAGCATCGTCCCCAGCCGCAGCAGAAGCCAGCCCGACAGGCCGATGAGCAAGCCGATGCACAGCGGCGTGTTGCGGTCGGACGGCAGCGGCCATTCCGCCAGCATCATCGCCGCCAGGCCCAGTTCCGCCAGCGCGCAAAGAACCAGGACCCGCCAAATCCGCACCCGGAACACCACCGCGGCACCTGCGCGGTTCATCCCGTCGAGCACCAGCACCGCGGCGAGGGGCAGCGCCAGGGTCCAGCCGCTCAGCAGCGGAGAAGCCAGCAGCAGCATGCCGGCGAAGATCGCCAGCACCGCGCGCGCCACGGCGAAACGCCGGTCCGCTCCCGGCGCGGCGGACAGGGCCATCATCAGGGTGACGGTACCTGCCGCCGTCAAGACCAGACCCAGGGCAGCATGGATGGCCTGGGTCAGTCCGTTCGACAGGCCAACCGCCAGCGCCAGACCCAGCCCCATCAACAGCAGCCCGAGCAGGACGATGACATACCAGCGCGACCGGAAGGCGCGGGGGCCGATCAGCAGAAACGCGAGTTTCAGCATCGTTTCGCCAAAATCGGAAGAAACACGGGTCCGTGCGTCTCCAGACTGGTGATCCTGCAATCGGTTTCTGTCAACGATGGCATCGGCGCCGGCACCGCTTCGCCGACGCGGTTCCTACCGAAGACTGCAAATGGTTACTCAATCTTCTCGCCGGCATAGGTGCCCCAGAAGTCGGCGCGCTTCATCCAGCCGCGATAGCCTTTCACATCGACCTCGCACCAATCTTCGCGACACTTCTTCAGCGAGCCGATGACGCCGGGTTCGGCCCGGGCCACCACGGCGCTGTCACCGCGCGGCGCCTCGTGGATCGGGCGGGTCTGGCCGACGATCAGCACGCCGCGCCGGCCCGACAGGGCGCTCTGGTGCACCCAGCCTTCCGCCCCCTCCCAGTCGCGGATGCGGCGCCAGGTATCGAATTCCTGGATGATCTCCACCGGCATGTCCTTGCGCCGGAAGACCCATTCGATGGGATAGCTGCCGTTGGGACCGGAACGCAGGTTCACCTCGCCGACGCGCACGGTGACGAAGCGGGGGATCGGCAGGCCCGAGGCGTGGGTCGGGTCCTTGCTTTCCGCGGCGAGCGCCGTGCCGCCGCCGGCCGCGACAAGCCCCACCCCCATGAGCAGAGCCAGGGAGGCGAGGACGGAGCGGCGGACAGGCATGGCGGCACCGGAGCTGGCGAAGGGGGAAAACCGGGCCGCACTATAGAGACCACCCGTTCGATAGGGCAAGCGCCGCCACCCCCGATTGGAGGGTGCGATCGCAGGCTGCAATCGCCTTGCCGCAGGGCGGGCTTCCGCGAGGGACTTCTGGACAGTCCCACGACCGCTTGGTATGGCAACCATGGACCGGAGCAGCCGCGCAGAACCTTGAGGGCAGGCGGGCCGGGGCAAGGGAGGACCAGCACCGATGACCGACAAGAAGAAGCCGCTCGTTGTCGTCACCCGCAAGCTGCCGGACGTCATCGAGACGCGGATGATGGAGCTGTTCGACACCCGGCTCAATCCGGACGACGTGCCGCTCACCTCCGCCCAGATCCAGGATGCGATGGCCGTCGCCGACGTGCTGGTGCCCACCGTCACCGACCGCATCGACCGCGCGCTGATCGAAGCCGCCGGGCCGCAGCTGCGGCTGATCGCCTCCTTCGGCACCGGCGTCGACCACATCGACCTGAAGGCGGCGCGAGAGCGCGGCATCACCGTCACCAACACCCCCGGCGTCCTGACCGAGGACACCGCCGACATGACCATGGCCCTGCTGCTGTCCACCGCGCGCCGCGTGGCGGAGGGCGAGCGGCTGGTCCGCTCCGGCCAGTGGACCGGCTGGGGCCCGACCACCATGCTGGGCCACCGCATCAGCGGCAAGCGGCTGGGAATCCTGGGCATGGGCCGCATCGGTTCGGCGCTCGCCAAGCGCGCGCGCGCGTTCGGCATGTCGATCCACTACCACAACCGCCGCCGCGTCCATCCGGAGTTGGAGCAGGAGTTGGAGGCGACCTACTGGTCCAGCCTGGATCAGATGCTGGCCCGGATGGACATCGTGTCGATCAACTGCCCGCACACGCCGGCCACCTATCATCTGCTGTCGGAACGCCGGCTGAAGCTGCTGCGCCCGCACTGCTACATCGTCAACACCTCGCGCGGCGAAGTGATCGACGAGGTGGCGCTGACCCGCATGCTGTCGAAGGGCGAGATCGCCGGTGCCGGGCTGGACGTGTTCGAGCATGAGCCGGCGGTCAACCCGAAGCTCCTGCGGCTGGACAACGTCGTCCTGCTGCCGCACATGGGCTCCGCCACCATCGAGGGCCGGATCGACATGGGCGAGAAGGTGGTGATCAACATCAAGACCTTCGCCGACGGCCACGCCCCGCCCGATCGCGTCCTGGAAGCGCTGCTGTAAGCGACGCCGGCGTCGGGGAGGTCGTCCTCCCCCGCCGATGGGCAACGGGGCCGTTCAGGGTGCGGAGGCTTCCAGCGCAGCAACCTCCAGCGCCGGCACCTCCTGCAACTCCGCCTGCAGTCTTGCCTTGGCGGCTGCGGCCAGTGCCTCGTCGGCCTGGATGCGGGCCATGTCGTCCGACGTGACGGCACCGGCGGCGATCACCAGCTCGGCGAAGTCGGAAAGATAGACGCTGCCCTTGACGGTGCGCTGGACCAGCACGTTGCGCTTGTCCTCCGCATCGCGCTTGCGCTTGACGAAGCCCAGCACCGAGAGGCGGTCGAGCGCACGGGTCACTGCCGGCTTGGAGATGTTCAGCAGCGATGCGAGGCCGCGCACGGTGTGCGGCGGATCGGTCAGATAGACCTGGAGAAGGATCGCCAGCTGCCGCGCCGACAGGTCCGGCGCGTCCTTGCGGACGCTGGCGACCAGCGCGGTGCGCCATAACCCGAGCGCCTTGAGGTTCCGTGCCATGCCTCCCCCCGGAAAGCCGCGCCCGGTTCCGCAACCGCAGCACGCGCCGCAAAGTGTCGCTTACCCGAACGATGCAGGCAAGACTTTCGCGTTCGCCATGCGGGTCCACCGATCAGGGGCCGCTGCGGAGAGCGACACCCTGCCGGACGCTTCAGGCCGGCAGGGTGTCTTATACCAATGCCGGAAAGTTCCGACCTTTGGTCGGCACTTTCCGGCCCCTCAGACGCCGGGCGGCCCGCTTCCGCGGGCCTTGGCTTTGCGGGCATGTGCCCGCGCGGCCGCAGTCGCGGCCGTACCAGAGCCGAAAAGTCGAAACTTTTCGACTCTGGTATTAGCGGCCTATTTCGCCTCGCGTTTCAGCACCACCGGCTTGGCCGTGCCGGCGACCAGCAGATTGCCGCCGGCCAGCGGGACGACGGTCAGGCCGTCGCCGGTCGCGGAGACCGCGGCCAGGCTGGCCGCCTGCTTGGCGGCGTTGGGAGCAAGCTTGACATCCTTCGGGATCTGCTTGGCATCGAAGGAGGCTTCCTCCCCCTGGCCGGCGAGGCTGTAGTCGCCGCACTCGCTGCCGACGCAGATGGTGGCCTCGTCGATCCGCGCCTTCCCGGCGGCGCCGGCGAAGGGCGTGCCCTCCGCTCCGCCGCCGCTCCAGCTCCAGTTGCCGCGCGCCCAGTCGGGGATGCGGGTGTCCTTCTGGACCTCCAGAGTGTCGGCGATCAGGCCGACGCTGCTGGTCAACCCCTGGGCGGCCACCGCTTCCGCCACCCGGCGGGCCTCCGCCGTGCCCATGCCGTAGCGGGTGGCGATCTGCGGCGTCCAGCCCGTCACCGCCGCATCGACCGCCTTGCGCAGGCGCTCGCCCCAGCCGGGGGCAATCCAGCGCGGGTTGGACCAGCCGGCGGTGTCCTTGACCAGCGTGGTCAGTTCCGGCGCGTCGGCGACGAACAGGCGCGGGTCGACGGCCGACTTCATGCGGTCGATGCCCATCTGGCGGTAGGTGGCGAAGCGGATGGTGCCGGTGAGAGTGGAGGCCGCATCCAGCATCGGGGCGAACAGGTCGTCCACCGCCTTCCAGGCCGGCGAGGCGAGCAGGGCATTGTCGTCTGCACAGGCGGGATGGGCACCGAAATTGTCGCGGGTGCTGCCATAGAGCGGCTCCATCGCCTTCCAGGCCGCCGCGCCGCGCCGCTCCATCACCGAACAGGGCCATGCCATCTCCACATCGTCGCTGACGACGCGCAGGGCGGTGAGGAAGCCTTCGTCGGTGGCGAGATCGCCGCCGGCCGCAATCTCGCGGGCATAGGAATCGTCGATGCCGGCGATGGCCTCGCGCAGCAGCGCATCCGCCTTGGCGCGGTCGGGGGAAGGGCCGAAGCGCAGCAGATAGGCGCTCCACCCCTTGCCCAGCCCGCCGCGGATCTCGGCCAGCCGCTTGGCGGCGCCGGCCGGGTCGTTGGCGATGCCGTCGACGACCGACGACACCGCGGCGACCGCCTTGGGCATCGACTCGGACAGCGCGGTGCGCCGGGCGTCCAGCACCGGGCCGAGACAGGCGCCGGGGGAGGGCGCCGTCGCACATTGGTTGCGCTGGGTCAGCCATGCCCGCTGCTCCGTCCGCAGCCGGTCGCGGTCGGCGGTGCCGGACAGATCCTGCAGAGCCTTGTAGGCGTCGGCGATCTCGCGGTCGGCATCGGCCAGCTTGGGATCGGCGCAGATCGCCTTTTCCACCGGCGTGGAAGCCGCCTTGCAGTCGAAGGAGGGTTCCGCCCGCGCGGCACCGCCCGCGACCATGACCGAGACGGCCAGCGCCACCCCCGCGAGCACCGCACCGCCGACCGATCGGTTGCCGGATCGCTTTCCGATATCTTTCCGGTTCATCTCTGCCCGGCCCATCATGTCTCCCTGGGACTGTGACCTGGGGAAGATACGGAATCCGACGGGGCTTGTCCTCTGCCGCTGCGGCGGCCCGGGAGGAATGTCACTCAAAGAAACGCCATGGCGACGGCGGCGAAATGGCAGCCGGCGGCGGCAAGGACCATCAGGTGCCAGACCGCGTTGTTGTAGGGCATCCGGTCCATCAGGTGGAAGACGACGCCGACGGTGTAGAGCAGGCCGCCGGCGATCAGCAGCCGCAGGGCCGACGCCGACAGCGCCGATCCCAGGGGTTCGAGCGCGGTGACGACCGCCCAGCCGAGTCCGAGATAGAGCGCCAGCCCCAAGCGATGGAAGCGGCCCGGAAAGCGCAGCTTCAATGCGGCGCCGAAGGCGGCCCCGCCCCAGACGGCTCCCCCCAGTCCGATCCCCTGGCCCAGCCCCAGCGTGAAGGGCGTGTAGGTGCCGGCGATCATCACGAAGATCATGGCATGGTCGATCCGCCGCAGCAGCGCCTTGCCGAATCCGGGTGGGGCGAGGTTGTAGGCGGCCGACGCCGTCAGCATTCCCACCAACCCCAGCCCGTAGATGGTCAGCGCCCATGCCGTGTGCAGCGGGACGGTGCCGGAGAACACGCCGGCATTCAGCAGCCAGATGAAGCCGGCGATGCCCGCAGTGACCCCGACAGCATGAACGACCGCATCCGCCCGCCGTTCACCGACGCTGTAGACGGGAAACTGGTGGGCATCCGGCATCGGTACACTGCCTCGGTCGACGTGAGGGAAAGCCGCCGTGGGACCGGGGCTTGCGTCGAACATGGTGTGCCGGCTGCGGCGGCGCCACGGGGCCTGCCCGATGGTGGAATTTCGGCAGCCGGTGCTTCGGCTAACCGCTATGCCGAACGAACCGGCCCCTTCACCCCGTCATCCGTCGCGCCGTCATTCCGCTGCGAAGGCCACGGCAGCCGTCGCGCGGTGGCGCGGCATCGGCTCCGACAGACGGGCGGCGTTGCGGAAGTAGCACAGCGCATAGACGCGGACGCAGCCGGTGAGGTTGTCGCAGTCCTGGCGTTCGGCTTCGATCTTCGATACCAGCTCGCTCATCGTCATGTTCTCGCGGACGCAGATTTCTTCGAGCGACTCCCATTCGACCGGCATCAGCTTCATGCTGGTCCGCTTGCCGTTCACCCTGATGTTGCGCATGTGCATGGGGGAGCCCTCCGTTGCTGATGCATAAATGGGTATGCGAAATGGCGGGAGGCCTGCTGTGAAGTTTTTCACAGGCGAAGAGAAGGGCGGAGAGCCGGGGACCTGTTCGAGAGGCAGGCGGGACGGCGTCATACCGTCCGGCACCATGGGATCGGAGGTCGGCATGACACGCAGCGACGCCTTGCGCGCCATCATAAATGAAGCCGCATCAGCACGTTCCGCCCTGTGCGAGAATGAGTTGGTCATCCGGCTGGACAACATCCTCGCCATCGCTCGGGCGGCGCTGGAGGAGCAGGAGGGGGACGAAATGCCGCAGCCGTCGCGGAAACCCGACCTATAGAGGGGGCCAAGCTGATCGATGCCGCATCCATCGTCCGGGTCCTCTGCGTCAATTGGTCACTAGCCGTCGTAAGTCCGCACAACTTCGCCGCCCCACGCATTGCTGGGCGGGGTAGCTTTTCAGGTGTGCGCCATTGATCGTGCAGGACATCGCAAATCCTGCATGGTCGGCGGAAGGCTCTTCAAACCGAAACAGGATTTCTCAGCCTATGGCTCCCTCTCCCACCCCGACCTGCATTCTCCGCGGCACCTATGTCCGTTCCATGTTCGGCGACGTGCCGGTCGAGAGCCTGAAGATCGGCGACATGATCCAGTCGTCGGTGACCGGCGAGTTCCGCGTCATCCGCTGGATCGGCCGACGCCTGCTGGCGGGGTCGTCCACCGACACCGAGCAGCTGCGCAAGGTCCATCTGCCGGTGCGGATCGCCCGCGATGCCATCGCCCAGGGCCTGCCCGCCCGCGACCTCTACATCTCCCCCGGCCACGCCCTGCTGATCGGCGAGTACGGCGTTTCGGCCCGCCTGCTGATCAACGGCTCGTCGATCCGCCAGGTCGAGGCGATGGAGGAGATCGACTACTTCCACATCGAACTGGACAGCCACGACGGCATGTTCGCCGAAGGCCTGCCGATCGAGACCTATCTCGAGGCCGACAACCGTCAGGCCTACGACAATGCCGCAGAATATGAGGCGCTGTATCCGGGCGACGATCCGCGCCTGCAGCAGCCCTGCGCGAAGATCGACATTCCGCTGGTGGTGCTGGAGCGCATCCGGGCGAACGTGAACAAGCGCGTCGAGCAGCTTGAACTCGCCGAGATGATCTGAGGGCAGACCGGGCTTGCTCGGCGGTGCAACTGTCGAGCCTCGAAGGGGCCGTCCCGCCGGGCGGCCTCTTTCGCTTACGTGAGGCACGGCATCGCCGTTGCGGCCGAATTGTGTCCGGCGCTATGGCTTGGCGCGTCTGCCGGCTGGAGCAGGAAGCAAGGCGTCTCGCTGCTGAGATCCAGGTCGGTGGGGCCGACGGGCTGGCGAGGCTGGACATCATCGCCGCCATGTGGGGGCCGGACGGTATGATCAGCAAGCCCGGTGCACCGGGATTCTAGCCAACGTGGAGGCGTTGCCGGCAGGTTACGCAGGTAGGGGAGAGAGGCCACGGCCCATGTGCGTTGACGGGCAGCCCCGGTCAGCGATGAGATGGCCCTGTTTCGCTTGGATCGAACGGCTTTGCTGGGTCTTGACCAGCGCCCTTGCAGCACGGCGGCGTAAGGCCTCAGAGCCGCCACCGTCTTGGGCAGCGACTGCGCATGGAGCGTGGCAAGGTAATCATCCGCCGTTTTCGGCGGCTTCTTCAGGCGTCTCAGAGCCTGACCCGAAAAGAGTTGAGTGATTTCAGCCCCTTGTGATTCGATCGATGTTGCGAATCATGACGAATGACAAGACGATGTGAACTGAAATCACCCGCTCGCAGTATCGGCGGAAAGGATTGCGGTATTCAAGCGACACGACGGACGCGGAGTGGGCGGTGCTCGAACCTCTCCTCCCTGCGGCTCGACGCTTGGGCCGTCCGCGGACGGTCAATATGCGGGAGGTCGTGAACGGCATCCTCTTTCTGGCGACCTCCGGGTGCCAATGGCGGCAACTACCGAAGGATTTCCCGCCGATGACGACGGTCCAACGCTATTTCTACCGCTGGCGGAACGATGGGACCTGGGAAACGATCAATCACGCCTTGCTGGTGAGGGTTCGGGAAACCATGGGTCGGGACGCCAGCCCGACAGCGGGGGTGATCGACAGCCAATCGGTCAAGACGACGGAAGCAGGTGGCCCGCGGGGCTACGACGCTGGCAAGTGCATCAAGGGACGCAAACGGCATGTGTTGACCGACACCAATGGCTTGCTGGTCGCCGCCATCGTTCATGCCGCCGACATCCAGGACCGTGATGGCGCCCCGGCGCTCCTCGCCTCCGTTCGCACGCTTCGCCACGTCTTCGCCGACGGCGGCTACGCTGGACCCAAGCTGGAAACCGCTTTGGCCCAGATCGGGACATGGACCCTGGAGATCATCAAGCGGTCCGACGCCGCCAAAGGATTTGAACTGCTGCCTCGGCGGTGGGGCGTTGAGCGTACAATCTCTTGGCTTAACCGCAATCGCCGCCTCGCCAAGGACTTCGAGGCCACCATCGAGAGTGCCGTCGCCTGGATCTTCATCGCAAGCGTCAAACTGCTCTCAAGACGGGTGGCCCGGACATAGACACAGCCATACCGATTTCGAGTCCGACTCTGAAAAGTTCTGACGCCGCTATCAAAGAAGGCTATGCTTCGTTAATTAGAAAGTGGACTGGAACTTAGTGTTTTCTCTCTTTGTATCTCGGCCACTAAGTGGTCTTTGGAGTTCAGAAAATCCTGATAACCGACCAGTACCGGACGCAGGGTCTTCCAGTCGTTTGCGTTCTTTACTCCCTCACGAATAGTGCGCGCATCCGTAAGGACCTTGGTAACGGCTTCCTTCATCGAGTCAGGCCACCGCGGATCCTTCGTATTAAGCCTAAGTTCAATCTCTGCAATAGTTGACAGAGCTTCTTGGCGCTTTTGGGCATCAAGAGGCTGACCCGTCAAAATATCGCCATTCACGGTCTGGAGCGTGGTGAATACCTTCAGCGCATAGTCTTGCAAATCTGTTTGCATTTGCTGCATTGTTGCAACTTTATTCTTTTGATTTTCCGCTTTGATTTCGAAGTGGTAAGTTACCCAAGCCGATGCGCCAATAGAGAAAAGGGAGGTTAGGCCTGCAACAACGACAGATAGCAAGTTGAAGCTGCCTCTGTTTCCGTTCGCATTGTTAGTCATGGCCGTGCACCTCTATACCAATTAATCATCAGTTTTTACTTTTAGCCTTCTTGCTGCTGCCATCCTTCGGAGTGGCAGCTGATGTGATCTTGGCGCCGGATTTCAGACCAACAGATTTTTGGGCGTTCTGGTTAAGCCGGCACATCTCGTTATATCGATCAATGCCCAGCTGTTCCATCACCCCTCGATAGCTTTCCTGTACCGCAACAACGCACGGGTCGTCGGCAGCTTGGCTGTTGGTGATCTGGGCCTCTAGTGCCTCAGCATAAGATATATTAGCTCCCGTTGCGGAAACGAGTGCGGAAAGGGATAGTGCAAGAACCGCATTCGTCACCCACACTCGGAAGCCACCAGGAGAGGCAAAATTTATCTCAAAATTGATGACATCCTCTGAAGCCAACTGATGATCGGCGAGTTCGGGCACATCGAGTTCCGCGATCTCTTCGGCCTGTCCATTAAGCACCGCATTGGTGGAACTCAGCAGAGCAGATAGTAGGGTGAGACCCGGTACTGGCGCATATGGTCTGTCGTCATATGACTCGCCGGCAAAATACTGCTTGGCGGAGTCTCCAAATACATAGTTCCCAAACGCAAGCTGAAGAATTTCAGCTTGCAGATGTTCTTCGGAAATTTCAGTAATTGCGCGAGGCCTGCTTAGTTTTTCTGAAAGCTCTCGTGTAATATCTGTGCGGAATGGGTTTGAAAGCCATCTTACGCTTCGGTAGGGGATTAGTTCTTTTTTGTAGTTCTCGACGATAACGGTGTTCTCAAAATCAGGATCATCAGTAAACATCCCAATAAGAACGTCTGCAAAAAGGCCGTCCCCTGGAACGATAACAAAATCGCCTCTCTTCGCCTCATGATAAAGACGCCTGACATTCCCCATCGCAGCAGAAACACTTCGTCCCTGGCGTGTGTCTGAGTAGTAAGTTAAATCAGTAGTAGGATATGCTTCTTTCTCGCGAGCTCTATACCACTTTGCAAGCAGGCGGGAGCGCACAACGCGCTCCTTTAAAAACTCATCGTCGCTAATACTCCCATCAGGAGGAATAAAGCCCGGAATGTCAAGGAAAACGATATCGTGTTCTCTGAAAATATCGATAAATTCTCTATACTGCCCAGAATGAAGCGCAAAGAACTTACGGTTATTGTTCAAGATAGGCGTATCGAGATCGATAACAATCACGTTGGACCTCAGGCTCGCATGCGACGCAGTATCGATAGAAGTAGGTTGACGCTATGTCAATATGAGCGGTGAATGTATCGGAAAGCGGTAGCCGACCCTTAGAACACTGAAATACAACAAGGAATCGGGTATCGGCATACAAAGATATGTACACGGAGCGTTGCTGGAGCTTAACGGTCAGTCCACTGCTCCGCATTCAGCAGGTCACCGAAAAAACTTCAGCAATGGGCTTTGCTCCGGCGTTTGCTACCTCGGTAGATGCTTGGCTGCTACCTTAAGGCTGCCATTCTCAGCTAATTTGACCGATCTGTTGCCGCGGATTGTGACATCTTGTCGCTGCCTTTGAGTTCGAAAAAATGATTCTCACGCCGGTCTTGCAGTCCAAATTGGCTTAGAGAGCACCGAACGCCGTTTCACCGCGTCTGTCCTCGTTGAGGCGGATGCTGGCCGACTCGAATACATCAAGATAGGCGCGGCTCCGCACCGGTCGGATCCGGTGAGGCGCCACCTGCCTGGAGCTTTGCAACATCGCGCTTCCATCATGGTATCGCCCCCAGTAGTACCGATGAGCGGAGGCGCTGACTCACGGAGAGGGGGCAAGGGCTGCAAACCGTGACTCGATGCCCTCTTTACGATGGGATGAGCACAAATCCGCAGCGTTGCCGATCCGAGAAGGCTTGGGCACCAGCGAGTTACGCGCCTTGGCGCGGCGAGAGAGCAATGGGTGGGTGGCGGCACGGATGTTTGCCATCACCCATGCGCTTGATGGGGCGAGCCGGGCGGAAGCCGCGCGATTAGCCGGCATGGACCGCCAAGCGTTGCGTGACGCGGTGGTGCGCTACAGCGCCGAATGCGTGGCCGAGTTCTATGATCGCCCACTGCCCGGCCGGCCGGAATGGCTGAGCGAGGGCGAACAGGCGACGCCAAGGCGCAAGCCGCATTCTAAAAAAAAGAGGCTGCGCGAAGCGCTGAAGGCTGCCGCGGCGGCGCAGCCTGGGCGCCGCCTCCAACTCTGGTTCCAGGGCGAAGCCCGTATCGGCCAGAAGGGCCGCACCGCCCTATCGCTGGCGCGGGCAGCGTCCGGCCGGGCTGTGCGACAAGCGCTTCACCTCGACCTACCTTTACGCTGCCGTCTGCCCGACCAGCGGCGCCAATTTCGCGCTGGTGATGCCGACCGTCTCCACCGCTGCCATGAGCCTGTTCCTGGCCGGCTACTCCCAGAGCCTGCAGCCGGACGTCCAGGCGGTGCTCGTGCTCGGCCAAGCCGGCTGGCATGGATCACTAGCCCTGGCGGTGCCGCATAACATGAGGCGATGCCCTATGTTGGGACTTGGACGCTGTTGAGTGCGCTTGGCTGCGTGGGCGCTTCCTGCCCCGATAGCTTCTAAACGACTAAGTCACCTAAGAACGGTCTCACCGCTCCGAATGAACCCCTGCGCCCCGTTACCCATAGGCTCCAGGTGTCCGTACATCGATTGAGAGATATGTGTTCGCCTAACACATTTTGCGGGTTCATTCTGTGCCCATGATGTGCCCACACCCCCCTATCCCCATAAAAAAACCGCCGCTAACCCGATGGATTAGCGGCGAGTTGAACAGGGAGGCTTCACGTCTGGGAGACGTGATTTCGCTGAACCGCGCCGGTTCCCTCCGGTTCGTCCGCATGAGCGGCTCTCATCCAATGCATTGAAGAATAAGGGTTTTGGATTTCGTCGCGGTTCGTTGCGGTTCCCGTCGTGCCGCGCTATTCTGTGGCCCCGGTGTGGCCCCAGACAGGTACGGCGTTCGATGGCGCGAGCCAAGCTGACGGATAGGCAATTGCAGTCCATGAAGCCGCCTGAGACGGGCCGGTTGGTGATCTACGACGAGGCCGTGCCGGGTCTCGAATTCCGAATGACGCCCACTGGTGCGAAGTCCTGGCGGATGAAGTACCGGGTGAAAGGCGCGGCGCTGCGCCAGGTATCCCTTGGCCCTTATCCGGCGATCAAGCTTTCGGACGCCCGGGATCGCGCTCGGGATATCTACACCGCCGCCAAGAAGGGTGTCGACCTGATCGAGCAGGAAAAGCAGGCGGCTGAGGACGACGAGCGTAGCGCCAAGCGCCCCGCGACCGTGGCGAAGCTGCTGAGCCGTTACGTCGAGGAGTACTGCAAGACGAACCAGCGCCGGTGGGAGACGGTCGAGCGGATGTTCAGCGCCCATGTCGAGCCGGCCATCGGGGCGAAAGCGCTGGACGATGTGCGACGGGCCGACATCGTGGAGCTGCTGGACGATCTCCAGAACAAGAAGGGGCTGAATGCCCAGGTGAACCGCATCCGCTCCCAGCTGATCGCCGCCTTCAATTGGGCCGTGGAACGGGAGTTCCTCGACGTCAACCCGGCCGCGACGGTGAAGCGCCGGAAGAACATCGAGGCGCCACGGGAACGGGTGCTTGAGGACAAGGAGCTTGCCGCGATCTGGAAGGCCGCCGCGAGCCTGACCTACCCGAGCAGCCAGCTCTTGCGCCTACTGATCCTGACCGGCCAACGCCGTGATGAAGTGCGGTGCCTTCCGTGGTCGGAGATCGGAGATGACCTGTGGACCCTGCCGGCCGAGCGCAACAAGGGCAAGCGGCAGCATGAGATTCCTTTGACCGCCGCGGCGCTGGAGGTGTTGGGCGGAGCGACGCGACTCGGACCGATGGTCTTCACCTGCGACGCCGAGGGGAAGAAGCCCTACGCCGGCATGAAGCGGCTGAAGGAGATCCTGGACCGCGAGAGCGGGGTGACGGGTTGGACCATCCACGACATCCGCCGCACGGTCGCCACCGGGCTTGGGCGCCTTGGTGTCGCCCAGGAGGTGATCGAGCACATCCTGAACCATTCCCGGCCGACGCTGCACAAGACCTACAACGTCCATGCCTATCGCGATGAAAAGCGCATAGCGCTGGCTGCTTGGGGTGAGCATGTCGGGAGACTGGTAGCAGGTGATGCGGCAAAGGTGGTGATCCTGGAAGGTCACCGTCGGGGCCGAGGCGGGTAGCAGGGCATTGATATCGCGCCTCCATCCGAGGCGTCCGAGTGTGGCACGGCTAGGTTTGGCCGCCGAAGAGCTGGGCACCGCACCCGGCCCGCCGCGCCACTCCCAATTGCGGACTAGCACCAGCGGAGTGCGGGAATGTCGGGCGGTTCTTGTCGTTTGCGCTGGCAGACGTTTGGTGACATCAAAAGACAATTTGTGTCGAGTAATCCGGCACTTCGTGAGAAATTTCAGAGCATTCTCATTCAACGCTCTGAAGCATATAACGATAAAATGAATGCAGCCGTTGGCAATGCTCCAGATCACATTATCAGGGTGTTCGAGGAACGTTTAAACAATTATGACTATGCTATAGAGCGTAATGGATTGAAGCTTGTTGAACAAATTATCGATATGCTGATATCAGGAAGATATTTGGCATTTGCAGATGTGACTCTGCTGCTTACGCGTAGGATAATACCATCAGAGTTCTGGAGGTTCGCTAGCATTGTGGACGATGGAAAGATTGTTAGGTTCGCTTCTCTGGGCTTTTCTGGAGAAGTGAACAACGTAAGATTTCTGTTGAGGTCCGAAATCCCAGATCAATACAGAATATCTTTCGATCAATGGGAAAGCGAAGACAGGGAACTTTTTTATAAGATTGCCTATGGAGTGAAATCTAAAAATACTGAAACAGGAGATGCAGTGATTTATAATATTCACCCGAATGGGGGTCATGCAGAGAAAAAACAAAATAGCAATCGCGGAAGAAGAAAGGGAAGAGGAGGTTATCAAGCCGCCGATGCCCCGCTTGTTGCTGAAGGCATCAAGGGAATCATGATGGGGCGTTGGGCATCCGCACTACAAGCCGCGCAGTATTTTGCCGACCAAGCGCAAGGGGCAGGAACACGGGAATCGCGTGTTGATCGACTTCAGCGGAGAATATCGGCCGAACTCAATCAGCTCGACAACCTCCCAGCCTGATTTAATCCCGAATTCTCCCGAATAAACTCATTTCATCCCGAGTGCTCACGACACCACTATAGGCGCATCGTCTCCGCAGCGGTTCACAGAGAACCGCATGAACTCGTAAGAGTGGAGACGATGAGATGGGCGAGTTTCAGCCGGTCCTGGTCGATACCGACACCGCGCGCCGTATGCTTGGCAATATCGGTAAGACCAAGCTTTTTGAACTCTTCAACGAAGGTAAGCTGGAGCGCCGTAAGCTCGGCGCGAAGACGTTGGTTCCGGTATCGAGCATTCGTGCTTTTGCCGAGAGCCTTGAGGCCGCCTGAGATGGGGCCGAAACACCACCGCCCCGACGCGCTGGCGGGCGCAGCCGGGGCGGGCGGTAGAATGGGCGAACTGACCGGGCCCATGAATACCGCAATCCGGACCTCCGCCGCAAGTCACCGCGCCACCCAGACCATCGCCCGCCGCTTCGGCCTCCGGGTGGCGACGGCCTGTGTCGTCGCCGAGTTGGCCGGGATTGGCGCCCAGGCCTCGGAGAGCGCGCATGGGTGATGTCCACCGCCTCCAAGTCAGCCGCCGGCTGCGAATCGCCCGACCGCTGACCATTCGCCAATCCATTGAAGGTATTGTCGCGGACCTTGAGCGGCTCCCCCAACAACCCGACCCCGCCGACGTTCGTACCATCGCGGGCCGGCTGCACACGCTGGCCGATCGGCTGGAGCGTGACGGCCGGGCGGGAACGTTCCGGGAGACGTGACATGGAGAAGGCACGTCGCGTCGACTATTGGCCGGACGAGGTGATTGCCGGCGTCGCTGGCCAGCTGGACCCGGAGGAGTTCGGGGTCTACTGGATGGTCTGCACCCTGATCTACAGCCGGGGTGGCAAGATCAAGGATGACCCGGAATGGATCGCCCGGATCTTCCGCAAAACCAGCGCCCGCACCATCCGTGCAGTGCTGAATCGCCTCGAAAACAGCGCGAAGTTGGTCCGAGTTGATGGTGAACTGGTGGTGAACCGGTGCCAAACCGAACTCGAACGCACTCTGAACCGTACCCGAACGTGGCGTGAAAACGGTACGTTCGGGGGGCGCCCCTCAAAGGAAAACAACAACATAGGGAAACCAAACGGTTTTTCTGACAAAGAGGCGACGGAAAACCGCGCCTTTAACTACCAACCAGCAACTAGCAACCAGCAACAAGAAGAAGGGCAGGATCCTCCAGGGCAACCGAGCCGCTACGCCTTTGAAGGGCGGGTGATCCGGCTGAACCAGAAGGACTTGGACGGATGGCGCGCTGCCTTCCACGCCATCCCTGATTTGCCCGCCGAGTTGACCAGCATTGACGGGTGGCTTTCCGACCAGCCGGCCGGGAAGCGTCGGAACTGGTTCAACGCCGTGTCCGGCATGCTGAACCGCAAACACCAAGAACTGCTGCAGAAGCGCCCAGCCGGCGCCAAGCCGCTGCCGCAGCTGTCCGACGCGCTCAAGCGGGGGGTGTACTGATGGCGATCGACACCCTGGAGTCGGAAGAGCGGCAGGTCTACCGCGACCTGAGCAATGAGGAGGCGGAGCAGGCGCTGCTGGGCGCGCTTCTGGTCAACAATCGCGCATTCGACCGGGTGTGCGGGCTGCTGGCCGCGGATGACTTCTACGACCCTGCGCATCAGCGCATCTTCGATGCCATCGCCCGGAAGATCGGCCAAGGGGAGCAGGCGGACCCCGTCACCCTGGCAGCCGAGTTTCGCGACGATCCCGAGTTGGCGCGCGACGGAGGAGCGGCGTATCTGGTCGAACTGGCCGGCAACATCGTGACGGTGGTCAACGCCCCGGACTATGCCCGCACCATCGCCGACCTATCCCGTCGCCGCCGGCTGGTGCTGGCCGGGTATGACGCCATCGCTGCGGCAGCCGACCAGACCCGGCCGGTGATCGAAACCGTCGGCGCGACGCTGGCAGACCTGGAGCGCTTGGCTGAAAGCCGGAAGGCTCGGACCGGCGACGCGGTGCTGGCGGACCTGCTGGACGCATGGCGCGGTGAACCGGTGATCTACTCGACCGGCTTTCCGACCATCGATGCGGCACTTGGGGGCGGGCTGATCCCCGGCGAGGTGCTAGGGCTGCTGGCGCACGACAAGGCCGGCAAGACGATGCTGGCCGCTTCGATCAGCCACGCGCTCAACGCCGCCGGCATCTGGCACGCCTATGCCGCGCTGGAGATGGGCGGCAGCCAGATCGAGCGGCGCCATATCGCCCGCGACCTTGGAATTGCCACGACGCGGCTCCGCGGCCGCATCGGGTCCGATGTCGTCGCGGCGGTCGGTCGGTACCGAGTGGAGCGGAAATCCCATGTGCTGTATCTGGACCTGCCCGGCGCCACGGTGGAGGAGCTGCGCGCGGAGATCGTCGCGGCGAAAGCGCAGCGGAAGGTGACGGGCATCGTCATCGATTATTGGCAGCTGATCACCGGGGGCAGCGACCGGGAGACGCAGGAAGCGCACCTATCCCGCGTGGCGAACTGGATCTCGACACTGGCGAAGCGCCTGGGGCTGTGGGTGATCCTCCTGGCCCAGATGAACGACGAAGGCACCGCGCCGGCCTACTGCAAGCGCGGGCTGAATCGTGCGGTCGACCATCTGCTGATCCTCCACCGGGAGGATGGCGCCGAAACCGCCTGGCTGTCGCTCAAGCGCAGCCGGCACATGCCGCCGGTCGATATCGGTGGGCCGAATGACCCGGTGCTGCGGATGCGGTTCCCTGGCCCGTATTTCGAAGATATCGGGACCAGTTCCAACGGAGGTGCAGTATGACCGACACCACCTCGACCACTACCGAACCTGCATCGGTCACGGTGCCGTTCGCCGGCATCAATGAGCAGATCGCCCGCTTGGTACGGCACGCCGACGAGTACCGGGCTGTGCTGGACGAGAAGTTGGGCGATCCAGCGGTCCGCCTCCGGCCCTCCTCCCTGTTCGCGGCTCACTGCCTCGCAGAGGCCGAGTCCGGGCAACTGCGGCATGCGCTCGACTTGGCGGAGATGGAGGTGCGCGACGCCACCACGCTGCTGGACGAAGCTATAGCCCTTCTGCGCCGAACCTCCATGGCCGCTGGCTTCTACGCCGAGCGCGCCCACCAGCTGGAGGAGGCGCTCGCCCAGGCGGCCGGAGTCGACATCTGGGAAGGGCGGCGCCAATGACCGCGGGGTGCCCTGACGCCCTAGCGGCGATCTCCGACCTTCGCGAAGCTGCCGCCGCGCTGGAGTGCATCCCCAACCCTCCGCCGTCCCTTCGGCGCGTGCTGGAGCGCTTACGCTGCTACGAGCGCGGGGCTGCCAATGGGCTGACCCTGGAACAGGCTCTGGGCCTCGCCCCCGGCCGCGGCGGTGAAGCGTGGTGGACGCTGGAGGAGCGCCAGCGACGCGACGCCGAGCTGGTCGCCATGGCGCGAGAGTTCTTCCCCGACATCGGCATCGAGGATCAGGCTCGGCGCATCGCCGCCGAGGTGCGCCGGTACCAGACCACAGGCTGGCGCTTCGAGCGGGAGAAGCCGTCCGATGCGCTTCCGGATCCGAAGCGTCGCCGCCTCCATCGCGCGCTGTCCGCCGCGGGCGAGCGGGGCATTCCAGGCCAACGCCAGCTTCAGAACATCCTGGAGAAAAGCGGCGTTCAGCCGGAAATGAAATCGCTGTTTTGATTTCACGCGACCGAGATGAACCTGCGGGAGCCACACGAAGAGGCTCCGCATGCTGAACCGAATCATTCCGACCATTTCCGACGACCTGACGCTCCGCATCGGCAACCGCAAGGCACAGCTGACGGCCAGAGATGGCATTCGTCTCGCCGAAGACCTGACCCGCCTGTCGTTCCGTCGCCTGCTGGTCGAAGAGGCGGAGAGCCTGCGCGGGCGCACGGCTGACCAGTCGAAGAGCGCCGGCCGCGGTCGCCGCGGTTCCTGAGGCAGACGACAGAACGCAGACGAAAGGATCAAGCGGAAATGACCACGACATCGCGCCGGCGCACCACCGGCCGGCAACAGGGCGACACCACCAAGCCCGGCAATGGACACCGGATGTCCTTCGACCACCTGGCCGGCGCTACTCTCTCGGACAGCTGCCGCGCCGCGTTTCAGAGCATGACCGCCAAGGAAGCCGCGGCGAGCTGGGATCGCGCCTTCGCCCGCACCCGGCAGCCCGGTTCACGCGCGAGCGGAAACCGTTCCGTCGCCGCATCCTGGGACCGTGCCTTCGGTCACCCCTCCACCTCCACCCGCTGAGGCGCCATGTTCGGCAAGAAGAAAAACCCCTACGCCCTCTCCCCCGAGGTGCGAGCGGCCATCACGGCCGGCGCTGCTGCGCTCCAGGATCGCAAGGCTGCGGACGCGGCTCTCTTGAAGCGAATGACCGAACTGCGGGCCGCAGAGGAGGTTGAGGCTGCTGCTGTGCGGGAGATGGAGCAGGCCGACGCGGCTCTCGCGCTGGCGATCGATCCTGAGCAGGCGGCGGGGCTGGAGAAAGCAGTCACCGCCGCGTCCCGGAAGCGGGACACTGCCGCGCAAAACGCCGAGCGCACCCGGCGCATGGTCAATGCCCTCCACGCCCATGCCCAGCAGGCGGACGAGCGGGTAAACGCGGCCCGACAGCAACTCGCTGCCGCCTTCGCCACCTTCCAGGCCGAAATCGTTGCGGCCTATGACGCCGATGTCCGCGCCGCAGCTGCGGCACTCGTCGCAGCCCTGAAGCGAGGTTGGGCAATCCGAACGGCCCTGCGCGGCAAGCTGAACCAGCCGCTGTTTCTGGACGAGATCAACGTGCCGTCGGTCATCTGGCGGCAGCCGGCCATCGTCCATGGTCCTCGCGCCAACCTCGGCGGTGAGACCATCGCACTCGACGCCGAGTGGAGCGACGAGCCTACGGCTGCCGATGCTGCCGGCGAGATGCAGGCGCTGAGTGAGATGCAGTCCCAACTGGAGCGTCACCGCCCGTTCGATCCGGCGAACCCGTTTCCCACTCCGTCCAACCGCGAGGCATTCGAGGCGGAGCTGGCCCGCGCCATTGCCGAATACAGCGCCCCGCCAGAGCCGCCCAAGCCGTCACGCGGCCTGTTCCAGTCCTGGACGCTCGGCGGACGCTGGGCACACCAGGATTCCCACGGGAACGAACTGAACATCACGACGGCGATTGCCTCTGATGAAACAGCCTACGAGCACTACCAGCCAGCGCAGCGCTGACGAATGCGCGCTTCGTTTTAGCCGACGGAGCGCCGTCCTTTCGGAGATGGATCGTGGAACTGAACCTCGACATCGAGCATCACGCCCGCACCCAGATCGCGGCCGTCGTTCAGCATGAGAACTGGCGCAAGAACCTGATCGCCTGGCTCGCCGAACTCCGCACGGGCGCCGAGGTGATGAAGCTATTCCATGAGGCCGTTGCAGCCCGTGCGGTCGAGATCCTGACCGAACTGGCCGAAGCCGATCCCGAGACGATCCAGGCGAAGTATGCCGATCTCGGGCCGGGCGCCCTGCCGGCGAAGCTGCTGACCACGGCGGTGGACATGATGGAGGCCGCCACCGTTGCCCAGGCGCAGGCGGCGACCGAGAGCGCGGTCCCTGCCCCTGTCCCTGCACCAGCCGACGCCCAGACGGTCCACTGAGGCCCCCTATGATCCGCATCGACGTGAAACTTGACATGAAGGGTTTGCAGAAGTCGCTGGACGATTTCCAGCGTCGGCAAATCCCCTTCGCCCTAGCGAAGACGGCGACGGGCGTTGCCAAGCAAGTCCAGAAGGCCGAGACCGACGCCATCTCCGACATCTTCGACCGGCCCACGCTGTTCACCCAGCGCTCGGTTGGGGTGAAGGCGGCGCGCAAGTCCGACCTGACGGCCACGGTGTTCGTGAAGGACATCGCCGCGAAGTACCTGGAGCCCTTCGAGCTTGGCGGCAAGCACTTCCTACCGCCGAGCAAACGGGGCGGGACGCTGCTGAACCCGAAGGCGGCCCAGCTCAACCAGTACGGCAATCTATCCAAGGGGCAGCTCCGCCGCCTCACCGGCCGGGCGGACGTTTTCGTCGGCGCCGTCAAGACGAGGGGCGGGGCGACCGTCAGCGGGGTGTGGCAGCGTCCTGCCGCAGCGGGAGCCAAGGGCCGAGGCCTGAACCGTGGCGAGAGCCTGAAGCTGCTGGTGCGGTTCGGCGACGCGCTGCCTGTCAAGCAGCGCCTGGGTTACCGGGAGCGTGCCCAGCAGGTCGTGCAGGCCACCCTGCGGACCGAGTTCGAGAAGGCCGTGGGCGATGCCCTGCGGACCGCCAGGGGGTGAGGGCAGGAGCAGGCACCCCCCACATGCTTGGGTCCCTCCTGAGGGGTTCAGCACACGCGGGCATTGCGCACCGCGGTGTCTCCGTAGCTCTGGTATCTGAAAATCACTTAACTGGTAACACCGGGTAATCCGCCATGACGATCATTACCAAGGCTGGTCTTGCCGCGGAGCTGGGAATTTCGAAGGCACGGGTTTCGCAGTATTGCAAAGCCGGCCTTCCTGTTCGTACTGACGGCAAACTTAACCGTGAAGACGCCCTTTACTGGATTCGCCACCAAGTTAACACTGGCTACCACCCCACGAAGGGAGCTGACCGGATCGAGGAGATGGTGGTACGGCAGCGCCACGCCGCGCGGATGCAGCCGACATCTCAGGCATCCGCCGCACCTGCCGAACCCGGCGCCATCGTTCGGGTGGATGGGCTGACCCCTGAGGCGCACGCCCTGCGCGACGCTCTGGGCAATGACGGCGCCGTCATCCTCGACCGCTTCCTCTCGGCCTATGGGGTGCCGGTGGTCGACCGGCTGAAAGCGTTCGAGGCCTTCACCCTGACCATCGGTTACCTCTTCCAGGGCCTCCATGATGGCCGCGGAGACCCGTGGGAGGACTTCACCGTCACTCGGCCGCCCGACTTGATGGACGCCGAAGTGTGCGCTGACTTCGACGACGAAATCGACGAGGCGAACAGCGCAATCTACGCGAGCGAGAACGATCCCGACAGCGCGCCCTATACCGCCATTTTGGCCGGCCGGCGGGCGCGCGTTGAGCACGGCTGCTGAAGGGAAGCACGATGGCGAACACCTTTCAAATCATCGTCGGCGCGAAGGATCAGGCTTCGCCCGTCATCGGCAAGGTTGAGTCGCGGCTCGGCAGGCTGCCGGGCGCGGTCGATACCGTGAGCTCGTCCTTCGAGCGTCTGGGCGACAGCAGCAGCAGTTGGGCCAAGGCGGAGAGGGGCATCTCGGGGGTTTCCTCCGCGGTCTCCGACTTGGCGCGTGGTTTCGGTGTAGCGAACAGCGCTGGTGGGCTCCTGGGGGTAATGACAGTCGCTGGCCAAGCCGCGCTCGTCGACCATTGGGGTAAGGTGGGGGTTGCCACCGCCAACGCTGCCAGCGGGATCGGCATCGCCGCTGGCCGGCTGCGCACACTCCAGGGCGCAGCAAAGTTGGCTGGGCTGTCGGCTGACGACATGACGAACAGCATGGCAGGGATGGCAACAACGCTCCAAGACGCGGCGTATGGTCGGAATCGTGAAGCTGCAGCGATGCTCAGTAGCTTGGGGATCACCGTCCGACGAGCTGCTGATGGCACGTGGGACCTTGAGCACGCTTTTCGTAGTTTGTCAGCAGTGATCGCTAGACAGAAAAGCCCGCAGACCCAGGCGCTTATTGCACAAACGTTTAAGTCCGAAGCTCTGCTGCCAATGCTGCGCAGGGGTACCGACGCCTGGGACGCCTACATCAAGGAAATAGAACGGCTCGGTGCTGTGTCCGAGGAAACTCAGCGCAATTCCGAGGAACTCGGTATCTCTCTGAACAAGCTGCATGTTGCCGTTGACGGTTTTTGGGTCGCTCTTGAAGGTCGCATGAACCAGCGCTACGGCGGCGCCATCGATAAGGTGACGGACCTCACGGCGGCCAACAAAGAGAACATCGCCAGTTGGGCGGACCTGACATCTCAAGTCGGCATGGCGTACAGTGGTCTGAGCGCCGTCGCGAAGCTTGCCGGTGAAGGATCGATCTGGGGGCGCCTGAGCCTTCTGGCTCGGGCCGGGCTTGCCAGCCCGTGGGGAATTGTCGCGGCGGGAGCCTATGCGGCATGGGCCACAGCGCCGGATGCGAACAAAAAGGTCGTGATCCGCAAGGAGACGCCCGAGGAGAAGAAAGAGGCGGAGGAATCATGGTGGCCGTCCTGGCTGCCCAGGATTGGCATCGACACCGAGAAGAGTCCTGATGCCACCCCCAGCCCGAATGCCGCCGACAACCAGCCGCCGAACTGGTGGCCATCCTGGCTGCCGAACCTGGGCATTTACTGGAAGGGGCAGGGCGCAGTCGACAAGGCGGCATCCCCCGCGGTCCCGCCGATCAGTTCCAGCGTCGTCCCGTCGGCATCCAGTTCGGTCGCCTCCTCCGCCGGAATCAGCGACAACGTCCGCCGCTGGGACCCGCAGGTGACCGCGCTGTCGGCGAAATACGGCGTCGACCCGGACTTTGTCCGCCGGATCATGCAGCAGGAATCGGGCGGCCGGACACATGACCGCTTCGGCAACCCGCTGACCAGCTCCGCCGGCGCGATCGGTCCGATGCAGGTCATGCCCGGCACCTACGCCGAGATGGCGCGGCGCTACGGCATCAAGGGCGGCATCACCGATCCGGACGCCAACATCGAGGCGGGCGTCGCCTACCTGTCCGAACAGATGAAGCGGTTCGGCAACGAGGCCGCGGCGGCTGCCGCCTACAATGCCGGCCCCGGTCGGGTGCAGCAGAACATCGACAGCGGCAAGGCCCTGCCGTCGGAAACCAAGAACTATGTCGCCTCCATCGCGGCGATGCAGCGGCAGCAGCCCCAGGCGGCGGGTGGCGGCGAGCAGAAGGTGAACGTCACCGTCACCCTTGGCGGCAACGTGCCGGAGGGCACCTCCGCCACCGCTCAGACCGGCGCCGGCACCGCCGTGCCCACCCGCATCGATTATTCCCTCCCCTCGTTCGCGAGGCCATGAGCCTCGACCAGCCGGGCATGCGCAGCATGTAAGCAACAACGCGGCCCGGCTGGCTTGCGGCCCTTCCTCCCAGCTTCAAGCGAGCCCCTATGGACGACCTGACCCTTACCCTCAAGAAGCCAGCCGTGAAGCTGTCGGGCTGGCAGGCTGTGCGCGTCACCCGCGGCATCGAACGCATGCCCTCGGATTTCGACATCGAGTTCACCGAGCGCTTCCCCGGCGAGGCGGAAAGCGTCGTGGTGAAGCCTGGCGACGAGTGCCAGGTGCTGATCGGCAGCGATCTGGTGATCACCGGCTATGTCGATCGCTTCATGCCAACGATCGACCGCAGCCGGCATAGCCTGCGCGTCACGGGCCGGAGCAAGTGCCAGGATTTGGTGGATTGCTCTGTGGTGTGGGACAGCAATCAGATGAGCGGCGCCACGGCGCTGACGGTCGCGCAGAACTTGGCGGGAAAATACAACATCACCGTCAAGGCGCTGACGGACGTCGGCGACCCGATCAAGCAGGTCAACTTCATCTGGAGCGAGACGCCCTATCAGGTGATTGAGCGGGTGGTGCGGTCTCAGGCGCTGCTGGTCTACGACTCCCCGGACGGCAATCTGATCCTGTCGCGCGTCGGGACGGAGAAACACGGGAGCGGCTTCCAGCAGGGCAAGAACGTCGAGCGGGCCACGGCCATGTTCGGCATGGACCTGCGGTACAGCGAGTACCGGGTGCGGATGCACAACATGACGCCCCTGAGCGAAACCGGCGATGCGGGCGACATCCTCACCATCGTCGAGGACAAGGACGTCCCGCGCTTCCGACGCCGCGAGATCATCGCCGAGACCGGCGTTCTGGTCGCTGGTCTGGCCCAAAAACGCGGCGTCTGGGAAGCGGCGCGGCGCGCCGGCCGGTCCTACTGCGTCCAACTGACCACCGACAGCTGGCGTGACGGCGATGGCATGCTGTGGACGCCGAACCGGATGGTGCGGCTGCAACTGCCGAGCCTGAAGATCCCGGACGTCCAGTGGATCGTCGCCGAGGTGACCTATCGACGGGATCGGGCCGGCACCGCCGCCGATCTGGTGCTGATGCCGCCTGACGCATTCTCGGTGCAGCCCATCGTGCTGAACCCAATCCCTGCCGACGTGCAGACGCGGGGATGAAGCGAGAAGGGGGTGGACAGGTTGTCTGCCCCTTTTGATGTTCGGGGTGTGGTGATGTCCACCATACCCTCTCCGGAGCGGAGGAGCAGAAGAAAGCCCGCCGGCCGGGTGGCGGGCGGGCTGTTGCGGTGGCGAATACCGGTCAGGGCTGAGTTGCGGCGGGCTGCTGGACCTGCGGTGCCGGCACCAGGATCACCTGTGGAGCCTGTTGTTTCGTCGCGGTGATGACGTTGGCGATGGCGCTGGTCTGGGCGGACTGTTCGGCTCGCATCGCTCGAAACTCGTCGGTGATGCGCGGCACGATGGCGTCGACTTTCGTCTCTACGCGATCCATCCTCGTCGATAGGGAACTGGCTGTGAAATAGACCATGCCGCCCACCAACGCGACCATTCCCACAAGAACACTCGCGGCGATCTTCAGCCCGTCGAGCGAGCCCTTCAGCCCCTCGACGCTCTTTTCCAGGCCGTCAAGCCTTCCGTCTACCTTGGTGCGCCATGCGTCGTCCATGGGAGGATCTTGGGGGCCATCTCCATGCTTGGCAAGCGCATCCTTGATCCGCTCGTCAAGAAGTTTGGTAGCGGGATCGCTCATCGTATATCCAGCAGGTTAACTGCCTCCTCAAGGCTTTTAGTCGAGTTTCTCAAAAGTTGTATGTACTCACGTTGATGCTTGTGGTCCATGTCGCTCTTATCTGCTAAATAGTCCGCAATAATTGAAATAGCTTGGTGTGTTCTATTTACGGCTCGCACAATGTGAAGAGACGCAATGCGATTCCTTTCTGTTTGATCAATAGAGTTTTTGTCTACTGGAGCCGCTTCACGCTCATCCATTTCTTTCCCTCACCTTCTTACCATTACTATAACAGGACGATGATCCGGATCGTGCGCAATCCACCGCCCCGATCATCCCTCCTCCATCCTGTTCATCACCCGCATCAGAAGCGGCCCGGCAGCTCCAGGGCGGCGACGCGGGAGGTCAGCTGTCCCCCTCACGAATTCCGCATCCGGTCCGCGATCTCCAGCATCCTCAGGATGGCGTAGGGCGTAATGATGCCGAACATCCCGACCGCAACCGTCGCAATCTGCTGAATCCCGTTCTCAGCACCAGCCAAGCCCCGCATCGTTCCAATAGCTGAGACGATCACCACTCCCAGCATCAGAATGTAGAAAAGGCCCGAGATCAGCTTCCCGATCCCGCGCACCAAAGCCCCCATCTGACACACCCACCTCAGAACGCGAACGACACCCGTTCAACGCAACCGAGAGAGATTGCACGAGGCAATGGTCAGTTGTCGAGTCTCAGGCTGTTGCTTTTAGCCGCACGCCCGGGCCGCCTTGCCCGTTGTACTGACCGGCCGGAATGAACTCTACGCCTGCCGTCTCTAGGGCGGTTTGAAGCTTGCTAAGTGTGCCAGCCAGTGCGTCCCCGCCACTCTCGATCCTGCTGACGGTGTTTGGCGTGACACCCGCCTCCTTTGCCAATTCGCGGACACCCCACTGAACTGCAGCACGGGCCATGCGAATCTGATCCCCCGTAATCATCCGGCATTACCCTGTATCGATGGATAGCGATTTTGTATTGACGGGCTACCCCTTCCGTCGATACATTGTACCTATCGAGCGAGACAGTGCAACGCTTAACAGGGGCGGTTAGTTGATAGGCGCCCCACCATACCCCCGCTGATCGCCCGCTAATCCCAGGCGCTCGCCGCCGAGTCCACAACGCGCCGTCCGGCGCGAACGCCGCTCCTTTGCCTGGAGGATCCTGCATGAGCCGCCTTGCCCTATTCGCCAACGCCATGGCGGTCGCCGCCACCATCGCCGCCGGCTCCGCCTCCTTCGCCAGCCAGCAGCCGGAGCCGCCCCCGGTGCTGCGCATCGCCACCGAGGGCGCCTTCGCCCCGTGGAACGCAACCACCGCCGCCGGCAAGCTGGTCGGGTTCGAAGTCGACCTGGCCAACGATCTGTGCCGCCGGATGCGGGTCCGCTGCGCCATCGTCGCCCAGGACTGGACCGGCATCCTGCCCGGCCTGCAGCAGGGCCGGTATGACGCCGTCATGGCCGGCGTGACCGTCACCGCCGAGCGCGCCGCCGTGGTCGACTTCAGCGCCGCGTATGCCGCCGACCCGGCGGTGTTCGCCGTGCGGCCCGGTTCCGACTTGGCCAACGCCTTGCCGGATGCCGAGCGCGCCGACCTCTCCACCCCGGCCGGCCGGCGCATCGCCAGCAGCGCCGCCTGCGCCCTGGACGGGAAGGTGATCGCCGTGCAGGCCTCGACGATTCACGCCCACATGATCGAGACGCTGTTCCCCCGCGCCCGGTTGCGCTTCTACGAGACGGTGGACGCCGCCGCCCTGGACCTCACCGCCGGCCGCGTCGACGCGATGCTGACCGCCCGGACGTCGGTGGAAGCCCTGCGCGCCGCCGGCGGGAACCTGATCCCGGCCGGCCCCGCCTTCAGCGGCGGCGTGCTGGGCGGCGGCGTGGCTGTCGCCGTCCGGAAGGGTGATCAACTGTCCGCCCGCTTCACCCAGGCCATCGCCAGCGCCGCCGAGGACGGCACCACCGCGCGCCTGTCCGGCCGCTGGTTCGGCGCCGACCTGTCGGCAAAATAGGTGCTGTCCGCCAATCCCCCACTCTTCGATGGAATGCCCGAACGCGAGCGACAATCCATCAGGCGGCAAGCAAGTTCCCAACCGGCATCAGGGAGAAATCCTTTCAGTAAACATACTATTTAGGATCTCAACGCGCCTCCGTGTTCAGCGGTTTTATTCAGCAAGCGCACCGGCATTTACACCCTGGCCAAGCGCTTTCCTGCATCGCTCAACCATGGAGGCAGCTATGCCCGACACCCATCTCGCCATGCCCCGCACTCTTTCGGCTCCCTATGCCGAGTTGCTGGAGGCAGACGCGCCCCGCACCAAGACGACGAGCGATGCACCCCCGAACGGCACGGCTGCGGCAGCAGCTGCGTTCGCGCGGCTCCTCGCGTCCGGAGATCAAGCGATGCAGCCAGAAACCTCCACCATCACCGACATCCATCCTCACAAGTCATCAGCCTTTGACGGGGTGCACCGCCCTCAGGGCTTGCGTGCCATGCTACTGGGCAGCACCACCATTCCGGCACTGGGCATGACCATTGCCGAGGCGAGCCAGAGGACGGCCGATCTACTGGCGGAGAATGACGGTCCCGGTCCGCTGACCGACGAGCAGGCCGAAGCTCTTGCCGCGCGGTGGAGCGTGCTGGAGAGCGCCGTCGTTGGCTCCGTCCCGCAGACGATCCTGGACGCGGCGTCGATCCTGGACCGCATCTTTCCCGACGACGCCACCCACATTCCGCATCGCGATATCCCCGCTGTCCGCCGAGTCGCGACCTTTCTGCACCAGATCGTGGAGGCGGCCCGAAGCGCGTCTCCGAACGAGACCAGCATCATCCCCAGCATCGGCATGACCTTCCGGCAGGCCGCCGACCGCGTCCGAGAAATGGTAGAGCGCGCGAACAACAGTCCGCGGGGTGAGGACGACGGCATCGAGGACAAGGCAGAACTCGAACGGCGGGAGGCAGCGCGAATCGCTGATTGCCACGAGTGGTGTCGAATCATAGACGCCATGATGGCCACTCCTGCGCAGACCATGGGCGACCTGTTCGCCAAGTTGGAGCGCATCGCCTGTCCCAGTCTCGGCATCCGCCATCTGGTGTTTGCAGATGAGGAAATCGCTCTGCTGGATGAGGACGTGCAGCGACTGCAGCCGCTGTGGAGTGGACCCCACCTTGCAGCACGGGCGGGGGAGCCACTACAGGACGCCTCGATCTTCGCCGCCTATAGCCGTTGGTCCCAACTGGTGCGGGACTGCTACGCGGCGACGACTGATGAAGATTGCGACCGCCTGTCGGATCAGGCCGACGAAGCCGCGCTCGATGTCATGACCCACGAACCGGCAACCCGGGAAGGACTGGCGGCCCAGGTCTTCGTCATGCTCCACCTGGCGCACGGCGGAAGCACGGCGGACCACCTGGATATCGACTTCTCGGCATTGAGCGGGGGCGATGGCCCGGACAGCGCAGCGGTGCAGGCGCTCGTGGAGCGCGTGAAGCGGATCGGCCGGCGGGATGGAGAAGAGACACCGCAAGGTGCACTCACCAGCCTCTATGCGCGGTGGGTGGAGGTTCGCGCCCGCTATCTGGCGGACGACGAAGGCGACACGTTGCGGGCTGAACTCGACCAGATCGAAGACCGGTTGGAAGCCGAGCCGGTGCGCTGCGTCGCCGATGCTATCGCGAAGCCGGGCTACTTCCTGACCGCATCAAATTCGATGCTGGACGACGGGATCCTGCCGAGCATTGACGCGGACGGTTCGGCCGCATGGCCGCGGCTCCTGCTCACCGTAGAAGACGCGGCGGAGCTGCTGGCGGTCGATGCGCAAGCGCCCTTCAGGGCGATGGTGGCCGGTCTGCGCCAGTTGATGCAGCGGCACGTGAAGCTGGAGGAGGAGGCCGAGCGCAGGGCTGAAGCTTACCAGATTCCCGAGCAGGTCGCGTTGGCCATGCAGACAGTTTGTGTGCGCAACAGGGTGGCGAGTGCTGAAGAGGATGTCCGGGCGCCTGATCATGCACAAGGACAGCGCGAAGAAGCACTCACCCTCCTCCATGCGCTGAAGCCGGAAAGCCGTAAGAGCCTCCTATCGTTCATGCGCTTCTTGCCCGTTTCCTCACACCTGCATGAAGCCATGCTCGACTTTGCTCGCGAGCACGGAATGGCACCGCACTACCGCCAGTGGCTGGAAGGTCATCTCGCCGATCTTGGAGACACGTCGGGCGTTGCCATCGCAGGCGATCGGCTCCGGCAGGCGTGGAAGGATCTGCACACGCTCGACATCGAATGCGTCCCGGACGACCTTGATGATCGCGCCGCCTGTGACGCCTATAACCGAAGCGTCGCCGAGGCCTGCAAGCGCCTCCTCGCCGTCCCCGTTCAAACGGTCGGCGATGTCGCCATCCTGGCGCGGTTCGCGCTACGGGGCGTAACGATCCACTGGGGAGCGGATGAAACGATCGCCCAGGAGCTGGATGCCAAGGGTCAGCCGCCAGAGGATCGGGGCGAGCAGCTTATGGTCGCACTCTGGCGGGTCGTCGAGCACCTGACGCGGCAACAGCACATCGCCACCCAGTTGGCTCCCGTCTTTCAGCAGGATGACGACGCCGATTTGCTGAAGGCATTCGACGAGTGGCTGATCGCCGCTCGGTCGCTGGACGCCATTCCAATTGAAGCGTCGGAAGAGGAGAGGGAGCCGTACGAGCAACGCGACGAGGACGCAGTCGGTCGCCTGCTGGAGTTCTCGCCCAAGACCCCTCGAGGTACGGCCGCTATCCTCCGGTATCTCTTCCTTCGCAGCGCGGGCACGGTGGAAGCTGAACGCACCGTTCTGCACGGAGGCGAGCCGAACGGAGAAGACCTTGCCGACCTCCTGCCCCAAGTCCTGTGGCAGCTGATCAAAGCGTTGGAGGCGTTGCCGGCTGCAGCCAACGATCTGCACCAGGAACCCGACGCCTTCGCCGAAACGGTCGCCGCCTTCGAAGCCGAGGCGCCCGCCACGCTGGCCCTGCCGCTGGAGCCGACCGGCCGCATGGTCGACGCCGCCGCCAGCGCCGCCGGCATCACCCCGGCGCAGTTCCAGGCGGCCTACGCCGCCGCGGTGGAGGCCCTGAAGCTGGAACGCGCCGCATGACCATCCTCGCCTTCCCCACCCAGGACCGGGGCGCCCAGCGCCCCGCCGTCCGGCCGGAAACCAGCATCGCCCGGCTGACGCTGGCCGAGGCGACGGACTGGCAACGCACCATCATGGCGGAGTGCCGGCGCCAGCGCGTGCTGTCTCCGTCCTTGCCCGCCTTCCTGAAACGAGCCGGCTTGATGGACCGCTGCACCTTCCTGTCCAGCGCCGGGCCGGCCAAGCCGCTGTGCTTCCGGCATCTGGGGGTGCCGACCCTGTCGGTTCTCGGGCGCGCCTGGGGCCGGGCCGTCATCAACCAGCCCGACGAAGCGGATCCGCATGTCGAGTTCGCGCACAGTGTCGGGGCGCAGTATGCCGAGAGCATCGGCGCCGGCGAGGCCGTCTTCAACCGCGTGACCGTCTCGGGCGTTGGCCAGCCCTTCGTCTATACCCACGCCCTCTATGGGTGGGAGGACCGGGGGCGCCGCGCCGTCCTGTCCGCCGTGGACGTCCAGACCCTGCATTGAGCATGATCGGCGAAGGGCCCCCGTTTCCGGGGTACCCTTCCTGGCCGCGTCCTGCAGGTCGAGCAGCACCGCCGGCCGACTCCACCGCATGAAGTGGAGCGGCAGCCGCCCGACGCCCGCCTGCTGGTAGAGCACCGCGGGCAGGGGCTCCAACAGCGCCCGACCGGCGCAGCGGCGCACCCACACCGGCACCGTCTCCGGGTCGACCAGCCCGACCACCCAGCGCGGCGACCAGCGGTCCAGCGCCACCAGACGCGCCACGGCGCCCAGCAGGTGGAATAGCCCGCGCTCGCGCCAGTCCGGCCGGTTCCATCCGGCGACGATCCAGGCCACCGCCCCGCGCGTCTCATGGGCCGACGGCGAGGCGCAGAACCCGAACTCCCCGACCGGAGCAGCACCAGGATCATGGAACGCCGTCAGGTCCCCGACCCGCGCGCCAAAGCTGGCCGCCGAGCAGTCGAGCAGCACCACGCCATGGGTGGCGACGAACTCGCCGTCGGCATCGACCGCGGCCACCCAGAAGGACGGCGTCGCCGCCGGCCGGGGGAGAAGCGGGAACCAGTCGCCGCGGTGCTGGGCGTTCAGCTTCGCCAACGCCTCCCATTCCTCGACCAGCACCAGCGTGACGCCGGCCGCCAGCCCAGCCGCGCACAGGGCATCACGCGCCGCGCGCAGCACCGGCCCGTGCGGGCTCCCTTGCAGGGGAATCGTCTCCACCAACCGCCGTTCAGCCATGCCCGTTCCTCGCTCCCGAAGTGTTCGAATGCGAAGGAGTCACACCATGGCAACCGGTCGCCCGTCCCACGGTCCCACGATGGGAGGCCGTTCCCATGACCGCCAGCGCGGCATGGCGTCGGTGGAGCGCGGTCCGGATCGAGTTGGCCGAGCTGCTGGCCGAGCAGGAGCGACAACACCGCAAACAAGCCGTCCCGGCGGTGCTGGTCGGGCGTCAGCGCTACGCCGATCCTGCCCAGCTGGAAGCCACGCCAGCACCAGGCTGGACTGCCATCAGCGACGAGGCCGCCCAGCGGTTCCGGAGGATGATCGCTGCCAAGGTTGCCCGGTTGAAGGCCGGCAAACCCGGACATGAGGTGTCCGGCACCGCGGCTTGGCGTGTCCGCCGGCTGGAGCAAGAGGCGCGGCGGCTCGCCGCCGAGATGCGGGCCCGGCCTGTCATCGGCGCCGCCGATGTCCTGGCGCGCCTCGATGTCATCGCCGCCATGTGGGGACCAGACGGGACGATCACCGAGCCCGGCGCGCCACTGGCCGAGGTGCTGGAGCTGCTGGACGAACTGAGCCGCAGCGTGCCGGGCTTTACGGCGACGTGGAGGCGGTGCCGTCAGATTGAGCACAAGACGGGATGCGCATCCCGCCAGTTACGATGTGCCGTGCGGAGAAGCAGTTGAACGACGTCCCCGATGATCTGACCGACGGCGAGCCATACGCGATCGTGCCGGCATGGGTGCTGGAGGACGGCACCCTTTCACGCAACGCCCGCTGGCTCTACGCGATCCTGTGCCGCCACGCGGACCGGCATGGGCTGTGCCGTCGGTCCCTAACCCGCTTGGCACAGCAGGAAGGCTGCACCGCGCGGGCTCTCCAGAAGTGGATGTATGAGCTGGAGGGGCACGGATTGGTGATGAAGCTGAACGACCGCGGGAAGGTGGGCCGGTTCAAGGTGATTCGCCGCAAGGGGGAGCGCGAGGAGGCCCGGCGGCACAACCTCGCCCAGGCTGTCGAGCGACGGATCGAGTTCGGCGAATACGGGCGGATTGGGGCTGCTGCGAAGGCTACCCGTGAACCGTCGTTCAGGGGTGAACAGATGCAGACCCCTGAACAGCCGTTCACGGGTTCGGCCCCCTCCGACACCCCAACCCCTGAACAGCCGTTCGCACCACCCCTGAACAGCGGTTCAGGGGGACCCGTGAACAGCGGTTCGCACAGAACAGTACCCTTTGAACAATACCTGTTGAACAGGCCGCGCGCGGGCGCGGGAGCCGCCGCTGGCGACGAGGACCGGAGCCTGGAGAACGCCGAGCAGGCGCGGGAGGCGTACCGGCGCCTCCGAGATCGTCTCGGGGCACTCCGGCCGGGCGAGAGCTGGCCGCCGGGGAGGATCGAGGTTCATATCGGCATCGGCCCTCATGATCGGTTGTCGCTGGTCGACCTGCGCAAGGGCACGCTCCCGCTGACCGTTGCCGAGGCCGGATGGCTGATCGAGGCTTTCCGGCGCATGGCCGCCGAGATGCTGCCGCTGGTCGCCCAGGAGCAGGATGCCGCGGACCGGCGGGCCGGCCTGATCCCGCTTGAGGGTGGAAAGGCGAAGCGGGGACCGGCGGATCGATTCGCAGCGATGGAGGAGGCTGCGAAGCAAGAGCTTGCTCGTCAGCGTGCCCGCCGGGCGATGCAGTTGGCGAAGGAGGAGGCCGAGGAGGAGGAGCGGGCGGCGTTGCTCGACAGGATCGCCCGTATGATCGAGAGGGAGCGCGGTGTCGAGGCTGATGCGGCCGGTGCGCTGGCGCGGTTGGTCATGTCCTGCATCCAGGGGCACCCAGCCGTCGTCGACGCGATAGCGCGAGAGCGGGCGGTGCCGGATGACAAGCTGTGGTCGCTGGCGGAGGCTGTGATTGCCGATCTGGGCGGGATCATCACGCGGCGGGCTTGATGAGCCGCTTGCGAGTGTGGCCCCGGTGTGGCCCCAGACCCTGCCCACATAAAAAAACCGCCGCTAACCCGTTGGATTAGCGGCGAGTTGAACAGGGAGGCTTCACGTCTGGGAGACGCTGGGTCCGAGGACCCAACCCCGGAGGGGAGACCTCCGGGACGAAACATCGGATGCTGCGTCGCAACATCCAACGATCAAAATTTGACCATTCTGCTGCCAACTTTCCAGGCATAAATATATAAATCTACCATGCAAGCAACGCATGGCTTCAAAAATCCCTTAGAAGGCTAATAAAAATGCCGAAATCGACGGTGTCGCTCCGCAAAGTCGGGAGGACGGCGTCGATTTCGGCAATTCTCTTTCCAGATCACTGAAAAATGTTTGAGGTCAGAACGGAGTTTCTGCCACTTTTTTAACCAGGAAGTCGCGGAAGACCGCGATGCGCTTGGAATGGCGCAATTCTTCGGCATAAACGAAGTAGGCGTCGACCTTCGGCCCATCGACGTCCGGCATGATCCGGGTCACGTCCTTGGAGAAGCTGTCGACCAGGAAGTCGGGCAGCGCGCCGATGCCGAGCCCGCTCTCCACCGCGCGATAGATGGCGTAGACGCTGTTGACCTGCAGGATCGGCTTCCGGTTGGGCGAAGGGTCGCCCATCTCCATGATCCAGTTGACGTTGGGGATCGGCGCCCGCACGTCCGGCGGATAGGTGATCAGATCGTGGCCGTCCAGCTCGGCCAGCGTCTTGGGCGTGCCCTTCTTCTTCAGGTAGCTCTGGCTGGCATAGAGGTGGAAGCGGATCGACATCAGGTGCCGCTGGATCAGGTCCGGCTGGCGCGGCGTGTTCATGCGGATGGCGATGTCCGCCTCGCGCATCGCCAGATCCAGTTCGTCGTCGTCGATCAGCAGCGTCAGCTGGATGTCGGGGTAGATCGACATGAACTCGTTGATGCGCGGCGTCAGCCAGGTCGATCCGAAGGCGACGGTCGTCGTCACCCGCAACGGTCCCTTGGGATGCTCCCGGCTCTCGGTCAGCATCGCCTCGGTCATCGACAGCTTGGCGAAGACGTCGCGGGCGGTGCGGTGGAGCAGCTCGCCCTGTTCGGTCAGGATCAGCCCGCGGGCATGACGGTGAAACAGCGGAACGCCCAGGCTTTCCTCGAGCGCGCTGATCTGGCGGCTGACCGCCGACTGGCTGAGGTTCAACGTCTCACCGGCATGCGTGAAGCTGCCGGCTTCGGCCACGGCGTGGAAGACCCGAAGCTTGTCCCAATCCATCATGCTGTCCCGCCCCGGTGCGCAACCGCCCGGAGCCTCCCATTTATCTTGAGGACGGCGCATGGCCGCCATGCATGTTTATAGCGGGAACGCGCCCGGAACGCACGCGCTAGTGAAAGCGACTCGCACGAAAATTAATCATGATCGCCGGAATTATTCTCATCCGAGCAGCCCCCTATCTCGACTCATGTGGGTTTGAAAGTCGAGGGCGACGACGGCCGGAAGGGGGGCGCGGCGAAACACTTAGTTATCTAGGGTTGTGTAATTAAATAATAGTAAACCTTTTTCGGAAAACCATGCGACTTCGGCCGTCTCGTGGGCGGTCCTTCGTCATCGGGAGCCTCCGCCATGACCTTGAAACCCCTGTCCGGCTCATTCGTCTCGCTGTTCACCGCGACTGCCTCAGGGGCGTCCGGAAAGGCCGCCGCCCGGAACGACGCGGCCAGGGCCGTGTTCAAGGAAACGAAAAGCGGCCCTCCCAGCGACAAAGTCGAATTTTCCGCACAGGCGCTGGCGGCCTTGAAGAGCGGCGCGGCCATGCCCGTCCAGGCCAAGGCCATCGCGCCGGCATCCGCGGCGACGGCGGCTTCGGCGACCCTCGCGAAAGCGCCAGGGGGCGGGGCGACGGCCGCCCCGGCCGCTACGCCGTCGGCCCCGCAAGCGACCGCGGCACCGTTGGACGGGACCGACACGCCGCCCTTGCTGCTGAACATCGACGGCACTCTGCCGAGGTTCGATCCGCACCGGAATGACGAGATCATGGCCTATCACGAGACGGTGTTCGCTCACCATCTCCAACGCAACGACCTTCTGCGCAAGAACTTCGGGTTGCCACAGAACATCGAGGATGGCGGCGGTCTGGCATTGTCCGGGAACATCGCCAAGGTCATCGACCGAACCATGGTGCTCGACGGCGCCGTGCTGCCGGAAAAGCCACCGGCACTGCTGGCCAAGGAACAGGGAGCGGCGGCATCTCCGTCGACCATGCCGGAGGGGTCGGCCAGCACCTCCATGATCACGCTGTACCTGCCGGGCTCCCAGGGGACCGGCAGCGAACAAATCGAAATCATGTTCGATGACAAGGCGATGGCCAAGCTCGCCGGCATGTCGCCCGACGCGGTCAAGGCCGGCATGATCGATATGCTAGCGGGCACAGAACAGGGAGCGGCTGGCAACGCAGCGATGAAAAAAGGGATGATGGGCAAGATGATGGAGGAGAACGCCGGCTGGCATCCCGAATTTGCCGCATCCAAGGCACGCTTCGGTATCTTCGATCCCGATCAGGGAACCAATGCCCAACCCATGATGATGATCCAGTCGGAAAGCCGCCCCGACTATGTGAAGGAGCATGTCGGCGATCTGGTCGACGCGGTGATGGGCCTGCTGCGCGGTGCGGCGCCTACCGCGACCACCCCCGGCCCTGCCGTCCCCACCGCGACTGCCAGCGCCTAAGCGTTCAGTCGGCAGCGTCGGTCAGGGCGGCGGCCTTGACCGTTGCGCTGCGGGCGTCACCCTGAACCGTGTTCGGGCGGGGATTTCCGATATGCCCGCTGATCTCGTCGCCGGCATCGGCAGGCAAGCGCCAGAAAGGCAGGCTGGAGGCGCAGGCCATCAATCCCACCGTCACGAAGGCGGGAACGAAGGAGGCGGGGGTCAGCGTGCCGCTCCACTGCACGGTCAGGTGCAGCGCGGTGGCGCCGACGGCGACGCCGAGGCTCAGCGACAGCTGCTGCATCACGCTGGCCAGCGTGTTGGCGCGGCTGGTCATCGCCTGCGGCACTTCGGCGTAGCTCAGCGTGTTCATGCCGGTGAATTGCAGCGACCGGAAGAAGCCGCCGAGCAGCAGCGCGCCCAGGATCACCAGATGCGGCGTGTCGGGGCGGAAGGCGCCGTAGCTGGCCAGGATCGCGCCGCTGACGACGGAGTTCAGCGCCAGCACCAGACGGAAGCCGAAGCGCCGCAGGATCGGGCCGGCCAGCGCCTTCATGGTCAGCGCCCCCGCCGCCCCGGCGAAGGTCAGGGCGCCCGACTCGAAGGCGGTCAGGCCGAAGCCGATCTGCAGCATCACCGGCATCAGGAAGGGCACGGCGCCGATGCCGATGCGGAACAGCGTTCCGCCCAGGACGGAGGCGCGGTAGGTCTGCAGACGGAACAGCGACGGGTCCAGCACCGGCCGCGCCACCTGGCGGGCATGGCGCAGGTAGGCCAGCGTCGCCAGCAGCGCCACCCCCAGCAGGATCGCCACCGCATAAGCCGGCAGCAGGTCGCGCCCGACATTCTCGAAGCCGAACATGAAGGCGGCCAGCGCGACGGAACTCCACAGGAAGCCGCGGGCATCGAAAGGATCGCGCTGCTCCTCCTTCAGGTTGGGGATCAGCGCCAGCACCAGCGCGATGCCGACCAGCCCGATCGGTATGTTGATGAAGAAGATCCAGCGCCAGGAGGCATAGGTGGTGATGGCGCCGCCGACCAGCGGCCCCAGCGCCGGCCCGATCAGCGCCGGCAGGGTCATCCGCGCCATGGCCGTCACCAGCTGGTCCTTCGGCACGGTGCGCAGCAGGATCAGCCGGCCGACCGGCACCATCATCGCGCCGCCCAAGCCCTGGAGGATGCGGGCGGCGACCAGCTCCGCCAGCCCGTTCGACAGGCCGCAGGCGACGGAGCCCGCCATGAAGACGCCGATGGCGCTGGCGAAGACGGTGCGCGCGCCATAGCGGTCGGCCGCCCAGCCGCTGACCGGCAGGAACACCGCCAGCGCCAGCATGTAGGACGTCATCGCCAGGCTGAGCCGCAGCGGATCCTCGCCCATCGACTGCGCGATTCCCGGCAGCGCGGTGGCGATCACCGTCGAGTCGAGGTTTTCCATGAACAGGGCGCAGGCGATGATCAGCGGGGTGGCGCGCGACATGACGGACCGTCAGGCAGGGAGCGGAATCCCCTCAATGTGAGGCGTCCCGCCGCATTGACCATCGCACAGGCGAAAGCCCTGCCATGCATAAGCGCGGTTGGAGGTGCCCGCTTCTTGGGAAGAGCGAGTTCGGCGGACAAGATCGACACGGATGTCACGTTGCTCAGGTTCTTGCCTGCCGGGAGAGGCCGGAGCGTCCCCACGATCAAGAAAAATCCGTGTAATCCGTGTCTAAATCCGTGACATCCGTGTCGATCCTGTGAACCGCGACGACACTTTCTCCCCAGGGTCAGCGCCCCGTGAACACCGGCTTCCGCTTCTCCAGGAAGGCGCGGTAGCCCTCGCGGAAGTCTTCGGTGCCGAAGCAGCGGTAGCATTCGGCGATCTCGGCCTCGTCCAGCGGTGCCGGGTCGGACAGGCGGTGGACATAGTGCTTGTGCAGGGTCGCGGCCAGCGGCGCGCCGGCGGCGATGCGCTGGACGGTGGCGGTGATCTCCGCCTCGAAGCCTTCGTCGGCGACGACGCGGTGGACGAGCCTCTTGTCCTTGGCCTCGACGGCGGCGAAGACGCGGCCTTCCAAAAGGATTTCCAGCGCCGCCGGGCCGCCGGCGACGTCGGCGACCAGCTTCAGCTCCGTCGGCCCCATCGAGATGCCGAGCCGGCTGACCGGCACGCCGAAGCGGCTGCTTTCCGAACAGACCCGGAGGTCGCAGGCCAGCGCCACCGCCAGGCCGATGCCGCAGCAGGGACCGTCGATGGCGGCGAGCACCGGGTGGCGCAAGGTGCGCAGACCGTCCAGCCCCTCGTCCATCAGGTCGCCGTAGCCGGCGCCCTGTTCGGGGGTGTTGCGCTCGCTTTCGAATTCCGAGATGTCGGCGCCGGGAGAGAAGCTGCGCAGTCCGGTGGCGCCGGGACCGCCGCGCATCACCACGACGCGGGTTCCCTCGTCGGCCTCCAACGCCGCCAGATGGCCGATCAGGGCGTGCCACATCGGCTTGTCGAAGGCGTTCAGCTTGTCCGGGTTGGACAGGGTCAGGGTCGCGACGACTCCATCGCGGGTCAGGGTGATGGTGCCGGCCATGCCTCAGTCTCCATCCGTTGCCGTATGGCGGCACACCATAGCGCCCCGTCCGGGGGACGCAAGGCACCCGGTGCCGCGGCATGGAGAGGGTGCGCGAAAGGGGAAGGGGCGCCTTCGGCAAAAAAGTGCGAGGCCGGCGAATTTTCCTCTTGCGGCAAAGGCCGTGTTTCCGTAGAAAGCGGCTCCCGGACGACGGGAGCGCGGGCGTAGCTCAGGGGTAGAGCACAACCTTGCCAAGGTTGGGGTCGAGGGTTCGAATCCCTTCGCCCGCTCCAGTTCTCCGGTGAAGCGAAGATCCAAGGGCCGGGCGGCGACGCACCGGCCCTTCGCTTTTCGGGGCTTGGCCTTTCCCTCTCGATGTCCTGGAAACAGGCTGTTTGAAATCGTCGGCCATCCCTTATCGACACTGGCCGTCCGGCGCGCTAGATCCATGCTCATGACCGACACCTCCCTCGCCGCCCGCGGCGTTGCGCTCGACCTGCTGCGCGACGTGCTGCGCAAGTCCGTTCCCTTCGACGACGCGTTCGACGCGCATCCCGAACTGGCGGCGCTGCAGCCGCGCGACCGCGGCTTCGTCCGCCTGCTGGTCGCCACCGTCCTGCGCCGGCTGGGCCAGATCGACGAGATGATCCAGGCCTGCCTCGCCAAGCCGGGGCTGCCCAAGGCCGCCATCCACGACATGCTGCGGCTGGGCACGGCGCAGCTGGTGTTCCTCAACACCCCCGCCCATGCCGCGGTCGACACCGCGGTGGAACTGGCCGCCGCCCGCAACGCCGCTCCCTACAAGGGGCTGATCAACGCCGTGCTGCGCCGGATCGGGCGCGAGGGCGCGGAGATGGCGGCCCGGCAGGACGCCGGACGGCTGAACACGCCGGACTGGCTGTGGCTGTCCTGGCGCTCCGCCTACGGCACCGCCCGCACCCGCGGCATCGTCGAGGCGCATCTCCACGAGGCGCCGCTCGACATCACGGTGAAGTCCGACCCCGCCGGCTGGGCCGAGCGGCTGGGCGCCACCCTGCTGCCGACCGGATCGCTGCGCCGCCCGCCCGGCGGGTCGGTGATCGAGCTTCCGGGCTTCGAGGACGGGGAGTGGTGGATCCAGGATCTCGCCGCCTCGCTGCCGGCCAAGCTGTTCGGCGATCTGGCGGGCAAGCGCGTGTTCGATCTCTGCGCCGCTCCCGGCGGGAAGACGGCGCAGCTGGTGGTGCAGGGCGCGCAGGTCACCGCCATCGACCGGTCTGCCCGCCGACTGGAACGGGTGACGGAGAACCTGAAGCGCCTGAGGCTGGAAGCCGAGGTGCTGGCCACCGACGCCGCGACCTGGGAGCCGGAGGAACCGGCCGACGCCGTGCTGCTCGACGCCCCCTGCTCGGCCACCGGTGCGATCCGGCGCCATCCCGACATCCTGCGGGTCAAGACGCCGGACGACATCGCCAAGCTGACCCGCGCCCAGTCGCGGCTGCTCGCCCGCTCGGTCGAGCTGGTCAGGCCCGGCGGCACTCTGATCTACTGCACCTGCTCCATCCAGCCGGAGGAAGGGGAGGCGCAGGTCGCCCGCCTGCTGGAACAGGATCGACGGGTGGAGCGTTGGCCCGTCACCGCCAACGAGCTCGGTGGCCTGTTGGAGCCGATCAACGAGGCTGGCGAGGTCCGCAGCCTTCCAGGCATGCTGGCCGATCTCGGCGGGATCGACGGCTTCTTCGTGGCGCGGCTCCGCCGCCGTCCGGACTGAGGCCACTCACCCGGGCCGCGCTGCGGGATAAATCCCAGGCCCGCCTTGCGATGCGGGCGGCGAATTGATACGACACGAGTCATGCTTCCGTCCGCGTCTTCCCGCACCGCATCATCACCCTCCGCCGGCCGTCGACGCCGCTCGCGGTCCTGAAGGAGTCGGCGCTGATGGGCGACGGAAACGGACGGTTTCGCAGCGGCGTGGCGCGCCTTGCCTATGGCAATCCCCTCTATGCCCTGATGCTGGGCGGCAAGGCGCCGGGGGCGCTGGCGGTGATCCCGCCCGATCCCTGGCCGGGCGATACCGACAACGGCAATGCCATCCTGGCCGGCCGGATGGGCTTCGCCGGGCAGGTGGTCATGGTCGACCCCAACGGCGCCCCCAATTGGCGGCCGCAGGGTACCGGCCCCGGCTGGCTGCGCACCGCCCATGGCTTCGAATGGCTGCGCGACCTGCGCGCGATCGGCGGCGACACGGCCCGGCGCCGGGCCCGGGTGCTGGTGTGGTCGTGGCTGGACCAGAATGGCGGCTGGCACGCCCAGAGCTGGGCGCCCGACGTGCTGGGCGTGCGGCTGGCCAGCTGGATCGGGTTGCATGACTTCTACTGCGCGTCGGCCGACGACGAGTTCCGCGCCCGCGTGTTCGAGAGCATGGCGCGCCAGCTCCGCCACCTGCTGCGGGTGGCGCCGGCCAAGCTGGATGGCGAACGGCTGATCGGGGCGATCAAAGGGCTGCTCTATGGCGGCTACTGCCTGCCCGACCAGGACAAGGCGGCGCGGGAGGCGTTGCGCCTGCTCGACAAGGAGCTGCCACGCCAGATCCTGCCCGACGGCGGCCATGTCGAACGCAACCCGTCGATCCAGATGCGGGTTCTGCGCGACCTGATCGACATGCGCGCCGTGCTGCGCGTCGCTCGGGAGGAGGTGCCGGAAACCCTCCAGCATGCCATCGACCGCATGACGCCGGCATTGCGCTTCTTCCGCCATGTCGACGGCCGGCTCGCCCTGTTCAACGGCGGGCGGGAGGAGGATCCGGCGCTGATCGACACGGTGCTGGCCCAGGCGGACGCCCGCGGCCGTCCGTTGAAGAGCGCGCCGCACACCGGCTTCGAGCGGCTGCTCGCCGGGCGCACCCTGGTGCTGCTCGACACCGGCGCGCCGCCGCCGGAGGGGCTCGACCGCAGCGCCCATGCCGGCACCCTGTCGATGGAGGTCTCCGTCAACAAGGAGCGGCTGATCGTCAACTGCGGCAGCCATCCGTCCCAGCGCGGCCCCTGGCGCGCGGCGCTGGCCGGGACGTCCGCCCATTCGACGATGGTGGTGGCCGACACCAACTCCTCGGAAGTGCTGGAGAAGGGCGGGCTGGGCCGCCGGCCGTCGAATGTCAGCTGCGAACGCCAGGAATCCGACGGTGCCATGCTGGTGGTCGCCAGCCACAACGGCTACAGCAAGGGCTTCGGCCTGCTGCACCGCCGCCGTGTCTATCTGGCCGATAACGGCGAGGATCTGCGTGGCGAGGACACGCTGGAGCCGGTGATCGGCGCCACGCCGCAGCCGCAGTCCTACGCCATCCGTTTCCATCTGCACCCCAATGTCGATGTCGTGCCCGTCCAGGGAAACGATCAGGTGCTTCTGCGCCTGCCCAGCGGCAATGCCTGGCGCATGCGGGTGACCGGCGCGGTGCTGGAGGTGGCGGAAAGCGTCTATCTCGGCAGCGGGGACGAGCCGCGCCGCACCCGGCAGATCATGATGCAGGGACAATGCGGCCCCGAAGGGCTGACGGTGAAATGGGCCTTGCGCCGCGAGCGCAAGGCGGCGTAAATCCCGCCCATCCGCGGTGGCCGGGCCTATTTCCTTAAGGAGAGGGCGTGGAAACACGGATGAACACGGGATTTCAGGGCACGGACGCCCACGGAACTCTTCACGCCGTGCTTATCCATGCCCGTCCGGGCCGAGATGTCCGGGCGGGCGGGGATAAGCACGGTTGAACGGCATTTCCGTGGCCGTCCGTGCTTTTCTTCTTCCGTGCTTGTCCGGGTCTCCCCGGTTGCCTGCGGCTTAACGCACCCTCCGCAGCGATCAGGATGACGCCATGAGCCCGCCCAAAGCCAACCACGCCCCCGCTCCCGACAAGGTCCGCATCGCCCGCGCCCTAATTTCCGTGTCCGACAAGGCCGGGCTGGTGGAGCTGGGCAAGGCGCTCGCCGCCCGTGGCGTCGAGATCCTGTCGACCGGCGGCTCGGCCCAGCGTCTGGCCGAAGCCGGCGTCCCGGTCAAGGAGGTCTCCGACCACACCGGCTTCCCGGAGATCATGGACGGCCGCGTCAAGACGCTGCATCCGCGCGTCCATGGCGGCATCCTGGCCCGCCGCGACATCCATGCCGACGCGATGGCCCGGCACGACATCCCCGGCATCGATCTGGTGGTGGTCAACCTCTACCCCTTCGAGGCGACGGTTGCCAAGGGTGCGGCTTATGACGACTGCGTCGAGAACATCGACATCGGCGGGCCGGCGATGATCCGCGCCGCTGCCAAGAACCATGATTTCGTCACCATCGTCACCGAGCCGTCCGACTACGAGGCGGTGATGGGCGAACTGGCGGCCCATGACGGCTGCGTCACGCTGGCCCTGCGCCGCCGGCTGGCCCAGCGCGCCTATGCCCGCACCGCCGCCTACGACGCCGCCATCTCCACCTGGCTGGCCGGCCAGCTGGGCGAGACCTTCCCGCCGCGCGCCACCCTGTCGGGCGCGCTGGCCCAGACCCTGCGCTATGGCGAGAACCCGCACCAGCAGGCGGCCTTCTACGTCACCGGCGAGAAGCGTCCGGGTGTCGCCACCGCCGTGCAGCTGCAGGGCAAGGAACTGTCCTACAACAACCTGAACGACACCGATGCCGCTTTCGAGTTGGTGGCGGAGTTCGAGCAGCCGGCCGTCGCCATCATCAAGCACGCCAACCCCTGCGGCGTCGCGCAAGGCTCCTCCCTGCTGGAGGCCTACCGGTCGGCCCTGCTCTGCGATCCGGTCAGCGCCTTCGGCGGCATCATCGCCGTCAACCGCAGCCTGGATGCCGAGACGGCCGAGGAGATCTCCAAGCTGTTCGCCGAGGTGGTGATCGCGCCGGACGCCGACGAGGCCGCCCGCGCGCTGCTGGCGACCAAGAAGAACCTGCGGGTGCTGCTGACCAGGGACGTGCCGAACCCGGCCGAGCCCGGCATGATGGTCAAGCAGCTGTCGGGCGGTTTCCTGCTGCAGAACCGCGACAGCGGCCGCGTCGACCCGGCCGCGCTCAAGGTCGTGACGAAGCGCGCGCCGACCGAACAGGAGTTGGCCGACCTGCTCTTCGCCTTCCGCGTCGCCAAGCACGTCAAGTCGAACGCCATCGTCTACGCCAAGAACGGTGCCACGGTGGGGGTGGGCGCCGGCCAGATGAGCCGGGTCGACAGCGCCCGCATCGCCGCCATCAAGTCGGCCGAGGCCGCCAAGGCCGCCGGCCTGCCGGAGCCGCTGACCCAGGGCTCGGTGGTTGCGTCCGACGCCTTCTTCCCCTTCGCCGACGGCTTGCTGGCGGCGGCGGAAGCGGGGGTCACCGCGGTGATCCAGCCGGGCGGCTCGATCCGCGACAACGACGTGATCGCCGCCGCGGACGAGAAGGGTCTGGCGATGGTGCTGACCGGAATGCGGCATTTCCGGCATTGAGGTGGCGATGGGGTGGGGAAGTTGGACCCCCACCCTAACCCTCCCCCGCTGGGCGGGGGAGGGAACTCCGCCGCACTTCAGCAACGGTCCTGGCTCCCTCCCCCGCCCAGCGGGGGAGGGTTGGGGCGGGGGCAAACAGTGCGCCCCCTTACGCCTCTGCCAGCAGGTCGTCGGAATCCTCGACCCGCTTCAGCATCGACTGGCGCAGTTTCAGCAGGGCCCGATGCTCCAGCTGGCGCACGCGCTCCTTGCTGACGCCCAGCTCCCGGCCAAGCTCTTCCAGCGTGGCGCCTTCCTCGCGCAGGCGGCGTTCGCGGATGATGGTGCGTTCGCGCGGGCTCAGTTCGCCCAGCGCTTCCGCCAGCCATTGCGAGCGGGTGTTGGCGTCGCGCATGCCGATCACCACGTCCTCGGGCGAGGGGCGCTGGTCGGCCAGGAAATCCTGCCAGTCGTCGTCGGAGCCGTCGGCCACCGGCGTGTTCAGCGACTGGTCGGAGCCGGACATCCGCATCTCCATCGCCTCGACTTCCGACACCTCGACCTTCAGTTCGCCGGCGATCCACTCGCGGCCTTCCCTGGTCAAAGGCGCGCCGCTGCCGTTCTGGGTGGCGCTGTCGATCTTGGCGCGCAGGCGGCGCAGGTTGAAGAACAGGGATTTCTGCGCGGCGGTGGTGCCGGTCCGCACGATCGACCAGTTGCGCAGGATGTAGTCCTGCATGGCCGAGCGGATCCACCAGGCGGCATAGGTGGAGAAACGCACCTCGCGGTCGGGTTCGAAGCGGCTGGCCGCCTGCATCAGCCCGACATTGCCCTCCTGGACGAGATCGCCCATCGGCAGGCCGTAATTGCGGAAGCGCGACGCGGTGGCCACCACCAGGCGGGTGTATGCCCGAACCAGATGATGCAGGGCGCGTTCGTCGTTGCCCTCGCGCCATTTTCGGGCGAGATCGAATTCATGGTCGCGCGACAGCAACGGTTCGCGCATGGATGCCTTGATGAAGCTCAGATTAGCACGCTGAGTCTCCGGATCGTCGATGTATGCCATCCGTCCCTTCCTTCCCGTCTGGGCGGCATCGTGTTCCTTCGCATATCCCCGTACTGCCGGGTCTTCGCCGCTTTGCCGCCTGCCCCCGGTCGATGCCGTCGGGTTAAACAACAAGCATGGGCGCGCCCTGTTGCGGAATCATACGCAGGTGTAGGGGGGGTGGATCACAAGGGGCGGGGAAATTTTGCCGGCGGCCTGTCGTAGGCCTGCCGGGTGGTTGCCGGACGGCTGGCTGGCCCCGTCCACGGGAAGGGGATGGCTGGGGCAAGCTGGACCTAAGGATGGGTCACGCTTGGAAAAGGTCCAGCATCTCGCCGAAAGAATCGAAGCAGGCGCAGACGAGGTAGCCGCCGCGGCCGCAGCCGCCATCTAGCGTCACCGTCACCGGCCCGACATCCACGCCGGGACTTTCCGGCGACCAGCTGGGGTCGTAGCCGCGCACCAGGCGGCGGAAGCCGCCATAGGGCTGCTCCAATCGGGCGAAGGCGGCGCTGCCCCACCAGAAGGCGTCGCCCTGGCCGGTCAGCGGACGGCGGGGGTCGATGCCGGAATTGACCAGCAGCAGGCTTCCGCCGCCCCGGTTGCTGCCGGTCCAGCCATCGTCGTTCGAAGCCCCGTCCGGCGCGCCGGCATTGGTGACCCCGTCCTTTCCGGGCCCATTCTTTCCAGTCTGGCCGCCGGTGTAGGCGGCCCGACGCAGTGCGTTGAACAGCGCTTCATGTCCGGGTCTCGCGGCCACCGCCTGCCGCAACTCGCGCGTCCAGCGCCCCAGCATCACCGCCCCGCCGCGTGCCGCCGCCATTCCGGCATCCTGGTTACCGCCATAGGCGGCCAGCGTCGGCGCCACGCCCTGGCGCAGCATCCAGTCGAGCACGGTGCGCGGGTCGGGAGCGAAGTGGAGTTGCAGCAACTTCTGCCACATCTCCTCCTGCTGGCCGCGCAGGTAGACGATGTCCGATGCGAACATGCCGGGCAGCGCCAGCAGCGCGATGCGGAAGGCCAGCAGCCGGTCGACGGTTTCCACCACGCTGGCGCCGAAGCCGATCATGTTGCCGAGATAGACCAGCCGGTCGCCGGGGCGGAAGCGCTGGCCGATGGCTTGGTGGATCACGTCCAGCCGCTCGGGCTCGGCATGGATGGCACCGATGGCCCAGACACGGCGCGGGCGGCCGAGCGAGGCGAAACGGCTGCCGTCCTCGACGGTACCGACGACGGCTCCGGCATGCCGGTTGGCTTGGCGGCCGGGAAGATCAAGGCGTGGTGGCAAACCCAAACTCGATCCCCCAACTCGGTCCGCTTGGACATCTTGCGTGGAGCCGCATCCCGAGCCGTCGCGGCGGACGCCCGCCGGGGGCCGGGGCTGGAAAGCGGCGGGGAGTTTAGGCGTGTCACGTCATGGAAACAAAGGTGAAAAACGAGACGGGCGCGCGGCGTGACGTAGCAGCCGCGCGCCCGTTCGTGTCACGGACGTATGAGGGAAGACCCGATCAGGCGGCCTTGGACAGCACCGACTCCAGACGCTCCGTCGCCTTGGTCTCGTCGATCTTCTCGACGGCGGCCAGTTCGCGGGCCAAGCGCTCCAGGGCGGCCTGGTAGATCTGGCGCTCGCTGTAGGACTGGTCGGACTGGTCGGCACCGCGGTACAGGTCGCGCACCACCTCGGCGATGGACACCGGATCGCCGGAGTTGATCTTGGCCTCATACTCCTGGGCGCGGCGGCTCCACATGGTGCGGCGGACGCGCGACCGGCCCTGCAGGGTCTCCAGCGCGACCTTGATGCGGTCCTTGGAGGACAGGCGGCGCAGCCCGGCGTTGCGGGCCTTGGTGACCGGAACCTTGAGCGTCATGCGCTCTTTCTCGAACGTGATCGCGTAGAGTTGAACCTCGAGTCCGGCAATGCTGTGGGTCTCGATCCCCTCGACCCGACCGACGCCATGAGCCGGATAAACGACGAAGTCACCGGCTTCGAAGTCAAGCTTGTTCGACATGTGGATTGGCTCTCACTTCTCGCGATCACGCCATTTTTGCCGCCCCGGTGGAAGGGACGAAAAAGGACCCCGGACAGTTATGGCGCCGTGGGGATGGGACCCATCCACGACGATCACAAAAGCCACGAGTCCTGGAGCAAAGGGAAAACCGGCAATGGCGCGACGGCCGGCCCCGGGCGCACATTATATCGATGTTACGCCCGAGTTACAAAGGGAACGCGCAACCATCGGGCGGAAATCGTCCATCGCCCGGCCATGGCCGCCCCGTCGATTTTGCATGGCAACATCGGCGTATGCAATCGGTTGATGTGGCCCGACTCGATAAATCCGGCTTGGAAAAAGCCGGGCCGCATCCGCTGGTCTGGTCTCAGCCGCCCGCCTTGGGCGAGAAGAACTTCTCGAACTTGCCGTCGACACCCTTGAACTCGTCGGCGTCGGCCGGCGCGTCCTTCTTGCGGGTGATGTTCGGCCATTGGCCGGAATAGTCGCGGTTCATCTCCAGCCACTTGGTCGCACGGTCGTCGGTGTCGGGGACGATCGCCTCGGCCGGGCATTCCGGCTCGCACACGCCGCAGTCGATGCATTCGTCCGGGTGGATGACCAGCATGTTCTCACCCTCGTAGAAGCAATCCACGGGGCAGACTTCGACGCAGTCGGTGTACTTGCACTTGATGCAGCCGTCGGTGACGACGTAGGGCATGATCTCTTCTCCGCTGTTCCGGCCGACGGTGCCAGCCGCGCGTCCGTGGTCCCGCTCTCGCCCATCGGGGCCGATCGGAGCCGTTTCCCGGGAATGGGCACGCGCAGGGCATCGGGCCGGATGGCAAACCCGCGCCTGCCTAGCACGCCGCCGACGAGCCGTTCAACCCCGCGCGTGATGTGGGCGGCCCTGTCGCACCCCTGGCGGCATCATTCAAGGGCCGGGCAAGGGCCGGGGCAAGGCCCGGTCAGGGTCAGGGCCTGATGCCGGGCTTCGGAAAACGCCTCCAGGAAGGCGCGCAGGCTGCCGGTCTCGATGGCGTCGGCGCGGCGCACGAACTGGGTCGGCATGCGGGCGAGGGCATCGGGCAGCGGCCGGGCCGCCAGCAACTCGCGCCAGGGGTCGCGCTCCACCACCGACCGCGGCATCACCGTCACCCCCATGCCGGCGCCGACGCAGCCCAGGATGGCGTCCAGCGCCCCGAACTCCATGACCCGGAAGGGCACGCGGCCGGCCTCGCGCATCGCCATCTCCGCCCGGCCGCGATAGGCGCAGGCGCGGCCGAAGGCGATCAGGGTGCGGCGCGCGGAATCGGTGGTCAGCCCGGCGGCGGGTTCGGCCAGAACCAGCTCCTCGTCGAAGATGCGCCGGGCGACCAGGTCCGGGTGGGCCACCTCGCCGCCGACGAAGGCGCCGTCCAGCCGTCCGGCCAGCACGTCCGCCAGCAGGACCTCGGTCGGGCCGGGGGCGATGGTCAGTTCCACGTCGGGATGGTCGCGGTGGAAGCGGGCCAGGATCGGCGGCAGCCGCACCGCGGCGGTCGATTCCATGCTGCCCACCGCCAGCCGCCCGCCGTGCCCGGCGGCTTCCGCAACCGCGTCGCGGGCCTGGGCGACCAGCCGCAGCACCCGGTCGGCATAGCCGCTCAGGACCCGGCCGGCCGGCGTCGGCTCCATCCCGCGGCTGAAGCGCCGGAACAGGTCGACGCCCAGATCCTCCTCCAGCCGCTTGATCCGCGCGGTGACGTTGGACTGCACGCAGTTCAGCGTCTCCGCCGCCCGGCTGACGCTGCCGGTGTCGGCCACCGCCTTGACCACCCGCAAACCGGCCAGATCCATCGCTCGCTCTCCCTCGCCGCAACGCATACCACCCATCACTGAAAGTGGAGCTTATCATCAGAACAATTCATTGGAAATGAGGGCTGTGCCGCGGCGATGATGGATGTCAAATCAATCGGCTGGCCGAACGGTTCCTGGTCAAACGAGCCGGCCGAAAACCGAGAGGGCGTGGATCATGGTTCGGGTGCTGGTCGGCGGCCTGATCGGGCTTGCCATCGCGATGGGGATCGCGCGTTTCGCCTTCACCCCGATCCTGCCGGCGATGCAGGACGCCACCGGGCTGCGGGCTGATGGCGCGGGGCTGCTCGCCTCGCTGAACTATCTGGGTTATTTCGTCGGGGCGCTGGGCGCCGGGCTGGTGCCGCACGGCGCCACGCGAACCGCCGTCTTCCGGCTGTCGCTGGTGGTCAGCGTCGCCACCACCGCGGCGATGGGGGGCGATTTCGGCGATGCCGGGCAGGCGATGCCGATCTGGTTAGTCCTGCGTTTCCTGTCTGGGGCATCGAGCGCCGGCATCTTCATCCTGGGCATCGCCATGGTGCTGGACACGCTCGCCCGCGGTGGCGGGGAACGGCTGGCCGGCTGGCTCTACACCGGGATCGGGCTGGGCATCGCCTCGTCCGGACTGTTCGTCGCGCTGTTCGGCGGGCAGTTGGGCTGGAACGGCGACTGGCTGGCGCTGGGGGCGATCTGCGCCGTGCTGGGGGTGATGCCCGGCCTCTGGGTGCGCGATCCGGCCCCGCAACGCCCGGCGGCTGCGGCGAAGGCGGAAGGGGCCTCCCCGGCGCGGACGGGCAGGCTGTCGGCGCCGCTGCTGCTGCTGACGCTCGCCTATTTCCTGGAGGGCGGCGGCTATATCGTCTCGGCCACCTTCCTGGTGTCGATCCTGAAGACCGATCCCGGCACCGCAGCGATCGGCGAGGCCGCCTGGATGGTCGTCGGGATCGGAGCGATGGGGGCCGGGGTGTTCTGGGCCGCCGTCGCCCGGCGGTCGAGCAGCTGGTGGTCGCTGATCCTGGCGCACCTGACGCAGACGGTGGCCATCCTGCTGCCGATGACCGGCTCGCCGACCGCTTCCGTCATCTCGGCGCTGCTGTTCGGCGGCACCTTCGTCGGCATCGTCTCCCAGGCCTTCGCGCTGGGGCGGCAGCTGTCGGCCGGCGCGTCGGCGCGGGTGGTCGGGGCGCTGACCGCTGCCTACGGGCTGGGGCAGATCATCGGGCCGTTGCCGGCCGGTCTGGTGGTGACGCGCACCGGCAGCTTCAACGCCGCGCTGCTGGGGGCGGCCGGCGCGGTGATGCTGGGGACCTTGCTGCTGGCGCTGGGCATGGTGATCGCCGGGCGGCAGGCATCGGCCGGGCCGGCATTCGCCTCATCCAAAGCTTCGTAAGTATTCGTAAGGTCTGCCTGCGACAATCGGCGGCGCATTTTCAGCATTGCCGTTGTTCTCCCCGATCGTCCGCTTTGGCTACAGTCTAGCCTGCAACAACCAGACCCCGGGGGAGTCATGAAACGCAAGCTGGTTCCGGACGTCGTCAAGTCGCAGGAACTGATCCTGGTACCGGAGGACACCTCCGTCGCCACCGTGTCGAAGATGATGGCGGACAAGAACATCGGCGCAGTGCTGGTGGTCAACCACGGTGCCTTGATCGGTATCGTCACCGAGCGCGACCTGAACAACAAGGTGCTGTCCAAGGACCTCGACCCGTCGGCGGTGGAGGTCGGTGCGGTGATGACCCGCAACCCCGACAGCCTGCCGCCCGATGCCGACGCGGTCGACGCGCTGACGCTGATGCACGACAAGCATTACCGCCATCTGCCCATCACCCAGGGCAAGCGCGCGGTCGGCATCGTGTCGATCCGCGACCTGGTCAAGGTCGCCTACGAGCATCTGATGGCCGAACGCGCCAAGGCGTGACCGGGGAGATGAAGGGGGCGACGCTTTTCGCGCCGCCCCCTTCATCGTCAATGTGCCGCGCTTCGCTTGCGCCGGGCCAGCAGGTTCAGCGCTTCCACCAGGGTGGAGAAGGCGATGGCGAAGTACAGGTAGCCCTTGGGAATGTGGAAGCCCAGGCCGTCCGCCACCAGCGCCACGCCGACCAGCAGCAGGAAGGACAGCGCCAGCATCTTCACCGTGACGTGACGGTTGACGAAGTCGCCGACCGGGCCGGAGGCGAACAGCATCACCGCCATGGCGATGACGACGGCGGCGACCATCACCGGCAGATGGTCCGACATGCCGACGGCGGTGATGACGCTGTCGAGCGAGAAGACGATGTCCAGGAACATGATCTGGACGACGACCGAGGTGAAGGTGGCGTGCTTGGGCGCCGATCCGCCTTCCTCATGGCCTTCGACGGTGTGATGGATCTCCAGCGTGCCCTTGGCCAGAAGGAACAGCCCGCCCAGGACCAGGATCAGGTCGCGTCCCGAAACCTCCCAGCCGGCGACGGTGAACAGCGGCTGGGTCAGTTGCGCCACCCAGGCGATGGAGGCCAGCAGGGCCAGGCGGGTCAGCAGTGCCAGCGCCAGGCCGACGCGCCGCGCGCTGTGCTGCCGTTCTGGCGGCAGCTTCGATGCCATGATCGAGATGAAGATGATGTTGTCGATGCCCAGCACGATCTCCAACGCGGTCAACGTCAGAAGGCTGGCCCAGACATTCGGGTCGGCGAGCAGGTCGAGCATGAAGGGGCGGGGCTCCGGCGGTCAAATGGGGGCAGTCGACATGGCTGCACGCCGGCACCGCGGGCGCCAGCGTGACCGCGACGACATGAGGCCGGCCGCGGCCCGCTGCAAGAGGGGCCAGTTCCATTTTTCCGCCATTCTGCCGCTTTGTTACCGCCGCTTCCCCGCCGTTCCGGGGGGTGTCCGTTTCATCTCCAGGAGGCGGCGGTCCGCTGTCCGCCCGCTGTGGCGGGGATGCGGCCGAAGGCGGCCGAATCGGTTTGCTCCCCCTCGTGCCGCTCGACGGTCCGTCGGGTTGCCGTCCTGCTGTCGGTCCGATCGCTCCAGGCACGCCGGCGGATCGCCATCTGAAGCCGGCAATCCTGGGAGCAGTAGAACGGCGCAGGGCCGCGGGCGGACGTGCGGATGAACGGCCTGCCGCAGCAGGCGCAGTAAAGCGTGGTCATGGTCGTTTCCTCCGGAACCGGCGGCCGTTTCCCGGCCTTGCCCAGGGCCTTGTGGCCGATTGCCTTGTGGCTGATCGTCCATCGGCCCTGCTGATGCTGTTGGGCGAATTGTGTCGGCTGGCTTCAGGCATCGCCAGCGATCAAAAGACATAAGCCCGACTCACTTCAAGTATTCGAGGTCGGAAATCGGAGCGGCAGCAGCAGCTTAGATGCTGAGGCGCGTCAATTCGCCGCGATGCTCTGCTGCTCTTCCGCACGGGGATTTTTCCGACCTCAGCGTCTTCCAACGAAAGCCTGACGGTGCCATCTATTCCTTTCGACCAAGAGCCCGGAAAGACGAGACACGATGACGTTGAGACGCCTCGCCACCTTCCTGAAAACCGAGAGCGCCAGCGGCGTGGTCCTGATGGTTGCGGCGGTGCTCGCCCTGCTGTGGGCGAATTCTCCGGCGGCCCCGCTGTACGACACGATCCTGGCGACGAAGGTGGCGGTGACGGCAGGTGGCGCCGGTCTGAACAAGCCGCTGATCCTGTGGATCAACGACGGGCTGATGGCGATCTTCTTCCTGCTGGTCGGGCTGGAGATCAAACGCGAGGTGCTGGAAGGCGAATTGTCCAGCCCGGCCAAGGCGATGCTGCCGGGCATCGCGGCGCTGGGCGGCATGGCGGTGCCGGCGCTGGTCTATTGCCTGTTCGCCCAGGCGGAGCCGGGCGCCCTGCAGGGCTGGGCGATCCCGGCGGCCACCGACATCGCCTTCGCGCTGGGCGTGCTGGCCCTGCTGGGCAACCGCGTGCCGGGCAGCCTGCGCGTCTTCCTGCTGGCGCTGGCGATCATGGACGATCTGGGCGCCATCGTGATCATCGCCGTCTTCTACAGCCATGGGTTGGTGCCGCTGGCGCTGGGGCTGGCGGCGGCATCGGCCGTCGGGCTGTGGCTGCTGAACCGGGCGGGGGTGCGCTCGCTGTCGCCCTATCTGCTGCTGGGGCTGGTCCTGTGGGTGTGCGTGCTGAAATCGGGCATCCACGCCACGCTGGCCGGCGTGGTGCTGGCCCTTGCCATTCCCTTGCGGGTGGAGGGCGGCGACGGCAAGCGGGCCGAAGACGCGCCGCTCTATCGCCTGGAGCATGCCCTGCATCCCTGGGTCGCCTTCCTCATCATGCCGGTCTTCGCGCTGGCCAATGCCGGCGTGCCGCTGGACGGCATCACCCCGGCCAGCCTGCTGGAACCGGTGCCGCTGGGCATCGCGCTCGGCCTGTTCCTGGGCAAGCAGACGGGCGTGTTCCTGGCCGTGTGGGTCGCCGTGCATGTCGGTGTGGTCGAGCGGCCGGCGCGCGCCAGCTGGGGGCAGATCTACGGCGTCGCCGTGCTGACCGGCATCGGCTTCACCATGAGCCTGTTCATCGGGACGCTGGCCTTCGCCGATCCGCAGCACGCGGTGGCGGTGCGGCTGGGCGTGCTGACCGGTTCGCTCGTCTCGGCGCTGGTCGGCTATGCACTGCTCCATGCGGCCGGAACCAGGCGGGCGCGGGCGGCTGTCCCTGCGGCCTGAGGGGGGCGGTGCCGGGATCATCGTCACCGGCGATGTCACGCAATATCCATCGGGCTCATGAACTTTGTGGCCGATGGCGGAACCGGCGGGGGCATCCGCGGGTTCTTTCCTTGCGGGACGTCGCGCGGCAGGCGCGGGACCGACGGATCGGGGGACATGCGATGATCGACGCCATGCGCACACGCCGGCGCGCCGTTGCCGAAGCCCCCCCGACGGAGGGAGCCGGCGGTTCCATCCCCATGGATTTCCAGCGGCTGGAGCGGCTTCGCCGCTTGGCCCGGCTGATGGACACCCGCTGGCGCATCCCCTTCACCCGCATCCCGGTCGGGCTGGACGGCATCGCCAGCCTGGTGCCGGTGGCGGGCGACACGGCGACCGCGCTGGTTTCCGCCTACATCATCGTCGAGGCGTCCCGCTTCGGCCTGCCCAAGGCGTTGGTGGCCCGCATGGTCTTCAACGTGCTGCTGGACTGGGCCGGCGGGTCGGTCCCGGTGCTGGGCACCGTGTTCGACATCGCCTTCAAGGCCAACCGGATGAACCTGAACCTGCTGCACGAGCATCTGGAGCAACGTCTGGCCGCAGCTGCGGCGAAGCGCTGAAGAGGCGGTCCCCACGGTCTTGACGTGGATCAAGGCGGGGGTAGGGGGACTGCGGCACTCTGTCGCTCATGAACGCCATCTCCGCTCTGGCCGTACAGCCGGCCCCCGCCGCCCCGTCCCTCTCCCACGGTGTCGCCCATGGCGTGGATGCCGCGCTGCTCGCCAAGTATGACGGGTTGCGGGTGCCGCGCTACACCAGCTACCCGACCGCGCCGCACTTCACGCCCGAGGTGAACGGCGACGTCTATGGCGGCTGGCTGGAAGCGATCGATCCGACGCGGTCGGGATCGCTCTATCTGCACATCCCCTTCTGCCAGAAGATGTGCTGGTACTGCGGCTGCCACACCAAGATCGTCGCGCGCTACGCCCCGATCGCCGAGTATCTCGGCCACCTGCGGCAGGAGATCGCCATGGTGGCCGACCGCATCCCCGGCCGGCTGGCGGTGCGCCACATCCATTTCGGCGGCGGCACCCCGACCATGATGGCGCCGGACGATTTCGAGGCGATGATCGCGCTGCTGCGCACCCGCTTCGACGTCGCCGCCGATGCCGAACTGGCGGTGGAGATCGACCCCCGCACCCTGACGGCGGAGATGGCGGCGGCGCTGGGCCGCGCCGGGGTCAACCGGGCCTCGCTGGGCGTGCAGGATTTCGACGAGACGGTGCAGCAGGCGATCAACCGTGTCCAGCCGCGTGCCGTCACGGAACAGGCGCTGGCCTGGCTGAAGGAGGCCGGCATTGCCAGCGTCAATCTGGACCTGATGTACGGCCTGCCGCACCAGTCGGTGGAGAGCGTCACCCGCTCCGCCGGGATCGCGCTGGAGATGGCGCCCGACCGGCTGTCGGTCTTCGGCTACGCCCATGTGCCGTGGATGAAGACCCACCAGAAGAAGATCGACGAATCGGCGCTGGCCGGCTCGCTCGGCCGGTGGGAGCAGTTCGCCGCCATTGCCGACACCCTTTCGGCCGCCGGCTACAGCGCCATCGGTCTCGACCATTTCGCCCGTCCAGGCGACGAGCTGGCGGTACAGCAGGAGGAAGGGCGGCTGGGCCGCAACTTCCAGGGCTACACCACCGACGACGCCGAGGTGCTGCTGGGTTTCGGCTCCTCCTCCATCGGCGCGCTGCCGCAGGGCTATGTTCAGAACGCCGTGCCCTTCGACCAATACGCCACGGCCATCGAGGAAGGCCGCCTGCCCACCGGCAAGGGCATCGCGCTCACCGCGGACGACACGCTGCGTCGCGACCTGATCATGCGGCTGATGTGCGACCTGTCGGTCGATACCGCCGCCATCGCCCGCGCCCATGGTCTGGCGGACTCCACCTTCGACACGGAACTGGAGGGTATGGCCGATCTGGTCGCCGACGGCGTCGCGGTGGTGGAAGGGAGGCGCGTTCATGTGCCGGAGAGCGCCCGCCCCCTGATGCGCATCGTCGCCGCCCGCTTCGACGCCCACCTGTCCAAGGGCGCCGGTCGGCACAGCCGGGCGGTCTGAGAGCAGAGCCGAAAAGTTTCGACTTTTCGGCTCTGGTACGGCCGCGACTGCGGCCGCGCGGGCACATGCCCGCGAAGCCAAGGCCCGCGGAAGCGGGCCGCCCGGCGTCTGAGGGGCCGGAAAGTGCCGCCCAAAGGTCGGAACTTTCCGGCATTGGTATGAGAGCAGGCTCTCCCCCTTTCTTGCCGAAAGGAAAAGGCGGCAAGCGACACCCGCCTGCCGCCTTTTCCCGTATTTTCCCGTAGCGCGCATCCGGACCCATGAGGCTGCGCGGCAACCTCGCTGCTCTCCGAGGGCGCCGTCGCGATGTTCGAGATGTGCGAGGCGGCCAGGACTCCGGCGCGAGACGGTGCCGGAAAAGATCGTATTTGCGCCGATTTTTCCTGATTGGGGGACGCGCCTCAAAAAGCGCATAGCGACTCCGAGTGCGCTGCGGTGGCGAAGAGGGAGCCGCGTCCTGTATGGTCGCGCCGAAGGTCCATATCCTCCCTGTCCCCCTATCCCTTCAAAGCACCGATCCATCTCAAGGTGAGCGATGTTCCGGCGTGTGCGTTCCCTTCCGCTGATGGTGGCTCTGGCCACGCTGATGGTTCCCGGCTGCATGCCGTACCAGCGGATCCCGAATCCGCCGACCGTGCGCACCGCGCCCGCTACCGGAACCGGGCTGGAGCCGATCTATGGGGAATGGCAAGTGGACAAGCCGACCCCGGCCTACGCCCAGCCGTCGGCCGGTGCCGGCGTCATCGCCACGCTGGGGACGGGGCAGGCGGTGACCACGCTGGGCCGGGTGCGCAACAGCGACTGGGTGGCGGTGAAGGCCGGCGGATCCACCGCCTATGTCCGCCTGCACCTGCTCAGCCTGAAGGGCACCACCCCGCGCGGCAGCCGCGGCACCTCCACCACCCTGGCGAAGCCGGTGGACAATGCCGGCCCGACCATCAAGGCGGCCCCGCGCGGCAAGATCGGCGCCACGCCCATCGCCAACTGAGACAGGGCCGAGAAAGCCAGGGCAATCAGTCACAGAACAAGACGGAAATCCCGGACTCCCCCTCGACATGGCTCCATGATAGAACATATCAGGAACATATGCCTGTCGAGCGGAGCCGGGTCATGCCTGTCCTGTCGCCCCTTTCCCAGCCTACGCAAGCTGAGTCACGCGACCGAGTCGGCGTGCTGGCCGATCTGCGCGCACGCATCCGCCGGATCGAGGGGGCGGGTGGCGAGGGCGGGCGGACGCTGCCGTTCGGGATCGCTTCCGTAGACGGCCATCTGCCCGACGGCGGGTTGCCGTTGGGCTGCCTGCATGCGGTGACAACGGAAGATCCGGGGGCTGGCACCGGGTTCGCCGCGGTGCTGCTGGCCCGGTTGGCGACGCCGAAGGCGCCGGCTCTGTGGATCCTGCGCGGGCGCGACCTGTATGCCCCCGGGCTGGCGGCCTATGGGCTGATGCCCGACCGGCTGGTGGCGGTGCGGGCGGTGCGGGCGGTCGATGCGCTGTGGGCGATGGAGGAAGCGCTGCGCTGCCCGGCCCTGTCGGTCGTGCTCGGCGAGGTGGAGGGGCTGGATCTCACCGCCAGCCGGCGGTTGCAGCTGGCTGCCGAGTCGTCGGGAGTGACCGGCGTGTTGCTGGAGTCGAGCGCAGGCATGCCGGGAGGCCGAATCAAGGGCGGACGGGCGGAGGGGCTCAGCGCCGCGGTCACCCGCTGGCGCCTGAACGCTGCCCACAGCCTGGATGAGGAGGATGCCGCCCCGCACCCGGCCGGAGGCCTGCCGGGGCTGGGAGCGCCACGCTGGTCCGTCGCGCTGGAGCGCTGCCGGGGCGGACGCCCGGGCAGCTGGACCCTCGCCTGGGATGGTGAGGGCTGGCGCGACGTGGGGAGCGGGAGTGGAAGCGGCCTTGGGCAAGCCGCGGATGGCGACCCGGGGCTATGGCCGGCCCGGCAATCGATGTCCGACAAGCGACAGAGTCGCCGACAGGATCGATCGTCGGATCACCGCAACCCGGCTGTCGCGCGGTGAATGCCGATCAGTAGGTGGTCGCCCAATCCGGCTCACGGCGGGCGGGCTGCTCCGCTCCGTCCGGTTCGGTCATCCAGCGCGGGTCATCCGCATCCATTGGCGCATCCAGCGGGGCGTAGAGCGGCAGCTGGCGGGCGAATTCCGCGCTGTCGGCATCGCGGCGCTGCTTCAGCAGGCGGTCGGCAAGGTGGGCGGGCAGCATGGCAGGTCTCCTTCTGAGCGCCGGATGGCACCGCGGATCAGCCTGCAAGGCCGGTCCTGGCCCACCCGTCGTCCTGTTTGCCTGGATCATAACTACGCAAGTTCCAGGCCAGCTGTTAAGCGCGTCACACGAGTTCCATGACACACGAAGAAATCTCTACAAACGGTTTATACGAAGCCACTTGAACCCACATGAACAGGGATGACACGAGGGAATCTCGGGGGGATCTGTCGTACACGCCGCGACGGCCACCGCTCTTCGACCGAGCATCGCCGCCTTCCGTGTGAGATGTGTTCCCTTCCGCAGCGTTCCAACCCATATTCGCGGTCAATCCCCTTCAAGGAATGCGTACCTCCCATGCACAGCGCCCCCGCACCCGAGTCTTGCCCGAACTGCCTAAAGCCTAATCACCTGTGCATTTGCGAGGCAGTGCAGCCGATCAAGAACGGCGTGTTCCTGCTGATCCTGCAGCACCCGCAGGAGAAGCGGGAAAATCTGGGCACCGCCCAGATCGCCCATCTGCAGTTCGCCAACTCGATGGTGAAGGTCGGACTGAGCTGGCCGGGGCTGAAGCGCATCCTGGGGCGCGAGGTCGATCCAAGGCGCTGGGGCGTGCTGTATCTCGGTCCGGTGAAGGACGGCGGCGCTCCCCGGCCGGAGGTGGGGGTGGTCGACAAGAACGGCCAGCCGCTCCGCGACAGCGCCGGGATTCTGGGCGACCTGGAAGGGGTGATCGTCCTGGACGGCACCTGGAGCCAGGCCAAGACCCTGTGGTGGCGCAATGCCTGGCTGCTGAAATGCCACCGCATCGTGCTGAATCCGCAATTCCGCTCCCTCTACGGGCAGGCGCGCAAGGAGCCGCGGCGCGACAGCGTCTCCACCCTGGAAGCCGGCGCCTTCCTGCTGTCGCGGCTGGAGGGCGACCAGACCATCATGGACACCGCGCTGAAGCCCTTCTCGCTGCTGCTGAAGAAGCTGCGCACCCGCCCCCCGCGCCCGGTGTCGCCGCCGGACGGCGAAGCCGCCGGTCCGGAGAGCGAAGAGGAGGTCGGTGGGGAGGCTTGACAGGGCGGTGGAGGAGCACCGGCGCCGATCGTGACGATCGCGTGTACGAACGGTTGGCGGGTTGACGGGGGCGGGGCGGCGGGTGCCAAATGCCGGCTCCCCGGCCCTATCGTCTTCCTACCCTGCAATCGAATGAGAGAATGATGGCCAGCGATTTCGTGCCTTTCGGCCTGACCGTCTGCGGTCTCAGCGAGCTTTGCAATTTCGGCGGCGGCAAGGTCAGCCACGTCCTGTCCATTCTCGACCCCGGGATGACGGAGCCGAGCGAGTTCGGCGCTTATGGCGAGCATGAGCGGCTGGAACTGCGTTTCCACGACGTCATCGAACCGACCCGCGGCCAGATCGCCCCGGCTCGCTCCGACGTGGAGCGCATCCTGGCCTTCGGCCGCGACCTGCTGGCCGAGCCGGCGGATTGCCGCCATCTGCTGGTTCACTGTCATGCCGGCGTGTCGCGCTCAACCGCCGCGCTGACCATGATCCTGGCCCAGGCCCGTCCCGATCTGCCGGCGGCCGACGCGGTGGGCGCCGTGGTCGCCATCCGTGCCCAGACTTGGCCCAACCTGCGCATGATCGAATTCGCCGACGACATCCTCGGCCGCAACGGCGACCTGGTCGCCGCCGTCCGCCAGCGTCATCGCACGCTCGGCAAGCAGCGCCCGGAACTGGTTCAGTTCATGATCGACAACGGCCGCATCCGCGAGGTCGAGGATCTGATCGACTGAGGGGCGCCACGGCCCCTAAGCAGGTTTTCCGAACTCCGCCCACACATGGGCGGGCTCGGAAAACCTGCAAAACCATAGAGTCCGCAGGTTTCTCCAGGCCGGGCCCGTGGCCCGATCTGGGGAAACCTGCTTAGGCCTTTCCCCGCCGATTCCGTCAATATCCCTTCGACTGGCCGCCGAAGACGCCCTTCGCCCAGGCGCCGACCCGGTGGCGCCACTGTTCGTGCCAGATATAGACGCTGCCCTTGACCCAGTTCATTTGGATCGCGCGGCGCTGGCCTTCGAAGGGGTAGTGGCCGTGCCAGGAGGTGTCGCTGCGGCGGAAGCACATCAGCGTGCCTTCCTCCGGCGGGACCTCGGCGGCATAATCCTCCAGGTTCTGGGAGCGCAGGATGCGCAGGCGGCCGCCGGCGGCCTCCCAGGGCGGGTTCATGTAGATCAGCACGGTGATGATCTTGCTGGCCGAATCCGGGTGGATCTTGCCGTCGGTCGGCCGGCACATGCCGCGCGCCGTGAACATGGTCGGGTAGGGCGACAGGTCGAGTCCGAACTTGTCGGAGAAGGCCTTGCAGACCTCCGGCCCCTTCAGTTCGTCGATCATCCGGTCGAAGCTCGGCCCCTGGGGGAAGACCCCCAGCGGGATTGAGCCGGGCCTGTCCACCTTGGGATAGTCGCGGTGCAGCTCTTCAAGGCACTCCCGCTTCACGAAGCCCGGAACGCACAGGAAATCATAGGGATCATGCTGCAGGGGGGTGGCGCGGAACTTGTCCAGATCAAGCATGGACATGGGTACAAAACTCCCAAAGAGCGTGCCGACGGTGGCTTTGCCCCCCAAAACCGGCGTCACTTAACCACGGCGGAAGTTTTATGCAACAGCTTTGTCGGGGAAGCACAATTCTTGCCGTGCTCGCCATTCGGGACCGACATAGTTCACGATGATCGATTTCCGCACGCCGTCGATCGAACGTTTCTCGAAGCCATGCCAAGTATTGCTTCCGGGGATGAAGACCAGCCCTTCATTGAAGGCGTAGGGCGCGCGGGCGACGACCGTCCGGTTCCCGTCCAGCACGTCGGTGCCCCAATGGGCGCAGTTCGGTCCCTTCGAGAGATAGATCAGCATCGTGAATTTCTTGACGCCGATGTCGGTGTGCGGCTCCAGCCAGAAGCCGTCGGTGTCCTGGCAATATTCGATGCGCAGGCTGGTGCCGGTCAGGTCGACGCTGCAGGTCTTCTGGATCGCCTCCACCACCGGGCGGCTCTGGAAGGCCTGGGCGACCGTCTCGCACACCGCGTATGTGGTGCGGTTCTCCTCGCCGAAATAGGTGCGCGATGCGTTGTTGGTCTCGCGCTTGCCGTAGGTGTCGGACACCGGGGGCGCTCCCCAGGGCAGGTCGGCGATGGCGCCGGCGGTTTCTTCCGGCAAGGCCCCGGACAGCAGCCAGTGATTATACGGCCTGTCGAACAGCCGGCTGTTCTCCAGGCAGCGCAGGAAGGAGGCGGAAACGGCGTCGGGGCTGGTCATGGCAGCGGAGGTTCCGGATGGAAGGACGGCCCGGACCGTGGTTTTGGAGACGGCCGGTCTGCCTGCGCTTATGGCATGGCGCATGCTGGAACTCCGCAGCAAACCGGTCTTGCCGGCAGAGTGCGCGCATTGGCCGCGCCGCGCCCCGCCGGCTTGTCATGCCCGCCGGCTCATCAGGACAGGCCGAAGCGCTTCCGGTGGGCCGACAGGCGGCGGCGCACCTCGTCGGCCACCACCTCCGTCTCGTTCAGCGGCGGGGAGTCCCAACGGTCCAGCGACCCGTCGAAGGGCCGGGTGATGCCGTCCTGGTACAGCCCGTCATGGAAGGCGCGGAACTTGGGCGATCCACCGTCCAGTTCGATCACATAGACCGGCTTGCCGGTGGAACAGGCTTCCGAGATCATCGACACGCTGTCGCAGGTCACCACCACCGCGTCGGCGAGACCGAGATAAGCGAAATAGGGATTCTCGCCGCTGCCGTCCCACACCTCCGCCGGCAGGCCGGACAGGCGGGCGCGCAGGATCGCCTCGTTGTCGGCGCCGGTGCGGCGCGACGGGGTGACCATCAGCCCGGCGCCATGGCTGCGCGTCAGGTTGGCCAGCCGTTCGGCCACGTCGCCCATGATGGTGGGCGTCAGCCGGTAGACGCCGTTGTCGCCGCCGATCAGCACGGCGATGCGCGGGTGCGGCAGATGCGCCAGACGGGGGCCGAAACGCTCGGCCGCGCCGGCCAGGATGGCGGGCGTCACCCGGTGCAGCGCGCCGCGCGTCACCATCACGTTGTCGCCGCGCAGCTTGTCGTGGCGCGGCACGACGATCAGGTCGAAATGACGCGGGTTCATCACCGGATCCTGGATCTGGACGGTGAAGGTCCGGCCGCCCGACTGCCGGCGCACCGCCAGCGAGACGGCGATGGACTGCCGGCCGCTGCCGATCAGCAGGTCGGGCCAGGGCGGTTCCACCGGATCGCCTTTGGGGCCGGCGGCGAAGCGGTTGCCGATGCGCCAATAGGGGGTCAACTGGCGCCACGGCGTGCGCAGGTGGACGCGCTTGACGACGGGCGTCAGGCCAAGCGACTCCGCCAGACCGATGCACTGGTTTTCCATGCCGGCCTTGCCGTCCGACACGACCCAGCAGGTCAAAGGTTGCATGAGGACTCGGATCGTTGAAGCTTCGAAGAGGGGGAATGCCCCGGGCGGAAGGGCTGCGGCGAAAAGACCGTTATCCGGGTTGCTCGCCCTTGCAGGGGTTTCCGTCTTGGCGTAGACACCATGCCCGTGTAATATCCTTTCTTCAAATCACCCCCGGAGCGACCGAGTAAACCATGCGGCGGGTCAAACTCGACCGAATTGACCGTCGGATTCTGCGCGATCTGCAGAACGACGGCCGGATGACCAATGTGGAGCTTGCCCGACGTGCCGGCATCTCCGCTCCGCCCTGCCTGCGCCGCGTCCGCGCGCTGGAGGAGGCGGGATTCATCCGTGGCTACCACGCCGACGTCAACCCCGACGCACTGGGGTTCGGCGTCACGGTGTTCGCCCAGGTCGGCCTCAGCAGCCAGGCCGAAGCGGACCTAAAGAAATTCGAGGAGCTCGTCAACAGCTGGCCGCTCGTGCGTGAGTGCAACATGCTGGCCGGCGAATATGATTTCGTCCTGAAGATCGTGGCGGAGGACTGGGACGACTACCAGCGCTTCCTGACCACCAAGCTGACGGCGGCGCCCAACGTCGCCCATGTCAAGTCGGCCCTGTCGATCCGCACCAGCAAGCACACCCCCGGCGTTCCGATAGACGTCGACTCGCCCGACATCCCGGAAGGGACCGAGGACGACGAGGACGAGGATTTCGTCGAGGACGAGACGCCCGCCCGCGCCACCCGGCGCTGACCGGGATCGGCGTTTCGCTTTGCAGCTTCGTGCGTTCACGATGGAACGCACGAAGCTGAAGCCTCTATTCGGCGATCGGATTCACGCTTCGAATCGATTCCGATTTTACGCGATCCGATCTAGAGGGAAGATGCGGCGAGCGCCTGGAGAAGGCCTGCCGCCGCTCCCCCCAGGACCACCCAGTGGATCGCCGCGTTGCGCCGTGTCAGCGCGTAAAGCGCCGCCAGCATGATCGCCCAGATCCAGATCCTGTGCCCCGCCGTCTGTCCGTCCGGCAGCAGCACCGCGATCCCCAGATAGACGCCCAGGTTCAGGATCACCCCCACCACCGCCGCGGCGATGGCGGCCAATGCCCCCGCGGCCGGACGGTTGTGGATCAGCCGCTCGACATAGGGGGCGCCGGCGAAGATGAACAGGAAGCAGGGCAGGAAGGTGACGTAGGTCGTCAGCGCCGCCCCAAGCATCCCTGCCAACCCCGGCGGCAGAACGCCCGGCCGGTTCCAGCCGGCGAAGAAACCGACATATTGCGTGACCAGGATCAGCGGCCCCGGAGTCGTCTCGGCCAGCGCCAGGCCGTCGACCATCTCCCGCGGGCTCAGCCAGCCATAGGCGTCCACCGCCTGTCTGGCGATGTAGGGCAGCACGGCATAGGCGCCGCCGAAGGTGACGAAGGCCGCCTTGGTGAACAGTGCCGCGATGCCGCGCCAGGGGTCGCTGCCGAAGGCCAGCAGCACCGCCCCGACCGGCACCGCCCACAGAACGACGAACAGGCCGGCAAGGGCGAGCAGCCGGCCAAGCCTGGGGGCCGGCTCCTCCAGGGTGGCGGCATCGCCCTCCGACAGCGGGTGCGGGTGGGCGAACCAGTGGCGGCCGGTGTGCGCCGTTACGCCGCCGACGACCGCCGCGGCGCCGATGACCAGCGGGAAGGGCAGGTGCAGCACGAACAGCGCCAGGAAGGCGGCGGCGGCCATGGCGACGGCCGCCGGCCCCTTCAGCGTGCGGCGGCCCATCCGCCATACCGCGGCGGCGATGATCGCCACCACCGCCGGCTTGATGCCGTCGAACAGGGCGCCGACCAGCCCGGTGCTGCCATGGGCGGCGGCGATCCAGGACAGAGCCAGCAGAACCAGCGCGCCCGGCAGGACGAACAGCCCGCCCGCCACCAGCCCACCCCGCACCCCATACTGCCGCCAGCCGATGTAGGTGGCGAGCTGCTGCGCCTCCGGCCCCGGCAGCAGCATGCAGAAGTTCAGCGCGTGCAGGAAGCGGGTCTGATCGATCCAGCGGCGGCGGTCGACCAGTTCGCTCTGCATCATCGCGATCTGCCCGGCCGGCCCGCCGAAGCTGGTCAGCCCCAGCCGCAGCCAATAAAGGCAGAAGGCGCCGAAGGGCGGGATGGGGGACGGCTGCGGGGGCGGGGCGGGGGCATCGGTCATGGGACCGCACCCTAGCGCAAACGCCACGGCAAGGCAGCCGTCGCCATTGAGCGGGGCGGTCCTTGGGGACAATTGCGGGCCACCCATGGCCTTCCGCATCGCGGAGGTTTAATATTGCAACCGCGAGCGCCGCCGTCCCGGCCGGCGCCGGCAGTCGGGGACGTTGCAGAATGAAGGCTTCCGCCCGCGGGCGCGCGGCTGTGTTGGGCGCGGTGCTGTGTGCCGGTGCCGGGTTGATCGGTCTTGAGGAGCTGGCCCTGACGGGGACCGCGCAGGCCGCCGTCGGCGTCCATGCCGAGGAGATCGTGCGTTTCCCCTCCATCGACGGGGATCTGACCGGGGGGGCGCCGACGATGCTGAGCGGTCGCCTGTTGCGTCCCGCCGGGAACAGCCCGCATCCGGCGGTGGTCATGCTGCATGGCTGCGGCGGCCTCTATGCTCGCAACGGCCGGGTGTCGCCACGCCATGTCTGGTGGGCCACCCACCTGCAGCGCCAGGGCTACGAGGTGCTGATGGTCGACAGCTTCGGGCCGCGCGACGTGGAGGAGGTCTGCACCACCGCGCTGAAGGACCGCACCGTCCGCGCCACGGCCGAGCGCAAGCGCGACGCCTGGGGGGCACTGGCCTTCCTGCGCAAGCGGCCGGAGGTCGATCATGACCGCATCGGCCTGATCGGCTGGTCGCAGGGGGCGAGCAGCGTGCTCGCCGCCTATGGCGCCGGCGAGGATGGCCCGGCCGGGACGGAGGAGGGCGGCTTCCGCGCCGCGGCGGCCTTCTACCCCGGCTGCAAGGCGTCGCTGAGCAACGACGACTGGCAGCCCGACGGTCCGCTGCTGCTGCTGGTCGGCGGCAAGGACGACTGGACCCCGCCGGAAAGCTGCGTCGAGCTGGCCGGCCGCGCCGGGGTCAAGGAGAAGGTCGACCTGGTGGTCTACCCCGACGCCTATCACGGCTTCGACGCCCCCGACGCCCCGGTGCGCAAGCGCAAGGATCTCGCCACCGCCCCCGGTGGCACCGCCCATGTCGGCACCGACGAAGACGCCCGCTCGGACGCGATCCGGCGGGTGATGGACTTCTTCAAGGAGAAGCTCGGGGGGTGATGGTCGCCTGATGTCCCCTCTCCGGCGTGAGGAGAGGGGACAATCCGGAGGAGTGGGTCAGAGCCTCAACGGAACTCGACCGATACGATCTCGTACAGCTTGGAGCCGCCGGGGGTGGACACTTCGACGCTGTCGCCGACGGACTTGTTGATCAGGGCGCGGGCCAGCGGTGCCTGGATCGACAGCAGGCGGTTCTTGATGTCGCTCTCGTCCTGGCCGACGATCTGATAGGTCGTCTCCTCGTCCGTGTCCTGGTCGGCCAGGGTCACGGTCGCACCGAACTTCACGGTACTGCCCGTCAGCTTGGACGGGTCGATGACCTCCGCCCGGCTGATCTTGTCCTCAAGCTCCAGCACGCGGCCTTCGATGAAGCTCTGACGTTCGCGCGCCGCGTGGTACTCGGCGTTTTCCGAAAGGTCGCCATGTTCGCGGGCTTCCGCGATGGCTTTGATGACCGCCGGGCGTTCGGTGATCTTAAGGTGCTTCAATTCCTCCTGGAGGCGGTTGAAGCCCGCCGCTGTCATCGGAACTTTTTCCATGTTCGGTCCATCACCGCTTGCAGTCGTTCGACCTGTCCAGAGAGCGACATTAGGGACGAAGACGGCGCGGAGGAGGTCCGCCGCGCCGTCGTCCGTCCTTAATACGATCCGCTAAGGTACGACTGCAACGGGGCGACTTCAAGGCTGCCGTTCCGGAGTGCGGCGATCGCTTCCACTGCCGCGCGTGCTCCCGCCACCGTGGTGTAATACGGAATGTTGTAGGTCAGTGCGGTGCGACGCAGACTGAAGCTGTCGGACAGCGCCTGGGCGCCTTCCGTGGTGTTGATGACCAGATGCACGTCGCCGTTGATCATCGAATCGACGATGTGCGGCTGGCCTTCGACCACCTTGTTGATGGTCTCCGCCGGCACGCCGGCATCCTTCAGCACCTTGGCGGTGCCGGAGGTGGCGAGCACGCGGAAGCCCATGTCGTGCAGCTTCTTGGAGATCACCGCCAGGGCCGGCTTGTCGCGGTCCTTGACCGAGACGAAGACGCTGCCCTTGACCGGCAGGGTGACGCCGGCGCCGAGCTGCGCCTTGGCGAAGGCCAGCGCGAAGTTGTGGTCGAGGCCCATCACCTCGCCCGTCGACTTCATCTCCGGGCCCAGGACGATGTCGACGCCGGGGAAGCGGGCGAAGGGGAAGACCGCTTCCTTGACCGCGGTATGCGGCGGCGTCGGGCCGTTCAGGGTGAAGGAGGACAGCTTCTCCCCCGCCATGACGCGGGCGGCGATCTTGGCGATGGCGGTGCCGGTGGCCTTGGCGACGAAGGGCACCGTGCGGCTGGCGCGCGGGTTGACCTCCAGGATGTAGACGGTGCCGTCCTTGACCGCGAACTGCACGTTCATCAGCCCGACCACCTTCAGCGCGTGGGCGAGCGCGTCGGACTGGCGGTTGATCTCGGCGATGATGTCGGCCGGCAGCGTGTAGGGCGGCAGGGCGCAGGCGCTGTCGCCGGAATGGATGCCGGCCTCCTCGATATGCTCCATCACGCCGGCGACATAGACTTGCGCGCCGTCGCAGACGACGTCGACGTCGACCTCGATGGCGTCCTGCAGGTAGCTGTCGATCAGCACCGGGTTCTTGCCCGACACCTGCACGGCGGTGCCCATGTAGCGCTGGAGCCCGGCCATGTCGTGGACGATCTCCATCGCCCGGCCGCCCAGCACATAGGACGGACGGATGACGACGGGGAAGCCGATGCGGGCGGCCACGGCCTGCGCCTCTTCCAGCGAGCGGGCCAGCCCGTTGGCCGGCTGCTTCAGGTTCAGATCGACCAGCAGCTTCTGGAAGCGCTCGCGGTCCTCGGCCAGGTCGATGGCGTCGGGCGAGGTGCCCAGGATCGGAATGCCGGCGGCCTCAAGGGCGGCGGCGAGCTTCAGCGGGGTCTGGCCGCCGAACTGCACGATGCAGCCCAGGACATTGCCCTTGCGTTGCTCGACCCGCACCAGCTCCACCACGTCCTCGGCCGTCAGCGGCTCGAAATACAGGCGGTCGGCGGTGTCGTAGTCGGTGGAGACGGTCTCCGGATTGCAGTTGACCATGATGGTCTCGATGCCGGCCTCCTGCAGGGCGTAGACGGCATGGACACAGCAATAGTCGAATTCGATGCCCTGGCCGATACGGTTCGGGCCGCCGCCGAGGATGACGACCTTCCGCGATTCGGTCGGGTCGGACTCGCATTCCGCCTCGCCGGTCCCGTCGGTCTCGTAGGTCGAGTACATGTAGGGCGTGGCTGAGGCGAATTCGGCGGCGCAGGTGTCGATGCGCTTATAGACCGGGGTGACGCCGGCCATGCGGCGGGCCGCCGCGACCGCCGCCTCGCTGGTCTTGGCCAGCTCGGACAGACGGGCGTCGGAGAAGCCCATCTGCTTCAGCTTCAGCCAGCCGGCCTTGCCGGTCGGCAGGCCGTCGGCGCGGATCGCCGCCTCGCGGTCGACGATCTCCTTGATCTGCTCCAGGAACCACGGATCGTATTTGGAGACGGCCTGCACCTCGTCCACGGTGAAGCCGTGGCGGAAGGCCTGGGCGATCACCAGCAGGCGGTCGGGCGTCGGCGTGGCGAGCGCGCCGCGGATGGCGGTGCGGTCCGGGTTCTCCTCGCCGCCGATCTTCAGCTCGTTGAAGCCGGTCAGGCCGGTCTCCATCGAGCGCAGCGCCTTCTGCACCGACTCCTGGAAGGTGCGGCCGATCGACATCGCCTCGCCCACCGACTTCATCGAGGTGGTCAGCAGCGGCTCCGACCCCTTGAACTTCTCGAAGGTGAAACGCGGCATCTTGGTGACGACATAGTCGATCGTCGGCTCGAAGCTCGCCGGCGTGGTGCCGGTGATGTCGTTGGTCAGCTCGTCCAGGCGATAGCCGACGGCCAGCTTGGCGGCGATCTTGGCGATCGGGAAGCCGGTCGCCTTGGAAGCCAGTGCCGAGGAGCGCGACACGCGCGGGTTCATCTCGATCACGATCAGGCGGCCGTTGGCCGGGTTGACCGCGAACTGGACGTTCGACCCGCCGGTGTCCACCCCGATCTCGCGCAGCACCGCGATCGAGGCGTCGCGCATGATCTGGTATTCTTTGTCGGTCAGCGTCAGCGACGGCGCCACCGTGATCGAGTCGCCGGTATGGACGCCCATCGGATCGATGTTCTCGATGGCGCAGACGATGATGCAGTTGTCGGCGCCGTCGCGCACGACCTCCATCTCGTATTCCTTCCAGCCCAGCACCGATTCCTCGATCAGCACCTCGCCGACCGGGCTGGCGCGCAGACCGCCGCGCACGATGTCCTCGAACTCCGCCCGGTTGTAGGCGATGCCGCCGCCGGTGCCGGCCAGGGTGAAGCTGGGACGGATGATCGCCGGCAGCCCGACGAGGTCGAGGGCGTCCGTCGCCTCGGTCAGGGTGCGGACCATGCGCGACTTCGGCGATTCCAGGCCCAGCTTGTCCATGGCGTCGCGGAACAGGATGCGGTCCTCGGCCTTGGCGATGACGTCGCGCTTGGCGCCGATCATCTCCACGCCGAGCCGCTCCAGCGTGCCGTCGTCGGACAGCGCCATCGCCGTGTTCAGCGCGGTCTGGCCGCCCATGGTCGGCAGCAGGGCGTCGGGACGCTCCTTCTCCAGGATCTTGGCGACGACCGCCGGGGTGATCGGCTCGATGTAGGTGGCGTCGGCCAGACCGGGATCGGTCATGATGGTGGCCGGGTTGGAGTTGACGAGGATGACCCGGTAGCCTTCCTCGCGCAGTGCCTTGCACGCCTGGACGCCGGAATAGTCGAACTCGCATGCCTGTCCGATGACGATCGGACCCGCGCCGATGATGCAGATGGATTTGATGTCGGTGCGTTTGGGCATGGGTCCGCTTCTCTGAAATGTGGTCAGCCGAAAACCCCCCGGCGCCGGGGGACCGGAGACGGAGAGCGGGATGGGCATGTCGTGCAAGGCCCCCTTATAGGGGGTTCGGGGCCGGGGGGGAAGGGGTGGCATGGATGTCACCCTCGCATGACTGAATCTCGGACAGGGCACTGCCGGGCTATGCGGCCCTTGAACCGCTGGGGAAAGGGAGGCATCAATTCCCATTCTCCCTTTTCGGATCCCCTTTGGAGATACGCCCCGATGAGCCACGCCTTCGCCAAGGACAGCCGCGCCTGCGCCGCCTGCGTGTCGTGGGGTGGCGAGCGCGCCCTGTCGGAGGACAACACCCTGGTCCATGTCGCCCGCCACGGGGTGGAGGGGGAGTGCCGCACCGCCAGCAGCCAGGACTACCGGCGCGTCACCAAGGGCTATCACACCTGCGGCGCCTGGGCGCCGCTGCCGATGCTGAAGAAGCATGGCGGCCGGATCGGCCACACGCCGGCCGGACAGGGGCATATGCTGGTCACCGCCGCGGCCTCGCGGCCGGTGACCCAGCCGGTCTCGCAACCGGTGCCGCCTGCCGCCGCCTTCGCCGCGGCGCCGGTCGCCACCCCGGTGATCGACGCCCCGCCGCCGCCCTGTCGGGCCGACGTGATCGACGCGGAGCAGACGCCGCAGGTCCGTGCCCTCTACACCCATTGGGTGAGGCTGAAGCGCAAGCGCCGCATGCCGCTGGCAACCGAGATCGACACCGCCCAGGTGCGGGAAAGCGTGCCGCGCATCGCCCTGATGGAGCCGACCGCCGAGGGTGGCGACTTCGTGTACAAGTCCTGCGGCCGGGCCCTGCAACGCCGGCTGACCGGACGGCCGACGACGCGTCGGGTGACCGACTGCCACCCGGAACAGGCGGCCAAGCGCTGGCTGTCCGACCTGCACGCCTGCCTGGAGAGCGGCGAGCCGCGTTGCCTGCTGGTGCGCGACGACCCGATGCTGCCGGGGGCGAAGTTCGTCGAGCTTCTGTTGCCGCTGGCCGATGTAGAGGGCGGTCCGGCGACGCGCGTGCTGGTCTACCGCCATGTGCCGGGCGGCTGAGGAGGCGGCGATGGGCAAGGGGAGCGATGACCCGAAAGGCGCTGAGCCAAAGGGAGAAGGCCCCGGTCCGGAGATCGTCGGCGTCTGGCCGGCTGCGGTGTGGATCATCGTCGGCGCCGGGCATTACCTGAACGATCCCGACCATTTCGCCGGCTGGAAGGGTGCCTTGTATTTCGTGCTGGGCACGGGATTGGTGGCGCTGGTGGGCGGCATCGCCAGCCTGTCGACGCGGCGCACCGTCGCCGGCATCCAGGAGCGCCTGCTGAAGGAGGTTCGCCACCGCCGCGACCTGACCACCTGGGTGATCGCGCTGGGGCTGCGCGGGTTGGTCGGGCTGGGGGAGGCGGTGCTGGTGACGCTGCTGGCGCTATCCGCGGTGGCGATGCTGGGATGAGGAGTTTCGGCTTCGACTGCCCCCACCCCGACCCTGCCCCGCTGGGCGGGGGAGGGAGATTGGCGCTTGTCCGGGAGAGCGGCGGCAGTCCCTCCCCCGCCCAGCGGGGGAGGTTAGGTGGGGGCATTCGCCAGCCGACCGTTTCCCGTGAAACGCAAACAGCCCCGCTCCTTCCGGAGACGGGGCCGATGCAGCATTGCAATCCTTACTTGGCGCTGGTCTTCATGTTCCAGCCCGGCTCGATCCCCTGCATGTCGGGCAGGTGGTGGGCGATGCCCTTGTGGCAGTCGATGCAGGTGTTCTGCCCGGTGAACAGATAGGTCTCGTGCATCTTGGCGGCGCGCGGGTTCTGCTTGGTGATGTCCATGGAATCGGCGCTGTGGCAGTTGCGGCATTCCAGGGAATTGTTGTTCTTCAGCCGCGCCCATTCGTGCTCGGCCAGTTCGCGGCGCTTGTCCAGGAACTTCTCGCGCGTGTCGATGGTGCCGAAGATCTTGCCCCAGACCTCCTTCGACGCCTGCATCTTGCGGGCGATCTTGTCGGTCCACTGGTGCGGGACGTGGCAGTCCGGGCAGCTGGCGCGCACGCCCGACCGGTTGGTGAAGTGGATGGTCTGCTTCAGCTCCTCATAGGGATTGTCGCGCATCTCGTGGCAGCTGATGCAGAAGGCCTCCTTGTTGGTGGCTTCGAGCGCGGTGTTGAAGCCGCCCCAGAACACCACGCCGGCGATGAAGCCGCCCAGCGTCAGGAAACCCAGGCCGAAATGGACGCTGGGACGGGCGAACAGCCGCCACAGGCACAGCACTGCGTCGCGGATTTTCATTTCTGGCCGCCTTGGGCATGGCCCAGGACCGAGTCGAAGTCTTGGAAGCTGTTGGGAACGATCGGCTGGGCGTCGGTCTGCGGCACATGGCACTGGGTGCAGAAGTAGCGGCGCGCTGCCACCGTGCCCAGGGTCTGGCCGTCACGGTCCTGGAAATGGGTGACCGACAGCATCGGCGCCTGCGAGCCGGCCGTGTTGCGGCGGTCGTGGCAGGTCAGGCACTTGTTGATGTTCAGGTCGATCTGGTAGTCGCGGATGGCATGCGGGATCAGCGGCGGCTGGTCGGCATAGTTGCGCACGCGCTTCTGGTCGTCGGTGATGTCGCGGTGGGTCGCCTCGGCCGGTACATCCGTGGTGATCGGATGGTTGGCGGAGGGGACCTTGATCCCCCCCACCGTGCCGGTGCCGGTCGCGGTGGCGATCGGCTTGTCGGCGGCCACGACGCCGGTGGCGACGCCGATGGTCAGGGCCGGGACGCCGGCCAGCAGGGCCAGCGCGGCAATCAGGAAACGGGTCTTCATGATGCCGGCACTCCTCAGGCGTTCGCGACGGGCGTGATCTTGACCGCGCATTTCTTGTAGTCGGTCTGCTTGCTGATGGGATCGGTGGCGTCGAGCGTCACCTTGTTGATGAGGACCGTGTGGTCGAAGAAGGGGACGAAGACCAAGCCGCGCGGCGGCTTGTTGCGTCCGCGCGTCTCGACCCGCACCCGGACCTCGCCGCGCCTGGAGGTGACGCGCACCTCCTGCCCGCGCCGGACGTTCAGCTCCTTGGCGTCGTCGGGATGCATGAACACCACGGCGTTGGGGAAGGCCTTGCGCAGTTCCGGCACGCGCAGCGTCATCGATCCGCTGTGCCAGTGCTCGATCACGCGCCCGGTCGACAGCCAGAACGGGTAGTCGGCGTCGGGGGCTTCGGCCGGCGGCTCGTAGGGCAGGGCGAAGACGTTGGCCTTGCCGTCCTTGTTGCCGTAGAAGCGCATGCCTTCGCCGGCCTTCACGTAGGGATCCGATCCCTCGCGATAGCGCCACTTGGTCTCCTTGCCGTCCACCACCGGCCAGCGCAGGCCGCGCTCCTGGTGGTACTGCTCGAAGGGCGCCAGATCGTGGCCATGGCCGCGGCCGAAGGCGGCATATTCCTCGAACAGGCCCTTCTGGACGTAGAAGCCCGCTTGGCGGGCTTCGAAGTTGTTGTAGGCCTGGTCGAGGTCGGACAGCGGGAAGCGGTCGACTTGGCCGTTGCGGAACAGCACGTCGTAAAGGGTTTTGCCGCGCAGCTCCGGCTTCTTGTTCAGCAGCTCTTCCGGCCAGACCTCTTCCACGGCGAAGCGCTTGGAGAACTCCATGATCTGCCACAGATCGGACCGCGCGCCGTCGGGCGCATCGACCAGCTGGCGCCACAGCTGGGTGCGGCGCTCGGCGTTGCCGTAACCGCCCTCCTTCTCCACCCACATGGCGGTGGGCAGGATCAGGTCGGCGGCCAGCGCCGTCACGGTGGGGTAGGGATCGGAGACGACGATGAAGTTCTCCGGGTTGCGGTAGCCGGGGAAGGTCTCCTTCGCCGTGTTCGGGGCCGTCTGCATGTTGTTGTTGCACATGACCCAGTAGGCGTTGAGCTTGCCGTCCTTGAGCATGCGGTCCTGCTGGACGGCGTGGTAACCGACCTTCTCGGGGATGGTCCCCTCCGGCAGCTTCCAGATCTCCTCGGCGTGTTTGCGGTGCTCGGGGTTGGTCACCACCATGTCGGCCGGCAGCCGGTGCGAGAAGGTGCCGACCTCGCGCGCGGTGCCGCAGGCCGAGGGCTGGCCGGTCAGCGAGAAGGGGCCGCAGCCGGGCTGCGAGATCTTGCCGGTCAGCAGATGGATGTTGTAGCAGAGGTTGTTGGCCCAGACGCCGCGGACATGCTGGTTGAAGCCCATGGTCCAGAAGGACACGACCTTCACCTTCGGGTCGGCATACAGCTCGGCCAGCGCCTCCAGCCGGTTCTTCGGCACGCCCGACAGCTCGTGCGCCTTGTCCAGGGTGTAGGGCTCGACGAACTTGGCGAACTCGTCGAAGCTGATCGGGTCGGAGTCGTTGGCCTTGTCGGCGTTCTTCGCCTTCTTCTCCAGCGGGTTGTCGGGACGCAGGCCGTAGCCGATGTCGTCGCGGCCGCGCTTGAAGTTGCAGTGCTTCTCGATGAAGTCCTTGTTCACCCGGCCGGTCTTGATGATGTGGTTGGCGATGTAGTTGAGGATCGCCAGATCGGAGCCGGGGGTGAAGACCAGGCCGATGTCGGCGAGGTCGAAGCTGCGGTGCTCGTAGGTCGAGAGGACGGCGACCTTGCAGCCGGGATGGCTGAGGCGGCGGTCGGTGACGCGTGTCCACAGGATGGGGTGCATCTCCGCCATGTTGGAGCCCCACAGCACGAAGGCGTCGGCCTGCTCCATGTCGTCGTAGCAGCCCATCGGCTCGTCCATGCCGAAGGTGCGCATGAAGCCGGCCACCGCCGACGCCATGCAGTGGCGGGCGTTCGGATCCAGGTTGTTGGAGCGCAGGCCCCCCTTCATCAGCTTGGAGGCGGCATAGCCTTCGTAGATGGTCCACTGGCCGGAGCCGAACATGCCGACGGCGGTCGGCCCCTTCTTCTTCAGGGTCTCCTTCCACTTCTCGGCCATGATGTCGAAGGCGGCGTCCCAGGTGATCGGCTCGAACTCGCCTTCCTTGTCGTATTTGCCGTCCTTCATGCGCAGCAGCGGCTGGTTCAGCCGGTCCTCGCCATACATGATCTTGGACAGGAAATAGCCCTTCACGCAGTTCAGGCCGCGGTTCACCTCGGCCTTCACGTCGCCGTGGGTGGCGACCACGCGGCCGTCCTTGACGCCGACCATCACGCCGCAGCCGGTGCCGCAGAAACGGCAGGGCGCCTTCGACCAGGTCAGCTTGGCGCCTTCGCCGGTCAGGATGTTGGCGGCGGACGCGGGCAGCGAGATTCCGGCCGCCGCGGCGGCGGCAGCGGCGGCTTGCGCCTTCAGGTAATCGCGGCGGGAGAGGAACATGGCGGGCAGACTCCAGTCTTGGAGGAAATTCATTCGGGAAAGGGCGGATGCGGCGCGCCTGGACGGGGAACCCGATGAAGGGGCGTCAGGCTGCGTCGATCGCGTCCGCGGGTTCGTAGTGGTGGTAGACCATGGTCGTGGTGTGCACGCCGGGGATGGCGTTCAGCAGGGCGATGCGGTCGACGACCTCGGCCGCGCTGGCGGTGACCAGCGTCACCACCGCCTTGCCGTTCTCCGCCGCGCACCATTCCAGCCCGGCGACGGATGCCGCCGCCTCGCGCACCGCGTCGGTGCGGTCGGGGCTGTGCTGGATGACGAGGCTGGAGATGTGGATCTCGGGGGCGCGGGGCATAGGGCGAGACTCAGTGGGTGAGGAGCTGGTACATCCAGATCGAAAAACCGTAGGCGGAGACGGTGCCAACGGCGATCACCGGCCAGACCAGCACCGCCAGCCACAGGAACATCAGCCCTTCGGCCCGGCGGGTCGGTGCCGGCGCGGAGTCGGTGGCCTTCCGGTCGGAGGGATGGGACAGGACGGGGGAGGTGATGGGCCTCATGGCGGCACTCTCGGTCGGAGCGGGAACAGTTCGAGCCGGCCGGGATGCCAGCCATTAAGGCTGGTCCTTAGGTACCGGTTTTCGACCCTTAGTATCGGTACTTTCCGACTGACTGCAATTGATACAGGTCAAGCGGGGCCGTTTGCGGCCTGTGACGGATTGGTGCCGCGCGCCACATAGGCGCTGGCGCTCCGGCTGCGCTAGACTGGCATCAGGGCCGTGGTGGGAATTTCCAGCCGGGAGTGGGATGGGTCATGGATTTGCTGCGCTCCTACTGGTCCCCGGCCGAGCTGGCGACCAACGGATTGATCCTCCTGCATCTTTTGGGAGCTTTGGCGGTCGGGCTGCTGCTGGGATACGAGCGCAGCTATCACGGGCGGGCGGCCGGGATGCGGACCTACGGGCTGGTCTGCCTGGCGTCGGCCGCGCTGACGGTGGTCAACGCCTTCCCCTCGATGTGGTATGGCGGCATCGGGACGCAGGGGGCGCCGCAGGGGGCCGCGCTGACCGGCGACCCGACGCGGGTGATCCAGGGCATCGTGACCGGCATCGGCTTCCTCGGTGCCGGAGTCATCATGCGCGAGGGGCTGTCGATTCGCGGCCTGTCCACCGCCGCGTCGATCTGGGCGACTTCCGCCATCGGCATCACCATCGGGCTCGGCTTCTACGCGGTCGCCGTCGCCGCGGCGGTGCTGACCATCCTGGTGATGAGCCTGCTGCGGCCGATCGAGCGGCTGCTGCCCCACCAGTCGGTGATCCACCTGACCCTGGTCTTTCCCCGCGACAAGGCACCGCAGCCGCAGGACTTGCGGCTGCAGGCGAAGAAGCACGGGTTCGAGGTGGTCGACTGGGCCTTCCATCTCGCAAGCGGCAGCGGCCAGTTCGAATGCCAGCTGGTGCTGCAGGGAAAGGGCGATCCCGATCCGATGGCGCTGGTCGGCGCTTTGGCCTCCACCGACGCCGTCGTGGAGTTCAAACTGTCTCCTTCGCGCATCTGACGGGTTGGGTAAGTGCGAGGACGAAAGGCATAGCCGCTTAATCTTTCCCTAAAACTTTATCTTTACCGATACGCTGCGATGACGAAGGACGTGAACAACGGCGGGGACGACGGCATGCCGGCCCGACAGAGCGGCAGCGCCCGGTACGATGCCGGTCCTGTGGTTTCACCATCCGTTCGTTTTCGCTGGACGGTTGTATTTCTCGTCCTGTTCTGGGTGATTCTGCTCCGGTCCGCCGGTGCGGCGGGCGCGGCGGAACCGGGTGCCCCGCCACTGCTGCTGGGACCATCCACCGCCAGCGCGACGCTGGCCGGCCATTTCGCCCGGTTGATCGATCCCGACCGCAAACTCGACTTCGCCGACATCCTCAATGCCGACGCCGAGGGGCGAATGGAGCCGCGGGAGGATTTCCGCGGCGCCGGCCAGACCCGCGACATCCATTGGTACCGGTTCGACCTGATGCGCGAAGCCGGCGCCCCGGCGGACTGGTTCCTGGAGATGGGCGAAGCCTATATCGACCATCTCGACCTGTTCATCCCCAAGGCGACCGCCGTCGCCGGCCGGCCTCGGGAGCCTGGCGCCTATCGGCTGGTCCGACTGGGCGATTTCGTTCCCTTCAGCCAGCGCCCGATGAAGACCCGGCTGCATGCCGTGGCGCTGACCCTGCCGGAAGGAAAGCCGGTTTCGCTCTATCTGCGCGTCGATTCGGTCAGCGCCATCCGGCTGTCGGCGCGGGTGTGGGCGCCCAGCGCCTATGCCGGCCACCAGACGACGGATTTGCTGTTCCAGGGGCTGTTCCTGGGGGTGCTGGGCATCCTGGCGCTGGGCTATGCCGCGCTGGGCCTGCTGCTGCGCGACGGGGCTTTGCTGGCCTACAGCGGCTACGCCGCCACCGTCTCCTGCTATTATCTGTTCGCCAACGGCATCGGCGCGGCCCTGCTGCCGGACATGCCGGGCTGGTTCATGAACATGATGGTGGGCAGCAGCGGTTTCCTGGGCTTCGCCGCCGGACTCATCATGTGGGTCTATATCCTCGACCTGCGGAACCGGGCACCCCGGCTGCGCCGTTGTTGCCAGGGGCTGGCGCTGCTGACCCTGCTGATGCTGCCGACGACGGTATCGCCGCTCTATGCCCTGACCAATCCGGTGGTGACGCTGTCGGCGCTGGTCGTGGTGGTGATCGCGCTGGTGCTGACCGCGCGGATGGTCTGGCTGAATCCCGACGACCTCACCCCGCGCTTCTATCTGGGCAGCACGCTGATCTCGCTCGGCGGGCTCCTGCTGGCTCAGATGTCCCTGCGCGGCATGCTGCCGGCCGATTTCGCCATCGCCGATCCCTACCAGATCTGCTCGATGCTGGCGGTGCTGGTGCTGGGCACCGGCCTTACTCTGCGCATCGGCCGGATGCAGTCGGAGCGGCTGCGCGCCCGCGAGGAATCGGCCTTCGCCACCAAGCGGGCGGAAGAGCAGCGCCGCTTCGTCGCCATGCTGTCGCACGAGTTCCGCACCCCGCTTGCCTCAATCGACAGCGCGGCCCAGATGATCGAGCTGTCGGGTGCGGTCGAGGTCCCGTCAGCCTTGACCCGCCTGGAGCGCATCCGCACCACCACCCGCAAGATGGCGGAATTGGTCGACCTGTTCCTGTCCGCCGATGCGCTGGACCAGGGGGCGCTGGCCTTGAAGCCGGAGCCGGTGGCGCTGGGCCAGCTGATGGAGGAGGTGCTGGGCGGCCTGACGGGAACGGAGGCGGAGGAGCGTCTGGACCTGTCCGTCGAGACGCCCGATCGCCCGCTGCTCGTCGATGCGCCGTTCCTGGGGGTGGCAATCGGCAATCTGGTGCAGAACGCGCTGCGCTACTCGGCTGCGGACACGCCGGTCCGGGTGACCGCCGGCGACGGCGGGGGCGGGATCTTCATCCGCGTCGCCGACCGTGGTCGCGGCATGAGCCCGGACGAGGTGGAGCGCATCGGCTCGATCTATTTCCGCGCCTCGTCCTCACGCGGGACCAAGGGGTCGGGGCTGGGCCTCTACATGGCGCAGAAGATCGTCGCCGCCCATGGCGGGAGCCTGGCGGTGGAGAGCGCGCGCGACCAGGGCTCCGTCTTCACCATCAGGATCCCGGACGGCGGCGGACAGCTTCAGATTGCCGAAAGCCTCGCCGCACAGTGATGGCGGTAGCTCAATAGAGAGTCCTCGGCAGTTGCTCCGCCGCCACCCGGTCATAGGACTCGCCGCCTTCGCGCCCGGCGCTGGCTTCCGCCAGCAACGTTCCCACCGATGGCAGACCGTTTCGCGCCACCTGTGCCGCCGGATCCCACAGGCGGGAACGCAGCAGGGCGCGGGCGCACTGGAAGAACACCGTCTCGATGGTGACCACCAGCACCGACTTCGGCGCCTTGCCGTCAACGGCGAAGCCCTCGCACAGCGCCGGGTCGGCGTCGATCACCGCGGTGCCGTTGACGCGCAGGGTCTCGTTCAGGCCCGGCACCAGGAACAGCAGTCCGACCCGCGGATCGGCCAGGATGTTGCGCAGGCTGTCGATGCGGTTGTTGCCGCGGCGGTCGGGGATCAGCAGGGTGCGGTCGTCCGCCACCCGGACGAAACCCGGCCCGTCGCCGCGCGGCGAGGCGTCCAGCCCGCCCGGACCGCTGGTGGCGAGGACGAAGAAAGGGGACGACTCGATCAGCGCGCGGTAGCCGGGGGTGAGCGCCGGCACTTCCTTGGCGATGGAGCGGGCGGCCGGCTCGCCATAGAGGGCTTCCAGAGCGGCGAGATCGGCGATCGGTCGGGTCATTGCGGATTCAGCAGGAAGTAGACGAAGTCGACGGACGGTGCATCCAGCCCGAACTGGCTCACCAGCGTGTGAGCCTGCCCACGGTGATGGGTCTGATGGTTGAAGACGTGGGTCAGGATTTGGCCGAAGGGCAGTTCGTGGGACGTGCCTGCCATGCTGCGGTAGGAAAGGGTCGAGTCGAACCGGTCCACCGGAATGGATGCCACGACGCGCAGGAGACGCTCGTCCTCCGCTTCGCGGGCGGCGCGCAGGCCGGCGAAATCGTCATGCAGGATTTCGTCGAGCGACGACGGCTTGGGTCCATACCCCTCGATCCGCTCCAGCCATACCCGGTCGGCGACCAGGATGTGGTTCAGCGTGCCGCGGAGCGAGCCGAAGAAGGCGCCGCGATCCTCGCGGAACTGCGCATCGGAGAGCGACGCCGCGGCTTCATAAAGGCGGCGGTTGGCCCAGCGGTTGTAGCGGGCGAGGGTCTCGAAATGAGGCTTCGGGTCCAAGGGGAACCTCTTGCTTGCTTGCCCTTTACCGGTCGGAGAGCCCTTTCCCTCTCCCTGGGGAAGAGGGGATCCTGGCGGATTGGTCAAACCCCCGCGCGTTTGGCCGACAGGCCGGCGTGGGACAGCAGGACTTCGCGCTTGCCCTGATGGTTGGCGGCACCGACGACGCGTTCGGTTTCCATCCGCTCCACCAGCCGGGCGGCGCGGTTGTAGCCGATCTGGAGCTGGCGCTGGATGAAGCTGACCGACACCTTGCCCTCGCGGACCACGAGGTTGACGGCCTGCATGTAGAGGTCGTCGCCGGTCGCGGCCGAACCGCCGTCCTCGTCCTCCACCGCGGCGGCCTCCTCCTCCTCCTCGGTGATGGCGGTGACGTAGTTGGGGGCACCCTGGGCCTTGACGTACTGGACGATCTCCTCGACCTCCGAATCGGAGACGAAGGGGCCGTGGACGCGGGTGATGCGGCCGCCGCCCTGCATGTAGAGCATGTCGCCCTGGCCGAGCAGTTGTTCCGCCCCGGCTTCGCCGAGGATGGTGCGGCTGTCGATCTTGCTGGTGACCTGGAAGCTGATGCGGGTCGGGAAGTTGGCCTTGATGGTGCCGGTGATGACGTCGACCGAGGGGCGCTGGGTCGCCATGATCAGGTGGATGCCGGCGGCGCGCGCCATCTGGGCAAGGCGCTGGATCGCCGCCTCGATCTCCTTGCCGGCGACCAGCATCAGGTCGGCCATCTCGTCGACGATCACGACGATGTAGGGCAGCGGCGTCGGTTCCTGCGGCGTCAGGTCGAAGACGTTCTCCGGCTCGCCGGGCGGGGTGGCGCGGCGCGGCATCTTCTCGCCGGCCGCGATCATCTCGGCCATGCGGGCGTTGTAGCCCTCGATGTTGCGGACGCCGAGCTTGGACATCGCCTCGTAGCGGCTTTCCATCTCGCGCACGGCCCAGCGCAGGGCGACCACCGCCTTCTTGGGATCGGTGACGACGGGGGTCAGCAGATGCGGGATGCCGTCATAGACCGACAGTTCCAGCATCTTGGGGTCGACCATGATGAAGCGGCAGCGCTCCGGCGGCAGCCGGTAGAGCAGCGACAGGATCATGGTGTTGATCGCCACCGACTTGCCCGAGCCCGTCGTTCCGGCGACCAGCAGATGCGGCATGCGGGCGAGGTCGGCGACCACCGGCTCGCCGCTGATGTCCTTGCCGAGGGCGATGGCGAGCTGGGCCGTCGTGTTGCGGAAGGCGTCGTGGTCGAAGCTTTCGCGCAGGTAGACCATCTCGCGCACCGGGTTGGGCAGCTCGACGCCGATCACGCTGCGGCCGGGAACGATGGCGATGCGGGCGGTCACCACGCTCATCGAGCGGGCGATGTCGTCGGTCAGGTTGATGACGGTGGCCGACTTGGTGCCGGGCGCCGGCTCGAACTCGTAGAGCGTCACCACCGGGCCGGGGCGGACATCCATGATCTCGCCGCGGACGCGGAAGTTCTTCAGGACGGTTTCCAGCATCCGCGCGTTACGCGCCAATACCGCTTCGTCATGCTGCTGCACCGGGCGCGGCGGCGGGGTCTGCAGCAGCGATACGGTGGGCAGCGAATAGAGTGCGGGATAGTCCATCGGCTCCGCCGGGGCGGCGGGCGCGCAAGGGACGGCCGGGGCGGCAACGGGCGCGCAGGGGGCAGCAGCCTCCGGCAAGGTCGCGGCGGGCTCCGGGGCAGCGTCGCACGGGGCGGAGGGAGCCGCGGCTTCCGCCGGGTCGCGCGCCTCATAGGCCCATTCGACTCCGGACAGGAAGGCGAAGCCGGCGACCACCGCCAGCGCTTCGTCCGACAGGTTGGTCGAATAGACGGTGCCGGCGCGCGGCGTGCCGGGCAGGACCTCCACGTCCCACATCACGCGGCCGTCGGGGCGCGGGTTGGGGACGAGGTTGAAGGGGCGGCCGTTCAGCGCGCACCACAGATTGAACTCGTCGGCGGTCACCACGCCCGCCTGGGTGGGCGGGGCGGCGAGATGCGGCATACGCGGGGTCATGCCGAGGCTCCCGGCTTCTGAACGGTGAGGGGGACTGGACCGGAGGAGCCGCCGCCCGGCCCCGGGGCCGGCCCGGGGGAGTGTGTCGGCGGACGGGCCGCCAGCTCACGCGGCGTCATTTCGTAGGCGGCGACCAGCAGCTTGTCGATGCTGGTCCCGTCGCTGGACATCGGCAGGACCAGACGTTCGAAGCTGCGGGTGCGCCCGCCGAAGACGGCGGTGTGGACGCGGGCGACGGGCAGCCGCTCGCGGCGCACCGTCTCGTATTCCGGTTGCAGGACGGCGCGCTGTTCCGGCGGCAGATCGTCCAGCGTGGCGCCGAGCCGCGACTGGCCGAAGGCGGCGGCCAATGCCCTGCCGTAATAGGAGTAGACGAAGGTGCCGGCTTCCTCCCCGATCACCTCGAAGACGGCGATGTTGTCCTTCCACGGCCGCAGATCGGCCGGGGCGATGCTGCTGGGGACCGGCGGACGGCCGGCGACGGATTTGGTGAGCCAGAATTCGAGCAGGCCGCTGAGATACGGCGTCGCCAGCTCGGTTCTTTCCTTGGTCATGACAATCGCAGCTGGACGGGCGGCGCTCCGACGGGATGATGCCGCCGGAGCTTTCAAGAGCCGCCGGAACCATACCCGCAAGGGCCGGTGCGGCGCAACCGCAAGGGCCAAGCCCGGCAGGAGCGCCACACTCAAGCTTTCATCGGCGCTTCATCATGCGGCGCAGGTCACGCCGGTGCCGCCAAGCCCGCAATAGCCGTTGGGATTCTTGGCGAGATACTGCTGGTGGTAGCCTTCCGCGAAGTAGAAGGGCGGGGCCTCGCGGATCTCGGTGGTGACCGGGCCGTAGCCGGCCTGGGCCAGCCGCTCCTGGTAGGCGGCCAGCGTCGCTTCCGCCGCCGCCTTCTGGGCGGGGCTGTGGGTGTAGACGGCGGACCGGTACTGGGTGCCGACATCGTTGCCCTGGCGCATGCCCTGGGTCGGGTCGTGCGACTCCCAGAAGACGCGCAGCAGATCCTCCGTCGTCACCATGGCCGGGTCGTAGACGACGCGCACCGCCTCGGTATGGCCGGTGCGGCCGGAACAGACCTCCTCATAGGTCGGGTTCGGGGTGTGGCCGCCCTGATAGCCGACGGCGGTGACCCAGACGCCGGGAACCTGCCAGAACTTGCGCTCCGCCCCCCAGAAGCAGCCGAGCCCGAGGTCGAGAACCTCCAGCCCCGGCGGATAGGGCGCGGTCAGGCGGTGGCCGTTGACATGATGCTGTTCGGGAACCGGGATCGGTTGGCTGCGGCCGGGCAGCGCCTCCTCCGGCGTCGGCAGCGTCGCCGGCTTGCGCAGAAAATGCCCCAGCATGGTCGGGTCTCCCATCAATGACGATCCGTGGGATCGATAACGGTGCGTTCGAGTGACCTCTTATGTCGGGTGGCGGCCGGGCCGCGGCAAGGTGGCGCAGGGAAGGGGAGGATGCAGGGGAAGAGGCTGGGCGCGTCCAGGTCATGGACCTTCCGGCGGTTCCGCGCGTTTGATCCTGTGACCCAGGAGGAACCTGAAAAAGGAGAGCCATCATGGCGAGCACCACCGACGACCGCCTGATCCAGTCGCTGATCGACCACGGCCGCCGCAACGGCAACCGCCTGAGCGCCGAGGCGCTGGGCGGCATCCTGCCCGTGGACACGATGACGCCGGAGGAAACCGCCGCGGTGATCGAGCGCGTCGAGGCGGCCGGCGTCGAGGTCGAACTGGACGATTCCCGTCTGATGCGGGGCCGCCCCAACCCGGCGCCGGCCCGGCAGACCGGCGATTACCACCGCGGCGACGGCGTGGTGGACATGGCGAACCCGGCAGCCCCGGCGGTGTCGGCTCCCGGTGCGGTGCCCTCGCGCCACGGCTGGGCCGACGACATCGCCAACGGCCATGCCGGTGGCCACCATGGCGACGTGCCGAGCTGGAAGCGGAACGGCGTGGAAATGCTGCCGCTCGCCTCCGTCGCCCTGGTGGCGGTGGTGATGATCGCGGCGCTCGGCTAAACGGCCTTGTCCGGCGGTCGTCAGCCGGTTGCCAGTGCGTGGATGAGGATGGCGGCGGTGGCGGCGACGTTCAGCGACTGGACGCGCCCGCTGCCGGGAATGGTCAGCACCGCCTCGCACGCCGCCAGCGTTGCCGACGGGATGCCGTTCTCCTCGTTGCCCAGCACGACGGCGGGCGGCTTGGTATCCTGCTTGCCCCGCCAGCCGGCCAGCGCGCCGGCATCGACCGTCGGCCGGGTCTGGTCCAGGGCCGTCCCGAACACCCGATGGCTGGCCCGCAGCCGTTTCAGCACGGCCGGCAGGGCCGGCGCGCGCTCCAGCACAACCCACTCGAACCCGCCCTCGGCCACGCGATAGGCGGCCTCCGACGGCAGGGCCTGGCCCGGATGGTCGGAGACCAGGACGCGGGGCAGGCCGAAGAAGGCGGCGGTGCGCAGGATGGCGCCCAGATTGTGCGGGTTGCCGACGCCGTCGAGGATCAGCAGCGGTTCCGAGGCCCGGCGCGCGGCCTCGGTGTCGAACAGCGGCAGCGTCCGTGGCGCCATCAGCGCCACCACCCCGCCATGCAGCACCGTGCCGGCGACCTTCGCCAGTTCCTCCGCCTCCACCATGCGGTAGGGTTTGCGGGATGCCGCCATCGCCTTGCAGAAGCCGCCGACCGCCGGCTTCAGCCGCTCGTCGAAGAACAGCCGCTCCACCCGCTCCGGTTCATGGGCGAAGATGGCCGAGACGGCGGCCAGGCCGGCGACGCGGAACAGCTTGCGCTGATCGACGCCGTCCGGGGCCGGAGCGGACGGGATGGCGGGGGCGGCGATCCGGGAGCGGGCGCGGCTGGGTTGGGGCGGACGTCCGCGCGGAGGCATGGAGAACCTGTCTGTCTGGAAGGGGGCGGCCTGGAAAGAGGCGGCCGCCTACAGCAGCTTCACCACCAGGAAGCCGCCGATCAGCGCCACCGCGAACACGCTGGTGACCAGGGTCAGCCGCTTCTCGATGAAGGCGCGGATCGGCGGGCCGAAGAAGTACAGCAGCGCCGCCACCAGATAGAAGCGGATCGACCGCGAGATGATCGACGCGCCGATGAACACCCACAGCGGCAGGTGCGCCACGCCGGCGGTGATGGTCAGCAGCTTGTAGGGGATGGGCGTCATGCCCTTGATGATCAGGATCTCCGCCCCGTACTCGACGAAGGTCAGGCGCAGCTGCTCGAACTTGTCGGTCAGGTGATAGAACTCGATCACCCAGCGGCCGATCGTCTCGTACAGGAAATAGCCGATCATGTAGCCGGCGATGCCGCCGACGACCGAGGCCAGCGTGCAGATCGTCGCCAGCTTCCACGCCGCCTTGCGGTTGGCGATGACCATCGGCACCAGCAGCAGGTCCGGCGGCAGCGGGAAGAAGGAGCTTTCGGCGAAGGACACCCCGGCCAGCCAGGCGGTCGAATCCTTCGACGCAGCCTTGGCCATCGTCCAGTCGTAAAGACGCTTCAGCATGAATGGGCCGTCCTTCGTCGCTGCCGTTGCGGTGCACGAGGCCTCTTTTAAGCGTGACGGTTCCGGTGCGCCAGTGCCCAATTCGATCGCCTCCGGACAGGGAACACCGTCCGGAGGCATTAGCCCGTTCCGGCAGGACGGTTCAGGCGGCGGCGAGACCGCCCTGCACGGGGCCACCCTGACCAGTGTCCGACACCGCATTGGCATTGGCCGCGGGCACCGCTTCCGGTGCCTTGCCCTTGCGGAACCCGCCGCGCAGGCGCAGCAGGTTGGCGGCGGCGCAGAAGGCGTCCGACGCCATGGCGAAGGGCGACATCACCAGCGCGTTGTGGCTGATCCAGAAGCCGCCGGCCACCAGCAGAAGCATGCGCATGCGCACGGCGTCCGATTGCCAGCGCGCGAGCGTGGAGAAGGTGATGCCCAGGCTGGACAGTGCCGACGGCAGGCCGGACCAGGTGAAGAGCGCGATGGCGGCGATGCCGGGCACCGTGGCGGCGAAGACCGCCGTCTGCCAGCGGCTCCGCCCTTCCGGCAGGGCGGCCAGGGCCTGAGCCACCACCAGCAGGCAGAGCGCCGCCGCGGTGTGGGCACCGAGCAGCACGTAGTGGGTGATGAACATCAGGTTGGTCGCGGCCTGCCCGGCCAGCAGGGCACGGCGCTTCTTCATCAGCGGCCACAGGCACGAACCGGCAAAGGCGGCTGCACCGAAGGCGTCGGCGGCGCTGATGGGCAGGGGAAAGGAGAGCATGGCGGGGTTCGGCTCGGAAGCAAGGCAAGGCGGCGCGGCGCCGCGGCTGCGGCCCGTCCGGGTGCCGGAGGAGGAGGTCGGGTCGGGAAAAGCGTTGTTGCCGTTCGATCACGCTGGAGCCGAGCGGCAACAGGGCCATATGTAAGGCGCATCGCCGCACCCCACCATCGGGCTTCCGGTTGCCCTGGGCTGCACCGCGCGCATGGAAGAAAAAACGGACGGCAATGCTTCGCTAAGTTTTGCCGGCGACTTGGATCGGCCGTGCCGGTGACTTGAGCGGCAAATCGGCTGGCAAATCAGGGGAGGGTTCAGCCGGCCGTCGGCTTCGTCCCGGCGGCCCCCGTCGCGGCTTTCGCTTCCGGCGCCTCCTCCTTCAGCACTTCGTCCAGCCAGCGCAGGTGCGGCTCCGCAACCTTGCGCGCCTCTTCCTGCGTCCGGCGGTAACGGGCGACGACCTCCTGCCCCAGCGGGGTCAGGCCGGCCCCGCCGCCCTCGCGTCCACCGACGCTGGTGCGGATCACCGGGTCGCGGAAGGCGGTGTTCATCGTCTCCACCAGGAACCAGGCGCGGCGGAAGGTCATGTCCAGCGAGCGCGCCGCGGCGGAGATCGAGCCGGTGCGGTCGATGGCTTCCAGCAGCGCGATCTTGCCGGGGCCGATGGCGCCCGTCGGGTGCAGGAAACGGACGCGGAGGTCGACAGGCATGGTGTTCCGAAGCGAATCCGAAAGGGTTGGGAACAACCATGTGCGGGCCGCCCTGCCGGTTCAAGCAGCAAGTCGGGCAATAGGGGGAAGCACCGATGGGGTGCGCGATCGGTCGCACCCCCGCCGGCCGAGCGTCACTCCGTCCCGGCAGCCTCGGCCAATCCCAGGAAGGCGGGCAGTTCGTGGGTGACGACATAGGTGGGGACCGGGGCCAGGAAGTCGCGCATCCGGCCCTTCTCCATGAAGTGCATGCGGAAGCGGGAGTGGGTGAACAGCGTTCCCAGCTTCGGCACGATGCCGCCGGCGACATAGACGCCGCCGCGCGCGCCCAGCGTCAGGGCCAGATTGCCGGCGACGGTGCCGAGCATGGCGCAGAACATCTCCACCGCCTCCACGCAATGGGGATCGCTGCCGCTCAGGGCATTGTCAGCCACCTGGGCGGGGGTGAGGGCGGCCGGCCCGCGTCCGTCCAGGGTCGACAAAGCGCCGTAGAGGTTGACGAGGCCCGGCCCGGACAGCACCCGTTCGGCCGAGACATGCTCGAAGCTCTTGCGCAGCTGGCCGAGCACGGCGCTCTCGCGGTCGCTGGTCGGCGCCATGGTGACATGGCCGCCCTCGCCCGACAGCGCGGTCCAGCGGCCGTTGGCGCCCGGTACCAGCCCCGACACGCCGAGCCCGCTTCCCGGTCCCAGCACCGCGACGACGGCCCCCGCCTGCGGCGCGCCGTCGCCGATCTGGCGCCTGTCCTCGTCGGCCAGGCGCGGCACCGACAGGGCGACGGCGGTGAAATCGTTGATGACCACCAAGCCCTCCAGCCCCAGGGCGTCCCGCACCCGGCTGACGGAGAACTGCCAGACCAGATTGGTCATGGCGATGGTGTCGCCGGTGACCGGACCGGCCACCGCAAAGGCCCCGCGCCGCGGCCGGCCGGGGCTGCCGGCCGCCGCCAGCCCGACCGCCGCCAGATAGGCGGTCGCCGCATCCTCGATCGAGGCGTAGTCGGCGCAGCGCAGCACGCGGGTGTCGCGCACGACCCGGCCGTCGATCAGGCCGAAACGGGCGTTGGTGCCGCCGATGTCGGCGACGAGAATGGGGGAGCCGGCGGTGCCGGGAGCGGCGGGGGCGAGGTCGACGGCCATGGATCCGGATCTGCGGTGTTGGTGGGCCGAGCGGATGCTCAGGTGACCGGAAAGTCATACGGTGCGCGGGTCAACGCGTCCACATAGCTTTCACGCCACCAGCCGATATCATGACGCCGCAAGGTCTGCATCAGGGCGGCGTGGCGTTCCTTGCGCTCGCCCAGCGGCATGGTCAGCGCCCGTTGCAGCGCATCGCCGACGCCCTCGATGTCGAAGGGGTTGACGATCAGCGCCTCGCCCATCTCGTGTGCGGCGCCGGCGAACTGGGACAGCACCAGCACGCCCGGATTGTCGGCGTCCTGGCAGGCGACATATTCCTTGGCGACCAGATTCATGCCGTCGCGCAACGGCGTCACCAGACCGACATTGGCCAACCGGTAGAAGCCGGCGAGAATGCGCTGACCGAAGCTGCGGTTCAGGTAGCGGATCGGCTGCCAGTCGAACTCGGCGAAGCGGCCGTTGATGCGCCCGGCCATCTCCGACAGTTCGCGGCGGATGGCGATGTATTCCGGCACGTCCTCGCGCGAGGGCGGTGCGACCTGCAGGAAGGAGACGCGGTTGCAATGCTCCGGATAGCTTTCCAAAAGCTGTTCGAAGGCGGCGAAGCGCTGCGGCAGCCCCTTTGAATAATCGAGCCGGTCGACGCCGATGATGAGGCGGCGGCCGACCAGGCTCTCGCGCAGCCGTTCGGCCTGACGCGAGCGGCCGGCGGTGCGGGCCAGGCTTTCCAGCGCCGGAGTATCGATGCTGATGGGAAACACCTTCGCCAGCAGGGTGCGGCCGAAGGCGCGGATCATGGCCGTGCCGTAGGCGCCGCGCTGCTCCACCGTGCCGTCGGTCTCGGTGCGGATATAGTCGCAGAAGCCGCGCATGTCGGTGGCGGTGTGGAAGCCGACCAGATCGTAGGCGCACAGCTCGCGGATCAGGTCGCGGTGGTTGGGCAGGGCGGTCAGCAGTTCCGGAGGCGGGAAGGGCGTGTGCAGGAAGAAGCCCATCCGCTGCGAGCAGCCGCGGCGGCGCAACTCGTCGCCGAAAGGGATCAGGTGGTAGTCGTGGACCCAGATCATGTCGTCGGGGCGCAGCAGCGGCTCCAGCTTGTCGGCGAAATAGGCGTTGACCCGCTCATACCCCTCGCGCGTGCGCCGGTTCACCGAAATCAGGCCCAACCGGTAATGGAACAGCGGCCATAAGGTCTGGTTGGCGAAACCGTTGTAATATTCCTCGTGGTCGCGGCGGCCCAGATCCAGCGTGGCGTAGGTCAGCTTGCCGGCTTCCGTCCGGGTCGGTTCCGCCTGGGACTCGCCGTCGACGACGTTGCCGCTCCACCCGAACCAGATACCGCCGGTCTTCTTCAAGGCCGCCAGGATGGCGACGGCGAGACCGCCGGCCGCCTGTTTGCCCTCTTCCATCAGGGCCACCCGGTTGGATACGACGACGAGCCTGCTCACGATCTTCTTCTCCTTATTGGCCGCCGGCAGGGCGTTCCGCAGTCCGGACGTTCGGACCGTCCTGGCGGACACCCGACATGGGACCACTACGAAACGACCATCGACGGGCTTGGTTCCGAACGCCGGCCGTCAAGCTCAAGACGATGGTCCCAAGGTCCGGCGTCTGCTGTCCTTTGGGTCATGTCTCTTCACGAAAAGTCATGGTGCGGTGCAGCAAAACTTACTAGGCGCTATCCCGTTCGCGATACCTCGCATTCCCGTTAACTTAATGTAATGAATGATGAATTCGTTTTCCCCTTGAAGTCGGGAGGGAGCGCGATCATATTGTGCAGTGCGGCAACGGTCGCGCCTCGGCGTGGACGTTGGCGTAACGCACTTCTTGGGCGTTTCCTCCCTAGACTGAGGCCGCGGGTTCGCCCGCGGCCTTTTTTTTGGCGTGAAGGCCCGGGATACGGCACGAACGCCCACCGATGCAGGCGGGCCGCGTGCTGCCAAGCCGAAGCTTGGCAATGACGTGATGGGGGAAAACTGTGGCGGGGGCGGGGCAATGCCCCCTCCGTCGGCATCCGCCGCGTCCGTCGGTCAGCGTGGTCCCAAACCATCGGGCGGCAGCAGCCCCAGCGTGTCGACCAACTCGGTCATGTGGCGGGCCAGAACGTCCAGGTAGGGCAGGCGGGTCAGCGCGGTCTCGTCCATGTAGAGGTTGCGGGCGATCTCGATCTGAAGCGTGTGGATGCCCTGGCGAGGCCGGCCGTAGTGCCTGGTGGTGTAGCCGCCGGCATAGGGATTGTTGCGGCTGACGGCGTAGCCCAGCCCCTGCAGGTAATCCTCCGCCGCATCGATCACCGCCGGGGCGCAGGCATTGCCGAAACAGTCGCCTAGAACGATATCGGGATGGCTGCCGCCGCGTCCGCTCCCCCGTCCATTGGTGGTGGCGCTGCCCGACGGCATCGAATGGCAGTCGATCAGCAGCGCGTGGCCGAAGGCGTCGCGGGTTCCGTCCACCAGCCGGCGCAACGCATCGTGATAAGGGGTGTAGCAGCGGCTGACGCGGTCCAGTGCCTCGGCGAAGCGCAGCTTGCCCCTGTAGATGTCCTCACCGTTGGCGACCACGCGGGCGATGGTGCCCAGTCCCGCAGCCACCCGGGGCGAGCGGGTGTTGACATAGGCCGGCAGCGGATCGGCGAACATCTCCGGGTCCAATTCGTACGCTTCGCGGTTGACGTCCAGATAGGCGCGGGGGAAGAGGGCGCGGATCAGCGGGACGCCGAAGCCGGGAGCGAAGGCGAAGATTTCGTCGACGAAGCAATCCTCGGACTTGCGCAATGCGCGCGCATCCAGGCGGGAAGAGGCGAGGAAGGCGGCGGAATAGGCATTCCCGCTGTGCGGCGACGCCAGCACGAGCGGCAGCCGCTGGCTCTGCGGGGCCAGGATCTCGAAGGCCGGTGCGTTGGCCAACGGAGCGGCGGCCGGATCGGTTCCGGCGCCGGAGTCGCGCTGGGCGTCGAAGGAAGCGTCCATGGTCGAATGATGTAATGGACGCTGGCCGCTGTGTCACGGGAGCGGCGGCCGCTCCGCTGCGGACGGATAAAAAAAGCGAATGGAGCAATGAAAGGGCTTGCGTGTCGGCATGGAGGTCGGTATACACCCGCCCACGCCGGACGGAACGACGCCAAGCGCTCTTCCCCCGGTCGCTACAGTGGGCGGTTAGCTCAGCGGGAGAGCACTACGTTGACATCGTAGGGGTCACTGGTTCAATCCCAGTACCGCCCACCATTCTGAAGGCCGCGAACCGGAACGGGTTCGCGGCCTTCGCCGTTTCGGGGGTTTCGGACGCTGCATATCTGAGCCCTGCGTCTCCGGCCCGCATCCCCTCGCCAGGACCCTCGCTGCGCCGTACCATCCGGTCGGCAAACAAAGCATCGGGAGGATCTTCATGCCCATCCGTACCCTGCGCTGCAGCGGCCGGAGCCTTGCCGCCGCCGTCAGCGCGGTCCTGGCCTGTGCCGCCGTCTTCTCTTCTGGCGGCGCCGTGGCGCAGACCGTCGCCCCTGTTGCGCCGGCGGCCGGCCAAGCCGGCGACGCGTCGCGGCTGGATGCCGTTCTTTCGGGCGGCGCGCTGCGTGTCGGCACCACCGGCGACTATAAGCCCTTCAGCTACCTGAACCCGCAGACCCAGAAGTTCGAGGGCATAGACATCGACCTTGCCGAAGCCATGGGCAAGGCGTTGGGCGTGAAGGTGGAGTTCGTGAAGACCAGCTGGGGCAACCTGCTGCCCGACCTGCTGGCCGACAAATACGACATCGCCGTCGGCGGCGTCTCGGTGACGCTGGAGCGGCAGAAGAAGGCGCTGTTCTCCGATGCGTTGATGCGCGACGGCAAGACGCCGATCACCCGGTGCGAGAACAAGGACCGCTTCCAGACCGTCGCCGACATCGACAAGCCCGGCGTCCGCCTGATCGTCAATCCCGGCGGCACCAACGAGAAATTCGCCCGGGCCAACATCCACAGCGCCCAGATCGAGGTGCATCCGGACAACGTCACCATCTTCGACCAGATCGTCGCCGGCAAGGCGGACCTGATGATCACCGATGCGGTGGAGACCCGGCTTCAGCAGAAGCTGCATCCGGAACTGTGCGCCATCCATCCGGACCAGCCCTTCGACTTCTCGGAGAAGGCCTTCCTGCTGCCGCGCGACATCGTGTTGAAGCTGTGGGTCGACCAGTGGCTGCACCAAGCCGTCGCCACCGGCCAGTATCGGGCGGTGTCCGATCGCTGGCTGAAGTAGATCGGATCGCCTGCGGCGCCGTGCGTTCACTATGAAACGCACGGCGCCGTGGGGGCTTTGTCCGGCGATCGGATTCACGCTTCGGACCGGTATCGATGCCACCCGATCCGATGTGAAAATCGGACCCGATCCGACAGGATGCAAAAGCACCAAGGGCCCGGCGATTGTTCGCCGAGCCCTTGGTCGATTTGGTGGAGCCAAGGAGGATCGAACTCCTGACCTCTACAATGCCATTGTAGCGCTCTCCCAGCTGAGCTATGGCCCCTTTGTCTCTGGGGGCCGGTCGTTTCCGTCCGGCCTTGGTGGAGCGGGATAATAGTCAGGACGTGGAGTGATGCAAGCGGAAAATTCGGTCTTTCGCGCTTTTCTCATCACTTCGCCGGCCTTCGCCGCCACCACCGGGAAGGGCGCCGGTCAGCGCTCCTCCTCGTCCTCGCCCTCGACGTCGACGACCTCGTCCATGTCGTCCTCGCCCAGTTCGGACGTGTCCTCGATCAGGACGTCGTCCTCGTCCTCGGTGGTGTCGTCGGCTTCCTCGATGTCCTCGACGGCCATCTCGTCCTCGACGTCCTCCAACTCCGCGGTCTCGGTTTCCGTCTCGGCCTCTTCCTCGTCCTCAGCCACGACCGCCACCTTCTTGGTGTCGTCGGCCGGGGCCGGACGGGCCTTGCGGGACTTCAGCAGAGCCTCGGGGTCGAACTGCGCGCCACAGCTCGGGCAGACCGGCGGGTCCTTGCGCATGTCGTAGTAGCGAGCGCCACAGCTCGGGCAGATGCGCTTGACGCCCCATTCGGGTTTGGCCACGCCACGTCCTCCGTCACAAAAAATCAGGGGTTCTCAAGAGGCGCCCTTTGCCATGCCCTGCGACGCTTGTCAAAAAAAAGATGAAGGAGCCGGGTGCCGGCATCGTCGCAACGGCGGCGGGAAAGAGGTATCCCTCCTGGGCAGGGATTGCCTTTACAGGGCGTTAACCATAACTGGCTAGAACGGACCTGCACACCGTGCAACTCCTCCATTTGGTTTCCTCCTTGAACTCGGGGCCGCCTGCGGGCGGCCTCTTTTCATTTGCGCCGAACGGAACTGGTCAGGCGCGCGCCGCCGCGGCCGGCAGCTTGGCCCCTCTCGCATCGGAGCGGGGGCTGTGATAGGAACGGCGGCCACAACCGCTTCCCGTTCCGATCCGAAGGACCCGTCCCATGACGCAGGCCCCCATGACGCAAGCCCCCATGACGCATGTGCGGCCGCTGCGTTCCACCGCCACCGGTGCGATCCGGGGCGGCATCCGCGTGCCCGGCGACAAGTCGATCTCGCACCGGTCGCTGATGCTGGGCGCCGTCGCCGTGGGCGAGACGGTGATCCATGGCCTGCTGGAGGGGGAGGATGTCCTGCACACCGCGGCGGCCATGCGCCTGCTGGGGGCCGAGGCGGAACGGAACGACGAGGGAGTCTGGCGCGTGCGCGGCGTCGGGCTGGGTGCCCTGGCCGAGCCGGCGCAGGTGCTGGACATGGGCAACAGCGGCACCGCCGCCCGCCTGCTGATCGGGCTGGTCGCCGGCCATCCGATCACCTGCGTGTTCACCGGCGACGCCTCGCTGAACAAGCGGCCGATGGCCCGCGTCACCAAGCCGCTGGAGGAGATGGGCGCGCGCTTCGTCGGCCGTTCCGGCGGGCGGCTGCCGCTGACCGTGGTCGGCAGCGGCGAACTGGTCCCGATCACCTACCGCCTGCCGGTGGCCTCCGCCCAGGTGAAGTCGGCGATCCTGCTGGCCGGCCTCAACACCGCCGGCGCCACCACGGTGATCGAGGCGGAGCCGACGCGCGACCACACCGAGCTGATGCTGCGCCATTTCGGCGCCACCGTGACCACCGAGCGGCTTGCGGACGGCGCGCTGGCCGTCACCGTCATCGGCCAGCCGGAGCTGACCGGCCGTACCATCCATGTGCCGGCCGATCCCAGCAGCGCCGCCTTCCCGGTGGTCGCCGCCCTGCTGCGGCCGGGGTCGGATCTGCTGCTGAACGACGTCGGCATGAATCCGCGCCGCACCGGCCTCTACGACACGCTGGTGGAGATGGGGGCCGACATCGCCTTCGAGAACCGCCGCGACCAGGCGGGTGAGCCGGTCGCCGACCTGCGGGTTCGCCACAGCGCCCTGAAGGGGATCGTGGTGCCGGCCGACCGTGCGCCCAGCATGATCGATGAATATCCGGTCCTGGCCGCCGCCGCCGCCTGCGCGGAGGGCACCACGGTGATGCTGGGCCTGAAGGAACTGCGGGTGAAGGAAAGCGATCGCCTCGCCATGGTGGCCGAAGGGCTGACCCGTTGCGGCGTGTCGGTGGAGGTCGGCGCCGACGACAGCCTGACCGTGCACGGCACCGGAAAGCCGCCGAAGGGCGGCGCCACCGTCGCCACCGCCATGGACCATCGCATCGCCATGAGCTTCCTGGTGCTGGGCATGGCGACGGAACAGCCGGTGTCGGTCGACGACGGCGCCTTCATCGACACCAGCTTCCCCGGCTTCGTCGGGTTGATGAACGGGCTCGGCGCCGCGATCGTGGAGGCGTGAGGCGATGACGCAGCCGCTATCCAATCAGGACTCTCCGGTGAAGGCGGTGGTCGTCGCCATCGACGGGCCGGCAGCCAGCGGCAAGGGCACCCTGTCGCAGCGCATCGCCGACGCCTTCGGCTTCGCCCATCTCGACACCGGCGTGCTGTACCGCGCGGTCGGCGTGTCGGTCCTGCGGGCCGGCGGCGATCCCGCCGACAATACCGCGGCTGCGCGCGCGGCCTATGAGCTGCACCCCGAACACCCGATCCTGCAGGAGGTGGCGCTGCGCACCGACGAGGCGGCGCAGGCGGCCAGCAAGGTGGCGGCGGTGCCGGAGGTGCGGGCGGCGCTGCTCGACTTCCAGCGGCGCTTCGCGACGCATCCGCCGGGCGGTGCGCCGGGGGCGGTGCTGGACGGGCGCGACATCGGCACGGTGGTCTGCCCCGATGCCCAGGCCAAACTGTTCGTTACCGCTTCGGTGGAGGTCCGGGCCGAACGGCGACTCAAGGAGTTGCAGAGACGGGGGATTCCGGCTATATCCTCCGATGTCCTGGAGGACATGAAGGCTCGTGATGCGCGTGACAGCCAGAGAGCGGTGGCCCCGCTCCGTCCGGCTGTCGACGCTTTTGTGCTTGATACTTCCGCTCTCGATGCCGATCAGGTGTTCTCGATGGCGGTCGCTCACATCGGCTCCAAGACCGGTCTGAAGCCAGCGGCGTGACGCCGCGGCTCCGGCGGTCGGAGGCGGCGCGGGCGGGTCTGACCCCCTCCACGGAAAACCATCAACCAAGTCGCCGGGCGTGGTGCCCGGCGCGGCGGTTCGGTCGAGGTCCCACCCGTTTTGCCGCGGGCGGAACCGGAACGGGGTCGCTTTCGCGCCACCTTTAGGAGTTTCAATGGCACAGTCACTGGCCCGCACGGTCGAAAAGGAAAGCTTCGCGTCTCTGCTTGAAGAGTCGCTGGGCGCGGCCGAGTCGCTCGAAGGTACGGTCGTCAAGGGACGCGTCGTCGCCGTCGAGAACGACATGGTCACCATCGACGTCGGTCTGAAGTCGGAAGGCCGCGTCGCGCTGAAGGAATTCGCCGTTGCCGGCCAGCCGCCCGAGCTGAAGGCGGGCGACACCGTCGAGGTCTACCTCGAGAGGATGGAAGACAAGAACGGCGAGGCGATGCTGAGCCGTGAGAAGGCGAAGCGCGAAGAGGCCTGGGCCCTGCTGGAGAAGTCGTTCAACGACCAGACCCGCGTCACCGGCGTCATCTTCGGCCGCGTCAAGGGCGGCTTCACGGTCGACCTGTCGGGCGCCGTGGCCTTCCTGCCGGGCAGCCAGGTCGACATCCGTCCGGTCCGCGACATCTCCCCGCTGCTGGGCACCCCGCAGCCGTTCCAGATCCTGAAGATGGACCGCTCGCGCGGCAACATCGTCGTGTCGCGCCGCGCCGTGCTCGAAGAGAGCCGCGCCGAGGCCCGTTCGGAGCTGGTGGCCAACCTCAAGGAAGGCCAGATCCTCCAGGGCGTCGTCAAGAACATCACCGACTACGGTGCGTTCGTCGACCTGGGCGGCGTCGATGGCCTGCTGCACGTCACCGACATCGCGTGGCGCCGCATCAACCATCCGTCGGAAGCCCTGCAGATCGGCCAGACCGTCACGGTCCAGGTCATCCGCTTCAACCCGGAGACCCAGCGCATCAGCCTCGGCATGAAGCAGCTGGAAGCCGATCCGTGGGAAGGCGTCGAAGCCAAGTACCCGGTCAGCGCCCGGTTCAAGGGCCGCGTCACCAACATCACCGACTACGGCGCCTTCGTGGAGCTGGAGCCGGGGATCGAGGGCCTGGTCCACGTCTCGGAAATGTCCTGGACCAAGAAGAACGTCCATCCGGGCAAGATCGTGTCGACTTCGCAGGAAGTCGAGGTCATGGTCCTGGACGTCGATCCGCAGAAGCGCCGCATCAGCCTCGGCCTGAAGCAGTGCCTGGACAACCCGTGGGAGACCTTCACCGACAAGTTCGGTCCGGGTACCGAGCTGGAAGGCGAAGTCAAGAACATCACCGAGTTCGGTCTGTTCGTCGGCCTCCCGGGCGACATCGACGGCATGGTCCACATGTCCGATCTCGACTGGAACAAGTCGGGTGAAGAGGCGATCGCCGAGTACAAGAAGGGCGACCGCGTCAAGGTCAAGGTTCTCGACGTCGACGTCGAGAAGGAGCGCATCAGCCTCGGCATCAAGCAGCTGGCCAGCGATCCGTTCGAGTCGGCCACCGCCGGCCTGAAGAAGAACGAAGTCGTGACCTGCACCGTGACGCAGGTGACGGACGGCGGCATCGAAGTGACCGTCGGCGAGGGCTACACCGGCTTCATCCGCAAGTCGGACCTGTCCCGCGACCGTTCGGAACAGCGCCCGGACCGTTTCGCCGTCGGCGAGAAGGTCGATGCCAAGGTCACCCAGATCGACCGCGCTTCCCGCCGCATCTCGCTGTCCATCAAGGCCCGCGAGATGGAGGAAGAGAAGCAGGCGATGGCCGAGTTCGGTTCGTCCGACTCGGGCGCCTCGCTGGGCGACATCCTGGGCGCCGCTCTGAAGCGCAAGCAGCAGAACGACGAGTGATCGCCTGAGGCCGTCCTCCCCTGCGGGACCGTGGGGGAGGGGGTTTCACGATCTCCCGGAAGGGTAAGAGAAAGGCCGCGTCCCGGTTGGGGCGCGGCCTTTCTCGTCGTGGGTGGTCGATGGACGGTCAGGTGCTGCGGTGTCGGGCAAGATCGACACGGATGTCACGGATTTGAGCACGGATTACACGGATTTTTATCTTGGTGAACGGACGCCCCGCCGACTGGCGAATGTAATCCAAGCCCTGCTTCTGTTGATCGACGAAGCGGCTCTTCATTCCGCAACTGCTTCGCGACGCCACATCCGTGTAATCCGTGCCTAAATCCGTGACATCCGTGTCAAACCTTGTGCCCGATCTCCCGAGCTGCCAAGGACCTGCCGCTCACCGCCGCGGTTCCGGGCTGCGGGTCAGCGAGGTGATGCTGTCGTCGTAGCGGAATTCGGGCATGTCGCGGACGCTGGCGGCGGTCACGTCGTGCAGCCGGATTGCCTCGGTACCGGTGCGGAGGTCGGCCAGCGTCAGGTCGGCCGCGATGTCCTTGCCGCCGAAGCCCAGCAGGCCGCCCGAGTGGATGACGATGTATTGGGCCTCGCCCTTGTCGTTGAGGATCACGTCGGTGACGGTGCCGATCTTCGACCCGTCGGCTCCGACGACGTTGCGGTTCATCAACTGGTCGACACTGGGACCGGTCTTGCGCTCCACGGCGGCGCCGACGGCCGGAGTCGACCCATTGATGAAGATGGTCTGGGCGGCGCTCTCCGGCGGAGTCGCCATGCCGGCCAGCAGTGTCAGCGCGGGCAGCGTGAACCATATCTTGTGGGTGATCTTCAGCATGGACGCCTCTCCTCCCCCAAGGACCAGTAGGATCCACCTTGGCTCCCTGCGTCTCAACCGGACACGCTTGAAATAGTTGCGAGGCGGTGGGCCATACCCCTCCTCCGTGTCGGTCCGCTGTCGGTCCGCTGTCGTGCCGGTGGCGACTCGGGACTGTGCCTCGGCGGCTTTTCGAGTCGCCCCTTTGAGTCCGCCAGCATCGCTTCGAGTCGCCGTTCAGCGAATCGGTGGTGTGTGCGATGGGGCACAGGCAACAAGATGTTGATTTTCGCCGCAAGGAAGCTCTGGTGGTCCGGTGCGTTTTGCGCTCTAATCGAACGGTGCCGCGCTCCTCTCCGGCTTCGGCGGCCATCCGAGTGCCGACAGTCAGTGCCTCTCGGCCGCGATGCGGCCCAATGCCGCCGCTTCAAAAAATTCCTTGGCAGGCGGGAACAGGATCCCCGGTGACGGGTTGAACACCACAAGATCAAGGTTTTGAGGGGTTCGGTGATGTCAACCACAATATCTAGCAGAGTGGGGCTTGCTTGCCCCGGTCACGCTGGCTAGGATGCCACCCACGTGACCCGGCCGTCGAAGCGGCGGCCCCGGTCCCGGCGAGGATAGCGGCGACGGCGCGCAGTCGGGCATGAGGCCCCTGCCGTACGGCGCCCTGTCCGTTGCCGGAACCGGGTGACGGCGAGAGCCGCCAGCCGCTTTTCGGGATGGGTCGCACCATATTTCATTCGAGCCCGCCGCGGCGGGCTCCAAGCAGGGGACAGTCTCATCATGCGGATCGAGCGTCGTTTCACGCACGAAGGTCAGGACGCCTACGCCAGCCTCGGCTTCCGCCAGGCGACCAGCGAGATCCGCAACCCGGATGGGACGATCGTCTTCCAGCAGACCGGCATCGAGGTGCCGGACAACTTCTCCCAGGTCGCCAGCGACATCCTGGCCCAGAAGTATTTCCGCAAGGCCGGCGTTCCCGCCGCGCTCCGCGCCGTCGAGGAGAACACCGTTCCGTCCTGGCTGTGGCGCAAGGAAGCCGACCAGGAAAAGCTCGCCGCCCTGCCGAAGGAGAAGCGCTTCGTCGGTGAGAACTCGGCGCGCCAGGTCTTCGACCGTCTGGCCGGCACCTGGACCTATTGGGGCTGGAAGGGCGGCTATTTCGACACCGAGGCCGATGCCCGCACCTTCTTCGACGAGATGCGCTTCATGCTGGCCGCCCAGATGGCGGCGCCGAACAGCCCGCAGTGGTTCAACACCGGCCTGCACTGGGCCTACGGCATCGACGGCCCGAGCCAGGGTCACTTCTACGTCGATTTCAAGACCGGCCTGCTGACCTCGTCCGCCTCGGCCTACGAGCACCCGCAGCCGCACGCCTGCTTCATCCAGTCCGTCGCCGACGACCTCGTCAACGAGGGCGGCATCATGGACCTGTGGGTGCGTGAGGCCCGCCTGTTCAAGTACGGCTCGGGCACCGGCTCCAACTTCTCCAAGCTGCGCGGCGAGGGCGAGAAGCTGGCCGGCGGCGGCAAGTCGTCGGGCCTGATGAGCTTCCTGAAGATCGGCGACCGCGCGGCCGGCGCCATCAAGTCCGGCGGCACCACCCGCCGGGCGGCCAAGATGGTCACGGTGGACATGGACCATCCGGACATCGAAGGCTACATCGACTGGAAGGTGAACGAGGAGCAGAAGGTCGCGGCGCTGGTGACCGGCTCCCGCATCTGCCAGAAGCATCTGGTCGAGGTGATGGCCGCCGCCCAGAAGGGCCTCGACCCGAAGGAGAACAAGGAGCTCAAGAAGGCGATCCTTGCCGCCCGCAAGGATCAGGTGTCGGAGAACTACATCCAGCGCGTGATCCAGTTCGCCGGCCAGGGCTTCACCTCGATCGAGTTCAAGACCTACAACACCGATTGGGATTCGGAGGCCTACCTGACGGTCTCGGGCCAGAACTCCAACAACTCGGTGCGCGTCTCCAACGAGTTCGTGCAGGCGGTTCTGGACGATGCCGACTGGAACCTGATCGGCCGCACCACCGGCAAGGTGGTGAAGACCGTCCGTGCCCGCGACCTGTGGGACAAGGTCGGCTATGCCGCCTGGGCCTGCGCCGATCCGGGCGTGCAGTTCGACAGCACCATCAACGAGTGGCACACCTGCCCGGCCTCGGGGCGCATCAACGCCTCGAACCCGTGCTCGGAATACATGTTCCTCGACGACACCGCCTGCAATCTGGCGTCGCTGAACCTGATGTCGTTCCGTCTGAAGGACGGTTCCTTCGACGTCGAGGCGTTCGAGCATGCCTGCCGGCTGTGGACCATCGTGCTGGAAATCTCCGTGCTGATGGCGCAGTTCCCGTCGAAGGAAATCGCCCAGCTCTCCTACGAGTTCCGCACGCTCGGCCTCGGCTTCGCCAATCTCGGCGGCCTGCTGATGGCGTCCGGCCTGTCCTACGACTCGGATGAGGGCCGCGCCTATTGCGCCGGCATCTCCGCCGTGATGACTGGCGTCGCCTATGCCACCTCGGCCGAGATGGCGCAGGAGCTGGGCACCTTCCCAGGCTTCGAGGCCAACCGCGACCACATGCTGCGGGTCATCCGCAACCACCGCCGCGCCGCCAACGGCGAGATGAACGGCTATGAGGGGCTGGCGGTCGAGCCGGTGCCCTTCGTCGCCGACCTCTGCCCCGACCAGGATCTGGCGCTCGCCGCCGTCCGCGTGTGGGACGAGGCGCTGGAACTGGGCGAGGCGCACGGCTTCCGCAACGCCCAGGCCACCGTGGTCGCCCCGACCGGCACCATCGGCCTGGTGATGGACTGCGACACCACCGGTATCGAGCCCGACTTCGCCCTGGTGAAGTTCAAGAAGCTGGCCGGCGGCGGCTACTTCAAGATCGTCAACCGGCTGGTGCCGGAGGCGCTGAAGACGCTCGGCTACACCCCGGACCAGATCGAGCAGATCGCGCTCTATGCGGTCGGCCACGGCACGCTGAAGACCGCCCCCGGCGTGAACCACGAGTCGCTGAAGGCCAAGGGCTTCACCGCCGAGCTGCTGGAGCGGCTCGAGGGCAACCTCGCCACCGCCTTCGACATCAAGTTCGTCTTCAACCGCTGGACCATCGGTGCCGACTTCTGCACCCAGACGCTGGGCATCCCGGCCGAGACGCTGGACGCCCCGGGCTTCGACCTGCTGAGCCACATCGGCTTCACCAAGGCGCAGATCGAGCAGGCCAACACCTTCTGCTGCGGCGCGATGACGCTGGAAGGCGCTCCCTTCCTCAAGGACGAGCACCTCTCGGTGTTCGACTGCGCCAACCCCTGCGGCCGCATCGGCAAGCGTTTCCTGTCCTGGGAATCGCACATCACGATGATGGCGGCGGCGCAGCCCTTCATCTCCGGCGCCATCTCCAAGACCATCAACATGCCGAACACGGCGACGGTCGAGGAGTGCAAGGACGCCTACCTGATGTCCTGGCGCCTGGGCCTGAAGGCCAACGCGCTCTACCGCGACGGCTCCAAGCTGAGCCAGCCGCTGCAGGCCGCCCTGCTCGACGACGAGGAGGATGGCGAGGCGATCGAGGCGGTGATCGAGGCGCCGGCCGCCGCCCGCGCCCAGATGATCACCGAACGCATCGTCGAGAAGGTGATCGAGCGGGTGGTCGAGCGGAAGAGCAGCTCGCGCGAGCGCCTGCCGCACCGCCGCAAGGGCTACACCCAGAAGGCCAATGTCGGCGGCCACAAGGTGTACCTGCGCACCGGCGAGTATGAGGACGGCCGCCTGGGCGAGATCTTCATCGACATGCACAAGGAAGGCGCCGCCTTCCGGTCGCTGATGAACAACTTCGCCATCGCGGTATCGATCGGCCTCCAGTACGGCGTGCCGCTCGAGGAGTTCGTGGAGGCCTTCACCTTCACGCGCTTCGAGCCGTCGGGCATGGTGACCGGCAACGACACCATCAAGATGGCGACCTCGGTCATCGACTACATCTTCCGCGAGATCGCCATCTCCTACCTGAACCGCACCGATCTGGCGCACGCCACGCCGGAGGATCTCGTGCCCTTCACGGTCGGCAGCGGCGACAAGCAGGGTGACCTGCCGGATACCCAGGTGCAGCCGGCCGATATCGTCCGCCGCATCGCCTCGACCGGCTATGTCCGCAACAACCTGCGCGTCCTGCATGGTGGGCAGACGGGCGGGCAGACCCAGCGCGCCAGCGCCGCGGCGGCTTTCGCCGCCACCGGCACCGACACGGCGGCGGTGAGCGTGACCGCCTCGGCCGGCACGCAGGCGTCGGCCCAGGCTGCCATGTCGGCCAGCCCGGCGGTCGCCGCCGCCACCGCCCAGGGCCATGTCGTCGTCGCCGCGGCCACCGGCACCGCCTATGGCGGCAGCACCAGCGACCAGCGTTTCGACCGCATCCGCGAGGCCCGCGCCCGTGGCTACGAGGGCGATCCCTGCGGCGAATGCGGCAACATGACCCTGGTCCGCAACGGCACCTGCCTGAAGTGCGACAGCTGCGGGTCGACCACCGGCTGCAGCTGAGCCCTCGGACGGCTCGCCGCCTGGGAATGTCTCGACGGGGTTGAGGGGAGGGAGCGGGAAACTGCTTCCTCCCTTTTGCTTGCGTACGAACGGTTTTCTCAACGGCCGATTAGAACCGTTCTCGTCTGGCTGCACCAGGATGGCTGGAGCGTGACGGCTCTTGACCGTGCCGCGTGTGCTCATGTTAGCTGACTCTCCCGGGGTGCCGGTTCGGCGTTCCCGAAGCATGTCCGGAGGGACCAGGGTCATGGATTCGGCCGGGACCGCACTGGACGACCGTCTGCCGTCCGATCGCCTGTTGCGGGCGACCGCAGTGCAATGGAACGGGGCCCTGGTCTGGACCTCGCCCGACGGCACCATCGTCGGCGCCAATCCCGGCTTCGCCCGGCTGGCCGACAGTCCCCTGGATGCGATGATCGGCCGCTCGCTGCCGGCCCTGCTCGACCTCGGCGGGCGCGACTGGCAGGCGGTGCGGGAGGGCGTACAGGGCGGTTGTCCGCCGCCCGGCACCGGTGCCCTGCGTGTTCCCCGCCATGATCCGGTCCCGGTCGCCCTGCAATGGCAGCATCTGACCGACGGCGACGACGTCCTGCTGCTGTGCGAGATGCGCGATTTCGACGAGCGCGAACGGGCGGAGGCGGTGGCGCGGCTGCAGCAGGACGTGTTGGAACTGGTGGCCGGCGGCCGGTCGCTGCGTCTGGTGCTGGACTTCCTGTGCCGGCAGGTGGAGGCCTGTGCGCCCGAGGTCGCCTGCTCGGTGATGCTGCGCGACGATGAGGACCGCATGCGGGTGGCCGCGGCGCCGTCGCTGCCCGCCGCCTACACCGCCGCCATCGACGGGCTGGCCATCGAGCCGGACGTCGGCAGCTGCGGCAGTGCGATGACCGCGGGCGAGGCGGTGATGTCCGCCGACATCGCCGGCGATCCGCGCTGGGCCAAGCGCCGGGACCTCGCGCTGGCGCATGGGCTGGCCGCCTGCTGGTCCAATCCGATCAAGGATCGCGAGGCCCGCGCGCTGGGCAGCTTCGCCCTCTATTACCGCAAGCCGCGCGACATGGCCGCGCCCTTCCACCGCCGGCTGGTGGAGGCCTGCGTGCATCTGTGCGCGCTCGCCATCGAGCATGACCGGGCGCGGGCGGAGATCAATCGGCTGGCTTATTTCGACACGCTGACCGGGCTGCCCAACCGCCAACTCCTGGCCGACCGCGCCACCGCGGCGCTGGCGCTGGCCGGACGGACGCGCCAGCCGGTGACGCTGATGTTCCTGGACGTCGATCGCTTCAAGACCGTCAACGATTCGCTGGGTCATGCGGCTGGCGACGAACTGCTGGTGGAGGTGGCGAACCGGCTGCGGCGCCTGTTCATCGAAGGCGACACGCTGGCCCGGCTGGGCGGCGACGAGTTCGTCGCCCTGCTGCCGGGCTGCGACGCCGCCCATGCCACGCTGCTGGCCGAGCGCGTGCTCGCCGCCCTGTCGGTTCCCTTGCGCGTGGCGGACCTGACCGTGACGCCGACCGCCAGCATCGGCATCGCCGTGCATCCCGACGACGGGATGGATTTCGACACGCTGCTGCGCCAAGCCGATGCGGCGATGTACCGGGCCAAGCAGGCCGGCCGCAACCGCTGCCATTTCTTCCGCCGCGACATGAACGAGCAGGCGGTGCGCCGGCTGGAGATGGAAGCGGCGCTGCGCGAGGCGCTGGATCGCCAGGAGGCCGGCGGCCCGGAGGGCGAGGCGCCGTTCGACCTGCATTACCAGCCGCAGGTCCGGTTGAGGCCGCGCTGCCTGCACCGGGTGGAGGCGCTGATCCGCTGGACCCACCCGCGCTGGGGCGCGGTGTCGCCGGTGGAGTTCGTGCCGCTGGCCGAGGAATGCGGACTGATCGACCGGCTGGACGGCTGGGTCCTGCAGACCGCCGTGGCGCAGCTGGGGCGCTGGCGGGCGGCGGGGGTGCCGGTGCCGGGACTGGCGGTGAACGTCTCCGCCGTCCGCTTCGCCCGCGGCGACCTGCCGGATCAGGTCCGCGCCGCGCTCGCCGTCAACGGCATCCCGGCGAACGACCTGACGCTGGAGATCACCGAACGGCTGATGATGACGGAGGAGGGCGGCGTCCATGACGCGCTGGATGCCCTGCACGCGCTGGGCGTGACTCTGTCGATCGACGATTTCGGCACCGGCTATTCGTCCTTGAGCTACCTGAAGCGCTTTCCGGTCGGCGAGCTGAAGATCGACCGCAGCTTCGTCAAGGAGCTGGACATCGACGCCGCCAACCGGCCGCTGGTCCGCGCCATCATCCAGATCGGCGAAGCGCTGGGCCTGACCGTGGTGGCGGAAGGGGTGGAGCGCGAGGCCCAGCACCGCATGCTGGAGGCCGAGGGTTGCGCCATCGGCCAGGGCTACCGCTTCGCCCGGCCGATGCCGGCGGCGGCGCTGGCGGACTGGCTGGCCGGGGAAGGCAAGCACTGGGTCGAATGTCCGGGCGAGGATTGCATCAGCATCTGAAACATTTGCGGAGGAAACGGTCGCGTTCTTCTTCGGATTTACGGGGTACTTCGGCTGAAATTCACCATTCGAATCGGTCTTATGCGGATCCGCTGGAGTAAAGGGGATCCGGCCAATCCGGTATAGTCGCAACGCTCCTTTGCCGATGAAGCGCGGGTCATCCCGTTCTAGACCACGCGACTGTCTTGTGTCCCAACGTTTGGGGCGATAGAAGGTCCACTCAGCGGCATGTGCGGTCAAGCAAACTGACCACGGTGTTCCGCCTTGCGGATTTCCGCCGGGTGGAATGCCCGGGGGACACAAGGGGAGCACCCGCACGCCGGACGACCATGGGGCGAGAGGAAATCCGCGATGGCGAGCCAGGGTGAATCCAAGTGGGTCTACAGCTTCGGGGCCGGTGCCACCGAAGGACGGGCCGAGATGAAGAACCTGCTGGGCGGCAAGGGCGCCAATCTGGCCGAGATGGCCAATCTTGGCTTGCCCGTTCCGCCGGGCTTCACGATCACCACCGAGCTGTGCACCTATTTCTACGCCAACGGCCGTTCCTATCCGCCGGAGCTGACGGCGCAGGTGAAGGCCGCCATCGAGCGGCTGGAAACGGCGATGGACGCCAGTTTCGGCGACCCGGTCAACCCGCTGCTGGTGTCGGTGCGCTCCGGCGCCCGCGCCTCGATGCCGGGCATGATGGACACCGTCCTGAACCTGGGCCTGAACGACGCGACCGCCGCCGGCCTCGCCAAGCGGTCGGGCGACGGCCGCTTCGCCTACGACAGCTACCGCCGCTTCATCCAGATGTACTCCAACGTCGTGCTCGACGTTGAGCATCACCATTTCGAGGACATCCTCGACAACCACAAGCGCGACAAGTCCTACAACCTCGACACCGACCTGTCGGCCGAGGATTGGCAGGCGGTGATCGAGGACTACAAGAAGGCGGTCGAGCGCGAGCTGGGCCGGCCCTTCCCGCAGGACGTCCAGGAGCAGCTGTGGGGCGCCATCGGCGCCGTGTTCGGCTCGTGGATGAACGCCCGTGCCATCACCTACCGCAAGCTGCACGACATCCCGGCCGACTGGGGCACCGCGGTCAACGTGCAGTGCATGGTCTTCGGCAACATGGGCAACGACTGCGCCACCGGCGTGGCCTTCACCCGCAACCCGTCGACCGGCGAGAACGCCTTCTACGGCGAGTATCTGGTCAATGCCCAGGGCGAGGACGTCGTCGCCGGCATCCGCACGCCGCAGCACCTGACCATCGCCGGCAAGCTCGCCAACAAGTCCGACCTCCCCGCCATGGAGGAGGTGATGCCGGAGGTGTTCAACCAGCTGAACGAGGTCCGCCTCAAGCTGGAGGGCCACTACCGCGACATGCAGGACATCGAGTTCACCGTCCAGCAGAACAAGCTGTTCATGCTGCAGACCCGCAACGGCAAGCGCACCGCGCCTGCGGCGCTGAAGATCGCCGTCGATCTGGCGAACGAGGGCGTCATCGACCAGAACGAGGCGGTCCGCCGCATCGATCCGGCCTCGCTCGACCAGCTCCTCCACCCGACGCTCGACCCCAAGGCCGATCGCAAGATCATCGCCAAGGGCCTGCCGGCGTCGCCCGGCGCCGCGTCGGGCAAGGTGGTGTTCACCGCCGATGAGGCCGAGCAGATGGCCGGCAAGGGCGAGTCGGTGATCCTCTGCCGCATCGAGACCTCGCCCGAGGACATCCACGGCATGCATGCCGCCCGCGGCATCCTGACCAGCCGCGGCGGCATGACCAGCCACGCGGCGGTGGTGGCCCGCGGCATGGGCCGCGCCTGCGTCTCGGGTGCCGGCGACTTGCGCATCGACTACAAGACCAAGCAGATGTCGGTCCGCGGCGTCGCCGTGAAGGAAGGCGACATCCTGACCATCGACGGCTCCACCGGCGAGGTGATGCTGGGCGAGGTGCCGACGATCCAGCCGGAGCTGTCGGGCGACTTCGCCACCCTGATGGGCTGGGCCGACAAGATCCGCCGGATGAAGGTCCGCGCCAACGCCGAGACCCCGCTGGACGCCCGCACCGCGCGGAAGTTCGGCGCCGAGGGCATCGGCCTGTCGCGCACCGAGCACATGTTCTTCGACCCGGAGCGCATCCTGGCCGTCCGCGAGATGATCCTGGCGGAGGACGAGACCGGCCGCCGCAAGGCGCTCGCCAAGCTGGAGCCCTTCCAGAAGAAGGACTTCGTCGATCTGTTCACGATCATGGCCGGCCTGCCGGTGACGATCCGCCTGCTCGACCCGCCGCTGCACGAGTTCCTGCCGAACACCGAAGAGGACATGGCGGAGGTCGCGGCGGCCACCGGCACCGATCCGCTGCGGGTGCGCCACCGCACCATCCAGCTGCATGAAGCGAACCCGATGCTGGGCCATCGCGGCTGCCGTCTGGGCATCTCGTACCCCGAGATCTACGAGATGCAGGCCCGCGCCATCTTCGCCGCCGCCGCCGAGGTCGCCAAGACCACCGGCGAGGCCGTCATTCCCGAAGTGATGATCCCGCTGATCATCACCCGCAAGGAGTTCGACATCCTCAAGGCGGTGATCGACCGTGCCGCCGAGCAGGTGAAGGCCGAGACCGGCGTGACGGTGGAGTATCTGACCGGCACGATGATCGAGATCCCGCGCGCGGCCCTGAAGGCCGGCGAGATCGCCGAGTCGGCCGAGTTCTTCAGCTACGGCACCAACGACCTGACCCAGACCACGCTGGGCCTGTCGCGCGACGACGCCGGCAGCTTCCTGCCGGAGTACCAGCGCCAGGGCATCCTGGAGCAGGACCCGTTCCAGTCGCTGGACGTCACCGGCGTCGGCGAACTGGTGGAGATCGCCACCGAGCGCGGCCGCAAGGTCCGTCCGGACATCAAGCTCGGCATCTGCGGCGAGCATGGCGGCGACCCGGCCTCGATCTCCTTCTGCGAGAAGATCGGGCTGACCTATGTCTCCTGCTCGCCCTACCGCGTGCCGATCGCCCGTCTGGCGGCGGCGCAGGCGGCGCTGAACAGCGACACGGTCAAGCGCGACTGAGCCGAACCGGATAGCTGAAACGACTTCGGCCCTCTTCCCGCAAGGGAAGGGGGCCGTTTCAGTTTGGGGAGGGGTTGAGGTGGAACAGCGTGGAACAGGTTTTGGGGGACTGTTCACTGTGGACTGCACCCCGAAGCTGAGACGGCTGGTAAAATGTTCCGGCTTGGTCAAGCCACCTGTGCCGGGCGGCCGCCCGGCACAGGTGGCGGAAATCGTCGAACCAACGAAATCTTGAACTCCGAACTTCGCTTCGCTCCCATCGGTCCTCTCTGTCAGAGAACCGAAACATTTTAACACTGTCTCAATTCCGGGGCGCACTCCAGGGCTGTTCACTGTTCTATCCGGCGGGGCGGGTGCGCGGGAGGATGGGCGCAAGGGAGCGTGGCACCATTGGCGATGCATGTAGGACACTCCTCGGGCGATTGAGGCTTTTAGTCCTATCATGGAGAGCGGCCAGCGGTAAGGAGGCATGGAAAAACATGGCGGCTTGTTGCTTGCCGCTGCGCTGCCTCAAGGGCGGTTCTGTGCCCCGTGCCAGACACGCAGGATGGTGACGCGGAACGGCGCCACGTCATAGACGATGACGTAAGGGTGGACGGCCACCAGTTCCCGCGCACCGTCTCGCCGAAGGCGGCCACGGTCAGGGAATTCGGCAAGGCTTTCCGCCACGCTCCTGAGGCGGAGTGCCATGCGCCGGGCGGCTGCCGGATTGAAATGACCGATATAGCTGCGGATCGCGATCAGATCGGCAATCGCGGCCGGAGCGAAGATTACTTCCACGAGGGCGCAGGACGCTCGTCCGCCGTGCCCCAACTGTCGAGCCAGTCGGCAACGTCGCGCAGAGGAATCGTCTGACCGGCGGCAACCTGTGCCCGCGCCTCGGCGACGGCGCGTGTCAGCGCATCGTCGTCGGTCGGTTCGAATGCGGTCGCAGGCTCGGCCATGGGGCACCTCCGTCACTGAATATATGCGGTGAGTGTGGGTTGGTCCAGTTCAAGGGCTTCCAAGCTCGGCATCTGCGGCGAGCATGGCGGGCTGGATTGGGCGGATGGAAAGTTTGAAACAGTTTGGAACGGTTTTCGTGGGTGTGTTCAGTGTTCACTCCTGCTGTGGGCGGACTCCTGGCAAGTGATGCCGGGGATTGTAAGGCAAACGTGGCGAAATGCCCATCTTGATCTCCCAAGGGTGGAAGAGGGAGAATGATGAACACGGGAAAGGGATGAAGGTCCGAAGATGCACGTTCGTTTCCTCCACCACTCCGATGCCGTCGTGCATGAAGAGGCGAATGGGGACCGCGCGGCGCCACGGTCCTTGACCATTTGGCTCCTAGCCGCGCCGCTGACGCTAGAGCGAGAGTAGACCGCTCCCCATGGCGGGACACCGGAAGGCAGCGAAAAGCAATATTGGGGACATCGGGAGCAAACCATGGTTGCGGTTGAGCGGGCCAGCCTTGTGCGGGCGTTCGGCAAGGTGGCGGTTGATCTGGCCGATCTAAAGTTCGCCAGCGCGATCAAGGGGGTGATCGACGCCACCGGCGCCTTCAAGGCCGATCCTAAAACGCAGCCCACGGCGGAGGAGGGGGCGAAGCTGCTGCTTCAACGTGCCGCCTATGCCGCCACCATTCGCATCATCCAGGCGGAAGCGCGCAACGCCCCGGTGATGGCAGCGGAGGCCGCCCCGCAGGAGATCGAAGCGGCAATCCTGGGTGCCACCGCCGAAACGTCCTTAGACCTGACCGAAATCGCCTTGACCGATGCGGAACGCTGGCCGGGTCTAGAGGCGCTGTTGACCCTGTTCGACTGGTTCATGCGGGCCTGCGCGGTGCCCGAGGACAAGCGCCCGCCAATCCGCCGCGCCTTTGCTGAAGCGCTTCCGCTGGCGCTGGCCGGGGAGTGGCGGAACGCGGAGCGGGAAAAGGAGTATTATGCGCTGCGGGCGGCGCTGGAGCCGACGCCGTTCGATCCGGCGGCACAGCGGTCGTTGCAATGGAACGCTTACCGCGACCGTCTGGTTAAGGCGATGGATGCGCCGTTGCGGACGCTGAATCCGGAAAAGATCCGCTGTTCCCTGAACGACCTCTATGTTCCCTTGCGGGCCGCGGTGGGCGACCCGGAGGCGCCGGAAAGGACAGGCGGCGAGCGACGCAAACGGACCCTCGTCTGGTTGGATGACACGCTGTATGGCTGGGCCACCCAGACAGACCATGGTCCGTCCGAGCGGATCCGCATGCTGTCCGGCGAACCCGGCGCCGGCAAATCGAGCGCCTGCATGAAGCTCGCCGCCCGGCTGGCAGCGGAAAAGCGGCGGGTGCTGCTGGTTCCGCTCACCCGACTCAACATCGCCAAGGGTTCGCTTGAGGAATTGGCGCGCTATCTGATTGTCGACCTCGGGCACGATCCCTTGAATCCTCTTTCTGCTGGCGAGCCGCTGGTGCTGATTCTGGACGGGCTGGACGAACTGGCCAAGGCAGGCCAGGGAGCAACGGTGCTGCTGAGCGGGTTCATCACCGATCTGGGACAACGCCTGTCGGAGTGGAACCGTGAAGACACCCGCGTGCTGCTGTTGCTTGCCGGGCGGCCGGGTGCCGCTGGTGCAGCCGCTGCCACCGGGGCCATCGGCCGCGATGACGAAGCCCGGCTGCATGTGCTGCGCTATTGCATCGACCAGCATGACCGTTGCGGTTACGAACCGCAGGAATTGGTCTATCTCGATCAGAGGTTGAGCTGGTGGAAGCGCTTCGATCCGGTTGGCGGGATGCCCGAGCCTCTGACCTACGCTGACCCGCATATCGACTCGCTGACGGAGCAGCCGCTGTTGAACTGGCTGTTGGCACAAATCCTAACGGAGGAAGGGCCAGAACAGGCGGCCACTATCAGCGGTGTTCACGACCTCTACACCCGCCTGTTTGACCATGTCCTCGACCGTATCCATCGGCGGAGTGAGGGAGATGGGGGTACGGAGGCCATCGACCCTGTTCGCGATCGGTTGGAGCAGATGCTGGAGGAGGTAGCTGCGGCGGCATGGCATGCCGGCACCGATCGCGCTGTACCGTTGAATGCAGTAGCGCAGCGGCTCGCCGACAACAGGTTGGACGGGGAGCTGAAACTTCTTTCCGATAATCCTGATGCGGCCCCGACCGCGCTGTTCGATAGCTTTTTTTGTCGTGCCCACCAGGGGGTGGAGTACAGATTGATCGAATTCACTCATAAGAGCTTTGGCTAGAGGCTGTTAGGGACTCGGGGTAGCCGCACGCGGTGTGGTTGCCCAGATATTGGAGA
>NZ_JAENHM010000088.1 GCF_016595245.1 Azospirillum endophyticum
CCCAAGGCCGCAACGGCTACCAACTGCCGCCGCCTGCGCATCCCTTCTCACAACACGGTATAAACTTGTCAAAGAACCCGCCCGATGCAGAAACCGGATGCTCGACCGAACCTCTGGGGTTCGGGTCGCAAGCGCCGGTTTGTCGGGCTTCCCGTTCGCGTGTCGGTCGCTGCCGTGTCGGCGGCGCCGGCGTCGTTCGCGTCGGGAGGCGCTTTATAGGCGAGCCCTCCCGAACCGCGCAAGACCTTTTTTCACTCCGATGACGATTTTCTAACCGGACGCCGTCAGAAGGCAGCGGATGGAATCTCGTCGTCATGCCAGGTGCGGCCGTCGCGCTCGATCAGGGCGATGGACTGGGACGGCCCCCAAGTGCCGGCGATATAGGGCTTCGGCATCTCGTGCCGGGCCATCCAGCCGTCGATGATCGGCTCCGCCCATTGCCACGCGGCCTCGACCTCGTCGCGACGCATGAACAGGGTGGAGTTGCCGCGCACCACATCCATCAGAAGCCTTTCGTAGGCATCCGGGAACCGGCCGCCGAAGGTTTCGGCAAAGCTGAGGTTGAGAGCCGCCGGCCGCAGGCGCATGCCGCCCGGTCCCGGTTCCTTGGTCATCAGATGCATGCGGATGCTCTCGTCCGGCTGGAGCCGGACGATCAGGCGGTTGGCCTGCAGTTCGCCCGCACCTTGCGGGAAGATGGAATGGCGGATCGGCCGGAACTGGATGACGATCTCCGACATCTTGGCCGGCAGCCGCTTGCCGCTGCGCAGGTAGAAGGGCACGCCGGCCCAGCGCCAGTTGTCGATCTCCAGCTTCAGCGCGACGAAGGTCTCGGTGCCGCTGCCGGGCGGGATGCCGGGTTCGTCGAGGTAGCCCGGCACCGCACCGCCGGCGACGGCGCCGGCGCGATACTGACCGCGAACGGTGCAGCCGCCGATCTCGTCCGGCCCGATGGCTTTGAGCGAGCGCAGGACCTTCAGCTTCTCGTCGCGCACCGATTCCTGGGCCAGCGAGATCGGGCATTCCATGCCGACCAGGCAGACCAGCTGCAGCAGATGGTTCTGCACCATGTCGCGCAGGGCGCCGGACTGGTCGTAATAGCCGCCGCGCTCCTCGACGCCGACCGTCTCGGCGACGGTGATCTGCACATGGTCGATGTGGTCGGCGTTCCACAGCGGTTCGAACAGGGAATTGCCGAAACGCAGGGCCAGCAGATTCTGCACCGTCTCCTTACCGAGGTAATGATCGATGCGGTAAATCTGCGGCTCGGTGAAGACGGCACCGACCCGGTCGTTGATCTCCTGTGCCGAGGCGAGGTCGCGGCCGATGGGCTTCTCCAGCACGACCCGCGAATCGGCGGTGGCCAGACCGAAGGCACGCAACTGATCGCTGACCGGACCGAACAGGCCGGGAGAGGTCGCGAGATAGAAGATGCGGACCGCTCCGCTGCTCCGGGCCGGTGGATTGTCCAGCCGTTCCGTCAGTTCGTTCCAGCCATTGTCGGAGGTGACGTCGACCGGAACATAGTCCAGCCGTTCCAGGAACCGGGCGATCACCGCGGTGTCGCGTTCGTCCGCGTGCACGTGCTCTTGGATCGCCTCCTCGGCCTTGGCGCGGTAGTCGGACGGAGTCAGCGGGCTGCGCGAGACGCCGATGATCCGGCTGCCGTCGGCCACCTGCCCCGCCTTGTCGCGCAGATAGAGCGCCGGCAACAGCTTGCGCAGGGCCAGATCGCCGGTGCCGCCGAACACCGTGTAATCGAAGGGAGGCAGTGCGGGGGCTGCGCCGGTGGATCGGGAGTGCATCTTCGGGACCTCTCGACGTCGATGGCACGGAGCCTTGGGTCAGCCCGTGCGTCATGGTGCCACAGGGATGGGCCGGTCACAATGCGGGCCGGCATGGCCCGATGCCGGCCCGATTTTCCATGATCCTGCCTGCCGGTTCGGCTCGACAGGTTTCAGCCCAGCAGGTTGAGGACGGAAGCGCCGCTCTCCGCCGGGCCGGCATTGTTGCGGAACAGGGAGAACAGCTCTCGGCCGCAGCCATGGGAGGCATCCTCGCTCGGCGGCGGCGGGGCACCCCGGCTCTCCCACTCGGCTGCATCGACCAGAGCTTCGAGGGTCCCGGCTTCCGCATTCAGCCGCAGGACGTCGCCGTCACGCACGCGGCCGAGCGGCCCGCCGCCCTTCACCTCCGGCGTGACATGGATCGCGGCCGGCACCTTGCCCGACGCGCCGGACATGCGGCCGTCGGTCACCAGCGCGACCTTGAAGCCCTTGTCCTGCAAGACGCCCAGCGGCGGCGTCAGCTTGTGCAATTCCGGCATGCCGTTGGCGCCGGGACCCTGGTAGCGCACGACGACGATGACGTCGCGGTCGAGTTCGCCGGCGCGGAAGGCGATCTGGACGGCCTCCTGGCTGTCGAAGACGCGGGCCGGGGCTTCGACCAGGCGATGCTCCGGCTTGACCGCCGAGATCTTGATGACGCCGCGGCCGAGATTGCCGGTCAGCACGCGCAAGCCGCCTTCGGCCGCGAAGGGCGCCGCCGTGGTGGCGACCACCGACGGGTCGCCGCTCTGATCGGTGGCGGCACGGGTCCAGGTCAGGGCGCCGCCCTCATCCAGGTCCGGCATGCTGCGGTAGGGCTCCAGTCCGCCGTCGCCATGGATGGTGGCGATGTCGGTGTGGAGGAGGCCGGCATCGATCAGCTGGCCGATGACGAAGGGCATGCCGCCGGCCTGATGGAAGCGGTTCACGTCGGCGCTGCCGTTGGGATAGACGCGGGCCAGCAGCGGGACGACCGCCGACAGCTCCGAGAAATCCTCCCAGTTCAGTTCGACGCCGGCGGCGGCGGCGATGGCCGGGATGTGCAGGGTGTGGTTGGTCGAACCGCCGGTGGCCAGCAGTCCGACGATGCCGTTGACCAGCGCGCGCTCGTCGACGATCCGGCCGATGGGGGTGCCGGCACCGGGAACGGTCATCGCCACCACCCGCCGGGCCGCCGCGTCGGTCAGCGCATCGCGCAGGGGAGTGTTGGGATTGACGAAGCTGGCGCCCGGCAGGTGCAGGCCCATGATCTCCATCAGCATCTGGTTGGTGTTGGCGGTGCCGTAGAAGGTGCAGGTGCCGGGGGCATGGTAGGATTTGGACTCGGCCTCCAGCAGTTCCTCGCGCCCGACCTTGCCCTGGGCGTAGAGCTGGCGCGCCTTGGCCTTGTCGGCGTTCGACAGGCCGGACGGCATCGGACCGGCGGGGACGAAGATCGTCGGCAGATGGCCGAAGGCGAGCGAGCCGATCACCAGGCCGGGGACGATCTTGTCGCAGATGCCCAAGCACAGCACGCCGTCGAAGGTGGCGTGGGACAGCGCGACTCCGGTCGCCAGGGCGATGACGTCACGGCTGAACAGCGACAGTTCCATCCCCTCATAACCCTGGGTGACGCCGTCGCACATGGCGGGTACGCCGCCGGCCACCTGGGCGACGCCGCCGGCCGCGCGCACCGACTCGCGGATCATCGCGGGATAGCGCTCATAGGGTTGATGGGCCGAGAGCATGTCGTTGTAGGCGGTGACGATGCCGATCGACGGCTGCGTCTCGCCGCGCAGCGCCGCCTTGTCATTCGCACCGCAGGCCGCAAAGGCGTGGGCGAGGTTGGCACAGCCCAGGCGATGGCGGCGCGGCTGTCCGCCGGCGCTTTCCAGCCGCGCCAGATAGGCGGCACGGCGGTCGCGGCTGCGCTCCGCGATACGCTCCGTCACGCGGGCGACGACAGAATTCAGGGGGCTGGGCTTGCTCATGATCGCGTCTCGACCGTTTGTGGGAGGCGATGATTTCCGAACCGGACCATACGCCAAGGGCAGCGGGGTGTGAAGAAATTTTTTTTCATACAGGGGCCGGCTTTGTCGGATTTCTCGCCATTCATGGCGAAATTCTTCATAGTGGCGGGAACGCCCCATCGAAGCATCTCGCCGGTCTGGCTCCGCGATGGGCCGGTCCTTTCCAGGGAAGTAACTTTACGTCATGGCATCCCCGGTCAACACCGCAGCCACCAATCCTGCACCATTGGATATATTGGGCGAGATCCGCCGGTTGCGGACTGGGCTGAAGCGGTCGGAGGGGCGGATCGCCGATTTGGTGCTGGCCGATCCGCGGCGGGTGCTGGACCTGAACGTCACCTCTCTGGCACAGGCGGCGGCGGTGAGCGAAGCGACCGTCGTGCGTTTTTGCCGCAGCGTCGGCTGCGCCGGCTTCCCCGACTTCAAGCTGCGCCTTGCCGGCTCCCAGGCCCGCGATGCGTTGCGCTGCGAGGGTCTCCGCGGCACGCCCTATGTCAGCCAGGATGTCGCACCCGGCGACGATGTCGGCACGCTGGCGCGAAAAATTTTTTCATCGAGCGCCGCCGCGCTGACTGCGGCGTCCGACGCGCTGGACGACGAGGCGCTGGACCGGGCCATCGCCCTGCTGGCCGATGCACCACGGGTGCTGTGCGTCGGCACCGGGGGGTCGAGCGCCCTGGCCCAGGATGCGGCACACAAGCTGCTGCGCTTCGGGGCCGACGCCCAACCCTGCGCCGATCCGGTCCTGGCGCGCATGCTGCTGGTCAATATGGCGGCCGGCGGGGTGTTGCTGGCGCTGTCCAACACCGGACGCAGCGGAACGATCAACGAACTGGCGGCGGCGGCCCGGGCCCAGGGTACGGCGGTGGTGGCGATCACCGCTCCCCGATCCCCCCTAGCCGCCATGGCGACCGTGATCATCGCCAGCCGGCCGGTGGAGGACACCGAGATGTACACGCCGATGGCATCGCGGCTGGTGCATCTGACGCTGATCGACGTGCTGTCGACCGGTGTGGCCCTGCGGCTGGGCGATCCTGCGGTTCGGCAGCTGGCGAAGGTGAAGTCGGCGATCAATGCCGGACGGCTGCCGCCGCTGGCTTGACCGCCCAAGGCCCGGCCGCCTGCCGCAAGCGTCATCCGACCATCGATCATGGCGGAGCGGCTTGGGCGCAGCGGCAGCGGCCGGTCTTGTACCATCGTCGAATAATTATGCGAACGAACGATTGCTATTCTCTGCCGCAATCCGACCCCACAACGGCCCCGTGCCCCGTCGAGACCTGAACCAACGGCCTAAAGACGAGCGGGAGCCATAAGACGGATCCAGGAAGAGGACGCACGGATGATGCTCAGACCGGCCAAGCCACCTGCCCTTCCCCGCCGCAAGGAGCGCGGCACCGACGGTTCGATCCGCTCCCGGCTGGAAGCCGTCCCGAAGGACTGACCACGGGCGCTGCCGAAGGAGGTACACTCGATGGCGGTGCGACATGTTCGCGCACAAAACAATTGGCGTTATTCGCCTTGTTGCACCTTTCCATTTGGGTCTGACACAATGGATCGGCGGAGCTTTCCCGCAATCCGCTCCAATCTGCCGCTATGCAGGGAACCGCAGGCCATGACCCGGATCCTGATTGCCGATGATCACCCGATGGTGCGCGATGCGTTGCGCAGCGCGGTGCTCTATTCCTGCCAAGCCACCGATGTGATGGAGGCGGACCGGCTCGACAGCGTCATGCAGGCGCTGGAGGAGCGGGGCGATCTCGACCTCGTTCTGCTGGACGTCAACATGCCCGGCATGAACGGGCTCGGTGGGCTGCGCATGCTGCGCCAGCGCTTTCCGGCAACGCCGGTGGTCGTCGTCTCCGCCCATGAGGAGCGCCGCTGGGTGCGCGAAGCGATGGAGAGCGGAGCCGCCGGCTTCATTCCCAAATCGACCCCACGCGATGCCATCGCCGCTGCCCTGCGCCAGGTGCTGAACGGCGAGCTCTATGTTCCGCCCTCCGCCGGCGAGGAGGGAGCGGCTGACGACCCCGAGGATGCCGAGACCGCCGAGATCGCCCGCCGCATCGCCACCCTGACGGCACAGCAGTTGCGGGTGCTGGAGTTGCTGGGCACCGGAAAGCTGAACAAGGAGATCGCCTTCGATCTCAGCATCACCGAGACGACGGTGAAGGCCCATGTCTCCGCCATCCTGCAGAAGCTCAAGGTCTACAGCCGCACCCAGGCGGTGGTGATCGCCAACCGCGTCCTGGCCGACCGGCGGTGAGGAGCCATAGGCACGGCCCCCCGCCCCGGCCTTCGCCCGCCAGCGGGGGAAAACCGGGGCGGAGCCATGACTTCCCCAGCATCCGCTCCGTCCTCCTCGCCCTCGCCCTTCTCATCACCTCCGCCCCCGCTGCCCCCGCCCTCGCCGCCGGCGTGCCGCAGCCGGAGGGCTACCGACTGTCCGACTACCGCTCCCCCACGCCGGACGGGGTCGCCGGGGCGGAGACGGTCGACACGCCCGCCGTGCAGTCCCTGCTGTCGCAAGGCCGCCTCGTCCCGATCTTCGTCCAGCGGCTCGAACGCAGCACACTCCCCGGCGGCCCCTGGCTGCAGTCGAAGCCCTACCGGCAGATTCCCGGCGGCGTCTGGCTGCCCAATGTCGGGGTGGGAGCACCCGACCCGGCGACTCTGGGATGGTTCGAATCCCAGCTGGACCGGTTGACCGGCGGTGACCGGTCCCGTGATCTCCTGTTCTACTGCCTGTCCGATTGCTGGCTGTCATGGAACGCGGCCAAGCGTGCGGTGTTGCTTGGTTATGCCCGGGTGCATTGGTACCCGACGGGCATCGACGGCTGGATGGAGGCCGGTCTGCCGACGGAGGAGGCGCATCCGCTGCCGCCGCCCGCCGCTCCCGCGCCGTGACGCAAGTGGTGATCCGGCGTCGAAAGAGGTGGCGGATTACACCATGGTAGCATGGCGGTCCTCCGCCTCGGACCGCTACTCTTCATCTTGCCAACCATCCTGGTCAGCAACAGTCAGCAAGCAGGAGTATCACGCGATGAAGACCTGGCGCAAACCGAAGACCACCGAGATCGCCGTCGGCACCGAGATCAACGCCTACGCCTGCGCCGGCCTGTAAGCCGGACGAGGGGGAGCCGGGGAAGCACGGCGTGACGGCTCTTCCCCGGTACACCCCTGGCCCGGTCCACCCCTGGATTTGCTTAGCCAGGATTGCGGTCAAGACGCGTTCAAGACGGTGGCCATGAAGATTCTCGTACTCGGTTCGGCGGCCGGCGGGGGCTTCCCGCAATGGAACTGCGCCTGCGAGGGATGCCGCCGTGCCCGCTCCGGCGACCCGGCGGCGAAGCCGCGCACCCAATCGTCGCTGGCGGTGACCGCCGACGGCGAGCGCTGGCTGCTGCTGAACGCCTCGCCCGACCTCGGCGCGCAGCTGCTCGCCAATCCGCAGCTTCACCCAAAAGCTGGCCTGCGCGGCAATCCGATCGGCGCGGCGTTGTTGACCAATGCCGACATCGACCATGTCGCCGGCCTGCTGACCCTGCGCGAATCCCACCCCTTCGCCGTCTACGCCACCCCGCGCGTCCATGGCGTGCTCGCCGCCAACAGCGTCTTCAACGTCCTCAACCCGGATCTGGTCGCCCGCCGTCCGATGGCGCTGGGCCAGCCATTCCAGCCCGCCGGGGCCGACGGCCGCCCGCTGGGGCTGGAGGTTGAGGCCTTCGCGGTACCGGGCAAGGTGGCGCTCTATCTGGAGGACGCGTCGGCCGGCCCCGGCTTCGGTTCCGTCGCCGAAGATACGGTGGCTCTGCGCATCCGCCCCGCGGATGGCTCGAGCGAAGGTTTCTTCTACATCCCCGGCTGCGCCGGGATGCCCGCATGGCTGGCAGACCGGCTGCATGGGGCGCCGCTGGTGCTGTTCGACGGCACCACCTGGACCGACGACGAGATGATCCGCAGCGGCACCGGCATCAAGACGGCGGCGCGGATGGGCCATATGCCGATGTCCGGGCCGGCGGGCAGCATGGCCGCCTTCGCGCCGCTGAACGTCGCCCGCAGAATCTACATCCACATCAACAACACGAACCCCGCCCTGCTGGAGGATTCGCCCGAACGGGCCGAGGCCGAAGCGGCCGGCTGGCGCATCGCCCATGACGGGCTGGAGCTGACCCTATGACCGAGCTGATGTCCCGCGAGGAATTCCGCGCCGCCCTCTATGCCATCGGCGAGCGGCAGTATCACGACCTCCACCCCTTCCATCAGCTTCTGCACGGCGGCAAGCTGCAGAAGGGGCAGATCCAGGCCTGGGCGCTGAACCGCTTCTATTACCAGGTGTCGATCCCGCGCAAGGACCTGACCATCATGTCCCGCATGGACGATCCGGCGCTGCGCCGCGCCTGGTTGCAGCGGGTGCTGGACCATGACGGCCTGACCCAAAGCGGCGAGCTGGACGAGACCAGGGTCGGCGGCATCGAGCGCTGGCTGCGTCTGACCGACGGGCTGGGGCTGGACCGCGCATACGTGAAGTCACTGGAGGGCATCCTCCCTGCCACCCGCTTCGCGGTGGACGCCTATGTCAACTTCGTCCGCGACCACTCGCTGCTGGAAGCGGTCGCGTCCTCGCTGACCGAGCTGTTCGCGCCGTCGATCCACCGCGAGCGCATCGCCGGCTTCGAGCGCAACTACGCCTTCGCCAACGACAGCACCCTGTCCTATTTCCGCAAGCGGCTGGACGAGGCGCCGCGCGACGTGGAGTTCGGGCTGGACTATGTGCTGACCCATGCAGAAACGGCGGACCAGCAGCGGCGATGCCTGCGCGCCCTGCGCTTCAAGACGGAACTGCTGTGGGCGCAGCTCGACGCGCTGCACCATGCCTATGTCACCCCCAACCTGATCCCGCCCGGCGCCTTCGTGCCGGAGGACATGGAACCGACACGGTACAGCCGGTGAGCACGGTCGCTCCCCATATCGCCGAGAGCGACCGGCCGAGGCTGGCCCCCGGCGTCATGCTGCGCAACGACCGCCGCCGCGGGCAGTGGATGCTGATGGGGCCGGAGCGGCTTCTGGTGCTGGACGAGATGGCGCTGGCGGTGGTGCGTGCCTGCGTCGGGCCGGACATCGCCGACGTGGCCGCCGGTATCGACCGGCTGTCGGTGGAGTATGATGCCCCGCGCACGGAGATCGCCGGCGACGTGCTGGAGATGCTGACCGACCTGCGCAACAAGGGCTATGTCGTCACATGAGGCGCCCCGGGAGGTGCGTCCCCAGGAGGTGAGTCCGATGAGCTGCGCCCTGCCCGCCTTCGCCGCCGCGACCCAGACCGAGCCGGCCCCGCCCTTCGCCGTGCTGATGGAGCTGACGCACCGCTGCCCGCTGCGCTGCCCCTATTGTTCCAATCCGCTGGCGCTCGATCCGGCCAGCGCCGAGCTGGACACCGCCACCTGGAAGCGCGTGCTGGACGAGGCGGCCGACGTCGGCGCCCTGCAGGTCCATTTTTCCGGCGGCGAGCCCTGCGTCCGCAAGGATCTGGAAGAGCTGGTCGCCCACGCGACGGAGATCGGGCTCTACAGCAACCTCATCACCTCGGCCGTGCTGCTCGACCGGCCAAGGCTGGAGCGGCTGCAGCGGGCCGGGCTTCAGCATGTCCAGATCAGCCTGCAGGATGCCGAGGCCGGCGGCGCCGACCGTATCGGCGGCTTCAAGGGCGGCCATGCGAAGAAGCTGGAGGTGGCCCGGGCGGTGGTCGCCCAGGGTCTGGCGCTGACCATCAACGCGGTGCTGCATCGCCACAACATCGAGCGGGTCAATGACGTCATCGATCTGGCGATGGATCTCGGCGCCGGACGAATCGAGATCGCCAATGTGCAGTATTACGGTTGGGCGCTCGCCAACCGTGCGGCGCTGATGCCGTCGCGCGACCAGTTGCTGGCGATGGATGCGGCGGTGCGCGCCCGGCTGCCCGAACTGGCCGGGCGGATCGTGGTGGATTACGTCGTGCCCGATTACTACGCCCGCCGGCCGAAGAGCTGCATGGGCGGCTGGGCGCGCCGCTTCATGAACGTCACCCCGCACGGCCGTGTCCTGCCCTGCCACGCGGCGGAGACGATCCCGGGACTGGCGTTCGAGACGGTGCATGACCGCAGCCTGTCCGACATCTGGCGCGACGGCCCGGCCTTCACCCGCTACCGCGGCACCGGCTGGATGCCGGATCCCTGCCGGTCCTGCGACCATCAGGAAGAGGATTGGGGCGGCTGCCGCTGCCAAGCCTTGGCGCTGGCGGGCAGTGCCGATGCGACCGATCCGGTGTGCGAGCTGTCGTCCGCCCACGCCGACGTCGCCGCGCTGCGCGACCGCGACGCGGCGGCGCTGGGGACGGAGTGGACGTATCGTGGGCTGTGAGAAATAGTCGTGAGCCGGTCCTCGCTATTTGTCATGGCCCGATCCGCCCTTCTTCCCACCGCCGTCCTGTTTGTTGACGGTAGCCCAGGCGCGCTTTTCCGCTTCCTCATGTGACACGCCGCGTTTCTCGTATCCCTCCTCGATATGTTCTGCCTTGCGCTTCTGCTTCTCGGTGTATTTGTCCTTGTCGCCCTGGGACATCGGATCCTCCTGTTGCCGTTTCCCGCTCAACAGCGTCCGGGGATGGGAAGTTCCTCAGGGGAATAGGCTGAAACTCATATCCGGGAAAGGACAGACGGAAAGCGCGGCTTGCCGTGAGCGGGGCTGTCACCCATCCTTTCCCCAATGCTTTCAGGGGGAGGTTCCAGGGTGTTCACGATCTTCAACAAGGGCCGCGCCGTCATCGGCGCGGCAGCGCTTGCGGTGAGCCTGCTCGCCGGTACGGCGCAGGCGGCAGACGCGGTCCGCGTCGGCTCGAAGCTGGATGCCGAAAGCGGGCTGCTCGGCACCATGATCCTCCAGGTGCTGCAGGCGGGCGGCATCCCGACGGAGAACAAGATCCAGCTGGGTCCGACCAAGATCGTGCGCGGCGCGCTGCTGTCCGGCGAGATCGACATCTATCCCGAATATACCGGCAACGGCGCCTTCTTCTTCAACGTCGACAGCGACCCGGTCTGGAAGAATGCCGGCGCCGGCTACGACAAGGTCCGGCAGCTCGATCAGGAGAAGAACAACGTCGTCTGGCTGAAGCCGGCCCCTGCCAACAACACCTGGGCGCTCGCCGTCCGCCACGACGTCGCCGACGCCAACAAGCTGAAGACGATGGAGGATTTCGCCAAGTGGGTCTCCGGCGGCGGCAAGGCGAAGGTCGCGGCCTCCGCCGAGTTCGTGGAGAGCCCGGCCGCCCTGCCCTCCTTCCAGCAGACCTACGGATTCGCGCTGAAGCCCGACCAGATGCTGATCCTGGCCGGCGGCGACACCGCCGCCACCATCCGTGCGGCGGCGGAGCAGACCTCCGGCGTCAACACCGCCATGGTCTATGGCACCGACGGCGCCATCGCGGCATTGGACCTCGTCGTCCTGGCCGACACCAAGGGCGCGCAGATGGTGTATGAGCCGGCCCCGACCGTCCGCGCCTCGGTTCTGACGGCCAACCCGAAGATCGCCGACCTGCTGAACCCGGTCTTCGCCAGCCTGGATGCCGGAACCCTGCGCGGGCTGAACGCCAAGATCTCGGTGGACGGACAGGACCAGAAGCAGGTCGCCACCGAGTATTTGAAGTCCAAGGGCTTCTTGAAGTAAGCCGGTGACGTGATCATCCGCCTGCCCCTGCACAACCGCGTCGCCCTGCTGATGGCGCTGGCCGCCGCCGCCGCCGCCGTCGCATTGCCGTTCCTCGGCTTCGCGCCCAACCGGCTGCTGTCCGGGCGGCCGGTGCCGCTGTGGACGGCGGTGCAGGGACTGGGGGGAGCGATGGTCCTGATCACGGCACTGGCCCTGCTGGCGACGCCGTTCCTGCGCCCGACCCGGTTCGGGCTCGGCCTGACCGTCGCGGCCGGCGGGCTGTTCACCGCCGGATTGGTCTGGCTGACCGGCGCCCAGGCGGCTGTGCTGGCGCAAGGAGCATCCGCGGCGGCACGGACATCCTTCGCCTCCGGTTTCTGGGTGATGGCGGCGGCCGGGCTGCTGACCGCGGTGGATGCGGCGCGTCGGCTGGGGCTGGGGGCCGTCGGCCGGATGGCGGTGGGCGGCGCGGTCGCCGGGCTGGTGGCGCTGCAACTGGCCTCGGGCCATCTCGATTCGCTGTCGATTCTCAAGGAATACGCCAACCGGCGCGACGTGTTCGCCGATGCCGTGCTGCGCCACGCCATGCTGGTGGCGACGGCGCTGTTGCCGACCCTGCTGGTCGGCGTGCCGCTGGGGATCGCCGCGCACCGGGTGCAGGCGGTCGGCCGCGCCGTCTTCCCGGTGCTGAACGTGGTTCAGACGGTGCCGTCGATCGCGCTGTTCGGACTGCTGATGGCGCCGCTGGCCGCGCTTGGAACCATGCTGCCGGGATCGGGAATCAGCGGGGTCGGGCCGCTGCCGGCGATGATCGCGCTGACGCTCTATTCCCTGCTGCCCATCGTCCGCAACACCGCGGTCGGCCTCGACGGCGTACCCGCCCCGGTGCGGGAGGCCGCGAGGGGGATGGGGCTGACGCCGCGCCAAATCTTCCTGCGGGTGGATCTGCCACTGGCCTTGCCGGTCTTCCTGTCGGGGCTGCGCATCACCGTGGTCCAGGCGGTCGGGCTGGCGGCGGTGGCGGCGCTGATCGGTGCCGGCGGGCTCGGCGCCATCATGTTCCAGGGGCTTTTCGCCAACGCGCTGGACCTTGTGCTGCTGGGGGCCGTTCCCGTCATCCTGCTGGCGGTGGCGGCCGACGCCCTGCTGTCCATCGGCATCGCCGCCGCCACCCACAGCATCGGCGTTCTGCCGGGAAGGAGTGCGCCATGATCGATTTCGAGCGCGTGACCAAGCGCTTCGGCACCTGGACCGCGGTGGATGCCGTGTCCTTCACCGTGGCGGAGGGGGAGTTCCGCGTGCTGATCGGCCCGTCCGGCTCCGGCAAATCGACGGTGCTGCGGATGATCAACCGGCTGATCCCGGCCGACGAGGGCGCCATCCGCATCGACGGCGAGGACATCGCCGCGCTGAAGCCGGAAGAGCTTCGCCGGCGCATGGGCTATGTCATCCAGTCGGTCGGGCTGTTCCCGCACTGGACGGTGGAGCGCAACATCGCCACCGTCCCCGGCCTGCTCGGCTGGCCCAGGGCGCGCATCCGCGACCGCGTGACCGAACTGCTGGAACTGCTGAACCTCGACCCGCGGCGCTATCGCGGCGCCTATCCGCACCAGCTGTCCGGCGGGCAGCAGCAGCGGGTCGGCGTCGCCCGCGCGCTGGCGGCTGAGCCGCGCATCCTGCTGATGGACGAACCGTTCAGCGCGCTCGACCCCATCACCCGCGCCAGCCTGCAGGCCGAGCTGTCGGCCATCCACCGCCGCACCGGCACCACCGTGGTCTTCGTCACCCACGACATGGACGAGGCCTTGCGGCTGGGCGACAGCATCGCGGTGATGGACCATGGCCGGCTGATCCAATGCGCCACCCCGCTGGACATCCTGACCCACCCGGCCAGCCCGCTGGTGCGCGACCTCGTCGGGCGCGAGGAGTGGGGCCTGAAGCGGCTTGCCGTCGAGACCGTCGGCGACCGCGCCCGCCGCCAGGAAAGCGTGACCGGCGAACCGCTAGCGAGCGGGACCCCGCTGCACCGCGCCCTGTCGGAAATGGTCGCCCGCGGCACCGAGCGGCTGCCGGTGGTGGATGGAGACGGCCGGCCGGCCGGGGTCCTGCATTTGTCCGATCTCGTGCGTCCGGCCCCCGGCGGCCCAGCCTGCAGCGGCCCTGGCCCCAGTGGAACGGCATGACCGGCGCCGGCATGGCCCCGCGTGAGCTGCTGACGGACCGGCTGATGCTGGGGCTGGTGGCGCTGGTGGCCCTGGTTCTGGGAATGCCGTCGCTGAAGCCGCTCTTCGCGACGCTCTACCCCGGGCTGGACCGCCCGCTGTACGAGGCGGAGAGCTTCATCCGGCTGACGCTGGACCATATGGCGCTGGTCGGCCTCTCGAGCCTTGCCGCGATCCTGCTGGGAGGCGGGGCCGGCATCGCCGTCACGCGGCCCTGGGGACGGGAGTTCCGCGGCCTGCTGGAGACCATCGCCACCATGGGCCAGACCTTCCCGCCGGTGGCGGTGCTGGCGCTGGCCGTGCCGGTGATGGGGTTCGGACAGGAGCCGGCGCTGATCGCGCTGACGCTCTACGCCCTGCTGCCGGTGGTGGAGAACACGGTCGCCGGCCTGGACGGTGTTCCGGCCCCGGTGCTGGATTCCGCCCGCGGCCTCGGCATGGGGCCGGCGGAGGTGCTGTTCCGGGTGGAACTGCCCCTGGCGGCCCCGGTGATCCTGGCCGGCGTGCGCACCGCCGTCATCATCAATGTCGGTACCGCAGCCATCGCCTCCACTGTCGGCGCCAAGACCCTGGGCCTGCCGATCATCGTCGGGCTGAACGGATCGAACCAAGCCTATGTCATCCAGGGCGCCTTGATCGTTGCCGCGCTTGCCGTGGTGATCGATGCCGGATTCGACCGGCTGGCGGGTTGGCTGACCCAGTGGTCGCAGCGCTGAAAAAGGCGCGATATTTCAGATCGTTGTCCCACCCGAGACACTTAATGATCTTTTAGCATTCCCATAAGAAACAGTTAGTACCCGAAGCTCGATTGGCACGCTTATGGTCGCTTCCGAACACGGCCCGTTCGGAATGCAACATCGGCCCCTGCCCTCTCCTCGCTCTCCGCGCCAGGTTCGCGGAGATGCCCGACGAGTGGCGCTGGCGAGCCGCAACGAAGACTCCGCGCATCCGGACGGTCCCCAATTCTAGGGAGACCACCGCCATGACAGTCCTTCCCCTGGATCCGGTCCAGGCCCTCGAACGCATGATGCTGATCCGTGCCTATGAAGAGACGCTGATCGACCTGCATGGACGCGGCCGTGCCGCCGGAACCTGCACCTCGGTGGGCCAGGAGGCGCCTGCCGTCGGCGTCGTCTCGGCGCTCACCGCCGACGACCTGATCCTGACCAACCATCGCAGCGCCGGCCATCTGCTGGCCCGCGGCGCCGATCCCGGCCGCATGCTGGCCGAAGTGATGGGCAAGCGCGACGGCTATTGCGGCGGCAAGAGCGGGTCGCTGCACATCTCGGCCAAGGAGTTCGGCGTCGTGCTGACCTCCACCATCGTCGGCGGCGAATTGGCGCTGGCGACCGGCGTCGGACTGTCGCGCAGGATGCTGGACAAGTCGGGAATCGTCGCCTGCTTCTTCGGCGACGGTGCCGCCACCGAAGGGCGTTTCCAGGAATCGCTGAACCTCGCCGCGGTGTGGAAGCTGCCGATCCTCTATGTCTGCGAAAACAACCAGTGGCAGGCCTTCGTCCACCGCAAGGAGACGATGCTGGCGGACGGCATCGTCGGGCAGGCGGCGGCCCTGGGGGTTGAGACTGCCGTGGTCGACGGCAATGACCCGCTGGCGGTGTTCGATGCCGCAAGTGCCGCCATCGACGCCATTCGCCGCACCGGAAAGCCCTTCCTGCTGGAGGCGATGACCTACCGCCTGCGCGGCCATTTCGAGCCCGACGACCAGGGCTATGTCGACAAGGCCGAACTGGCCCGGTGGCGCGACCGCGACCCGATCCTGGGCCTGCGCGCGCGGCTGGAGCGCGAAGGCCGCCTGACCGCCGAAGCCGAAGCCGCCATGGAAGCCCGCGTCCGCGCGGCGATGGAGGCCGCCACGGCCTTCGCCGACGCCAGCCCCTATCCGGGCGTCGAGGTCCTGACCACCGATGTCTACGCCTGAGCGGAGGCCCACCACCATGACCACCATGACCGTCAACGACGCGATCTCCGCCGCCCTGGCCGAGGAGATGCGGCTCGACCCCACCGTGATGATCTTCGGCGAGGGCGTCGCCACCAAGCGCCACGACCTGCTGGAGGAGTTCGGCGCCGCCCGTGTCCGCAACACCCCGCTGGCCGAGGGCATCATTGCCGGCACCGCCGCCGGGGCTGCCGCCACCGGCCTGCGCCCGGTGGTGGACCTGCTGTTCGCGCCCTTCCTCTGCTATGCCATGGACGAGATCGTTAACAGCGCCGGCAAGCTGCGCTACATCTCCGGCGGGCAGTTCAGCTTCCCGATGGTGGTGCTGGCGATGACCGGCGCCGGCTGGGGCGTCGGCGCCCAGCACAACCACAATGTGGAAAGCTGGTTCGTCCACAGCCCCGGCCTGAAGATCGTCATGCCCTCCACCCCCGCCGACTTCAAGGGGCTGATGAAGTCGGCGATCCGCGACGACAACCCGGTGCTGGTCTTCGCCGACATCGCACTCGGCTACAGCACCGGCGAGGTGCCGGAAGAGGCCGACGCCATCCCGCTGGGCAAGGCGGCGGTGCGGCGAGAGGGCCGCGACGTGACGCTGGTGTCCTATGCCAAGACGGTTGGCACCTGCATGGCGGCCGCCGAGACGCTGGCTGCCGCCGGCATCGACGCCGAAGTGATCGACCTTCGCAGCCTGAAGCCGCTGGACGAGACCGCCATCCTGCGCTCCGTCGCCAGGACCGGACGGCTGGTCGTGGTGCATGAGGCGAGCCGCCTGTGCGGCGTCGGTGCAGAGGTCGCCGCCCTGGTCGCGGAAAAGGCCTTCGCCAGCCTGCGGGCACCGGTCCTGCGCCTGACCGGACCGGACGCTCCCGCCCCGGCCAGCTTCCCGCTGGAGCAGGCCTTCGTGCCGCAGGCCGATGCGGTGGTCGAAGCCGTACGGTCGCTGATGGACGAGAGGGCAATCGCCTGATCGGAACGGCATCCCGTCCGCCCCCCGCCCCGTCTCCACAGCCCAGCTTCCGCAATCGGAGGTCCTGGTTGCGGAGACGGAAGGGCTTGGCGCCCTTCCCGCAAGATCGTCACCTAGCGTTGCGAATGCCTTGCATTCTCATATAGAGAGGGCTAGCCTTCACTCATCCACCACAAGCGGAGTCCGCCATGTCCAGCATGCAGTCCCATCGCCGCTCCATTCCCGCCCCCGAGCGATTCCAGGATCTGCGTGGCGCCGAGGCTTTGGTCGTCTCCGTTCTGCGCCTGTGGGCCGAGCCCCTGCGGGAACCGGAACGACGGCATCCCCACTGGCAGGACGGCATGACCGAGGCCGGGTTGTCGAACGATGCCGCCGTGGCGTTCGATACGCTGATGCGCATCGTACTGGCGGCCACCGTCCGCCCGCTCGACCTGCACCGCCCACCCTGTCCAGGCTTGGGCACCGACGAAACGCTGCTGCTCGACATGCTTCGGCTGGCGCAACAGGGCCAGCATGGCGAGGCCGGGTTGCTGATGAACGACTTGTTGCCGCTGGCCGGCGTGCGGATGGCGATGGCCCCGCTCTGCGTCCTGGCGACCGCCCTCAGCCGCGCCGGGCTGCAACTGCCCGACCCGGCGGAGGATGCTCGCACACCGAAGCGGGCCGCCGCCGGGTGCATGGAGCGCACGCGGGAGCGCCCTCTGCCGACCGCCGACCGCGGCGCCACCCTGCTGCACTAGAGTTTGTCTGATCCTTGTTGAAGCATCAGACAAACTCTATGCTTTTGATTTTTCCTGAGATTCACGCTTCAAGCGCTTCGGCTTGAACCGATCACACTCTAAGGCGGCGGCAACCGGTCGCGTCAGCGCCGAACCCCTGCGGCGACGCGATCGGCGAATGTGCCGACCGCTTGGCTCATCGCCCTGACCTGGGCATCGGGACCGGTACCGGCGGACGGAACCTCCACCGTTTCGCGCGTCGGCCCACTCCTTCGCCCAGGCGCGCCGCCACCCGGCGACAGGCTCCATTGCGCGTCCAGAACGACGCGGCCGGTGGCGTCGGCATCGAAGCGCAGCACGGTGACGGCCAGCACGGCCGTTCCTTCCCCCACCGAACTGCCGGCCACCGGCAGGACCGTCACGCCCGGCAGACGCGCCGCGAGGTCCCCGGCCAGGGTCGAGCGCAACCCATCCGCCAGCGGTTCGGCCCAGCGGTCGAACTCGAGTGTCTCGATCCGGTTCTCGTCGATCCGGCGAACGATCTGCGGCCGGTCGATCAACATCGGCAGGTCCAGCGATCCCAACGCCAGGGCTTGGGAACCAGACCGGAGCGGCTGCACCGTCCCGGCGGGTGCGACCACCGCCAGCGTGTAGAGCCGGCTGTCCGGTGTCGACTGGCAGGCCGCCAGCACGAGAAGCGGCAGCGCCAGCGCGGCGCTCCGCAATCCGCGCACCCATTCCATCACGTCATCCCCCATTCCATTATTTTTTGCCCCGGAGCAGCGCTTCCGGGTGGCGTTCCAGATAGTCGGCCAGTACGCGGAAGGACCGGGCGGCGTCGTTCAGCTGCCGCATCACGCCGGGCAGATCGGCCTGTCCACCGCCACCGCCGAGCAGCCCGTTGGCGCTGTTCAGCGTGCCTTCCGCCGCCGTCGCCACGCCACGCAGACTCTTCACCAACTGCGGCAGTTGCCGGTCGGCATCGCGCATCAACGTGTCCGCGCTGCCCAGCGCCTTGGCCAGCGCGGCCAGCGAGCGCGCGAGGTCCGGCGAGCCGGCAAGGCCGCTCACCGACTGCAGGGTGCCGCGCAGATCGGCCAGCAGCGCGTCGAGCGGCAGCGCCGCCACCTTGTCCATCACCACCCCGGCCGACCGCGAGAGGGAGTCGAGGTCGCTGGAGGCGACGGTCGGCAGTTCCGATCCCTCGGTACCCGGTACCGTCGGCGGGGGGTCGGGCTCGAAATCGAAGGACACCAGCATCTGCCCGGTCAGCAGGTTGCCGGACGCCAGACGCCCGCGCAGCCCCTTGCCCACCTGGGTGGCGATCAGCTTGCGCACCGCCGCCTCGTCCATCGGCTTTCCGTCGATGACGGCATAGGTCCGGGCGACCAGATCGGGTTCGATGTCGATCTCGACAGGGATGTGCAGTTGCTGTTTGGCCTCGTCATACTCCAGCCGGACGGCGGCGACATGGCCGACGGTCAGGCCGCGCATCAGCACCGGCGCGCCGGCCTGCAGCCCCTGCACCGAGCCGGGGAACTCCAACCGGTAACGGACGCGCAGACGGTCGCGCGCGGCGGCCGCGGACACCTGATCCTCGTAGAGCGTGAAGGTCGCCCAGTCCATCGCCTGCGCTCCGGCCTCCGGATCCGGCGGGGTTTCCAGCACCACGCCGCCCAGCGCCAGGGTCTTCAGCGATTCGGTCTGGAACTTGATGCCGTCGGCACCGGCGGAGAACTGGATGCCCGACGACCGCCAGAACCGGCTCCCCTCATGCACCAGCCCCTCATAGGGCGCGCGGATGAAGACCGACACCGACACCGTCCGGTCCTGGGGCGAGAGGTTGTAGCCCATCACCTCGCCTACCTGGACGCCGCGGAAATAGACGGGGGAGCCTTGGGCCAGCGATCCCAGCTGCTCCGCCTTCAAGGAGAAGCTGCGGCCCGGCACGTCGGCGCGGACCGCCGGCGGCTCGTCGAGCGCGTCGAATTCCCACCGGTCCTCGCCGCCGCCCGGCTCCATCTCCACATAGGTGCCGGACACCACCGTGCTCAGCCCCGACACTCCCCCCAGTCCCAGACGCGGCGCCACCACCCAGAAGCGGGTTCCCTCCTTCAAATGGCGGGCGGCAGTGCGGTCCATGCGGGCGGTGGCGATCACCTGCGACAGGTCGTCGGACAACCGGACCGCTTCGATCACGCCCAGATCGACGTTCTTGTGCTTGATGCGGGTCCGCCCGGCCTCCAGCCCGTCGCCGGACTGGAAGGTGATGACGATCTGCGGACCGCGCTCCTCCAGCCAGCGCCAACCGAGCCAGCCGGCGATCAGCGCCGCCACCAGCGGCAGCAGCCACAAGAGGGACAACCTGCGGCGCGTCGATACCGCCACCTCCGGCGGATGCGGGGGCGGAGGAGGTGAGGGGACCGGAGGGGAAGCGGGAGGCGGCGACTGGTCGGCGTCAGTCATGCCGCACCCCGTCCGCCCGATCCCACATCACGCGCGGGTCGAAGACATGGCTCGCCAACATGGTCAGGATGACCACGGCGGCGAAGGCGATCGCGCCGTCATCGGCGCGGACGGAGGCGACGGCACCGAACTGGACCAGCGCCGTGAGGATTGCGATCATGAAGACGTCCACATTGGACCAACGCCCGATGGCATCGATGAAACGGTAGAGGCGGGTCCGCCCCTGCAGCCGCGCGGCCGATCCGCGCCAGGCGGTGACGACAAACCATGCTAGGCCGCCCAGCTTCAGGAGCGGCACGGCGATGCTGGCGACGAAAACCAGCAGGGCCAGCGGCCACATGCCGGACCCGGCCAGTTCCCCCACCCCGCCCAGGATCGTGCTGGGGTCGCCCCGGCCGAAATTGACGACGGTCATCACCGGCAGCAGGTTGGCCGGCACATAGAGGATGGCGCTGGTGGCGACCAGCGCCGTGGTCCGCCCCAGGCTGTCCGGCTCCCGCACATGCAGGCGGCTGCCGCAGCGGGTGCAGCGGCCCGGTGCCGGTTCATGCCCATGGTCATGGACGCGCTGGCAGACCGAACAGGCGACCCAGCGGCTTGGCGGCGGGGCCGAAGCGGGCGGCACATGATCGATGGCCGACCACAGCGCCCGGCGGTCCAGGCCCTGGTCCATCGCGCTCATCGCCAACACATAGCCGCCGAGCGCCAGCCCACCGGTCAGCAATTCCGCATTGGCGAAGCCGTAGAGCTTGGAATAACCGACCAGCAGGCCCAGCAGGAAGACGTCCAGCATCGCCCATGGGCGCAGGGCTTCGGTCAGGGCGAACAGCCTTGCGGTCGCCCGCGGCTGCTCCGGCGGAAGCCCGGCGCGCAGGCGCAGCAGCACGGCGATCACGCCCACGACGCGGACGACCGGCGCGCCCAGCACCAGCACCCCCACCAGCAGCGAAAGCGGCCACATCCCCTGGTCGGCCAGGGCCTCGATCCCGGTGGTGACCAGGCCGGCGCGGTCGTTGCCCTGGATATGCACCGCCATCAGCGGATTGAGCGCGATCAGTCCCAGCATCAGCAGGGCGGTCAGCGCCATCGGCAGGGCATGGCGCGGACCGCCCGCCACATGCCGGTACAGCACCGCGCCGCATCGCGTGCAGACGGCCCGGCCGTGGCGGGGCAATTCACGGACACGATGAAGCCGCCCACAGTCCGGACAGCCGACCAGATCGTCCCGTACCGTCACCCGATGCCCGCTCAACCCGACCTTGCCCTGCCATATCGACATGCACGCGCCCAAAAGACTCACCGCAAATCCCGCACTCCAATTGGCTTTTTCGGCCGGCTGCGCAAGCCCCAGCGAACGGGATAGGCGATTTTCCATCGCACCGCAGCAAGGCCGAGGTCCGGGCCGGGAATTCCCGATTGACCGACGGTTTATGTACATACATTATCGTCCAAACGTCACATCGCGGCTCGGAGAGCGGGGTGCAGGGGTTGGCACGGCAAGGCCTGACCGGACAGGATCGCGATGGCGGACCGGCTTCCACTCAGGATGGCCGGGCGTCAGTCGGCCCGGTGCAGGACGACCTGGTGCTCGCCGGGCTCGCGCTCGATGGCCGCGGGCCGCTGTTCGACCAGATCAAGCGCGCCGTCGCCGGCCAGATCCTGCGCGGCCGCTGGCTGGCCGGCGAACGCCTTCCCAACGAGGCGGAGCTGTCGAGCCTCTACGGCGTCTCCCGCCAGACCGTTCACAAGGCCATCGCCCTGCTGGCGCGGGAAGGCTTTCTGGTCCGCCGCCGCCGGGCCGGCACCTTCGTCGCCACCGGCCGCCGCGACCGCTTCGCCCTGCCCATTGAGGATATCGGCGACGTGGTGGCGCGGGAGGGGCGCGTCTACGAGTTCCGCATCCGCGACCGCAAGAGCCTTCGCAACGGCGAAGGAATCCGCTGGCCCGACCTGCCCGACGGAACGCCGATCCTGACGCTCGAATGCCTGCATTTCAGCGACGGGACACCGATCCAGTTCGAACGCCGCCTCGTCAACCTCGACGTCGTGCCGGAGGTGGTTGACGAAGCCTTCGATGTCGTGGCACCCAGCCGCTGGCTGGTCGACCGGGTCCCCTGGTCGTCGGCCGACCACAGCGTGCGCGCCGTCAACGCCACGGCGGAGATGGCGGCGCTGCTGGGGGTGGAAGCAGGGGCGGCCTGCCTGTCGATCCGGCGGCAAACCATGCATCTCAGCCGGCCGGTGACGCTGGTCCATTTCCTCTCGGTCGGCGACCGCTTCAGCCTCAGCGGCTCGTCGATCACCGACAGCGCGACCGAGTTGAATTTGTAAACACAAAAGGACCGGCGGCAGCCGCCGGCCATGACAGGGGTCTTTCACGATGGAGAGCAAATCGATGGTTCGGACGATGTTCAAGACGGCGCTGCTCGGCGCCACGCTGCTGGTCGCCGGGGTCGCCGCCGGTACGGCGATGGCCGACACGCTGGCCGACGTGAAGAAGGCGGGCGTCTTCACCGTCGCCACCGAAATGCAGTTCCCGCCCTTCGATTTCCTTGAGAACAACGAATACAAGGGTGTCGACAAGGACCTGTTCGACGAGGTGGCGAAGGAGCTGGGCGTCAAGGCCAAATACATGGACCTGCCCTGGACCAGCGTGCTGCCGGGCCTGGAAGCCAAGAAGTTCGACCTGGTGATCGCGCCGGTCACCATCACGAAGGAGCGCACCAAGCGCTACGCCTTCACCGTTCCGATTTCCGAGGCGACCGCCGCCCTGATGAAGCGCGCCGACGACAAGACCATCAACAAGCCGGAGGACATCGCCGGCAAGAAGGTCGGCGGCGGCAAGGGCACCTCGCAGCTGGCCCAGGTGAAGGAGTACGGCCAGACCCTGCCGACCCCGCCGGACGTCCGCGAATATGTCGACAGCAACCAGTCCTACGCCGATCTGGCCGCCGGCCGCGTCGACGCCTCGGTCAACTCGCTGCCGAACCTGAATTTCGCCGCCGCCCAGCGCAAGGACACCTTCGCCGTCGTCCTGCCGCCCTTCGGCAAGCCCTCCTACTTCTCCTGGGTCGGCCGCCTGGACGAGAACGACAAGAGCCTGGTCGAGGCGGTCAACGCGGCGCTGGTGAAGATCCAGAAGGACGGCCGCATGGCCACCATCCAGAAGAAGTGGTTCGGCGTCTCGCAAGAGCTGCCGACCACCGTTCCGGAACCGCAGCTGTAAGGGGGATAGGTGACTTTCCCTCTCCCGTCCCGGGAGAGGGAGGGGACCCACGAAGTGGGGAGGGTGAGGGGCAATCCGCACATGGATTCCCCGATCCTCGCATCACCCCTCACCCTTCCCATGGCTTGCGCCATGGGCCCCTTCCCTCTCCCGGGGCGGGAGAGGGTTAGGATCGCTCGACGAAGGCCCACCCGATGAAGTTCAGCGTCATCATCGACGCCCTTCCCTATCTGCTGGGAGCGGCCGTCACGACCATCTGGGTTTCGCTGCTCGGCGTTCTGCTGGGGCAGGTGATCGGCGTCGCCGTCTGCGTGGCGCGCCAGTCCGGCGGCCGGGCGGCGGACATCGCCGGCGGCGTCTATGTCAGTTTCTTCCGCGGCGTGCCGCTGCTGATCCAGCTTCTGCTGATCTATTACATGCTGCCGCTGATCGGCATCGACGTGCCGCCGCTGGTCGCCTCCATCGCCGCGCTGGGGCTGGCATCCGGCGCCTATGTCTCGGAGATCTACCGCGGCGCCCTGAATGCCGTTCCGCACGGCCAGTCGGAGGCGGCGCTGGCGCTCGGCTTCCCCGGCCGGTCGATCTGGGCGCGCATCCTGCTGCCGCAGGCCTTCCGCATCTCGGTTCCCGCCCTGGTCAACGAGCTCATCCTGCTGCTGAAGGCGTCCTCGCTGATCTCGGTCGTCGGGGTGGCGGAGCTGACGCGGACCAGCCAGACCATTTCGGCCAGCAACTTCCGGCCGCTGGAAATCTATCTGGCGGCCGGCCTCATCTATTTGGCGATCAACGGCGCGCTGGCCCTGTTCGGCACGCTGGTCGAACGCCGCCTGCAACAGGCCTGACCCGATGTTGGACTTCGCCCTTTTCGTCCAGTACGGCCCGGCGCTGCTGCGCGGCTTCGGCGTCACCATCCTGTGCTGGGGCGCCGGCTGCCTGATCGGCATGGCGCTGGGCTTCGTACTGATGCTGCTGCGGCAAGTGCCGGTGAAGCCGCTGCGCTGGATCATCCGCGCCTATATCGAGGTGATCCGCGGCACGCCCTTCCTGATCCAGCTGTTCCTGCTCTACAGCGGCGGTCCGTCCTTCGGCCTGCGGCTGGAGGCGACCACCGCCGGCATCCTCGGCCTCGGCCTCTACGGCAGCGCCTATTTCGCCGAGATCTTCCGCGCCGGCTATCAGGCCGTGCCGAAGGGGCAGGTGGAGGCGGCGCTCAGCCTCGGCATGTCCTACGGCGCCATCCTGCGCCGGGTGATCGTGCCGGCGATGCTGGTATCGACCATCCCGGCCATCGTCAACATGATGGCGATCCTGACCAAGGAGACGGTGGTGCTGTCGATCATCACCGTGCCGGAACTGATGTACGAGATGCAGACGATGGCGGCGGAGACCTTCGCCACCTTCGAGACCATCCTGGGGATGGCGCTGTTCTACTGGCTGCTGGTGGAGGTGGTTTCGCGCCTGGGCCGCCGGCTGGAGGCCCGCGTCACCCGTTTCCTGACCCATGCCTCGCCGCAGGGGTCGTCGACCGAGACCGCAACCGCGAGGGCGTGATGACCGCCGTTTCCCAAACCGCCACCCCGCCCCGCCCGGCGAGCGCCGGAGATGCCGTGCCGATGGTTTCGATCCGCGGCGTCGGCAAGAGCTTCGGCACCAACGAGGTGCTGCGCGACATCGACCTGACCGTCGACAGGTCGGAGGTGGTCTGCCTGATCGGCCCCAGCGGCTCGGGCAAGAGCACGCTGCTGCGCTGCATCAACTTCCTGGAGGTCTACGACCGCGGCGAGATCCGCATCGAAGGCAAGCTGGTCGGCTACACCGACGACGCGCAACGCCGCCGCCTGTCGAACCGCGACCTGCGGGATTTGCGCCGCAACGTCGGCATGGTGTTCCAGCAGTTCAACCTGTGGCCCCACATGACCGCGCTGGAGAATGTGGCCGAGGCGCTGGTGCAGGTCCGCGGCATGGACAAGGCTGCGGCATCCGCCCACGCCGGCCGGATGCTCGACCGGGTCGGCCTGGCGGCCAAGGCCGACAGCTATCCCGCCCGGCTGTCCGGCGGCCAGCAGCAGCGCGTCGCCATCGCCCGCGTCATCGCGATGGAACCCCATTTGATGCTGTTCGACGAGCCGACCTCGGCGCTCGATCCCGAGCTGGTGGGCGAGGTTTTGCAGGTGATGCGCGATCTGGCGGCCGACGGCATGACCATGGTGGTGGTGACGCACGAGATGGGCTTCGCCGCCAACGTCGCCGACAAGGTGGCCTTCCTCGACCGCGGCCGCATCGCCGCCTTCGGCACCCCGCGCGAGGTCTTCCACGAGGCCACCGAGCCGCGGGTGCAGCAGTTCCTGCAGACTTATCACGAGCGCAACAGTTTCTGATTATCCACGCGGGTTAAGTACCGGCTTCGATACCCCCACCCTGACCCTCCCCCGCTGGGCGGGGGAGGGGAATAAGTGCTTGTTCGAAAAGGCGGCGGCAGTCCCTCCCCCGCCCAGCGGGGGAGGATAGGTGGGGGTCCAACGCCGCGATACATGCGCTCCCCCTGGAACTCAGCCCGCAAACCCGTTAAGAACCTTTCGCACGCGCAACAGAACTGCAACGCGAAAGCCGGCTCCCCGTCGATGATCGAACTCCGGTCCGTCACCCACGCCTATGGCGACCGCCCCGTCCTGCACGACCTGTCACTGCGGCTGGCGGAGCGGCGCATCGCCATCCTCGGCGGCAACGGATCCGGCAAGAGCACGCTGGCGCGGATGCTGAACGGCCTGATCGTGCCGACATCGGGCAGCGTCGCCGTCGATGGCCTGGACACCCGCACCGACGGTCGCGCCGTGCGCCGGCGGGTCGGCTTCGTCTTTCAGAATCCCGACACCCAGATCGTCTATCCGACGGTGGAGGAAGACCTCGCCTTCGGACTGAAGGCGCGCAAGCTGCCGAAGGACGAGATCGCCCGCCGGGTCGCCGGCGCGCTGGAGCGCTACGGCCTCGATCGCTACCGCCACCAACCGGCCCACCAGATGAGCGGCGGCGAGAAACAACTGCTCGCCATCGCCGGGGTGCTGGTGCTGGAGCCCGATTACGTGATCTTCGACGAGCCGACCACTTTGCTCGACCTGCGCAACCGCCGCAAGGTGATCGAACTGCTGCGCGGGCTGCCCCAAACACTGCTCGTCGTCACCCATGATCTCGACATGGTGAAGGACTTCGACCGGGCGCTGGTGCTGGAGGATGGCCGCGTCGTCATCGACGCTCCGCCGGTGGAGGCCGTGCCCGCCTATGTGGAGCGGCTCGGCTGATGCTTGGGCTCTACCTGCACCGGGAGTCGGTCATCCACCGCCTGCCGGCGGGAGCGAAGCTGGGCGGACTGATGCTGGTCACGGTGATCGTGCTGACCCTGCCCGGTGCCTGGGGGGCGCTGGCCGCCGGACTGGTCGGTGCCGCGGTGCTGGCGGCCGCCGAACTGCCGGCCGGGCGGGTGCTGTCGGAACTGCGGGCGCCGGTCGTCATGCTGACCCTGCTGTTCGGCTTTCAGGCGGTGCTGGCCGGCGGCGGCTGGATGGAGACGGCGATCGCCGTCGCCCGTTTCGCCGCCTTGATCCTGCTGGCGACGCTGGTCACCCTGACCACCCGCGTCATGGACATGGTCGACCTGTTCGAGCGGCTGTTCGGCCTGCTGCGCCCGCTCGGGGTCAACCCGGCGAAGATGGCGCTGATGCTGGCGCTGACCATCCGCTTCATCCCCCTGCTGGGCGATCAGGTGCGCGAGGTGCGGATGGCCCAGCGCGCCCGCGGCGTCGAACGCAACATAGCCGCCCTGTTCGTTCCGCTGCTGGTCAAGATCCTCACCATGGCCGATGATCTGACCGCCGCACTGGAAGCGCGCGGATACGACCCAGCCGATACCGGAACCAAAAACGGCACCCAACGATAACGACACCAGCCGAAGGAAGCGTCCGCCATGCTGTCCACCCGCGACCTCGTCCTCTGCGCCCTGTTCGCCGCCCTGCTGGGCGGGCTCGGCATGGCGCCGCCGATCCCGCTCGGCTTCCTGCCGGTTCCCATCACGGCGCAGACTCTGGGCGTCATGCTGGCCGGCACCATCCTGGGCGCCAAGCGCGGCGGCATCGCCGCCCTGCTGTTCGTCCTGCTGGTCGCGGCCGGACTGCCGCTGCTGGCCGGCGGGCGCGGCGGCATCGGCGTGCTGATGGGGCCGACCGGCGGCTTCGTGCTGATCTGGCCGATCGCCGCCTTCGTCACCGGCTGGCTGACGGAGCGCTTCGCCACCACCGCCAATCCGATCCGGCTGTTCGCGGTCAGCGTCCTCGGCGGCATCCTGGTCGTCTATGCCGGCGGCATCCCCTGGCTGTCGCTGGTCGCCGGCCTGCCGATCGAGAAGGCGGCCTTCGGCGTGCTGGCTTTCCTGCCAGGCGACCTGATCAAGGCCGGCATCGCCGCCGTCGCCGCCTCGGGTGTCCGGCGCGCCGGCATCCTGCCGATCCATGCCTGAAAGATGGCGCCTGATCGACCTTCCATGAACGACGATATCGAAGGGGCGGCGGACAACCTCGCCCGCGCCTTCGCTTTGGCTGCCGGGCGGGCGCCCGGTCATCCGGCGCTGGTCTTCGTCGACGAGACGGTACCCTACGGCACCCTGCTGCAACAGGTCCGCCGCGCGGGCGCCGGAGTGGCCGCCCTGCGCCGGGACGGCGTGCCGCCGCGCGTGGCGCTCAGCCTGGGAAACCACCCGGACCTGCTGGTTCTGTTCTTCGGCATCGTCGCGGCTGGCGGCATCGTCGGATTGCTCGATCCGAAATGGAGCGAAGCCCAGACCGCCGCCGCCCTGGACACCCTCCGTCCCGACCTGCATCTGACGACGGAGGCCGCCGCGGCCTGGATCGCGGGACAACCGGTGGATTGGGCCATCCCGGCGGTCGATCCGAAGACGCCCTTCCTGGTCGGCTTCACCTCCGGCACCACCGGGCGGCCGAAGGCCTTCATCCGCAACCAGGCCTCCTGGCTGGCGACACTGGAAGCCAGCCGGGGCGAGTTCGGCATCGGGCCGGACGACATCGTTCTGGTGCCGGGGCCGCTGGTCCATGGCCTGGGCCTTTACGGAGCTGTGGAGGGTCTGTCGACCGGCGCCACCGTCCGGGTGCAGCCGAAATTCGACACGACGGATGCGGCGGCACAGCTGGCGGAATGCGGAATCACCACGCTTGTCGTCGTTCCGACGATGCTGGTCGGCATCCTCGACGCGGCGGAACGCGATGGGCACCGCTTCCCGACCCTGCGCCGGGTGGTCTGCTCCGGCGCCAAGCTGGCGCCCGCAGTGCATGACCGATTGGCCGCCCTCTGCCCCGATGCCGCGGTGCTGGAGTATTACGGCGCGTCGGAGCTGAGCTTCGTCAGCCTGCGCTCGTCCCGCGAAGGCGCCCCGGCCGACAGCGTCGGCCGGCCTTTCCACGGGGTGGAGCTCAGCCTGCGCAACGATGACGGCAACCCGGTGGAGCGTGGCCGGCCCGGCACGGTCTGGGTGCGCAGCGGCATGCTGAGCGACGGTTATCTCGGCACCACCGATGGCGCCGGCTATCGCGAACGGGACGGCTGGGGCACGGTCGGCGACTATGGCTGGATCGATGAAGAGGGCTGGTTGCGGCTGGTCGGCCGGGCCGGCGACATGGTCATCACCGGCGGCCTGAACGTCTACCCGGCGGAAGTCGAAGCGACCCTGCGCGCCCATCCCGCGGTGGCGGAGGCGATGGTATTCGGCCTGCCCGATCCCTATTGGGGCGACGCCCTGTCCGCCGTCGTCTGGTGGCGCGGGACCGAACGCGCGTCGCTGGCCGATCTGCGGAGTTGGTGCCAGGAGCGGTTGGAGGCCTACAAGGCGCCGCGACGGGTGTTTGCCGCGGCCGACATGCCGCTGACCGGCAGCGGCAAGATCGCCCGCGCCGATGTCCGCGAGCGGGCGAAAGCCGGGGAGCTGGAGGTGGTGGGGTGAGAAATATTGCTGCACGCCTTCACGCCCACATCGAGCCCCTTCTCCCCCCCGGGGAGAAGGTTGGGATGAGGGGGTTCGGCGCAGCCGAAGAGATCCTCGCCATGTATCCCCCTCACCCTGACCCTCTCCCCGGGGGGGAGAGGGGATTCCGGGGGAACCGCCCATGACACGCCCGATCATCGTCGCCGCCCGACGCACGCCCGTCGGCCGCATCGGCGGCATGCTGCGCGAGCTTGCCGTCGAGGATCTCGCCGCTCCGGTCATCCGTGCCGTGGTCGCCGATGCCGGCATCGATCCGACGGAGGTGGACGAGGTTCTGCTGGGCAACGCCGTCGGTCCCGGCGGCAATGTCGCACGGCTGTCGGCGCTGGCCGCCGGCCTGCCGGTATCGGTACCCGGCGTCACCGTGGACCGGCAATGCGGTTCGGGGTTGGAAGCGGTCAACCTCGCCGCCCGGCTGGTACAGTCCGGAGCCTGCGACATCGTCCTCGCCGGCGGGGTGGAGAGCACCAGCACCGCCCCCTGGCGCATCGCCAAGCCGTCCAGCCTCTATCGCAGCCCGACCTTCTACGACCGCGCCCGCTTCGCTCCCGACGAGACCGGCGATCCGTCAATGATCGAGGCGGCGGAAAATGTCGCCGCCGCCTATGGCATCGACCGCGCCCGCCAGGACCGCTACGCCCTGGACAGCCACCGCAAGGCTGTGGCCTCCCAGGCGGCGGGACGGTTCGACCGCGAGATCGTCCCCCTCACCCTGCGCGACGGCCGGGTCGTCGACCGTGACGAATGCCCGCGGGCCGACAGCAACCTCGACCGGCTGGCGGCCCTGCGCCCGATCCTGCGGCCGGACGGCACGGTGACGGCGGGGAACGCCTGCCCGGTCAATGACGGCGCCGCCGTGGTGGCGGTGGTGTCGGAGCGGAAGTTCCACGCGCTCGGCCTGACCCGCGGCTTGGCGGTGGTCGACTCCACCACGGCGGGCGTGGACCCCAAGCTTCTCGGCACCGGTCCGATTCCGGCGGTGACCAAGCTGCTGGCCCGCAACCCCGGCCTGACCGTCGCCGGCATCGATCTCGTCGAATTCAACGAGGCCTTCGCCGCCCAGGTGCTGGCCAGCCTCGACACGCTCGGCATCGATCCGTCCCGCGTGTCGGTCGGCGGCGGTGCGCTGGCGCTCGGCCATCCCTATGGCGCGTCGGGAGCCATCCTGGTGACGCGCCTGTTCACCGAACTGCTGTCCCCCGCGGCGGGCGGCACGCCCCGGCGCGGCCTCGCCACGCTCGGCATCGGCGGCGGGCTGGGGATCGCCACACTTCTGGAGCCAGTTTGAATGACCAGCGCCCCTGCGGCCGAGGATAGTTTCCGCTCGGCCTTTCGCCACCGTGCCTTCGCCCTGTTCTGGTGCGCGCGGGTCTGTTCGATGCTGGCGATCCAGATGCAGGTGGTGGCGGTCGGCTGGCAGGTCTACGCCATGACCGGCGATCCGCTCGACCTCGGTCTGGTCGGGCTGTTCCAGTTCCTGCCGACGCTGGCCCTGGTGCTGGTGGCGGGCCATGTGGTCGACAACAACGACCGCAGGACCGTGCTGTTCGGCGCCCTGTCGATCGAAATGGCCGCGGTCGCCGTCCTGTTCCTGCTGACGATGGCAGGCGGCCTGACGCCCCATGCGATCTTCGCCGTCGTGGCGCTGATCGGCCTCGCCAAATCCTTCGAGGGGCCTGCCAACCAGGCGATCCTGTCGGCGACCGTGCCGGTGGAGGATCTGCCCAACGCCGTCGCCTGGCAATCCTCAGGCGTGCAGGTGGCGCAGATCTCGGGTCCGGCGCTCGGCGGCCTGCTCTACATCGCCGGTCCGGCCGCGGTCTATGGCGTCAGCACGGCGATGCTGGCGCTTTCGGTCCTGCTGATCGCCGCCTGCCGGCCGCGCCCGGTGACGATGACCAAACGCGCGATGAGCCTGACGAGCATGCTGGCCGGCGCCGCCTTCATCCGCAGCCGGCCGGAGATCCTGGGCGCCATCTCGCTCGACCTGTTCGCGGTGCTGCTGGGCGGGGCGACCGCGCTGCTGCCGATCTATGCCCGCGACGTGCTGCATGTCGGGCCGTGGGGCCTTGGCCTGCTGCGCTCGGCCCCGGCGCTGGGGGCACTCGTCATGGCGATGGTCATCACCCGCTGGGGCGTGAAGCGCCATGCCGGACGCTGGATGCTCATCGCGGTCGCGGGGTTCGGCGTCGCCACCATCGCCTTCGGCCTGTCGGCCGATCCGGTGCTGTCCTTCATCGCCCTGCTGGCGGTCGGCGCCACCGATCAGGTCAGCATGTTCGTCCGCCAGACGCTGGTCCAGCTGTCGACCCCCGACGAGATGCGCGGCCGGGTCGGTGCCGTCACCTCGCTGTTCATCGGCGCCTCCAACCAGCTCGGCGAGTTCGAATCCGGCAGCGTCGCGGCGCTGGCCGGAGCGGTGCCGGCGGTCGTGCTGGGCGGCGTCGGCGCGGTCGGCCTCGCCGGGCTGTGGGCAATGCTGTTCCCGGCGCTGCGGCGGGTGGACCGGCTGCTGGGACGGTAACTACCCCGCCCCACCCTGTTCCACTCCCGCCCCAGGTTCCCTTTACAGATACCGGATCGTCACCTTGTCCGCCGCCTGTCTGGCCCGCGCCCGCGCGTCGTCGGTGTCGGTGCCGGTCGCCAGCGCCACGCCCATGCGGCGGTTCTTGCGGGTGGTCGGCTTGCCGAACAGGCGGACGTCGACCTCCTGCTCCGCCGAACCCAGAGCCAGCGCATCGGCCAGCCCCTCGATGCGGAAGGCCTCCGCCTCGCGGTCGGCCAGGATGACGGCGGAGGCCGACGGGGCGCGGCAGGCGATGCCGGGGATCGGCAGGCCCAGGATGGCGCGGGCGTGCAGTTCGAACTCCGACAGGTTCTGCGACAGCAGGGTGACCATGCCGGTGTCGTGCGGGCGCGGCGACAGTTCGGAGAAGATCACCTCGTCGGCGGTCACGAAGAACTCGACCCCGAAGATGCCGTAGCCGCCGAGGTTGTCGACGACGCGGGCGGCCATCGCCTTGGCGTCGTCCAGCATCGCCTGCGGCATGGCGACCGGCTGCCAGGATTCCTGGTAGTCGCCGCGCTCCTGCCGGTGGCCGATCGGCTCGCAATAGAGAATGCCGTCGCGGGTGCGGACGGTCAGCAGCGTGATCTCGTATTCGAAGGGGACGAATTCCTCGACGATCACCTTGCGGCGGTCGCCGCGCATGTTCGCCACCGCATAGTCCCAGGCGGCCTCCAGCCCGGCGGCGTCCCGCACCGTGCTCTGCCCCTTGCCCGACGACGACATCACCGGCTTGACGACGCAGGGGAAACCGGTGTGCTCCGCCCCGGCGCGGACCTCCTCCAGGCTCTCGGCATAGCGGTAGCGCGAGGTGCGCAGCCCGAGTTCCGTCGCGGCGACCTCGCGGATGCGGTCGCGGTTCATCGTCATGGTCGCGGCGCGGGCCGAAGGAACGACGGTGGTGCCGGCATCCTCGAACTCATGCAGCACTTCGGTGCGGATCGCCTCCACCTCCGGCACGACATAGTCGGGCCGGTGCTTGGCGATGGCCGCGCGCAGGGCGTCGGCATCCAGCATGGAGAACACCTCCGCGCGATCGGCGACCTGCATCGCCGGGGCGTTGGCATAGCTGTCGCAGGCAATGACCTCGCAGCCCAGCCGCTTGGCGGCGATGACGAATTCCTTGCCCAGTTCCCCGGAGCCGAGCAGAAGGATCCTGGCGGTGAACATCCACGCACTCCCGATATTGGCGACAGCAGGCCGACCATAGGGCTTCGCACCGGCCGGGCCAAGTCCCGCAGTGTCCGTCCGGAGGACGGGACGGCAAGCGGAAGCCATGCGGCCCAAATATTTCTGAAAAGAAATTGTATTGGTACTGGATGAAACACACAGTCCATGCGTTCATGGAAAAAAGAACCCATGTCTTGGGAGGCGATGATGGACAAGACGGCGCGGCGGGGAATTTTCGGCGGCAGGACCGTCATGGCCGCTTGTCTGGCAGCGTCACTAGCCTTGCCGGGCTGCGCCGGCAACGGCAACGACGACATGGCGGGTGCCCTGCTGATCGGCGCCGCGGTGGTCGGGCTGGGCGTGCTGGCCGCCACCGCCGGGGACGACGACGATGGCGATCACGATCGCAACCGGCGCCACCGCGGCGGCTACGACAACGGCGGCTATCACGGCAACGGCTATGACAGCGGCTATCGCGGCGGCCGGGGCCGCGGCGGCTACGGCCGTTATGCCGGCAACGGCCAATGCGACGATGGGCGCTACCGCACGTCCAACGGCGGGCGGGCCGATTCCGGAACCGACGAGTGGGATTGCCGCCGCTTCGGCGACGGCCGCAAATGAGCGTCGGTCAACGCCGACGCCCTTCGAGATTCTTGCGGACGATGGCGGCGATGATCAGCAGGAAAGCCAGAAGGCGCAGCAGATAGACCCAGCTCTGCTCCTCGCGCTCAAGCCCGCCCAGCGCCAGGACGGTCTGGTTCAGCGCCAGCAGGGCGAAGGCAAGCGCGAAGCTGGCGAACAGCGCGTCGCGCGTCCGCCTCCAGAAGCTGAGGAAGAACAGCCCGGCGACCGCATAGAACGCCGCCAGCGCCCCGGTGAAGAAGCTTGAGGTGGTCGGCAGCATCACTCGGCATCCCAGATGAAGCCGTACAGCAGCACCCCGACGCCGGCCATGGCGGAGAACTGGCGCAGCGGCAGCAGATCGACCTGCGTCGGCAGGACCACCACGTCGATGAACAGCAGCAGGTTGTTGACCGCCAGCCCGACGAAGCACAGCGTGCTCCACAGCAGAAGCCGGCTGCGCGAGCGCAGATAGCTGCGCAACAGCAGGACCATGCACAGCAGGCTGGCGGCAAAGCACAGCAGATAGACCGCCGATTTCAGGACGTCCATCTCAGCGCTCCCCGTTCCCGATCTTGCCGCGAAGGGAACGGAACGTAGTCCTGACTCGGAAAGCGGCGGTCATTTCAGTCATCGATGTCAATCATTGAGGCGGAAACGGAAGGAATCGGCAAAGATTTGCACTTTGTTGCCGGGAGCCGAGAAGATCTCGCGGATGATGGCGGAGGGCCGGCTGGCATAGGCCTGCTCGATCTCCTCCACCCATTGGTCCAGAAGCGGGGCCGCCGGCTGGTAGCGGTGCCGGCCGTCCGCCAGCGCCACCAGCAGACCGGCGCCAAGGAAACCACCCAGCGCCTCCTGCACCACCACATCGCTGCCCCGCAGTTCACTCACCAGTTCACCATTGGACCAGTCGCGGTCGGGATTTCGGCGCAGAAGAAGAAGAAGTTCCAACGCCCAGACGGACCGGATCGAACCTCTGAGCAGGGTAAGCGCGTCTTCGGACAAAACCATGAACCAGAACCTGACCTGATATGCACGACCGGCGGCGCGGGGCGGCGCCGCCCTCCATCCCCCCTCATCGACCCCGGACGACCTCCGCCGGCCCGTCAGCCGGTACGTCCGATGGCACGAGGGGGCTCTGTACATCCAGCGCATGCCGCAGGGCACGGGCCAGAACACCGTCCCGGTACGGCTTCGCCAGCGTTTCCGCCCGGCTCAGCACGGCCCCCAGCACGGCACCGGGATCGGCACTGCCGTCGGTGGCGGTGGACGCGCCGGCCTCCGGCCCCGGCGCACTGGTTCCATTGGCATAACCCGACGCGAACAGGACGCGCAGCGAGGGGTGGCGGCGCAGCCCCTCCAGCGCCAGTTCGCGCCCGTTCAAGCCACCCGGCATGACGATGTCGGTGAACAGAAGGTCGACCGGCTGGCGGTCCAGCAGAGCGAGCGCCGCGGCGGCCCCGTCAGCCTCCAGCACGCGATAGCCAAGCGCCCCCACCGCCTGCACGGCGACGGCGCGCACGTCGGCGTCATCGTCCACCACCAGAACGGTCTCGCCGCGGCCGGCCAACGCCTCGTCGGTTCCATCCTCGTCGGAGGCCGGGCCATGCGCCGCGTCCATTGCCGCCCGCGGCAGATAGAGGCGGAAAGTGGTGCCGGACCCGGGGGTGCTGTCGATGCCGATCGCCCCGCCCGACTGCTTGACGAAGCCATGGATCATGGCAAGGCCGAGACCGGTGCCCTTCCCGGCCTCCTTGGTGGTGAAGAAGGGCTCGAAGGCGCGGTCCAGCACCTCGGGCGCCATGCCGCAGCCGCTGTCCGACACCGACAGCAGAATATAGTCTCCGGCCGGAACCGACATGCCGTGGGCGGTCACCGGCTCGGCGAAGCGGGTGTTCCCGGTGCGGATGCGCAGGGTGCCGCCGCCGGGCATGGCGTCGCGGGCGTTGATGACGAGGTTCAGCAGCGCCGATTCCGCCTGCGAGCGGTCGACCGCCGCGGTCCACAGCGGTTCGCCATCGGCCGGCTGCGCCTCGATGGCGATGGCGACGCCGCCGCCCAGCGTGCGCTCCATCAGCTCGCCCATCCCCGCGACCAGCGCGCCCAGATCCACCGGCTCCGGATGCAGCTGCTGGCGGCGGGCAAAGGTCAGCAGGCGCCGCGTCATGTCGGAGCAGCGCAGCGCCGCCTGCAGCGCCATCTCCGCCCGCCTGGCCGCCTTGGGATCGTCGGCGAGGCCGGGCACCAGCCGTTCCAGGCTGCCGATCACCACCATCAGCATGTTGTTGAAGTCGTGGGCGATGCCGCCGGTGAGCTGCCCGACCATCTCCATCTTCTGGGCATGGGCGAGCTGGTGCTGGGCCTGGCGCGTCTCGGTCACGTCGAGGATGGTGCCGAACAGTTCGGTCGGCACACCCTCCTCGTCGCGCACCAACACCGCCTGGTCCAGCAGATGGCGCTCGCCACCGTCCGGGCGACGCCAGCGATACTCCACCGTGGTCAGGCCGGTTTCGTGGATCGATTCCAGCTGACGCAGAACGCGGCCGCGGTCATCCGGATGCAGCCCCGATTCCCAGAAATGGGGATCCTCGGTGAACCGGGCGGCGGGACAGCCCAGCACCGTCTCCGTCGTGTCCGACAGGTAGCGGAACGGAATGCCCGGCGTCAGGTCGGCGGTGTAGAGCACGATGGGAAGCTGGCCCAGGATCAGCGCCTGCCGCTCCTCCGACCGGCGCAGCGCCTGTTCGGCCTGCCGCATCTCGCGCCGGACCCGCTCGTTCTCGTCCAGCAGGCGCTGTTTGGCCTCGACCTCGCGCTTCACCTCCTCGGTCTTGCGGTAGAGGTCGACGAAGACCGACACCTTGCATTTCAGGATCTGCGGGTCGACCGGCTTGAACATGTAGTCCACGGCACCGCTGGCATAGCCGCGGAAGATATGCGTCTCGTCCTTGTTGATGGCGGTCAGGAAGATGATCGGGATATGGCGCGACTTCTCCCGCAGGCGGATCAGTTCCGCCGTCTCGTAGCCGTCCATCCCCGGCATGTGGACGTCCAGCAGGATCAGGGCGAAGTCCTGGCGCAGCAGGTGCTTCAGCGCCTCCTCCCCCGACTTCGCCAGGACGAGCTGCGCCCCCAGATCCTCCAGCGTCTCGCGCACGGCGAACAGGTTCCGCGGGTCGTCGTCGACGACCAGGATGGCGACGTCGCACTTGTCGGGCTGCGGATATGAATCGGTGGTCATGATCCCGCTTTCCCATCCCGCAGGAGCGGCGGCCTGCAGCACCGGACCGCCGGCAGGAGCGGCCGCCGGCAAGGGCGGCGTCGCATCGGGCGCCATGGCCGGCGCGCAGAGCGCCGGACGGACGGTGTCTCCGTCGGGCGGCTGGAAACTGGTGGTGCCGAGCAGTCGCGACCGGCGGGCCGCCGGCACCGGGAAGGCCGGCGGCTGGGAAAATGGCACGCGCCGCGCCGCCCGCGCCGGTCTCGACGTCCGCCGGGTCATGCCGAAGCTCCGCCGCGCGGTTGCGGCCTGCCGCCCTTGGCGGTCCAGATGCGCAGCAGGGAGAGCAGATGATCGATGTCCACCGGCTTGGCGATGTAATCGGTCGCCCCCGCCTCGATGCATTTGTCGCGGTCGCCCTTCATCGCCTTGGCGGTGACGGCGATCATCGGCAGGCCGCGGAACTCGTCGATGCTGCGGATCGTGCGCATGGTCTCATAGCCGTCCATTTCCGGCATCATGATGTCAACCAGCACGACGTCGACCGCCGGGTCGGCGCGCAGCCGCTCGATCCCCTCTCGGCCGCTTTCGGCATGCAGGACTTCGATCTTGTGGGCCTCCATCACGCTGGCGAGCGAGAAGATGTTGCGGATGTCGTCGTCGATCACCAGCACCCGCTTGCCGGCCAACGCCGGGTCGTGCTGGCGCAGGTCGAGGATGCTGCGGCGCTTCTCGTCGGGCAGCCGGTCGACGGCCCGGTGCAGGAACAGCGCGGTTTCGTCCAGCAATCCGGCCGGCGAGCGGGCGTTCTTCAGCACCACCGTCTCGGCCAGGCGGCGCAGCCGCGCCTCGTCCTCCACCAGGATGTCGGGGGCGGCATAGACCACCACCGGCATCCAGGCGAGCGTGTCGCGGGTGCGCAGCCATTCGACCAGCTCGAAATCCGCCTGGGACGGGCCGGCCAGGGTCGGGCTCGACAGATCGAGCACCATGCAGTCGAAGCGGTCGGCGGTCAGCGCCGCCATCGCCGCCTCGATCGAGGTGACGGTGTGCGTCTCCACATCGCCGTTGCCGATCAGGGCGGCGACGGCGCCCGGCTGCAGGCTGTCCTTCTCCACCACCAGCAGCTTGCGGTGATCGCGCTCCTTGAAGCTCTTCACCCGGTTCAGGGCATCGAAGATCGCCTCGCGCTCCACCGGCTTTTCCGAATAGTCGAAGGCGCCCATCGACAGGCCGCGCCGCCGCTCGTCCTTGGCGGAGATGACGTGGACCGGGATGTGGCGGGTCTGCGGATCGCGTTTCAGCAGGTCGAGCAGCGCCCAGCCGTCCATGTCCGGCAGCCCGATGTCGAGCAGGACGGCGTCCGGCCGGTATTTGCGCGCCAGCGGCAAGGCCGCCGCCCCGCCGCTGGACAGCAGGGTGCGGAAGCCCTTCTCCCGTGCCAGATCGATCAGGATCGACGCGAAGGTGTTGTCGTCCTCGACGATCAGCACCACCGGCTCGCCGGGGCGCAGGCGCTCGCGGTCGTCGCCGGCCGGCTGCAGGTCGAGGAGGGCCAGCCCCTCCTGCGGACCGGAGGCCACCACCGGCCGGGTCGCCGTCTCCGTCCGCTTGGGCAGGAGCCCGGCCGACGGCATGGCGGCGCTGGCTGCGGCGATGGCGGAAGCTCCCAGCGGAACGGCGGCATCGGCGACGATGTCGTAGCTGCGCGGAACGAAGAGCGTAAAGGCGCTGCCCTTGCCGGGCGTGCTGGCGACACGGATCTCGCCGCCCAGCAGCCGGGCGATCTCGCGGCTGATCGACAGGCCGAGGCCGGTGCCGCCGTATTTGCGGCTGGTGGTGCCGTCGGCCTGCTGGAACGCTTCGAAGATGATGCGCTGCTTGTCCTCCGGGATGCCGATGCCGGTGTCGATGACGGTGAAGGCCAGCACCGACGAGGCCGCGTCGAGCGTCGGGTGCGCCGCGCTCCACCCTCCCGTCGCCGGGGCGACGCGGAAGGTGATGCCGCCGCTCTCGGTGAACTTGAAGGCATTGGACAGCAGGTTGTTCAGCACCTGGGCCAGCCGCTTCTCGTCGGTCTGGACGCTGGCGGGCAGTGCGGCGTCCATCTCGATGGTGAAGTCCAGCTTCTTCTCCTGCGCCAGCTGCGAGAAGGTGCGCTCGACATGGTTGCGCAGGTCGCCCAGCACGACCTCGCCGATCTCCAGAGTCACGGTGCCGGACTCGATCTTCGACAGGTCGAGGATGTCGTTGATCAGGCCCAGCAGGTCGGAACCGGCGGAATGGATGGTGCGGGCGAACTCCACCTGACGGTCGGACAGGTTGGTGTCGGGGTTGTCGGCCAGCAGCTTGGACAGGATCAGCAGGCTGTTCAGCGGCGTGCGCAGCTCGTGGCTCATGTTCGCCAGGAACTGCGACTTGTATTTGGAGGTCAGGGAAAGCTGTTCGGCCTTCTCCTCCAGCGCCGCCTTGGCGAACACGACCTCGCGGTTCTTGCGCTCCACCTCGATGTTCTGCTTCTCCAGCTGCTCGGCCTTCTCCTCCAAAGCCTCGTTGGTGGTGGTCAGCTTCTCCTGCTGGGCCTTCAGCAGCTCTTCCGACTTGCGCAGCGAGGCGGCCTGCTGTTCCAGCCGCTCGTTGGTGGTCGTCAGCTCCTCCTGCTGGCTCTGCAGCTCGGTGGTCAGGCGCTGCGACTGCTTCAGCAGGCCTTCGGTGCGCATGTTGGCGGCGATCGTGTTCAGCACGATGCCGATGCTCTCGGTCAGCTGTTCCAGGAAGCTCTGGTGCGTCTCGCTGAAGCGGCCGAAGCTCGCCAGTTCGATCACCGCCTTCACGTCGTCCTCGAACAGCACCGGCAGGACGATGATGTTCAGCGGCGGCGCCTCGCCGAGGCCCGAGCTGATGGCGACATAGTCGCGCGGCACGTTGGTCAGCAGGATGCGCTTCTTCTCGTAGGCGCACTGCCCGACCAGGCCTTCCTTCAGGTGGAAACGGTTGGACAGGTTCTTGCGCTCCTTCAGCGCGTAGGAGGCGACCAGCTCCAGCAGCGGCTCGTCGCGGTCGCGGGTGGCGACGTAGAAGACGCCGTGCTGGGCGTTCACCAGCGGCGCGATCTCCGACAGGATCATGTTGGAGACGGTGACCAGATCGCGTTCGCCCTGCAGCATGCGGGTGAATTTCGCGAGGTTGGTCTTCAGCCAATCCTGTTCCGCATTCTTCAGCGTCGTGTCGCGAAGGTTGCGGATCATCTCGTTGATGTTGTCCTTCAGCGCCGCGACCTCGCCCATCGCCTCGACGGTGATCGAGCGGGTCAGGTCGCCCTTGGTCACCGCGGTGGCGACCTCGGCGATGGCGCGCACCTGGGTGGTCAGGTTGGCGGCCAGCTGGTTCACGTTTTCCGTCAGATCCTTCCACAGCCCGGCGGCGCCCGGCACGCGGGCCTGACCGCCCAGCTTGCCTTCGATGCCGACCTCGCGGGCCACGTTGGTGACCTGATCGGCGAAAGTCGCCAGCGTGTCGATCATGCCGTTGATGGTGCTGGCCAGCGCCGCGATCTCGCCCTTGGCGTCCACCGCCAGCTTGCGCTTCAGGTCGCCGTCGGCGACCGCGGTGACGACGCTGGCGATGCCGCGCACCTGGCCGGTCAGGTTGGCCGCCATCATGTTCACGTTGTCGGTCAGATCCTTCCAGGTGCCGCCGACACCCTCGACCTTGGCCTGACCGCCCAGCTTGCCTTCCGAACCCACCTCGCGCGCCACGCGCGTCACTTCCGAGGCGAAGCTGTTCAGCTGGTCCACCATGGTGTTGATGGTGGATTTCAGTTCGAAGATTTCGCCCTTCACGTCGACGGTGATCTTCTTCGACAGATCGCCCTTGGCGACCGCCGTCGTCACTTCGGCGATGTTGCGGACCTGACCGGTCAGGTTGGCCGCCATCATGTTGACGTTGTCGGTCAGATCCTTCCAGGTGCCGGCAACCCCCTTCACCTGGGCCTGACCGCCCAGCTTGCCCTCGATGCCGACCTCGCGCGCCACGCGGGCGACTTCCGAGGCGAAGCTGTTCAGCTGGTCCACCATGGTGTTGATGGTGGATTTCAGCTCCAGGATCTCACCCTTCACGTCGACGGTGATCTTCTTCGACAAGTCGCCGTTGGCGACCGCCGTCGTCACCTCGGCGATGTTGCGCACCTGACCGGTCAGGTTGGTCGCCATCGCGTTCACGTTGTCGGTCAGATCCTTCCAGGTGCCGGCAACCCCCTTCACCTGGGCCTGACCGCCCAGCTTGCCTTCCGAACCCACTTCGCGCGCCACGCGCGTCACCTCCGAGGCGAAGCTGTTCAGCTGGTCCACCATCGTGTTGATGGTCGACTTCAGCTCCAGGATCTCGCCCTTCACGTCGACGGTGATCTTCTTCGACAGGTCGCCGTTGGCGACCGCCGTCGTCACTTCGGCGATGTTGCGCACCTGACCGGTCAGGTTGGTCGCCATCGCGTTCACGCTGTCGGTCAAATCCTTCCAGGTGCCGCCGACGCCCCGGACCTGCGCCTGGCCGCCCAGCTTGCCTTCCGAACCCACCTCGCGCGCCACGCGCGTCACCTCCGAGGCGAAGCTGTTCAGCTGGTCCACCATCGTGTTGATGGTGTTCTTCAGCTCCAGGATCTCGCCCTTCACCGGCACGGTGATCTTCTTCGACAGATCGCCGTTGGCGACCGCGGTGGTGACGTCGGCGATGTTGCGGACCTGGCCGGTCAGGTTCGCCGCCATCAGATTCACGCTGTCGGTCAGATCCTTCCAGGTGCCGCCGACGCCCTCCACCTTGGCCTGACCACCCAACTTGCCTTCGGAGCCCACCTCGCGCGCCACGCGCGTCACTTCCGAAGCAAAGCTGTTCAACTGGTCCACCATGGTGTTGATGGTGGATTTCAGCTCAAGGATCTCGCCCTTCACGTCGACGGTGATCTTCTTCGACAGGTCGCCCGTCGCGACGGCGGTGGTGACGTCGGCGATGTTGCGGACCTGACCGGTCAGGTTGGCCGCCATCATGTTCACGCTGTCGGTCAGGTCCTTCCACGTACCGCCGACGCCCTGCACCTGGGCCTGGCCGCCCAGCTTGCCTTCCGAACCCACCTCGCGCGCCACGCGCGTCACTTCCGAAGCGAAGCTGTTCAGCTGGTCCACCATGGTGTTGATGGTGGATTTCAGCTCCAGGATCTCACCCTTCACGTCGACGGTGATCTTCTTCGACAGGTCGCCCTTCGCGACCGCCGTCGTCACTTCGGCGATGTTGCGGACCTGACCGGTCAGGTTTTCCGCCATCATGTTCACGTTGTCGGTCAGATCCTTCCAGGTGCCGCCGACGCCCTCGACCTTGGCCTGGCCGCCCAGCTTGCCTTCGGAGCCCACCTCGCGCGCCACGCGCGTCACTTCCGAGGCGAAGCTGTTCAGCTGGTCCACCATGGTGTTGATGGTCGACTTCAGCTCCAGGATCTCGCCCTTCACGTCGACGGTGATCTTCTTCGACAGATCGCCCTTCGCGACCGCCGTCGTCACCTCGGCGANATCGCCCTTCGCGACCGCCGTCGTCACCTCGGCGATGTTGCGGACCTGACCGGTCAGGTTCGCCGCCATCACATTGACGTTCTCGGTCAGATCCTTCCAGGTGCCGGCGACGCCCTTCACCTGGGCCTGACCGCCCAGCTTGCCCTCGATCCCGACCTCGCGCGCCACGCGCGTCAGCTCGGTGGTGACGGTGACGAGCTGATCCACCATGGTGTTGACGTTGCGGGCGGTGCGCAGGAACTCGCCCTGCAGGGGGCGGCCTTCGATTTCCAGCGCCATGGTCTTGGACAGGTCGCCCTTGGCGACGGCGCCGATGACGCGGGCGATTTCCGTCGTCGGCTGGATCATATCGCCGACCAGCGTGTTGATGCTGTCGACGCAGGTTTCCCAGCCGCCGGACGCATTGTTCAGCTTGGCCCGCTGGCTGATGCGCCCTTCCTTGCCGATGGCGACGCTGAGCCGGCTGACCTCGGTGGTCAAGTTCTGGTTCAGTTCCACCACGTCGTTGAAGGCAGCGGCGATCTCGCCATCGATGCCCGTCAGGTCGAGCGGCAGCCGCACCGAGAACTCGCCCTTGCGCAGTTGCCGCAGGGCCATCAGCAGAACCTTCGGATCCAACGCGTCCGCGGTCTCGACCATCGCCGTCATGCCATTCCCCAATCCGCGCGCCTGCCCACCATGGACCGCGCTTCGCCCATCGTTCAGGACCGCTCCCCAGCGCGGTCGAAGAAAATGCAAGCCACCACAACCGGAAAATCGAATGCCCCACACAGGACCCTGCGCACCCCACCCCAGCCTGGCGAGTGACAGCGCAGTCCTACAGTCCCGCACGATGAAGTAAAGGCGATTCGGGTCAATTTAGCCTTTCGTAGATATCTGGAGTTCCCGCCTAAGGGCTATGCCTATGACTTAGGGCTGATATCGACGTTTCTTGGGCTTGGCGTGCTTTGTCACGCCTTTACCCCTATGGGCTGGCTGCCATCCAACGGTCAGGAGTCGGAACGATTCATCGGTCCGCGTCGTTATGGATCCACCCAAGGCGGGACTTTTCGGCACCAGCCATTTCCCGCGGGGTGAAATAAATCCGACCGTCATCACAGCCCGGGGCTTGGCGATGAATCTATGGACATTTACCATGCAGGCGTCGATGTGCTGCATGTTCTCTTGGATGCGCGCCTGCCATCAAGGCATGACCTTGGCCCAATCTTTCGCCGAGATGCCCAGGCTGCCGATGCTCGGTCCGCCGCGCCCACCGGCCGACATCCTGCCTTTTCCGGCTGCGCGTGCGGCGCGCGGCGGCGGATTCGGCGGACCGGCGGTGGTGATCCCCCTCGGCCGGCGCTGATCCGGCGCGAATCGTCCCTTCAACATGCCCGCTCACGCAATCGTGTAGATCGCGTGATTTGCCGACGGCCTGCCGTGGACCTATGGTTAGTGGCAGGAATGGTCCGTTCGGGAGAGGGTCGATGCTGTTCAAGTTTCCCACCGCGTCGCAGGCACGCGAGGACGAGGTGACGCCGCGGGAGTTGTTCCTGTCGCGCCGCAGCCTGATGGTCGGTGGCGCCGCCGCACTGGCGTTGGGCAGCCTGCCGATCTGGAGCCGCAACGCGTGGGCCGCCGCCTTCGAGGCGCAGACCACGATCAAGCCGGCCGATCCGAAGTTCGATCCGACCACGCCGATGAAATCGGCCACCACCTACAACAACTTCTACGAATTCGGCACCGGCAAGAGCGATCCCGCCGAGAATGCCGGCACCTTGAAGACCCGGCCCTGGGAAATCGCCATCGGCGGCGAGGTCGCCAAGCCGATGACCATCGGCATCGAGGACCTGCTGAAATTCCCGATGGAAGAGCGCATCTATCGCCTGCGCTGCGTCGAAGGCTGGTCGATGGTGATCCCCTGGGTCGGCTTCCCGCTGGCCGAGCTGCTGAAGCGGGTCGAGCCGACCGCGAACGCCAAATACATCGCCTTCCAGACCCTGAACGACCCGAAGCAGATGCCGGGCTTGCGCTCCTGGGTGCTCGACTGGCCCTATACCGAGGGGCTGCGGCTGGACGAAGCGATGCACCCCCTGGCCCTGCTGGCCGTCGGCATGTATGGCGAGGTGCTGCCCAACCAGAACGGCGCCCCGATCCGGCTGGTGGTGCCGTGGAAATACGGCTTCAAGTCGATCAAGTCGATCGTCAAGATCACGCTGGTGAAGGACCAGCCGGCGACCGCCTGGAACAAGTCGCAGCCACGCGAATACGGCTTCTACTCCAACGTCAATCCGGAGGTCGACCATCCGCGCTGGAGCCAGGCGACGGAGCGGCGGGTCGGCGACTTCTCCCGCCGCAAGACCCTGCCCTTCAACGGCTACGGCGAAGAGGTCGCATCGCTCTATTCCGGAATGGACCTGAAGGCGAATTACTGACCATGTCCACCCCCATCTCCCCGGAGGCCGCCACCCGCGGAATCGACTTTCGCGGCGCCGCCAACACGGCACTCGGGTCACGCTGGGCCAAACCCGCCGTCTTCACGCTGGCCCTGGTCCCGCTGGTCTGGACCGTCTGGCTCGCCTATACGGGCGAGCTGGGGGCGGAGCCGGTGCTGGAAAGCGTGAAGGCCAGCGGGCTGTGGGCCCTGCGCTTCCTGCTGATCGCGCTGGCGCTGACGCCGCTGCGGATGCTGACCGGGGTGGCAGGGCTGGCGCGGTTCCGCCGGATGCTGGGGCTCTTCGCCTTCTTCTATGCGCTGGTCCATCTGTCCACCTACATCGGACTGGACCAGTTCTTCGACTGGGCGGCGATCTGGAAGGAGATCGTCAAGCGGCCCTACATCACCGTCGGCATGGGCGCCTTCCTGATCCTGACGGCTCTGGCCGCCACCTCGACCAACGGGATGGTGAAGCGGCTGGGCGGCAAGCGCTGGCGCGCCCTGCACCGGTGCGTGTTCGTCGCCGGGCTGGCCGGCTGCCTGCACTTCGTCATGCTGGTGAAGGGCTGGCAGACGGCGCCGCTGGTCTATGGGCTGATCTGCATCGGGCTGCTGGCCTTCCGCCGCTGGCCGGTCCGGCTCGGGCAGCGGAAGGATACGCGGCAGGCCAGGACGGCCTCGGTTAGAGTGCGGTCGGTTCAGACCGGGTCCTCTGAAGCGTGACTCGCCCGGAAAATCAAACGATCGGCGTCGAGCGGATGCTTCAACAAGCATCCGCTCGACGTTAAAACACCGCCCGCAGCAGCCCCACGGTCCGGCGAAGCGCCAGCACGGCACTTTCCGGATGGAAGCTCCCCCGCTCGTCGCAGTTGAAGCCGTGGCCGGCGGGATAGACATGGACCGGCACCCACGGATAACGCGACCGCACGCCCTCGGCGACCGACAGCGGGATCCCGTGGTCCTGCTCGCCGAAATGCAGCAGCGTCGGTACGCGCGGGGCGCTGTCCAGCGTCTTGCCGATCTCCCCGCCGTAATAGCCGATCGCCGCGCGAACCGGCAGCGTCGCAGCCGCGGCCCAGGCGATGCTGCCGCCCCAGCAATAGCCGACGATGGCCGCCGACCCGTCACCGCCCAGGTGGGCCAGTGCCGCAGCGACGTCCTGCAGGGCATCGGCGGTCGACACCGCCCCCTTCAGCGCGATGCCCCGCTGGATGCCGGCATCGTCATAGGGCAGTTCCACCCCACGTTCGGCCCGGTCGAACAGGTCCGGCGCCACGGTGGTGAAGCCCTGCTGGGCGAAGCCGTCGCACACGTTGCGGATGTGATGGTTGATGCCGAAGATCTCCGGCGCCACGATCAGGCGGCCGATCTCCTCGACCTTGGCCGGCGCCCGATAGGCGCGCATCCGGTGGCCGTCCGCCGCCGTCAGCTCGATCCAACCGGCCGCTTGGCCCATGATGGCGTCATTCATGTCCCGAACCCTCATCTCGCAAGACCGTCCAGGCGGTCATTGCCCGCAATCATAAGGCTCTGGAACAGCGTGGCAATCGGCGACTGAGCAGCAGGCCGGCGCGATGGTCATATTCCCTTCCATCCATATTCTTGTTTCGCGATCGGTTCCATCAGCGAACCTGCGCTCACCCACCCAGCCCGTCGTGGCTGTGGATGGCGGCTGCCGCTCCGGACCGGACGTCACGGATCAGGATGGGACTGGCTGGACGAGGGGACGTGAAGGTGGCGTCTTCGACGATCCGCTTGTCAAGGGCGATTTTCGCTATCAACGTTCTGTAATCGCCCTTTCCGGCTGAAATTGCGTTGTTTCAGCTACTTATCGTCAGCAAAACAAATCATTTGCGAGCAAATGTACGAACTGGTACGTTTGTGTCTACAAACAAATTGCCGCTGCCCAAGGGACTGCCATGCCGTCCAGCGCTCTGACCTTCAAGAAATCGATCGCCACCGTCTCACTCAGCGGCACCCTGCCGGAGAAGCTCGAGGCTGCCGCCGCCATCGGCTTCGACGGGGTCGAGATCTTCGAGAACGACCTGCTGACCTTCGACGGGTCGCCGGCCGACGTCCGCCGCATCGCCTCGGGACTGGGGCTGGAGATCGCCATCTTCCAGCCTTTCCGCGATTTCGAGGCGATGCCCGACCCGATCCGGGTTCGCAACCTCGATCGCGCCGAACGCAAGTTCGACGTGATGCAGGAGCTCGGCACCGATCTCGTGCTGGTCTGCTCCAATGTCCAGCCGGCCGCGATCGACGACCCGGCCCGCGCCGCCGCCGACCTCGCCGAGATGGCCGAGCGGGCGCACCGCCGGGGCTTGCGCGTCGGCTACGAGGCGCTGGCCTGGGGGCGGCACGTCAACCGCTGGCGTCAGGCCTGGGACATCGTCCGGCAGGCCGACCACCCGGCCCTGGGGCTGATCGTCGACAGTTTCCATACGCTGGCGCTGGACGACGACCCGTCCGGCATCGCCGAGCTGCCGGGCGACCGCATCTTCTTCGTCCAGCTGGCCGACGCGCCGAAACTGTCGATGGACGTGCTGTCCTGGAGCCGGCATTTCCGCAACTTCCCCGGACAGGGTGCCCTGCCGGTCCAGGGATTCCTGGATGCGGTGCTGAGGTCGGGCTATCGCGGACCGCTGTCGCTGGAAGTCTTCAACGACGAGTTCCGCGCCGCGCCGGCCCGCCTGACCGCACTCGACGGGCTGCGCTCGCTGATCCATGCGGAGGCGGAAGCCGGCCACGGTTCCGGTTTGCCCGCCCCGCCGGTCTGTTCCGGGATCGAGTTCCTGGAATTCGCCGTCGATGCCCCGGCGCGCGAGCGGCTGTCCGGCCTGCTCTCCTCGCTGGGCTTCCACCATGCCGGCCGCCACCGCTCCAAGGATGTCGATCTCTACCGGCAGGGCGGCGTCAACCTCGTGCTGAACAGCGAGGAGGACTCCGCGGCGTCCGAACATTTCCAGATGCATGGCCCCTCGGTCTGCGCCATGGCCTTCAAGGTCGACGACGCGGCCCGCGCCATCGCCCGCGCCGAGGCGCTGCGCTGCGTGCTGTGGCGCGAGCGGGTCGGCGACGGCGAACGCCGCATCCCGGCTCTGCGTGCGCCCGACGGCACGCTGATCTACCTGGTCGACGACAAGGAAGCCCGGCGCAGCATCTGGGAGGACGACTTCCACCTGTTCGCCGAACTGCCGTCGGCAACGCAGCCCCTGCTCGGCATCGACCATGTCGCCCAGGCCCTGCCCTTCGGCCGGATGGACAGCTTCGTGCTGTTCTACCGCACGGTCTTCGGCTTCGTGCCGGAAAGCCTGTGGGAGCTGCCCGACCCCTACGGCCTGATCCGCAGCCGGGCGCTGGTGAGCCCGGAGGCCGAGCCCGGCCATGGCGTCCGGCTGCCGCTGAACATCTCCGAAAGCCGGCGCACCGCCACCGGCCGCTTCGTCAGCGCGACCTCCGGGGCCGGCGTCCATCACGTCGCCTTCGCCACCGCCGACGCCGCCACCCTGGTGGAGGACCGGCTTGCCGCCGGCGCGCCCTTCCTGCCGATCCCCGCCAATTACTACGACGATCTGGCGGTCAAGCATCCGCTGGACGACAAGGCGCTGGACGGGCTGAAGCAGCGCGAGCTGCTGTATGACCGGGACGGCCAAGGGGAGGCGGGCGGCGAGTTCCTGCATGCCTACACCGACAGCTTCGACGACCGCTTCTTCTTCGAGGTTGTGGAACGGCGCGGCGGATACCGCCAGTTCGGTGCCGTCAACGCGGCCATCCGCATGGCGGTGCAGGCGCAGCTCCGCGAGGGCGCCCGGCCCGAGCTCTATCTCGACTGAAAATGAACGAAACAGTGCGTTTATCCGGAGATGCCTGCCGATGAGCCGCCCGATCCTGGTCCTGAACGGACCCAACCTGAACCTGCTGGGCAAGCGCGAGCCCCACATCTACGGGCATGAGACGCTGGCCGATGTCGAAGCGGACTGCCGGCGCACCGGCGGGACCCTGGACCTCGCAGTCGAGTTCCGCCAGTCCAATGCCGAACATGTCCTGATCGACTGGATCCACGAGGCACGCGAGACGGTGGACGGGCTGGTCATCAACCCGGCCGGCCTGACCCACACCTCGGTGTCGCTGATGGACGCGCTGTCGGCCTGCGCCTTCCCGATCCTGGAGGTTCACATCTCCAACATCCACCGGCGCGAGGAATTCCGCCATTTCTCCTATGTCTCGCGCGTCGCCGCCGGGGTGATCTGCGGTTTCGGCACCCAGGGCTACACGCTGGCCCTGCAGCGGATGGCCCGCCTGCTGGAGACCGCCCCGCGATGAACGCCATCTCCCGATCAATACCGGCAGCCCCCGTCGCCACATCCATTCTCGCCGGGCTGATCGGCGCCGGCATCCAGGCTTCCCGCACCCCGGCGATGCACGAGCGCGAGGCGGATGCGCTCGGTCTCCGCTGCCTCTACCGGCTGATCGACCTCGACCGCCTCGGCCTCGGCCCCGATGCGCTGCCGGAACTTTTGTCGGCAGCCGAGCGGCTGGGCTATACCGGCCTGAACATCACCTATCCCTGCAAGCAGGCCGTCATTCCGCTGCTGGACGAGCTGTCGGACGACGCCCGCGCCATCGGCGCCGTCAACACCGTCGTGCTGAAGGACGGCCGGCGGGTCGGTCACAACACCGATTGCTCCGGTTTCGCCGAAGGCTTCCGCCGCGGCCTCGGCAGCGTGCCGATGGACCGGGTGGTGCTGCTCGGCGCCGGCGGGGCCGGGGCGGCGGTCGGCCATGCCGCCTTCCATCTCGGGGCCGGCCGGCTGGACATCTTCGACGCCGAGCCGGCACGGGCGGCAGCGCTGGCCAACCAGATCAACGACCGCTTCGGCGCCGGACGGGCCCTTGCGATCACCGGCCAGGACGGCCTGCGCGGCGCGGTGGCCGGGGCGGACGGGCTGATCCACGCCACGCCCACCGGCATGGCGAAGTTCCCGGGCCTGCCGCTGCCGGCCGACATGCTGCACCCCCGGCTGTGGGTGGCGGAGATCGTCTATTTCCCGTTGGAGACCGAACTTCTGCACACCGCGCGGGCGATCGGCTGCCGGACGTTGGACGGCGGCGGCATGGCGGTTTTCCAGGCGGTGGATGCCTTCCGCCTGTTCACCGGGGTTTCTCCCGATGCCGAACGCATCCGCGCGCATTTCGCGTCGATGGACGCCAAGGCGCCAGCCACTTGATACTCGACCCCAATCGACACGAAGAAGCCGGCAGGACCGCCGGCACGGGGAGGACCGCATGAGACCGCTGGTCGAGGCCTATTTCACCCTCATCAAGATCCTGATGGCGCTGTGCATGGCCGGCATGGTCGTGCTGGTGTTCGGCAATGTCGTGCTGCGCTACGCCTTCAACAGCGGCATCACGGTGTCGGAGGAGTTGTCGCGCCTGTTCTTCGTCTGGATGTGCTTCCTCGGCGCCATCCTGGGCCTGCGCGAGCACGCGCATCTGGGGGTGGACGCCCTGGTGGCGCGATTGCCGCGGACCGGCAAGATGGCCTGCGCGGTGCTCAGCTGCGGGCTGATGCTGTGGGTCACCTGGCTGGTGCTCCAGGGAAGCTGGACCCAGACCCTGATCAATTGGAGCGCCCAGGCACCGGCCACCGGCCTGTCGATGGGCTTGCTGTACGGCATCGGCGTGGTGTTCGGCCTGTCGACCGGCGCCATCCTGCTGCACGAGCTGTATCTGCTGCTGACGGGCAAAATCTCCGACGGCGACCTCGTGATGGTCTCGGAATCGGAGGATCTGCCGGAGGCGACAGCCCATGGCGCCCACACCGGCGGACACCGGACGCATCAGGGCACCAAACGGGATGTGGTTCCGCCGCTGCCCTCCGCCACCGCCTCCAGCCGCTGAGGAATCCGGGCCATGACCATCGCCATCTTCCTCGGCTCCCTGCTGGGCGCCATGGCCATCGGCATGCCGATCGCCTATGCCCTGCTGCTGTGCGGCGTGGCGCTGATGATCCAGCTCGACCTGTTCGACGCGCAGATCGTGGCGCAGAACCTGATCAACGGTGCCGACAGCTTTCCCCTGATGGCCGTGCCCTTCTTCATGCTGGCCGGCGAAATCATGAACACCGGCGGCCTCGCCAAGCGCATCGTCAACCTCGCCATGGCGATGGTCGGCCATATCCGCGGCGGGCTGGGCTACGTCGCCATCCTGGCGGCGACGGTGATGGCGAGCCTGTCCGGCTCCGCCGTGGCCGATGCCGCGGCGCTCGCCACCCTGCTGGTGCCGATGATGGTGGCCGCCGGCCATGACCGCAACCAGTCGGCCGGCCTGATTTCCGCCAGCGCCATCATCGCGCCGATCATCCCGCCGTCCATCGGCTTCGTCATCTACGGCGTGGCCGGCAACGTCTCGGTCACCAAGCTGTTCCTGGCCGGCATCTTCCCCGGCATCCTGCTGGCCGTCGGCCTGTGCGGCGCCTGGTGGTATGTGTCGCGCAAGGAGAACCTGACCCCGCCGCCGCGCCGTTCGCTGCGCGAGGTGCTGGCGATCCTGCGCGAAGGCGTGTGGGCGCTGATGCTGCCGGTGATCATCATCGTCGGCCTGAAGTTCGGCGTCTTCACCCCAACCGAGGCCGCCGTGGTCGCCGCCGTCTATTCGCTGTTCGTTGCCGTCTGCGTCTATCGCGAAATGTCGGTGGCCGACATCTATCCGGCCCTGCTGGGAGCGGCGAAGACGACCAGCGTCGTCATGTTCCTGGTGGCGGCGGCGCTGGTGTCGTCCTGGCTGATCACCGTCGCCAACCTGCCGGGCATGGTGACCGACCTGCTGGAGCCGCTGATGGACAGCCCGACCCTGCTGCTGTTGGCGATGATGGCGCTGGTGGTGGCGATCGGCACGGCGATGGACATGACGCCGACCATCCTGATCCTGACGCCGATCCTGGTCCCGGTGTGCAAGCAGGCCGGAATCGACCCCGTCTATTTCGGTGTGCTGTTCATCATCAACAACGCCATCGGCCTGATCACGCCCCCGGTCGGCACCGTGCTGAATGTGGTCTGCGGCGTCTCGAAGGTGAGCATGGAGGGCGTCATCCGGGGCGTCTGGCCCTTCATGCTGGTGCAGCTCTTCGTCCTGTTCCTGCTGACCCTGTTCCCGTCGCTGGTCATGGTGCCGGCCGCCTGGCTCAGCCACTGATCCGCTCTCCAGTTCCCTGCTCTCTCAAGAAAAAATCCGGAGGAAACCCTATGAAGACGCGCATGAAGTCCCTGCTCGCCGGCCTGCTGCTGCCCGGCCTGCTGTTCGCCGGTGCCGCCGGTGCCGCCGAGTACAAGGACCGGTCGGTGAAGTTCGCCTTCCAGAACGTCAAGGAGCACCCGCAGGGCCAGGGCGCCCAGAAATTCGCCGACATCGTCGAGGCCAAGAGCGGCGGCAAGATCAAGGTGAAGCTGTTCCCCGGCGGCACGCTGGGCGGCGACGTGCAGACCGTCTCGGCGATGCAGGGCGGCATCGTCGAGATGTCGGTGATGAATGCCGGCATCCTCGTCAGCCAAGCCAAGGAATTCGCCCTGGTCGACCTGCCCTTCCTGTTCAACAGCGCGACCGAGGCCGACGCCCTGCTGGACGGCCCGGTGGGCGAGCAGCTGATGGCCAAGCTGCCGGAGAAGGGGTTGGTCGGGCTGGGCTTCTGGGATCTGGGCTTCCGCAACCTGACCAACAACCGCCGGCCGGTGAAGACCGCCGCCGACATCGCCGGCCTCAAGATCCGGGTGATCCAGACGCCGATCTACATCGACATCTTCAAGGCGCTCGGCGCCAACCCGGTTCCGCTGGCCTTCCCCGAACTCTACAGCGCGCTGGAGACCGGCACCGTCGACGGGCAGGAGAACCCGGCCAAGACCATCGAGCTGACCAAGTTCAACGAAGTCCAGAAATACATGACGATCACCCGGCACATCTACAATCCGCAGTCTCTGATCGTCTCCAAGAAGTTCTGGGACACGCTGAACGCCGACGAGAAGGCGCTGTTCCAGAGCGCCGCCGCCGAAGCCACCGTCTTCCAGCGCAAGCTGTCGCGCGATCAGGAAGCCGACGCGCTGGCCTCGCTGAAGTCCAAGGGCATGGTCATCGACGAGCTGCCGGCCGACGAACTCGGCAAGATCCGCGAGAAGGTCAAGCCGGTGGTCGAGAAGTACAAGGGCGAGATCGGCGAGGCGCTGGTCAGCCAAGCCTATGCGACGATCGAGAAGAAGCGCGCATCCAACTGACGCGCAAGGCGACGGGGGGAGCGGGCACGCATCCGCTCCCCACTCCGGGATTGAGCTTTCGTCCGAGTTCGTTCATCACCAGCAACGGAGGCGCCGGCGCGCCGCATCAGCATGGGACAGGGAATGAGCGCGGACGACGCGACCGAGACGAACCGCAAGGCCAAGCCAAGTCGGAAGAACGACCCCGAAGGCACCCGCCAGGACATACTGGAGGTCGCGACGGAGGAATTCTCCTCGCTGGGCTTCAGCGGCGGCCGGGTCGACGCGATCGCCGCGCGCACCCGCACCACCAAGCGCATGATCTATTATTATTTCGGCGGCAAGGAGGAGCTGTATCTTGCCGTGCTGGAGAAGGCCTATGGCGACATCCGCGCCATCGAGAACCAGCTGAACCTGCAGGACCTGGAACCGGAGGCGGCGATCCGCGCGCTGATCGACTTCACCTTCGATTACCAGGAGCGGCACGAGGACTTCATTCGTCTGGTGAGCATCGAGAACATCCACCACGCCGAACACATGAAGAAATCCAAGGCGATCCGCAACCTCAACATCACGGTCATCGACACGCTGGCCCGCATCCTGGAGCGCGGCCGGGCCGGCGGCGTCTTCAAGGCGGATATTCAGCCCATCGACCTGCATCTGATGATCAGCGCCTTCTGTTTCTTCCGCGTCTCCAACCGCCACACCTTCAATCTGATCTTCCACCAGGATCTGGCCGCCACCGATACGCGCGCCCGCCACAAGCGGATGATCGGCGACGCCATCGTCAGCCTGCTGAAGGCCGAAACACCCGCCGCCTGACCCTGTCGGCACTTCGCCTCGACGGGGACCGGGATGGCGACGGCGATCCCGGTCCGGAGCCTGTCGTCGACGTGGCGAACCGCCAGCACGGCCGACTTGGCACCCCCAAGAGCAAAATCCCAATTCAGTCCCGAGCTGGGCATGAGGCGCTTCCCGGATGCGCAATCTGCGCTACTCTGGCGGGGTTGAACGCCACGCTCCGCGACGCCACGCCATGCCGACCGCCCTGCTCCTCACCCGCGCCCTCCACCTGCGTTTCCGGTGGCCGGTCCGATTCCGCGTCGCCGCGCCGCTTCTGCTGCTGGCCCTGCTGTCGGCCGCCGCGGCATCGGCCCAGACACCATCGCCGCAAACACCATCGACCGAGACATCATCGCCGCAGGCTCCACCCGCCGCTGCGGCGCCACCTCCGGCCTCCACGAGCGCTGCCGACGGCCTGATGATGCTGATGCTCAGCGAGGGGCGCGACCGCATGGCGGGATTCCGCGGCAAGCTCGCCAAGCGATTGCGCGCCACGCCGGAAATCCCCTCGGCCATCGCGACGACCCTGGCGGCCCAGAGCCCGACCGGCGAGCCCGTCCATTTCCTGCGGATCATCGGCCTGATCATCGCCTCGATGGCGGTCGGCCATGGCGCGCAGCATCTCGTCTACGAGCGGCCCGTCGCCCGCCGCCTGCTGCCGCGTCCCGCCGAACCAAGGCCGGGCGGGTCGGTGCTGGCCGCCCGGTTTCCCCGCCTGGTGGCCCACACGCTGCTGACGCTGGGCGGCATGATCCTCGCTACCGTGATCGGCTTCGGGCTCGCCACCGCGCTGACCCCCGAGCCGACACCGATGACCGAGAAGACCGCCATCCTCACCGGCGTCGGCTATCTGCTGGTCTGGGCCATCGCGCTGTTCTGGCGGCTGGTGCTGCCCCCCGGTACGGCGATGGGCCTGGGGACTGGCCCTGGAACCGGCCCGGGGATTGGCCGGGGGGCGGATGACGGGCTGGCCCCGGCCGTCCGCCGGATGCGGCGCGACCTGACCGCCAGCGGCGCCTTCGGCGTCGCCCTGATGATCGCCACCATCTGGCTGGAGGCGCTGGGGATGCCCTACGATCCCCATGCGGTGCTGGTGGCGCTGTTCGGCCTGCTGACCGTGCTGGCGACGCTCGGCGCGCTGTATGCCAACCGGCGGACGGTCGACCGCGCGTTCCTCGCCGGCCGACCGGCCGGAACGGTCGCCACGCTGGAGCGGCTGACCCTGCGCCTGTGGTTTCCGGTGGTGGTGGTCTATTTCGCCTACGCCTGGGCCACGCTGGTCAACCGCCTTATCCTGGGCTGGCCGACCGAACTGCCGCTGCTGCTCGGGGCCTACACCGTGGCCGGAGCGATCCTGGCCGTCTACGCCACCGTCACCTACGCCACCGAATGGCTGTTCCACCAGCGGCGGACCCTGTGGCGGCCGCTGGATGACGGCAAGGACGGGGACCGCGACGACACCGGCGAGCCCGCGGACGCCCCGCGCGCCGCCACCCTCGACAGCTACGAGGCCCTGGCCCGGCGGGTGGCCGGCATCCTCGCCGCCGCGGCCGGGGTGGCGGTGACCCTGTCGGTGTGGAACGTCCCGCGCATGCACGGCGATGCCGCCGATCGTCTCGTCAGCATCATGACGGTCTGCCTGATCGGCTACGTCGCCTATCATGGCGTCCGCATCGGCATCGACCGCCGGATCGCCGAGGAAGGCCCGGTGCCCGGCACCGTTCCCGGCGACGAGGGGAGCGGCCACGGCTCGGCCAGCCGGCTGGCGACGCTGCTGCCGCTGGTGCGCAACTTCTTCCTGCTGTCGATCGTCGGCGCGATCCTGATCAGCGTGCTGATGGAGCTTGGGGTCAACATCGCGCCGCTGTTCGCCGGAGCCGGCATCGCCGGCATCGCCATCGGCTTCGGTGCGCAGACGCTGATCCGCGATATCTTCTCAGGCGCCTTCTTCCTGATCGACGACGCCTTCCGCAAAGGCGAGTACATCGAGATCGGGTCGATCCGCGGCACGGTGGAGAAGATCTCGGTGCGATCGATGCAGCTCCGCCACCATCGCGGGCCGCTGCACACCGTTCCCTTCGGCGAGATCCACCAGCTGACCAACTATTCGCGTGACTGGGTGATCATGAAGCTGCCGCTGCGCATCACCTACGACACCGATGTCGAGAAGGTCCGCAAGCACATCAAGCAGCTCGGGGAGGCGCTGCTCGACGATCCGGACCTGGGACCGAAGTTCCTGCAGCCGCTGAAGTCGCAGGGCGTCATCCAGATGGAGGATTCGGCGATGATCCTCCGCGTCAAGTTCATGACCCGGCCCGGCGACCAGTGGGAGATCCGCAAGCGGGTGTTCCAGGAACTCCATGCCCTGTTCCGCCGGGAGGGCATCCGCTTCGCCCACCGCGAGGTGACGGTCCGCTTCGCCGCCGAGGCGACGGCGACCGACCCCACCGGTGGCCCGATCGGGGAAGAGGCGCGAACCCTGGCCGCCGGCGCCGTCCTTCACACGCTCGGCGAGGACGCCTTGGACGCCGAGGCTGCGGCCGGCCGGCGCAAGGGCGCGCTGTAGCAGGCCCAAGCCCTCGGCCGGACCCTAAGCGTCGGGCGACGTCTGGCGATCGGCGATTCCGACGTCACGCGATCCGATCCGACACCTCCGACCGGATACCGTGAAAAAGGCCGGCGCCCCACTGAGGCGCCGGCCTTCCATGTCCAGTCCGACGCCGGTCAGATCGAGATGCGCAGGGATTCGCGGTTGACCGGCGCGGCGTCGGGAGCGGTCATCGGGCGCGGCGGCACGGCCGGGCGCATGCCGGCGGGCGGCTGGCCCGGGGCGGAGGCGCCGGCGGTCGGAGCCTGGGGAGCCGCGGTCTGCGGGGTACCCGGATGCGGCTGGGTCGCCTGCTGGGCGGCGATGAACTCGCCCTGCGCGGTCAGGCCGCTGGCGACGTTGCGGTTGACGTTGACCAGCATGTCGATCTTGCCGAAATCGAGGTCGATCAGACGGTTGGTCGTTTCGCGGTCGACCAGCAGCGACAAGGCCGCGATGTTGGTCCGGACTTCCGGCGGATGGCCGCAATCCTCTTCGGTGATCGCCGCCTGGAAGATGGTCCACAGGCGCTGGTTCAGCTGAAGAGCTTCACGGAAGGCCTTTTCGTCCTTGGCATGGCTGGCGGCGATCATGCGGCGTGCCGCTTCCGCCAGGGCCCACGCCTCGACATCGCGCGGATTGTCCGAGGTCGGCTTGTTGGCATAGGTGGGAGTCGGCTTCATTCCAAACCCTCGGGGGAAAACCCATCCGGTGGGGCGGACCTGCCCCTTTGCTTCGTCCCGGAAGTGTCGGTTATCCGGCCGGCTTTGTCAACGCGACGGGGGTAGTTCGGCAGCTGCGGTGGACCCTGACGCAAACTGGTCACAAGTTCTATGCGTTTCGGACAGGAGCGCCTCGGCCGCCTCGGCCACCCGATCCTCGCCGATGCCGTCCATCAGGCCTCGGGCATCGGGGTCGGCGGCGACCCGGGCCAGCAACTCCGCCTGGGGAATGTCGCCGGTCACCACTCGCCCATGCGGCCCCCAGGGGCCGTAGATGGCGGGATAGCCGGGGCCGAACAGCCCGACGGTCGGCACCCCGGCCGCCGCGGCGATGTGCATCAGCCCGCTGTCGTTGCCGACATAGAGCGCTGCCCGCTCCAGGCAGGCGGCGGCGGCCATCGGGTCGGTGCGGCCGGTCAGGTCGATGGCGCGCGGCCCCAGCGCGTCCAGCACCGGGCGCGCCCGGTCCCGTTCCGGCCCGGCTGCCAGCACCGCCACCCGCGCACCCGCCAGCGGCCCGCCGTCGCGGGTCAGCCGCAGGGCCAGCCGGGCGAAACGGTCGGCCGGCCATTCCTTGCCCAGCCAATTGGCCGTCGGGCCGATGGCGAGGAAGGATTCGGTTCCGGCGGGGATGAGGGCGTCGGCCTGTCGCCTCGCGGCCTCATCGATCCACAGGCGGGGGGCCGGCGGCGGCGCCAGGCCAAGCACGGCGGCATTCTCCTCCACCTTGTGCATCGGGCGGGCCGCCTTGGCATGGAAGGCGCGGCGGCGCGCCGGCACCAGCCGCCCGACCGCCGAGTTGCGGAGGTCGACCACCAGATCCCAGCGCGTCGCCACGCAGTCCAGCCACAGCCGCAGCCAGTGCCGCGCATAGGACCGCTTCGCCAGCGGGATCAGCCGTTCCAGCCCCGGCACCGACCGGAACAGCGGCGCCGGAAGCGGTCCGCAGGCGATGGTCAGCCGCGCGTCGGGATGGGCCTCGGTCAGATGGCCGAGCAGCCCGGTCGACAGCACGGCGTCGCCCAGCCGGTTGGAGGTGATGAAGAGGATGCGGCTCATGAGGCCCGCCCGGCGGCGGCGGCGTCCGGAGCCCCCTGCCGGCGGCCGGGCCGCAGGCTCAGGCCCCGCGACATCACCCACAGGGCCGGCAGCAAGACCAGCAGCGGCATGGCGTACATCAGCGGCACGAACACCGTCGCCTTGCCGGCGAGGCTGGTCAGGCCCAACGCCGCCGACTGCAGCCCCATCACCAGCAGCACGGCGATGGTGACGCGGGAGGATTGGCCGCGCCGGTTGAACTCTCCCGACAGCAGGGCCGCCAGCGCGACCAGCGCATAGGACAATGCCAGCAGCGGCGAGGAGAAACGATGGTGCAACTCGGCGATCAGGCCGCGGCGCATGCGGTCGTCCTGGGCGGGAACGTTGCCGTCCATCAGCTCCGCCGTGGTGCGTTCACGGGCGTCGGGCCAGCGCTCCGCCGCCTGGGGCGCCACCGCCTTCAGGTCCACCGCATAACGGTCGAAGAACAACTGCGACAGCCGGTTGGTCTTACGGTCCAGCTCCTGCCGGTTGCCGTCGTAGACGACGAAGCGCGTGCCGTCCGGCCCGGTCTGCATCACCGCGCGGTCGCCCATGATCGTCACCGGCTTGTCCGGCTGGCGGCCGTCATGGATCAGCACCTTGTGCAGGTTGCCGTCGGAATCGCGGTCGCGCAGGAAAACGCTGAAGCGCTCGCCGACCTCGTTGAACACGCCTTCGCGCAGGAACAGCTGCGAATAATCGCTGCGCACGGTGTATTCCATCCGCACCAGCTCGCGGTGGGCGGCCGGGGTGATCCAGACGTTCAGCGTGAAGACGACGACCGTCACCGCCACCGCCAGGACCAGCGCCGGCTTCGACAGCGAGAAGGGCCCGACCCCCGCCGCCCGCATCACCACCAGCTCGCTGTCGGTCGCCATCTTGTTGTAGGTGAACAGGATGGCCCCAACCAGCGCCAGCGGCAGCACGATGCCGAGGAAGGTGGGCACGGTGAGCAGCAGCAGCCACAGGAACATGCCCATCGGCGCGCCGGCGCTGACCACGATCTCGATCAGGCGCAGCGACTGGCTGAGCCAGATGGTCAGCGTCAGGCCGGCCGTCGAATAGAGCGTGGCGATCAGCAGGTTGCGGAACAGGTACCGTTGCAGTCGGTTCATGGAAATCGGCCGGGGGCTGTATACGCGCGGCAAGCTGACCGCCCCGGACCGCCGGGTCAAGCATTGAAAACCGGCGGTACCAGCACGGGGTGCCTCGCCCCTCCAAGAAACCGCCGATATCCGTCCGGGAAAGCGCTGGCGCCGCCGCCCACCAACCGGTATGACGGTCGTCATGGCGACGATCCAGGAAGCGATGGCTGCCGCGTTGGCGCATCACCAGGCCGGCCGGCTCGCCGAGGCGGCGGCGCTGTACCATGCCGTGCTGGACGCCCTGCCGGGCCATGCCGACGCCGCCCATCTGCTGGGCGTGGTCCATCTCCAGTCCGGCCAGCCGGAACGCGCCGTCCCGCTGATCCGCGGCGCCATCCAGCACAACCATCGGGTCGCCGACTATCACGACAATCTCGGCAGTGCGCTGAAGGCGCTCGGCCGGCTGGAGGAGGCGGTCGCCGCCCACCGTCAGGCGGTCCGGCTGCGGCCGGAATTCGCCCAGGCGCTGTACAATCTGGGCAATGCGCTGGAGGCGCATGGCCGGCTGGAGGAGGCGGCGACCGCCTTCCGGCAGGCGGCGGCGCGACGGCCCGGTTATGCCCGCGCCCGCTTCAACCTCGGCAACGTGCTGGCGGCCCTGGGCCGGCGGGCGGAGGCCGACGACGCCTACCGTGCCGCCCTGGCCGACGATCCGGGCTTCGTCGAGGCCCATGCCAACCGCGGCGCGCTGCTGCTGGCGCTGGACCGGCCGCGGGAAGCGGCGGCGGATCTCGCCCGCGCGCTGGCGCTCCGTCCCGACCATGCGCCGGCCCTGTCCAATCTGGCCGCGGCCCGGCTGGCGCTGGGCGACCGCGACGGCGCGGAGCGTGCCGCCCGCCATGCGGTATCCGCCCGACCGGACCTCGCCGAGTGCCTGCTGCGACTGGGCGAGGTGCGCCAGCGCGCCGACCGGCTGGGCGCCGCGGCCGACGCCTATGGCGCGGCACTGGCCTGGAACCCGGCGCTGGCGGAGGCGCATGCCAACCTCGCCCTGGTCCGGCAGGGCCAGGGACTTCTCGACGCGGCGGAGGCCGGGAACCGGCGGGCGCTGCGGATCGATCCGTCGCTGGCCGACGTGCGTTCGAACCTCGCCTATCTCCGGCTGTTCCGGCCGGGAGTGACGGCGGCGGCGGCGCTGGAGGCGCATCGCGGCTGGGACGCCGTCCACGGCGCGCCGCACCGTGGGCGTTGGGTGAAACCCAGGGCGAAGCCCGGCGCGGCGCCGGCCGCCACGGGGCCGCTCACCGTCGCCATCCTGTCCGGCGATTTCCGCCGCCACCCGGCCGGGCTGTTCGCCGTCCGCACGGTGGAGGCGCTGCCCGGCCGGGACGTCCGGCTGCTGCTCTACGCCAACCAGACCGAAGCCGACGACGTGACCGCCCGCTTCCGCAGGGCGGCGGCGCGCTGGACCCCGGTCGCCGGCCTGACGGACGAGGAGGTGGCGGCCCGGATCCGCCATGACCGACCCGACGTGCTGATCGATCTCGCCGGCCACAACGCCCGCGGCCGGCCCGGCGTCTTCGCGCGCAAGCCGGCACCGCTGCAGGTGGCATGGGCGGGCTATATGGCGACCACCGGCTTGGCCGCCATGGATGCGCTGGTCGCCGACCACCACCATGTGCCGGACGGGATGGAGGCCTTCTACGGCGAACGGGTCCTGCGCATGCCCGACGCCTTCATCGCCTACGATCCGCCGGGCGACGACGGCGAGCTGCCGCTGACCCCGCCACCCAGCCTGTCCGGCGCCCCGGTCACCTTCGGCAGCTTCAACATCCTGACCAAGCTGAACGACGACGTCCTGGCCGCCTGGGCGGCGATCCTGCGCCGGATGCCGGACTCGCGCCTGCTGATGAAGACCAAGGCCCTGTCCTGTCCGGTCACCGCCGAACTCTGGCGCGGCCGGCTGGCCGCCGCCGGCATCGCGCCGGACCGCGTGACCATGGTCGGCGCCACCGGCAGCCTGGAGCATATGCGCCGGTGCGCGTCGGTCGACGTGGCGCTCGACCCCTTCCCCTTCTCCGGCAGCACCACGACGCTGGAGACGATGTGGATGGGCGTGCCGGTCGTCACCCTGCCGGGGGAGACCTTCTCCAGCCGCCATTCCCTGGCCTTCCTGACCGTGGCGGGGGTGGAGGGCTGCGTCGCCGCCGACCCGGCCGATTATGTGGAGCGCGCCATCGCCTGGGCGTCCGCCCCGCGGCGGCTGGCGGAGCTGCGCCGGAGCTTGCGGAGCCGCATGGCCGGCGGGCCGCTGTGCGACGGCGAACGGCTCGCCGCCGCCCTGGCAGGGGAACTGCGGGCGTTGACGGCCCCGCACTGAACATTGCGGCGAACACTGCGGCGAACACTGCGGCGGAACCAACCCGAACGCGTCGGCGTTGAGCCTTGGGTACCTCCTCCACGCCCATAGACGCGGGAATTCGGCGCATGCACAGCTCCACTCGGCTTGCCTTCCTGCTCTCCGCGACTGTCGCCGTCCTGTCGCTCGCCGGCTGCGGCGATCAGGCGTCGCTGCCGGTGTCGGCCGGCACCGGCCCCAACCCGACGCTACCGGCGCCGAAATCCTCGCTGATCCCGACGGTCAACATCGCCGACGCCATCGGCTGGCCGCAGGGCGCGCAGCCGGTGGCGGCCCAGGGGCTGAGCCTCACCCCCTTCGCCACCGGGCTGGACCATCCGCGCTGGATGCTGGCGCTGCCCAACGGCGACGTGCTGGTGGCGGAGACCAACGCGCCGCCGAAGCCGGAGGACGGCAAGGGCATCAAGGGCTGGGTCATGGGTCTGGTGATGGGCAAGGCCGGGGCCAAAACGCCCAGCGCCAACCGCATCACCCTGCTGCGCGACAGCGACGGCGACGGCAAGGCCGATATCCGCGAACCGTTCCTGGAGGGGCTGAACTCCCCCTTCGGCATGGCGCTTGTCGGCGGCGACCTCTACATCGCCGACACCGACGCGGTGGTGAAGGTGCCCTACAAACAGGGCGACACCCGGATCACCGCCAAGCCGGCGAAGGTCGTCGACCTGCCGGGCGGGCCGATCAACCATCATTGGACCAAGAACATCATCGCCAGCCGCGACGGCAGCAAGCTCTATGCCACCGTCGGCTCCAACAGCAATGTCGGCGAGAACGGGATGGAGGCGGAACAGGGCCGCGCCGCCATCTGGGAAATCGACCTGAAGACCGGCGCCCACCGCATCTTCGCCTCCGGCCTGCGCAACCCGAACGGCATGGATTGGGAGCCGACGACCGGTGCGCTGTGGACCGCGGTGAACGAGCGCGACGAGATCGGCAGCGACCTCGTCCCCGACTACATGACCTCGGTGAAGGACGGCGGCTTCTACGGCTGGCCCTACAGCTATTACGGGCAGCATATCGACCAGCGGGTGGAGCCGCAGCGCCCCGACCTCGTCGCCAAGGCGATCCCGCCCGACTATGCGCTGGGGCCGCACACCGCCTCGCTCGGCCTGACCTTCTCGCGGCAGGGCGCTTTGCCGCAGACTTTGCAGCAGGGCGCCTTCGTCGGCCAGCACGGGTCGTGGAACCGGGAGCCGGCCAGCGGCTACAAGGTGATCTTCGTTCCCTTCCAGAACGGCAAGCCGTCGGGTGAGCCGGTCGACGTGCTGACCGGCTTCCTCGACAAGGACGGCAAGGCACAGGGGCGCCCGGTCGGCGTTACTCTGGACGGCAAGGGCGCCCTGCTGGTCGCCGACGATGTCGGCAACGCCATCTGGCGCGTCGGCGTCGGCAGCACCGCCCAATCCGCCGAGCGGCCGGACCAGCCGAAGCAGTGACGATAGGGCTGCGGCTAAGGGGAGGATAGGCCCTGAAGCCGATGGCCGAGGCCAGGATTGCGGCCCTGGCCGGCTGTCCCCATAGTCACCCGAACCCTTCTGTTCAGGGACGTCGCGGAGTGCGGGATGGAACCGGATTGGTTGGTTTGGGCTCGCCGGGTTCAGGCACTGGCGCAATCCGGCCTCGCCTTCACCAGGGATGCCTACGACCGCGAGCGGTACGAAGACCTGCGGTTGCTGGCCGCAGAGATGATGGCCGCGCGTTCCGGCGGCGATCCGGCCCGGATCGAAGCGCTCTTCGCGGATCAGGCGGGCTACGCCACGCCCAAGGTGGATGTGCGTGGGGCGGTGTTCGATCCCGCGGGCCGCATCCTGCTGGTCCGCGAACTGGCGGATGGTGGCCGCTGGACCCTTCCCGGCGGCTGGGCCGACGTCAACCAGACGCCGAGCGAATGCGTCGCGCGCGAGGTGCTGGAGGAGGCCGGACTCGCGGTGCGGGTACGTAAGCTGGCATGCGTCTACGACCGGGCCCGTCATGCCCACCAGCCGCCCTATCCCTTCCATATCTACAAGATGTTCTTCACCTGCGATCTGGCCGGCACCGCGGCGGACGCGCGCGGGGACGGGCATGAAACGGGCGCTGCGGCGTTCTTCGCGCAGGAGGATGTCCCGGAAGCCGAACTCTCCGTCAGCCGCGTGCTGCCATTTCAGATCGCACGCCTGTTCCAGCACTGGCGGGATCCGCGGCTGCCGACGGACTTCGACTGATCAGCCTGCGCATCGCGTCCGACGCCTACCGCTGCGGTCCGGCAGCCGGGAGCGGACGCTCCATGACAATCGTGCGTTCCTCGCCATGGTATGCATCCCGGACGGCAGTGAAACCGAGCTTGGCATAGAATGGCTCCGCCGTGACGGACGACGGCACCGTCAGCGTCGTGACGCCCTTCCGGATCGCCACGCGTTCGATCTCGGCCATCAGGCTTCGTCCGATGCCTCGGTTCTGGCATGCCGGGTCGATGAACACCGTCCGGACGACATGCCCGTCCAGGCTCGCGGTGCCGACGATCTCGACTCCGATGACGGCAACGAACACGAGCCGCCGATCGATGAATTCAAGCACCGCCTCCGGACCGAAATTCCGTTCGACACGCCGGATCACGGCCTCGGAATAATCTTTGGCGTTCGTTTCGCGAAGCGACGAGATGACGAGGCGGCTGATGCTTGCAGCATCGTCGCGATGTGCAAGCCGCACCGAAACCTCCAACGCCCTCTTCCTTCCTGGTCCGGTCTCCATCCACCAAGGACGCCGGGGGTCGCCCCGGTGCTCCTTTTCGCAACGCCTCGGTTTCAATCCTGCCCGCGTGAGACGCGGAACCAATGCTCGGCATATTGCCGGCAGAGTTCCGCTTCCACGCCGTCGCCGGCGCGTTCGGCATCGACGGCGCGGGCGAGCCATTGGGTCTGTTTTTGAAGCGCCGATCCGTTCACCCGGGCGGGTGCCGGCCGAACCCCGGTCGATGCGGCGGCACTGGGGCGGGACTTGCTGAAATTCGGTCGCGACACTGGGACGCGGGGCCTGGAGGGTGGCATTGGGCCTACCGGTTTCCTTGAAAGAGTGGAGGGTCATCCTTTGACCCGACAAAGTCTACGCTGCACATCGCCAGGATGCGCGAAAATAATACAGCGTGGCGGCGGTGCCGCAAGGGCGCCCGGGGCTCCGAAGTCAGGTTAAGAAGGGCGCCTATAAGCCCTCTCCCCCCTGGGGAGAGGGTTGGGTGAGGGGGCAGCGCGGGCGGAACGCCCGTGCCAGGGGATTGCCAAGGGGCAGTATGCCCCTTGGCGGCGCGCAAAGCGCGCCGGCCCCCTCACCCTCCCCGTGGGAGAGAGGGCCTTACGTCGCTTACCGCTAACCTGACTTCGTTACCCTGCAAGGGCGCCGACATCCGCCGACGTGCCGACCGACGTCGAGAATGCGGCGGACCGAGGGAATCAGGGCGACGCGCAGGTCCGACGTGAGCCGAACCGCGATCATGTCGCCCTGGACCTGGCGGTCGCTGAATGCCCCGGCTTCGCAGACGGCTTCCGCCCGTCAAAAGCGCATGGCACGATTTCCGAATGCCCGGCGCGGTGCCTCACTCATACACGGCGTCGCGCGGTCCGGTATCTCCCAACGCCATTTTGACGAAGGCGTCAGCCGTCAGGTCTGCGTCGAGCAGCGCGCCATGATGGGCGAAGCGATCGCTCCGGTCGAGCCACAGCCGATCACACAGCGCATCGAGCGAGCCGGACGCGCCGGGGAAGACCTCGTGCGACATCTCCTTGGTACAGATGAACCGGTCCGCCGAGAACGTGTCGGCCCCCCACGCGGCGCGTCCGCAACGCGCGAACTCGTAGTTCAGGAAGTCCATCTCGTTCTCATAGGCATGCGCCACCAGACGATCCTCGCCCAGAAAGGCGAGAAGCGTGTCGGCGACCTCGGGAAAACGGGGCGCCGCCTTCAGGTCGGCGGGCTTGATGCCGTGCACCTTGATGGCGTCGGGATGAAGAGGGGCGTCGGGGTTGACCCGCGTCTCCCAGCTGCGCGCTTTCCTCCAGGCATCGCCCTCACGGAGGAGCTCAAGACACCCGATTTCGATGATGATGCCGGGCTGACGCAGGCCCTTGGGCGCCTTACGGATGTCCTGCAGGCTCGGCAGGCGCCGCCCGGTCGTCTCGATGTCGATCGCGACCAGCCGGTCACGGCCTTCCCATGGCTGCATGCTCATTGAAATCCAATCCTTCATCGGTGGAGCCACCTGTGGCACGGATGTGAAACAAGGACAACGCTCCGTCATGCCGCCCAGAGTAGCATGGCGAAAGCGCCGGTCGCCCTTCGCGACATCGCCTCCGGCCTCGACTCCACGCCGCGCATCCACCCGATCCGCGAATCCGCATTTCGACTGCGATCGCCCCGGATGGCGGCGGGAGAGCCAGCTTCCCCTCCCCTTCCGCGGCCGATGGCGCGATACTGCGCCATGATCTATCTCGACCATCTGGCCTCGACGCCGCTCGACCCGCTGGTGCTGGAGGCGATGCTGCCCTGGATGCGGCCCGATGCGGCCGGCAACCCGCATGCCGCCCATCCGGCGGGCTGGCGCGCCGCCGACGCCATCGACCAGGCGCGGGCCGAGGTCGCGGCCCTGGTCGGCGTCCAGCCGGGCGAGGTGGTCTTCACCTCCGGCGCCACCGAGGCGAACACGCTGGCCCTGCTGGGCGGCGTGCCGGCGGGCGGCGGCTGCGTCGTCTCGGCGGTGGAGCATGCCAGCGTGCTGGGCTGCCTGCCCGAATTGCGGCGGCGCGGCCATCCGCTGGCCGTCCTGCCGGTGGACTGCATGGGGCGGGTCGATCCCGCTGCCCTCGATACCGCCTTGAGCGGGTTGCCGGGGCCGGCGCTGGTGTCGGTGATGGCCGCCAACAACGAGGTCGGAACGGTCGAGCCGCTGGCCGAGCTGGCGGCCGTCGCGGCGCGCCATGGCGCAGCGATGCACAGCGATGCGGTGCAGGCCCTGGGGACGCGCGCCCTCGACATGGCGGCGATCGGCCTGCAGGGGCTCAGCCTGTCGGGGCACAAGCTGTATGGGCCGATGGGAATCGGCGCCCTGATCGTCCGCCGGGACTTCCGGCCGGTGCCCGCCTCCCCCGGCGGCGGGCAGCAGCGCGGGCTGCGGGGCGGGACGCTGCCGACGCCGCTCTGCGTCGGGCTGGGCACCGCCTGCCGACTGGCACGGATGCGCCGGGACGAGGATGCGCAGCGGATCGGCCGGTTGCGCGACCGTCTGTGGCAGCGGCTGCAAAGCCGCCTGCCCGGCATCCGCCGCAACGGCGGGGCGGAGGGCTTGGCCGGCTGCCTGAACGTCACGATTCCCGGCATCGACGCCGCCGACCGGCTGCTGGATCTGCCGGAGCTGGCGATCGCCACCGGTTCCGCCTGCCACAGCGGAGCCGGGGAGCCCTCGCATGTGCTGCTGGCGCTGGGCCTGTCGGCGGCGGATGCGCATGCCAGCCTGCGCTTCGGGCTCGGCCGCGGCACGACGGCGGCGGAGGTCGACGAGGCGGCGGACCGGCTGGCGTCCGTGCTGGGCTCGGCGATGCCGTCGTCCTAAGGAGACGGCGATGCCGTGGGAATGAATCGCCCCGCCGGAGCGTCTACGTCCAACTGGCTCCGCCGGCACGGTCCGTCCCGGCGGCAGAACCACGACAAGGGAGGAAACCCATGATCACTGCGAGCTTCCGGGCGAGCTTCCGGATCGCGGCGGTGGCCGCCGTCCTGATGGCTGTGCCGGGCGCAGCGTCGGCGCAGCAGGCCGGCCCGTCCGCCATGACCTTCTTCGTCACCAGCGCCGGCACCGGCAAGGGGGCCGATCTCGGCGGCTTGGCCGGCGCCGACCAGCATTGCCAGCGGCTGGCCCAGGCCGCCGGCGCCGGCAGCCGCACGTGGCATGCCTATCTCAGCACCCAGGCCGCCGACGGCCAGCCGGCGGTCAACGCCCGCGACCGCATCGGGAAGGGCCCCTGGCAGAACGCCAAGGGCGAGGTGATCGCCCGCACGGTCGAGGAGCTGCACGGCACCAACGCCCTGACCAAGCAGACCGCCTTGACCGAGACCGGCGGGACGGTCAACGGCCGCGGCGACCAGCCCAACACGCATGACATCCTGACCGGGTCGCAGCCGGACGGCACCGCCTTCCCCGCCGGACAGGACATGACCTGCGGCAACTGGACCAAAAGCGGCGCCGAGGGTGCCGCCATGCTCGGCCATCACGACCGCATGGGCCTGAACGAGGAGCCGCCGGCAAAGTCCTGGAACTCGTCGCACGCCTCGCGCGGCGGCTGCAGCCAGGATGCGCTGAAGGGCACCGGCGGCGCCGGGCTGCTCTACTGCTTCGCGGCGAACTGACCGGTTCGCCCCTCCTCACCGCGAGGGGATGGCGACGCCATCCCCTTGCCCGGGCTCAGTCGTCCGATCCTGCCACCGATCGCTAGAAAACCAGCCGCGCACCGACCTTGATCACCGTGCCCAGGGAATCGGCGCCGGTATCGATGTCGGTATCGGCCACCACCTGCCAGCGCGGGGTGATGTGGTAGGCCAGATCGGCGAGGTAATGGCCGCTGGCCGCGCCGTTCTCCGGCAATGTCCGCCGCGCCCGCAAGGACAGGGTCATGGCGCCGCGGCCATAGGCCAATGCCGCATTCAGGCTGCGGACCGAGACGCCGTCCGCCTCCTCCTGCCGGCGCAGGTCGCCGTCCAGGGTCACGTTCTGCCATTCGAACTGGGTGCCGACGATCCAGGACTGGCGCGGCAGCCGGCGGCTGTCGCCGCGCACCCGCGCCCGGCTGGTGCCGGCGGACAGGCGGGTGTTGATGCCGCCCATCTGGATGGTCTTGCGCACCGCCGCCTCCACCAGATGCATCGCTTCGCGCGGATCGGGCATGTCGCCGTTGCCGCGCGGCATCGGCGTGTAGCTGGCGCCCAATTCGAACCCACGCAGCGGCGGGGTGTAGTAGGTCAGCTTCGCCGTCCGGCTTCCCGCCCCGGTCGACGACGACACATCCGCCACCCCCACCAGTCGGTTGCGGGCACTGTCGGCCTGTCCGATCTCCAGCGCTCCCCAGGAGACATCGACAGCCAAGAAATGGCGCTGATCGGCAAAACTACCCTTTTGGTATAGAACGTCCGCAGACGCGTTGCTTGCCGATAAAATCGCCATTGCCGCCAGAATAGGCATGGAAATTCCTCGTCTCATAGGGCAAGCCTCGTGCTGTTTGGCCGATGGTCGACTGTCCGTCTGGTCGATACGGCCCTGTGTATCCTTTCAGGTTTGAGGGATGTTCGTCTAAAATTCTGACAAAACTGTGACCCGAATCTTGCGTATTGCGGTGCAAAAACGATTGCGGCTTCGCGAAATACGCGAAGCCGCTGCACTCGGGCCGGTCTTCAGGGGATTTTGGGAACGACGATCAAGCCTTGCCGGCCTCTCCCCCGGCAGGCTTCCGCGTCGCGGGTGCCGGTCGGGGAAACGACCATCGCGCCAAGGGTGGGGCGGGTCCCGCCCTCACGCCACCGCCTTCACCGCAACGCCGGCCGCCTCCAGCGCGCGGCGCACGGTGGCGGCCATGGCGACCGCAGTTGGGGTGTCGCCATGGACGCAGATGGTATCGGCGACGATGGGCAGTCGGGTGCCGTAGCGGCTCTCCACCGCACCGTCCAGCACCATCCGCACCACCCGCGCGGCGGCCAGATCCGGATCATGGATCACCGATCCGGCCACGCTGCGCGGCGTCAAGGTGCCGTCATCCTCATAGGTGCGGTCGGCGAAGGCCTCGCGCGCGACGCGCAGCCCGGCCTCCTGTCCGGCCCGGTCCATCGCGCTCAGCGGCGGGACGACGAACAGCAGGGCGGGGTCGACCGCCTTGATCGCGCGGGCGATGGCGCCGGCCAGATCCGGCTCCACCGCCGCCATGTTGTAGAGGGCGCCGTGCGGCTTCACATGGGTTACCCGCCGGCCCGACAGGGCGGCGCAGGCCTGGAGCGCGCCGACCTGATAGGCGACCAGCCGCTCGACCTCCGTCGTCGTGACGCCACGCATGACGCGGCGGCCGAAGCCGGGGCGGTCCTCGAAACCCGGATGGGCGCCGATGCGCACCCCCTTCTCCCCCGCCAGCCGGGCGGTGTCGGCCATGATGGTGGGATCGCCGGCATGGAAGCCGCAGGCGATGTTGGCGGAGGTGACGATGTCCAGCATCGCCCGGTCGTCGCCCATGGACCAGGCGCCATACCCCTCCCCCATGTCACAGTTCAGATCGATGCTCGGCATGGCTCTCTCGCAGTTCGTTCTCAAAAAAGATCCGGGCGCCGTCACGCCGCATCCGACTGTCGCAGGGAATGGATGAAGCCGGCAACCTCACTGCGCATCGCGCCCATCTGCTCCGCCAGCACCCCCGCCGCCCCGTCCAGCTGGGTGGAGGCGTCGCCGGTCTGGCTGGCCGCCACGGAGGTGGCGTTGACGTCGCCGAGCAGGGCACGGACACCCAGGGCCGCCTCGCTGACGCCGCGGCCGATCTCCGCCGTCGCCGCATTCTGTTCCTCCACCGCGGCGGCGATGGAGGCGCTGATCTGGCTGAGGCTGTGCACCACGCGGGCGATCTCGACGATCTCTTCGGCGGCCGAACCGGTGGAGCCCTGGATGGCGCGGATCTGCGTCTCGATATCCTCGGTCGCCTTGGCGGTCTGGGTCGCCAGCGCCTTCACCTCGCCGGCCACCACGGCGAAGCCCTTGCCGGCCTCGCCGGCGCGGGCGGCCTCAATGGTGGCGTTCAGCGCCAGCAAATTGGTCTGCTTGGCGATCGCATGGATCAGCGTCACCACCGCCGACACCCGGTCGGAGGCCTGGACCAGCCCGGCAACCTGATCGGTGGCCCGCGACGCGCGGCGCGACGCCTCGTCGGCGATCGATTGGGAATGCTGGGCCTGGGCCGAGATCTCGCGGATGGAGGCCACCAGTTCGTCCACCGCGGCGGCCATGCCGTCGACCGAGGCGTTGACCGACGCGGCATTGCCGGCAGCCTGCCGGCTGACCTCCCCGTTCTGTTCCGCCACGCCGGCAAGGCTGCGGGTGGCGAGCCCCATCCCGTCGGTGGTACGCAACACCTCGCCCAGGGTGCTGCCGACGCGCCGTTCGAAATCGTCGGCCACCCCGGCGATGGCGGCGCAGCGCTCGGCCTCCGCCTGCCGGCGCAACTCGATCTGCTCGGCCTCCAGCCGCTGCTTGGCCGCACCCTGCTCCTTGAAGACCTGGACGGCGGCCGCCATGCGGCCGATCTCGTCCCGGCGGTCCAGCGAGGGCACGTCGACCGCGCCGTCGCCGGCCGCCAGCCGCGTCATCACCCCGGTCAGCCGGACGATGGGCCGGGTGGCACCGCGCACCATCAGGAACAGCACGCCGCACAGTGCGACCAGAGCCGCCAGACCGCCGCCGGCCAGGAGCCATGCCCGTTCGGCAGCCTGAAGCTCGGCCCGGCGGGGCGACAGGTGGATCTCCACGCTGCCGAGCGTGTCGAGGCGGGCGCCGGTCTTGCGCTGGATGTCGGCCTTGCGGACCAGCACCGTGGGGTCGGTATCCGACACGTCGCCGCTCTTGGCGAAGACCTCGCCCTTGGGATCGAGAACCCGGCTGCCGAGATAGTCGGGATCGTTGGTGAGGGCCGCGAGCTGGGCCGCGGCGGATTCGGCATCGACGTTCCACAGCGGCTCCGCCAGACCGCCGGCGATGACGCGGACGGTGACGGCCGCCCTGTCCTCCAACGCGGTGCGGGCATCCTCGCGGTTGACGGTGACGACGGCGGCAATGCCCGTCGCGCTGATGATGGTGACCATCAGGGCGATGGGAACGACGACACGCATGGCAAGGGTACGGCCCACACGCTGCAGCATCAGGTCCACTCCATTGTGGGTGTTGGGGCGGTAAAGGGGAGCATAGGCTGTGAAATTTCGGAGGCTTTCTCGGCCGTCATCCCCGCGGAGGCGGGGAACCAGAGTTTCCAATGCAAATGCCTGCAAAGTCTGGATTCCCGCCTTCGCGGGAATGACGGCCGAGAAAAGCCCGTGATGAAAAAGGCGATGGGAAGTGAACCAAACTTCCGATGCTTCTCCACAGGACTCGAAAAAATTCCGGTCTCTCAGTCCCAGCCGGTGACGGCGCCACCGATCAGGTTGAAGCCGAGCAGCCGGCCGCTGTCGTACAGGGCGAAACCGCCGGCCGATTGCAGGAGCGCCGGCAGGCCACCGATCGTCTCGCGGTGGCGGGCCTGGATGCGCCCGGCCTCCGCCGCGTCGACGGCGGTGAAGCGCAGCCGCTCGCCGGGGCGCATCTGTGCCAGCGCCGCGACGTCCGGCCCGACGACGCAGGCGATCTTGGGATAGCCGCCGGTGGTCTGGCGGTCGGCCAGCAGGACGATGGGCCGGCCGGTGCCCGGCACCTGCACCGCCCCCAGCGGAATGCCGTCCGACGTGATGTTGAAGCCGCGCGCATGCTCGATCGCCGGGCCGTCCAGCCGGCAGCCCATGCGGTCGGCCTCATGGCTGACCGTATAGTCCTCTTCCAGGAAAGCCTCGATCCCGGCCTGGGTGAAGTAATCCTGCTGCGGCCCCAGCATCACTCGCAGCCGCTCGCCGCGTGCCGGCAGCAGGGAGGGGTCGAGACGACGCTCCCCCTGGTCCGCCGCCTGGTCGAGCTGCAGGGGAAGCCGGTCGCCGGTCTTCAATGCGGTGCCGTCCAGCCCGCCCATACGGCTGCGTATGTGGGTGGCGACGCTGCCCAGCACCGGTTGAAGCGCGAAGCCGCCTTCCACCGCCCAATAGCCGCGCATGCCGCTGCGCAGGGCCCCGATGCGCAGGGTCTGCCCGTCGGTCAGGCGCAGGCTGGTCCAGGCTGGCACCGCATCGCCATCCACCGTCAGGCCGACATCGGCGGCGACGGCGATGCGCACCGGCCCTCCCTCCACCACGATGCTGTCGCCGGCCAGGGTGAACTCCACCGCCCCCTCATCCGGCCGGTTGCCGACCAGGGCGTTGGCGGCGGCATGCAGCAGCGGGTCGGCCGCCCCGGCGACCGAAACACCATAGCGCTGATACCCGACCCGCCCGCGGTCCTGAATGGTGGAGCTGGGACCGGCGGACGCGACATGGAGATGGGTGGTCATGCCGCCGCTCCCTGCATCAGAGTGGCCGGAGCGGCGACGGTCTCGCAGTCGGGCAGATAGCCGTTCAGACCGTCCAGCCGGTCGAATTCGGCGGCGGTGACGGCGGTGAAGCGGATGCGGTCGCCGGGCGCCAGCAGGAAGGGCGGCTCCCGCCGTAGGTCGAAGGTGCGCGCCGGGGTGCGGCCCAGCAGATGCCAGCCGCTGGGCATGGCGATGGGGGAGATCGCCGCCTGCGCCCCGCCCTGCATGACGCTGCCCGCCGGGGTGACCATGCGCGGGTTCTCGCGGCGGGGCTGATGCAGCACCTCCGGCAGGCCGCCGAGATAGGCGAAACCGGGGGAGAAGCCCAGCATATAGACCCGGTAGTCGGCGCTGCAGTGCAGCCGCACCACCTCCTCCGTGCCGAGGCCGGACCGGCGGGCCACTTCGTCCAGATCCTCGCCATGGCCGCCGCCGAAGCAGACCGGCACGATCCAGCGCAGCTGCGGTTCGGCCGCCTCCTGCGTCAGCCCGGCAGCAAGCTCCAGCAACGAACGGCCCAGCGGTTCCGCCGTCGTCACCGCCGGGTCGAACTGCACCAGGATGGAGCGGTATGTCGGTACCGTCTCCACGATCCCGGACACACCGGCTTCGGCGATGCGGCGGTCGAGGCGATGGACGGCGGCGTTCAGGTCCTGGGCGATGCCGTCGCCCAGTTCGACGATCAGGGCGCTGTCGCCGGCCGTCCGCAGAACGGGGGCCGGAAACGCAGTGGTCACGCTCATGGCGGCTTCTCGAAAGCTGGTCGAAGGGAGGATGCGCCCGCCGGTCAGCGGGCGTATTTGTCCAGGATCTGCTGGTAGGCGCCGCTCGCCTTCATCGCCGCCACCCCGGCGTCGAACTCGTCGCGCAGCTTGGTGGTGTCGCGGGCCTTGGTGAAGGCGATGTAGCTGGGGATGTCCTGCACCGGAGGGTTCAACTCCTTCACCTTGTCCAGCGCGCCCGCCTGTTTCAGGAAATACTGGGCGACATAGCGGTTGCTGGGCATCACCTCGAACCGGCCGGACACCAGCTTCTTGACGTTGCTGTCGCTGTCGTTCGACTTTTCCACCGCCGGCAGCACGCCGGTCTTGATCGCGTCGTCGACGATGGAGCCGTAGCTGATCTGGTTGACCACGCCGAACTTGCGGTCGGCCAGCTTGGACAGGTCGCCGTCGAAGCTGACCGGACTGTCCTTCGCCACGAACAGCGACACCACCTGCGGCACCAGCACCTGGGTGGAGTAGTTCAGGAACTGCTCGCGCTCCGGCGTCTTGTAGGCGGTGAAGACGGCATCCGCCCCGCCCTCGCGCACGGTGTCGAGCGCACGAGCCCAGGGCATGATCTCCACCGTCACGCTATGGCCGGCAGCCTTCATCGCCTCCGTCACGATGTCGTAGGCGATGCCAGCCGGCTTGCCGCCGTCGTCGTAGATCAGCGGCGGAAAGCTGAGCGCCACCATGCGCAGCTGGTCGGCGGAAGCCGGCGCGGCGGCGGTCAACAGGCCGGCGGCAAGAGCGGCGGCCGGGGCGGCGGTGGAGAGCAGGCGGACGGAGAATGGAGATGGCATCGGGCAAGCCTCCACCGTGTCCGCCCGGAGCGGAATGCCCGCGCGGCGGCCGGTATTTGCAGGGGATGGAGCGGGGGAGAGAAGCGGTCAGAGCACCGACAGATGCGTGTTCAGCAGGTCGGTGATCAGCATGGCACCGGGGCTGTGGGTGATGGCGATCGGCGGTCGGGCGTTGCGGATCGCGACCTGTGGCGTCACCCCGCAGGCCCAGAAGACCGGCACCTCGCCGGGCTCGATGGGAACCCCCTCGCCATGTTCGGGATCGGCGATGTCGCGGATGCCGATGGCGGCCGGGTCGCCGAAATGCACCGGCGCGCCATGCACCGACGGGAAGCGCGAGGTGATCTGGATGGCGCGGATGGCATCCTTCGGCACCATCGGCCGCATCGACACGACCATGGTGCCGCTGAAGCGGCCGGCCGGCGTGCAGGGGATGCTGGTCTCGTACATCGGCACATTGCGGTTCATCGCGATGTGCCGCACCGGCAGACCGTCGGCCAGCAGAGCCTCCTCGAAGGAGAAGGAGCAGCCGATCAGGAAGGCGACGAAATCGTCACGCCACAGGTCGGTGATGTCGGTCGGCCCATCGGCCAGCACGCCGTCGCGATAGACGCGGTAGCGCGGCACGTCGGTGCGGATGTCGATGTCATGGCCCAGCGTCGGCAGGCGGGGATCGCCGACCTCCGACACCGCCAGCAGCGGACAGGGCCGCGGGTTCGCCTGGCAGAAGCGCAGGAAGTCGCCGGCCCAATCCGCCGGCAGGATGGCGAGGTTAGCCTGGACATGGCCGGGGGCGAGGCCGGCGGTCTGGCCGCTGTTGGCACCGCTGCGGATGCGTAGCCGCTCGGCAGCGGCGGAGAGGGGAGTGGTCGTCATGGGATGGTCCGGGGTTTTGGTGTTTTGTGTGGAGGCTTTGGCTTCGCTTTGCCCCCACCCCGACCCTCCCCCGCTAGGCAGGGGAGGGGGACAGGAGCGTTGTCGGCGCTCTAGCGACAGTCCCTCCCCCGCCCAGCGGGGGAGGTTAGGTGGGGGTCTAACTCCGCCCCCTCACATACCGAGATACGCCTGCCGCACCTCGTCGTTGCCCAGCAGATCCTGGCCGCTGCCTTCCATCACGACGCGGCCGGTCTGGATGACGTAGCCGCGGTCGGCGATCTCCAGCGCGCGGTGGACGTTCTGTTCGACCAGCAGCACGGTGATGCCGCGCCGACGGATCAGTTGGATGGTCTCGAAGATGCGGGTGACCAGCTTCGGCGCCACGCCCCAGGAGGGCTCGTCCAGCATCAGCAGGTCGGGCTGGCTCATCAGGCCGCGGCACATCGCCAGCATCTGCTGCTCGCCGCCCGACAGGGTGCCGGCCTGCTGGCGGCGGCGTTCGCCGAGCACGGTGAAGGTGTCGTAGGCGAATTGGAGCGTTTGCTCGCGTTTGGCCGCATCGCTGGTGGTGAAGCCGCCGAGCATCAGGTTCTGTTCCACCGTCAGGCGCGGGAACAGGCGGCGGCCTTCCGGCACCAGCACCAGCCCGCGCTTCACCCGCTCATGGGCGGGGACGGACGAGATGTCCTGGCCTTTCAGCAGGATCGAGCCGCCGTCGAGAGCGTTCAGCCCGGCGACGGCGCGCAGGGTGGTGGATTTGCCGTTGCCGTTGCCGCCGACCAGCGCGACGATCTCCCCCTTGTTCAGGGTCAGGCTGATGTCGCGGATGGCCGGGACGCGGCGATAGCTGGACTGGATGTTGCGGACCTGCAGCATCGCCTCGCCCTGCGGTACGGCGGCGACGGGGCGGACGGGTTCGGACAGCGTCGGTTGAAGCATCGTCTCACTCCCCCAGATAGGCGGCGATCACCGCGGGATTCTCGGCGATCTGGGCCGGGGTGCCGTCGGCGATCTTGGCACCGTAATCCAGCACGAGCATCCGGTGGGCGATCGGCATGATGCCCTCCATCACATGTTCGACGATGATGCTGGCGATGCCGCGCTGGTGGATGCGGTGGACCAGGGCCGACGCCTCGCGCACCTCGGTCGGGTTGAGGCCGGCCATCACCTCGTCCAGCAGGATCAGCTTCGGTTCGGTGGCGAGCGCACGGGCGACCTCCAGCCGCTTCTGCTCCGACACCGTCAGGTCGGACGCCGGGGTGTCCGCCCGGTGCGACAGTCCGACGAAGTCCAGCTCCGCCTCCGCCCGCTCGCGCGCCTCGGCCACCCGCTTGTTGCGCAGCATGGCGCCGACCATCACGTTCTCCCGCGCCGTCATCGACTGGAAGACGCGGACGATCTGGAAGGTGCGGGCGATGCCCAGCGCCGCCGCGGCCTCCGGCGTCGAACCGGTGATGTCCTGCCCTTCGAAGGCGATGCGGCCGGAGGTGGGGGTGTGGAAGCCGGCCAGGCAGTTGAACAGGGTGGTCTTGCCGGCGCCGTTCGGGCCGATCAGCCCGATGATCTCGCCGTGATGGACGATGAAGCTGATGTCGCGGTTGGCGATCAGTCCGTCGAAGGCCTTGCCCAGGCCGTCCACGGCAAGGAGGGGGGCGGTGTTCACGGACGGATCTCCTTGGCGCTGGTCTCGCCCCCGGCCGGCTTGGCGCCGGGCAGATGGCGGCCCAAATGGCGATGCAGGTCGCCCAGCAGGCCGAGCACGCCGGACGGGCTGAACACGGCGACCAGGATGATCATGGCGGCGTAGATGATCATGTCGGTGCCGGAGCCGGTGCTGCCGAACAGGGTGCGGCTGTATTCCTCGATGGTGATGAGGATGACGGCGCCCAGCACCGGCCCCGTCAGCCGGCCCACCCCGCCGAGGATGGCGATCAGCGCGATCTTGATCGAGATCGTCGTCGCGAACACCGAACCCGGATCGATGAACATCTCCTTCTGGGCGTAGAAGCTACCGCCCATCGCCGTCAGGAAGGCCGACACTGTGAGCGCGATCAGCTTGTAGCGGGTCAGGCTGACGCCCAGCGCGCGGGCCGCTTCCGGCTCGTCCTTGATGGCACGGAAATAATAGCCGATATGGCTGCGCTCGATCGCCCAGGACACCAGCACCGTCAGCACCAGCAGCCCGAGGATGACGTAGTAGTAGGGCAGCTTCGACAGGAAGATCAGCACGCCCCAGCCGCTCTGGTCCATCGGCAGGTAGAGGCCGACGGCCCCTTCGAGGGCGTCGCTGTTGGTGACCAGGATCTGCATGATCTCCGCCACCGCGATGGTCGCCATGGCGAAATAATGCCCCTTCAGCCGGAAGCAGGGCCAGCCCATGGCGAGCGCGAAGGCCGCCGCCACCAACCCGCCGGCGAGCGCGCCGATCCACGGCGTCAGCCCCAGCGTCAGCAGCAGCATGGTCGAGGTGTAGGCGCCGATGCCGTAGAACACGGCATGGCCCAGGGAGACCTGACCGGCATAGCCGCCGACGATGTTCCAGGCGACGCCCATCTGGGCGCCCATCAGGATCAGGATCAGGAAGTTCTGCTGCGACGGCTCGGTGACCGCCAGGGGCAGCAGGGCGGCGAGCGCCAGCAGGGCGATGGTGCCGACGCCCTTGCGCGAGAGGATGGTTGCGGTCGTCATCAGGCTTTCCCCAGCAGGCCGCGCGGACGCACCAGCAGCACGATCAGCAGCAGCGACAGCACGATGGCGGTCTTGTATTCCGGACCGATCAGGAAGCCGCCCAGCACCTCGATCAGCCCGACGATGATGCCGGCCAGGAAGGCACCGGTGACGCTGCCGAAGCCGCCCAGCACGACCACCACGAAGGCGATCAGGATGAAGTTCGATCCCACCTCCGGGAAGATCGGGAAGAAGGTGGCGATCAGCCCGCCGGCCAGACCGGCGCAGGCGGCGCCGATGCCCCAGGCCAGCGCGAACATCTTCTGGCCGTCGATGCCCATCAGGGTGGCCGCCTCACGGTCGATGGCGGTGGCCTCCAGCGCGGTGCCGAGCCGGGTGCGGTGCAGGAACATCCATAGGGCGCCGGTCACGCCCACCGCGCCCAGGGCGGCGACGAACTGCGGCAGGCCGAATTGGACGGAGCCGAGCGCGATGTTGCCGCTGACGAGGCTGTGCGGGATCAGCCGGTGATCGGGCTTCCAGAAGAACTGCGCCAACCCGCGCAGCAGGATCATCAGGCCAAAGGTCGCGAAGATCTGCGACAGCATCGGTGCCTTCAGGATGCGGCGGATCACCGTCTGGTAGACGATGACGCCGACCGCGAACAGCAGCAACGCCGTCAGGGGAAGCGCCACGATCGGGTCGATGGCGAAGATGGCGAAGGCCCAGAAGCTGGCATACATGCCGAGCATCAGGAATTCGCCATGGGCGAAATTGACGATGTCCATCACGCCGAAGATCAGCGTCAGGCCGACTGCGACCAGGGCGTAGATCAGCCCGATCAGCAGGCCCGAGACGAGCACTTGGATGAGAATGTCTGCGGTCATTGCCGCGCCCCCTTACGCTCAAGGGTGGGCCGGAGGAACTGTGCGGGAAAATCCCCTTTCCCATCCTGGAAAGGGTGGCGCCAATGGCGCCGGGCGGGAGATGCATCGTGGATCGAAGCGCGGAACCGACGGGACATCTCCGAAGCCCTACCCGCCGCCAAGCGACGGGCTCCCCCTTTTCCAGGACGGGAAAGGGTAAGCAGCAGCCCGATGAAAGAAGCGGTGGTCAGCGGCCGTCCCAGGCCGGCATCGGGTAGACGACCGGCTTGGTCGCCACGTCGAACGGCCAGACCGTCACGTACTGCCCGCCCTGCACCTGGACGATGATGCCCGTGCCCAGCTCGTTCTGGCCGCTGGCGTCGAACTTGACGCCCTTCCACGGCATGATCAGGCCGCTGGCCGGGATGTCCGTCTTCTGCAGAGCCTCGCGGATCGCGTCGGGCTTGGTCGAGCCGGCGCGGTCCAGCGCATCGGCCAGCACGGCGATGCCGGTGAAGGCGCGGGCCGAGTTGCCGTTGAAATTGACGCCGGAGCGCTTCTGCATCAGGTCGTTGACCTGTTTGATCAGCGGGTTGCGTTCGGCCTGATCGAGCGCCCAGACCTCGCGGCTGATGACGAACTCGCCATCCTTGCCCATGGTCTTCAGGAACTCGCTGTCGTTGAAGCCGGCGTCGTTGGCCAGCAGCATCTTCGGCAGGAAGCCCAGCTCCTTGTAGGTCTTCATCGACAGGATGGCGTCGCCGAGATAGCTCGACTGCATGATGACGGCCGGGGCGGACGCCTTGATCCGCTGCACCTCGGACGTCATCTGGGTGGTCTTGGCCGGGTAGAGGATCTTCTCGGCGATGGTGAACTTCTGCTCTTCGGACAGCTTCACCTGGAGCTTGGTCGTCTCGTTGCCCCACAGCGTGTTCTCGTTGAACAGCGCGATGTTGCGCAGCTTGTCGCCGGTCTTCTTCTCCATGTCGCCGAGGAAGGTGAAGAAGTTGCCGACGAACAGGTCGTCATGCGGGGTGGTGCGGAAGAACCATTTGAACTTGCGCTGGGTCAGCGAGGCCGAGGAGGATTCGCCGTTCAGGAACGGCACGCCGTAGCGTTCGGCGACCTGACTCGCGGTGGCGGTGACGTTGGAGAAATAGGCGCCGGTCAGCGCCACGACCTTCTCGCTGGTGATCAGGCGCTCGGCCTCGGTGGCGCCGACCTGCGGGTTGCCCTGGTGGTCGCCGAAGATCAGCTTGATCTTGGCACCCTTCAGGTTCGGCAGGCCGATGCCGGCGACCAGACCCGGCGGGGCGGGAATTTCCTTGTTGACGATGGCGGCGGCCAGTTCGGCGGCGGCCTTCAGCTCGACGCCGGTGGAGGCGGCGGCACCGGTCAGCGGATAGATCACGCCGATGCGGATTTCGTCCTCGGCATGGGCCGGAGCGGCGCCGAAGCCGATGCCAGTGAGCGCGGTCGTGGTCAGCAGGGCCGCGGCGGCAAGCATATGCTTGAGGGTCCGGCGGCGGGTGGGGGACTTGATCTCGGCCCGGGCATCGGGCGTACGGGTGGGTTCGGTGATCGCTGCCGCGAACCGCATCGTGGTTCTCCTCTGTTCAGTGCCTTGGTGGCTTGCGGCGCTTGCCTTTGCGGCTGGTTGGGTGCGCCTCTGACAGGATGATGACACGAACAGTCTTAGGTGCGTCCAATCGTAAGTTTTGATCTGGATTGATAACCAGGAGCGATCAATCACCTGCTAATACGCGCCGGCTCAGTCCGCGGCACGCGGAGCCTCGTTGCCGGTGGCCGCCTCGTAATCGGCGGCCACCGCAGCCGCCAGATCGGCGACGACCGAGGCCATGTGGTTCTCGGCCGTGGCGGAATGGGCGGCACAGAAGGTCATCCCCAGCGGAGGCGCCTGCGACCGGATCAACCGTAGCGTGCCCTCCGCCAGCTCCCGCTGAACGATGGCGGTCGGGATCACGCTGACGCCGACCGCGTCCACCGCCATGCGGACGACGCTGGCGAGCGAGCTGTTGCCGAACATCCGCACCTGCAGGCCGATGGAGGTGAACAGCTCGCGGATCACGCCGTAGGGTTGGGTGGTGCGGGAGAAGGTGATGATCGGCCAAGCCGCGAGATCGCTGAGCGAGACCGGCTCCGCCGGCAGGGGCAGCGCCGGGCTCACCACCCAGCCCAGCGGGTAGTTGCCGACCGGTACGGTCCTGAACCGCACGTCGGTGTAGGAGGCCAGCATCACCGCCACGTCGAGTTCATGCCGGGCCAGCGCATCGCGCAGGCTGGGAGAGGTTTCCACCTCGATCTCCAAAGACACGGCGGGATAGAGCGCGTTCAGCCGCTCGATCAGCTGGCTGAGCCAGGTGTGGACCACCGTCTCCGCCACGCCGAGCCGGATGACGCCGCGGATGGCGCTGCGGTCCGCCACGGCGGTCAGCAGCTCCGACTTCAGCGCCATCATCTTCTCGGCATAGGTCAGCAGGACCATCGCCTGCGGCGTCGGCGCCACCCGTCGGCCGACGCGGTCGAACAGCACGACGCCCAGCTCGTCCTGAAGCTGGGCGATACGGGCGGAGACCGCCGGCTGGGTGGTGTTCAGCCGTTCGGCCGCCCGGCGGAAACCGCCGAGCCGCATCGTCCAGATGAAGGTCTCCAGCGACTTCAGGTCCAGCATGCCTCACCCATCCCCGTTCAGGACCATCGCACACCGCACCGTCATCGCCGGTGAGTCAGTCCTGGCCGTCCAGCGTCGCCAGTTCAGCCTCGACCGCCACCAAACGCTCCCGCAGCCGGTCGCGTTCCGCCTCCAGGGCCTCGCGGCGGCCGACATGGTCAATGGCCTTGTTCCGCAGGTCGCGCTTGAACCGCACGATCTCCGGCCGGGTGACGTCGGGACGGATCAGGTTGCGCTGATCCGCCAGCCGCAGCTGCTCGCTGGTCAGGGTGGCAAGCTGGTAGACCGTAGCATAGCTGGGCGGCAGCTTCGGTCCCGGCAGGCGCCCGCTGTCGACAGCCTCCGCCACCATGCGCAGCTGGTAGGCGACCTGATAGCCGAAGGGCAGCTCGTTCTCCACCATCGCCTGGAACTCACCGTGCGGCAGGCGTGCCCGCGCCTGGACCAGATAGCGGCCGATCAGCAGGAACTTCTCCTGCGCGCTGCGCCAGAGGGTGGAGATTTCCTGGACGAACTCCTCGCGCCGGACGAGGTCGACGGTCGCCTCCGACATGCGCTCGATCCGCTCGTCCACTGCGATGTGGCGACGGGCCTGGGCCTTCGAGACCTGTTTGAATCCGCTCATTGCGCCAGCTCCAGTTCGTGGCGGACGAAGGCCCAGACGCCGGCGACATGCTCGGCTCCCTTGCCGCCCTTCAGTTCAAGCAAGCCGAGCCCGCGGCCGGCGGTGAACTGGATGTCCTCGTAATCCGGGACCTCGACCGGGCAGATCCGGCCGTCGTCCAGCAGCTTCCTCTGCGCCTCGGTGAAGCCGCGGGTGCGCGGCTTCACGCGGTTCATGACGAAGGCCGCGTTCTTGCCGTAGCGGCGGACGAAGCGCATCCAGGGCCGGACGGAATCGAGGTCGTCGTCGCTCTGGCCGGTCGGCACCACGATCAGGTCGGAGGACAGGGCCAGCAGCTTGAACTCTTCCGGATGGTCCTCGATCGAGGGCGGCGTGTCGATCACCAGCAGGTCGAAGCCCGCGATGCCGTCGAGCGCCGCACGGATGTCGGCCGGGGTCATCCCCGCTTCGAAATGGGTGATGGACGCCATGCCGTCCGGACGCTTGGCGAACCACTTGGTCAGGCTGCGCTGCGGATCAAGGTCGAGCGTCGCCACCGCGCACCCGTCGAGCGCCGCCGCCACCGCGATGTTGCGGCTGAGCGTCGTCTTGCCGATCCCGCCCTTCGGGCCATTGACCAGCAAGCGCTTCACCGGCACGTGTCCCGTGTCGTTGCCCATTCCCATGCCCCTTTTCGCCATCGGCTGTCGGCCCCTTTTACCAAAGCGCGGCCATGGCGCAAATCTAAGACGTGTCTTAACTTCGTACACGCCTCCACAGGGTGTCGTCCCTGCCACAGACAATGCCCTTAAGACAGAAGCAGTTCCATCATCGCATCCGACGTACGGCCGATGCCAGCACCGGACGCAGCAGCCCGGATGCACTGCCGCTTCCCGTCTCACCGCTCCGTTCCCCAGCCATCGCGATGGCGCGCAGCCGGTCGGCCAAGGCCCGCTCCGCGGTACAGGCCTCCTCGCACAGGGCGCGGATCTCGGCGATGCTCGGCCGCCATTTGCGGGTTCGCCGCCATCTGCGCGCCGCCTGGTCGATGGCCCAGGCGGGAAACTCTCCCAGATCGTCCGCCCAATCCATCGCGAGCAATTGCTCCACCTCCGGGGTCGTCGCCTTCGCCGGGAAATGGCTGAGCAGGGCCAGCACGCGGCCGAGCAGATGGTTGGCCGATGCCGGCGCCAGGATGCTCTCGTCGATCTCGGTGAGCGCCTGCCGGGCCAAGGCGGCGTGGCGCGGCGTCACTCCGTCCGGCGGCGTCCAGTCCTCCACCACATCGGCGAAGCCATCTTCGGTGAAGCGGCTGTGGCGCCCGACCTGCCCGCAATCGAGCAACCGCTGCAGAGGTTCCGGCAACGCGTCGCGCAGCATCCGGCTGCGCAAGCCGGGCGCCATCGCCGGGTCGAAGGGCAGTGGCAGGCTTGGCGGAACCGGGCTGGATGCGGGGAACGGGTGCAGGTTGCTCATGCGATCCCCCAGGGGCTGGCGGCGGTGGTGGAAGACGTGGACAGGGCGGCCGCGGAGTGTCCGGTCGCGGATTGGCCAACCGGCTGCCCTCCGTTCAAACGGGCGGCGACGCTTGCCCAGGCGGACAGGCGCTGTTCGGCGCCGGCTGCTGCAGTCGGCATGACGGGACGGGAGCCGGCCCGTCCGGCCCTGCCATCCGGTGCGCGGACCGTTGCCGCGGGCCGTTGCTCCATGCGGGCGGTGACACGCGCCATGTCCTGGAGGAGCCAGGAGCGCCACGCCGCGGCAGGATCGCGGTACCGGTAGCCATGGGCGCGGCATTGCTGGACGAAGCGTTCGGCGTGTCTCCCGACATCGACCTCCGGGAACTGCGCCGTCGCCCATTGGCGATCGGTCGGGGCCGGCACCCAATCCTGGGGAACGGGTTCCGCCGGAGTTGTCTCATGCTCGTCCGCACGCCGGTGGAGCGTGTCTGGAATCTGTTCTGGTTCAGGCTGTTCGTGACTCGCTGCTGAACAGGGGGAGTCCGCCGGCGAGTCAACGGGGCTGTCCACCCCTGCACCATCCGTGGCGGCGTTCCCGGCAAGCAGAACCAGCCGGTAGCGGCAGCTCAGCCTGCCGCCGTTGGCGGACCGGCGATGTTCGATGCCGACCAGCTCGAGCGCTTCCAGCCGGCCCAGGATACGATTGACGGTCGGCCGGCTGCGTTTCAGCTTTTCCGCCAGCGTCGCCTGCGACGGCCAGCACACCCCGGCCTCGTCGGCGTAGGTGCTGAGCGCGGCCAGTACGGCAAGGCCGTCGGCGTCGAGATCGGGGTGGTCGAGCCACCAGGCCGGGATCCGGCCCCAACGGTTCTGCCCGCTGCGGTTCGGGGGCGTGCTGCTCGCTTTCGTGCTGTTCCGGGTCATCTGTGGCGATACTCCTCCGCGCAATTGGCCGCATCGGCGGCGGTCGCGATTGGATCGGAGGATTCGAAGCGATCCGCGGCAGAGTCGAATCGCGAGCCGCAACTCCATGGTCCCTCCATGGAGCGGCAACCCGCGGATCCTGAGTGACAGCCCGCGACCTTGAAGCCTCTGCCCGCGACCATGGAGCGTCAGCCCGCGATGCCGCGCCGAATCGGGATCCTGGTGCTTTTGGTCGCGGTCATGGAGCCATTGCCCGCGATTGCGCCTTGGCTGCCCCCCACGATCCTGGAGCGACAGCCCGCGATTGCCCGCCCCGGGGGGATCGGCGGACAATTCCGCCGTCCCCTCGCTCGCGCGACATGCCCATGGAGTGGTAGCCCGCGGTTCCGCTGCCCAGGCCGGCCATGTCCGGGCGCCGATTCTCTCCGATTCTTCAAGGAGTCGCGGGATTGTGGCCCGGGAGGGCACGGCTTGGGACCCAATCGCGGGCTATCGCTCCATGACTGCGGGCCGTTGCTCCATCATCGCGGGGTGCGGCACCATATCCGCGGGCTGTCGCTCCATCCCGGATGCGGTAGTTTCTCCGGGTTCTGTTGCACCGGCGGGACCGGCGCGCCATGGTTACTCCCGACCCTCGGAGACGTTCATGACCAAGATGGCCCCGACCAGCGCCGCGCAACTCATCCTGTTCGAGCTGGAAGACCGTTCGCAATCGCACCTGATCGCGCTCTACGATCTGGCGCCGCGGTTCGTGTTCGTCTCCCGCGACAACGACAAGGAAAAGGCGGCCAAGGACAAGGGCGAGCTGGTCACCAAGGACAACTTCATCAAGTCGGTGCGGCGCGAGTTCGCCTTCCGCGGCCGCAACTACCGTCTGACCGTGCAGCCGGCCCGTATCGACCGGCTGAGCACGGCGAAGAAGGACGACCGCGCGCCCGGCGGCGGACCGGATCTGGTCGAGGTCGAGATCTTCCCGTCGGAGCGCGAGCAGGTGGTGGAGCAGGTCGTCCGCCGCCTCGCCATGGACCGCTCCCGCCTGTCGCTGACCGGCGAGAACCGCGACAAGGTGCAGATGCGCTTCAGCCTCTACGAGATCCAGCGGGAGCTGCGGGCGGTCAACCACACCCTGTCGATCCAGGACATCCGCGAATCGCTGACCATCCTGGCGCGCTCCCGCATCATCATCTCGACCGGCAGCAGCGCCGAACCGGGGAAGAAGAGCCGCGGGCAGAACCTGCTGGAATCGACCGCCTTCCCGGTGCTGGCAATCCGCTCGCGCCCGGATCTGGTGGACGAGGACGGCGGGGTCGAGGAGACCTACCTGGAGTTCAACCCGCTGGTCTCCGCCGCCATCCGCGATCTGGAGTTCAAGCCGGTCTCTTACGCTTGGCTGATGAAGCTGAAGTCGCCGGTGTCGCGCTGGCTCTACAACCGCCTGTCGATCGAATACGACACCGCCGACGACGAGGCGAAGCCGGTGTCGATCAGCGCCGACGAGATCATCAAGAACAGCGGCATGAACGAGTGGTCGCGCCGCCGCGACACGCTGCGGGTGGTGACATCCGCCGTCGATGCGCTGGTGGAGGAGGGGATCCTCGACGTCGCCGACAAGGAATACACCAAGGTCGGCAAGCGCATCGACGCCATCGATTATGTGCTGGCGCCGTCGCAGAAGTTCCTGGATCAGGTGCGCCGCGGCCGCCGCGTGCAGATCACCAACATCGACCTGCTCAAGCAGATCGTCGGCAACGCCATGCGCCCCGACGGTTTCGTCCCCCTGAAAGCCGGCGAGGTGGCGGACATGCGTCACAAGCGGGCCAAGCGGCTGGCCGACCCGGCCAAGCCGGAGCAGCCATCCTTGCCGCTACCGAAGGAATAGCGCGTCGCCGGGGTGTCAGCGTGTCAGCAGGCGCCGCGCCAGCAGCGTGACCGCGGTCCCGAGCAGGGCGCCGGCCAGCACGTCGGATGCCCAATGCCGGTGCTTGACCACCCGCCCGCTGGCCAGGGCCGCCGCAGTTCCGTAGATCATCAGACTTTGCGTCGGCGACCGGCTGACCGTGGCGAGTGCGGTCGCCGCGGCGAAGGCGCTCGCGGCATGGCCCGACGGCAGCGACCTTGCGCTGATCTTCTTTTTCGGCCGCCGGCGCGGCGCGCATTCGTCGGGACGGCGGCGCTTGACGTAGCGTTTGATTGAGCGGCTGGCGGTCGCCGTCGCCACCAGCCCAAGGACGCCGACGCTGCCGGCGCGGCGTAGATCCTCCTGCCCGGTCAACAGCCCGACAATTCCGGCGATGGCGAAGCTGGGGATCAGGACCGGCCGCTTTATGACGTAATGGCCCGCGGTTGCCAGCACGCGGCTCATCGGCCCCGGATCGCAGGTGACGATGTCGTGGACCTGGGCGTCCAGCGCATCGACCGCTGTCAGGGCGGGTTGCAGGACGGCGGGGGCGGGGCGTCCGCCATAGCCGATGCCACCGCCGGGATTCTCGATGCCGCTCCTGTCGCCGATGACGCCAGCGGTGAAGTCACTGTCTATGATTTCGCTCAAGACCGATCCCCTGCCTCCTCGCGCCCTGGCATGGGCGCCGCAGGGGAACGCGGTGGAAGCGGGGTCGGTTCCATGCCCCAACCTGTCGGATCGATGTTCCACTCTCAACAAGACATCCCATACGATGTGATCTGCATTGTCCTGCGTAAGGGTTCCACCCATAATCACTCGAATGAAGAGAGCTGTTCTCGACACAAACATTCTGACCGCAGGCTTGCGTAGCCGGCAGGGAGCCTCCTTTGCGGTGCTGAGTCTCCTTGCCGATGGACAATTCATTGCGTTGGTGACCACCGCCCTGTTCCTGGAATACGAGGCGGTGTTGAAGCGGCCCGAGCAGCGTGAGGTTCACGGACTCAGCGAGGCGGATCTGGATGGGCTGCTCAGCGAATTGGCCGCAGTTCTGGAGCCTGTTGACGTGCGGTTCACATGGCGGCCCCAACTTTCCGATCCGGCCGACGAGATGGTGCTGGAGGCGGCGGTCAACGGCCGGGCGGACGTTCTGGTAACCCACAACGTCCGGGACTTTGCCAGCGCCGCGCCGCGGTTTGGCATACCAGTTCTTCGGCCGGCAGAGTTCCTGCGAGGAGTAACGCTATGAGCAAGGCGACCTATCCCCTCAAGTTGCCCGCGTCCGTCAAGGACGCCGCTGCCCGGTTGGCCCGTGAGGATGGCGTGTCACTGAACCAGTGGATCGCCGCGGCTGTGGCCGAGAAGGTCGGTGCCGTTGAAACGGCTGCCTCCTTCCTGAAGGCCCGTGCCGATACCGCGACCGGCTCGGGCCTGCGGTCATTCCTGGATCGGGTGCCGGACAGACCGCCCCAGACGGGTGACGAACTGGAACGGTAACACCCGCAAGGAAGCGGCTCCGGCTAACGGCGCCGCCCCATGCCGTCACGATGGGATCAGCCCTGCGCCGGCCGCCAGCCGGCGAAGGCCTCCAGTACCGCTGCCAGGACCCGTTGCAGTTTTTCCGCCCGGTCGGGGCGGTAGGCGAAAGGCGGCGCCTCCTCGTCCATGTAGCTGTCCTGGGTCAGCTCCATCTGCAAGGCATGGACGTTGTCGGCCGGACGGCCGAAATGGCGGGTGATGTGGCCGCCGACGAAGCGGCCGTCGGCGACGCAGGTCAGCCCCTCCGCCGCCGAGGCGCGTTCCATCGCCGCAACGACACCGGCGATCAGACCCGGATCGGCGCTGGTGCCCCGCGCGGTGCCGAGGTTCAGGTCGGGCAGCCGGCCATCGAACAGGCGCGGCACATGGCTGCGGATCGAATGGGCGTCATAGAGCAGGGCGAAGCCGTGGCGCTCCTTCACCCGCGCCAGTTCCGCCGCAAGAGCGTCGTGGTAGGGCCGCCAGTAGCCCTCCACCCGCTGCGCCACCTCGGCCGCGTCGGGCGCCCGACCCTCGCGGTAAAGCGGCGTGCCGTCGAACAATACGTCCGGGCACAGGCCGGTGGTCGCCTGTCCGGGATAGAGGCTCTCGCCGGTCGAGGACCGGTTGAGGTCGACGACATAGCGGGAATAGCGGGCGCTGATCAGCGTCGCGCCCATGCCGCCAGCGAAACCGTACAGGCGCGGGATGTGCCAGTCGGTGTCGCGCAGGGTCAGCGCCTCTTCCGTCAGCCGATCGGCCAGACCGGGGGACAGTTCGGTGCCGCAATGGGGCATGCTGATGACCAGCGGGCCGTCGCCTTGCACCAGATCGAAGATGGTGTCGCTCATTGTGCGGTCTCCAGGGATACCGGCATCAGATGGTCGAGCGACCCGTCGCGCACCAGGGCGCCGATGGCGGCCAGATCCGGGGCGAAGTAGCGGTCGACCTCGTAGCGCGGCACCTGGGCGCGGATGGTGGCGATGGCCTGCTCCAGCCGTTCCGTGGTCTTCAGCGGGCGATGGAACTCCAGCCCCTGAATCGCGGCCAAAAGCTCTATACCGACGATGTCGGCGACATTGCCGGCGATGTCGCCCAGCCGCCGTGCCGCGAAGGTCGCCATGCTGACATGGTCCTCCTGGTTGGCGGAGGTCGGCAGGCTGTCGACGCTGGCGGGGTGGGCCAGCGTCTTGTTCTCCGACGCCAGGGCGGCGGCGGTGACGTGGGCGATCATGAAGCCGGAGTTCAGCCCCGGCTCCGCCACCAGGAAGGGCGGCAGGCCGCTGATGGTGGTGTCGATCAGCATGGCGATGCGGCGTTCGGCGAGCGCGCCGATCTCCGACGCGGCGATGGCGAGCTGGTCGGCGGCCATCGCCACCGGCTCCGCGTGGAAGTTGCCGCCGGATAGCACCTCTTCGGTGTCGACCAGAACCAGCGGGTTGTCGGTGACTCCGTTGGCTTCGATCACCAGCGTGCGCGCCGCCTGCCGCATCTGGTCGAGCACCGCGCCCATCACCTGCGGCTGGCAGCGCAGGCTGTAGGGGTCCTGCACCCGGTGGCAGTCGGGGCCCTGGTGGCTGGCGTTCAACTCGCTGCCGGCCAGCATGTCGCGGAAGGCGGCGGCGACGGCGATCTGGCCGGGTTGGCCGCGCAGCGCGCTGATGCGGGCGTCGAAGGGCCGGTGGCTGCCCATCACCGCCTCAACCGACAGGGAGCCGGCGACCAGCGCCGCCTTGAAGGTGCGCTCGATCTCGAACAGGCCGGCGAGCGCCAGGCCGGTCGAGACCTGGGTGCCGTTGATCAGCGCCAGACCTTCCTTGGCCTTCAGGTCGAAGACCGGCAGCCCGGCGATGCGCAGCCCCTCCTCCGCCGGCAGGGTCTCGCCCTTGACCCGGACATGGCCGATACCGAGTAGCACGCCGCACAGATGGGCCAGCGGCGCCAGATCGCCCGACGCGCCGACGGAACCCTTGCCCGGCACCACCGGCAGTACATCGGCCTGATAGAGCTTCAGCAGCGCATCGACCAGCGCCGGACGGACGCCGGACGCGCCGACGGCGAGGCTGACCGCCTTGATGACCAGGATCAGCCGCACCACGCCATCGGCCAGCGGGGCGCCGACGCCGGTGGCGTGCGACAGGATCAGGTTGCGTTGCAGCTTTTCCAGGTCGCTCGCCGCGATGTGGGTGTGGGCCAGCTTGCCGAAGCCGGTATTGACGCCGTAGACCGCCTCGTCGCCGCCGGCGATCTTATCGATCAGCGCGCGCGAGCGCTCCATCCGCGGATAGGCCGCCGGGTCGAGCGTCAGGGCCGGACGGTCGCGGTAGATGCTGCGCAGCGTGTCGAGCGACAGCGCGCCCGGAACCAGAGTGATGGTCTCGCTCATCCCAGAAGTCTCCCAAGTGTCTTTTTGAAGCGGTCGGCGATCTCGTCCTCGCGCGGGTGGCGACGATCGCGGACGACGGCGCGTCCGGCGATCACCACGTCCCGGACGAGGGGGGTGTTTCCGGCGAAGATCCAGCCGTCCAGCAGCGCGTCGCCCTCACGCGCCGCCAGCAGCGGGTGGTCGGTGTCGAGCACGACGATATCGGCGCGGAGGCCGGCGGCGATGCGCCCGGACTCGAAGCCGGTCGCCTGCGCGCCGCCGGCCTGGGCGTCCTCCACCAGCCGGCGGGCGGTGGAGCGGCGGGGACCGCCGGCCAGCACGGTGCGCCGTTCGCTGGTCAGCCGCGCGCCGTACTCCAGCCAGCGCAACTCCTCGACCGGGCTGACGGAGATGTGGCTGTCGGAGCCGATGCCCCAGCGGCCGCCCTGCGCCATATAGGAGTCGGCGGCGAAGAAGCCGTCGCCGAGATTGGCCTCGGTGGTCAGGCAAAGCCCGGCGATGGCGCCGCTGGCGGCGACGCCCGCCACCTCGGCTTCGGTCATGTGGGTGGCGTGGATCAGGCACCAGCGGCCGTCCACCGGCTGGGTGTCGAGCAGATGCTCCACCGGGCGGCGGCTGCGGTAGGCGACGCAATCCTCGACCTCCCGGCGCTGCTCGGCGATGTGGATGTGGATCGGGCCTTGCGGATGGGCGGCGACGATCTCGGTCAGCAACCCGTCCGGCACGGCGCGCAGCGAATGCGGGGCGATGCCGAGTTGGACGTCGTCTGCTTCGCCATAGCTGTGGCGCAGCGCCGTGGTCAGCCGGTCGAACCCTGCCCCGTCATGGATGAAGCGGCGCTGCCCGGCGGTCGGCGGCGTGCCGCCGAAGCCCGAGGCGTTGTAGAGCACCGGCAGCAGCGTGATCGGCAGTCCGGCGGTCCGCGCGGCGGCAATGGCGCGGTGGCTCATCTCCGCCGGGTCGGCGTAGGCGCCGCCGTCGCGGTCGTGGTGCAGGTAATGGAATTCGGCGATGGCGGTGAAGCCGGCCTTCAGCGTCTCGACATAGAGCTGGGCGGCGACCGCCTCGAAATCCTCCGGGGCCATGCGGTCGAGCGCGCGGTACATCACCTCGCGCCAGCTCCAGAAGCTGTCCGACCCCTCGCCGGAGGATTCGCCCATCCCGGCGATGGCGCGCTGGTGGGCGTGGGAATGCAAATTGGCAATGCCGGCGACCGCTGCTCCGGCGAAGCGCTCCGCATCGGCCGGGCAGGCGGCATCGGGCATCGCCGAGACGATCCGCCCGCGTCCGTCCGTCTCGACCAGCACGTTCTCCGCCCAGCCGTCCGGCAGCAACGCCGAGGTAAAAAACAGGTTGCTCATGGGGGCGTCCTCGCTATTATAGACAACACTATACAAGTATAGGCAACCTGCTGCCAAGAGGGTTGCGGTACAAACTTTCCCTCTCCCGCCCCGGGAGAGGGAGGGGACCCGCCGGAGGCGGGGAGGGTGAGGGGGATGCCAAGAATCCCGAAGCGCATGGTTCCTTGCGCTACCCCTCACCCTTCCCAAGCTTTGCTTGGGCCCCTTCCCTCTCCCGGGGCGGGAGAGGGAGTCTCAAAGGAGACGAACCGATGCCGACCAGCGCGCCGTGGGATTCCCTGTGGATCGACCTGTCCGTTGCCACGATGGGCGAGGCCGACGGCTACGGCGCCATCGCCAATGCGGCGGTGGGCATCAAGGACGGCCGCATCGCCTTCGTCGGCCGCCGCGCCGACCTGACCGATGCGCCGGACGCGCTGGCGACCGAGGTCCATTCGGGGCAGGGCGGCTGGATGACCCCCGGCCTGATCGACTGCCACACCCACCTCGTCCATGGCGGCAACCGTGCCCGCGAGTTCGAGATGCGGTTGAACGGCGCCACCTATGAGGAGATCGCGCGGGCCGGCGGCGGCATCCTGTCCACCGTCACCGCCACCCGCGCCGCCACGGAGGACCAGCTTCTCGCCGCCAGCCTGCCGCGGCTCGATAGCCTGCTGGCCGAGGGCGTGACGACGGTGGAGGTGAAGTCCGGCTATGGCCTCGACACCGAAACCGAGACGCGCATGCTGTGCGTCGCCCGCCGGCTGGCTCAGGTCCGTCCGGTGGAGGTGCGCACCACCTATCTCGGCGCCCACGCCCTGCCGCCGGAGTTCAAGAACGACCCCGACGGCTACATCGACCGCATCTGCGCCGAGACGCTGCCGGCCGTCGCCGAAGCCGGGCTGGCCGATGCGGTAGACGCCTTCTGCGAGGGGATCGGCTTCTCCGTCGCCCAGACCCGCCGGGTGTTCGAGACGGCGAAGCGGCTCGGCCTGCCGGTGAAGCTACATGCCGAACAGCTGAGCAATCTCGGCGGCGCCCGGCTGGTGGCGGAGTTCGGCGGGCTGTCGGCCGACCACATCGAGCATTTGGACGAGGACGGCGTCGTCGCCATGGCCAAGGCCGGCACGGTCGCGGTTCTGCTGCCCGGCGCCTTCTACGCCCTGCGCGAGACCAAGCTGCCGCCGATCGAGCTGCTGCGCCGCCATGGCGTGGCGATGGCGCTGTCCACCGACAACAACCCCGGCACCTCGCCGGTGACCTCGCTGCTGCTGATGCTGTCGATGGGCTGCACCTTCTTCCGCCTGACCCCGGCGGAGGCGCTGGCCGGCATCACCCGCCATGCGGCGAAGGCCCTGGGGCTGGACGACCGCGGCATGATCGCGCCCGGCCTGCGCGCCGACCTGGCGGTCTGGCGCATCGAGCATCCGGCGGAACTCGCCTACGCCATCGGCCTCAACCCCTGCATGGCGGTGGTCAATGGCGGGGTGGTCCGCAAGCCGCGCGTCGAAGCGGAGGTCGCATGAGCGACACCATCTCCACCGCCCAGCCGCGCTACGCCCAGATCAAGGAGGCCATCCGCCGCCGGATCAGCTCCGGCGACTGGCCCGAAGGTTTCCAGATTCCGTCGGAGCACAGGCTGCTGGAGGAATTCTCGGTCAGCCGCATGACGGTCCACCGCGCGCTGCGCGACCTGACCGACGAGGGGCTGCTGACCCGTGTGCAGGGTCTGGGCACCTTCGTCGCCGAACGGCCGCCCAGCACCGACGTGGTGGAACTGCGCAGCATCGCCGACGAGATCGCCGAGCGCGGCAACGTCCACGCCTGCCGGGTGGAGCAATTGCTCGCGGTTGCCGCCGATGCCGGGCTGGCCCGCCGCTTCAACCTGCCGGTCGGGGCGAGGCTGTTCCATTCCATCGTCGTCCACAGCGAAAGCGACGTGCCGGTCCAGCTGGAGGAACGCTGGGTCAACCCGGCGGTGGCGCCCGACTATCTGGACCAGGACTTCACCCGCCAGACACCGGGCGAATACCTGATCCGGCTGGAGTCCTCGCCGCAGGTCGAGCATGTCATCGAAGCGGTGTCGCCGACGGCGGAGATCGCCCGGCTGCTCGACATTCCCGTCACCGAGCCCTGCCTGCGCGTGACCCGCCGCACCTGGGTCGGCGGACGAGTGGTGACGGTGGCGATGCTGGTCCATCCCGGCAGCCGCTACCGGCTGGGCGCGCGATTCCAGTTACCGCCGCCTTAGCAACGTTAGACCCCCACCTAACCTCCCCCGCTGGGCGGGGGAGGGACTGCCGCCACCCTCCCGCATCAGCACTCACTCCCTCCCCCGCGATCGGACCGGCCTTTGGCCGGCCGAGAGCGGGGGAGGGTCGGGGTGGGGGCAAGAGTCAGCACCAAACGCACATCCCTCCCACCAGGAGCCATTCCCCCATGTCATCCCGCCTCGACAACCAGCGCGTCATCCGTGCCCCGCACGGCCCCGAACTGAGCTGCAAGAGCTGGCTCGCCGAGGCGCCGATGCGCATGCTGATGAACAACCTCGACCCCGACGTCGCCGAACGGCCGCAGGAGCTGGTCGTCTATGGCGGCATCGGCCGCGCCGCCCGCGACTGGGAGAGCTTCGACCGCATCGTCTCGGCGCTGAAGACTCTCAACGACGACGAGACCCTGCTGGTCCAGTCGGGCAAGCCGGTCGGCGTCTTCCGCACCCATGCCGACGCGCCGCGCGTGCTGATCGCCAACTCCAACCTGGTGCCGCGCTGGGCGACCTGGGAGCATTTCAACGAGCTGGACCGCAAGGGTCTGGCGATGTACGGCCAGATGACCGCCGGCAGCTGGATCTACATCGGCAGCCAGGGCATCGTGCAGGGCACCTACGAGACCTTCGTCGAGGCCGGGCGCCAGCATTACAACGGCGACCTGAAGGGCAAGTGGATCCTGACCGGCGGCCTCGGCGGCATGGGCGGGGCGCAGCCGCTGGCCGCCACCATGGCCGGCGCCTGCATGCTGGCGGTCGAATGCCGTCCCAGCAGCATCGAGATGCGCATCCGCACCGGCTATCTCGACCGCCACACCGCCGACCTCGACGAGGCGCTGAGCTGGATCGACGAGGCCTGCGCCAAGGGCGAGGCGATCTCCGTCGGCCTGCTCGGCAACGCCGCCGACGTCTTCCCGGAACTGGCGCGCCGCGCCGAAACCGACATCAAGGCCCGGCCGCACATCGTCACCGACCAGACCTCCGCCCATGATCCGGTGAACGGCTACCTGCCGCAGGGCTGGACGCTGGAGGAGTGGGAGACCGCCCGCGAAAGCCAGCCGGCCGCGGTGGCCGCCGCCGCCCGCAAGTCGATGCGGGTGCAGGTGGAGGCGATGCTGGCCTTCCACGCCATGGGCATCCCGACCGTCGATTACGGCAACAACATCCGGCAGATGGCGAAGGAGGAGGGGCTGGAGAACGCCTTCGACTTCCCCGGCTTCGTTCCCGCCTATATCCGTCCGCTGTTCTGCCGCGGCATCGGTCCCTTCCGCTGGGCGGCGCTGTCGGGCGACCCGGAGGACATCCGCAAGACCGACGCCAAGGTGAAGGAGCTGATCCCCGACGATCCGCACCTGCACAACTGGCTCGACATGGCGGCCAAGCGCATCCAGTTCCAGGGTCTGCCGGCGCGCATCTGCTGGGTGGGCCTCGGGCAGCGCCACCGCCTCGGCCTCGCCTTCAACGAGATGGTGAAGTCGGGCGAGCTGAAGGCCCCCATCGTCATCGGCCGCGACCATCTCGACAGCGGCTCGGTCGCCAGCCCGAACCGCGAGACCGAGGCGATGAAGGACGGCACCGACGCCGTGTCGGACTGGCCGCTGCTGAACGCGCTGCTGAACACCGCCAGCGGGGCGACCTGGGTCAGCCTGCACCATGGCGGCGGCGTCGGCATGGGCTTCTCGCAGCATTCGGGCATGGTCATCGTCTGCGACGGCAGCGACGCGGCGGCCAAGCGGCTGGAGCGCGTGCTGTGGAACGACCCGGCCACCGGCGTGATGCGCCATGCCGACGCCGGCTATGACATCGCCATCGACTGCGCCAAGGAGCAGGGGCTGAACCTGCCGTTTTTGAAGTAGGCGGGGAGGGAGGAGAATCTCCCTCTCCCGTCCCGGGAGAGGGAAGGGGCCCAAGCGGAGCTTGGGAAGGGTGAGGGTGGTGCAAGGAACCATGCGCTCCCTGAGTCTTGACCAACCCCTCACCCTCCCCACTTCGTGGGTCCCCTCCCTCTCCCGGGGCGGGAGAGGGCTTTTTCCTCACGCCCCCCGGATCAAATCCGAATACCAGCGCGCGGATTCCTTCGGGATCCGCGCCTGGGTTTTGAAATCGACCCGGACGATGCCGAAGCGGGTGCCATAGCCGCCGCCCCATTCGAAATTGTCCAGCAGCGACCAGACGAAATAGCCGCGCACATCGGCCCCCAGCCGCTTCGCCTCCGCCATCGCGGCGATGTAGGCCTGGAGGTAGGACAGCCGCTCCGCATCGACGACGCGGCCCTTGGCGTCGGGCGTCTCCGCCGCCTTGGTGCCGTAGCCGTTCTCGGTGACGTAGATCGGCAACCGGTAGCGCCGGGTCAGGTCCAGCAGCGTGTCGCGGAAACAGCCGGGATCGTAGGGCCAGTCGATGGCCGTCCGCTTCATCCCCGGCGGCGGCGAGCCGAAGCCGAAGCCCCAGATCAGGCTGTCGTCCCGGCGGCCATAGACCGGGGCGTAATGGTTCAACCCGAACCAGTCCACCGGCCGGGCGATGCGGGCCATGTCGCCGGGCTGGACATAAGGTTCGATGGCCTCGGCGATGCGGCGCGGGTAATGGGCGCGCAGCTGCGCATCGGGGAAGGCGCGGTTCCAATGCTCGTCGAACAGGGCCGCCGCCTCGACATCCTCCGGCCGGTCGGTCTCGGGCCGCATCGGCTGGACGCTGTGCACGGCGCCGATGGAGGCATCCGCCACCAGCGCCCGCAGCACGTCCACCCCGGCGCCATGGGCGAGGTTGACGTGGTGGATCACCTTCAGGTGGGTGGCGCGGTCGGCGATGCTGGGCGCCCCCCAGCCGAAGGCCCAGCCGAACAGGGTGAAGACCGAGAACTCGTTGAAGGTGGCCCAGCGCTTGACCCGGTCGCCATAGCGCCGGGCGCAGAGGGCGGCGTAATCCTCGAACCAGCCGATGCTGTCGCGGGTGGCCCAGCCGCCCAGGTCCTGCAAGGCCTGCGGCAGGTCCCAGTGATAGAGGCAGAGCCAGGGCTCGATCCCCTTTTCCAGCAGCCGGTCGATCAGCCGGTCGTAGAAATCCAGCCCCGCCCCGTTCGGCGCTCCGCGTCCGCGCGGCAGCACCCGCGGCCAGGAGACGGAGAAGCGGTAGGCCTGCAACCCCAGCCCGGCCATCAGATCCACGTCCTGCGGCATCAGGCGGTAGTGGTCGCAGGCGACGTCGCCGCTGTCGCCGTTGTCGACCCGGCCCTTCAGCTTGCAGAAACTGTCCCAGATGCTGGGTGCCCGCCCGTCGGCCTCGGCCCCACCCTCGATCTGATAGGCGGAGGTGGAGGCGCCCCACAGGAAGTTTTTTGGGAAAACCGGACGTTCGGCCATGGCGGATCACCCGAGGAAGGAAGCCGCGAATCCTACCCCTTTCCCGTCCGGGAGGAAGGGGCCTTTCGTCGCTGCGGCGGGGCGCGCAAGGCACCGCCATCCGCCGGGTAATCCGTCACCATATCGCGGTCGACAGGACGGCGCGGCGCTCCTATGGTCACGCCAATTGGACGAGCGATACCAGAAAGGAACGGGCGCATCATGGCGAAGAAGGACGGAGTCAACGGCAAGGGCGGCCAGTTCAGCGGGACCCCGGCCGACCGGCTGGTCCGGCTGTGGCGCAACAACGACGAGCGCTTCGGCGCCCTGCTGGACGAGGTGCTGGACGGTAACCGCCAGGGTGTGATCGAAGCCGCGGTGGGCAAGCTGCGCGAAGAGGAGAGCTACGACTTCATGGACGAGGTCGAGGCCTTCTCCGAGACGGCGCAGAGCACCGACGAGCAGGGCGACCCCACCCTGTCCACCCTGTTCTGGGTGGCGCTGGAGGTCGAGGGCCGGTTGGACCAACCGCCGTCGACCGACGCCATCGAACGCGCGCTCGATTCGGCCGGCCTGCTGGAAAAGGCGGCCGACATGCGGCTGCTGCCGCTGTGGCTGGATCCGGAGCCGCTGTCCTATCTGGAGGCGGCCGACCGCCGCACCCTGCTGCGCCGCCTGATCGAGTCGCCCGAAGCGGCGGAGACCTTCGTGCGCGAGCAGGATCTGGTTGCCGCTCCCGACGACGGCGGTCTCCGCCTGGTCGGCGTCGTCGGTCTGGTGATCGAGGAGGATGCCGAGCAGAACGGCGAGGCGATGCCCGACCCGCTCAATCTCGGCTTCGCCGGCGAGGGCCAGGAGCTGGAGATCGACCCGATCGAGCAGGAGCGTATCCGCCAGTCGATGGTCGCCTTCGCCGAAGCGGTAGCATCCGCCGATCCGCGGGTGAAGCGCTGCGAGCCGGTCGGCGGGCTGAACGACCTGCTGGACTTCACCGCGGAAGGCGTCTGGCCGGACGATGTGGATGCCAATTTCGACGAGGTCAACGACTTCCTCGACATCGCCGGCAACGAGACCGGCGACGGCATCCTCGACGTGACGGTCAGCGGCACGCCGACGGGCATGCAGGTGCTGGCCTACAACTCCGACGGGGTGCTGCTGGACGAACGGATCTTCGATCTGACCGGGGAGCGTGCGGAAGAAGCGGTCGCCCTGATCAAGCGCCGCTGCCGCCGCGTCACCGAGGACTGAGACCGGAGGCGCTTCGTCGGCGGCCGGATACCGCCTCCCGAAGCGCCTCCCTCACTGCATCTCTTCCAGAAGCAGGGGCTTTTCCACCAGCAGGCGGAAACGGCCCCGGCCGGTCTTCTCAATGCGCAGGGAGCCGCAGCGCTCGGACAGCCGGCGTTGCAGCAGGATCAACCGCGCCTCCAGGTTCTCGGCGAAGTCGGGCAGCGGGATGTCGGGCGCCAGCCGCAATTCGCGGTTGGTGAAGTCGGTGCGGCCAAGCGCGGTATGGTCGCGCACCAGCTTCCACAGGATAGCGCCGGCCACCCCCTTGATCAGGTAATCATGGTCGAGGAAGACGCTGTCGTCGGTGGCGTAATGGCGCACGGTGAGCGGTGCGCTGCCGGCGGGCGGCCTGGCGGCCGGGGCTGGTGCATCCTCCACCTCTCCGCCATGCGCTGCCGGCAGGCCGCGCATCAGGACGCCCAGTTGTGCCGCGAGCGTCGCCAGAGCATCCTCGTCGTCATAGGTGAAGCGCATCTCCTGCACGCTCTCGACGAACAGCACGCCGGCCAACGCACCACGGGCGTCGCCCGCCGCATGGGTCAGGATCGGCACCGCCAGCTGGCTGTGCGGCCGCTCCAGCCCGGGGAAGGGAATCTCGCGCAGCGACCCGGCTTCCGTTCCCTCCCGCATCGCCATGCTGTAGGCGACGTCGGTGGTCATGTGGGTGATGCGGATCGGCACCTGTTCGCGCGCCGCCATGCCGATCACCCCGTCGCCGGGCGTCACCTCCCAGCCGATGCCGCTGCCGCGGCCGATGGCCTCGTAGCCCAGGGCCGCCACGGCGAACAGCCGGCCGGTGACGGCGTCGGGCAGCAGGATCAGCGCATGCTCCACCCCGAACAAATCGCGCAGGGCCGCGAAGACGCGGTCGAGCAGGTCCGACAGGTCGGCGCAGCCGTGCAGGCCCTCGCAGGCGCGCCGGACGGCCGACAGCAGGTTTCGCGGCCGCAGGCGCGCGGGCAGGGGGCGCCCGCCGGAAACCGCCTCGATCGCAGTCACCCGGAACAGGTCGGCGCCGCGCAGCCGGAACACCGCCGCCATCCCGACATGGGAGGCGATGCCCGACAGCTTCGCCTTCATGCTTTCGAACAGCGGCCCGTCGGTCTCGGTGCGCAGATAGGCCAGCCGCAGCCGGTATTGCGCCCCGGTGGACGGATCGATGATCTCCAGCTGGGCGTCCGGATTGGCCAGGATGTTGGAGCGCGTCTTGTTGAAGAACTGGTAGGACAAGGCGATGTGGTAGGGATCGACGTAATGGACCTGCGACAGCTGCGAGACGTTGGGCGTGCCGTCCGCCGCCGCGGTGGCGATGGTGCCGGGAATGACGCCCTCCAGGCAGTCGCGGATCGCGTCGAGGGTCAGATCGTTCATGCCGGGATCCGTTCGCCGGCCCGCGGCCCCGGCGTCTGATCGAAGACGGCGGATGGGCGGAGATGCAGCGCCACCAGATCGGCCGGATCGAAGGCCATCACCGCCCGCACGAAGGACTCGGTGAAGCCGATGCCGGTCAATTTGGCGACGAAACCGTCGAGATAGGGGCCGGCCAGCGCAGCCTCTTCCGCCGTCGGAGCGGCCACGACGGCGCCTTCGCCCTTGATCTGCAGCGAGCGGTGGGTGCTGGGTTCGGAAATGACCACGGCCAGCCGGCCGGTCTCGGCGACGGCCGTGACCAGGGCGGCATTGGCGCGCCCGTCGATCAGCACGCTCAGCCGCTCTCCCCCGGCCTTCGTCCGGGCCGCCACGGCTCGCCCGACCAGCGGGCGGCCGGCAGGGTCGCTGGTCGCGACATTGACGCTGAGACTGCGGTCCAGGAAGCGCAGGACCGCAGCATCCAGCCCCGTTTCCTGCCGAAATCCGTCCGGCTCCGCCACGCCCGCCCCTCCGCGTTGCCGACCAGACGTCAGCATAGCAACGGTGCCGGGCCGTCGGCAAACCAACCGATGGACGTCATCCTTCGGCGGTGCGGCGGGATGGGGCCACCTCAGGCCCCGGGCGCCACCACGAAGCAGGCCATGCCGATGGTGACCAGCCCGTTGCAGGCGCTGGCCGCATCCTGCTGCGACAGGCCGGACAGGCGGGCGCGGTAGAGCGGTCCGGTCTGGGTGTCCACCGCCTGCACGATGCGCTGCGAGCGCGACAGCGACGGCACGGAGGTGCGGGCGCGGTCGATCACGCGCTGGCTGTCGTCGGGCGAGCGGAAGGCACCGAGCTGCACCGTCCACACCCCGCCGCCGGCGGTCGCGGCGCCGGCCATCGTCGCCACCGGACGCGGGGCCGGGGCATCGGGGGTGGAGGTGTCGGGAGCCACCACGCGCACCGCCGGCGCCGGGGAGGGCAGGGACGCCACGGCGATCGGCGGCCGGCTCGCCACCGGGCGGCTGTCGGCCGGCGGCGCGTAGGATGGGGCCGGCTTGGAGGGTGCCGAATAGGACGAGGACGGCCGGGCATAGGGCGAACCGTAATCCGGCGGCGAATCGGACGAGGTGGATGGCGGCGCGCTGACCAGCACGATGTCGGCGCCGTTGGGCGCCGGGGTGCGGTTCAGCCGCGGGCCGACCGACGCGATGTAGCGCTTGGTCTCGCCCGGCAGGCCGCGCTTGCCGGCCAGATAGTCGCCGTAGCAGCCCGGACCGCAATTGTAGGCGCCGAGGAAGCCCGGCGCGCCGAAGAGGTTGTACATCTCGCGCAGATAGGCGGTGCCGGCGATGATGTTGTCGTGCGGATCGAAGGGGTCGGAGCCCAGATTGTGCTTGCGCCGCATTTCGTCATAGGTCGCGGGCATCACCTGCATCAGGCCCATGGCGCCGGCCTTGCTGACGATCGGCTGGCCGTTGACGGTGGTGCGCCCACCGCTCTCCTGGCGGATAACCTCGCGGATCCACAGCTCCGGCATGTCGAAGCGCTTGGACGCCTCCGAGACATGGGCGTCGATCTCCGCCGGAGAGGCAACGCGATGTGTGTCGCCGCCGCTGGCGCAGGCGCTCAGCAGGGCAGTCAAGGCGGCGCAGGTCAGCAACGGCTTCAGGCGACGCACGGAACCCCCGGTCATCGTTCAGTTCAATCTTTAGGATAAGCCCGATTTGGAGGTAGCGACATTTGCACATTCCAGGCCCGCCGTAAACCGTCCCAGCTGTGACCTTCGACGCGGCCGGAGAGCGCGGAGGGAGAGGGGCGGGTGAGTCCTTCGGACGGCAAGCGGCCGGACGGGCATCTGCCGTCCGGGGATCAGCTTTCCCGGTCGTCGTCCGGGTCGCGGCGGGTGGCGAGTTCGCGCAGCAGTCGTTCCTTGGCGGTCTTCCGGCTGGGACGGCCGCCACCCCGTCCGAACAGCCCGCCCAGCAGGCCGCCGGGCTTCGGCCCCTCTTCCGGCTCCACCGCTGACTGGGCACGCTCCGCCTCCCGCCGCGCGAGCATGGCGGCACGATCGACCAGCGGGTTGCGCAGCCGGCGCGGCAATGCCTTGAAGGCGAGGTTGGCGCGCTCCAGGTCCGCCAGATCCTCGGTGGAGCGGGCGATGCGCAGCGCCACCCGCAGCAGGTCGAGCCGCCAGGCATCCTCCTGCGCATGCGGCAGCGACTCCGCCGCCGCCAGCAGGGTGTCCAGCCCTTTTCCGGTCAGCGCACTGGTCGATCTCTCGGTGTCCTGGTCCCGTCCCATGCCATCTTCATCGCTGTCGCGCTGAAGGCGGACTTTAGGACGGCTCGACGGGATTTGTCTGCCCCCATGCGGAGATCACACCATTCGGGTGGAGCGTGCATGCCCCAACCCGCCGGGATCAATCGCGAAACGCCACGACGATCATGCGGTCGGAGGCCTTGGCCGGTTTGAAGAACGGCCTCAAGGGCTGGTTCGAGGTGTGGACGCCGGCAAATCCCGTCGGAAAACCATGAGACCTTCTGAACTGCGCGGCGCCTGGAGGAACATCGGTCTGATAGTCGAAATAGGTCAGCTGCCCATTGTCGCGTACCGCCGCGATCCAATGGGCGCCGACGATCTGCCGGAAGTCGCTGTTGTATTTTCCCACCAGAACGAGGAAGTAGGCTCCGTCCGGATATCCGTTCATGAAATGCTCTGCGGCAGGGATCATCAACGGATTGTCCTGCGAGCCGGTCACGGCGATGTTCTGGCAACCGCGTGAGCGGAGATAGCTGACGATTCCATCGACCTGTCCCTGGATGTAGCGGGCGGAGTCGATCTTCGTTCCGTTTCTCCTTTCCTGGTACCGGACGAAGATTTGCGAAACGAATTCGCCGCTGAACGGAGCGTTGACGTTGCCGCCGACGATGGTGTTCAGGTCCTGCATGATGACGCCGTAGCTTTCGTCCATCAGGCCGGCCAGGGCGCAGACGGCGCAATTCGATTCGGCCACCGCTCCGTTCGGCGCGTCGTTGACTGGCATTTCCCGGACTCCATTCGACTTTCGGCTGTGCCGATGCTCTCAAAGCAATGTTCGGTTGGTCAACCACCGCTTCGTTGCGGACCAGGTGAGATCGGGTCGTCATCATTCATGACACAAGCTGTTGCATGGTAGAACAAATAGACACAATTTTATAGATTTTGAAATAAATGGCGTTGGGGGCAGCGTGGCTCCAGGGCAACGCACAGGCCCATCGACGCCGACCATGGATCAGGCATGGAGTATCTGCACGCAAAATGTGCAGTTCGTCCTTGATCAGTGCAGGTTATTGGGAAACAGGACGGAATGGACCTGTGTAATAGTGGAAGCAACCAAGTACATTTAGTATTTTCTTCATAATTTCCGGCCGTAGTTGATCTACCAGCAAGCAGTGACGGTATGGCCCAGTCAGCCTGGCCGATCCTGCGGCCCACTCTGGAGAGCGAGCATGTTCCGCGGAATGAAGATCGGTACCCGTTTGGCGGTCGCTCTGGCCGGAAGCGTCGTGTTGGCGATCGGTGCGACCACGCTCAGCAATCTGTGGCTCAGCCGCCTGCTCGTCGAACATGCGGCGGACAATCAACTGAGGACGTTCCAGGAATTCCTGGATGCGAATGTCTCGAGCGAAGCCCGGCGTGCCCTGACGCTTGCCCAGGGTCTGGCAGGGAACGGCGAAATCCAGGCGGCGTTCGCCGCACAGGACCGCAGTCGTCTGGCGGCCATGCTGGTGCCGGGTTTCAAGGACCTCAAGGAACAGCATGGCGTCACCCAGATGCAGTTCCACACGCCGTCCTCGGCCTCCTTCCTGCGCGTCCATCGTCCGGAGAAGTTCGGGGACGACCTGTCCTCGTTCCGCTTCACGGTCGTCGAGGTGAACAAGACCCGCAAGCCGGTCTTCGGGCTGGAGAATGGGGTGGAGGGCCTCGGCATCCGCGGCGTCGTGCCGATGACGAGCCAGGGGACCCACATCGGCTCCTTCGAGGTCGGCCTGTCCTTCGGCAAACCTTTCTTCGAGGCCTTCAACAAGGAGACCGGAGCCGAGGTCGCCTTCCACATCGCAAAGGACGGTGGCTTCGAAACCTTCGCCTCGACCTTCCGCGAGGCGCCCCCCGTCGGACAGGATCTGATGAAGCAGGCCCTGCTTGGTGAATCGGAAGTGCAGACATACCAGCTCGGCGGCATCAGCTACGCCCTGCGGCTCGCTCCGGTGCGGGACTATCGCGGCACCGCGATCGGCTTCTACACCATCGCCATGGATCGGAGCGCATTCGACGCGCAGATCGCGCAGGCGCGGAGCTCGGCGATCCTGATCGGAGTAGCGGTGCTCGCGATGGCGCTTTGCGTCGCTTGGCTGGTGAACCGGGGAATCGCCCGCCCCATCCAGGCGATGACCGTCTCGATGGGCGACCTCGCCAAGGGGAACACCGACATCCGCGTGTCCGGGATCGGGCGCCGCGACGAGATCGGCGCCATGGCGGATGCGCTGGAGGTGTTCCGCCGCGGCATGATCGAAACCGAGGCGCTGCGGACCGAGCAGGAGCTTTTGAAGCAGCGCGGCCAGGAGGAGCGGCGGGCGGCGATGCTCGGCCTTGCCGACCGCTTCGAGGAGAGGATCGGCCGGCTGGTCGGGGCCCTGTCGTCGGCGGCCACCGAGATGGAGGCGTCCGCCGGGTCGATGTCGTCGACCGCGGAGCAGACGAACCGGCAATCCGCGGCGGTGGCCGCGGCCTCCGAGCAGACCTCCGCCAATGTCCAGACGGTGGCGGCGGCGACCGAGGAACTTGCCGCCTCCATCACCGAGATCGGCAGCCAGGCGTCGCAGTCGCAAGGCGTCGCGGGCAAGGCGGTGACCGATGCGCGGCAGACCGACGAGGCCGTGCGCAAGCTGGCCGACAGTGCCAAGCGGATCGGGCAGGTGGTGGACCTGATCCAGGACATCGCGAGCCAGACCAACCTGCTGGCGCTGAACGCCACGATCGAGGCGGCGCGGGCCGGCGAGGCCGGGAAGGGCTTCGCCGTCGTGGCGTCCGAGGTCAAGGTGCTCGCCACCCAGACCGCGCGGGCGACGGAAGAGATCAGGCAGCAGATCTCCCAGATGCAGCAGGACTCGAACGGCGCCGTCGACGCCATCAAGGGGATCGGCGGCGTGATCGGCGAGATCAGCGAGATCGCTGCGGCGATCGCGGCGGCGGTCGAAGAGCAGGGCACCGCCACGCAGGAGATCTCGCGCAACGTCCAGCAGGCGGCCGTCGGGACCCAGGAGGTCTCCTCTCACATCGTCGGTGTCCGCGAGGCCGCCAACGAGACCGGGTCGGCGGCGACCGAGGTTCTCGGCGCCGCCCGTGAACTGTCGCACCAGGCGGAGGTCCTGGCGGACGAGGTCAGGGGCTTCCTCGACAGCGTCCGGGCGGCATGACGGCGGGCGGCAAGCCGTTGGAATAAGAACGGTCCTCTCCCCATGCCGGGAAGAGGACCGTAGGTGTATCGGGAATATGCGCGGCTGGATGCCGGCAATCATGCCGCGCCGCTGGATGCGGCCTCCCGATCCGGCCCCTCCGCGAACCCGCGGAAGGGCCGGCAACACCATCTCACAGGCGTGTCATTCGGCGGCCTGCGCCACGCTCAGGCCCAGGCGATTGGCCACGCCCTCGCCATAGGCCGGGTCGGCGGCCAGGAAGTGTTTCAGCTGGCGCTGCTGGATGTGCAGCGGGGCGTTGCGCAGGCTGCCGGCGATGTTGTCCATCAGCCGGTCCTGGGCTTGCCCGCCGATCAGGCGGAACAGGGCTCCGGCCTGGGCGTAGTGGTCGTTGCCTTCGCGGTGGTCGTAGTGGGCGGCGTCGCCGCTGATGCGCAGCGGCGGCTCGCTCGGCACCCCGGTCTGGGTCGGGCCCCCGAAGCTGTTCGGCTCGTAGTTCGGCCGGCCACCGCCATTGCCGTCCACCCGCATGGCGCCGTCGCGCTGGTAGTTGTGGACCGGGCTGCCCTGCGGCTTGTTCACCGGGATCTGGTCGTAGTTGCCGCCCAGCCGGTAGCGGTGGGCGTCGGCATAGGCGAAGAGCCGGCCCTGCAGCATCTTGTCGGGGCTGAAGGAGACGCCGGGCACGACGCTGGCCGGGCTGAAGGCGGCCTGTTCGGTCTCCGCGAAGAAGTTCTGCGGATTGCGGTTCAGCACCAGCTCGCCGATCTCGATCAGCGGGTAGTCGGCATGCGGCCAGACCTTGGTCAGGTCGAACGGGTTGAGGCGGTAGCCGTCGGCCTCGGCCTCCGGCATGATCTGCACCGAGACGGTCCAGGCCGGGAAATCGCCGTCCTCGATGGACGCATAGAGGTCGCGGGTGGCGTGGTCGGGGTCGATGCCGCTCATGGTTTCCGCCTGCTCGGCGGTCAGGTTCTGGATGCCCTGGCGGGTCTTGAAGTGGTACTTGACCCAGAAGCGCTCGTTCGCCGCGTTGATCCACGAGAAGGTGTGGCTGCCGAAGCCGTCCATGTGGCGATAGCCGCGCGGGGTGCCGCGGTCGCTGAACAGGATGGTCAGCTGGTGCATCGTCTCCGGCGACAGCGAGAAGAAGTCCCACATCGCGGTGGGGTCCTTCAGGTTGGTCGCCGGGTTGCGCTTCTGGGTGTGGATGAAGTCGGGGAACTTCAGCGGATCGCGCAGGAAGAAGACCGGCGTGTTGTTGCCGACCAGGTCGTAGTTGCCTTCCTCGGTATAGAACTTGACGGCGAAGCCGCGCGGATCGCGGGCGGCATCGGCGGAGCCCTTCTCGCCGCCGACGGTGGAAAAGCGCAGGAAGACGCCGGTCTCCTTGCCCATGGTCGACAGGAAGGCGGCCTTCGTCCATTGCGTCACGTCGCGGGTGACGCGGAAGGTGCCGTAGGCGCCGGCGCCCTTGGCGTGGACCACGCGCTCGGGAATGCGTTCGCGGTTGAAGTGGGCCAGCTTCTCGATCAGGTGGAAGTCCTGGAGCAGCAGCGGACCACGCGGCCCGGCGCTCAGCGAATTCTGGTTGTCGGGAACGGGCTGGCCGAAGCTGGTGGTCAGGGTGCTCATCGGGGTCATCCTCTCGAAGGCGGTGTCGTTCGACGTGGTGTCATTGTCTCGCCTCTGGTTATCCGGCGTCTTGAACGATATATCCAAGACATAGAAGGAAATGGACCAATAGGCGTCGTCTATGAATCTCTCCGGCCTGTCCCTGCGTGACCTGGAATATGTCGTCGCCGTCGCCGAGCTGCGCCATTTCGGCCGTGCCGCCGAACGCTGCGCCGTCAGCCAGCCTTCGCTGAGCGCCCAGATCCGGAAGCTGGAGGAGGCGCTCGGCCTCTCGCTGTTCGAGCGGACCAGCCGCAAAGTGCTGCTGACCCCGCGTGGCGAGGCCGTGGTGGCGCAGGCCCGCACCGTGCTGGAGGAGGCGCGGCGCCTGCTGGCGCTGGCCGACGGATCCGAGGGGGCGCTGACCGGGCGGCTGCGGCTGGCGGCGATCCACACGCTCGGCCCCTACCTGTTTCCCCACATCCTGCCGCCGCTGCGCAAGGCCTGGCCCGAGCTGACCCTGATCCTGTCGGAGGGCCGCACCGACAGCCTGCTGGAGGATTTGCGCGACGGCCGGCTCGACGCCGTGCTGCTCGCCCTGCCGGTGGAGACCGACGGGCTGGTCGCCGAGCCGCTGTTCTTCGAACCCTTCCTGCTCGCCCATCCTGCCGGCCATCGCCTCGGCTCGGCTCCCCACCTGTCGCTGGCGGATCTGGATCCGTCGGAGCTTCTGCTGCTGGAGGAGGGACATTGCCTGCGCGATCAGGCGCTGGCCGCCTGCGGTCTGAGTGCGCGGGGTGGCGGCGTCCACGCCACCGGGCTGGAGACGCTGCGCCACATGGTGGCGGCCGGCGCCGGCTGCACGCTGATGCCGCTGCTGGCGGCCATGGGACAGGATGGCGCGGGACAGGACCGCCGGACCGTCGGCGTCGGCGGGCTGGTGGAGTATCGGCCCTTCGATACCCCCGGCAATGGCGTCCGCCCGCCTGGCCGGACCGTCGGTCTGGTCCGGCGGGCCAGCGACCCGCGCGCCCGCGGCCTGCGCGATCTGGCGGACCTGCTGCGCCGCGATCCGCCGCCGGGCACGGAAGCCGTCCTATTCCAAAGAGACGAGTGACGGGGGAAGGAACAAGCGCCCATCGGCCGGGTTGAAGGCACGGCCCATGCTCCTCACTGTCCAGAGGAACGGGTGCGACTTTCGATCCAGGCGGAGAAACGGGCGATCATGGCAAATATCCTGAGGCAGGCAACACGGCTCGGTGAAGGTTTGCCCTTTCCGCTGGGCGCGACATGGGATGGGCTCGGCGTCAACTTCGCCTTGTTTTCCGCCAACGCGACCAAGGTCGAACTGTGTCTGTTCGATGAAAACACCGAGGAGGAGCTTGAGCGCATCGAGCTTCCCGAATTCACCAACGAGATCTGGCACGGCTACCTGCCCGACGCCCGCCCCGGCCTGCTCTACGGCTACCGGGTCCATGGGCCGTACGAGCCCGAGAACGGCCACCGCTTCAACGCGAACAAGCTGCTGCTCGACCCCTACGCCAAGGAGCTGGTCGGCGAGATCCGCTGGAACCCGGCCCATTTCGGTTATGTGATGGAATCGGGCGACGACCTGACCTTCGACGAGCGCGACAGCGCGCCCTTCATGCCGAAATGCAAGGTGATCGACCCCGCCTTCACCTGGGGCCGCGACCACAAGCCGGGCATCGCCTGGGACCGCACCATCTTCTACGAAACCCATGTGAAGGGCTTCACCAAGCTGCACCCGGCGGTGCCCGACAGCCTGCGCGGCACCTATGGCGGTCTGGCGGTGAAGGAGGTGGTCGACTACATCAGCTCGCTCGGCGTCACCTCGGTCGAACTGCTGCCGGTCCACGCCTTCGTCCAGGACCAGCATCTGGTCGACAAGAATCTCGCCAACTACTGGGGCTACAACTCCATCGGCTTCTTCGCGCCCGAACCGCGCTATGCCGCGTCCGGGAACGCCATCAAGGAATTCAAGGAGATGGTCGCCCATCTCCACAATGGCGGGCTGGAGGTGATCCTCGACGTCGTCTACAACCACACCGCCGAGGGCAACGAACGCGGGCCCACCCTGTCCTTCAAGGGCATCGACAACGCCTCCTACTACCGCCTGCTCCCGGACCAGAAGCGCTACTACATCAACGAGACGGGGACCGGGAACACCGTCAACCTCAGCCATCCGCGCGTGCTGCAGATGGTCACCGACAGCCTGCGCTACTGGGCGACGGAGATGCATGTCGACGGCTTCCGCTTCGACCTCGCCACCATCCTCGGCCGCGAGCCCTACGGCTTCGACGAGGGCGGCGGCTTCCTCGACAGCTGCCTGCAGGACCCGATCCTCAACAGCGTCAAGCTGATCGCCGAGCCGTGGGACTGCGGTCCCGGCGGCTATCAGGTCGGCAACTTCCCGCCGGGCTGGGCGGAGTGGAACGACAAGTTCCGCGACACCGTCCGCGCCTTCTGGAAGGGCGACGAGGGCAAGCTGCCGGAGGTGGCGCCGCGGCTGTGCGGTTCGGCCGACGTCTTCAACAAGCGCGGGCGCAAGCCCTGGGCCAGCGTGAACTTCATCACCGCCCATGACGGCTATACGCTGAACGACCTCGTCTCCTACAACGACAAGCACAACGAGGCGAACGGCGAAGGCAACAACGACGGCCATTCCCACAACCTGTCCTGGAACCACGGGGCCGAGGGACCGACCGACGACCCGGAGATCAAGGCCCTGCGCGAACGGCAGAAGCGCAACCTGCTGGCGACGCTGCTGCTGTCGCAGGGATCGCCGATGCTGCTGGCCGGCGACGAGTTCGGCAACACCCAGCACGGCAACAACAACGCCTATTGCCAGGACAACGAGACGGCCTGGCTGAATTGGGACGACATCGACGAGGACGGCCAGTCGCTGATCGAGTTCGTCCGCCGCGTGGTGGCGGTGCGCCAGTCCTTCCCCATGCTGCGCCGCGGCCGTTTCCTGTCGGGCGAATACAATGCCGAATTCGAGGTCAAGGACGTCACTTGGCTGACCCCCGGCGGCGACGAGATGGAGGAGGGCAACTGGCACGACGGCAACGCCCGCTGCCTGGGCATGCTGCTGGACGGCCGCGCCCAGGCCAGCGGCATCAAGCGCCCGGCGATGGACGCCACCCTGCTTCTGGTGATCAATTCGCACCATGACGTGGTGGAGTTCACCCTGCCGGAGGTGACCGGCGGCAGCGTCTGGCGCTGTCTGCTCGACACCAACCTGCCCGATCCGGACGAGGTGCCGCGCGTCAACACCGGCGAGGGCTATATGGTGACCGGCCGTTCGCTGCTGCTGCTGGCGCTGGAACCGGACGGCAAGACCTCCTTCGCACTCCGCCGCGCCGCCCGCGCGCTGCGCAATGTCGCCGAAAGCCCGACCGCGGTGTCGTCCTACGGCGAGGAGAGTGCCGAGGTGGAGAAGCCGGTGGAGACGAAGGAACCGGTCGAGGTGGAAGCCGTTGCGGAGCCCGCGCCGGCGAAGAGCGAAGCTTCCGCGAAGAAGCTCACCTGACCCGACGCCACAATTCCCTCTCCCGTCCCGGGAGAGGGAAGGGGCCCACCGCGAAGCGGTGGGAAGGGTGAGGGGTGATCCAAGGAACCATGCGCTGCTGGATTATCGGATCGCCCCTCACCCTCCCGCCTTCGGCGGGTCCCTCCCTCTCCCGGGCCGGGAGAGGGCAATCAGGAGCCCCCCCCGCCATGAAACTCTTCGAATGCCAGAACTGCCACCAGCCTCTCTATTTCGAGAACACGCTGTGCGAGCGCTGCGGGCACCGGCTCGGCTATCTGCCCGATGCGGGGACCCTGTCGGCGATCGATCCGACCGACCATGACGGCGTGTGGAGCGCGCTCGCCACCACCGAGCCGCTCTACAAGTTCTGTGCGAATGCCGAGCTGGACGCCTGCAACTGGATGCTGCCGGCCGATTCGGCCGACACCCACTGCGCCGCTTGCCGGCACAACCACATCATTCCCGACCTGTCCGACACCGACAACCTGACGCGCTGGCGCAAGCTGGAACTGGCGAAGCACCACCTGTTCTACACGCTGACCAACCTGAAGCTGCCGTTGCAGACCCGGATGGAGAACCCTGAGGAAGGGCTGGCCTTCGACTTCCTGTCCGACACGGTGGGCTCCGACGGCACGGTGACGCCGGTGCTGACCGGCCATGCCAACGGCCTGATCACCATCAACGTCGCCGAGGCCGATGACGCCGAACGCGAGAAGCGCCGCACCGAGATGGGCGAGCCCTACCGCACGCTGCTCGGCCATTTCCGGCACGAGAGCGGCCATTACATCTGGGATCGGCTGGTGCGCGACGATCCGGCGTTGCTGGAGCGCTTCCGCGCCCTGTTCGGCGACGAGCGGCAGGATTACGGCGAAGCGCTGAAACGCCATTACGCCAACGGCGCGCCGCCCGACTGGCAAGCCAACTTCGTCAGCACCTACGCCACCGCCCACGCTTGGGAGGATTTCGCCGAGACCTGGGCCCATTACCTCCACATCGTCGACACGCTGGAAACCGCCCGTGCCTTCGGGCTGAGGATCCGCCCGCGCATCACCGAGGGGGCGGAGCTGGAGGCGGAGGTCGATTTCAATCCCCACAAGGCCAGGCGGATCGAGGATCTGATCGAGCCGTGGCTGCCGCTGACCTACGCGGTGAACAGCCTGAACCGCAGCATGGGCCAGCCCGACCTCTACCCGTTCATCCTGTCGGCGTCGGTGATCGAGAAGCTGGGTTTCATGAACGGGCTGGTGCGGGGGTTGGAGGGGCGTTAGCCGCCGACCATGGTCCGCATCCAGCGCACCGACCGGTTGCGGCCGTCGCGCTTGGCCTTGTAGAGCGCCGCGTCGGCATGGCGCATCACCGTCGCCATGTCCCTGTCGTCCTCCGGCCAGGAGGCGATGCCGATCGAGCAGCCGACCCTTATCTTCTCGCCGTTGAACGATACCGGCTCGTTGACCGCGGCGATGATGCGGGTGGCCAGCTCGTCGGTGTCGGGGGCCGGGCGGCCGGCGCGGCGGGGGAGCACGGCGGCGAATTCGTCGCCGCCCAGCCGGGCGACGACGTCATCGTCGCGGAAGATGCTGGCGAGCCGGCCGCCGATCTGGCGCAGCACGGCATCGCCGGCATCGTGGCCCAGCCTGTCGTTCACCGGCTTGAACCCGTCCAGGTCGATGTACATCACCATTGCCGATCCGCCGCCGGCGCCGGTGGATGCCTCGACATACTGCTCGAAATAGCGCCGGTTCGGCAGCGCGGTCAGCCGGTCCTCGTAAGCGATGTCCTCCAGCCGCATCAGCGCCGCGTCCTTGTTGGTCAGGCCGTCGACCATCTCCCGCAGCGCGACCGAAAGCCGGCGGATCTCCGCGGCCCCGCCGACGTCGGGGATCGCCGCGCCGGGTCCGCCCTTGCCGATCCGCTCGGCGGCGTCGGCGATGGCGCCGAGCGGGCGGGCGATCCGCCCGGCGGCGAACCAGCCGATCACGCTGAACAGCAAGGCCAGCAGGGTGCCGGACCCGATGATCGTCATCCGCAGCCGGTTGGTCTCGGCGAAGACGACGTCCGCCGGCTGCCGGGCGACGACGGTCCAGCCCAGCCCGGCATAATCGTGCAGCCCCTTGCCGTGGGCCACCCCGGTCACATAGGTGATGCCGTCGGGCCAGACCTCGCTGCTCCAGCCGTCGCGCAGCTTGCCGGACAGGGTCGGTACCGGCAGGGGCTTCCCCACGGCCGATTCGGGACCGATCAGCACCGTGCCGTCGGCCGACAGGATAAACAGCGTCAGGCCTTTGCGGTCAGCCAATGGTTCGGTCAGCTGCCGGATCGAGATATGGGCCCATTCCCAGCTGTAATGGGCGGCCAGCACGCCGACCGTGCTGCCGTCCGCCTTCTGCAGCGGCGCGGACACGTCGACGAACTTGGGTGTTTCCCCCTGCAAATACGGCACCTTGCCCTTCAGGGCCACGGCCTGGTGCACGTCGCCGACGAACAGGCCCTTCATGCCTTCCTGATGCACCGGACGGCTGGAGATGTCGGCTCCCAGGAGAAGCCCGTTGGAGGCGGCGACCACCCGGCCTCCGGCATTCGTCATGCCGATCCAGGCGATGGTGGGATCGCGGCGCTTCAACTCGTCGATCGTCGATTGCGCCACCGTCGGGTCCTTCAGCGCATCGATCCGCGACAGCGCGGCGATCTGGTTGGCGCGGGCCCACATGGTCAGATCGAGCTGCCGGACCAGCGATTGCGCCAGCCCGGTCATCGAGTTGCCGATTTCCTTGGCCAGCGCGTCGGCGGCGCCGTTGCCGACCACCAGCCCCTTCACCAGGGTAGACCCGAGCACCAGCACGGCGACGGTCACCGCCACCATGACGCGCAGGCCGATGGCCCGGCTCCGGACACGACCCGGGAAAAAACCGCCCTTGGCGCTGCGGTGTGCGGCAGCGCTGCCGTTCGGCTGTCCAGGGGACGTCATGGCGGCAAGATCCTTTCGGACGGCTTCGTCAGATCCGGCGGGGGCAGATCGATCCGGTTGGAGACGGTCATTGCGGGAACCGTATCATCCCAGCCCTTTATAAAGGGTCAACCGGAACTTAATCGATGCGCTGTGATCGGGATGAGCGCGCAAGGCCTCTGCCGGGACGCGGTAGCGCACCCCGACGGGCGTCAACCAAAAAAGTTTGCTGGGCTGACTTTCAGCATATTGCGGAAAAAGGAAAAGGCCGCTAGCAATACAGCTGCGGCCCGAGTTTAGGGAGGAAACGCCTGAAAGGCGATCGAAACAACAAATAATGCTGCGTCGCCGAAAATCCAGCCCGTTGCGGCTGGATTTTTCGTTTCCCCCGCAAGAATCTTCCCCGCATTCCGTGTTGCCCTGACGGAAGAAGGATTCCCCGGACGGTTGGTTGCGCTATCATGTCGGCCCAACGAACCATATGATCGGGAAGATTCGTCATCATGAAACGGCGTGCGTTCCTCACCAGCGCCGGCGTCGGCATTGCCGCCGCCGGGACCGTCGCGGCTCCGGCCATCGCCCAGACCTCCCAGCCCGAAATCAAGTGGCGCATGGCGTCGAGCTATCCCAAGAGCCTCGACACCATCTATGGCGCGGCAGAGTTCATCGCCAAGCGGGTGTCCGACGCCACCGACGGCAAGTTCCAGATCCGCACCTTCGCGGCGGGCGAGATCGTTCCGGCGCTGCAGGTGCTGGACGCGGTGCAGAACGGCACGGTCGAGTGCGGCCAGTCGGCGGCCTATTTCTACGTCGGCAAGGACCCGACCTTCTGCTTCGACACCGCCATGCCCTTCGGCCTGAACACGCGCCAGCACATCGCCTGGATGATGCATGGCGGCGGGCTGGAACTGATGCGGGAGGTGTTCAAGGATTACAACATCCACCATATCCCGGCCGGCAACACCGGCGCCCAGATGGGCGGCTGGTTCCGCAAGGAGATCAAGAGCCTGGATGATCTGAAGGGCCTGAAGATGCGCATCGGCGGTCTGGTCGGCCAGATCCTGACGCCCTTCGGGCTGGTCCCGCAGCAGCTCGGCGGCGGCGACATCTACCCGGCCCTGGAGCGCGGCACCATCGACGCGGCGGAGTTCGTCGGCCCCTATGACGACGAGAAGCTGGGCTTCCAGAAGGTCGCCAAATACTACTACTACCCCGGCTGGTGGGAAGGGTCGGCCCAGATCCCGTTGATGTTCAACATGCAGGCCTGGGACTCTCTGCCGAAATCCTACCAGACCATCCTGGAGCAGGCCTGCTGGGAAGCCAACAGCTGGATGATCGCCAAGTACGACACGCTGAACGCCGCAGCGCTGAAGCGGCTGGTCGGCGCCGGCGCCGTGCTGCGCCCCTTCCCGCGCGACATGATGCAGGCCTGCGAGAAGGCGGCATTCGAATTCTACGAGAAGCTCGCCGCCGGCAACCCGCGCTTCAAGAAGGTCTATGACGGCTGGAAGCCCTTCCTGGAGCAGGAACGGCTGTGGTTCCGCGTCGCCGAGAACGGCTTCGACAGCTTCGTCTACAGCCAAGCGGCGCAGCAGCGCTGAGTCCCCTGTGCGGGGCGGATCGCCTGCGGCGATTCGCCCCGGCCGTCGTCGACAGATGTCGATTTCCGTCGCTCCGTCTGTCCGTTATCGTGATCATCGGTCTTCTCAATCGCACGCGGATGGAGCACACTGCCGGTCGGAGCGTGGGCATCGCCTTCGCATTTGCACAAAAAATCGGCAGACTGTTGAATTGATCAAGTCATAGTCATTCCTCTTGTCTATTTTCTTAAACGCATGGTACCGTCGGGGCCAGAATGACGGACCGGGGTGGCGTACCCGGATCCAGTCGCCTGTGACGGGAGCGGACGGATGGACGGCGGGATGATCGCGACGACAGATACCCTGGTGCGCTTCTCCGGGGTGCAGAAGACCTACGATGGCGAGCATCTCGTGGTGAAGAGCCTCGATCTCGACATCCGCAAGGGCGAATTCCTGACGCTGCTGGGGCCGTCGGGGTCGGGCAAGACCACCACGCTGATGATGCTGGCCGGGTTCGAGGTGCCGACGCAGGGCGACATCTTCATCGGCGACCGGCCGATCAAGAACACGCCGCCGCACAAGCGCGACATCGGCATGGTCTTCCAGAACTACGCCCTGTTCCCCCACCTGACGATCGAGGAAAACGTCGCCTTCCCGCTGTCGGTGCGCGGCATTTCCAAGGCGGAAATCAAGGAGCGGGTGGCGGCGGCGCTCGACATGATCAAGCTCGGCACCCTCGCCGGCCGTCGTCCCGGCCAGCTGTCCGGCGGCCAGCAGCAGCGCGTGGCGCTCGCCCGCGCCCTGGTCTTCAATCCGGCCCTGGTGCTGATGGACGAGCCGCTGGGTGCGCTCGACAAGCGCCTGCGCGAGCATATGCAGCTGGAGATCAAGCGCCTGCACGAGACGATGGGCCTGACCGTCGTCTATGTCACCCACGACCAGGGGGAGGCGCTGACGATGTCCGACCGCATCGCGGTCTTCAACGACGGCATCGTCCAGCAGATCGACCGGCCGGATGCGCTGTACGAGCGGCCGGTGAACAGCTTCGTCGCCAACTTCATCGGCGAGAACAATGTTCTGACCGGGGTTGTCGAAAATATCGAACAGGGCTGGGCGCGGGTCGCGCTGGACGCCGGCGGTTCGGTGGTGGCGCAGGCGGTCAACATCGGCGGCGCCGGCAACCGCACCTCGCTGTCGCTCCGCCCGGAGCGCGTGGCGATCGAGACCGGCGACAGCGGCGACACGGCCGTCAACCGCCTGCCGGCGACGCTGACCGACCTGATCTATCTCGGCGACCACACGCTGGCGGTGCTGAACACGCCGGCCAATCCGGAATTCATGGTCAAGCTGCCGGCCGGCTCCTATGCCGGCCTGGCGCCGGGCCAGGACGTTTACATCGCTTTCCGCCCGGAGGATTGCCGGGCGCTCGATCCGGTCTGAGGATCCGCTTCCTCACGGCCAGGGTGCCTTCCAGAAATAACGACCACGACGAATAAGGACGGGGATTATGTCGAAGAAAAAGGTGGCTCTCGGTTTCGTCGCGACTTTCACCGCCCTCACGGCCCTGGCATCGGCCGCGAGCGCCCGCGACCTCACCGTCGTGTCGTGGGGCGGCGCCTATCAGGACGTCCAGAAGAAGGTGTATTTCGGTCCGTTCAAGGAGAGCGGCACGCCGATGAACGACGAATCCTGGGATGGCGGCGTCGGCGTCCTGCGCGCCAAGGTCCAGGGCGGTGCCTCCACCTGGGACGTCGTGCAGGTCGAGAGCGAGGAGCTGGCGCTCGGCTGCGACGAGGGCCTGTACGAGAAGATGAACTTCTCCAAGATCGGCGGCGAGGACAGCTACCTGCCGTCCACCGTCAACGCCTGCGGCGTCGGCGCCATCGTCTATGACTTCGTCCTCGGTTATGACAAGGACAAGCTGAAGGACGCGCCGAAGAGCTGGGCCGATTTCTTCGACACCAAGAAGATCCCGGGCAAGCGCGGTCTGCGCCAGGGCGCCAAGACCACGCTGGAGATCGCGCTGATGGCCGACGGCGTCGCCCCGGCCGACGTCTACAAGGTTCTGGGCACCGAGGCCGGCATCGACCGCGCCTTCAAGAAGCTCGACACCATCAAGAACGACATCGTCTGGTGGAAGGCCGGCGCCCAGCCGCCGCAGCTGCTGGCGTCCGGCGAAGTGGCGATGACGTCGGTCTACAACGGCCGCATCGACGCCGCCAACAAGAACGAGAAGAAGAATTTCGGCATGGTGTGGAACGGCGCGCTCTACACCGTCGACAGCTGGGTCATCCTGAAGGGCAGCCCGAACGTCGATGCCGCCTACAAGTTCCTGAACTTCGTCGGCAAGCCGGAGAACCAGGCCAAGCTGTCCGAAGGCATCGCCTACGGCACGTCGAACAAGAAGGCCCCGTCGCTGCTGCAGAAGGCGGTCCTGGCCGACCTGCCGACCGCGCCGGACAACATGAAGAACGCGATCGAGATCAACACCGACTTCTGGCTGGAGAACATCGACCGCCTGACCGAACGCTTCAACAAGTGGGCGGCGAAGTAAGCGTTAGCTTTACGTAACGGCACTCTTCCCCCTCTCCCCCCCGGGGAGAGGGTCGGGGTGAGGGGGATGCACAGCGGCAGGCATCGGGTCGAACGGTGCTTCTCCATTATATTTTCCGGCGGATCACTGCCCGCCCTGCGGTGACCGGACGCCATGCGTCCCCCTCACCCTAACCCTCTCCCCGGGGGGAGAGGGGATGGTCCCGGATTTCGGGGTTTCTTGCGCCCGCGTTTTTCCAACAGGACAATGCCGATGACAGCCGCCTTCGTTGCCGGCGCCGACGTGCCGTTGAAGCGTCGATTGAAACGGGCCGAGCGGACCCGGCAGTTCCGTGCGCTGGGGCTGGTGCTGCCGCTGCTGGCCTTCCTGCTGTTCACCTTCGTCGTGCCGCTCGCCGGCATGATCTGGAAGTCGGTGGACGACTGGGAGGTGCCGCAGGTGATGCCGCAGACCGTGGCGGCCCTGGGGCATTGGAACGGCCAGGGGTTGCCCGACGAGGCCGCCTTCGCCGCGCTCGCCGCCGACATCCGCACCGCGCGCGAGGCCGGAACCCTGGCCGTCGCCGCCAAGCGGCTGAACTATGTCGTCAACGGCTTTCGCACGACGCTGCTGTCGACCGGCCGCAAGCTGAAGGAGCAGCCCGCTCCCGGCACCGCGAAGGATACGATGATCGAAATCGCCCCGGCCTGGGGCGAGCGCGAAAGCTGGACGGCGATCAAGAGCGCCAGCGGCCCGGTCACCAGCTATTACCTGCTGGCCGCGGTCGACCTGACCCGCAACCCGGACGGCGCCATCGTCCAGTCGCCGGCGGACCAGGCGATCTATCGCGACGTCTTCATCCGCACCTTCACCATCGGCTTCGGCGTCACGGCACTGTGCCTGCTGCTGGGCTTCCCTGTGGCCTATCTGCTGGCGAACCTGCCGACCGGCCGGTCGAACCTGCTGATGATCTTCGTGCTGCTGCCCTTCTGGACCTCGCTGCTGGTGCGCACCTGCGCCTGGATCGTGATCCTGCAGAGCGAGGGCATCGTCAACGGCTCGCTGCAATGGCTGGGCGTGATCGACGAGCCGCTGCGGCTGATCTACAACCGGTTCGGCGTCTACATGGCGATGACCCATGTGCTGCTGCCCTTCATGATCCTGCCGCTCTACAGCGTCATGCGCGGCATTTCGCCGGCCTACATGCGGGCCGCCGCCTCGCTCGGCGCGCCGCCGGCGACCGCCTTCCTGCGCATCTACCTGCCGCAGACCATCCCGGGGATCGGCGCCGGCTGCCTGCTCGTCTTCATCCTGGCCATCGGCTACTACATCACGCCGGCGCTGGTCGGCGGGGCCGCCGACCAGATGATTTCGTCCTTCATCGCCTTCTACACCACGGAAACGGTCAACTGGGGCCTCGCCTCGGCATTGGGTGCGGTGCTGCTGCTCTCCACCGTGGTGCTGGCGCTGCTTTACGGCAAGCTGGCGCTCGGCCGCCAGACGACGGGAGGTCTGAAGAATTGAGCGCGAACCAATCCCCCCAGACCGCCAGCCAGCGCGCCGCCTGGATCGCGACGGTGGTCGCCTCCACCCTGGTGTTCATCTTCCTGATGGCGCCGATCCTGGCGATCGTGCCGCTCTCTTTCAGCTCCAGCACCTACCTGACCTATCCGCTGCCGGGCCTGTCGCTGCGCTGGTACGAGGATTTCCTCGGCTCGGCGCGCTGGATGAACTCGCTGAAGAACAGCGTCATCATCGGCGTGGCCTCGGCCATGCTGTCGATGGTGCTGGGCACGCTGGCCTCGCTGGGGCTGGCCCAGTGGAAGAGCAAGTGGAAGCCGCTGGTGCTGGCCGTCGTGCTGTCGCCGATGGTGGTGCCGGTCGTCATCACCGCGGTCGGCGTCTATTTCTTCTTCGCGCCGCTGGGGCTGACCGGCAACTATCTCGGTCTGATCCTGGTCCATACCGCGCTGGCGACGCCCTTCGTCGTCATCACCGTGTCGGCGACCCTGCAGAGCTTCGACATGACGCTGGCGCGCGCCGCCGCCTCGCTGGGGGCGCCGCCGCTGCTGACCTTCCGCAAGGTGATCCTGCCGCTGATCCTCCCGGGTCTGGCGTCCGGCGCGCTGTTCGCCTTCGCCACCAGCTTCGACGAGGTGGTGACGGTGCTGTTCCTCGCAGGTCCCGAGCAGCGTACGCTGCCTAGAGAAATGTTCAGCGGCATCCGCGAGAACATCAGCCCGACCATCACCGCGGTGGCGGTGGTGCTGACGGTGATCTCGGTCTGCATGCTGTCGACGCTGGAAATCCTGCGCCGGCGCAACGAGCGGCTGAAGGGGAATGCGGAGTAGGGGAGGCGTTACCCCCCACCCCAACCCTCCCCCGCTGGGCGGGGGAGGGGGCAGGTGCTGATGCGGGAGAGTGGCGGCAGTCCCTCCCCCGCGAGAGCGGGGGAGGTTAGGTGGGGGGCTAACTCAGCAAGGTCACAGATACGGCGGCGTGCAGGCGCTGATCACCTCGCACTCCACCTCGCCGATGTTGCGGAACCGGTGGCTGATGCGGCTGTCGAAGAAATAGGCGTCGCCGGGGCCGAGCAGCTGCTTGCGGTCGCCCACGGTCAGTTCGATCTGGCCCCTGATGACGATGCCGCCTTCCTCGCCCTCGTGCTGGAGCATGGTGCGGCCGGTGTCGGCGCCGGGAGCATAGCGTTCGTGGAGGATTTGCAGGTTGCGGCTGCGCAGGTCGCCGACCTGCCGGAACGAAACCTGGCCGACGGTGCCCTTCAGCTCGCCGGCCAGTTCGATCAGCTCGTCGCCCTTGAAGAAGATCTGCTCGGGCGGCGGCAGGTCGTCGGAGGAAAAGAATTCGGCCAAGGTCATCGGGATGCCCTGAAGCACCTTGCGTAGCGACGACACCGACGGGCTGCTGCGGTTCTGCTCGATCAGGGAGATCGTGCCGTTGGTCACTCCGGCCAGCTGGGCGAGCGCCCGCTGCGACAGCCCATGCTGTTCGCGGATCTGCTTCAACCTGGCGCCGACGTCGAATTCCATCACCGGACTCCTGCTCCGCTTCCATTAAGGCAATAGCCCATCCGCGCAACCCCGTCATCAGAATATGAACAGTTAAACAGGGGTTGTTTAATTTATTAAACATGGTAGGCTTCTGTCCAAGGTCCAGGCCCCCGCACAGGAAACCCTTGAACTGCAAGGATGTTTCCGCCGGGCGCGGCCGGCCGGTTCCATATTCCTTCATCCAGGGCGGATCGAACATGCTGTCGCTGAACGACCAGGGCCTTCTCCGAACCAAGGGCTACGTGAACGGTGCGTGGCGCGCGGCCGATTCCGGGAAGAGCTTCCCGGTCACCAACCCGGCCACCGGCGCCGTCATCGCCGAAGTGTCCGACATGGGCGCCGCCGAAACGCGCGAGGCGATCGACGCCGCCAACGCCGCCCTGCCGGGCTGGAAGGCCAAGACCGCCAAGGAGCGCGCGGCCATCATGCGCCGCTGGTACGACCTGATCCTCGCCGCGCAGGAGGATCTGGCCCAGCTGATGACCGCCGAGCAGGGCAAGCCGCTGACCGAATCGCGCGGCGAGGTCGTCTACGGCGCCTCCTTCATCGAGTGGTTCGCGGAGGAGGGCAAGCGCGCCTACGGCGACGTCATCCCGTCCTTCGCCGCCAACAAGCGCATCGTCGTGCTGAAGGAGGCCATCGGCGTCGTCGCGGCGATCACGCCGTGGAACTTCCCGAACGCCATGATCACCCGCAAGGTGGCTCCGGCGCTGGCCGCCGGCTGCACCGTGGTGGTCAAGCCGGCCGAGGACACCCCGCTGTCGGCGCTGGCGCTGGCCGAGCTGGCCGAGCGCGCCGGTTTCCCGGCCGGTGTCTTCAACATCGTCATGGGCAGCGAGCCGGCCGCCATCGGCAACGAGCTGACCCACAGCCCGATCGTCCGGAAGGTCAGCTTCACCGGCTCGACCGAGGTCGGCAAGCTGCTGATGCGGCAGGCCGCCAGCACGGTCAAGAAGGTGTCGCTGGAGCTCGGCGGCAACGCCCCCTTCATCGTCTTCGACGACGCCGACCTCGACGAGGCGGTCAAGGGCGCCATGGCGTCGAAGTACCGCAATGCCGGCCAGACCTGCGTCTGCGCCAACCGCCTGCTGGTCCAGGCCGGCGTCTATGACGCCTTCGCCGCCAAGCTGGGCGAGGCGGTCAAGGCGCTGAAGGTCGGCGACGGCACCGAGGCTGGCGTCACCCAGGGCCCGCTGATCAATGCCGATGCGGTCGCCAAGGTGGAAGAGCTGATGGGCGATGCGCTGGAGAAGGGCGCCAAGATCGCTCTCGGCGGCAAGCGCCACGCGCTGGGCGGCACCTTCTTCGAGCCGACCATCCTGACCGGCATCACCACCGAGATGCGGGTCGCCCGCGAGGAGATCTTCGGCCCGGTCGCCCCGCTGTTCAAGTTCGAGACGGAAGAGGACGCCATCCGCATGGCGAACGACACCGAGTTCGGGCTCGCCGCCTATTTCTACAGCCGCGACATCGGCCGCGTCTGGCGCGTGGCGGAAAAGCTGGAATACGGCATCGTCGGCATCAACGAGGGCATCATCTCGACCGAGGTGGCTCCCTTCGGCGGCGTCAAGGAGTCCGGCATCGGCCGCGAAGGCTCCAAATACGGCCTCGATGATTTCATGGAAGTCAAATACCTCTGCGTCGGCCTCGGCGCCTGACCCTCGTCAAAGGAAATCGGACCATGAGCACCAACCAGTCCTTCGTCGCCCGGCGCGAGGCCGCCGTCTCCCGTGGTATCTCCGCCGGCATGCCCTTCTACATCGACCGTGCCGAGAATTCGGAGATGTGGGACATCGAGGGCAAGCGCTTCATCGATTTCGCCGGCGGCATCGCCGTGCTGAACACCGGCCACCGCCATCCGAAGGTGATGGAGGCGGTTAAGGCCCAGCTGGAGCGTTTCACCCACACCTGCGCGATGGTCACGCCCTATGACAGCTTCGTCGAGCTGGCGGAGAAGCTGAACGCGCTGGTCCCCGGCCCGACCCCGAAGAAGACCGCCTTCTTCACCACCGGCGCCGAGGCGGTCGAGAACGCCGTCAAGGTCGCCCGCGCCGCCACCGGCCGTCCGGGCGTGGTTGCCTTCTCCGGCGGCTTCCACGGCCGCACGCTGCTGACCATGGGCCTGACCGGCAAGGTCGTGCCCTACAAGGTCGGCTTCGGTCCGTTCCCGGCCGAGATCTTCCATGTGCCGTTCCCCAACGCCTATCGCGGCATCAGCGAGGCGGAGAGCCTGAAGGCGCTGGACACCCTGTTCAAGTCCGATGTCGATCCGGCCCGCGTCGCCGCGATCATCATCGAGCCGGTGCAGGGCGAGGGCGGCTTCAACATCGCCAGCCCGTCCTTCCTGCAGGCGCTGCGTGCGGTCTGCGACAAGCACGGCATCGTCATGATCGTCGACGAGATCCAGACCGGCTTCGCCCGCACCGGCAAGATGTTCGCCGTCGAGCATGCCGGGATCGAGCCGGACCTCGTCACCATGGCGAAGAGCCTGGCCGGCGGCTTCCCGCTGTCGGCACTGACCGGCAAGGCGGCGCTGATGGATGCCCCGATCCCCGGCGGCCTGGGCGGCACCTATGCCGGCAGCCCGCTGGCGACCACCGCCGCGCTGGCCGTCATCGACGTCATCGAGGAAGAGAAGCTGATCGAGCGCGCCGAGACGCTCGGTGAGCGCATCGCCGGCCGCTTCCGCACCATGGCCCAGCGCAACAGCCTGTCGGTGATCGGCGACGTCCGCAACCTGGGCGCCATGGTCGCCATGGAGCTGGTCACCGACCGCGAGACCAAGGAGCCGGCGGCCGACCTGACCAAGGCGCTGGTCGCCAAGGCGGCGGAAAAGGGTCTGATCCTGCTGTCCTGCGGCACCTATGCCAACGTCATCCGCGTGCTGGTCCCGCTGACCGCCTCGGACGCCCTGGTCGACGAAGGCCTGGACATCATCGAGCGTTCCCTGGAAGAACTGGTGTCGGCGTAACCTCTTCCGCCCCCAAAGCCCCCCTCTCCCCCCCGGGGAGAGGGAAGGGGCCCAAGCGGAGCTTGGGAAGGGTGAGGGGGTCGCATGGCGAGGATTATCAAGCAACGCGGAGCGCCGGCATTGTCCTTGGGGCTCCGCAATGCATCCCCCTCACCCTAACCCTCTCCCCAGGGGGGAGAGGGGACTCAAGGGCGGGGGAGAGCCAATAAAGCAGGAGGAAGACCTTGGCCGGACCCTTGTCGCACATCCGGGTGCTGGAGCTGTCGCGCGTGCTGGCCGGACCGTGGTCGGCGCAGACGCTGGCCGATCTCGGCGCCGACGTGATCAAGGTGGAACGGCCGGGTGCCGGCGACGATACCCGGGCCTGGGGTCCGCCCTGGGCCGGCGACCAGTCGGCCTATTTCCTGTCGACCAACCGCGGCAAGCGGTCGATCACCATCGACTTCGAACGGCCGGAAGGGCAGGAACTCGTCCGCAGGCTTGCCGCCCAGGCCGACGTCGTCATCGAGAATTTCAAGGTCGGCGGGCTGGTCAAATACGGCCTCGACTATGACAGCCTGAAGGCGGTTAACCCGCGGCTGGTCTATTGCTCGATCACCGGCTTCGGCCAGACCGGGCCGTATCGCAACCGGGCCGGCTACGACTTCATGATCCAGGGCATGGGCGGGCTGATGAGCATCACCGGCCAGCCCGACGGCGAGCCGGGCGCCGGTCCGGTCAAGGTCGGCGTCGCGGTGACCGACATCTTCACCGGCCTCTACGCCACCATCGGCATCATGGGCGCGCTCGCCCATCGCGACCGTACCGGCGAGGGCCAGCAGGTCGATCTGGCTTTGCTCGACGTCCAGGTGGCGGTGCTGGCGAACCAGGCGATGAACTGCCTGGTCGGCGGCAAGGCGCCGCAGCGGCTCGGCAACGCCCACCCCAACATCGTGCCCTATCAGGCCTTCGCCACCCGCGACGGCCATATCATCCTGGCGGTCGGCAACGACGGCCAGTTCGCCAAATTCTGCACGGTCGCCGGCCGTCCCGATCTGGCGCGGGATGAGCGCTACGCCACCAATCCGGCCCGCGTCGCCAACCGCAAGGAGCTGGTGGCCGTGCTGGAGGAACTGATCCGGACCCGCGACAGCCACGATTGGCTGGGCGCGCTGGAACAGGTCGGCGTTCCCTGCGGCCCGATCAACGACCTGACCGCGGTCTTCGCCGATCCGCAGGTCCAGGCCCGCAACATCCACCAGGATCTGCCGCACCCGACCCAGGGCAGCGTGCCGACGGTGGCGAGCCCGATCCGCTACAGCGGCACCCCGCTGGTCCATGACACCGCCCCGCCGACGCTGGGCCAGCACACCGACACGGTGCTGGCGGAAGCCTTGGGCCTCGGCGAGGCCGACATCACGGCCCTGCGGGAAAAGGGCGTGATCTGACCGCCGGTTCGGGCAGCCGGAAAGCCACGGCTTTTCCGGCTCCGCCCTTCGAACTCCGCCGTCAGAACTCCGTCACCACGGTGACGCCGGCACCCTCGAACCTGTCCATGCCCATCAGGGCGTCGATGGACTGTTCCAGCGTGACCGTTTTGCCGATCAGCTTCTCGGGCGCCAGCTTTCCGGACCGCATCATCTCCAGCATCGCGTCATAGCGATGGGCCTGCATGCCGTGGCTGCCGAGGATCTCCAGCTCCTGGGCGATGACCCGGCTCATCGGAATGGCGGGCGTGCTGTTCTCCGCCAGCATCAGGCCGACCTGGACGTGCTTGCCCCGCTTGCGCAGGTTGCTGATCGAGTTGAAGCAGGTGGTGGGGTGGCCCAGCGCGTCGAGCGAGACATGGGCACCGCCCCGCGTGATCTCGATGACGGCCTCGGCGACCTGCCCGACCTCGGCCGCATTCACAGTCGCGACGGCACCCAGCGCGCGGGCCAGACCGAGCTTTTCCTCCGAAATGTCGATGGCGACGACATTGGCGCCCACCGCGTTGGCGATCATCACCGCCGACAGGCCGACGCCGCCGCAGCCGTGAACGGCGACCCACTGGCCGGCCGAAGCCTTGCCCTGGTCGACGACGGCGCGGAAGGAGGTCACGAAGCGGCAACCGAGGCTGGCGGCGGTGGTGAAGTCCATCGTCTCCGGCAACCGCACCAGATTGATGTCCGCCTGATGCAGGCCGACATATTGGGCGAAGGATCCCCAATGGGTGAAGCCGGGCTGGAACTGCCGGTCGCAAACCTGATGGTTGCCGGAATGGCATTCGGGACACGCGCCGCAGCCGCCGACGAACGGAACGGTCACCCGGTCGCCGACCTTCCATTTCGTCACGTCCCGGCCGACCGCCTCGACGATGCCGGCCAGCTCATGGCCGGGAACATGGGGAAGCTGGATGTCGGCGTCATGGCCGACCCAGCCATGCCAGTCGCTGCGGCAAACCCCGGTCGCCATCACCTTGACGACGACGCCGTGCGCCTCCGGTGTCGGATCGGGCACCGTCATGATGCGAGGGGGTGCGGAAAACGCCTCGTAGACCACCGCTTTCATCGGGCTCTCCTCCTGGGACTTTCCGCCATTGTACTGGGATCCCCCTGAAATTGCCTTTCAATCGGCGATTGCCCGCGTTGGAAAGATGAAGCACTCTTCCGGCTGTCGGTGCCTTCTTGAAAGAATTCCTCGTCATGGACACGCTTGATAAGGTGGATGCCGCGATTGCGGATCGGCTGCAGCGGGATGGCCGGCTGTCCAACGCCAAGCTCGCCGAGCAGCTCTCGCTCAGCGAAGCGTCCTGCTGGAGACGCCAGAAACGTCTGGAGGATTGTGGCGTCATCAAAGGATATCAGGCGGTTCTCGACCGCCGGAAGCTGGGGTTCGGCGTGATGGCGTTCGTGCAGATCGTCTGCACCCAGCATGGAGAGGACGTGACCGCCGCGTTCGAACAGATCATCCAGGCCTGCCCTTACGTGCTGAGTTGCCACAACACGACCGGTGAGGCGGATTTCCTGCTGATGGTCGTCGCGCAGGATCTCGACGATTACAGCGGCTTCGTGGATCAGGTGTTGAGGAAGCTTCCGGGCGTCGCCAGCATCCGGTCGAACCTGTCCCTGCGCGAGATGAAGGCGACGAACAGGCTGCCCGTCCTGGGATAGGTCGGCGATCGCGCAAAGTGTCCGCGCGATCGCCGAGGGTATGCGGTATCAGGCCGCGCGAACACCCCTGAGGAACTCGTCGACCGCGGACCTGAGCGTCTTGGCTTCGCGCGACAGTTCGCCGGCGGCATCGAGAACCTGGCCGGCCATGCTGCCGCTCTCGCTGGCAGCCTTCTGGACCTCGCTGACGTTGCTGGAGACCTCCATGGTCCCGGAGGCGGCCTGCGTCACGTTCCTCGAGATCTCCCCGGTCGCCGCGTTCTGCTCCTCCACCGCCGAGGCGATCGCGGTGGCGATCCCGCTCATCTGGGTGATCGTTGCACCGATCCCCTTGATGGCGTTGACGGCTTCGCTCGTCACCGCCTGCATCGTGGCGATCTGCGCAGCGATCTCGTCGGTGGCGCGGGCGGTCTGGGTCGCGAGATTCTTCACTTCCGAGGCGACGACGGCGAAGCCCTTGCCGGCATCGCCCGCCCGTGCCGCCTCGATGGTGGCGTTCAGCGCCAGCAGGTTGGTCTGGCCGGCGATGCTTTGGATCAGCGTCACCACCTCGCCGATCTTCTGCGCGGCGTTCGCCAGACCGGCGACGGTGCCGTTGGTCCGCTCCGCGTCCTTGACCGCCTGTGCGGAGATCTGCGACGAGGTGCTGACCTGCTTGGAGATTTCGAGCAGCGATGCCGACATCTCCTCGGCGGCGGCGGCGACGGTCTGGACGTTGGCGGAGGTCTGCTCGGCCGCGGCGGCCGAGGCGCTGGCCTGATGACTGGTCTGTTCCGCCGTTCCGACCATCGTCGTGGCGACCGACTGCATATTGCCGGATGCCGTGGCGACGCTTTCCACCACGCCCTTGACGCTGGCTTCGAAACTCTGGGCCAGCGCCGCCATGGACGCCTTGCGGTCCGCCTCGGCCTTCGCCTTCAGTCCCTGCTGTTCGGCTTCCAGCCGGGCATTGTCGATGGCGTTCCGCTTGAACACTTCGACGGCCTTGGCCATGGCGCCGATCTCGTCGCGGCGCTCCTGTCCGTCGATCTGTACGCCGTTGTCCCCAGCTGCCAGCTTGCCCATGACGGCAGTCATGCCGCGGATCGGCGTGGCGATGCCGCGCGACAGCAGGATGCCGGCCGTGATCGCCAGGAGGAGGAGGAGCCCGCTGCCCGCGAGATTGACGGTGTAGGAGGTGGAGAACGCTTCGGCCTGATCGACGGCACGCTTGCCGAGGAGATCGCGTTCCGCCTTGTCGATCTCCGCGATTTTGCCGCGCACACCGTCCATCGACACTTTTCCCGCGCCGGAAGCCGCCAATGCGAGGGCCTGCTCACGGGTTTCGGGTCTTGCCATCTGCGCGATCTCCTTCTCGGCGATCGTGGTCCGCCACATCTGATAGAAGCGATCGACCTCGGCGAAGCGTGCCTGCTGCGCCGGGTTGTCGGCCGTCAACTGCTTCGCCCTTGCAAAGGCATCCGCATAGCCGCGCTGGCCTGTCCGATATGGCTCGAGGAACTTCTCGTCGCCGGAGATCAGATAACCGCGGACACCGGTCTCCTGGTTCACCACCGATCCCAGGATGATGGAGACTTCCTCGAGCACCTCGTATGTGTGGACCGTCCAGCCGCTCGACGTCTCGATGAACGAAAGCTTCGAATAGCTGGAGAAAGCGACAGCCAAGGCAATTGCAACCACAGATGCAAAAGCACCGGCAATCTTCTTGGCAATCGAGACGTTTGCAAGGTTGAACATCGTTTCTTCCTCTCCCAATCCATACGCCAAGAGTGCATCGACGGTTTTGCACCTTAAGGCAGCGACATAAAAAGAAACTAAACCGAGATTTGAGTTCTTCGCGATGAGTGATAGGAAGTATTCCAGATGCAAAATTAAGGCATAGTTAAAAAGCGACATGTAGTTGTACTTTGATTCATCTCATTGATGTTTTCCCTATCCAGAGAGATATCTGCGTTTGTGTGATTATCTGTAAGAAAAATATCCACATTCCCAATCACATGATCCGTAACCCTGGAGAATAATTTCGCGAAACGGATGTTTTATTTCACGGTCGTGAAGGGCTGCACTGTCGCCCCCGGAGTGACCTCCGCGGTCATGCTTCCGACGGCGGAGAATGCGATCCCGCCTTGTTCGGAGGTGCATCGGCATCGGCGCCAGCGGCGGTCGGCGCGGGCCAGCGCCCATTCGGCATCGCTCCCGTCCCTCAGGCAGGGGTTGCGTTCGACCGCCATTCCCGCAATATCGCTTCCCCCGCAGGGGCGATCGCAGTCTTCAGCCTGCGATTCCTGTGGTTCACGCTTGCAACAAACCCCTGGACCCTTCCATGACCGCGGCCCCCGCGACCGACACCCGCCGCGGCATCCTGATGATGCTGGGCGGGATGACGCTCTTCACGCTGAACGACGCGCTCGGCAAATGGCTGGTGGCCGACCATCCGGTCGCCATGCTGCTCGCCGTGCGCAGCCTGTTCGGGCTGGCGGTGCTGGCGCCGATGATCTGGCGCGAAGGCATCGCCACGGTCTTCGCCGTCGACCGGCTGCCGCTCCACATCCTGCGCGTGCTGCTGATGACGGTGGACGTCGCCTGCTTCTATTGGGCGGTCGGCTATTTGCCGCTGGCCGACGTGATGACCATCTACATGTCGGCGCCGCTGATCGTCACCGCGCTGTCGGTGCTGGTCCTGCGGGAAAACGTGGGCTGGCGCCGCTGGGTGGCGGTGCTGGTCGGCTTCGTCGGTGTCGTCATCGTGCTGAACCCGACCGGCCGCTTCGATTTGTGGCCGTCGCTGGTGGCGCTGGTCGGCGCCTTCATCTTCTCGAGCGGCGTGATCTCCACCCGCGTGCTGCGCTCCGCCTCCAGCCTGACGCTGGTCGGCAACCAGATGGTCGGCGGTCTGCTGATCGGCGGGGTGACGCTGCCCTGGACCTGGGAGGCGCCGGGCTGGCTCGGCTTCATCCTGCTGGGGCTGCTGGGCGTCACCGCGCTGGCCGGCCACGCCATGATGAACCGCTCGCTCCAGCTCAGCCCGGCCGCGGTGGTGGTGCCGTTCCAGTATGTGTCGATCCTGTGGGCGGTGATCCTCGACCTCGCGGTCTGGGGCACGGCACCCACCGCGCGCATGGGGGTGGGGGCGGCGCTGATCATCGGCAGCGGCCTGTTCATCGTCTACCGCGAGCAACGCCTCAAGCGCGGCGTGGCGGGCGAGGGCGTGGCGGAGGTGCCGTGAGGCGGACGGTCACCGTCCGAAGAAGCGCGGGACCAGCCTGACCGTCACCGGCTCCACCGGGCGCCAGCCATAGTCGTGGATGACGTCGTTGGACTCCATGGGGCGGCGGTCGGGCTCCAGCGACCAGGTGATGTGGTAGGTGGAGCCGTCCGGCCGCTCGCTGGTGCCGCCGATGGCGACGACCAGCGCCTGCACCCCTTCGCCGTCGTCGGCGCAGCCGATCACCTCCGCCTCGGCGGCGGTGGGCAGCGGCTCCTGCGGGCCGGTGCCGAAGATGTGGGTCACATGGTCGGCGACCAGCCGCTCATAGCGCGGCGGGACCAGGGCCAGCAGGCGGCCGCGCTCGTCGGCCGGCAGCTCCCACCCGGTGTATCCCGTTCCCATGGCCTCTTCCTCTCCCACCGTACAACCCGGCAGCGCAGTCAACGCCGGCCGCCGCTCATGATCCCGTCCATGATCTTATTCGCTTCGGCCGGGCCGGCAATCAGTTCGATCATGCGGATGGCGGTATAGCCGGTGCGCGGGTTGCCGGCCGGGCCGGCCAGCGCCTGCTGGGCCTTTTCGGTCAGCGTGACCGTGGTCTTCCGGGTCATCTCCCGCAGCTCGCCGCGCAATCCCAGGGAATCGGCGATGGTCGCGCATTTGCGCAGCGCCCGGGCATGGTTCTCCGCCCGGACCAGCTGGGCCCGCCCGTCGCTGCCGCCGTCCAGCGCCCCGATCGCCGCGACGATGCCGGCGTCGGCGTCCTGCAGCACCTGGGTGTTCACCATGGCGTGGACGGAACTGCGGATGTCCTTCAGCCGCCGATCGAACTCCTTGTTGCGGCTGTGCTCCATCGCCGCGCGGGTAGCGTCCAGGCTGGCGACGAGGTGGAGCGCCAGGTCGGCCACCGCCATGCGGTCGCCACCGGCGGCGGTTTGCCAGGCGCGCGACCGTTCCTCGATCTGGGCGACCACCGTCCCGCTCAGCGACATGAACAGGCTGGCGCGGTCGGCCGGCTTCTGGCCCAAATCCATGTCCCACAGCCCGCTCAACAGGACCGACGGGTCGGTCAGGCGCGACGCGGCGAGCAGCACGAAGATCTTCAGCGCCGCCGGCCTGGCGCGGGAAATACGCCGGCCGATGGTCTGGATCGCCTCCATATGGTCGGCGTGAAGCTTCGGCACCGGCTTGGGCGACAGCGCCGCCTTCAACTCGATCACATCGGGGGCGATGGACAGGATGGTGGCGATGTCCGCCAACGCCCGCGTCCGGTCGGGATTCATCCGCAGCTCGAGCGCATCGCTGTAATGTCCGGATATCGCCCCCTCGGCGATCTTCGACACCGCGGCCGCGCATTCGGTCCAGAACGCCTCGCTCAGCGCCTTGCGTTCCGGTCCGTATTGCAGGGCGGGGCGGAAGGCGCGCAGCCGTTCCTTGCCGATCTCCGCCTCCACCAGCGGCCACAGGCTGTTCATCAACGCCCGCTCGATCACGCTCAGCGGCACCGGGTCGGCCTTGCCCAGCGCTTCGAACAGGTCCTCGAACGGGTCGCAGAACAGGCGTTTCAGCGTCGGCCGGCGGTTCAGCCGCAGCTCGATCAGCCGGGGACGGATCACGGCGATGGTGCGCAGGATGTCCGGGTGGTCGTTCATCCGCTCCAGCAGATCGACCACCTGGCGGAACTTGGCCTCGTCGATGTCCAGAAGCTTGTCGCCCAGCGCGACCAGATCCCTCATCTCCATGGTCAGGCCGCCCTTCCCTTGATCGTCTCGATCCGCATGACGAGATCGACGTCGAGCTGGCCGCTGCGCCAGTCGACATAGGCCCGCACCGACCGCTTGTGGCTGGAGATCAGCGTGTCCGCCATCTGCGACTGGTTGGCGCGTCCCTCGTCCTTGGGCAGCAGGGGGATGACCCGGAAGATGTCGTGGACCGCCATGGCCTGGGTGTGGCGGTCCTGGGTCAGGGCGTCGCTCCACAGCAGGATCAGGTATTCCCAGCCGTCGAGCAGCCAGGACAGCCGGCTGGACGCCTTGCGGATCTGCGGCCGTTTGGTTTCCCACTGGCGCAGCAGCGTTTCGAAGGAGGCCATCGCCTGATCGAGCTGGCCGATGACGTTGCGGGCATGATTGACGGTGTGTTCCGCCACCTCGGCACAGAAGCCGCCGATGGGGGCGGCTTCCGACACGTTGTCGGTCGCCCAGTCGGTCATGCTGTCGCGGAAGCCGTTCAGGTCGCGCATCAGCCGACGCAGCCGGGCCGGCTTGGGCGAACTGGCGAGCCCGATCGATTCCATCAGCACCGCCAGCTCGGCGATGCGGCCATAGAGTTCGGTCGGTTCCAGCGCCAGGCGCTGCGCCGCCTTCATCATCAGGTCGCGCGTCAGCTTCTGTCCCTCGGCGGAGGTCAGGCCGACCCGCAGGATCTCCGTCGATTCCAGGCCGACCGCCTTCAGCGCCTCCACGATCAGCTGGTAGTTGATCAGCAGCCGCTGCTCCTCGTCGTCCTTCAGCGCCGCTTCCGCCGCCGACACCGCGCCGGCGCCGGCCAATCCGCAGCGCGCCGCCTCCAGCACCGCCTTGCGGATGTCGTCGGGCGAACAGGCGTCGGCCTTGGCGATCAGGTCGTGCAGCATCCGGTCATGGACCGTCATCGGGAAGGCCAGCGGCAGCGACTTCCACGGAACCACATAGACGCCGCGCCCTTCCGACAGGTTGGGCACCAGCACCTCCAGCTGGTCGCGGCTGTCCTTGCGCGCCCGGGTCTGGGCCAGGACCGGCGTGGTGAAGGCCACGGCGGCACCGCGTTCCTCGAAGGTGGACGGGGCAAAATTGGTCAGTGAACGCATCGTGTCTGCGGCCGTGGCTGCCAGGGGTGTGAAACCGGATGTCCGTGCGATTACGACGCTAAGATGCTGAACTTTGCGTTAAATCCAATATAAGCGGCAACGGAAATATATGACTTTTGGAGGGAGCGCCCGGATCTCTTGCGGTAACCCCCGTCTCCGGCCTTCACTGATGAGCCGCTTCGTCCGTTGTCGATGAAAGGGACGGTGTGGGGGAGGGCCGACGGTATGGCAAAGGGTGCGGGATTGGTGTTCAAATGGATCGGCTACGGGCTGCTCGGCTTGGTCGGTCTCGTCGTCGTCGGAGTCGGCGCGGTGCTGGTGCTGTTCGACTGGAACGACGCCCGCGGCTTCGTCGCCCGACGCGCCTCCGCGGCGCTGAACCGCGAGGTCGCCATCGACGGCGACCTGCGCGTCCATCTCGGCGACCCGATCCGCATCCATCTGGAAGGGCTGCGCGTCGCCAATGCGGAGTGGGCCCAGGACAAGACGATGGCCGAGATCAAGGCGTTGGATGCCACGCTGCGCCCCTGGCCGCTGCTGCGCGGCGACTGGGAGTTGCCGGAGCTGAAGATCCAGGGGCCGAAGCTGATTCTGGAGAAGAACGGGAAGGGCGAGGCCAACTGGACTTTCGGTCCGCCCAATGCGGAGAAGGAGGTGGCGAAGCAGGCGGCCACTCCCGACAATCGCGGCGACATTCCGGTGATCGAGCGGCTGGTGATCGCCGACGGCGCCATCCGCTACCGCGATCCCACCAGCGACATCGACATCGACAACACCATCAACACCGCGACCGGCGGCAACGACAGCGATACCGTGGAGCTGAACGGCAAGGGCAGTTTCGCCGGCAAGCCGTTCACCCTGGCTGCTGTCGGTGGGTCGCTCCTCTACCTGCGCGACGACCCCAAGCCCTATCCGCTGAAGGTCGACGCCGCCGTCGGCAAGACCAAGGGCCATATCGAAGGTTCCATCGCCGAACCGGTGAAGATGGAGGGGGTCGACCTGTCCGTCGCCCTCAGCGGCCCCGACATGGCGGAGATTTTCCCCATCGTCGGCATCCCGACGCCGAAGACGCGGCCCTACTCCATCGCCGGCCATCTGTCGCGCGAGGGCGACCTCTGGGCCTTCCGCAGCATGAAGGGCAAGGTCGGCGAAAGCGACCTGTCCGGCGAGGTATCGGTGAAGACCGGCGGCGAGCGGCCGCTGGTGAAGGCCGACCTGACCTCCACCCGGCTGGCGGCGCAGGATCTCGCCGGTCTGGTCGGCGCCTCTCCCCGCGGCACCGGCGATTACCCGACCCGCGGCAACGGCCGCGTCATCCCCGCCACTCCGGTGAACGTGGAGATGCTGCGCAACACCGATATGGACGTCCGGCTGCGCGGCCAGCGGGTGGAGGCGCCTTTCGCCCCGCTCCAGGACCTGGACATGCGGGTCAGGCTGACCAACGGCGACCTGCATTTCGATCCTCTGTCGCTGGGCATCGGCGGCGGGCGGATCGCCGGGACGGTGCAGGTGGACGGCAGCCGCAAGGTGCCGGCGATGCGCACCAACCTGGACATCCGTGCCATGAAGCTGTCCTCCTTCTTCAGCGAGACGTCTCTCGCCGGGCAGATCGGCGGAACGGTGGCCGGCCGCATCCAGTTGGCCGGAACCGGCAAGACGGTGGCCGACCTGCTCGCGACGTCCGACGGCAAGATCGGCGTGTCGGTCGACGGCGGCCGGGTCACCAGCCTCGCGGTCAAGGGGCTGAAGACGAACATCCTGGAAACGCTGGGCGTCGTGATCTCCGGGTCCCAGCCTCTTCCCTTCAACTGCCTGGTCGGCAACCTGTCGGTGGAGAAGGGCATCGCCCGGGCCGAGGCGCTGGTGCTGGACACGCCGGAGACCCTGGTCACCGGCAAGGGAACGATCAGCCTGCGCAACGAGGCGCTCGACCTGCGCATCGTCGGCGATTCCAAATCGCCGCAGGTCTTCGCCACCCATGTCCCGGTTCTGGTCGGCGGGACGCTCGGCAATCCCGACATCGGCGTCGATCCCACCGAGTCGGCGGCACGCGGGGCCGCGGCGGTGGCGCTTGGGGTTCTGCTGACGCCGCTGGCCGGCGTGCTGCCCTTCCTTGACCCAGGCAGTGATGAGCAGCCACAGTGTGGCCGGCTGGTGCGGGATGCCCGGTCCCCCGACAAGGGGGCGCCGGCATCCGGCAAGTCGGGCAATGGCCGTGGAGAAGGGAAGGCGTCGGGTTCGGCGCGCTGACCGGACGCCGCTCCCGTCCGATCCGGCCATCGTGAACGGCAGGCAGGACGCATCCCTTCCCTATGACCATCGACCAGATGTTTTCGTTCGGCATCATCGGCGCGGTGATCGCGCTGCTGATCTGGGACCGGCTGCGCTACGACCTCGTCGGCATGATCGGGCTGCTGGCCTCGGTCGCCGTCGGGATCGTGCCGGCCAAGGAGGCCTTCCAGGGCTTCTCCGACGACATCGTCGTCATCGTCGGCTCGGCCCTGGTGGTCAGCGCCGCGGTTGGCCGGTCGGGCGTGGTGGAGGCGGCGATGCGTCCGCTCACCGCGCGGATGACCGGCGTCTGGACCCAGGTGGCGGTGCTGGCCGGGGCGGTGACCCTGCTGTCGGCCATCGTCAAGAACATCGGCGCGCTGGCCATCTTCATGCCGATCGCGCTGCAGGTGGCGCGGCGCAGCGGCACGCCGGTGTCGATGCTGCTGATGCCGATGGCCTTCGGCTCGCTGCTGGGCGGGCTGATGACGCTGGTCGGCACCTCGCCCAACATCATCGTCTCGCGCGTGCGGGCCGAGATGACCGGCGAGCCCTTCCACATGTTCGACTTCACGCCGGTCGGGATGGTGATCGCGCTGTTCGGCGTCGCCTTCCTGACGGTGGGCTACCGGCTGCTGCCGAAGGGGCGGGCGGCGGGAGCCGGCCCGGCCTTCAACATCGACGACTATACGGCGGAGGCGCGGCTGCCCGCCGGGTCGCCGTTCGTCGGCCGCACCGTGGCGGAGCTGGAGGCCCTCGGCGAGAGCGAGGTGACCGTCGCCGCCATCGTGCGCGAGAACTACCGTCGCTACGTGCCCTCGGGCCATTGGGTTCTGTTCGCCGGCGACATCCTGGTGCTGGAGGGCGACACCACGGCGCTGGCCGATCTGGTCAAGCGCGCCGGCCTGCGCATGATGCACGACAAGGACCAGGAGGGGGTCGAGAACGAGGACGACATCGCCGTGGTCGAGGCGGTGGTGGAGCAGCGCTCCGCCATGATCGGCCACAGCATCGAGGAGGTGAACCTGCGCGAGCGCTTCGGCGCCAACCTGCTGGCGCTCAGCCGGCGTGGCCGGCCGATCCGCCAGCGGCTGCGCCGGGTCCGTCTGCAGTCGGGCGATCTGGTGGTGCTGCAATGCCGGCAGGCCGCCGTGTCCGACACGCTGGCCGAATTGGGCTGCCTGCCGCTGGCCGAGCGCAACCTCGCCATCGGCCGCACGCCGAAACGGGCGGTGGCGGTGGCGGTCCTGGGGGTGACCGTCACGCTGATCGCCACCGGCCTGGTGCCCGTCGCCATCGCCTTCTTCGGCGCCGCGGTGGCGATGACCGCGCTGAAGGTGGTCAGCCTGCGCACCGCCTACGAGGCCATCGAATGGCCGATCCTGGTCCTTCTCGGTTCCCTGATCCCGGTCAGCGAGACCCTGCGCACCACCGGCGGCACCGAACTGATCGCCGGCTTCCTGTCGGACCTGTCGCAGGGCCTGCCGCCGGTGGGGGCGCTGGCGATGATCATGGTGGCGGCGATGGCGGTGACGCCCTTCCTGAACAACGCCGCGACCGTGCTGGTGATGGCGCCCATCGGCGCCAGCCTCGCCACCCATCTGGGGCTGCGGCCCGACGCCTTCCTGATGGCGGTGGCGATCGGCGCGGGCTGCGACTTCCTGACCCCCATCGGCCACCAGTGCAACACGCTGGTGATGGGACCCGGCGGCTACTGCTTCGGCGATTACTGGCGGCTGGGCCTGCCGTTGTCGATCATGGTGGTGGTGATCGGCACGGCGGCCATCGCGCTGTTCTGGCCGCTCGTGCCGCGATGACCGCGGAGGAGCCGGCCTCACCGCCGCTCAGGGTTGCCGAACCTTGCGGACGAAGCCGTCGACTTCCCGGCTCAGCGCGGCGCTCTGGCTCGACAGGGTGTCGGCGGCCGCCAGCAACGTGTCGGCGGAGCGCCGCGTGCGGTTGGCCGCGTCGGTGACGCCGTCGACAGTGTCGGACACGCCCCGCGTGCCGCGTGCGGCCTCCTGCGCGTTCCTGGTGATCTCCTGGGTCGCTGCGCCCTGCTCCTCCACCGCCGAGGCGACGGCCACGGTGATGTTCGAGATGTTGCCGATGGTCCGGGTGATCCCGTCGATGGCCTGAACGGCCTGGGCGGTCTCCTCCTGGATGGCGCTGACCTGGGCCTGGATGTCCTCTGTCGCCTTGGCGGTCTGGTTGGCGAGATTCTTCACCTCGCTCGCCACGACGGCGAAGCCTTTCCCCGCTTCCCCCGCGCGGGCCGCCTCGATCGTGGCGTTGAGGGCCAGAAGATTGGTCTGGCTGGCGATCACCTGGATCAGGTTGACGACGTCGCCGATGCGCTGCGCCGTGGCGGCAAGTCCCTTCACGCTTTCGTTGGTGGTGTTGGCCTCGCTCACCGCATCCCGGGCGACCGAGGAGGCGCTGGACACCTGACGGGCGATTTCGGCGACCGAAGCGGCCAGCTGCTCCGCCGCCGCCGCCACGCCCTCGACATTGGTCGTGGTGTGGAGGGCTGCTGCCGACATCGAGTCCGACTGGCGGGATGCGTCCTGGGCGGTGGTGGACAGGGTGCGCGCATTCTCCTGGACGCTGCCGGTGGCGGTACGCACCTCGGCCACCATGCGCGACACCGACGCCTCGAATTCGTCGGCCAGCCTGGCCATCGTCCGCCGCTTTTCCTCCTCCTGGAGCCGTTCCCGCTCCTGCTGGGTGGAACGGGCCGTCTCGGCCTCCGTCAGGCCGCGTTTGAAGATGTCGGTGGCCCGCGCCATCTCGCCGATCTCGTCGCCCCTTTCAAGGAAGGGAATCGGCACGCCCTGCTCGTTGCGGGACAAGCGGTTCATGGCGCCCTTCAGGGCGTCGAGCGGGGAGGACACCCTCGCCATCAGGATCCAGCCGGCCAGCGCCAGGACGATGCCCAGCAAGGCCAGCGTCGCCATATTGACCGTGTGGTAGAAGGCCACGTCCCGATCCGCGGCGTCGATCGCTCCCTGCGTGCGCTGTTCCAGCAGGACGTAGAATTCGTCGACCGGGGCCATGATCTGCGATTTGAAGGCGTGGTATTCCTTCGAATGCATCAGGTTGCGGGCGAGTTCGAAATCTGGGTCCTTCTTGACGGTGTAGTTGCCGCGCCCATCGTCGAACAGCCCCTTGACCGCGTTCATTGCCTTGGTTTCGAGTTGAACCAGCCCGTCGGAATTGGCCTGGGCCTGCTTGAGTTTTCCAAACTCCGCCGCGGTGAAGCCGGCCTGCTCCATCAGGATCTGGAGCGGAACCGCCGGACCGTCGGCGCGCGGCTTGGTGCCGGACGCGGCGACGAAATCCCAATAGATGCGGTGGTACGCCAGGGGGCGCGGCTTCTGTCCGTTGCGGATGGCGAGCACATCCCAATACTGGGCTTCGTATTTGGCATCGCCGGTGATGACATAGGTGCGGGCAAGACGTGTCAGATCATCGGAGCTTTGCCGCAGCTCATCGGCCAGCAGATATGAATTGTATCTTGTCGCCTGTGCGGCCGTCAGGGATTCGTTAGCTTTGCTTAAAAGAAAGAAAGACAGAATGTTGGCGAAAAAAGCGGCAATCAGGAGTGGCGCCATGAAAAATATTGTTTTCCTGACAGACAGCTTCATTCGCGCGGCTCCCCTCTGAAATATCAGTGTTTGAGCATTTGAACGAGCATTACGGTAATGTTGAAATCATTGTGTGTCATCAAGTTTCTATTTTGAACGCTGAAGCATGCTGTGGATACGGTAATGAAAGAGTTAAAATTGTCGAGAACAGCAACCTCCGTACGTTGCGGCGATCAGTGGGCATGCGCCGGATACCGGCTTGCCCTATAAAGCACAAGGGGGGCAGGGCAAGTGGAAGTGGTCTTCCGGGCCATCGGATCGAAAGGAGCCGGACCCCGTTGCCGGCACCTGCCTTGCGCCACAGTTTCGCCCCATCGCTTTGCGATATTCCGTCACGTTCCAGTCTGATGTAGGCTTCTGCCATCGCAAGGCCCACGAACCGGCTTGGCCGGACAGGAGGCTGACATGTCGGTGTGGCGCCGGTATCTGGTGAAGGACGTGACCGGCCGGCTGGTCGATCTGCCGAGCAGCCTGTTCGACTGTGCCGACGACGGCACGGCGCCGCTGCCGCATTTCGCCGGCCGCTGCGTGGAGGTGGTGGCGGCGGTGATCGTCGGCGACCGCAAGGCCCACGCCCGCGTCACCGAACTGGCCTTCACCAAGCTCTATTTCGACCAGATGGGCTATGTCGACGCCGCCAAGCGCGAGCGGATGATCCGCCTGATGCTGGAAAGTTGCGCCGACCGCCGTTGCCCCCCGCCGCGCCAGGGGAGTGCCCAGGGCAACTGCGTCCACCTGTCCCGCCGCGCCGTCGCCGCCCGCGACCAGTTGATCCGCGAATTCGGCTGGGAACCCAAGCCCGCCGAGCGCGACGCCGCCCTCAGCCGCCTCGACCCCTCCCGCCTGCGCGCCGCCCCGCCGGAACCGGTGCCGACGCTGCATTGACGCCCCTCTCTCCCCTGCAATGGAGTGGCCCCCCTTTTCGACCCGCGCTCCCCGGCCCATATGCAGACCAACGGAAAGCATGGAGCTTGGCGAACCGCAGATGAGTCCTCCCGATACCGCCCAGACGCTGTCTTTCGCGCGCGTGCGACAGCTGGCCCTGATCGGCGCCGGATGCACGATCATCCTGCTCGGCCTGCTGATCGCGCCCTTGCCCGGTCCCGGCGGCCTGCCGGTGATGCTGCTCGGCGGCGTGCTGGTGCTGCGCAACTCCGCCGATGCCCGCCGTCTGTTCGTGCGGGGCAAGCGCCGATATCCCCGCATGTTCAGCCCGGTCGAGCGCATCCGCCAGAAGCTGCGCGCCCGCCGCCTGCGCAAGATGCACGGCGGCTGAGCCGCCCGCGCCTGTCGGGCGGGCGGCTTCCCGCATGGCGGTCAGGGCGCCGGCAGGGCCGGAACGCCGTCCTTCCACTGGTCCCAGTGGCCGACGATGTGGTCGACCATCCGGGAACCGACGAGTTCGACATTCTCCACCGTCTCGGCGAACCCGCCGGCGGTCTCGCCGGGCTTCGGGTCGAGGTGCTGGAGGGTGGTTTCGTTCGGGTTGCCCTGGTCGAAATTGACGGCGCCGCGCAGGCTCATCACCCGGTCGGAGCCTTGCAGCCGCTTGATGACCAGCGTGATCGCCGCCGCCTCCATCTCGGTGATGACGTAGTCGTCCGCGCCATAGAGCTTGGCGATGTACTGCGCCTGGGCCGACATGCCGGGGCCGTGGAAGAAGGTGTCGCCGGTCATGTGCGTGCCGGTGCCCACGAAAGGAGCACGCTGCGCGGTTTCCTGCGGATAGCGCTTGCGATAGGCGCGGGCGGAGTCGCTGTCCTTCAGCGGCGTGTCGGCGGTCAGCCGCATCGCCCAGGAGACCAGAGCCTGGTTCATCGGGAACAGCCGCACCGCTTCATAACCCTTGCGCGGCATGAAGGTCGGCTCGCCCGGCTTGTTCTCCTCCGGCGCCCAGCGGTGGCCCAGATCGTAGTCGACCACCCAGGTCGCCCAGCTCACCTCGCCAATGGTGCCGCGCGACGGCGGGGTGCCGGCCACGCCGGTGACCAGGAAATAGGCTTGCGCCAGGTCAAGCTGCGGGTTCAGCAGGATCGCCTGCATCGAGGCCGAGGAGCTGACCTTGCCCATGCCCAGCACCGAGCCGCAGACGCCGTCGGCGTTGCAGTAGACCGGGTTCAGCGCACCCTTCACCGTGATCGGCTCGGCCGTCTGCCAGTAGCGTTCGTACCAGTGCTGGAACTCGCCCGCGCGGTCGCCGGTGTTCTTGCCGATCTCGAACATCGAGCCGACGAACACCTTGACCTTGATCGGATCCGCGGCCTGAAGGGGGCCGGTCAGCCCGAACAGGAGCAGAGCCGACAGGGCGGCGCCGCGGCAGCGGGAGGACAATGACATCGGAACTTTACTCCGTGGAACGAAAAGACGCGCCGGAGTATGCAACGGCCATACCATCCCCGTCTCCATCGCTCGGTGCCGGGAGCACGGAATGCCGGACTATTTTGCCGGCCGTCCCCTGTCCGGGGGGCCGTCCGCCCCAGCGGGCGACCCATCGGCCGGTCACGGTCTGCCCTGCGGAACCCGGTACTGGACAGCGTCGTTCCCCAGCATCCATCTTGTGCGTCCGTTTGCATGAGGAGGTTTTCCGGTGAAGTCGGGCAATGCGCTGCTGTCCAGCTACGGCACCACGATTTTCGAAGTCATGTCCCGCCTGTCGGATGAGCATGGCGCGATCAATCTGGGTCAGGGGTTCCCCGACGACCGCGGGCCGGCCGACGTGCTGCAGACCGCGGCCGACGCTCTCCTGACCGGGTGGAACCAGTATCCGCCGATGATGGGCACGCCCGGCCTGCGGCAGGCGCTGGCCGCCCATGCCGCCCGTTTCTACGGGCTCGACGTCGACTGGAAGACCGAGACGATGGTCACCTCCGGCGCCACCGAGGCGCTGACCGCCTGCCTGCTCGGCCTCATCAACCCGGGCGACGAGGTGGTGCTGTTCCAGCCCATGTATGACAGCTACCTGCCGATCATCCGGCTGGCCGGCGGCGTTCCGCGCTTCGTCTCGCTGAAGGCGCCGGACTGGAGCTTCGGCCGCGCCGACCTGGAGGCCGCCTTCTCCCCGCGCACCAAGCTGGTGCTGATCAACGATCCGCTGAACCCGGCGGCCAAGGTCTTCGACCGGGCGGAGCTGGACCTGATCGCCGAGTTCGTCCAGCGTCACGACGCGCTGGCAGTTTGCGACGAGGTGTACGAGCACCTCGTCTTCGACGGCCGACGCCACATCCCGCTGATGGCCCTGCCGGGGATGCGCGACCGCTGCCTGAAGATCGGCTCCGCCGGCAAGACCTTCTCCCTGACCGGCTGGAAGGTCGGCTATGTCACCGCCGCCCCGCATCTGTTGCAGCCGGTGGCGAAGGCGCACCAGTTCCTGACCTTCACCACGCCGCCGAACCTCCAGGCCGCCGTCGCCTACGGCCTGGGCAAGGAGGAGGGCTATTTCACCGGCCTCGCCGCCGGGCTCCAGGCCAAGCGCGACCGGCTGTCGGCCGGCTTGGCTTCGGTCGGGTTCGACGTGCTGCCCAGCGCCGGCACCTATTTCGTCGCCGCCGACATCTCCCGCTTCGGCTTCGACGGCGACGATCAGGCCTTCTGCCGCTGGCTGGTGGCGGAAGCGAAGGTCGCGGCCATTCCCGTCAGCGCCTTCTTCGTGGAGAATGCGCCGACCAGCGTGGTGCGTTTCTGCTTCTCCAAGAAAGACGAAGTGCTCGACACCGCCATCGAGCGGCTGCGGAACCGTTTCGTGTCCCGATAGACCTGTGTACCCATGAATGCTGCATAAGCGAACTGTTTGGATATTTGACAAGTCTTAACCGATTGACGCAATGATCGGCTCTACCCAATACCGATCCGCCCCGAATGCGGCGGACCGGTGTTGGGCGGTGGAATGGCGGAGCGCAGGCATGCCACGTCTCCCGATCTTTCGGTTTCCCTTACTTCGGACGCCGTCTTTCCGGACCTGTGTCCTGACGGTCGCCGCCCTGGCACTGGGCGGCGTGTGGGGAGGCTACGCCCTGATGGCCTCCTCCATGCTGGCGGTCCAGACGCGGGAGGCGATCGCCAGCGCCCAGACGACGGCCCGCGCCTATGAAAGCAGCACCAGCCGCACCCTGCACGATGTCGACACCACGCTGCGCTCCTTTGCCGAGCGCTATGCCGAAGGCGGGTTGCCCCGTGCCCGGCGCATCATCGACGACGGGCTTTATGATGTCGCCCTGATCCATCACTTCAGCGTCTTCGATCCCGAGGGCCGCCAGCTCTTCCGCAGCGAGGGGAGCGGTCCGCCGGAAGGGCTGGATGGTCGTGGCCTGCTCGATTACCACCAGGGGGAGGGACGGTCGCTGATGAAGGTCGGCTTGCCCTTCATCGGTTCGGCGACCGGCCGGCCGCTGCTGCGCTTCTCCCGCCGGCTGGAGGATGCCGCGGGCGACTTTGCCGGGGTGGCGGTCGCCAATGTCGATCCCGATTCCCTGTCCGGCTTCTACCGGCAGGCGGATGTCGGCCGCAACGGGGTGGTCACGCTGGTCGGGCTGGACCGGATCATCCGCGCCCGCGGCTCCAAGGACGGGAAGGACGCCGTCGGGCTCGACGGCTCCGGCTCGAACCTGTGGGTGGCGGTCCAGCAGTCGCCGAGCGGGGTCTTCTGGCAGGACAGCCTGGCCGACGGCATCCGTCGCGCCTACGCCTACCGGCCGGTCCAGGGCTTCCCGCTGATTCTCGTCGTCGGCATCGCGATGAAGGACATCGACGCCGCGGTCGCCGGTTTCCGCGGGCAGATGCGGATCATCGCCGCCCTGCTCAGCGTCTCGGTCCTGCTGGTCGCCGCCTTCCTGCTGGTCCAGCACCGCAATGCCGAGAGGCTGGCGGCGGCGCTGGCGGTCAACCGCGATTTCCTGGCCCGCGTCAGCCACGAGCTGCGCACGCCGCTGAACGCCATCCTGGGATTTTCCGAAATCATCAAGGACCAGATGTTCGGTCCGGACGCCGGGCCGCGCTATACCGATTATGCCCGCGACATCCATGCGTCGGGCCGGCACCTGTTGACCCTGATCGACGACATCCTCGATCTGTCCCGCCTGCAGGCCGGCAAGTTCGCGCTGCTGATGGAGGATGTCGATCCGGTCGCCGCCGCCGAATGGGCGATCCGCATCGTCACCCCACAGGCGGTGCAGAAGTCGATCCGGCTGGAGATCGACCGTCCGCCGGCCCCGATCCTGGTGCGGGCGGACGAACGCGCGCTGAAGCAGATGCTGCTGAACCTGCTGGGCAACGCCCTGAAATTCACGCCTGAGAACGGGCGGGTGCTGGTCACCGTCTGGCGCGGCGGCCATGGCCGCTGCATCGTCCGCGTCACCGACACCGGCATCGGCATGACGGCGGAGGAGTTGCGCCAGGCCTCCGTCCCCTTCGGCCAGACCTCGGCCCACGCCACCCATCCGGGCCGCGGCACCGGCCTGGGCTTACCGATCGTCAAGTCGCTGATCGAGGCGCATGGCGGCACTCTGCGCATCGACAGCCGCCCCGGCCAGGGCAGCCGGATCACGCTGGAATTCGCCGCCTGATCGGCCGGCCCAGGGCGAACTTCATGGCGACGCCGCAAAGCCATGGCGTAACCCCCGCCGCTTGGGCATACTCCGCGCCGGTTTTCTCCAGGTCCGAGCCGACGCCAGGGCTGTCCCCGGCCGCGCGCTTTCGGACCCACCCGCGGAATTGGGGCCTGTCTAGAATGTTGCGTGCGCTGGCGCGTGTCTGTGCCGTTCTTGCCGCGTGCTCCGGCACGCTCACCGTAACCCAGACCTTCGCCGCCGACCCGCCGGCCGAGCCGGTGCCTTTCGGCGTCGCCAGCGTCGAGGTGGTGGCGGAGCGCGATACGCCGCAGGCCTGCTTCACCTTCACCGACCGGCTGGAGCGGTCCCGCGCCGTCAACTACCGCGACTATGTCGCGGTGGAGCCGGCGGTGGACGGCGCCGCGATCGCCCGCGACCGCACCCTCTGCGTCGAGGGGCTCCAGCATGGCGAGACCTATCGCGTCACGCTGAAGGACGGCCTTCCCGGCGCCGACGGCAAGCGGCTGCCGGCCGCCGACACCCGCGAGGTGCAGGTCCCCAACCGCAAGTCCTCGCTGGCCTTCCGCGGCGCCGGCTACATCCTGCCGCGCGTCGGCGCGGACGGGCTGCCGCTGCGGTCCATCAACCTGGACCGGGCGAAGCTGCAGGTTCTGCGCATCGCCGACCGGGCGCTGGTCGAGAAGATCTATTTCGGCCGCATCACCCAGCAGATGAGCGATTACGACATCGGCGAGATCCTGGACAAGTCGGGCCAGGAGGTCTGGCGTGGTGAGATGGGCATCGGCAACCAGCCGAACCGCACCGTCACCACCGCCTTCCCCATCGACGCCGTGCTGGGCAAGCTGGAGCCCGGCGTCTACGTCGCGGTCGCCGGCGCGGACGAGATCAAGCCGGGAGGCTGGGACCGCAAGGCGACCCAATGGTTCGTCGTGTCGGACCTCGGCCTCAACACCATTCTCGGCCAGGATTCGCTGGTGGTCTTCGCCCGTTCGGTCCAGACCGCGGCGGCGGCCGCGGGGGTGGAGCTGCGTCTGGTCGCCCGCAACGGCACCGAGCTTGGACGCCTCCAGACCGGGGAGGACGGGCTCGGCCGCTTCGACCTCGCGGCCCTGCGCGCCGCCGGGACGGAGCCGGTGCAGGCGCTGTTCGCTGCGCGCGGCGACGGCGACTTCGCCGTTCTCGACCTGACCGCCGGCGGCGCCCCGCCGGCCGAGGCCCAGGACAAGCCGGTCGGCGTCGTCCGTCCGGCCGCCGGCGGACTCGACACCTATCTCTACACCGAACGCGGCATCTACCGGCCGGGCGAGACGGTTCAGTTGACCGCCCTGCTGCGCGACGCCGACCTCAACCCGCCGCCGGCCGGCAAGCAGCTGACCATCCGCGTCCTGCGCCCCGACGGCTTCGAGGTGGAACGGCGCAGCCTGACCGACAGCGGGGCCGGCGGCTATGCCACCCGCATCGATCTGCCGATGAACGCCTATCCCGGCAACTGGATCGTCACCGCCCATGCCGAGCCGGACGGCCCGGCCATCGGCAAGGTGGAGTTCCTGCTGGAGGATTTCGTGCCGCCGCGGCTCGACGTGGCGCTCGCCTCGCCGACGACGGAACTGGCGTCCGACGGCGAGGCCGAGATCGCGCTCGACAGCCATTACCTCTACGGCGCGCCGGCCTCCGGCCTGCCGGGCGAGCTGACGGTGACGCTGCGTGCCGCCGCCAACCCCTATTCCAACCTGCCGGGCTATCATTTCGGTCTGGTTCAGGAGGACGTGAAGCCGGCCCGCGCCGACCTGCCGGGCTTCATCACCGATTCCAACGGCTCGGCCCGGCTGAAGGTCAAGCTGCCGCGGCCGCCCGACAGCACCCGTCCGCTGGAAGCGGTGGTGCGCGCCACCCTGTTCGACATCGGCGGCCGGCCGGTCGGCCGCGACTTCGTGCTGCCGGTACGCCACCAGCCCTTCGCCATCGGCATCAAGCCGCGCTTCGAAGGCGACGGCGTGCCGGAAGGCGCCACCGCCGGCTTCGACGTGATCGCCGTCGGCCCCGACGGCAAGCCGGCCGACCGCGCCGACCTCTCCTACGAGCTGTTCGAGGAGGAGTATGATTATGCCTGGTACGAGGCAAACGGGCGCTGGGACTACAAGGTCACGGTGAAGGACCAGCGGGTGACCGGCGGCTCGCTGTCGGCCCAGGCCGCCGCCCCGGCGTCGGTGGAGACCCCGGTCGCCGCCGGCCGCTACCGGCTGGAGGTGTTCGATCCCAAGACCGGTGTCGCCAGCAGCTTCCGCTTCGCCGCCGGCTGGTGGATGACCCCGACCGCCGGCGAGCGGCCGGACGCGGTCGACGTCTCGGTGATGATGCCGGCCTACCGCGCCGGGGAGAGCGCCTGGGTCTTCGTCAGGCCGCCCTATGACAGCCAGGTCCTGGTGGCGGTGGCCGACCGCGGCGTCACCTATGCCGTCACCCGCGCCATCGGTCCGCAGGGCGCCTTCCTGGAAATCCCGGTCGGGCAGGGCTGGACCAGCGGCGCCCATGTGCTGGCGACCGCCTTCGCCACCTCCGACCCGCAGTCGAAGAAGCCGCCGCGCCGCGCCGTCGGCCTCGCCTGGCTGGCGAAGGACAAGGCCCCGCGCACCCTCGATATCCGGCTCTCCGCCCCGGCGGAGACCGAGCCGCGCCGTGCCATGACCGCCGACATCACGGTGGAGGGTGTGCCTGAAGGCAAGCAGGCCTTCGTCACCCTGGCCGCCGTCGACGAAGCGGTGATGCAGCTGACCGACCAGCCCTCGCCGGACCCGGCCCGCCATTATCTGCGCAAGCAGCCGCTCAGCGTCGAGCTGCGCGATTCCTATGGCCGCCTGATCGACCCGGCCAGCCTGGACGCCGCCCGTCCGGCGGCCCAGCCGACGCCGCGCCTGCGCCAGATCTCCGGTCCGGTTCCACCCAAGTCCGAACGGGTGGTCTCGCTCTATTCCGGCATTCTGACCGTCGGTGCCGACGGCAAGGTCTCCGTTCCCTTCGATCTTCCCGACTTCCAGGGACGCCTGCGCCTGATGGCCGTCGCCTGGAGCGAGGGGCGGATCGGCCATGCCGAGACCCAGCTGCTGGTCCGCGATCCGGTCGTCGCCGACGCCGTGCTGCCGCGCTTCCTCGCTCCCGGCGATTCGGCGCAGGTCCTGCTGTCGCTCGACAACCTGAACGGCCCGTCCGGCGATTACACCATGACCCTGACCGCCGAAGGTGCCGTTTCCATCGTCCAGCCCGGATCGGGTGGCGAAGCGGCCCCGCCGGATCTGGCCCCACCGGATCTGGCCGTGCCGAAGCTGGCGCGCGGCAAGCGGGCGGCCGCCGGCCGGGTGCTGACCGCCACCAAGGTCGGAGCCGGCCATGTCACGCTGGACGTCAGCGGCCCCGAGGGCATCCGCGTCACCCGGCGCTGGGACATCACCGTGCGCCCGGCCTCGCCGCCGGTGTCCCGCCGCAACGCCGCCGCCCTGCCGACCGACAAGAGCCTGGCGGTTCCCGCCGACATCACCGCCGGCCTGCGGCCGGAGAGCCTGTCGATCGGCGCGGTGGTGGCACCCTTGCCGGACCTGGACGTGGCGGGTCAGCTCTTCGCGCTCGACCGTGCGTCGGCGGGCGGGGCGGAGCAGACCGCCAGCCGCATCCTGCCGCTGCTGTCGATGAGCGACGTGGCCGCCGGCCTCGGCATCGCGCCGGAAGACCGGATCAAGGCCCGCGTCCAGCGCAGCGTCGACCGGCTGCTGACCTTCCAGCGCATCGACGGCGCCTTCGCCGCCTGGTCGCCGAAGGGTGATCTCGATCCCTGGCTGACCGCCTATGCGGTCGATGTGCTGGGGCGGGCCAAGGCGGCGGGCTACCGCATTCCCGACCAGCCCTATCGCAAGGGCCTGGACTGGCTGAAGCAGGCGATCGACAACGCCTGGGTCGAGACCGCCGACCTGCCGGGGCGCGCCTATGCGCTCTACGTCCTGGCACGGGCCAAGATGATCGACGCCGGTGCCGTGCGCTATTTCCGCGAGAATTACTGGGACCGGCTGCAGACCGATTTCGGCCGGGCGCAGATCGCCGCGGCGACCGCCGTGCTGGGCGACCAGCCGGGGGCGACGGAGGCCTTCTCCAAGCTGACCGGCGCCCGCATGGTGACGGCCAGCCTGCGCGACCAGGGCTCCTCGCTCAGGGACGAGGCCGGCGTGATGGTGCTGATGGCGGAGAGCGGGGCGGTGGACCGCGACCGCATCTTCCAGGCGGCCGACCGGGTGGCGAAGACCTTCGCCGCCGTGCGCACCACCAACCCGCAGGAACAGGCCTGGCTGCTGCTGGCCGCCAGGGCGCTGATCGACCGGGCCGCGCCGATGAAGCTCGCCATCGGCGACCAGACGGTGGAGAACGCCAAGCCGCAGATCCTGGCCATCGACCCGGCCACCCCGCCGGCCATCCGCAACCTGGGCGGCGAGGTCCGGCAGACCGTCTCCGTGGCCGGCGTCCCCAACGACCCCGCCGGCGGGGAAGAGCAGGGGATGACCATCCGCCGCCGTCTGTTCGACATGGCCGGCCGGCCGGTCGATCCGGCCGGCATCCGCCACAACGACCTGCTGGTGGTGATCCTGGAGGGCGAGGTCGGCGATCCGCTCGACCATTCGGTGCTGGTCAGCGATCCGCTGCCGGCGGGCTTCGAGATCGAGAATGTCCGCCTCGCCAACAGCGGCCAGCTCGGCAAGCTGTCCTGGCTGGGCGAGCTGTCGGCCGCGCGCAACGTCGAGTTCCGCGACGACCGCTTCCTGGCCGCCGTCGACCTGCCCAAGGCGGCTCCCCGCTTCCGCCTGGTCTATCTGGTCCGCGCCGTCACTCCCGGCGATTTCGCGGTCCCCGGCGCCCAGGTCCAGGACCTGCAGCGTCCCCATCTGTCCGCCCGCACCGCCGTGTCCCGGCTGCGCGTGCTGCCGGAGTGACGTGAGCACGCGACAGGGGATGCCGGTAACGGCGTCCCCTGGCCGCCGGTGATGCCTAAAGGTAGCTCTGCTCCCGCCGGTGATCCTCCCGCCGGCGGGCGAGCAGGGCGAGGCCCGCGGCGATCACCGTGAAGCACAGGGTCAGCATCAGATAAAAGGCCAGTGCGAGCCCGACCGTCATGGTGCCGAGCAGCACCATGGCCAGTATCCAGACGCCCAGCGATACGATGGCGCGCGCCGACATGGGTTGTCTCCTGTCCCCTGTCCTGATCCGCCTGAGAAATTCGACCCGCCCCGAAACATTCCCGGCCTTCCGGCCGGCTGCTTTCGGCCGCCTGTTTTTCGCCACGTCCGCTTCCCACATTCGATAGGAGGGAAGCCGGTGGCAAGCCTGTGTTCACCGCAAAGCCTGCCACGCTGTCGACCACACGGGGGCGCGGCATCCTGTCACTGCGCGGGCGCGCCGCACCCGTTAGTGACTGAACAATTGCCGCAAGCCGGTTTCGACGGCCGGTTCGTCCTACTGATTGGCCCAACTGATTTGTGAGGCCAACAAGTCTGTTGACAGCGTGCGGCATCAACCTTACCTTTACGTAAACGTCAGGGAAGGAGCGAGCGGAGTGGATCGGCATTCGATCGGCAACGGCGCGATGGAGATGGGGGAGGGGGCCGGCATCAGCCGCATGTCCGATCCGCGCCTCGCCATCGGCGAACTGGCCGGGGAGTTCGGTCTGACCCACCGCACCATCCGCCATTACGAGGATGAAGGGCTGCTGGCGCCGGAACGGGTCGGCAGCACCCCCGGAGGCGCCCGTGTCTACCGCCATCGCGACCGCGCCCGGCTGGCGCTGATCTGCCGCGGCAAGCGGCTGGGCTTCAGCCTGGCCGAAATCAAGGATTTCCTGAACCTCTACGACACCGACGACGCCCAGATCGAACAGATGCGCTACATGCGCTCCATCGCGCGCCGGCGGATTTCCGCACTCGAACAGCAGCTTGCCGACGTCCAGCAGACCTTGGCGGAGCTGTGCACCATCGACACCCAGATCTCCGAGCATCTTCGCCGCAACGGCATCACGGAGACGCAGGACATGGAGGAGAAGCACTCATGAAGTCGGTCGTCATCGCCGGTTATGCCCGTTCGCCCTTCGCCTTCGCCCATAAGGGCGAGCTGACCAAGGTCCGCCCCGACGATCTGCTGGCCCGCGTCATCGCGGCGCTGGTCGAGCGCACCGGCCTGAAGACCGACGACATCGAGGATGTGATCGTCGGCTGCTCCTTCCCCGAGGGCGAGCAGGGGCTGAACGTCGCCCGCAGCATCTCCTTCCTGGCCAAGCTGCCGCAGACCGCCGCGGCCACCACGGTGAACCGCTATTGCGGCTCCTCGATGCAGTCGATCCACCAGGCGGCGGGAGCCATCCAGATGGGCGCCGGCGAGGTCTTCGTCTGCGGCGGCGTCGAATCGATGACCCGCGTCCCGATCATGGGCTTCAACCCGCTGCCGAACCCGGCGTTGAAGGAGTCCTATCCCGAAGCCTACTGCTCGATGGGCATCACCGCGGAGAATGTCGCCCGCAAATACGCCGTCTCCCGCGCCGAGCAGGAGGCGCTCGCCGTCGCCTCCCATGCCAAGGCGGCAGAGGCCCAGGCGGCCGGCCGCCTGTCGGATGAGATCGTCGGCATCCAGACCCCGGCCGGTCTGGTCGACAAGGACGGCTGCATCCGTCCCGGCACCAACGCCGAAAGCCTGTCGGGCCTGAAGCCGGCCTTCACCGCCGACGGCACCGTGACCGCCGGCACCTCCTCGCCGCTGACCGACGGCGCGTCGGTCGTGCTGGTGACGACGGAGGAGTATGCCCGCGCCAACGGCCTGCCGATCCTGGCGAAGATCCGCTCGGTCGCCGTCGCCGGCTGCGCGCCGGAGCTGATGGGCCTCGGCCCCGTCCCGGCCACCCGCAAGGCGCTGGCCCGCGCCGGCCTGTCGATCGCCGACATCGACATCATCGAGATCAACGAGGCCTTCTCGTCCCAGGCCATCGCCTGCATGCGCGACCTCGACATCGACCCGTCCCGCATCAACCCGGATGGCGGCGCGCTGGCGCTCGGCCACCCGCTGGGAGCCACCGGCGCCCGCATCACCGGCAAGGCCGCGGCCCTGCTGAAGCGCGAAGGCAAGCAGTTCGCGCTGGCGACCCAGTGCATCGGCGGCGGCCAGGGCATCGCCACCATCCTGGAAGCGGTCTGACGAACGGGATCGGGGAGGAAACGACCATGAAGATCGAACGCGCCGCCGTGATCGGTGCGGGCGTGATGGGTGCCGGCATCGCCGCCCATTTCGCCAACGCTGGCATCCCCTGCGTCCTGCTCGACATTCCTGTGAAGGATGGCCCTGCCAAGGAGGGTGCCGACCGCAGCGCCATTGCCAAGGGTGCGGTGGCCAAGATGCTGAAGACCGATCCGGCTCCCTTCATGCATCCGAAGAACGCCAGGCTGATCACGCCCGGCAATCTTGAGGATGACCTCAATCTGCTGGCCGACGTCGACTGGATCGTCGAGGCCATCGTCGAGAACCCGGCGATCAAGGCCGACCTCTACAGGCGCATCGATCCGGTGCGCAAGGCGGGCTCGGTGGTGTCGTCCAACACCTCCACTATCCCGCTGGCGGTGCTGACGGAGGGGCAGGGCGAGCAGTTCCGCCGCGACTTCCTGATCACCCATTTCTTCAACCCGCCGCGCTACATGCGGCTGCTGGAGATCGTCGGCGGCGCCGACACCCGGCCCGATGCCATGGCCGCCATCGCCGAGGTCTGCGACCGCCGTTTGGGCAAGGGCGTCGTCCACTGCAAGGACACGCCGGGCTTCATCGCCAACCGCATCGGCGTCTTCTGGATCCAGTCGGCGGTGAATGCCGCGGTGGATCTGGGCCTGACGGTCGAGGAGGCCGACGCCGTCGGCGGCCGTCCGATGGGCATCCCCAAGACCGGTGTCTTCGGCCTGATGGATCTGGTCGGGCTCGACCTGATGCCGCACATCGCCAAGAGCATGTCGGCCACCCTGCCGGCGAACGACGCCTATCGCGGCCAGATGCGCGAGCACCCGGTCATCACCCGGATGATCGCCGAGGGCTACACCGGCCGCAAGGGCAAGGGCGGCTTCTACCGCATCAACAAGGCCGGCGGCGGCAAGGTGAAGGAATCGGTCGACCTCCGGACCGGCGACTACGCCCCGTCGGAGAAGGCCCGGCTGGACAGCGTGTCCGCTGCCGGCCGCGACCTGCGCAAGCTGTGCGAGCATCCGGACAAGGGTGGCCTTTTCGCCCGCCGCGTCCTGGCGCAGACGCTGGCCTATGCCGCCAGCCTGGTGCCGGAGATCGCCGACAGCATCGTCGCCGTCGATGAGGGCATGCGGCTCGGCTACAACTGGAAGCAGGGGCCGTTCGAGCTGATCGACCGGTTGGGCACCGACTGGTTCGCTGAGCTGTGCCGCTCCGAAGGCATCCCGGTCCCGGCGCTGGTCGAGACCGCTGCCGGCCGTCCCTTCTACCGGGTCGAGGACGGCAGGCTCCAGCACCTGACGACATCCGGCGTCTATGACACGGTGGTGCGTCCGGACGGCGTGTTGCTGCTGTCGGACATCAAGCGCGCCGCCGGCAAGCCGGTGTGGAAGAACGGCTCGGCCAGCCTGTGGGACATCGGCGATGGCGTGCTGTGCGTCGAGTTCACCAGCAAGATGAACGCCGTCGATGCCGACATCATGGCCGCGTACGAGAAGGCGATGCGCCTGATCGGCGATGGCAAGGGTGATTGGAAGGCGCTGGTCATCCACAACGAGGCCGACAATTTCTCGGTCGGCGCCAATCTGGGCCTCGCCCTGTTCGCGCTGAACATCGGCCTGTGGCCGCAGATCGAGGAGATGGTGGAGGGCGGCCAGCGCACCTACCGCGCGCTGAAATACGCGCCCTTCCCGGTGGTGGCGGCCCCCAGCGGCATGGCGCTCGGCGGCGGCTGCGAGATCCTGCTGCATTCCGACCATGTCCAGGCCCATGCCGAGACCTATGTCGGCCTCGTCGAGGTCGGCGTCGGCCTGATCCCGGCCTGGGGCGGCTGCACCGAGATGCTGGCCCGCCATCAGGCCAACCCGAAGGCGCCGCGCGGCCCGATGCCGGGCATCGGCAAGGCCTTCGAGATCATCAGCACCGCCACCGTCGCCAAGTCGGCGGCCGAGGCCAAGGAGCTGCTGTATTTTCGAGCCGGCGACGGCATCACCATGAACCGCGACCGGCTGCTCGCCGACGCCAAGGCCAAGGCGCTGGAACTGGCGGCGGATTACACTCCGCCGGAGAAGACCACCAGCTACGTCCTGCCCGGTCCCAGCGCCAAGGCGGCGATGGAACTGGCGGTGGAGGGCTTCGCCCTGCAGGGCAAGGTCACCCCGCATGACAAGATTGTCTGCGCGGCGCTGGCCGAGGTGCTGAGCGGCGGCGAGGAGGCCGACATCGTCAAGCCGGTCGGCGAGGATCACGTCCTGCGGCTGGAGCGCGAGGCGTTCATGGGGCTGGTGCGCACCGGCGGCACCATCGACCGGATCGAGCACATGCTGCTCACCGGCAAGCCGCTGCGGAACTGAGGGGGAGGAACGAGAGATGCCGATCTACAAGGCTCCGCTTGAGGATGTGCGCTTCGTCCTGGACGAGATCGTCGGCCTGGACAAGCTGTCGGCCCTGCCGGGCTACGAGGACGCCACGCCGGAACTCGTCGGCCAGGTGCTGGAGGAGGGCGCCAAGCTGTGCGAGGAGGTGCTGTTCCCGCTGAACCAGTCCGGCGACGGCGAGGGCTGCCATTTCGAGAATGGCGAGGTCCGCACGCCCAAGGGCTTCAAGGAGGCCTATAGCACCTATATCGAGGCCGGCTGGCAGGGTCTGGCCTGCGACCCGGCCTATGGCGGGCAGGGGCTGCCGAAGCTGGTCAACACCATGCTGGAGGAGTTCATCTGCTCCGCCAACCTCAGCTTCGGCATGTATCCCGGCCTGTCGCTCGGCGCCTACAACGCGCTTGCGATGTATGGATCCGAGGAGCTGAAGCAGCGCTTCCTGCCCAAGCTGGTCGACGGCACCTGGTCCGGCACCATGTGCCTGACCGAGCCGCATTGCGGCACCGACCTCGGCATCATCCGCACCAGGGCGGTGCCGGCGGAGGACGGGTCGTTCAAGATCACCGGCACCAAGATCTTCATCTCGGCCGGCGAGCATGACCTGACCGGCAACATCCTGCATCTGGTGCTGGCCCGCCTGCCGGACGCCCCGGCCGGGACCCGCGGCATCAGCCTGTTCCTGGTGCCGAAATTCATGCCCAACGAAGACGGCATGCCGGGCGCGCGCAACGGCGTCGCCTGCGGTTCCATCGAGCACAAGATGGGCATCAGGGCGTCGTCGACCTGCGTCATGAACTTCGAGGATGCCACCGGCTGGCTGGTCGGCGAGCCGCACAAGGGCATGCGCGCCATGTTCGTGATGATGAACGCGGCCCGTCTGGCCGTGGGCATCCAGGGGCTGGGGCTGGCCGAGGTGTCCTACCAGAACGCCGTCAACTACGCCCGCGAACGGCTCCAGGGCCGCTCGCTGTCGGGGGTGAAGGCACCGGACAAGCCGGCCGACCCGATCATCGTCCATCCCGACGTGCGCAAGAACCTGCTGACCGCCCGTGCCTTCACCGAGGGGGCGCGTGCGCTCGGCGCGCTGACCGCCTACAAGCTCGACGTGGCGGAAAAGCATCCCGACGAGCGCACCCGCCGCGATGCCGACGAGTTCGTCCAGCTGATGACGCCGATCGTCAAGGCGCTGTTCACCGACATCGGCTTCGAGTCGGCCAACATCGCCGTGCAGGTCCATGGCGGCCACGGCTTCATCTGGGAGACCGGCGTCGAGCAGTATGTCCGCGACGCCCGCATCTGCCAGATCTACGAGGGCACCAACGGCATCCAGGCGCTCGACCTCGTCGGCCGCAAGCTGCCGCAGGACATCGGCCGCCTGCTCCGCCACTTCTTCCATCCCGTCGGCCGCGACATCGAGGCTGCGATGGAGAAGGACGAGCTGGGCGAGTTCGTGATGCCGCTGGCCAAGGCCTTCGCCAAGCTGCAGCAGGCCACCGCCCTGATCGCCCAGAAGGGCCTGAAGGATCCGGAGGAGGCCGGGGCCGCCGCCAGCGACTATCTGCGCCTGTTCGGGCTGGTGGCGCTGGGCTGGTGCTGGCTGACCATGGTGGAGAAGGCGCAGGCCAAGCTCGAAGCCGGGGAGGGCAATGCCGCCTTCTACGCGGCCAAGATCAAGACCGCACGTTTCTACATGACCAAGCTGCTGCCGCAGACCAACAGCCTGTTCATCACCATCGCCGCCGGCGCCCAGCCGGTGATGGAGCTTGAAGAAGCCGCCTTCTGATCCGTCCTGCCGCGCCCCAAGGGGCGCTCGACTTCAAAGCCGGTCCGGTGCCGTGGTTGGCGCCGGGCCGGTTTCTTTATTTCGGCCCGGCAGCGCATTTTTTACCAAGGTCCAGTACCGCATTCGCCTATTGACCTAAAATTATCATACCGCTTTGGAAATATCACTCCTGGGAAGTGCTCTCTCCGTCCGTTAGGCCTTCGGAGCGGTGACAAAAGTTAATTTCAGGTTGTCCGCCCTCGTCCCTGCGTGTTACATCTCAATAGAGATTACGTTTGGCCGGTGCCTGCTATATCCTTCGGATTTTAGGGAATATGCGGGTGGCGACGGCCCCTTCCTTTTCTCAAGCCCTCGACGGGCCTTTCGGAGGGGCGAGCATGGTGCGGGAGTTTGAGCGATGAAGATCCTGATCGGTGATGATCACGTTTTGTTCCGGGAAGGTCTTCGCCGTCTGCTTGAGCAGCTTCGCGAGAATGCTACCTTCGCGGAGGCCAGCAATTTCGACGAGCTTCTGGATATGGCGGCGTCGACGGAACAGGCCTATGACCTCGTCCTGACCGATCTGCGGATGCCGGGATGGCCCGGCTTCTCCGGCATCGGCATGCTGCGCGATCGGCAGCCGAACGCCAAGGTCGTGGTCATCTCCGCATCCGAGGCGCAGGCCGACGTGCGCGAGGCGCTGGAAAACGGCGCTGCCGGCTACATCCCGAAATCGTCCAGCGTGAAGATCATGCTGAGCGCGCTCGACCTGATCTTCTCCGGCGGCATCTATGTGCCGGCGGCGGTGCTGCGCGACGGGGGCGAGTCCGACCAGCGCAGTGCCGGCGGCGGCGTGATCCCGCCGACCGATCCGCAGCTGGAGCAATTGCTGACCCAGCGTCAGCGCGAGGTGCTGGACCGCCTGCGCGAAGGCAAGTCGAACAAGCAGATCGCCCATGAGCTGGGCTTGTCCGAAGGTACGGTGAAGATCCATATGACGGCGATCTTCAAATCGCTGGGCGTGCGCAACCGCACCCAGGCGGCGATGGCCTTCCCGCAGTCGCATTCGGCCTGAAGCCGCAAGTCCCGATCAAAGGAAACGACCCGCCGGAGCGCTCCGGCGGGTCGTTTCCTTATTCAGGCGTTTTTCAGGCGACGGGCTCCGTGTCATACGCGGTCAGAAAAATTCTGACCGCTGCGTTCATACGCCACGCAGGCTTCGCGCCTGGCGGCGCGCGCCCGCAGTCGCGGGCGATACCGGGTTCGAAAAGTCAGAACTTTCCGAATCCGGTATCAGCCCATGCCGGCGACATAGCCGCGCAGCGATTCGACCTCCAGCTCGGCGTCGTCGATACGGGCCTTCACCACGTCGCCGATGCTGATGACGCCGACGACGCGGCCATCCTCGACGATGGGCACATGACGGATGCGCCGTTCGGTCATCACCGCCATCATGTCGGCGACGGTGTCGGTGGCGGAGGCGGTGATCAGCTCGCGCGTCATCAGGTCGGCCACCGGGCGGTCCAGGGCCGCCGCACCGTCGCGGGCGATCGCACGCACGACATCGCGTTCCGACAGGATGCCGACCGGCCGCCCGTCCTCATCCATCACCAGCACGGCGCCGATCCGGTGTTCGGTCAGCAGGCGGGTGACGGCGGCAACGGTGTCGTCCGGCGTGGCGGAGACGATCCGGCTGCCCTTGCGCTTCAATACGACTGCAACATGCATGGTGCTACGGCCTCCCTTCCGACGACCCCAATAACGGAATCATGGGGATAACCGTACAATCTGCAAGGCTGATGATAAAAAGAAAAAGGCGGCCTCCCCCGGATGGGGAAGGCCGCCTGCCGGAAAACCGGGTCCGCCCCGGGACCCCGAAACCGGTTCTTAGAAGCGGTAGCCGACGCCGATGCCGACCAGCCACGGGTCCAGCGTGACCTTCGAGCTGACCGGCAGGACGGCGCTGCCCAGGCGGGCGTTGGCGGTCACGTCGGTCTTCAGGAAGACCTTCTTGACGTCGAAGTTCAGCGACCAGTTGCCGGTGATGGCGACGTCGACGCCGGCCTGTAGGGCCCAGCCGAAGCGGTTCTTGTAGTTGGTGTCGGTGATGCGCAGGCCGGCGGCGTTGGGGTTGTCGGCCGCATCCTCGTTGTAGAACAGGGTGTAGTTCACGCCGGCGCCGACATAGGGGCTGATGCGCTCCTTCGGCATGAAGTGGTACTGCACGGTCAGGGTCGGCGGCAGCAGCGACACCTTGCCGATCTCGGTCACGCCGCCGGCGCCGGCGATCAGGTTGCCCTTCACGCGGTGGCGGCTGGTGCCGGCGATCAGCTCGGCGGCGATGTTGTCGGTGAAGAAGTAGGTGAAGTCGACTTCCGGAATATAGTCGTTGCCGACCTTGGCCGACCCGATGTCACCGAGCGCCGAGTTGTTGATCGTGCCCTTTTCCTGCGGCAGCACGGCCAGGCCGCGCGCACGAACGACGATGTCGCCGGCCGACTTGCCCTTGAAGTCCTGAGCGAGCGACGGGGAAGCGATGGCGACGAGGGCCGAGGTCGCCAGCAAGGCGGCGGCGGCGCGCGACAGGATGGTCATGGGGTCTGCTCCAGGCAATGCGTTGTTGCTGTTCTGTGGCATCAGCCAATGGAGCTATTACCAGACACCGAGTATGGGTACTAGGGGGGCTACAACCCTTCCTCTCCTGATGCAGCAGCTCTGCAACAGTGACGAGTTGTCACATGGACAAGGAAATCAAGGAGCTGGTTTGATCGTTTGTTGGGGAATCAGCGCCATGCAGTTCTGGACGATGGCATAGCATTGGCCAAGTCGTGCCGACCCGCCGGTGGCTCCACCATACACGACGCGCTCGACCACCCCGTTTCTCAGACTGAAGGTTGCTTCGCAGTCGAAGCTGCTGACTTCATATCCATAGGACGGCCAGCCATAGCCGTAACCATAGTGAGGCCATCCCCAGCCGCCATAATAGCCGATCGGCGGCGGGCTCGGGTAGGAGACGAGGCGGGAACTGCGGTAGGTGAAGAAATCCCGGTTATCGACGGTCGCCTGCCGTTCCGGCACCCCGGCGCAGGACAGCAGCGTCTCCTTCGGCATGCCGATCAGGGCGGTCTGCGCCACCAGCGCCTCGTCCGCCGCCGGGTTGGCGCAACCGCCCAGAGCCCCGGCCGCCGCCAGCGCCGCGACGCAGAGCGCCCGGCTCGCCACTGGCTTCCTCGTCGACCGCCCCATCAACCGACGCACAGACATCGCACGCCTCCTCCACCCTGATGCCCGGTTATCGTTTCCGTGCCGGCGACAGGTCGTACTCCGCCACGCCCAACGCCCGCACGTCCTCCGGCAGGCCGCGGCCGGTGGCGAGCCCCGCCGCCGTCCGGCCCATCGCCGGCGCGGTCTGGATGCCGTAGCCGCCCTGGCCGGCCAGCCAGAAGAACCCTTCGGCGTCGGGCGCGAAGCCGACCACCGGAACCTTGTCGGCGACGAAGCTGCGCAGGCCGGCCCAGCGATGGGCCAATCTCCGAACGGTGAAGCGCGACGCTTGTTCCAGCCGGTCCACCGTCTCGGCGACGTCGATGTCCTCCGGCTGCACGTCACAGGGCTCGACCGGCGTCTGGTCGGCGGGGGAGGCCAGCAGGCGGCCGGCATCCGGCTTGACGTAGAAGGTCTCCGCCACGTCCGACACCATCGGCCAGCTGTCCAAGCCCACCTTGTCGGCCGGATCCCCGAACACCGGATCGAAGGTGATGGCGGTCCGCCGCTTAGGGACCAGTCCGACGGTGGCGACGCCGGCCAGCCTCGCCAGCTGGTCCGCCCAGGCTCCGGCGGCGTTCACCAGCACCGGCGCTGCGAAGGTGCCGGCGCCGGTCTCCACCACCCACAGCCCGTCCCGCCGCGCCAAACCACGCACCTCGGCATCCGTCACCACGCGGCCGCCGCGCCCCTTCAGCCCGCGCAGATAGCCCTGGTGCAAGGCATGAACGTCGATGTCGCGGGCGTCCGGCTCCCACACGCCGCCGGCGACATAGTCCGGGCGGAGGAAGGGCGCGCGGGCCAGAACCTGGGCGCGATCATGGCGTTCGACCGACGGGGTCAGGCGGCGACCCTGCTGATACTCCGCATCCAGCCGGTCGATCTCATGGCCGCGTCCGATGATCAGCACCCCGCGCGGGGTCAGCAGCGCGTGCTCGGCGAATCCGGCGGGCGGCTCCGTGTAGAAGTCCCAGCTCGCCACCGTCAGGGCGCGGATGGGTGCCGGTCCATAGGTCTGGGTGTAGAGCGCCGCCGACCGGCCGGTCGAGTGATAGCCGGGCTGCGATTCGCGTTCCAGCACCAGCACCCGGCCTTCCGCGGCCAGCTCGTAGGCGGCGGACGCACCGGCGATGCCGGCCCCGACCACCAGGAAATCGACGCGCTCCACGTTTCCCGCTCCTCGAATTCTTGTCGGTACATTTTTATCGGCCGCCTATGGCATGGCGGCGCTTAGGCTTGGCATTTGATCCGGCAGGGCCACCATTTCAAGGATCAGCTTCTGCCGCAGGGCGGCGACGAAGCTGTCCTTGTCCAAGGCGCTCTTCACGAAGCTGCCGGGGCCGCCGATCACGCTTTCCTCGAAATACTCCTCCAGCCAGGGGAATTCGTCGAGGATGGCGAGGCCGTTGACCACGATTCCCCGTTTGGTCACCCGGTCGCGCGCCTCCGCCGGATCGATCCCGCCGTTGGAAAAGCCGTTCGAAACCAGGTCGATGACCTGCCGCGGCGCCTTGCCGCCGCGATCGAACAGCTTGGCCGCTTCGACGACGGCGCTGCCGATGGCCGTCGAGTCGCCCTGGAAGCCGCGGGGCAGGGCGTCGATCCGGTCGGCGAAACGGCCGGCGTCCTCGGGCCTGGACAGCGAGGTCCAGGGGATCAGAACCCGCAGGCTGTTCGGTCCCGAATAGGCGGCCAGCGTCACCCGCGCCCCGGCCGCGGCCAGCGCGTCCGCCACGGCGGGGTCGCGGAAGGCGGCGGCATGCCCCTGCAGCTGGAACTCCAGGTCGCCTGTGGTGATGGAGGCCGACCCGTCGAGCGCCAGCACCAGCGCCACCCCGGGCTGTCCGTCCGTCTTCTCGGGCGGAGCGGCCAGCGACCCGCCGCACAGGACCAGGAGGACGGAAAAAACGGCAATCACGGCACGCGGCATTCCCATCGGCACTCCATGCTTGAAAGGGCCGGCGCCGGCCCCTTCAAGCGTTCGAGAGGGCGTGGCGCACCACCTTCACCATCACCGACGGCAGGGCGTGGTCGCCCAGCCGGTCGACCGGGACCCAATTGCCGTCGGCGCTCCGCCAGTCGGCACCGGCCTGCGCGGCGACCACCTCAAGCTCCAGGTGAAAATGGGTGAATGTGTGGCGGACCAGACCGGGCAGCCGGCGCCAGCGCGTAGGGAAGGGCTGCTGCGCCGCCACCGCCGCCTCGCCGGGCAGGTCCGGTCCCCAGGCGGTCGAGGGCACCTCCGCCATGCCGCCCAGCAGCCCCTCCTCGGCCCGGCGGCGCAGCAGCACGGCGCCGTCGGGGTTCAGCAGCCAATAGGCGACGCCGCGGCGGGTCGGCTTTTCCGCCTTGGCGACCTTGCGCGGCAGGCTCTCGGCGATGCCGGCGGCGCGGCCCTCGCAGTAATCGGACCATGGGCACAGCATGCATTTCGGCTTGCGCGGGGTGCAGATGGTGGCGCCCAGATCCATCATCGCCTGGGCATAGTCGCCGGGCCGGAAATCCGGCGTCAGCGTGGCGGCCAGACGGCGAAGCGTCGGCTTGGCGTTGGGCAGCGGCTCTTCCACCGCGAAGATTCGGGCGATCACCCGCTCGACGTTGCCGTCCACCACGGTGGCCTTGCGGTCGAAGGCGATGGCGGTGATGGCGGCGGCGGTGTAGGCGCCGACGCCCGGCAGCGCCAGCAGCGCGGCCTCGTTGCCCGGAAACCGGCCGCCATGGTCCTCGGCCACCACGCGGGCGCATTTGTGCAGGTTGCGGGCCCGCGCGTAGTAGCCGAGCCCCGCCCAGGCCACCAGCAAATCGTCCAGCGGCGATTCTGCCAGATCGCGCACCGTCGGCCAGCGTTCGGTGAAGCTGCGGTAATAGGGCGCGACCGCTGGGACGGTCGTCTGCTGCAGCATGATCTCGGACAGCCAGACCCGGTAGGGATCGGCGGTCTCCCCCGGCTTGGCGCGCCAGGGCAGGTCGCGGCGGTGGCGGTCGTACCAGGACAGCAGCCGCCGGGCGGCCTCGGTGGAATCTGGAATCATGATGGGAAGAAATAGAGGGTTCGGAGCGTCTGGGGAAGGGAGTGGGGCAAATCCCTGGCCGGGCGCTGGGCATCGGCCCACGCTTGCGCTAGGGTGCCGCCAACCCACATGACCCGGAACCGGTGCTTCAGCCGGGGCCGCACAGGAGTGATCGCAGAGCATGAGCGGACCGCGTCGCATCGGCCAATCCGTTCCGGAGGTCGCCGGCAAGGTGCTGGGCAAGCGCGGGCTTGCCTTCGGCGCGCTGATCACCGACTGGCCGTCCATCGTCGGCCACCAGCTGTCGCTGCGCACCGCTCCCGACAAACTCAGCTTTCCCCGCGGCAAGCGCGAGGAGGCCACCCTGCACATCCGCGCCATGGGGGCGATCGCGCTGGAGCTTCAGCATCTGGAGCCGCAGATCATCGAGCGCATCAACAGCTTCTTCGGTTACCGCGCGGTGGCGAAGATCAAGCTGATCCATGCGGCTCTGCCGTCGACGCCGTCGCCGGTGGTGCGTCCGCGCGCCCTGACGATGGACGAGGAGATCGGCATCACCACCACCACCGCGACCGTCGAGGACGAGGAGCTGCGCGCCACGCTGGAGCGCTTCGGCCGCTCGCTGATGGCGCGGCCGAAGCGGGCGGCGCGTTAACGGGCGCCGGTCCGATTTTACCGGCCCCATGCCGTCCGGCCTGTGCTGGACGCGTCGGGGCCTCATTGTCTATACGTCAACATCTGGTAGGAACGAGGGCAAAGTGAACCGCAAAATTCTGGGACGCAGGTATTTCGGGCTGGCCGGCCTTCTCGCCATCGGCTTCACCGCCGCGTTCGGCACCGCCATGACCGCGGCGCCGTCGGCGGCGCAGGCTGCCGCCACCCTGCCGCCGGTGTCGGAGCTGATGGCCGACCGCGTCATGGGCGACCCCAAGGCGCCGGTGACGATCCTCGACTATTCGTCGATGACCTGCCCGCACTGCGCCCACTTCCACACCGACATCCTGCCGAAGATCAAGGAAGCCTACATCGACACCGGCAAGGCCAAGCTGATCTTCCGCGACTTCCCCTTCGATCAGGCGGCGCTCAGCGCCAGCATGCTGGCCCATTGCGCCCCGTCCGAGCGCTACTATCCGCTGACCGACGTGCTGTTCAAGAGCCAGTCGACCTGGAGCCGCGCCGCCGACCCGGCCAAGGCGCTGGCCCAGTACGGCAAGCTGGCCGGCATGAGCCAGGAGACCATCGACGCCTGCCTCGCCAACAAGGAACTGGCCGACGCCATCCTGAACAGCCGCCTGACCGGCCAGAACCAGTACAAGGTCGAAGCGACCCCGACCTTCATCCTCAACGACGGCAAGGCCCGCATCGAAGGCGCCCAGTCGTTCGAGGAATTCTCGAAAGCCATCGACAAGCTGCTGAAGTAAGCGAGGGCGTTTTGCCCCCACCTTGATCCTCCCCCGCTCTCAGCGGACCTACGGTCCGCCTGCCGCGTCAGCACAAAGCGAAGCTTTGTGCGAGAGCTGGGCGGGGGAGGAGACCAGTGCTGATATGATAGGGTTGCGGCAGTCCCTCCCCCGCCCAGCGGGGGAGGTTAGGTGGGGGCATCGCTGGCCGGCACTTCATCATTCGATGCACTCGCCTCAAAGCCCGGTACATCAAAGGTTCTTTCCCAGTGCAGTTCACGCGTCTCCGCCTGTCGGGTTTCAAGTCTTTCGTCGATGCCACGGATCTGGTCATCGAACCCGGCATGACCGGGATCGTCGGCCCCAACGGCTGCGGCAAGTCCAATCTGGTGGAGGCGCTGCGCTGGGTGATGGGCGAGACCTCGGCCAAGCGCATGCGCGGCGACGACATGGACGACGTCATCTTCGGCGGCACCTCCAGCCGGCCGGCCCGCAATCTGGGCGAGGTGACGCTGGCGGTCGACAACCGGTCGCGCACCGCGCCGGCCGGCTTCAACGAGCATGACGAGCTGGAGATCACCCGGCGGATCGAACGCGGCTCCGGCTCCGACTACCGCATCAACGGCAAGCTGGTGCGGGCGCGCGACGTCCAGCTCCTGTTCGCGGACAATGCGTCGGGCGCCGGCTCCCCGGCGCTGGTCAGCCAGGGCAAGGTGGCGCAGATCATCGCCGCCAAGCCGCAGGAGCGCCGCGCTCTGCTGGAGGAGGCCGCCGGCATCACCGGCCTGCACTCCCGCCGGCACGAGGCGGAACTGCGGCTGAAGGCGGCGGAGACCAACCTGACCCGCCTCGACGACGTGATCGGGGCGATGGACACCCAGCTGCAGAGCCTGAAGAAGCAGGCGCGCCAGGCCGTCCGCTACCGCAACCTGTCGGATCAGATCCGCAAGGCGGAGGCCGTGCTGTGGCATCTGCGCTGGCTCGCGGCGCAGGAGGAGCGCGCCCGCGCCCATGCCGCCTTCGCGGCCGCCGAGGCCGAGGTTCGCGACCGCATGCTGGCGGTCAACCAGATGGCCGCCCGCCGCACGGAGGCCGCCGCCGGTCTTCCCGACAAGCGCCAGACCGAATCGCGCACGGCCGCCGCCCTGCAACGGCTGGTGATCGCCCGCGAACAGCTTGATGCCGAGGAGAAGCGCGTCGCCGACCAGCAGCGCGCGCTGGAAGCCCGGCTGCGCCAGATCGCCGGCGACCTCGGCCGCGAGGAGGCGCTGGCCGCCGACGCCGGGGAGGCGCTGGCCCGGCTGGAGGCCGAACGCGACCGGCTGATCGCGGCGCAGGCCGACGAGGAGATGCTGGAGGACGCAGCTGCCGAGGCTTTGGCCGAGGCGCGCGAGCAGGTCGATGCGCTCGACCGCGAGCTGACCCGGCTGACCGAGACGGTCGCCACCGACGAGGCCCGCCGCGCCGCCACCCAGCGCCAGTCCGCCGAGCTGGAGGCCCGGGCCGCCGGCCTCGCCAAGCGGCTGGCGGACCAGCAGGCCCAGCGCGCCGTGCTGGAGGCGGAGATCGCCGCCCGTGCCGACCTGTCGGAGGCCGAACTGGCGGTCGAACTGGCCGAGCAGAGGCTGGAACAGGCCCGCGACGCCGCCGAGGCCGCCGAACTGGCGAAGGCGGAGGCCGAACCGGCCCAGTCCCGTGCCCGCGAGGCGCTGTCCGCGGCCGAGTCCGCCTGCGCCAGGCTGCGCGCCGAGGAGCGTGCCTTGGCCGAACTGCTGGAAGCCGGGGCGGGCGGGCCGTTCCCGCCGTTGGTCGATGCGGTGACGGTGTCGCCCGGCTACGAGGGGGCGCTCGCCGCCGCGCTGGGCGACGCGCTTACCGCGCCGCTGGACGTCGCCGCTCCGGTGCATTGGCGCATGCTGCCGGCCTATGAGGCCGTGGCGCCGCTGCCGTCCGGTGCCGAACCGCTGTCGAACCATGTGCAGGGGCCGCCGGCCGCCGCCCGCGCCCTCGTCCATATCGGGGTCATTGCCGACGCCGGGGCCGATGCCGGGGCGGGCGCCGCGCTGGTGGGAAGGCTGGCGCCCGGGCAGGTGCTGGTCAGCCGCGACGGTGGGGCGTGGCGCTGGGACGGGCTGACCGTCCAGGCCGGCGCCCCGACCGCCGCAGCAATCCGCCTGAAGCAGCGCAACCGGCTGGCCGAGCTGCGCGGCGAGCTGGAGCTTGCCGAGGAGCAGGTCACGCTGGCGCGCGAGGCGCTGGACCTCGCCAAGCGGACGGTGGAGGAGGCCGCGCAGGCCGACCGCCGCGCCCGCGATGCCGTGCGTGAAGGCTTCGCCGCGCTGAACGCCGCCCGCGACCGCCACGCGAAACTGGCGCGTGAGGCCGATGCGGCGTCCCACCGCCTCGCCGCCCTGGTGGAGGCGGTGGAACGCCTCGCCGTCGAGGAGAGCGAGGCCGCCGCCCGCCGCGACGAGGCGCTGGAATTGCTGGAGGCGCTGCCCGATCCGCGCGAGGGGCGGGAGCGGATGAACGACCGGCGTGCGGCCCTTGCGGAACGCCGCACCGCCCTGTCCGAGCGGCAGAATGCGCTGGACCGCCTGACCCGCGAGGCGCAGGCCCGCCGACAACGCCTTGCCGCCATCCAGTCCGAGACCGCCTCCTGGGACACCCGCTCCACCGGGGCCGGCGGCCGTGTCGCGGAGTTGCGCCAGCGCGCGCAGGAGGCGGAGGGCGAGATCGCCGCGCTGTCCGGCCGGCCGGCCGGGATCGCGGCGGAACGCCAGGATCTTCTCGACCGCATCGCCGTCGCCGAGCGCGACCGCAAGCGTGCCGCCGACGCCCTGGCCGAGGCGGAGGCCCGGCTGGCCGAGACCGAGCAGGCCCTGCGCGACGCCGAAGCGGCGCTGGCCGACGGCCGCGAGGCCCGCGCCCGTGCCGAGGCCGCGGTGTCGGCGGCCCAGCAGCAGGAACGCACCCTGACGGAACGCATCGCCGAACGGCTGGACTGCCGGCCGGAGGACACCCGCGCCGCCGCCGAACTCGATCCCGCCGAACCGATGCCCGACGCGGCGGCGGTGGAAGCCCGGCTGGACAAGCTGACGCGCGAGCGCGAGACCATGGGGCCGGTCAATCTACGGGCGGAGATCGAGGCTCAGGAGCTGGAGGCCCAGATCACCGGGCTGCAGGGCGAGCGTGAGGATCTGACCGCCGCCATCGCCCGTCTGCGCCAGGGCATCTCCAGCCTGAACCGGGAGGCGCGCGAGCGTCTGGTCGCCAGCTTCGACGTGGTCAACCGCGACTTCCAGGAACTGTTCACCCGCCTGTTCGGCGGCGGCAAGGCCTATCTGGAGCTGGTCAACGCCGAGGATCCGCTGAACGCCGGGCTGGAGATCTACGCCAGCCCGCCGGGCAAGAAGCTGCAGGTGCTCTCGCTGCTGTCGGGCGGCGAGCAGGCGCTCACGGCGCTGTCGCTGCTGTTCGCGGTCTTCCGCTCCAACCCGGCGCCGATCTGCGTGCTGGACGAGGTGGACGCCCCGCTGGACGAGGCGAATGTCGGGCGCTTCTGCGATCTGGTGGAGGACATCGCCCGGCAGGGCGACACCCGCTTCCTGATCATCACCCACCATCGCCTGACCATGGCGCGGGTCGACCGCCTGTTCGGCGTGACTATGGTGGAGCGCGGTGTGTCGCAGCTGGTCAGCGTGGATCTCAGCCGGGCGGCGGAGTTGCGCGGGGTGGCGTGACGGTGGGAGGGGAAGTCGTCGGCTGACGATGCCCCCACCCTGACCCTCCCCTGCTCTCAGCGGACCTACGGTCCGCCTGCCGCGTCAGCACAAAGCATAGCTTTGTGCGAGAGCTGGGCAGGGGAGGGGATTAAGTGCTTGTTCAGAATGGCGGCGACGATCCCTCCCCCGCCCAGCGGCTACGGCATTCACAGATCTCGCGCCTGCAACAAGGCGTACAGTTTGAAATTGAAAAAGCCCCTCTCCCCTCG
>NZ_JAENHM010000089.1 GCF_016595245.1 Azospirillum endophyticum
ATGGCCGGATCGAGCAGCGCACGGTCACGGTCGCGCGCGAGGTCGATTGGCTGAGCGGCGCACGGCGCTTTCCCGGCGAAGTCCGCCTGCCCGCGGTCGCCGCCATCGTTCGGGTGGTCGGCAACGTCGAGCTGAAGGATCGCTGCCGCACCGATACGCTCTATTACATCACCTCCGCCCCGCTCGCCGCCCAGGCGGCGGCCGAAGCCGTGCGTGGCCATCGTCCGCCACTTCGCCATCAACCTCGTCCGCAAGGCCGCCGAACCCACCCGGCCACGCTCCGGGTTACGGCGTGCCACCAAAAAGCCGGCCGCCACACCAAGACCCACCAGCATCAAGCTCCGACGGAATCTGGCCGGCTGGGACACCGATTACCTCGACGCTATCCTTGCCGTTAAAATCCGTTAACCCGGATTCGGAGCCCCATGAGCCCGGTGTAGCGCTCGCCTTCGCGCAAGGTGTCTAGCATGCTAGGTTCCTGGGATCGCAAAAGGCTTCGCGACCGGCCGGCCGCCTGCGGAAATCTTCACGATCCTACAAAAAACTTCAAGAATCGAACGTTGTCTTAAAAAACCTTCACGCTGGCCCAGCCCTGGACAGCACGGTCTGTCTGCAGCAATCCCAATCCTATGCCGCGGGGTGGCTTTGGTGCACGGATGGCAGCGAGGGCGCACTGGGCCTCTTCGCGACCTTGGTTCAGGTGGGGCGACGGAGTTCGGGCGCGCTTGATCGATCATCCGATTCAGGATGGTGACGCCGATGGTGGGCCTCGGCTTGCTGGCCAAGCAGCGTGCGGGCACGAAGCTGGCTACCAAGGATGCGCTTGTAGCGCGCCATCGCGGTTTCCGCCTTGCTCCGCCTCCCATAGTTGCCGGCAGGGATGCGGCCGTCTTCGAAACACTTGATTTTATCGGCCTTGCGATGGGAACAGGCTCTCCGATTCAAGCATATTACGGGGAGTGTCGGGAATTTCGTGCTCGGCGGGGTTATCCTGAAGCAGAAGGAGACCCAATATGTCCCGACGCAAAGACCCGATGATCCCCGACGCGATCCTCGACCAGCTTCTGGCGGGGGCGGATGCCAAGACGGCGTTCGACCAGAACGGCTTGCTCGACCAGCTGAAGAAAGCCCTGACGGAACGGGCGCTGAAAGCGGAGCTGGATCATCATCTGGCCGGTGACGAGAGCGGCAACCGTCGCAACGGCTACGGCCGCAAGACGGTTCTGACCCAGGGCGGGTCGATGGACTTGTCGATCCCGCGTGATCGGGCGGGAACATTCGATCCGGCGCTGATCGGCAAATACCAGCGGCGATTCCCTGGCTTCGACGAAAAAATCGTGTCGATGCACGCGCGGGGCATGTCGACGCGGGAGATCACCGGGCACCTGCGGGAGCTCTACGGCATCGAGGTGTCGGCCGACCTGATCTCCACGGTGACGGACGCGGTGATCGAGGAAGTGACGACGTGGCAGAACCGGCCCTTGGAGACGATCTATCCCCTGGTGTTCCTGGATGCCATCCGGGTCAAGATCCGGGACGAAGGCTTGGTGCGCAACAAGGCGATCCATGTGGCCATCGGCGTGCGGGCCGATGGCGCCAAGGAGGTGCTGGGCCTGTGGATCGAGCAGAATGAAGGCGCCAAGTTCTGGCTGCGTGTCCTGAACGAACTGAAGAACCGCGGCGTGGAGGACATCCTGCTGGCCGTGGTCGACGGGCTGAAGGGTTTCCCCGAGGCGATCGCCGCTGCCTATCCCGAGACGATCGTCCAGACCTGCATCGTTCATCTGTTGCGCCACAGCATGGAGTTCGCGTCCTGGAAGGACCGCAAGGCCATCGCCGCCGCGCTGAAGACGGTCTACGACGCCGTCGACGACAAGGCCGCCGAGGCGGCTCTGACTGCCTTCGAAGACGGACCCTGGGGCGAAAAGTATGCAGCCATCGGCAAGGCGTGGTGGCGGGCGTGGCAGGAGGTCATTCCCTTTTTCGCCTTCCCCCGCGAGGTCCGGCGCATCCTCTACACCACCAACGCCATCGAAGCCTTGAATTCCAAGCTGCGACGGGCGGTGCGGGCCAGGGGGCATTTCCCCAATGACGAGGCCGCGCTGAAGCTCCTGTTTCTCGTCTTGAACCGCGCCGAGAAAGATTGGAAGATGCCGCCGCGAGAATGGACGGCCGCCAAGGCACAGATGGCCGTCATCTTCGGTGAGCGGTTCGCAAAGGCTATGAACGCCTGATACTCAATCCGCCCCGCCGAGCACGAAATTCCCGACACTCCCCGTGGCCTTCGTCATCGACGCCTTCGCCCGCCGCATCGTGGGCTGGCGGGTGTCCAGCGCAGCCCACGCCGCCTTCGTGCTGGATGCTCTGGAGCAGGCGCTCCACGACCGTCGGCCGATCAAGGGCAGCGGCCTCATCCATCACTCCGACCGCTTGAATCCGCCCAGTAGGCGTCCCTGGATTACCGGGATCTGTTGCGGGCGGCCGGGATGCGGCAGTCCATGTCGCGCAAGCGCTGCTGCCACGACGATGCTGCCATCGAGAGCTTCTTCCACACACTCAAGGTCGAGTTGGTCCACCGTACTCGGTCCGAAACCCGCGACCAAGCGCGCCGGGAGGTCTCTGCCTACATCGAGACCTATTACAATCGCCAACGCGCCCATTCGGCGATCGGATACATCACCCCCGAACAAGCCGAGCTAAGATCTCCGTAAACCCGTCTCCACCGAGCCGGGGCAACTCCACACCTTAATACCGCATGGCGATGGACAGGCGGTTGTCGCCGGGCTGGGCGATGAATCTTGCGGACTCATAGCTCGGGATGCCCATCATCGTCGCGGCGTCGTTGGAAACGCCGTAACCTTCGACAGGGTAGCCGATGGCGTTGCGCGTGAAGCGGCGGTCGCCATCCTCGTCGTGATAGAGGGCGATGGCGTAGGACCGGCGCAACGGCACCGCGATGCACAGGTTGGTCGTGCCAAGCGTGGCGGCGACGCGCACGCGTGCCAGCTTCTTGCCCGACGCCAGGAAATCAGCGGGATTGTCGCCGTACACCGTGAGCGTCAGCATCCCGTCGGAACTGCGCAGCCCGGAAACCGCCACATGCAGGCGAACCGGGTTCGCGCCGCTGGAGCATGATGCCCCTTCTCCGGTGAAGTCTGGCTGTCCGGCGGACGCCGGCCCGGCCGAGGTGGTTCCAAGCCCGGCAGAAAGCACCAGAACCCCAAGCAGGAAAAGCCTCAATCGCATCACGCTAGTCTCCAGTCGTCGCGAATCGCGACGGTTTGGCGTGGTCCGGCCCGTCCCCGGCGTTGACCCGCAGCCAGTCGGCCAGCAGCCGGGCGTTGTGGAGGCCGGGGCGGGAATGTGAGAGGTCGAAGGTCCTCGCCACGGCCTTTTCCTGGACCTCGCGCCAGGGAGACGGATCCGCCACCAGAGCCTCCAGGGCGGTGGATAAGCCGGCCAGGTCCGACAGGACCGGCCCGAGCGTCCAGAAGAGATAGCGCGGGTTGTCGCGCCATGCCGCCCCATGAGCGTCGAGGAACAGGCACGGGCGCGGCGATGGCAGCAGGAACTCGTAGACTTGGCTCGACACGTCGCCGATGTAGACATCGGCGCCGAGGGTGTAGGTCATGTCGATGCTGCGCTCGCTGCCGAGATCGATGATGATGTTCGGCAGCCCCTTGTATCTGGAAAGATCCGCCTGCGCGCGGTTCGCCGGAGGCGGGAACAGGCGGACGTGGGGGGCGAAGATCAGGTTGTAGCGGTCGCTGGCCGCGAAGAAATCGAGCAGCGCGAAACCGAACCGGCGCCACGACGACAGCTTTGGGCGGAAATGGGGGTTGTAGAGGACCGTCGGGCGGCCGTTTGCGAACAGCGGCCGGTTCGTCCGTTGCAGGCGCTCGACGATGTCGAGCTTGGTATAGGAGCCGACCGCGTGATGGCCGGAACGGATCAACCCACCCTCCAGCAGCCAATCGGCCGTCTTCGGGCTCGGAACGAGGGCGAAGTCGAACCGGGCGATGCGCCGGTCCACCGTCGCCGCCCGGTCCCCCGCGCCATGGGAGGTGTGGACGAATTTGGGCCGGTGGACGCCGAACCCCTTCAGGGCGATGCTGGTCCTCTCGGGCACGACGATGGCGTCGTAGCCGTCGAACAGCGCCCGGTTGTGCCAAAGGGCCGGCAGCTTGGGGGGCAGACCGCTCCGGCGGAACCGGTCGTACAGCCGGACCGGCCAGGGCTGCGCCAGCAGGCGGTGGCTCACCCGCGCGTCCGGGTAGAGGCGCTGGAGGTCGCGGACGAAGTCGAGGTGCCCCGGCGTCGAGGCGACGATTTCCACGGCAAACCCCGGCATCGTGGACAGCTCGAAGGCGATCGGCAGGCTGTGCAGAATCTGGTGGTGCTGGGCGTTGTAGAGAAAGCAGACGTTCACGGTTCCCGGCCTCTCGTGCATTCCATATCCTTCTCCACCCCCGTCCCGGCGTCCGGTCAGGCGGTCCGCGCGCGGAACCAGCGCAGGACCGGAATGAGGAACGCGACGCCGGTCAGCGCCGCGGCGAACAGCCGCGCCCAGCCTGCCCCGACCAGCCCCCAATGCTGGACTGACAGCAGGAGCACCGGCAGGTAGAGCGCCGCGCTCCACAGCCGGGCGTGCAGCGCAGCGCCAGCCTCCCCGCCGCTGATCAGGACCGGCTCCAGCGGAAAGGCTGCGACGGAAACCGCGGCCGCCGCGACGAGCCACAGCATGACCGGGTAGGCCGCCACGAAATCCGGCCCGAGCACCGCTCCGAGCAGCCAGTCACCGCCGCCCCAGGCCAAAACAAGGCTCAGGACGCCTCCCACCCCGGCAATCAGGGCGGAGCGCTGGATCAGGGCGCGCATAACATGGTGCTCGCCGTCCGCACACAACCTCGCCAACTCCGGATAGATGGCCGGAACCAGCAGCTTCGCCGGCTTGGTCAGCGCCTCCCCGATCTGCCGGGCCACCCGAAACAGCGCCGCGTCGGCTGCTCCCAGCAGCCCGCCCACGACCAGCGTGCTGATGTGGGTGAAGACCAGTTCGAGCGTGATGCCGAGGTTGGTGGACCAGACGAAGCCCCAGATGCCGGGAAACCCTGCCGTCCACGCGCCGCCGCGCCAGCGGTATCCGTCCAGCAGGCCGCGCCTCTTCAACTCCCGCCGACCGACATGGAACAGGTGGAGCCCCGCCGCCGCCGTGCCCAGGTACCACACGGCCAGGAACCACTCCAGCCCGCCGCCGGCCAGCCAGACCAGCGCGCCGGCCAGCAGCCGCACCAGATTGCCCAGGCTGCCCTGCATGGACAGGAGGTCGAAGCGGTCCACCAGACGCAGCACGCCCGTAGGGGTGGCCGTCACCATGAACAGCATGGAGGTTGCATAGAGGATGACGGTCGACTGCCGGTCCGCCGGCCACCCGAACCAGGAGCCGGCCAGCCAGACCAGGGCCAGCGACAGGAGCATCCCGACGACGGCACTGAGCCCGTCCAGCGCGACGGTGAAGCGCAGGAGGCGCTGGAAGTCCGTCAGCCGCCCCTCCCGCACCGCCGGGGTGCCGTAGCGCAGCACCGCCTGCCAGGACTGGAACTTGGCAATCTCCCCCATCGCCTGGGTGAAGCTGTGGATCAGGACCAGCGTGCCGAACTGTTCCGTGCCGAGCCCGCGCGCCGCCACGGCAATGGCGCCGAGGCTGAAAAGGGCATTGAGGCCCTTGCCGCCCAGCAGGATGCCGGCGTTGGCAAAGACCTTTTTCAGCCGTCCGTCGCCGTTCCATGGAATGCGGTGCGGCGCCGGCGACGCTTTCGGAAAATCGGAAGCCATGAGACCTGTCCGTAGCGGGATCGCTGCCCCTTGCGGTGTAACGTCCGTTACGTTACGGTAATCAGAACGATACATTCGGACGAGCCGAGCACGCAATGGAGATCCGCGTCGCCTGATCGGGGGCAGCCAGAAACGCTGGGCGTGCAGCCAGCCCATCCCGCAGGAAAGCGACGGATCCGTCACAGCGCCTGACATCGGCTCTTGCGATTCTGCAAGAGCGGAAAGAATTTGTAATGTTGATACGCTGCCAGTTCCTAATCTCCGCCGCGTTGTTCGGGGCGGTTGTCCGGGCATCCGCTCCGGCCGTAGCGCAGAGTGGCGACGTGGGCGCCGGTGCGTTCATTCAAGGGTTGGGCGATGAAGCCACCCGGACATTTTCCGCCAAGGGCCGGACGCGCGAACAGATGCTCGAACGCTACCAGGCACTGCTGCACAAGGGCTTCGACATCCTCTACATCGGGCGCTGGGTGCTGGGCCGTTACCGGAACGCGGCGACGGAGCAACTGCAGGCGGACTATCGGAACCGGCGGCAGCAGGGCCGGTACAGGATCATCGATGTGATGGTCGAGGGCATCAGCATGGGGATCACCCAGCGCCGGGAATTCGGCTCGGCCATCCAGCAGAACGGCGGCAAGGTCGACGGGCTGCGCCAGGCCCTCCGCCAGAAGCTGGGTTGAGGATCGTGACGATGCCGTCCCCGACGCCATCCATCTGTCCTATGCCTCTGCGCAAGGCGGACTTCGCAACGTTGACCGAGGCGCTGGACTATGCGTCGGGAAGCGAACGCGGCCTCAACTTCTATTCGGGCAACGGCCAGCTCCTGGAAAGCCTGCGCTATCGGGACCTGCGCGACCAAGCCCGATCACTGGCCCGCCGCCTGCTGGCGGCCGGCTTCGTGCCGGGCGAGGAACGGATCGCGCTCGTCGCCGAAACCGGCGGCGATTTCGTGCGCTTCTTCTTTGCCTGCCTCTACGCCGGCATCGCGCCGCTGCCGCTGCCGCTGCCGATGGCCTTCGGCGGGCGCCAGGGCTATGTCGGCCACATCCGCCGCATGCTGGGCGCGGCGCGGGTGTCCGGGTTGTTCGCCCCGGCGTTCCTGGCGGACTGGGCGTTGGAAGCGGCCGAAGGGCTGCCGCTGCGCGTCGCCGGCGGCTTCGGCGCGCTTGACGGGCACATGGAAACCGCCGACGCGCTGCCGGCCATCGGCCAGGACGACGTCGCCTATCTGCAATTCTCGTCGGGCAGCACCCGCTTTCCCTCGGGCATCACGGTCACCCATCGCGCGCTGATGGAAAATGCGCGCGCGATCGTGAGGCATGGCCTGCAGATCGTCGAGGGCGACCGCGGCGTCTCGTGGCTGCCCTTCTACCACGACATGGGGCTGGTCGGTTTCCTGCTCGCTCCGCTCGCCGCCCAGATCTCCGTCGATTACCTGCCGACCGGCGAGTTTGCCCGGCGGCCGTTGACCTGGCTGTCGCTGATCGCCCGCAACCGCGGCACGCTCTCCTACAGCCCGAGCTTCGGCTACGAACTGTGCGCCAAGCGCGCGGCAGCGACCGTCCCGGAGGGGCTTGACCTCTCGTCGTGGCGCGCCGCCGGGATCGGCGGCGACATGATCCGTCCGCAAGTCCTCGCCGGATTCGCCCGGAGCTTCGCCCCCTGCGGCTTCGATCCGCGCGCCTTCGTCCCAAGCTACGGGATGGCCGAAACCACCCTGGCGGTGAGCTTCGCTCCCCTGCGGACGGGAGTGGAGGTGGACCGGGTGGATCTGGACGTGCTGGAGGGCGACGGACTCGCCGCGGCGCCGCGGGCGGCCGGAGGACGGACGCGCGACTTCGTCCTGTGCGGGCCGCCCTTGGCGGGCCACGAGGTCGAGGTCCGGGATCCCGGCGGAGCGCCCCTCGGAGAGCGCCGCCTGGGCCGCCTCTTCGTCCGTGGCCCGAGCCTGATGCACGGCTATTTCGACCAGCCCGAGGAAACCGCGCGGGTCCTGTCGGCCGACGGATGGCTCGACACCGGCGACCTCGGCTACCGGGTCGGTGGAGCACTGGTGATCACCGGGCGCGCCAAGGATCTCATCCTCATCAACGGCCGCAACATCTGGCCCCAGGATCTCGAATGGAGCGTGGAGCGCGCGGGCGGACTGCGCAGCGGCGACGTCGCCGCCTTCGCCATCGAGCAGGACGAGGCGGAGCGCATCGTCCTGCTCGTTCACTGCCGCACGTCCGACCCGGACGCGCGGCGGGCGCTGAAGTCCACCGTCGCCGGCACCCTGCGCGCGGAACATGGCGCCGAAGCGCAGGTGCTGCTGGTTCCGTCGCACAGCCTGCCGCAGACCTCGTCCGGCAAGCTCAGCCGCAGCCGGGCCCGCCAACTCTTCCTCGCCGGAGCGTTCGGAGACGGACTTTGATGCGCATCGCAGCGGTCACCGGCGGCACCGGCTTCCTGGGGCACGCGGTTGTCGCCGCCCTGGCCCGAAGGGGATGGCGCGTCCGCCTGCTCGTCCGGCGCAGCGCCGGGCATTGGCCATGCCCCGACCAGGAGCTGGAACTGGCGTTCGGCGATCTCGCGGACGGCGGGGCGCTCCGTCGCCTGGTGCGCGGTGCCGACGCCGTGGTGCATCTGGCGGGCCTGATCAAGGCACGCGCGCCGGCCGACTTCCTGACGGTCAACCGCGACGGCGCCAGCCGCCTCGCGGCGGCGGTGGCGGCGGCGGCTCCCGCCGCACGGCTGGTCCATGTCTCCTCGCTGGCGGCGCGGGAGCCGGACCTGTCCGACTATGCCGCAAGCAAGCGCGCCGGCGAGAACGCCATCCGCGCGAATTGCGGAAGCGCGCCCTGGGTGATCGTCCGCCCGTCCGCCGTCTATGGGCCACGGGACGCGGAGACCCTGGCCGTGTTCCGCGGAGCCAGCGGTCCCGTGCTGCCGCTGCTCCACGGGCCGGACGCCCGCGTCTGCCTCATCCACGCGGAGGACGCGGCGGCAGCGGTCGCCGCGCTGTGCGCCGACGGCCCACCAAGCCGCATCTTCGAGCTCAGCGACGCGCGGCGTGACGGCTATTCCTGGCGTACCGTCCTAGACGAGGCGGTGCGGGCGGTTGGCGGGGCGCCATGGATCGTCCGCCTTCCGACGCCGCTGGTCCGGCTGGCCGGCTCGGCAGCGGGTCTGGCAGGGCGGCTTGCCGGCCGCGCGTCGATCCTGACGCCGGGCAAGCTGCGGGAGATGCTGCATCCGGACTGGTCCTCGGCCAACGACCGCCAGCCCCCGCCGGCGGTCTGGACGCCGCGCATCCCCTTGCCGGAGGGGTTCGCCGGCACGGTCCGCTGGTATCGCGACGCCGGGTGGCTGCGATGATTCCGGCCCCCTTCCCGGCGCTTCCCAAGGAACCCCGTCCCGGCCGCGCGAGGCGGTCCGGGGCCGCCGCACTCGACCAACAACCGGTGCATGCCCAATGATCAGAACTAGCGACATCGTTGACGTCATCGTCGGTATGGTCACGGCCTTGCCGCAGGCCCCTCGGGAGGTGGACGCCGGGACGAACATCGCGCGCGACCTCGGCCTCGACTCCCTTGCCGTCATGAACTTCGTCATGCAGCTCGAAGATCGGTTCGACGTCTCCATTCCCATGGACAGGCTGGCCGGGATTCAAACCATCGGCGATCTGGCCGTCGCCATCGCGGATCTCAAGGGACGCTGACCTGAATGACCATTCTCGATAAGTTCCAGCCCCTCCAGGGAGCCTACGATGCCGTTCGGGCTGCCGGCCAGGATCCCTTCACCGTGTGCTTCGACGCGGTGCTGTCGCCGAGCGAGGCGACGCTGAAGGGGCGGCGGGTCATCCTGCTCGGCACCAACAACTACCTCGGCCTGACCTTCGACGGAGAGTGCATCGAGAGCGCCGTCGAGGCACTGCGGCAGGGCGGCACCGGCACCACCGGCTCGCGCATCGCCAATGGCACCTACGACGACCATGCGGTGCTGGAGCGGCGGCTGGCGGAATTCTACGGCTGCCGGTCGGCGATGCTGTTCTCCACCGGCTACCAGGCCAACCTCGGCATCCTGTCCACCATTGCCGGGCGCGGCGACCACATCCTGATCGACGCCGACAGCCATGCCAGCATCTACGACGGCTGCCGGCTGGGCCAGGCCGAGGTCATCCGTTTCCGCCACAACGACCCCGACGACCTGGCCCGCCGCCTGAACCGGCTGAAGGGCGCGCCCGGCAACCGCCTCATCGTGGTCGAGGGCATCTATAGCATGCTCGGCGACACCGCCCCACTGGCGGAGATCGCCGCCGTCAAGCGCGAATGGGGCGCCCATCTGCTGGTCGACGAGGCCCATTCGCTGGGCGTGCTCGGCCGCAACGGGCGCGGCTTGGTCGAGCAGGCCGGAGTGGAGGCGGACGTCGACTTCATCGTCGGCACCTTCAGCAAGAGCCTCGGCGCGGTCGGCGGCTTCTGCGTCTCGGATCTGCCGGACTTCGACGTGCTGCGCATCGCCTGCCGGCCATACATGTTCACCGCGTCGCTGCCGCCGTCGGTGATCGCCTCGGTCACGCGGGCGCTGGCCCGCATCCAGGAGGAGCCCGGTCTGCGCGCCCGTCTGACCGGCAACGCCGAGCGCTTCTACCGCGGCCTGCGGGCCGAGGGCTTCGTCCTCGGCCCGCAGGCCGGCCCGATCGTCTCGATCCGCATGCCCTCGACGGAGGTCGCCATCGCCTTCTGGAACGCACTTCTGGAGGCGGGGGTCTACCTGAATCTCGCTCTGCCGCCGGCCACGCCGGACAACGCGCCGCTGCTGCGCTCCAGCGTCAGCGCCGCCCACAGCGAGGCCCAAATCGGAGCCGCCCTCGCCGCCATCACCGCCATCGGCCGCGAGTTGGGCGTCGTCGCGGCGCCGGCCAGCCGTGCCGAGCCGCTCCGGCCCCAGGGGGACGGACCCCGGCGGGCTTCCATGGCGGCCGCCCCCATTCCGGTAGCCCCGGCTGCAGTTGCGGAGACCACGCTGTGAAGGCGATCGTCCTCAGCGCCGGGCAGGGGAAGCGGCTTCTGCCGTTGACGGAGGCCCGGCCGAAATGCCTGCTGCCCTTCGCCGGCCGTCCATTGCTGGAGTGGCAGCTCCGCGCACTGGCGATGCAGGGCGTCACCGAGGCGGTGGTCGTCGTTGGCTTTGCCGCGGCGGCGGTTGAGGAGGAGCTGGAGCGGCTCGACCTGCCGGGGCTGCACGTGCGCACCCTGTTCAACCCCTTCTACAGCGTCGCCGACAACATCGGCAGTTGCTTCGTCGCCCAGTCGGCGATGACCGGCGACTTCCTGATCCTCAACGGCGACACGCTGTTCGAGCCGGCCGTGCTGGGCACGCTGCTGTCGCGGGCGACCGCGCCGGTGACGGTCACCATCGACCGCAAGCCGCGCTACGACGCTGACGACATGAAGGTCAGCCTGGCCGCCGGCCATCGGCTGCGTGCCATCGGCAAGACCCTTTCGGCGGACAGCGTGGACGGCGAGTCCATTGGGATGCTGCTGTTCCGCGGAGACGGCGGGGCACGATTCGTCGACTCGATCCAGTCCGTGCTCCGGGAGCCGGACGGACGCTCGCGCTGGTACCTGTCTGCCGTCGACCGGCTGGCGCGGACCGATGGCGGGGTGGTGGAGGCCGTGTCCATCGAAGGGCATCAGTGGGGTGAGGTCGATTATCCCGCCGACGTCGCCTGCGCCCAGCGGTTGATCGAGGGGTGGATCGCGGCCGGTCGCTTCGCGCTGCCCACGGCGGAGCAGCGGCTGTCGGCGTGAGCACCGCGCGACGACCGTGACGGTGTCGAAGGGAAAGAGGCCATGACGAACGCGACGATGCGGACATTCGGACATCCGCGAACTCTGGTGGCGGAAACCGCCCATTGGGCGGTGCTCGTCCGCCCGCGGCAGGTCGCCCTGGGAGCGCTGGTCCTGGTCTGCCGGGAACCGGCGACGGCCTTCGGGCAGGTGAGCGCCGCAGCATTCGCCGATCTGCGGGAGGTCGTCGCCGGCACCGAGGCGGTGCTGGGGGATTTCGTGTCCTACGAGAAGATCAACCACTTGATGCTGATGATGGTGGACCCGGACGTCCATTTCCACGTCATCCCGCGCTATCGGGAGACGCGCCGCTTCGATGGGCTGGAGTTCCCGGATCGCGGCTGGCCCGGCCCGCCCGCCCTCGGCCACTTCGTCGAGCCGCCGCCCGCGACGCTCGACCGGATCGTGCAGGCGCTGCGCGAGCGGTGGACCGGTCTTGCCGTCTAGGATTCGCCGCCCGTGCGCCTGATCGACCGGTACATCCTGCGCCAGACGGCGACGCCGCTCGGCGTCTCGCTGGGCGTCGTGCTGGCGGTGCTCGTCCTCGAACGGGTCCTGCGCCTGTTCGATCTGGTGGCGCAGCACGGCAAACCGTTCGGCCCGGTCCTCACCATGGCCGTCAATCTGGTGCCGCATTATCTGGGGCTGGCGCTGCCAGCCGCCTTCTTCACCAGCATCTTCCTGGTGACGGCCCGCTTCAGCGAAGACTGCGAACTCGATGCGCTGCGCGGCTGCGGGCTGTCGATCCGGCGTTTCGCCCGGCCCCTGCTCGGGCTCGGGTTGCTGCTGGCCCTGTTCGGCATCGCCCTCCATGGCTATATCCAGCCCTACTCCCGCTACGCCTACCGCGCGATCTTCCATGCCGTGACCAACGCACCTTGGGACGCGTCGCTCGTGACCGGCACCTTCATCGACGCGGACGACGGCTACACCCTCTACGCCGACCGGCTGGATAGCGTCAGCCAGCGGCTGGAGCGCGTCTTCGTTCACGAGCGGCAGGAGGGCGGGGGGGAGGTCACCACCACGGCGCGGAGCGGCGACCTGCAGGTGAACGATGACGGCACCCGTATGACCATCCTGCTTCAGGACGCCGTACAGATCCGCCGGACCCCGGACGGGCACGACGCGGTTCTGGCGTTCGACCGGCTGCTGCTCGGCCGCCCCTTCACCCTGGAAGTGCCGCTGTTCCGCGGGCGCGGCGAAAGCGAGCGCGAACTGACGCTGACGGAACTGCGCGACGCCTGGACCGATCCGCCACCCACGATTCCGCGGGCGCGGCTGACGGCCGAGTTCCACGCACGGCTGGTCCGCTCGGCCTCCCTGCTCGTGCTGCCCATGCTGGCCGTTCCGATGGGGATGGCCGCGAAGCGGAGCTTCCGGTGGCAGGGGATCGCCGTGGCGGCGGTCATCCTGCTGCTCTACCACCACGCCGTCCAGTTCGGCGAAAGCCTGGCCCATCTCGGGCGGGTCGATCCGCTGCTCGGCCTGTGGGGGCCCTTCGCGGTCTTCGCGGCCGGCTGCTGCGCCCTCTTCGTGAACACGGAACGCCGGGCCGGGGCCAACCCGTTCGACGCGCTTTACGAAGGCGTCGAGAGCCTCGCCCGACCGGTCCGCCACTTCGTCCGCCGCCTCGTCCGGTCCAGGAGGGCGCCGACGTGACGCTCGTCCGCTACGTTTCCAAGGCCTTCGTCGGGCGTTTCCTGGCCGTGCTGCTGGCCTTCGCCGCGCTGCTGCAACTGCTCGACCTCCTCGACAAGATGAGCGCGGTGCTGGAGCGCGGGCAGGGGTCCGCCGACCTGCTGACCTATGTCGGGCTGCGCCTGCCGCTGTTCGTGAACCAGCTCGTACCGCTGGCGGTGCTGATCGGCGCGCTCACCGTCTTCCTGTCGCTCGCACAGCGCAACGAGATCGTCGCCCTGCGCTCGGTGGGCGCCTCGCCGTGGCGGCTCCTCGGGCTGCTGGTACCCGCCGTGACCGTCATCGTCCTGCTGCACGGCCTGCTGCTCGACCAGGGGGTGCCGCGGGCTGAGCTGGCCCTTCAGGACTGGTGGGCGCTGCGCCCGGCGCCCAGGGAGCGGACCGAGGCCCCCGCCAAGCCGGTGTGGATGCTCGCCGGTGGCGGCATCGTCTCGATCACGACGGTGGAGGACAACGGACACCGCCTCGCCGGCGTGACCATCGTGCCGCGCGACGAGGAAGGACAGGCGACCGGCCGCACCGTCGCGCGCAGCGCCGAATGGGAGGACGGTCGCTGGGTGCTTCGCGACGCCGAGGTCCTGACGCTGAGGAACGGCATCCAGAGGACGGAGCATCGCGATGCGCTGCCCTGGCCGGACGGGCCGTCCCCCGCCAATGTCGCCTTCGCCGCCAACCCCACGCAGTTCCTGCCGCTCCGGCGGATCCGGGCCATCCTGGAAGGTGCGTGGTCCGGCACCAGGCATCGCGCTTATTACGAGACACAGATGCAGAAGAGCTTCTCCATGCCCGCCTCGTCCTTCGTCATGCTTCTGCTCGCCCAGCCGGCGTTGCACGGCATCCGCCGCAGCCGGCGGTTCGGGTCCGGGCTCGCCGTCGGCCTTCTCCTCGGGTTGGCCTTCCTGCTCTGCCAGGGACTGCTGTCGGCGCTGGGGGAGGCGAACACGCTCCCTCCCGCCGTCGCGGTCTGGTTCCCGCTGGTGCTGTTCGCCGTCATCGGCGCCGCCGTTCTTGTCTCGCTGGAGGAGTGAGCGATGCTCGACCAACCCGTGGGAGCTGCGCGATCGTCCATTCCCGGCCGGCGGGTTGCGGCCGTGGAGTCCGGGCCGGAGGCCGCCATCGAGATCGTGCCGGTCGCCGGTCGCGCCGCCATGGAGCGATTCATCCGGGTGCCCTTCGCGCTGCATCGCGACGATCCCCTGTGGGTGCCCCCGCTGCTGATGGAGCGCCGCGCCGCTCTGTCCGCGGCCGGCAACCCCTTCTTCCGCCACGCGGACGCGGCTTTCTGGATCGCGCGGCGGCATGGCCGCGACGTCGGCCGGATCAGCGCGCAGATTGACCGTCTGGGGGAGGCTGGCACCGGCCATTTCGGCCTGCTCGCCGCGACGGACGACGAAGCCGTCGTCGGAGCCCTGGCCGCGACGGCGGAGCGGTGGCTGCGGGAGCGGGGTGCCCACCGCGTCCTCGGCCCCTTCAACCTCTCGATCAACGAGGAGACCGGACTGCTGGTCGAGGGATTCGACACGCCGCCGATGCTGATGATGGGGCATGACCGCCCCTATCTCGGCCCGCTGCTGGAGCGCGTCGGCTACGCCAAGGCCAAGGACGTTCTCGCCTATCTCAGCGACGATCCCGGCCTGCCTGCCGGTTTGGCGGCGATCCTCGGGCGGCCGCTGCCGCCCAACGTGCGTGTCCGCCGGCTGCGCATGGCCGATTACCGGCGCGAGGTCGGCCGGCTGACCGACATCTTCAACGACGCCTGGAGCGGAAACTGGGGCTTCGTCCCGCTGACCCCGGACGAGGTCGACCACATGGCCCGGCAGATGAAGCCGCTGATCGACGAGCGGCTGGTCTGGTTCGCCGAGGTGGACGGGGAGCCGGCGGCCTTCGCAGTCTGCCTGCCCAACCTGAACGAGGCGATCCGCGATCTCGACGGCCGGCTTCTGCCCTTCGGCTGGGCCAAGCTGTTGTGGCGGCTGAAGCTGTCCGGCGTGCGCAGCGCCCGCGTCCCGCTGATGGGGGTGCGGCGCCGCTACGCCGACAGCCTGCTGGGCGGCCTGCTCGGCTTCCTGATCATGGCCGCGATCCGCCGCGAGGCGGCGGCGCTGGGCCTGCGCCGCATCGAGATGTCCTGGATCCTGGAGGACAACCAGCCCATGCGCCGCATCGCCGAGGCCGTCGGGGGGCGACCCTACAAGACCTATCGCATCTATGGGAAGGCGCTGTGAGCAGCGTCCCCTCCACCGAACGCCCCCCCACGGCGAATCTCACCGCCATCGTGCTGGCGGGCAGCCGCGGCGCGGCCGATCCGGTGGCCGCCGCCGCCGGTGTGTCCCATAAGGCGCTGGCCCCGGTGGCGGGGGTTCCCATGCTGGTCCGCGTCCTGGAGACGCTGGCCGCCGTCCCCCGCGTCGGCCGCGTGGCCGTGGTGATCGAACGCCCCGGCCTCGTGCTGGAGGATCCCGCCTTCGCCGGCTTCCTGGCGCGGGGCACGCTGGAGGTCGTTCCGGCGGCCTCCTCGCCGAGCCGCAGCGTGCTGGCCGCCCTGGAGGCGGTTCCCGACCCTTTCCCCTGCCTCGTCACCACGGCCGACCACCCGCTGCTGACGCCGGCGATGGTCGAGCATTTCTGGACCCAGGCACCGCCCGACGCCGATGCGGCCGTCGGGCTCGCCCGGGCGGAGACGATCCGCGCCGCCCACCCCGACACCCGGCGCACCTATCTGCGCTTTGGCGACGGCGCCTGGAGCGGCTGCAACCTTTTCGTCCTGCGCACGGAGACCGCGCTCTCGGTCGTGTCGTTCTGGCGCCGGGTCGAACAGGACCGCAAGAAGCCCTGGCGCATGATCGGGCTGCTTGGTCCCGGCATGCTGCTCTCCTATGTCCTGGGACGCCTGAGGCTCGGGGCGGCACTGGCGGCACTCGGCCGGCGCACCGGCACGCGGCTTGCCGCGGTCGAGATGCCCTTCGCCGACGCGGCGGTCGATGTGGACCGGCCGGACGACCTCGCCCTTGCCGAGGCGATCCTGGCACGGCGCGTCACCGGGCAGGTCGGGGCACCTCAGGGTCGGGCCGCCACGTCGTGATGTCCGCAAACCATCGCATAGCGTGCTTCGGTGCGAAAGCCGCCAGCGTCATAGCCACGGACCTGGGCCGACAGGCGCCAAGCGCCGTCACCCCGCCGTTCGACCGTGAACTGGATCCAGCGGGCCGGGTCCGCCCGCCCGCTTGGCGCCGCCGAGGCGGATGCCACGCCGAACAGCGGGATCGGGTTGCCGGGGCCGGGCAGGGAGGCGATGTGATCGCGATGGTGATGCCCGTGCAGCACCAACTCGGCGCCCGCCCGCGCCAGCACGTCCTGGACGCGGCGGCGATCGGTCAGCGCCTTGCGTTCCGACCGGCCGATCCGGAGCGGCGGATGGTGCATGAGCACGACGCGGAACAGCCCCCGCCGGTCCAACTCGGCGAGGATCGCCTCCAGTCGTGCCGCCTGTCTGGCCCCAACGCTGCCGATGGCCAGAAGCGGCGGGCTCGGCACAGCCGTGGAGACTCCCACGAAGGCGACCGGTCCCCGGACACGGACGAACGGAAATCCCTCGGCCGGCGCGTCGCCGCTCATCCACGGCTGCCAGCGGCCAAGTCCGGACTCCCAGAGCACCGCGACGGTGGCGTCGTGGTTGCCCGGCACGACGGTGACACGGTTCGGCGGCCCCGCCTGCGCCAGCCAGGAGCGCGCCTGCTCGAACTCGTCCGGCAGGGCGATGTTGGTCAGGTCGCCCGTCACCGCGACATGGTCCGGGGCGTGCGCGGCGACGTCGGCCATCAGCGCTGCCAGGATCTCCGGCCGGTGGATCGCCTGCCGCTTGCGCCGCCAGGACAGCAGCCCCAGCGACCGCTTGCCGGCAAGCGCCCGCAGCCCGGCCGGCCAGCCGGAGGGCAAGGGCAGGTGAGGGTCGGAGAGATGAGCGAAGCGGAAACCCGTTGGCATGATGAGGAAGACACCTGGTGAGCGACGTCGTTGACCATGCATGGACCGCCACGGACGGCCTTGTCGAGTCCGCAGAGCCCCCCGTGGCTCTGCTCTTCGGCGCGTGCCCGCTGCGACTGTGGGGCATGACCTCCGCGGAGCGGTTGGCGCGCTCCCTGCGCCGCGCGGGCGTGACCGACATCCGGCCCTGGACCGGCACCGTGGTTCCGGGCCGCCGGCATCTTCTGGTGCGTGACGACCATGTCTACGATGCGGTGCTGATCGCCGACCTCGCCGGCGCCCGCAACGTCGCGCTGGCCAGCGGGGACGGCCGGCCGGTCGCCGCCGCTGTCGACGCGGAGACGGCGGAGTCCGCCGTCGCAATGCTGATGCAAGGGGCGCCACTTCCCGCCGGGGTGCGCGCCGTCACCCCGGCGGATCTGAGCTCCGCCTACAACAACGCCCTGCGCAAGCGCGAGGCGCCTTATCTGCTGCCGCTCACACCCGAAACGCTGACCGACGTGGAGCGGCGCATGTTCGCCGGCTCCTACAAGGGCGTGACCGACCTCGTCACCAAGCATGTCTGGCCGGCACCGGCCCTGCGGGTCACGCGCTGGTGCGCCGGACACGGCATCACCCCCAACGCGGTGACGTGGCTCAGCCTCGTGCTCGTGCTGCTCGCCATGCTGGCTTTCTGGCAGGGCTGGTTCCTGTCCGGCCTCGTGGCGGCCTGGGGCATGACCTTCCTTGACACGGTGGACGGCAAACTCGCCCGCGTGACGCTGACGTCGACGAAGCTCGGCAACGTTTTCGACCACGGCATCGACCTGATCCATCCGCCCTTCTGGTATTGGGCCTGGATCGTCGGGCTGGGCGCCGCCGGCCTGCCGCTGTCCGATCCCGGGCTGGTGCTGGCCGTCGTGGCCGGTGGGTACGTCCTGCAAAGGTTGCAGGAAGGGCTGTTCATCGCCCTGTTCAAGCTGGAGATCCACATCTGGCGGCCCTTCGACAGCTGGTTCCGCCTGATCACCGCGCGCCGCAACCCGAACCTGCTGCTGTTGAGCGCCGGGGCGCTGGCCGGCCGCCCCGACCTCGGGATGCTGGCCGTCGCCGTCTGGACGGTGGCCTCGCTGCTGGTCCACACGGTGCAGATCCTCCAGGCGCTGCGCGCGCGCCGGAAGGGGCGGTTGCAGTCCTGGCTGGCCCGGTGATGCGGGTCGGCCTGATCATCAACCAGGCCAGCCGGCGCAACCGCGACGGCGGCTTCGGCCGGAGCGTCGCCGGGTTCGACGATCTGCCGCGGGCCGAGCCGCGGACCGTCGCGGAGCTGGAGGATGCTCTGGCGGAGTTCCGTCGGCTCGGGGTGCGTGTGGTCGCGGTGAGCGGCGGCGACGGCACCCTGCGCGAGGTGCTGACGGCCCTGCCGGGCGCCTACGGCGACGAGCAGCCGGACATCGCTCTGCTGCCGGCGGGCAAGACGAATCTGGCGGCCCGCGTCCTCGGCCGGGCCGGCACGGGAGCGGCCGGCCTGCGCCGCCTCGTCGCCGCCGCCCGAGATGGAACCCTGACTCGGGTCGAATGGCCGGTGCTGGACATCACATGGCGCGGCGGACCGGAGCGCCGGGTACGCGGCTTCCTGTTCGGCGCCGCCGGCTTCGCGGCGGGCACCCGGATCGCAAACAGCCACATCCACCGGGCCGGCGTCCACGACGCCGCGGCGGTCGCCCTGTCCATCGCAGCCACCGCGGCGTCCACCCTGTTCGGACCACGCCGTCACGTCTTGCTGGAAGGGGAGGAGATGAGCATTGCCACCGACGACGCGCCGGGACGGTGCGGGCGCCGCTTCCTGACGTTGGCGACCACGCTCGACCGTCTGGTTCTCGACCTGACGCCCTTCTGGGGAGAGGGGGAAAAGCCGATCCGCTGGCTCGACGTTCCGGGCAGGCCGCCGCGGCTCATGGCGGCGCTGCTGCCGGCGCTGCGCGGACGGCCGCGCCCCTGGATGATCGACGCGGGCTACGCCAGCGGTCGGGCCGACCGGCTGGCCATCGCGATGGCGACCCCCTTCGTGGTCGACGGCGAGCTATTCGATCCGGGGCCGCAGGGCGTTCTTCTGTCCGCCGGCCGGCGCGCCGGGTTCGTGGCACCATGACCCCGCCGCTCAATCGTCTGGTAGCCGAGGAGTTGGACCGTCCCGTCATGGCCGAGGCGCGGGTGATCGCCAACGCGATCCTGGCCCGCCATGGGGATGGTGTAGCGGCCGTGCTGTTCTATGGCTCCTGCCTGCGTACGGGGGACACCGGCGGCCTGCTCGACGTCTATGTCCTGACCGACGACTTGCGGCGTTACCATGGGCGGCTCTGGCCGGCGCTGCTCAACGCGGCGCTGCCGCCCACCGTGTCCTACCTGGAGACCGCGGGGGCGGCGGGGCTGGTGCGGGCCAAGGTGGCGGTGATGGGAACGGCGGCCTTCGGGCGCGCCGTGCGCGGCGAGGGGATCGACACCACCGTCTGGGCACGCTTCTGCCAGCCGGCTGCGCTGCTGCATGCGCGCGACGCGGCAAACCGTGCGGCGGTGGTCGAAGCGGTCGCCCAGGCGGTCGCGACGGCCGCCCGCTGGGCCGTCCGCCTGGGGCCGGCGCATGGCCTCCCGGCGGAATACTGGACCGCCCTGTTCCGGCATACCTACGGGGCCGAACTGCGCGCCGAGCGCAGCGACCGCGCCACGCTCGTCCACGACTGGGCGGCGGAGCGCTATGCCCATGTGCTTCCGCTCGCGTTGGCACACGGCGGCATCGCGGTGACGGCGTCATCGGGCGGGGAGCTGCATCCGGTGGTTCACGACCGCGGCAAGGCGGGCAGTGCCTGGAAGAGGCGGCGGCGCATGGGCAAGCTGTTGAACGTTCTGCGTTTGGTGAAAGCCGCCTTCACCTTCGACAACGGGGTCGATTACATTCTCTGGAAGCTGGAGCGGCACGTCGGGCGGCCGGTGCCGATCTCGGCCTGGCAGCGCCGTCATCCGCTCCTCGCCGCGCCGCTGCTGCTCATGCGCCTGTACCGGGACGGCTTCATCCGTTGATGCTCCCGGAAGGTCCTTGCTGATGGGCTGCCCGGTCGGCAAACCTTGCGGGCCGCCTTGCGGACGCGGCATTGACCGGGTCGGCTGGAGATCTCGGTCGGGGGCACGAACGGAACGGCGCTACGCCTGTTTCCCTCTGGAGAGATCATTCCCATCAGCGGGGGCTCCAGCATGAACGGAACATCATTCTTCATTGCCAATCTGCCCAGTGAAAACCCCATATTCGCCAATGAGCTGAAGAGATCAGTCTTTCATGGCAGGGGCATTGTGAAAATTTTTTCATTAAATTTTAAGAGGCTTGCGATTGACATGACCTTGAATGCCTAATAGGAACGCGCCGTGCACTCCAGAGCCTTGAAAAACACCCACTTTGATTGGTTGATCTTGTCGAAACACAGACTTTGAAAAATGGTTTGATCCCAGGGCACCCGAGCATGGTAACAACGACCCAGCGACGCAGCAGGCCGCGCGGCGAATCCAGACGCTGCGAGATTCTGGATGCCGCGCTCCAGGTGTTTCTGGAAAGCGGCTACAACGGCGCGACCATCGACCTCGTCGTCGCCAAGGCGAACGCATCGAAGGCCACGATCTACAATCACTTCGGCGGCAAGGACGGCTTGTTCAGCACCATCGTGAAGGAGCGGACCGAGCATATCCTGTCGTGTATCTTTGTCCAGGACATCAGCGACATGGATGTCCCCACCGCCCTCTCGCAAATCGCCCGGCAGCTGTTGACCGCGACAATGACGCCGGATGCGCTCGGCATCTATCGCCTGATCCTGTCGGAAGGCGTGCGTTTCCCCGAACTCGCCCAAACCTTCTACCGGATCGGGCCGGAGCAGATCACCGCGCATCTCGCCCGCATCCTCGTGGGTTGGCGCGAGCGTGGCCTGATTGTCGTTGACGATCCGGAATGCACGGCGAGTCAGTTCCTGACGATCGTTCTTGGTGAAATGCATCTGCGGGCGGTCGCCGGCCTACTGCCGGCCGATCTGGAGGCGGCCATTGACCGCAACGTCTGCAACGCTGTCGAACTATTTTGGAGGGGCATTCGGCGGGAGGACCGTTTGTGATCTTGCCCCGGATCGATGGACACGGGTTTACGCAGATCTTAGCTCGGCTTGTTCGGGGGTGATGTATCCGATCGCCGAATGGGCGCGTTGGCGATTGTAGTGTGTCTCGATGTAGGCGAAGACCTCCCGGCGCGCTNGTGTGTCTCGATGTAGGCGAAGACCTCCCGGCGCGCTTGGTCGCGGGTTTCGGACCGAGTACGGTGGACCAACTCGACCTTGAGTGTGTGGAAGAAGCTCTCGATGGGAGCATCGTCGTGGCAGCAGCGCTTGCGCGACATGGACTGCCGCATCCCGGCCGCCCGCAACAGATCCCGGTAATCCAGGGAGGCCTACTGGGCGGATTCAAGTGGTCGTCGCAACAGCCTGACACAGGAGGTTGCGATGAAGAAGCGGAAGCGGCGCTCGGATCGATCTGGACGAGTTTCTCAGCGGTCACCTGGTCGGCCCCCCCTCGGCACAGCGTGAGGATCGCCGGCGGTTCTGGGCGGCGATTGCGATGGGACAATCGAGAGAGAATGCGGCATCCCTGGTTGGCGTGTCGCCCGCGGTGGTGGGACGTTGGTTCCGAGAGGCGGGGGGTATGCCACCAGCGAAGTTTGCATCGTCGGCGAAGCCGCCGTCGAAGCGGTATTTGCAATTTGCGGATCGGGAGGAGATCGCGCTGCTGCGGGCCCAGGGGCTTGGCGTGCGGGAGATCGCTCGGCAACTGGGACAAGCCGCCTCGATTATTTCCCGGGAGCTGCGGCGCAATGCCGCCACCCGATCGGGCGGGCTGGAGTATCGGGCGACGACCGCGCAACGGCATGCCGATCGTTCAGCTCGCCGGCCCAAGCCGGCCAAGCTGGTGATCAATCCAACTCTACGCGACTATGTGCAAGAGCGTCTGGCCGGCATGGTGGTTGCTCCGGGCGGCATGGCGATCCCCGGGCCGGCCGTGACCTGGAAAGCGCGTCGTCACGGCCGCCGGTACCAGGGCAATCCTTACACCGTCCAGATCGCCCTGACCGTTCCCGGCGACGAACTGGTCGTGCACAGCGACAAGCCCGGAAGCCATGGCCATGAGAGTGCCGATGCGGCAACCCGCGACGCCTTCGACGCCGCGCGCCGCGCGCTGGAGCGTTTCGCCGAACGGCATCGCCATGAGATGAAGACCCACGCTTCCGACGCCGTCCCGCCGTAAACGGTCCGGCCACCGGCCATTCCAGTCCGATCCATCCAGCGCCACGCCCGTCCGCCCGTTTCGGACGGGCGTGGCGATTCGCCTTTTCCCTCCGACCCCATGGCATAAAACAATATAGAAATGTACAATAATTTGAACATCGCGCGCAAATAACAAAATGATTTGATTTTACCTACTTGATAAGTAGGAATAAGTGGTGTTCAATCCTGCCGATCCCCGTCGCAGGAGACCGGAGTCATGACGATCGACACCCCCCTATCCATGGGCCAATCCGCTGACCCGCCGTCTCTCGACCAGCTGGTCGGGGTGATCGGCGACAATCTGCGCGGCTTCCGCCGGCGGCAGGGGCTGTCGGTCGACGGGCTTGCGCAACTGTCCGGTAGCGATCCGCAACTCCTGGCAGCGATCGAAGAGGGGCGGCACCGTCCCGACATCGGCACGCTGTGGACGGTCGCCAAGGCGCTGGACCTGTCCTTTTCCAGCCTGCTCAGCACCGGCGGCGACGCCGGCACCACGGTGATCCGGCGGGCCGAGCAGCGCAGCCTGACCTCCCGCGACGGCCTCTTCACCTCGCGGGCGCTGTTCCCGCTGAAGGGCGAGCGGCAGGTGGAGTTCTACGAGCTGCGTCTGGCCCCCGGCGCCGACGAAGCGTCCGACGGCCATTCCGCCGGTACGGTGGAGAACATCCTGGTCGGGCGCGGCCGGGTCGACATCGCCACCGCCGACGGCGAGCACCGGCTAGAGGAGGGCGATTCGATCCTGTTCGAGGCCGACGTCCCCCACCGCTACCGCAACGCCGGCGAGGACGAGGCGGTGCTGTATCTCGTCATGTCCTACATCCTCTGACTCGAAATTCTCTGGCCTTGGGGAGAGCGTCGATGCCGGATACCGTCCTGCCTGTTCAGCGCGATCTGCTCGATCCGGACGTCGTCGCGCTGGGCGCGCTGGCCGCCCGCACCGGTCTGGTCCCCGCCGACCCGTTGCGCCAGCCTCTGGCCGAAGCGCGCGACGCGGCGGAGCGCTACCACGCCTTCCTCAATGGCCCGGCATTGCCCGCCGACATCCGGGAGGTCGCGGCGGACGGTCCCGCCGGCCCCTTGCGCCTGCGCCTGATCCAGCCACCGGGGATGTTGGAGGAGGGCCGGCCCCTGCCGGTACTGATCTATTTCCATGGCGGCGGCTTCGCCGTCAATTCCATCGACACCCATGACCGGCTGCTGCGCCTGCTGGCCCGGCACAGCGGCGCGGCGGTCTGCGCCGTCGCCTACAGCCTCGCGCCGGAGCGGCGTTTCCCCCATCAGCGGGGCGAGGCGCTGGCCGCCCTGCGCTGGGTGGTGCGCCACGGCGCCGATCATGGGCTCGATCCGGAACGGATCGCTGTCGGCGGCGATTCGGCGGGGGCCAACTTGGCGCTCGGCCTCGCGCTGGACGCACGGGAGGAGCCGGGGCCGCCGCTGTCCTTCGGCTTGCTGCTCTACGGCATGTTCGCCCACGACTTCGACGGCGAATCGCACCGGCTGTTCGGCGACGGACGCTTCGGGCTGACCACCGAGCGGATGCGCTGGTACTGGCGGCAGTATCTCGGCCATGGCGGGGTCACCCGCGACCCGGCGGCGGCTCCGCTGCAGGCCGACCTGCGCGGGCTGCCGCCGCTGCATGTGGCGGCGGCCGGCCTGGACTGCCTGCGCGACGACAGCCTGCGCCTCGCCCAACGGCTGGAGCAGGCGCGGATCCCGCATCGGCTGGTGCTGCATGATGCGCTTCCCCATTCCTTCGCCAGCATGACCCGCCATGTCCGCAAGGCGGAAGAGGCGGTGCTCCTGGCCGCCGATGCGGTCCGCCGGCACCTGCGGCATTGAGCCGCCTGGCTGGGCGGGCCGGCGCCTGACCCTTGCCGATCCCGCTTGCCCCCGCAGCGCACACTATGGTTGCATCGACCGGCGTGGTTGGTTGGGGTGCAAGAGATGATCGAAAGCGGTTCCTCGGTTCTGGAGCGCCATAATGTCAGCGTGATCGGATCGAGGGCGGAGACGCTGGTCCTCATCCCCGGCTTCGGCACCGAACAATCGGCCTGGCGCCATGTCGTGGAGGCGTTCCGCGACCGCTACCGCATCGTGCTGTTCGATCTGGCGGGCGTCGGGCCTGGAAGCCAGGCGCATTTCGACCATGTCCGCTACGGCTCCCTGGACGCCTATGCCCGCGACGTGGTCGCCGTCCTCGAAACGCTGCGGGTCGACCGTGGCCTCTGCGTCGGCCATTCGGTGGCGGGGATGGTGGCGGCACTCGCCTCCGTCAAGGCTCCGCACCTGTTCGGCAAGCTGATCATGCTGGGAGCCTCGGCCTGCTATCGCAATGTCGGGGACTATCGCGGCGGGTTCGAGAGCGCCGACATCGACGGCCTGATCGACAGTGCGACCCGGGACTACATGCAGTGGACGGCGCGTTTCGGGCAGATGGTCGTCTCCCGCCCGGCCGAGGATCCCACGGTGCGGGAATTCGTTTCCACCTTGCGGGCGATGCGTCCGGACATGGCGCTTTCGCTGCTGCTGACCATCTTGCGCAGCGACGTCCGAAACCGCCTGGGCGAAGTCACGGTGCCCGCCGTCATCCTGCAGGCGCGGCAGGATGCGGCGGTGGCCCGGGAGGCGGCCGAGTATCTGCACGACCGGCTGGCGGGCAGCGTCCTGGAAATCCTCGACGCATCGGGGCATCTGCCCCACATGTCGGCCCCGGACACGGTGATCGCGGCACTCGGCCGCCATCTCTCCTGACTCCGCTAATTTAGTGTTATCTTTGCGGGAATCCTGTTTCGGGCGGCGAAAACCTAAACCAAGGTATAGGGTGGTTCCACTTAAACACTGGCAGGTCCAATCAGCGTCTAGTGGTTTGCGGCATATCGTCGCGTTTACCCTGTGGGGACAAGTCGGGCGGACGTTCCTTTTCCGTAGGGCCTTCTCCGGGAGGCCGTCTCCATGGGGCCCGGCGGGCCCTCCGGAGAATCGGAGGCGGAAGGTCGTACCCAACCCCACGGAGACGCCCATGGCCTCGGCCCATCAATCCAATCTGCCGCTGCGCTACGTTCCGACGCCGGAAGAGCCGGAGGTGCTGGTCCTCGGGTCCGGAAGCGGCATGGTGGGAATATCGCGCATCCGCTGTGTGAACGGCGGCGTCGGCCATTTCAGTCCGGCACCGGAAGACGCGTTCCTGGTCAGCCATCACCTGTCCAACTTCCATTCCGACGTGTGGGTCGACGGCAAGCTGGTGCAAAAGCCTGCCAACATCGCCGGTCTGACGTCGATCCACGACTACCGCCGCAAGATCGACTGCCACATGCACACGGCCTTCGACACCCTGACCTTCCATCTGCCCTGGGCCGCGCTGGAAAGCGCCTGCCCGGACTCCCAGGGCGGGAGGCTTGAGGATCTGTCCGTCGCCTCCAGCAGCCCGATGAACGACCCGACGGTCCGGGCGCTGGCGTCGACCATCCTGCCGACGTTGGATTATCCGGAGCGGATCAGCCTTCTGTACCTGGACCATGTCTGTTCGGCGCTGGCGACGCACATCGTGACCGCCTACGGCCGGGTGCGGGAGGCCAAGGCCGGCGGGACGCTGGCGCCCTGGCAGGAAAGGCGGGTGAAGGAGATGATCGCCGCCAACCTCGACGGCGAAATCCGGCTGGCCGATCTCGCCGCCGAATGCCGCCTGTCGGTGGGGCATTTCGTCCGCGCCTTCCGCCGCACCGCCAACACCACGCCCTACCAGTGGCTGCTGCAGCGGCGGATCGACCATGCCAAGACCCTGATGCGCGACGGATCGCAGACGCTGGCCGACGTGGCGCTCGCCTGCGGCTTCGCCGATCAGAGCCACTTCACCCGCACCTTCAGCCGTCTGGTCGGTTCCTCGCCGCACAGCTGGCGGCGCTGCAACGCGGCGGCCGATGCCGTCCTGCCGCCGGGCCGGGCACCCTCCGCACCCGCCGGGATTCCCTACGCCTGACGGCCCGGGCGGCATGCCGCGGCAAATTCCCCGTCTGCGGTGAAATGCCGCTATCCTGCCGATGCCGCATCGGGGGAAAGGTCGTTTCATGGAGTCTTGCCTGGACCATCTGACGGAGACCGGTTCAGGGACCCATGTCCTGGGCGGCGACGGGGAAACCAGGCTGCTGCGGGTGACCCGGCCGGGACAGGCCTTTCCGATCCTGGCAAGGATGGCGGACCGGGACGGGCCGGCCGACGCGGTGTTCGACCGCCTGCGGCGGGAGCATGGGCTGTCCCGCCGGCTCGATCCGGCTTGGGCGGTCAAGCCGCTCGACCTGCTGCGCCATGGCGCAACGCCGGTGCTGACCCTGGCCGATCCGGGCGGGCAGCCGCTGTCGATGCTGGAGCTTCCGGCCCCATCCGTTTCGGACGCGTCCCTGCGCCAGCGCCTCGTCCTTGCCGCCCGCATCGCCGGAGCGGTGGCGCAGCTGCATCGCCGCCGGCTTCTGCATGGCGATCTGCGGCCCTTCAACCTGCTGGTCGCGGAGGACGGGACGGTGCGCCTGACCGGCTTCGGCCGGGCGTCCGACCTGTCCGAATCGCAACGGCAGGAGGTCGAACGTCCGGCGGCGCTGCTGCCCTACATGGCGCCGGAGCAGACGGGACGGATGAACCGGCCGGTCGACCGCCGCAGCGACCTCTATGCCTTGGGCGTCACGCTCTACGAGCTGTTCACCGGGGAGCTGCCCTTCGCCGCCCGCGACCCCATCGAATGGGTGCACAGCCATCTCGCCCGCGCGCCGGCCCCGCCGACGCTTCACGCCCCCGACCTGCCGCCGGCCATCGCCGACATCCTGCTGCGGCTTCTCGCCAAGTCCGCCGAGGACCGTTACCAGACCGCCGACGGCCTTCTCCGCGACCTGACCCAGGCGCTCCAGCTCTGGGAGACGCAGGGTCGCATTCCCTCCTTCCCGGTCGGGCGGCGCGACCTGCCGGAAGGATTGGACCCGCCGCCGTTCCTCTATGGGCGGGACGAGCCGGTCGCAATCCTCCAATCGGCCTTCGAGCAGGTCGCCGGCCGCGGACGGATGGGTATCGTCCTGATTTCCGGCCGGTCGGGCGTCGGCAAGTCGGCCGTCGTCCAGGCGCTGGAGGAGCAGCTGGTGCCGCCGCGCGGCCTGTTCGCCGCCGGCAAGTTCGACCAGGGCAAGCGCGATCTGCCCTATGCCAGCCTTGCCGAGGCTTTCCGCGGGCTGGTCGCACGCATCCTGGCCCTGCCGGTCCCGCACCGCGACCAGTGGCGCCGCGAGGTGGCGGAGGCGGTGGGCGACGGCGGCGCGCTGATGACCGCCCTGATCCCCAACCTCGGCCTGCTGATCGGCGAACAGCCGGTGGTCGCCCCGCTGCCGCCGCAGGAAGCGCAGAACCGCTTCGACCTGCTGTTCCGCCGGGTCCTCCAGCTCTTCGCCCGTCCCGACCATCCGCTGGTCCTCTTCCTCGACGATCTGCAATGGCTGGACCGGGCGACGCTGGACCTGCTCGACCGGCTGGTCGCCGACGGCGGCATCGGCCATCTGCTGCTGGTCGGCGCCTACCGCGGCGACGAGGTCGGGGCGGATCATCCGCTGACGGTCCTGATGCGGCGGATCGGGAATTCCGCGTCCGAGCCGGCCGGGGCCGGGATGGAGGCCAGGGAAATCGACTGCCGCGAGATCGCGCTGGGACCGCTGACGTCCGACGAGCTGCGCCGGATGGTCGCCGACAGCCTGGACCGCAAGCCGGACGAGGTGGCGACGCTGGCGGCGTTGCTGGAGGAGCGCACCGGTGGCAACGCCTTCTTCGCCGTGCAGCTGCTGACCGCGCTGGAGCGGTCCGGCAGCCTGTGGTTCGACCGCGGGGCGGGGCGCTGGGACTGGAATCTTGCAACGGCGGCGACGGCGCGGTCGGGCGCCGGCATCGCCACGCTGATGACCGAGAGGCTGGGCCGTTTTCCGGCACGGGCGCGTGACCTGCTGGCCCGCCTCGCCGCGCTGGGCGCCAGCGCGCCCCTCTCCACCCTGGCGCTGGCCGCCGGCCTGACGGAGGCGGAGACGGAGCGGGAACTGGGACCGGTGCTGGCCGAAGGGCTGCTCCTGCGCACCGACGTGGGCCACCGCTTTCTTCACGATCGCGTGCAGGAGGGCGCTTATGCGCTGGTGCCGGCGGAAGGGCGAGGGGCGCTCCACCTCGGCATCGCCCGCGCCCTGCAGCGCGGCTTCGCCGCCGACCTGTCGGGTGAGCGGCTGTTCGCGCTGGTCGGCCAGTATGACCGGTGCCTGTCGCTGGTCCAGGACGGGCGCGAACGGGAGGAGGTGGCGACGCTCCACCTCGCCGCCGGCCATCGGGCCAAGGCCGCCAGCGCCCACGGGGCGGCGCTCGCCTATGCGCAGGCCGGCCTGCGCCTGCTGGAAGGCAGCCAATGGGAGCGGCGGCACCGGCTGACCTTCGCGCTGGAGCATCTCCAAGCGGAGTGCGAGTTCCTCAGCGGCGACCTGCCGCGGGCGGAGCTGCGTCTCGTCGCGCTGGTGGGACGGGCCGGCTGTCCGGTCGACCGGGCCGCCATCACGGCGCTGCTGGTCACCGTCTATACGGCCATCGACCGCAGCGACCGCGCCATCGAGGCCTGTCTCGCCTATCTGCGCGGCGCCGGGATCGACTGGCCGGCCCATCCGCCGGCGGCACTGGCGCAGGAGGAATATGCGCGGCTGCGCGCGGCCATCGGCGACCGGCCGGTCGCCTCGCTGGCGGCGCTGTCCGCCGTCGGCGATCCCGACAGCCGGGCGACGCTGGACGTGCTGGCCGCGGCCTTGCCGCCGGCCTTCTTCAGCGACCGCAACCTGGTGTGCCTGATCCTCTGCCGGATGGCCAATCTGACGCTCCGGCATGGGCGCAGCGACGCCTCGGCGCTGGGCTTCGCCTATCTCGGGATGATGGCCGGCCCCTGTTTCGGCGATTATGCCGCCGGCTACGAGTTCGGCCGCCTCGGCTACGATCTGGCGGAGCGGCAGGGGCGGACCCGCTACCGGGCGCGGGTGCTGATGACCTTCGCCTATCATGTCGTGCCCTGGACCCGCGACATCCGCAGCGAGCGGCCTTTGCTTCTGCGCGCCTTCGAAGAGGCGCGGGAGGCCGGGGACGTCACCTATGGCGGCTTCACCAGCGTCACGCTGGTCACCAGCATGCTGGCGGCCGGCGACCCGCTGGCGACGGTGCAGCGCACGGCGGAGGCGCGGCTGGCCTATGTGCGGCAGGTGAAGTTCGGGCTGTGCGCCGATATCCTGACCACGCAGATACAATTTCTGCGCGCCTTGCGCGGCCGGACGGATGCGCTCGCCTCCTTCGACGGGCAGGGCTTCGACAATGCCGCGTTCGAGGCGCGGCTGCTGGCCAATCCCAGCCTGGACATCGCCACCTGCTGGCACTGGATCCGCACGCTCCAGCTCCGCTGCATCGCCGGCGAGATGGCCGCGGCGGTCGAGGCGGCCGAGCAGGCGGAAGGGCTCCTGTGGACGACGTCCGGCCATTGGGAGATGGCGGAGTTCCATTTCCACGCCGCCCTGGCGCGGGCAGGGGCGATGGATGGGGCAAAGCCGGAGGAGTGCGCCCGCCATGCGGCGGCCCTGGTCCGGCATATCGACCAGTTGCGCGAATGGGCGGGCCACAGTCCCGACAGCTTCGACGCGCGTTTCGCCCTGGCCGAGGCGGAGGCGGCGCGCACGCAGGGGCGGACCGAGGATGCGATGCGCGGCTACGACCGCGCGGTGCTGGCGGCCCGCCGCACCGCCCTGCCGCATGTGGAGGCACTGGCCCATGAATGCGCCGCCGGCCTCTACCGCCGGATGGGCATCGCGACGCTGGAACTGGCCTGTATCCGCAACGCCGCGGAACGCTACGCCGGCTGGGGCGCCGCGGCCAAGCTGCGGCAACTCGCCCGGCGCTATCCTTTCCTTGCCCTGGAGGCGGCCGATCCGGCCGCCCCGGACGCACCGCGCGGTTTCGACGGCGTGGATCTGGCGTCGCTTCTGGAGACGCTGCGCACCGTTTCCGACCAGGCCGGGGTGGAACAGCTGACCACCACGCTGCTGACCCTGGTGCTGGAGCATGCCGGCGCCAGCCGCGGCCTGCTGATCCTTGCCCGCGGCGAGCGTCTGCGGGTGGAGGCGGAGGCGACCACCGGGCTCTATGGCGTGTCGGTCCGGCTGGTCCAGGAGGATGCCGAGCGGTTCCCGCTGCCCCACGCCATCATCCATGGCGCCATCCGCGACCAGGAGGCGGTGATCGTCGACGATGCCCGCGCCGACGGCCCGCTGTCGGCCGATCCCTATTTCCGCGGAACGGAGGCGCGGTCGATCCTGTGCCTGCCGCTGGTCCGCCGCCGCCGCGTCGTTGGGCTGCTGCATCTGGAGAACGCGCTGGCGACCTACGCCTTCACCCCGCAGCGGGTCGATGTGCTGACCTTGCTCGGCGCCCAGGCCGCGGCGTCGCTGGAGACCGCGACGCTGGAGGAGAAGGACGCGCTGCTCAGGGAAATCCACCACCGCGTGAAGAACAACCTGCAGCTCGTCACCAGCCTTCTCAACCTGCAGTCCCGCCGCATCAAGGACGAGGCGGTGGCCGCCCTGTTCGCCGACAGCCGCGACCGCGTGCGCTCGATGGCGCTGGTGCATGAGAGCCTCTATCGCCTCGGGAACTTCGCCCGGGTGCCGATGCGGGAGCATCTGGAAGCGGTCTGCGCCCACCTGCTGCGCGCCTATTCCCGGCAGGCCGGAGCGGTGCGGCTGGAAACCGAGCTGGCCGACCTGAAGCTGGACATCAACCGTGCCGTACCCTGCGGGCTGATCGTCAACGAACTGGTGTCCAATGCGCTGAAGCATGCCTATCCCGGCGGGCGGGGCGGGCTGCTTCGCGTCGTCCTCACGGTGGACGGGCAGGAGTGCCGGCTATCCGTTCGCGACGACGGCGTGGGCTTGCCGGGCGGTTCCGTTCCCGATAACATGGACTCGGTAGGCCTCCAGCTTGTTTCGGACTTGACCAATCAATTGCACGGTTCTCTACAATACAGCTACAACAGAGGTGCGGAATTCATCGTTACCTTTCCTTTGAAAGGGAACAATCGGGGACATCAATGATCGCGGCACGGATCCTGATCGTTGAAGATGACCGCATCGTTGCGCGCGATATCCAGCATCAACTTTCCCGTATGGGTCACGTGGTCGTCGGAATGTCGGCCAGCGGCGAGGAGGCCGTGCGGCTTGCCTGCAGCCAGCAGCCCGACCTCGTCCTGATGGACATCCGCCTGGAAGGGGAGATGGACGGGATCGAGGCGGCGCGGCGGATCCGCGATGCCCGCCGCATTCCCATCGTCTTCCTGACCGCCTACGCCAATGACGAGATCGTGCATCGCGCCAGCCTGACGGAGCCCTTCGGCTATCTGCTGAAGCCCTTCGAAGAGCCGCAGATGCGCACCGTGATCCAGATGGCGCTGTACAAGCATGCCAGCGACACCAGGCTGCGCATCAGCGAGCGGCGCTATGCCGCCACGCTCGCCAGCATCCGCGACGGCGTCATCCTGTGCAACCGCGATGGCCGCGTCGATTTCATGAACAGGGCGGCGGAGACGATGACCGGCTGGACCGCGGCGGAAGCGGCCGGGCGGCCACTGTCCTCCGTCTTCGTCGCGGTGGACGAGGAAACGCAGGAGCCGCTGGAAGACTTCTCGGCGCTCGTCCTGCGCAGCGGTGATTTCGCCCCGCCGGAACGGCAGTCCCGGCTGCTGCCCCGCGGTGGGGGCGCGTCTCCCGGCCTTTCCGCCGGAATCGTGGTGGAGGAGCGATGCTCCGCCATCATCGACGACCGTGGGGAGCCGGTGGGCTCGATCCTGGTGTTCCGTGACCTGACCCAGCGCCGCCAGATCGCCGAAGCGCTGCGGACGGCCCAGGCCGACCTCGCCCATATCGGCCGGCTGACCATGATGGGGGAACTGGCCGCCGCAGTCGCGCATGAGGTGAACCAGCCGCTGATGGCGATCGTCACCAATGCCGGCACCTGTCTGCAGCATCTGTCGCAGCCGCAACCCGACCTCGACAAGACCCGCATGGTGGTGAGGCGGATCGTCCGCGACGCCCAGCGGGCCGGCGACGTCGTCCGCAGCATCCGCGCGCTGGCGCGCCGGACCCCGGTCGATCCCGGCTGGGTCGACATGAGCGCGCTGATCGCCGATACGCTGGAGCTGGTGCGGGCCGAGCTGCGCCGTGCCCGCATCATGGTGGAAACCGACCTGCAGGCCGGGCCGCCCTGGGTCCATGGCGACCGGGTGCAGTTGCAGCAGCTCGTCCTGAACCTGGTGATCAACGCCATCGAGGCGATGGCCTCCGCCCCTGCGGCCGGCCCGGGCACCGAACCGGCCGAGCGGCGGCTGCGCATCGTCACCGCCAGCGAGGACGGATGGTTCACCGTCCGGGTCGAGGACAGCGGGCCGGGCCTTCCCGAAACCGATGTCGAGGCCATCTTCCGCGCCTTGTACACCACCAAGCCCGACGGGTTGGGGATGGGGCTGTCGATCAGCCGGTCGATCGTCGAACTGCATGGCGGCCGGCTGACCGCGACGCCCGGCACGCCGGGCGGGAGCGTGTTCGAATTCGTGCTGCCCGTATCGCCCGGAGTGCAGAGATGATGAGGAAGGCCGAAGCCGCGCCGGCAGGGGAAACCGTCATCATCATCGACGATGACGAGGCCGTCCGCGAAGCGCTGGAGGGGCTGCTCGATTCCGTCGGACTCCAGGTGAAGAGCTATGGGTCGGTGCAGCAGTATATCGACCACAGCCCGGTCGTCGATGTCGGCTGCATGGTGCTGGACGTGCGGCTGCCGGGGCGCAGCGGCCTGGATTTCCAGGCGGAACTCGCCCGTGCCGGCAACAGCCTTCCCGTGATCTTCATCAGCGGACACGCCGACGTGCCGATGTCGGTCCGCGCCATGAAGGCGGGAGCCTTCGAATTCCTGACCAAGCCGGTGCATCACCAGGAATTGCTCGACGCCATCCACGCCGCCATCGCCGCCCATGGCGAGCGCCGGAACCAGGAGCGCGGCCTGACCACCCAGCGCGCCCGTTTCGACACGCTGACCGCGCGGGAGCGCGAGATCACGCTGATGGTGGTGTCCGGCCTGCGCAACAAGCAGATCGCCGACGACCTCTGCCTCAGCGAGGCGACGGTGAAGCTGCACCGCGGCCAGGCCATGCGCAAGATGGCGGCCCGCTCCGTCGTGGAACTGGTGCGGATGGTCGACAGCCTGATGGTGCCGGCGAGCGCCCGGACCCAGTGACGATGGCCCGGCCGGGGTCCGGTCGGGAGCGCTTATGGCCTTTTTCCTATTTGGCCGCCATGAACGGCTGGAAAGCTGCCGGATGATGGAATCGTCCAAGAACCCGGCGGTCGCCGGCAATGATCTTGGCCGGCGATGCAGGCCGTTGAACGAAGCTTTCGACGCGATTGTCGCCTCTCGATCAATCCGTATGACTGAACCAAATACCCGAGGCGGAATCCGGAATTGCTTATAACAATTCCTTAACATTTCTCCCGTTTTTCCCTTGCCGAGATGGTTGCCCAAAAGGGCAGGCGCTTCAGAACAAGAACAAAGCGCTCAAGGCAGGATCGAAATCGGGGGTCTGGTATGAGGATCGGGGCTTTGTCCCTTGCGGGGAAGACTGTGGCTCTTTGCGGAGGCGGGCTGATATTGCTTGCCTTTTCCACATTCGGCGTCAACGAATTTCTGCTGACCCGCTATGCCGACCGGGTGGCGATGGAGCGGCAGGAAACCAACATGCGCGTCGCCTGGGACGTGCTGAACCAGTATGGACGGGCGTTCGATGCGCATGACGGGGCGCTCTATGCCGGAGACCGTGCCCTGAACGGCTTCTTCGAACCGGTGGACCGGGTCAAGCGTCTGGTCGGCGGCACGGCGACGCTGTTCATGGGCGACCGGCGGGTCGCCACCAACGTGCTGGCGGCCGACGGCAGCCGCGCGGTCGGCACGACGCTGGCGAAGGGGCCGGTCTACGACGCGGTGCTGGGCCGCGGCATGCCCTATCGCGGGCAGGCGGAGATCCTCGGCACGCCCTTCTACACCGCCTACGACCCGATCAAGGCGCCCGACGGCCGCGTGGTCGGCATCCTGTATGTCGGCATCCCCAAGGCGGAATTCTTCGCGACGATCCGCGACACCCAGGCGATGATCGCCGCCATCGGCGGGGCCGTGACCCTGCTGGTCGCGGTCGGCTGCCTGCTGCTGGCGCGGCGGATGTTCCGGCCGCTGTCCGGCATCCGCGGCGCGATGGAGGAGCTGGCGCGCGGCACCCTGTCGGTCGCCATTCCGGCGCTGGACCGCAAGGATGAGATCGGCGGCATGGCGAAGGCGCTCGCCGTCTTCAAGGACAATGCGCTGGAGGTCGCCAAGCTGCACGAGGCCCAGGCGGAGGAGCGCGCCCGGTCGGTGCGGGAACGCCGCGCGGCGATGGAGGAGGTGGCGCAGTCCTTCGAAGGCTCGCTGCTGGGCGTCGTCGGGGTGTTGAGTGCCACGACCACCCAGCTGCAGGCCAACGCCCTGCGCCTGCACGACATCGCCGAGTCCGGCAGCCGGCGTGCCGACATGGTCAGCAGCGCGGCCGGCGAGGCGAGCGACGACGTCCGCACCGTCGCCGGCGCCGCGGAGGAGCTGAGTGGGTCCATCGGCGAGGTCGGCCGGCAGGTCGAGGAGTCCGCCCGCATGGTCCGCGCCGCGGTGGAGGAGGTGACCCGCACCAACCGGACGATGGACGGGCTGGCCGCCGCCTCCGGCCGGATCGGCGAGGTGGTGACCCTGATCCAGGACGTCGCCGCCCAGACCAACCTCCTGGCCTTGAACGCGACCATCGAGGCGGCGCGGGCGGGGGAGGCCGGCAAGGGCTTCGCCGTCGTCGCCGGCGAGGTGAAGACGCTGGCCAACCAGACCGCGCGCGCCACCGAGGACATCGCCCGGCAGGTGGCGGAGATCCAGGCGGTGACCGGCCATGCCGTCGAGGCGATCGAGGGGATCGGCCGCAAGGTCCTGTCGGTCAGCGAGTTGGTCGGCCGCATCGCCGTCTCGGCCGACCACCAGGGCGCCACGACCGCCGACATCGCCCGTTCGGTCCAGAGCGCCGCCGACCGCACGACCGAGGTCACCCACAACATCGAGGAGGTCTCGCAGTCCGCGCACGAGACCGGAACGATGGCGTCGGAGGTCCGTGCCGCAGCCGCCGACCTCGGCCGTCAGGCGCTGTCCCTGCGCGACCAGGCGGAAGCGTTCCTCCGCCATGTGCGGGCGGCCTGAGGCGGCGCCCTGAGAGGACGCCCAGCCGGCGTCACTTGATGGCCAGCAGGATGACCCCGGCGGCGATCAGCACGACGCCCAGCCAGTTCGGCCCCGACAGTTTCTCGCCCAGGAACAGGACGCCGAACAGGGCGACCAGCACGACGCTGAGCTTGTCGACCGGCGCCACCTGCGAGGCAGGGCCGAGCTTCAGCGCGCGGAAATAGCACAGCCACGACGCCCCGGTGGCGAGGCCAGACAGGACGAGGAACAGCCAGGTCCGGCCCGACACCGCCGATGGCGACAGCGACTGGCCCGAGGCGACGACGATGCCGATCAGCATCAGGAAGATGACGGCGGTGCGGATCAGCGTCGCCATATCCGAGCCGACGCCTTCGACGCCGACCTTGGCGAAGATGGCGGTCAGCGCGGCGAATCCTGCCGACAACAATGCCCACACCATCCAGGACGGAAACAGGCCATCGGTCATTCTCTCGATTTCCTTCAGAGCTTGTTCGTGGCAGGCGCATCCTTGGGCCTGCTGATCGGGATGCCGGTTCAAGCTGAATAGGAGTGTTGCGGCGGGGGGCGGTCTGGCAGGTCTGGGACCCTCGCTCCGACCGCCTGGCTGCGCACTCTATGGGCACTGCCGTTCGTCCCGCAAGCACCACGCCAGCGTCCTGGGACGCGTTCTCGGATGTCGAGGCATTCGTCGAGGAGGTGCTGAGCGAGCCGACAGCGATGGCGGCCGACGGCAGTGGCCCAACCCGTTCCGGGCCCAAGCCGGCGCTCACCGGAGCAGCGTTGCGCAAGGCGATCCTGGCGGTCTGGTGCGTGTGCTTTTGTGGCCTTCAATGGCGCGCCGTCGACCGGCTCTCCGGCATCACCGTCCAGCCGATCGCCCGCGGCCGCGACGGGATGTTCATCCACACCGAAATCGCCTGGGTGGTGGAGCGCTCCAGGAAATCAGCGCGCAAATGCTACGAACAAGCTCTAAATATGCCGGCAGCCGCTGCTGCTTATTGAACGCAGGACGGTCTGTACCGTCGCCACTGCAGGGTTGGCGTTTCTCGGGCGCCACACGGCATGCAGTTCCACGATTGGAAGCGCGTCGGTTGCAAGCGACCGCAGCACCACTCCCTGGAATCCCAGATTGAGCGCCGCGCGCGGCACGAGCGCCAGCCCGATACCCGCCTTCACCAGTCCCAGGATCGTATGGATCTGGCTGATGTGCTGTGCATAGCGCGGACGGACCCCGGCGCTGGTGAACAGGGTGGCGAGCAAATCGTAGAAGTAGCGGGCTTCGTATGGGGAATAGGCGACCATCGGCTGCTGGTCGAGGTCGGTGATGGAAACCTCTGGAAACGCGGCCAGAGGATGGCCTTCCGGTGCGGCCAGCACCAGCGGTTCCCGCACCACGCACAGCGAGTCGAATTCACGGCGGTTGTAGGACGGACGGATCAGTCCGATGTCGATGCGCCCGGCCGTCAGTGAGTCCAGCTGGTCGGCCGACACCATTTCCTTCAGGTCCAGATCGATCCCCGGCGCCCTCTCCCGGAGCGTCTGGATCAGCTGCGGCAGAAATTCATATCCGGAGGCAGCGGTGAAGCCCAGTGTTACCGTTCCCTCCTCACCGATCGCCGTTCGCCGGGCGGCCAGTGCAGCCCCTTCCACCAGCCGGAGAAGCCGCCGCGCTTCCGGCAGGAAATTATGTCCCGCCCTTGTCAGGGTGACCGACCGACTGGTGCGGTCCAGAAGCCGGACGTCCAGCGCATGTTCGAGCAGCTGGATCTGCCGGCTGAGCGGCGACTGCGTGAGGTTCAGACGCGCGGCGGCCCGGCCGAAATGCAGCTCCTCGGCGACCGCAACGAAGCATCGGAGATGGCTCAGTTCGAACATCGATCTAAAAATGGCATCGATCATTGCTCAGAACAACTCATTAAGCATCGACAGTCCGTGTAACTTATCATCAATCCCACGAACAATAACGTGCCGCCGACCACAGGCACGACGCGCGCGAAATCGCCAAGTGGAGGAAATGTCGATGAAGTATCGTCGTCTGGGCGCGGCTGTCGCTGCCCTGGCGCTGTGTGGCGCTCTCATTCCCACGCTCGTGCAGGCCCAGTCGTTCGACCGCCCGGTGCGCATCGTCGTACCCTTCGCGCCCGGCGGAACGTCCGACATTCTGGCCCGCCTCATCAGCCCCAAGCTGTCAGAAGCGGTCGGCCAGCCGGTGGTGGTGGAGAACAAGCCGGGTGCCGCGGGCAACATCGGTGCCGACGCCGTGGCGAAGGCCCGGCCGGACGGTCACACGCTTTTGCTGATGGACATCGGCTCGCTGGCGGTGGCTCCCAGCCTGTTCTCCGACCTGTCCTACGATGTGAAGAAGGACCTGGAACCGGTCGGAATGGTCATGTTCGGTCCTTATGTGCTGGCGGTGCATCCTTCTGTGCCGGCCAAGACCGTTCCGGAGCTGGTCGACTACGCCAAGGCCAATCCGGGCAAGCTTGCCGTCGCCAACTCCGGCGTCGGTGCGCTCAACCACATCACGTCGGTCGCCCTCGCCCGCGGTCTCGGCATCGACTGGAAGGCCGTACCCTACAAGGGTGGTGCCGCGGCCTCGCGTGCAGTCGTTTCCGGCGAAAGCACGGTGATCATCAACGGCGCCACGGCGACGCTGCCCTTCGTAACGTCCAAGCAGCTCGTCGGCATCGCCGTCACCGGCGATGCCCGGCTGCCAGCGCTGCCGGAGGCGCAGACTTTCAAGGAGGCCAAGCTCCCGCTGGCAGACGCCGGGACATGGCAGGCGCTACTGACCACCGGCAAGACGCCGGCGGCCGTGGTCGCACGCCTGAACGCCGAGCTTCAGAAGATTCTGGCCATGCCCGAGATCAAGGAAAAGGTCGCCGAACAGGGCGGAATGGTGCGCCCCGGCACGCCGGACGAGGTCAAGGCGTGGCTCGCCACGAACATCGAGTCCTGGGGTGGCATCGTCCGCGCCGCGGACATCAAGTCCAACTGACAAGCCCACCGGACATTCGCCATGCCCCAATTCGAGATATCCCACGTCCGGCCGCAGGGGCGGCGGCTCGACTGGCCCGACCTTCTGTTCGGCACCTTCCTGATCGCGGTGTCGGCTGGCGCCTTCGCCGCAACCGCCAAGCTTTCCGGCGGTTCGGCGGCAGACATGGGGCCGGGCTACATGCCGCGCGCCATCGCGCTGATCCTGCTCGGCTTCGGCCTGTTCTTCACCGGCCGCGGCCTGATGCGCAGTCATGCCGGCATCGAGCGGGTGCAGGCGAGACCGATGCTGGGTATCGCCGTCGCCGTCGGCACCTTCGCGCTCCTGATCGAGGGAGCCGGTCTGGTCGCGGCCTCCTTCGCCGCGGTCCTGCTGGCCGCCGCCGCAAGCCGCGAGAGCCGGCTGTTCGAAGTCATTCTGTTCGGCCTGTGCGTCGCCGCCGGGGCGGTCCTTCTGTTCGTGAAGGCGCTCGCCCTGCCGGTTCCGATCTGGCCCTGGTAGGCGCCCAATGGAGCTGTTCGACAATCTCCTGCTCGGCCTGTCCACGGCCCTGCAATTCAACAATCTCCTCTATTGCCTGATCGGCGTCGTCATCGGTACGGCCATCGGCGTTCTGCCCGGCATCGGTCCCATTCCGACGGTCGCCCTGCTGCTGCCCTTCACCTTCGGGCTGCCGCCGGAATCGGCGCTGATCATGCTGGCCGGCATCTTCTACGGTGCGCAGTATGGTGGCTCGACCACCGCCATCCTGGTGAATGTGCCGGGCGAGACGTCGTCGGTCGTCACCTGCCTGGACGGTCACGCGATGGCCCGGCAGGGACGGGCGGGCCCGGCGCTGGCGATCGCCGCCGTGTCGTCCTTCTTCGCGGGAACCGTCGCCACCGTCGTGATCGCGCTCCTCAGCCTGCCCTTGGCGGCGCTGGCGCTGAAATTCACCGCGGTGGAGTATTTCAGCCTGCTGGTCCTCGGCCTGCTCGCCGCGGTGATCCTGGCGCATGGCTCGGTCTCGAAGTCGCTGGCGATGGTGTTCCTCGGGTTGCTGCTGGGAACCATCGGCATCGACGTGAATTCCGGGGCCGCGCGCATGACCTTCGGCATTCCGGCCCTGTCCGACGGGCTCGATTTCGTCCCGGTGGCGATGGGCATGTTCGGGCTGGCCGAGATCATCGCCAACCTCGAACGCAACGAGGTCCGGCAGGTGGTCAGCCAAAAGCTGCGCGACCTCGTGCCGACGCGCGCCGACCTCAAGGCGGCCTTCCCCGCCATGGTTCGCGGCACCGCCATCGGTTCGGCGCTGGGCGTGCTGCCCGGCGGGGGGGCCGCCCTGCCGCCCTTCACCGCCTATGCGCTGGAAAAGAAGATCGCCCGCGATCCCCAGCGTTTCGGCAAGGGCGCCATCGAGGGCGTCGCCGGTCCGGAGGCGGCGAACAACGCCGGGGCGCAGACCAGCTTCATCCCGCTGCTTACCCTCGGCATTCCCGCCAACGCCTTGATGGCGCTGATGATCGGCGCGCTGATGATGCAGGGCATCCAGCCCGGCCCGCAGGTGATGACCGAACAGCCCGCCCTGGTCTGGGGGGTCATCGCCAGCATGTGGACCGGCAACCTGATGCTGCTGATCATCAACCTGCCTCTGGTCGGGCTATGGGTGTCGATGTTGAAGATCCCCTACCGCCTGCTGTTCCCTGCCATCGTCCTGTTCTGCTGCATCGGCACCTACGGCATCTCCAACAGCGTCTTCAACGTCTGGCTCATGTTGGGCTGCGCGATGTTGGGGTACTTCTTCATCAAGGTGGGGGTGGAGCCCGCGCCGCTGCTGCTCGGCCTCGTGCTCGGTCCGCAGCTGGAGGAGAATTTCCGCCGCGCCATGCAGTTGGCCGATGGCGACCCGTCGGTCTTCCTGACCCGCCCGATCAGCGCCGTCCTGCTCGCGGTCGTCGCGGTCCTGCTGCTCGCCATGCTCTCCCCCGCCGTCCTGCGCAAGCGTACGCAAGCGCTGGCGGAGTAGGCGGGCATCCCTTCCAACGTCCATCGGAAGGACGCCGTCCCATGGAACTCCGCACCAATTCCTTCAAACGCGCCATCCAGGCCGGCCGCAAGCAGATCGGCTTCTGGAACAGCATGGCAAGCCCCACCGCCACCGAGATCCTGGCTGGCTCGGGTTTCGACTGGCTGCTGCTCGACGCCGAACATGCGCCGAACCACGTGCCGGGCATCCTGGCCCAGCTGCAGGCCATGATGGAGAACGAGACGCATCCGATCGTCCGCATTCCGGACAACGATCCGATCGTCATCAAGCGCTATCTCGACATCGGCGTGCAGTCCTTCCTGATCCCGATGATGGAGACGGTCGAGGAGGCCAAGGCCGCGGTCGCCGCCACGCGTTTCCCGCCCGACGGCATCCGCGGCTTCGCCGGGGCCAGCCGCGCCTCGCGCTTCGGCCGGGTGAAGGACTATCACCGCCGCGCCCACGAAGAGATCTGCGTGCTCGTGCAAATCGAGACGCGCAAGGGGCTCGACAATCTGGAGGCCATCGCCGCTGTGCCCGGCATCGACGGGCTGTTCATCGGTCCGGGCGACCTGTCGGCCGACCTCGGCTGTCTGGGCGATCAGGGCAACCCGGAGATCGTCGAGCTGATCGAGAAGACCATCGGCCGGATCGTCGCGGCCGGCAGCCGGGCCGGCATCCTCACCGCCGACGAGACACTGGCGCGCCGCTATATGGCGGCCGGCTGCGTCTACACCGCCGTCGGCATCGACACCGGCCTGTTGGCCCGCACCACGGAGGCGATTGCCAGGAAGTTCACGGACTGAGCAAGACATCGGAGATGACCGCCGGTCACCAGCGGTAGCCGTCAAAGAAAACAAAGTAAAACAGGGAGGAACCATGAAGAACTTGCCGTTTCTGACCATCGCCGCGGTCGCCGCGATGCTGTCGGCACCGGCCTTGGCCGAATACCCGGACAAGGCGCTGACGATGATCGTGCCTTTCCCGCCGGGCGGCGCGTCGGACACCACGGCGCGGCTGATCGCACCGAAGCTCACCGAGGCCGTCGGCCAGCCGGTCGTCATCGAGAACCGTCCGGGCGCCAACGGTTCGATCGGGGCGGCGCAGATCGCGCAGGCGAAGCCGGACGGCTATTCGCTGCTGGTCGCCTCGATCGGCGTCTACGCCATCAATCCGGTGCTCTACAAAGGACTGAAATATGATCCCAAAAAGAACTTCGACCTGCTGACGGTGGCGGTGCGCACGCCCAACGCGCTGGTGGCCACGCCCAATCTTCCGGTGAACACCGTCGCGGAGCTGATCGCTCACCTGAAGAAGAACCCGGAGAAGGTGACCTTCGCGTCCTCGGGTACCGGATCCTCGGACCATCTGACCGCGGCGCTGTTCTGGCAGCAGACCGGCACCACCGGCCTTCATGTGCCGTACAAGGGCGGCGGACCGGCGATCACCGACCTGATCGGCGGACATGCGGAGGTGTCGTTCCAGAATCTCGGCGTGGTCACTGGCCATATCAGGGCCGGAAAGCTGAAGCTGCTGGCCGTCACCAGCGACAAGCGCATCCCGGCCTTCCCCGAGACGCCGACCATGGCGGAGGCCGGCGTCCCGGGGGTCGAGGTCTATTCCTGGCAGGCCGTCGCCACCCCCGCCGGATTGCCGAAGGAGGTGAAGGCCAAGCTGGAGTCCGGTCTTACCGGCGCACTCGCCGCCCCCGAGGTCAAGGGCCGCTTCGAGGAGGCGGGCTTCGAGGTCGTCGGCACCGGCAGCGCCAAGTTCTCGCAGTTCCTCGACGCCGAGCTGGGGCGCTGGAAGTCGGTGGTCGAGGCCGGGAACATCACTCCGGATCAGTGAGGAAAATCCGATGGCGGCGTGTGCGCGCAACCCCAAGGATTTCTTTGCCGGCGTCATCTACATCGCCGTCGGGCTGGTGGCGGTGTGGATCGGTCGCGACTACGCGACGGGCACCGGCAGCCGAATGGGCCCCGGCTATTTTCCCGCCGTACTCGGCTGGCTGCTGGCCGCCTTCGGCGTGTTGTCGGTCCTCCGCTCCTTCGTCCAGGACGGCAGCCCCATCGGCACCGTCGCCTGGAAGGGGCTCGCGCTGGTGGCGGGTTCGACTGTCCTGTTCGGCCTGCTGCTCGAGTCGGCCGGGCTGATCCCGGCATTGCTGGCGCTGATCCTGGTCAGCGCCGCGGCCAGCCGGATGTTCCGCTTCGAGATCCGCGCCGCGGCGGGGCTGGTGGCCCTGCTGGCCTTCTGTGCGCTGGTCTTCGTCAAGGGGCTGGGCGTGCCGATGGCGCTGCTCGGCTCCTGGTTCACCGGATGAGCGGGGCTTCCCTATGGATATCCTGGCAAATCTCGCGCTCGGCTTCCAAACCGCGCTCGGCCTTTCAAATCTCGCCTACTGCCTGCTCGGCGTCTTCCTCGGCACCGCCATCGGCGTGCTGCCGGGGCTGGGGCCGGTCGCCACCATCGCCATGCTGCTGCCCGTCACCATCGGGCTGCCGCCGGAATCGGCCCTCATCATGCTGGCCGGCATCTATTACGGCGCGCAGTATGGCGGTTCGACCACCGCCATCCTGGTCAATCTGCCGGGCGAGTCCTCCTCAGTGGTGACGGCGCTGGACGGCTATCAGATGGCACGCCAGGGCAAGGCCGGAACGGCGCTCGCCACCGCGGCCCTCGGCTCCTTCTTCGCCGGCACGGTGGCGACGGTGCTGCTGGCCTTGTTCGCGCCGCCGCTGGCCGATCTGGCCCTGAAGTTCGGCCCGGCCGAATATTTCTCGCTGATGGTGCTGGGTCTGGTGGCCTCGATCGTGCTGGCGCAGGGATCGCTGCTGCACGCGCTGGCACTGATCGTCCTTGGCCTGCTGCTGGGGCTGATCGGCACCGACGTCAATTCTGGAACCGCACGCTACACCTTCGACTTGCCGCAGTTGTCCGACGGCATCGGCTTCGTGATCGTCGCGATGGGCATGTTCGGCATGGCCGAGATCATCGCCAACCTGGAGAACGAGGCGACGCGCACCACCATGGTGAAGAGCGTCACCGGCTTGCTGCCTTCGCGGGCCGACCTGAAGCGCATCGTGGCGCCGGTGCTGCGCGGCACGGCGCTGGGGTCGCTGCTCGGCATCCTGCCGGGCGGCGGGGCCATGCTGGCCTCCTTCGCCGCCTATTCCATGGAAAAGAAGGTCTCCCGCCATCCCGAGGAGTTCGGCAAGGGCGCCATCCAGGGCGTCGCCGCGCCGGAGGCGGCCAACAATGCCGGCGCGCAGACCTCCTTCATCCCGATGCTGACGTTGGGCATCCCGTCGAACCCGGTGATGGCGCTGATGATCGGCGCGATGATCATCCAGGGCATCCAGCCCGGCCCGTCGGTGATGACCGACCAGCCGGCTCTGTTCTGGGGTGTGATCGTGTCGATGTGGGTGGGCAACCTGTTCCTGCTGGTGCTGAACCTGCCGCTGATCGGCCTGTGGGTGCGGATGATCGCGGTCCCCTACCACCAGCTGTATCCAGCGATCCTGGTGTTCTGCGCCATTGGCGTGTTCAGCCTGAACAACTCGGTCTTCGATATCTTCCTGATGGCCGGGTTCGGGGTGCTGGGCTACGTCTTCCGCAAGCTCGACTGCGAGCCGGCGCCCATGCTGCTGGGCTTCATCCTGGGACCGATGATGGAGGAGAATCTGCGGCGGGCGCTGCTGATCTCCAAGGGGGATCCGATGGTGTTCGCGTCGCGTCCGATCAGCGCCGTCATGCTGGTGATGGCTCTGGCCCTGCTGGTGACGGTGCTTGCGCCCGCCGTCCGGCGCAAGCGCGAGGAAGCCTTCCAGGAGTGACCTTGCGGGTACGGTCAGTTTCCGGAGGCCGTTCCCAGCACCCGCTTCCAAGGAGTGACCGTCATGTCGCTGAAGAGTCTGACCGTCTGCGCAGCGTCCCTGGCGCTGTTCCCGACCATCGGCCGGTCCGTCCGGGCCGCAGAGTGATCCTCCGCAAGGCGGCGGTCTGCGTGGAATGACGCTTGTTGAATGACCCGTCCAGTGCCGGCCGGCACGCCGGAGGGCCGCGACACGGGACGCAGCCGCGTGCCGTGAGCCAGCAATCCATGCCCGAAATCTTCCAGTCCCAAAAATCTCCATGAAATCCGAGGAGGCATCATGAACACGCTCTCCAACCCCGGCCGGCGCCGCATCCTGCAGATGGCCGGCGCCGGTGCGGCGATGGCTGCCGGAAGCGCCTTCGCCCAGGCGATCCCGTTTGCGCTCAACCCCCGCTATCCCGATCCGGCCATCCAGATCCTGGACCCCAGCTTCGCCAAGTACCGCCTTTACAGCAGTTCGGTGGAGCAGGTGGCGACCGGCTTCCGCTGGGCCGAGGGCCCGGCCTATTTCCCGGATACGGGAACGCTCCTGTTCAGCGACATTCCCAACAACCGCATCATGAGCTTCGACGAGAAGACCGGAAAAACCACGGTGTTCCGCGAGAACGCCAACTACGCCAACGGCAACGTCCGCGACCGGCAAGGGCGGCTGGTCACCTGCGAACATTCGGTGACCCGGCGGGTGGTTCGCACCGAAAAGAGCGGCGAGATCACGGTTCTTGCCGAGTTCTACCAGGGCAAGCGCCTGAACGCGCCCAACGACGTGGTGGTCAAATCCGACGACAGCGTCTGGTTTACCGATCCCCTGTTCGGCATCAACGGAGAATGGGAAGGGTTCAAGGCCAAGCCGGAACAGGAAACCACAAACGTCTATCGCATCGCTCCCGACGGTCGCATCACGGCGGTGGTTACCGACCTTGTGAACCCCAACGGCCTCGCCTTCTCGCCCGACGAGAGCAAACTCTATGTGGTGGAATGGAAGGGGACGCCCAACCGCAGCATCTGGAGCTTCGACGTCGGCAAGGACAACACGCTGTCCAACAAGACCAAGCTGATTGACGCGTCCGATTTCGGTGCGCTGGACGGCTTCAGGGTCGACCGCGACGGGAACCTGTGGTGCGGCTGGGGAAGCAACGGTGCCCTGCAGGCCGAACCGATCCAGGCCGGCGGACGCATGGTCTATTCGCTGAAGGGGAAATCCGAGGATCTCGACGGGGTGATGGTGTTCAACCCCCAGGGCAAACCCATCGGCTTCATCACGCTGCCCGAGCGTTGCGCCAACCTGACCTTCGGTGGTCCGAAGAACAACCGGCTCTACATGGCGAGCAGCCACTCGGTCTACGCCCTGTATGTGGAGGCACACGGGGCGGTCTGACCGCGATTTTGATCGTGGTTGGCGAGGACGGCCTTTGGAATGCCGAAGGTCGCGGCGCATCCGCGCCTCCCACGAGGTCGGGGACAACGGCGTCCTCTGTGCGGACCATGTTCCCCTCTCCGGCGTGGATCCGGATCGCAAGCACTTCTGCTCAATCTGCCTTGGATACATGCCGGCCCTGCTTCAGGCGGCCTGATCCGGGGTCCTGCAACCGCAATCAGGTTCAACCGAAAAAACTGAGGATCGGAGACATCATGAGCAAGATCGGGTTTATCGGACTCGGGATCATGGGGACGCCGATGGCGGGCCACCTTCTGGCGGCGGGCCACGCGCTGTTCGTCCACACCGTCGGTCCTGTGCCGGACGTCCTGACCGCCGGCGACGCCGCGGTCTGCGCCTCTGGCAAAGAGGTGGCCGAAAAGGCCGAGATCGTCTTTATCATGGTCCCCGATACCCCTGACGTCGAGAAGGTCCTGTTCAGCGCCGATGGCGTCGCCGAAGGCCTGAGCGCCGGCAAGATCGTGGTGGACATGTCCTCCATCTCTCCGGTCGCCACCAAGGAATATGCCAAGCGCATCAACGATCTCGGTTGCTCCTACCTCGACGCGCCAGTATCGGGCGGGGAGGTTGGCGCCAAGGCCGCCTCGCTGACCATCATGGTCGGCGGCCCGCAGGAGGCCTTCGAGACGGTCAAGCCGCTGTTCGAGAAGATGGGCAAGAACGTCACGCTGGTCGGCGGCAACGGCGACGGCCAGACGACCAAGGTCGCCAATCAAATCATCGTGGCGCTGACCATCGAGGCGGTCGGCGAGGCCCTGCTGCTCGCCGCCAGGGCCGGTGCCGATCCGGCCAAGGTCCGTCAGGCGCTGATGGGCGGTTTCGCCAACTCCCGCATCCTGGAGGTCCATGGCGAGCGGATGATCAACCGCAACTTCACCCCCGGCTTCCGCATCGAGCTGCACCAGAAGGACCTCAACCTGGCGCTGGCCACCGCCCGCTCGCTCGGCGTCAGCCTGCCCAACACCGCCACGGCCCAGGAGCTGTTCAACGCCTGCGCCGCCCATGGCGGCAAGGCCTGGGATCATTCCGGTATGGTCCGCGCGCTGGAGATGCTCGCCAACTTCGAGATCGGTCGGGAAGCCTGAGAGCTTGTTCGTGGCAGGCGCATCCCTGGGACTGCTGATCGGGATGCCGGTTCAAGCTGAATAGGAGTGTTGCGGCGGGGGCGGTCTGGCAGGTCTGCGGCCCTCGCTCCGACCGCCTGGCTGCGCACTCTATGGGCACTGCCGTTCGTCCCGCAAGCACCACGCCAGCGTCCTGGGACGCGTTCTCGGATGTCGAGGCATTCGTCGAGGAGGTGCCGAGCGAGCCGACAGCGATGGCGGCCGACGGCAGTGGCCCAACCCGTTCCGGGCCCAAGCCGGCGCTCACCGGAGCAGCGTTGCGCAAGGCGATCCTGGCGATCTGGTGCGTGTGCTTTCGTGGCATTCAATGGCGCGCCATCGACCGGCTCTCCGGCATCACCGTCCAGCCGATCGCCCGCGGCCGCGACGGGATGTTCATCCCCACCGAAATCGCCTGCGTGGTGGAGCGCTCCTTCAGCTGGATCAGTCGCTGCCGCCGATTGAACACCATCGTCGAGCGGACAAAGGACCATCTCGTTGCCTTCGGCCAGATCGCCGTCATCTCAATCCTCTCCAGGCGTCTGAAGCGGCTCGTTCCCCAGGACGTCAGCGCGTAAATGCTACGAACAAGCTCTCAGCTTTCCTGCACCGGCTACGGCAGGGCCGGCGACAGCGGGGCGCCGATCCTGCAGGAAACGCTGCGGTTTCGGAATGCCCGTTCGGTCAGGGACGCCGTCCGTCGCCGCCCATCCCAGGGCATGGCCGCCATTCCGGGCGCATCGCATCAGCGGCACGGAAGTTTTTGCAAGTGAGAATGAGTAGCGTTAGCATGCGCGTCGCGGGCCGCTGCCGGTGGGCAATCCGGTCCCGCCGTCCGGCGCGGGTCCGATCCCGTGCCTGCCGCCGCCGGCCATCCCGCCGCCGCCCAGGCCGCGTCGCCGGTGGAATCCAGATCATTTCGGGAGTTGTGATGACCATCGTGACGCGCCGCAGGGACCTGTTGACCGCAGGTCTGGCGATCGGGGTTTCCGGTCTTGCCCCCTTCCTGATGCCGCGCATGGCCTTCGGCCAGACCTCTCCGGTCCCCACCACCATCCGCCATGCCCAGGGCGAGACGACGCTGCCCGACGCGGTGAACAAGGTCCTGTGCTTCGACATGGCGTCGCTGGACACGCTGGACGCCCTGGGCGTTCCGGTGGCGGGCGTGCCGACCGGGGTGAAGCCCGCCCATCTCGCCAAGTACGACGGTCCGGTCCATGTGAGGATCGGCACGCTGTTCGAACCGGATTACGAGGCGGTGAACGCCGCCCAGCCCGATCTGATCATCGTCGGTGGCCGCTCCGCCCCGAAATACGCCGATCTGTCGGCCATCGCCCCCACCATCGACCTGACGGTGAAGACGGACCGCTTCATCGACAACGCGCTGGACTGTGCCGATACGCTGGGCCGCATCTTCGGCAAGAGCGCCGAGGTGAAGGCCCGCGCCGACCGGCTGCGCGCCTCGGTGGCCGAGGTGAAGGCCGCCGCCGCCGGGGCGGGCAGGGGCCTGCTGATTCTGACCACCGGCGGCAAGATCAGCGCCTATGGCCCGGGATCGCGGTTCGGCGTGCTCCACACCGAATACGGCGTGGCGCCGGCGGCGGAGAGGCTCGACGCCGCCAACCACGGTCAGGCGGTCAACTTCGAATTCATCCTGCAGACCAATCCCGACTGGCTGTTCGTGATCGACCGCGATTCCGCCATCGGGCGGGAGGGGCAATCGGCCAGGCAGTTGCTGGACAACGACCTCGTGCGACGGACCATCGCCTGGACGAAGGGGCGGGTGGTCTATCTGAACGCGTCGAACTGGTACCTGATCGGCGGCGGGCTGGCCGCCATGCAGCAGGATGCCGACGACATCAAGGCGGCCCTGACGGGAAAGGCGTGACGATGCCCGCCTTCGCCATCGCTGCCGGCGGCGGATCGCCGGCATGAAGGGGCTCGTCCTGGCCGCCGCCGGCGTCACCGCGCTGGCGGCGGCCAGTCTGTTCGTCGGCGTCAGCGACGTGACGGTCGGCGCGCTGCTGGGCGGCATGTCCGACGAAGCGACGCAGGTGATGCTGGTCAGCCGGATCCCGCGCACGCTGGCGCTGCTGCTGGCCGGGTCGGGAATGGCGGTGTCGGGCCTGATCCTGCAGATGCTCGCCCGCAACAGGTTCGTGGAGCCGTCGACCGCCGGAACCGCGGAATCGGCGGTGTTCGGCATGCTGATGGTGACGCTGCTGGCGCCGGGAACGCCGATGCTGGGCCGGATGCTGGTGGCCGGCGCCTGCGCGCTGGCCGGTACCGCGCTGTTCCTCGGCATCCTGCGGCGGATGCCGTTGCGCTCACCGCTGGTCGTGCCGCTGGTCGGCATCATGCTGGGCGCCGTCATCACGGCCTCGACGGAATTCGTCGCCTACCGCTTCGACATGATGCAGTCGGTGCGCGCCTGGGAGACCGGCGATTTCTCCGGCGTGCTGCGCGGGCGGTACGAACTGCTGTGGATCGGCGCCGCGCTGACCGCCGTCGCCTATGCCGCCGCCGACCGCTTCACCGTCGCCGGGTTGGGCGAGGACTTCACCACCAACCTGGGCCTCAACCACCGGCGCGTGGTGTCGCTCGGGCTGGTCATCGTATCGCTGGTGACGGCGGCGGTGATCGCCACCTGCGGCATGATCCCGTTCCTGGGCCTGGTCGTGCCCAACCTCGTCAGCCTGACGCGCGGCGACAACATGCGCCGCTCGCTGCCCTGGGTGGCGTTGTCCGGCGCCGGCCTGGTGCTGGCCTGCGACATCGCCGGCCGGCTGGTCATCCGTCCCTACGAGATCCCGATCGGCACGACCATGGGCATCGTCGGCAGCGCGATCTTCCTCTATCTGCTGCTGCGGAAGAACGCCCATGCCGGCTGACTGCGAAGCGGTCGGGCGCCGTTCCCTGCCGCCGGCCCTGCTGATCGCGGGGCTGGGCGGGCTGACCCTGTTGTCCGTCGTCCTGTTCCTGACGCTGGGGGCGAAGGGAAGCTGGAGCTTCATCCTGGCCTTCCGCGGCACCAAGGTCGCGGCGATGCTCCTGGTCGGCTATGCCATCGCCGTCTCGACGGTGCTGTTCCAGACCATCACCAACAACCGGATCCTGACCCCGTCGATCATGGGGTTCGATGTCCTCTACCGCCTGATCCAGACGGTTCTGGTCTTCCAGCTGGGCTCCGCCGCGGTTACGGCCTTCGATCCGCGGCTGCGCTTCGGGATCGAAGTCGGGGCGATGGTGGCCTTCTCCTGGCTGCTCTATCGCTGGCTGTTCTCGGGAAGCATGCGCGGGCTGCATCTGCTGATGCTGGTCGGCATCGTCTTCGGCGTGCTGTTCCGCAGCCTCGCCGGCTTCCTTCAGCGGGTGATCGACCCCAACGAGTTCCTGGCGGTGCAGGACCGGCTGTTCGCCAGCTTCAACCGGGTGGACGGCCGGCTTCTGCTGGTGTCGGCGCTGGTGGTGCTGGCGGTGTCGGTCGCGGTCTGGCGCAAGGCCCGCGTGCTGGACGTGCTGGCGCTGGGGCGGGATGCCGCGATCAACCTCGGCGTCGACCACCGGCGCGAGGTGATGCAGGTGCTGGCGATCGTGTCGGTGCTGGTCGCCGTCTCCACCGCGCTGGTCGGGCCGGTCACCTTCTTCGGGCTGCTGGTCGCCAATCTGGCCTATCTGCTGGTCGACACCAACCGGCACCGGCTGGTCCTGCCGGTGGCGGCGCTGGTCGCCATGCTGGTGCTGATCTGCGGCCAGATCGTCCTGGAACGGCTGCTGGGCTTCAACGGAGCGCTCAGCATCGTCATCGAGTTCCTGGGCGGCATCGTCTTCCTGGTCATCCTTGTGCGGAGAGCGGCCCGATGATCGAGGTCCGGAATGCCAGAAAATCCTATGGCGAGACCGTGGTGGTCGACGACGTGTCCATCACGGTGCCGGCCGGCGGCGTGATCTCGCTGATCGGCGCGAACGGCGCCGGGAAATCGACCCTGCTGTCGATCATCAGCCGGCTTCTGCCGGCGCCGGCCGGCACGGTGATGGTGGAGGGGATGGACGTCACGACGACGCCCGGCGACGTGCTGGCGCGGCGTCTGTCGATCCTGCGCCAGGACAACCAGATGACGGCGCGGCTGACCGTGCGCGACCTGATCGCCTTCGGCCGCTATCCCCACAGCAAGGGCCGGCCGACGGTGGAGGACCGGGGGCATGTCGAGCGGGTGATCCGTTACCTGGAGCTGGAGGCGGTCGCCCACCGCTTCCTCGACGAGCTGTCGGGCGGCCAGCGCCAGCGTGCCTTCATCGCCATGGTGCTGTGCCAGGACACCCGGTACATCCTGCTCGACGAGCCGCTGAACAACCTGGACGTCAAGCATGCGGTGGCGATGATGAAGCTGTTCCGCCGCACCGCCGACGCGTTCGGCAAGACCATCATCCTGGTGCTGCACGACATCAACTTCGCGTCCTGCTATTCGGATCGGATCGTGGCGATGCGGGACGGCCGCATCGCCTTCGAAGGCCCGCCGGAGGAGATCATCACGCCGGCCGTGATCCGGGAGGTCTATGGGGTGGAGGCCGCCATCCAGGAGATCGACGGCAAGCGGGTGGCGCTGTATTTCCGCTGAGTCAGGCCGGTCGGCGCGCCGGCCCGCGTCAGTCGTCCCAGGGCTTCGGCACCGGCCGGGTGTCGGGCGGCAGCAGGTCGTTGGTTTCCCAGCTCAGCATCAGCAGCAGAACCCATTCGGCCCGGTTGGAGAAGCCGTATTGCGGTCCGCTGGAGGAGACCAGGGTGCCGGACGTCTTGTCGTAGGCGGTGGCCGCGATCTTGGCGACGCCCTGCGTCAGTTCCTTCTTGAACAGCGAGATCTCGGGCGTGGAGGAGGTGCCGCTGACCGGCATCGGGATGTCGATGCTGGGAATGCCGAGCAGGGAACTTTCGCTGTCCACCGACAAGGCGCCGACGCGCAGTTCGACGATGGTGGCCGCCGCATCCCGCGTCGGGGCCATGGCGGCGCCGTAGCGCAGCAGGGCGTCGCGGACGGCGGAGATGGCGTATTTGGTGTCGTAGCCCTCGACCCCGGCGGCATCGACATAGACACTGCCCTTGACCGCCAGCCGGCCGGCCAGACGCTCCGCCGCCTGATCCGCCGCGGTGGAGATCAGAAGCTGTTCGGTGGCGGAGCGGGCGGGCGTGGTGACGTGGGACGTGGAGCAGCCGGCCAGACCAAATCCGGCAGCCGCGAGTAGAGCGGGGGCGGCGATCCGGTACAGCCGGCGCCAGGATCCGGTCGTCGCTGGTCGTGGCGCATGAAATGAAATAATCCGCTTCACTAACATTATCCGGTTCCTTGACCTCCACCATTGGCCGTCATGAAAGCTGCGGCCGCTGCCCACGGCCGCCTATCCAGGCCTGCCGCGAACGCTTCGGTCAACGGCGCAGAGGTCCAGGTCGCGCGCTATGCGTTTGGGGCCGACCGCCGGGCAGGACCGCAGCCAAGGTCAAGGGACTATGCAAATCGGATAGGTCGATATTGATAATCATTCTCATTTTTGCTATCAGCAACGGGATGGGATTCCTCATCTTCACCGCTTTGGGACGGACATGGCATCCGACATGCGCCGCCTGCTGGTCGACGGACTCTTCCGGCAGCACAATTCCGGACTCCTGCGCTTCCTCGCCCGTCGGCTCGGCTGCCGGGACCGTGCGGCCGACGCCGCGCAGGAGGTGTATCTGCGTCTGCTGCGCTTTGCCGGATCGGGATCGATCGCCCATGAGACCTCCTATCTCTATGCCGCCGCCGCCAACGTGGCGGCCGACCTCACCCGCGCCCGCATCACCGAGGAGCGGCGGACGGCGGGCGACCTGCCGGACTGCCTGCCGGACCCGGCCGGGGCTGCCGAGACGGAGCGGCCGGACGATGCCGCGGCGGCACGGCAGCGGCTGCGGCTGATGCAGGCCGTGGTCGACGAACTGCCTCCCCGCTGCCGCGAGGTGTTCCTGCTCAACAAGATCGACGGGCTCAGTCACGGCGAGATTGCGAATCGCCTTGGAATTTCCCGCAACATGGTGGAAAAGCACATCATCAAGGCGCTGCTTCATTGTCGGCGGAGACTGACCGAGGGCACCGGCGGCGGGGCCGGCCGATGAGCGGCCCCAGAGGCATTCCGTCCGCGGAGGTCACGGCCGGGAGCACTTCCCGCGTCCGATGCGGCATGGTTCCAGCGAGTGTCAGGAACAGGCGATGACCTCCGATCACAGAACCGCATCGGGTGCGCTCGGCCAGGAGGCCCTGGACGAAGAGGCGGCGCGGCGTCTCGTGCGCCTGCAGTCGGACGCGGTCACCGACGCCGAGCGGCGCGACACCGACGCATGGCTGGCGGCCAGCCCGGACCACCGGGCCGCCTTCGACGCCCTGCGCGAGGTCTGGAGTGCGCTGGACGGCATGCCGGATCCGCGCCCCGCCGGTGCCGCCGGCCTTGCCGCCTCCGCT
>NZ_JAENHM010000009.1 GCF_016595245.1 Azospirillum endophyticum
CACGAGGTTCAGTCAACAACACGGTTGCTCTCCCGCGAGGGGAGAGGGGCTACGCGCAACGGTAAGATGCTTTTCCTGCCGCAAGCGCGAGATCTGTGCATCCCGTAGCGCCTTCGCGGGGATGACGCTCCCTGAAGCACCAGGCAGCGATCCAGGCCAGGGACCGGTGGATCCGGCCCCGGATCCGGTCCTTACTGGTTCATGCTTTCGAAGAACTCGTTGTTCGACTTGGTGTGCTTCAGCTTGTCGACCAGGAAGTCGACCGCGTCGGTCACGCCCATCGGCATCAGGATGCGGCGCAGGATCCACATCTTCGACATGGTGCCCTTGTCGACCAGCAGCTCCTCCTTGCGGGTGCCCGACTTGGAGATGTCGATGGCCGGGAAGGTGCGCTTGTCGGAGAGCTTGCGGTCCAACACGATCTCGGAGTTGCCGGTGCCCTTGAACTCTTCGAAGATCACCTCGTCCATGCGGCTGCCGGTGTCGATCAGCGCGGTGGCGATGATGGTCAGCGACCCACCCTCTTCCACGTTGCGGGCCGCGCCGAAGAAGCGCTTGGGCCGCTGCAGGGCGTTGGCGTCGACGCCGCCGGTCAGCACCTTGCCCGATGACGGCACCACCGTGTTGTAGGCGCGGGCCAGGCGGGTGATGCTGTCCAGCAGGATGACCACGTCGCGCTTGTGCTCGACCAGCCGCTTGGCCTTCTCGATCACCATTTCCGCGACCTGGACGTGGCGGGTCGCCGGCTCGTCGAAGGTGGAGCTGATGACCTCGCCGCGGACCGAGCGGGCCATGTCCGTCACTTCTTCCGGACGCTCGTCGATCAGCAGGACGATCAGGTAGGCTTCGGGGTGGTTGGTGGCGACCGAATGGGCGATGTTCTGCAGCATCACCGTCTTGCCGGTGCGCGGCGGCGCCACGATCAGCCCGCGCTGCCCCTTGCCGAGCGGCGCCACCAGGTCGACGATGCGGCCGGTGAGGTTCTTCTTGGTCGGATCCTCGACCTCCATCCGGATGCGTTCCTCCGGATAGAGCGGCGTCAGGTTGTCGAAGTTGATGCGGTGACGGACCTTGTCGGGCGCGTCGAAATTGATGGTGTTGACCTTCAGCAGGGCGAAATAGCGCTCGCCGTCCTTGGGCGAGCGGATCTGCCCTTCCACCGTGTCGCCGGTGCGCAGGCCGAAGCGGCGCACCTGGCTGGGGCTGACGTAGATGTCGTCGGGACCCGGCAGATAATTGGCTTCCGGCGAGCGCAGGAAGCCGAACCCGTCCTGCAGCACCTCCAGCACGCCGTCGCCGAAGATCGGAATGTCGTTCTCGGCCAGCTGCTTCAGGATCGCGAACATCATGTCCTGCTTGCGCAGGGTGCTCGCGTTCTCGATCTGCAACTCCTCCGCGAACGCCAGCAGTTCAGCGGGGCTCTTGCACTTCAGCTCTTGGAGATGCATCGGATTGCCTGTGAAATCGTCATGCGGGGGAATGGCCTTGGGGGTGGGGAGTGCCGGAGGGTCCGGCCGACGGCGGCAGGGGAGCGGTTGGGGCGGCGGGCGCCGCAACGCGGTCGCGTCGGGTGGGCAGCGGGTGGCGCTTTGGCGAATGCGCCCCAGGGCGTCCGGAAAATGGTCGCACGGAAGCGGATCGCCAGCCACCAGGCCCGGCTCAAGAACAGAGCATCGGATCGGCAGATGTGGGCGTGGGAGACCACAGGGCGAAAACCCCGTGGTCCTGACATGGTTATCGGATCGCTACGCGCAAGTCAAACGAAAGCGAAGCCGCCAAAGGTCGCGGATTCAGCTTTTTCCGGGGGATGGAAGAGCGGCCGGTCAGAAGGGCTTCACGACGACGAAGATGACGATGCCGATCATCAGCAGCGTCGGCACCTCGTTGGCGATGCGGTAGAAGCGCTGCGGCCGGGTGTTGCGGTCCAGGGCGAAGTCCCGGCGCCAGCGGGCCATCATCATGTGGCTGGCGGTCAGCAGCAGCACGAACAGCAGCTTGGCGTGCAGCCAGCCACCTTGCAGGAAAAGCTCACGGTTCATAGCGATCATCGTGATGCCGAACACGTACGCCGCGATCATCGCCGGGTTCATGATGGCGCGCAGCAGGCGGCGTTCCATCACCTTGAAGGTCTCCGACGTCTCCGATCCGGCCGGCGCCTGGCAGTGGTAGACGAACAGCCGCGGCAGGTAGAGCAGCCCCGCCATCCAGGCGATGATGCTGATGACGTGCAGCGCCTTGATCCATTCGTACAGCACCGGGCGTGTCCCCTTTTTTCATTGCGGTTCGGCCGTCGCAGGTCAACGGTTGCGGTTCAGCGACCCGCCTGCGGGCAGCCGGAGAAGTTGGACGGGCAGATCCGGTCGCCCTTCTGCGAGCAGACCGCCGCCTTGCCCGCGACCGTCTGCCGCACCAGCTTGGCCATCCCGTCGATGAAGCCGGGATGCACCCCTGCCGTCGGCACGCGGGTGAAATGCGGCACCCCGGCCTCCCTGGCCAGATGGCGGTATTCGATCTCGATCTCCACCAGCGTCTCGGAATGCTCCGACACGAAAGCCATCGGCACGACCAGGATCGGCACGCCGTCCTGGCCGGCGCGGCGGATCTCGGCGTCGGTGCTGGGGCCGATCCACTCCATCGGGCCGACGCGGCTCTGGTAGCAGTTGATCCAGTCGAGATCGTCGATGCCCAGCGCCGCGGCGATGGACTCAGCCGTCCGCTCGCACTGCCACTGGTAGGGATCGCCGGAGGCCACCACCTTCTTCGGCAGCCCATGGGCGGAGAACAGGACGCGCGGCCGGCCATGGGCCCTGGCCGCCTCGTACAGCGGGCGGATCAGATCCGCCGTCGCATCGATGAAACCGGCCTGGGTCGGGTAGCAGCACAGCAGCTTCGTCGGCACGGTCAGCCCGACGGTGCGCGCCGCCTCATGCCACGCCTTGGCGCTGGACGCCGTCGTCGTCGTGGAGAATTGCGGGTAGAGCGGCAGCAGCACGACCAGATCCGGGTCGTAGGCCTTCACCCGGGCCGCCGTCTCGGCGCTCATCGGGTGCCAGTAGCGCATGGCGATGAAGACCTTGCTCTCCGCCCCGGCCGCCGGATCGGCCTCCAGCACCCCTTCCAGCGCCGCCGCCTGGGCTTCCGTGTTCTCCAGCAGCGGCGACTTGCCACCGATCTGGGCATAGATCGCGGCGGCCGGCTTCGCCCGCCGTCCGCTGATCAGGCTGGCGATCAGGAAGCGGAACGGGTTCGGCAGCCGGATGATGGCCGGATCCGCGAACAGGTTGAACAGGAAGGGCCGTACCGCCTCCGGCGCGTCGGGACCGCCGAGGTTGAACAGCACGACGGCGACACGCCGTGGACGGCCCCCGGATGTTTGGCCGTCGGGCATGGGGTTGGACGAGGTGGAGGTCTGGGAGAATTGCTGGCTCATGGTGCCCGCTAAACTGGAGCGTCGCCGTCCCTCTGTCCAGACCCCCATCGTCGCTTTCTCAGGCCTTTATGGCCGCCGGCCGAAAACCCCGTCAGCCTCGGTTCGGCCACTCGCGCAGGATACGGGTCAGTTCGGCGACATGCTCCGGCGGGGTCGACTGGATGACGCCATGGCCCAGATTGAACACGAAGGGCCTTCCGGCCAACGCCTCCAGGATGTCCCGCGTGGCGGTGGCGAGCGCCTTGCCGCCGGTCGCCAGCATGATCGGATCGAGGTTCCCCTGCACCGGAAGCCGCGTCTGCAGATTGCGGGCCGCCCACACCGGCGAGACGGTGGTGTCGAGCCCGACGGCATCGACACCGGAATCGGCGACATAATCCTCATAGGCGTGGCCGGCCCCGCGCGGAAAGCCGATGATCGGCGTGTCCGGGTGATTCGCCTTCACCAGCGCGACGATCCGCCGCGTCGGCTCGATCACCCAGCGGCGGAACTCGCCGACCGGCAGCACGCCCGCCCAGCTGTCGAACAGCTGCACCGTTTCGGCCCCCGCCTCGATCTGGCGGCACAGGTAGTCGGCGGTGACCTCGACGATCAGGTCGATCAGCCGGCCGAAGCCGGCCGGGTCGCCATAGGCCCAGCGCTTGACATGCGCATACTCCTTGGACCCCGCCCCTTCGACCATGTAGCAGGCGATGGTCCAGGGAGCCCCGGCAAAGCCGATCAGCGTCGTCTGCGCAGGAATCGCGGTGGAGAGCCGGCGCACCGTCTCGTAGACCGGCGCCAGCGTCTCGTGGAAGCGGTCGCGCGAGAGCCGCTTCAGATCCTCCACGCCGCGGATCGGATCCAGCTTCGGCCCCTCCCCTTCCAGATAGGCCAGCGGCTGCCCCAGCGCATGCGGCACCACCAGGATGTCGGAGAACAGAATCGCCGCGTCCATGTCGTAGCGGCGCAGAGGCTGCAAGGTGACCTCGACGGCGAAGTCGGGATTGTAGCAGAGGTCGAGGAAGCTGCCCGCCTTCGCCCGCAGCTCGCGATACTCCGGCAGGTAGCGTCCGGCCTGACGCATCAGCCAGAAGGGCGGACGGGGCCGCACCTCTCCCGCCAGGGCGGCGAGCATCGGCTTCAGGGCGGGCTTGGATGCCCGATTCTGGATGTCGGAGCTGGTGGCGGACAAGGCGGTGCGTTCCCCCTGGATGCGATTCGAGCGACGAGATTCTGAACCCCGCGATTCGAGCGCCGATTCCGGGCCAGAATCCGGGGCGGGTCATCCCCTCTTCTTCACTATATTTTTTAAAGGGAGAAAGGAAGAGGATGAGGTGGATGGCTGTGGATAACGGTGATCCCCGTCGGGCGCGAATCTATCCACAGTTCCGGGGGCTTGTGCGGACATGTGCGCGGATCTGTGGACGATTCGGAGCACTACCGCAGGAAACGGCGGAAATGCTATAGCTGGACGAACGGGAGTCCCGTGGATAACAGGGCGGACGGGGCCGGATCTTCCCAGCTTCCGAAGCGGTCGGCGGAGTTGTTCCGCCCTTGGCCGTAACGGGGAGGAAGAGTCCCCCGGTCGGGACGAAACGAAGGCGGATCCGGTTGTCCACAGATCTGGGCCGGGTTCTCCACAGAATGTTGGGGACGGATGAAAGAGTTCCACCTACATCTCGTGTCCGATGCGACGGGCGAGACCATCAACAGCGTGGCGCGCGCCTGCGTCATCCAGTTCGACGACGTCCGGCCGGTCGAGCATTTCTGGAATCTGGTGCGGACCGACCGCCAGCTCGACCTCGTCCTGGAGGGAATCCGGGACAATCACGGGCTGGTGATGTTCACGCTCGTCGACGAGACGCTGCGCCGTCGCCTGCAGGATTTCTGCCGCGAGATGCAGGTGCCCTGCATCCCCGTGCTCGATCCGCTGATCAACGCGCTCGCCGCCTTCCTCGGCGTGGAATCGCAGCGCCAGCCCGGCCGCCAGCATGTGCTGGACGCCGAGTATTTCAGCCGCATCGACGCCGTCGATTTCGCCCTGTCCCATGACGACGGCCAGTCGAACTGGGATCTGCACGAGGCCGACGTCGTGCTGATCGGCGTGTCGCGCAGTTCCAAGACGCCGACCTGCATCTATCTGGCCAACCGCGGCATCAAGGCGGCCAACATCCCGCTGGTGCCCGGCAGCCCGCTGCCGGCGGAACTCGACATGCTGACCCGGCCCTTGATCGTCGGGCTGACCAAGGACCCCGACCGGCTGGTGCAGATCCGCCGCAACCGGCTCAAGCTGCTGAACCAGGGCGAGGGGTCGAGCTATGCCGATCCGGAGCTGGTGCGCGCCGAGGTCCAGGAGGGGCGCCGCCTGTTCAGCCGGCGCGGCTGGCCGGTGATCGACGTGTCCCGCCGCTCCATCGAGGAGACCGCGGCCGAGATCATGATGCTGCTCGCCCGCCGCCAGAGCGGCAACTTCAGCCCCGAGGGGAAGAAGACGTGAGCGCGCCGGTGCTGGTGCTGGCGTCGGGATCGCGCACCCGGGCGGCGATGCTGGAGCAGGCGGGGGTGACCGCCATCCTCGACAAACCGCTGGTGGACGAGGACGAGGTGAAGGCGGCCGGCCGGGCGGAGGGGGTCTCCGCCGACATCGTCGCTGAAACTTTGGCCGAGCTGAAGGCCCAGCGCATCACCCGCCGCCATCCCGGCGCGCTGGTGGTCGGCGCCGACCAGATGCTGGAATGCGAGGGTCGCTGGTTCGACAAGCCGGCCGACCACGCCGCGGCGCGTGCCCAACTGCTCGATCTGCGCGGCAAGACCCACCGGCTGGTCAGCTGCGCGGTGGTGGTGCGCGACGGCGAGCGGATGTGGCACCGGATCGACAGCGCCCGCCTGACCATGCGCAACTTCACGGAAGCCTTCCTGGACGAGTATCTCGACCTGGTCGGCGACGACGTGCTGCACTCCGTCGGCGCCTATCAGCTTGAAGGGCTGGGGGCGCAGCTGTTCCACCGGATCGAAGGCGACTTCTTCACCATCCTCGGACTGCCGCTTCTGCCGCTGCTCGGGTTTCTGCGCGTGCATGGGGTGGGCAGGGAATGACGGGATCGTATTCGGCCGGCGGTATGGCTGGTGGGATGGCGATCAGCGGCAAGGCCAAGGTCGCCGGCGTGATGGGCTGGCCGATCGGGCATTCGCGCTCTCCCCGGCTGCATGGCTTCTGGTTGCGGCAGTATGGGATCGACGGTGCCTACGTGCCGCTCGCGGTGGCGCCGGAACGGGCGGAGCAGGCGATCCGGGCCCTGCCCGCCCTGGGCTTGCGCGGCTGCAACGTCACCGTTCCCCTGAAGGAGATCGCCTTCCGCACCGTCGACCGGCTTGACGAGACCGCGCGGCGCATGGGCGCGGTCAACACCATCGTCGTGGCCGGGGACGGCGGGCTGGAAGGCGGCAACACCGACGGTTTCGGCTTCATCGAGAATCTGCGCGCCGAACAGCCGGGCTGGACTGCGGAGCATGGACCGGCGGTGGTGATCGGTGCCGGCGGCGCCGCCCGCGCCGTCGTGGTCGCCCTGCTCGACGCCGGCGCGCCGGAGGTGCGGCTGGTCAATCGCACCCGCGCCCGTGCCGAGGAACTGGCCGAGGATCTGGCCGCGGTCGGTCTCGCCGGCGGCGTGAGCGTGGTCGATTGGGCGTCACGGGAAGCCGCTCTCGACGGCGCCGCGCTGCTGGTCAACACCACGACCCAGGGGATGGCGGGACAGCCGCCGCTCGACCTGTCCTTGCGGGCCCTGCCCGTTTCGGCGGTCGTCAACGACATCGTCTATGTCCCGCTGGAGACCCCGCTGCTGGCCGAGGCCGGGAGGCGCGGCAATCCGGTGGCCGGCGGGATCGGCATGCTGCTGCACCAGGCGCGTCCGGGCTTCAAGGCCTGGTTCGGCGTCGAGCCGCAGGTGACGGCGGATCTGACCCGCTTCGTCCTGGAAGGCTGAGGCGCGGGCCATGATCGTGCTGGGCCTGACCGGCTCCATCGGCATGGGCAAGAGCACCGCCGCCCGGATGCTGCAAGCCATGGGTGCCCCGGTCTGTGATTCCGACGCTGTGGTGCATCGGCTGATCGGCCGCGGCGGCCGGGCGGTTCCGGCCATCGATGCCGCCTTTCCCGGCGTGGTCACCAATGGCGCGGTCAGCCGGCCGGCGCTGGGCGCCGCGGTGTTCCGCGACCCCGGCGCGCTGAAGCGTCTGGAGGCGATCCTGCATCCGATGGTCCAGGCGGCGCAGCGCGACTTCCTCGCCCGTGCCGCACGCCGGGGTGCGAAGATCGCCGTGCTGGACATTCCGCTGCTGTTCGAGACCGACGGGCAGCGCCGGGTCGATGCGACCATCGTCGTCTCCGCCCCCTTCGCCGTCCAGCGCGCCCGCGTGCTGGCCCGGCCCGGCATGACGGCGGAGAAATTCGCCGGCATCCTCGCCCGCCAGATGCCGGACGTGGAGAAACGTCGTCGTGCCGACCATGTCGTGCCGACCGGGGCCGGACGGCTGATGACGCGGCGGGCACTTCAGGGCATTGTGCGGGATGTGGCGAAGCGGCCGGGCCGGCACTGGCCGCCGCGCGGCTATCAACCAGGGCAGATCCATCATGCGTGAAATCGTTCTCGACACCGAAACCACGGGCTTCAAGCCGGAGGAGGGTCACCGGCTGGTCGAGATCGGCTGCATCGAACTGGTCAACCATCTCGCCACCGGCGAGCGCTTCCACGTCTACCTCAACCCCGAGCGTGACATGCCGCCGGAGGCCTTCGCCGTCCACGGGCTGAGCACGGAATTCCTGGCCGACAAGCCGCTGTTCAACGACGTCGCCGCCGACTTCGTCAATTTCATCGGCGACGCGCCGCTGGTGATCCACAACGCCGCCTTCGACATGCATTTCCTGAATTGGGAGCTGAAGATCGCCGGCTACCCGGTGATGCCGAAGGACCGCGCCGTCGACACCCTGCTGATGGCCCGGCAGAAGTTCCCCGGCTCGCCCGCCACCCTGGACGCGCTGTGCAAGCGCTTCGGCGTCGACAACTCCAACCGCACCCTGCACGGCGCGCTGCTCGACGCCCAGCTGCTGGCCGAGGTCTACCTGGAACTGCTGGGCGGCCGGCAGACCGGCCTGTCCTTTGCCGGCGGTCCGGCATCGAGGGGCGGCGTCGCCAGCCCGGTCCGCATCGACCGGCCCTTCCGCGAAGCCCGCGTCTTCGCCGTCAGCGACGAGGAGACCGCCGCCCATGCGGAGATGCTGAAGAAGATCAAGAACCCGCTCTGGGCGGTGGAGTAAAGGGATTGGTTTCTTGCGGCGTTAGACCCCCACCTAGCCTCCCCCGCTGAGCGGGGGAGGGACTGCCATCACTCTCCCGCCTAAGCACTTGTTCCCTCCCTCGCCCAGCGGGGGAGGGTTAGGGAGGGGGGCATCGTAAGCCGACACCCCCACACTCCTACGGCACCAGCACCGTCGATCCCGTCGTCGCCCGCGATTCCAGCGCCCGGTGCGCGTCCGCCGTGTCCTTCAGCGCGAAGCGCTGGTTCACCGTGAACGTCACCCCGCCATTCTTCACCGCATCGAACAGATCCGCGGCCGACGCCATCAGATCCTCCCGCTTGGCGGTGTAGGTCGCCAATGTCGGACGCGTCACATAGAGCGACCCCTTCGTCGCCAGCACCCCCAGATCCAGCGGAGCCGGAGCGCCGGACGCGGCGCCGAACAGCACCATCAGGCCGCGCGGCCGCAGGCAGTCCAGCCCCTTGAGGAAGGTCGTCTTGCCGACGCCGTCATAGACCACCGGCACGCCCTGCCCGTTCGTCAGCTCCTTCACCCGGACGACGAAATCCTCGCGGGCGTAGTCGATGGTGTGGTGGCAGCCATGGGCCTTCGCCAGCTCGGCCTTTTCCTCCGACCCGACGGTGCCGATCACCGTGGCGCCGAGATGCCGGGCCCAGGAGCATAGCAGCAACCCGACCCCACCGGCGGCGGCCTGTACCAGGATGGTGTCGCCGGGCTGGACCGCATAGGTGCTGCGCAGCAGATACTGCGCGGTCAGGCCTTGCAGCAGCGTGGCTGCCGTCGCCTGCTCGTCGACCCAGCTCGGCAGCGGCACCAGCCGGTCGGCGGCGATCAGGCGGCTCTCGGCATAGGCGCCGATGGACATGGCGTAGGCGACGCGGTCGCCGATTTTCAGCGTGGTGACGTCCGGCCCCAGCGCCTCGACCACCCCGGATCCGGCCATGCCGATTACCGCCGGCAGATCCGGCAGCTTGTAGGCGCCGGAGCGGTGATAGGTGTCGATGTAGTTCAGCCCGACGGCGGTCTGGCGGATGCGCACCTGGCCGGGACCGGGCTCTCCCACCTCGATCTCGTCCCAGCGCAGAACCTCCGGCCCGCCGTGTTCGTGGATGCGGATCGCGTGAACCATGGTGGTTGGTTTCCCTTATCGTCGATTGGTGTGTTTCGCGTCAGCCTCACAGCAGCGCGAACTGCTCCGCTGCCGCACCGTTGCCCTCTCCGATGCCGGCATGGCGGCGTTCCAGCGCCAGCAGCCAGGCCTTGGTGTCCAGCCCGCCGTTGCCGGAATAGCCGCCGGGGGCTCCGCCGCTGGCCAGCACGCGGTGGCAGGGGATGATGATCGGGATCGGGTTGGCGCCGCAGGCCCCGCCGACCGCGCGCGGCCCGCTGTCCAGCATCTTCGCCATCCCGCCATAGGTCGCGGTGCCGCCATAGGGGATCGCCAGCATCGCCTCCCAGACGCTCTGTCGGAAGGCGGTTCCGGCCGGTTTCAGCGGCAGGTCGAAACGTTGGAGCCGTCCCGTGAAATAGGCTTCCAGCTGACGCGCCGTCTCGGCCAGGACCGCATCGGGCTCGTCCTGGTCGAAGCGGCCCCAGCCGACCGCGGTGAGGGCGGATCCGTCGCCGGACAGCATCAGGGACCCGAGCGGACTGTCGATGGAAAGACGCGCCATGGTTTCCTCTCCGAAAGTCAGTTTCTCGTTGCCAGGAGCGCCGCCAGATCCGCCGGCGCCGTCACCGGAGCCGAACAGGTCATGCCGCGGCAGACATAGGCGGTGGCCGTCCCGTCGCGCATCCCCTTCCCCTGCGCCGGATGACCGGCGGGCAGATCCGCTCCCGGTGCGAGCACGGTCAGGATGCGGTTGGGCAGCGAACGGTCCAGCACAGTGCGGCGCAGCGCCTCCGTCTCGGCCGCCTTGCGCGGACCGACGACGACGATCTGCACCGGTGCCATCATCAGTTCCACCGCATTGAGGAAGGTGGTCAGCGGGAAGAAGTTGCGCGTCAATTCGCCGGAGAAGGCGGCGGCGAGCGCCTCCGCCCGGTCTCGGTAGGCATCCTCGCCGGTGCGCTGGAACAGCGTGGTCAGCACCGCCAGCATGGTGCCGTTGCCGCTGGGGGTGGCGTTGTCGGAGGCGGTCTTGGTGCGGACGATCAGCCCTTCCGCATCGTCGGCGGTGAAGAAATAGCCGCCTTTGGCGTCGTCCCAGAAATGGGCGTCGAGCGTCGCCACCCAGGTTCTTGCCTGATCGAGCGCCGCCGGATCGCCGGTCGCCTCGTGCAGGGCGAGCGCCGCCCGCGCCATCTGGGCATAATCGTCCAGCATGCCGGCATGCTTGCCCTGCCCGTGGCGCCAGCTGTGGCAGAGACGTCCGCCCGTATCCATGCGGTCGCGGACGAAGGCGAAGGCACGGCCGGCGGCGTCCAGCCACTCCGGTTCGTCCAGGGCCAGGGCGGTATGGGTCAGCGCCGCGATCATCAGGCCGTTCCAGTCGGCCAGCACCTTGTCGTCCCAGCCCGGCCGCACCCGCTTGGCCCGGGCCCGCAGCAGGATGTCCCGGCCCTTGGCGAGCATCGCCTCGGTGGCGTCGTCGTCGAGCGTCAAGCCGCCCAACCGGTTCAGGATGGTGACGCCTTCCCAATTGCCCTGGGGCAGCACCTCGTAAACGCGTTTAAACGTCGCCAGCCCGTTGTCGCCGAGGGCGGGACCGAGCAGTCGGTCGACCTCATGCTCCTGCCATATATAGAAGAGTCCCTCTTCGCCCTCGCTGTCGGCGTCCAGCGTCGCGGCGAAACCGCCGCCCTCGGCGATCATCTCGCGCAGCAGCCAGCCGGAGGTTTCGCGGATGCGGGTCTCCAGCAGCGGGTCGCGCGTCTCCTGCCAGACCAGCGTCATCAGGTCGAGCAGCTCGGCGTTGTCGTAGAGCATCTTCTCGAAATGCGGCACCAGCCAGCGTTCGTCGACCGAATAGCGGGCGAAGCCGCCGCCGAGATGGTCGTAGATGCCGCCCTGCGCCATGTTGGCCAGGGTGTGGGTCACCGCCTCGCGGAACGGTTCGCGGCCGGTGCGCTGCCAGGCCCGCCACAGCAACTCGAACAGCGGCACCTGCGGGAATTTCGGCGCGCTGCCGATGCCGCCATGGATCGGATCGACCTCGCGCAGCAGCCGTTGCGCCACCTGCTCCAGCATTTCCGCATCGACGGCGCCGGCCGAGCGGTTCTCCCCCATTCCGGCGAGCGCCGACTTCAGCGCGTCGACATTCTTGCCGACCTTGTCCGGTTCCTCGGCATAGGTGCCGGCGATGCCGCGCAGCACGTCGGGGAAGCCGGCCCGGCCATAGCGCGGGGCCGGCGGGAAATAGGTGCCGCCCCAGAAGGGCTCCGCGTCCGGCGTCAGGAACATGGTGAGCGGCCAGCCGCCCTGCTGCCCCAGCAGCGCGAGCGCCGACTGGTAAATGGTGTCGAGGTCCGGCCGCTCCTCCCGGTCGACCTTGATGTTGACGAACAGCTCGTTCATCAGCCCGGCGATCTCGGGATTCTCGAAGCTCTCATGCGCCATCACGTGGCACCAGTGACAGGCGGCATAGCCGATCGACAGCAGCACCGGCTTGTTCTCCGCCTTCGCGCGGGCGAAGGCCTCCGGTCCCCAGGCCATCCAATGGACTGGGTTGTCCTTGTGCTGCAGCAGATAGGGGCTGGTCTCCCGGCTCAGCAGGTTCGCGCCCAACGGAGTGGCGGGCATGGCGGTGTCCGATCTGTTGGTGTGTCGTTAGACAATAGGTGGCGCCGGGGTGGCGTTGCGCCAGGGCATCCTATCTGTATAGTGGGGCATGAGCCGCCGCGGCGCTCAACCCCAAAATCAACGCGGCCGATGCCCGGACCGGCGATCGCTCCGGCAACCGGCTCCGGCTCTGGAGGGGGTTCCCATGAAAATCACCGTCGACATCGACTGCACCCCGGACGAGGCCCGGCACTTCCTGGGCCTGCCCGACGTGAAGCCGATGCAGGATGCCATGATGCACGAGATCCAGGAACGGATGCGCGCCAACCTCCAGGCGATGGACCCGGAGACCATGCTGAAGACCTGGCTTCCGGCCGGCATCCAGGGGATGGAGCAGATGCAGAAGATGTTTTGGTCCCAGATGGCGTCGGCCCTGGGCCAGGAAGGAAGAAAGTGACCGAGCACTCCATTGAATCGCAGAGGCCCTATTTCGAAGCCCATGTCTTCTGCTGCACCAACCGCCGCCCCGACGGCCACAGGCGCGGATCCTGCGCCGCCCACGGCTCGGAGAAGCTGCGGGATTATATGAAGGCCCGCGCCCGTGAACTCGGCTTCGACGGCAAGGTGCGGATCAACTCCGCCGGCTGCCTCGACCGCTGCGAACTGGGTCCGACCTTGGTGATCTATCCGGAAGGCGTCTGGTACACCTATCGCAGCACCGCCGACGTCGATGAAATCCTGCAGACCCATCTGGTCGAAGGCCGCCGCGTCGAACGCCTGATGCTGACGGCGGACCAGCGGGAATTGCGACCCGAGCAGCAGGGCTGATCCGCACCCGATGTTCACCACCATCTACGCGCTCGCCACCGCCCCCGGACGATCCAGTGTGGCGGTGGTTCGCATTTCGGGGCCTGGGGCCGGATCCGCCCTGGCTGCACTGACCGGCCGCCCTCTGCCCATGCCGCGCCGTGCCGTGCTGACCAAGCTGCGCAACCCAAAGACCGGCGACGCGCTCGACGACGCGCTGATCCTCCGCTTCGTCGCCCCCGCCAGCTTCACCGGCGAGGATGTCGTGGAACTGCACCTGCATGGCGGCCGGGCTGTCGTCACCGGCGTGATCGAAGCGCTCGCCACCCTGCCCGGCCTGCGGCTGGCCGAACCCGGCGAGTTCACCCGCCGCGCCTTCGAGAACGGCAAGCTCGACCTGACCGAGGCCGAGGCGGTCGCCGATCTGATCGATGCCGAGACCACCGCGCAGCGGCGGCAGGCCTTGCGGCAGATGGAGGGAGCGCTCGGCAAACTCTATGACGGCTGGCGGGAGCGGCTGACCCGCGCGCTCGCCCATATCGAGGCCGACATCGACTTCGCCGAGGACGACCTGCCCGGCGGTGTCGCCGATGCCGTCCGTCCGGTGATCGCCGGGCTGGCCGGGGAGATCGCCGCCCATCTCAACGACGGCGGCCGGGGGGAACGGCTGCGCGAAGGCCTGCACATCGCCATCGTCGGTGCGCCCAATGCCGGCAAGTCGAGCCTGCTGAACGCCCTGGCCCGCCGCGATGCCGCCATCGTCTCCGCCCGTGCCGGTACCACTCGCGACATCATCGAGGTTCATCTCGACCTCGGCGGTTACCCCGTCGTGCTGGCCGACACCGCCGGGCTACGCGAGGCCGCCGCTGACGAGGTCGAGGAGGAAGGCATCCGCCGGGCCCGTGACCGGGCGGCGCGGGCCGACGTCAAGGTGGCGGTGTTCGATGCCACCACCCTGCCCGACCTCGACCCGGCGACGCTCGACCTGATCGACCGCGACACGGTGGTGGTGTTCAACAAGACTGACCTTGCCAAGGCTGCCGATCTGCGGCCGGATCTGTCGCCGATCGCGGTCTCCGCGCAGACCGGCGCCGGCTTGAAGCTGCTCGAAGACAAGCTGACGGCCTACAGCGCCGATCGCCTTGCCATCGGCAGCACCCCGTCCCTGACCAGAGCCCGTCACCGCGAGGCGCTGACGGAGTGCCGGGAGTCGCTGCTGCGAGCGCTGGAGGCGCCACTTCCTGAACTGGCGGCGGAGGATGTACGGCTTGCCAGCCGGGCGCTTGGCCGCATCACCGGCCGGGTCGATGTGGAGGATTTGCTGGACGTGATCTTCCGGGACTTCTGCATCGGGAAATGAGAGTGGCAAGCGAGGGCGTGTTTCACGTGAAACAGCGCGGGACTGCGGCACTTGCCCCCGCCCCGCCTCTTGGATCCGTGCCGCCGTTCGGCTATGGTCCCGCACATGCGAAGCTATGATGTCATCGTTGTCGGCGGCGGTCACGCCGGCTGTGAGGCGGCTGCGGCGGCAGCGCGCATGGGTGCGCGCACGCTCCTGCTGACCCACAAGGTCGAAACCATCGGCGAGATGTCCTGCAACCCCGCCATCGGCGGCTTGGCCAAGGGCCATCTGGTGCGGGAGATCGATGCGCTGGACGGGGTGATGGCGAAGGCCATCGACCGCGGCGGAATCCAGTTCCGTATCCTGAACCGCAGCAAGGGACCCGCCGTTCGCGGTCCGCGCGCCCAGGCCGACCGCAAGCTCTACCGTCAGGCGATGCAGTCGCTGCTCGCCGGCCAGGAGAACCTGTTCATCGAAGCCGGCGGTGCCGAGGACCTCATCGTCGATCCCGACCAGCGCATCACCGGCGTCGTCACCGGGGCCGGCGAGTCCATCCGGGCTGGCGCCGTGGTGCTGACCACCGGCACCTTCCTGCGCGGCCTGATCCATATCGGTGAGGAACGCACCCCCGCCGGCCGCGTCGGCGAGGCGCCGTCCATCGGCCTGTCGGACACGCTGGCCCGGCTCGGCTTCCCGCTCGGTCGCCTGAAGACCGGTACGCCGCCGCGCCTCGATGGCCGCACCATCGATTGGGATGCGCTGGAGAAGCAGCCCGGCGATACCCCGCCCCCGCCCTTCTCCTACATGACGGAGCGGATCGACACGCCGCAGATCGACTGCGCGATCACCTGGACGACTGCGGAGGCGCATGCGCTGATCCGCGCCAACCTGCACCGTGCTCCGATGTATTCCGGCCAGATCACCGGCACCGGCCCGCGTTACTGCCCGTCGATCGAGGACAAGGTCGTCCGCTTCGCCGAGAAGGAGAAGCACCAGATCTTCCTGGAGCCGGAAGGGCTGGACGATCCCACCGTCTATCCGAACGGCATCTCGACCTCCCTGCCCCGCGACGTGCAGCTCGGCATTTTGGCCAGCATGCCGGGATTGGAGAAGGTGGTGATGATCCGCCCCGGCTACGCCATCGAATACGACTATGTCGATCCGCGCGAGTTGAAGCCGACGCTGGAGACCCGCCGGGCGCCGCGCCTGTTCCTGGCCGGCCAGATCAACGGCACCACCGGCTATGAAGAGGCGGCGGCCCAGGGCCTGATGGCCGGCATCAACGCCGCGCTGGCGGCGGGCGGCAACCGCGACGGCTTCGTGCTCGACCGCGCCGACGCCTATATCGGCGTGCTGATCGACGACCTGATCGGCCGAGGCACCAACGAGCCCTACCGCATGTTCACATCACGCGCCGAATACCGGCTGCTGCTGCGCGCCGACAATGCCGACCAGCGGCTGACCGACAAGGGCATCGCCATCGGTTGCGTCGGGTCGGAGCGTCGGGATGTCTTCGCCGCCAAGAGCGCGGCGCTGTCGGCCGGCCGGACCCTGGTCGCCTCGCTGCAGGCGACGCCGGTCGAGCTGGCGCGCCAGGGCGTCGCGGTGAACCAGGACGGCGTGCGCCGCAGAGCTGCCGACCTGCTGCGCTACCCCGACATCGACCTCGCCACTCTGGCTCGTCTCTGGCCGGAGCTGGGTGGGATCGCCCCGGAGATCGCCGAGCAGCTGGAGATCGACGGCAAATACGCCGGCTACCTCGGCCGGCAGGAGGCCGATATCCGCGCCTTCCGTAAAGACGAGTCCCTCGCCTTGCCCGACGATCTCGACGTTGACGGCATCGGCAGCCTGTCCGCTGAAATCCGGCAGAAGCTGCGCCAGTCGCGCCCGGCGACCCTGGGTGCGGCAGCCCGCATTCCCGGCATGACCCCGGCGGCCCTGGTCGCCTTGCTGCGTCATGTGAAGCGTCGCGACGTGACGTCAGCCGGGGTGGCCGCGGAATGAGTGCATTCGGCGCGGTTGCATTTCAGGAGGCCATCGGTGTTTCACGTGAAACACTCGACCGCCTGATCGCCTATGAAGAGCTGCTGCGCAAGTGGCAGCCGAAGATCAACCTGATCGGACCCTCTACCCTCCCCGATGCGTGGAAGCGTCACTTCCTCGATTCCGCCCAGCTCTACCCGCTGCTGCCGCAAGGTGTGCAGGTGCTCGTCGATCTCGGCAGCGGAGCCGGCTTTCCCGGGCTGGTACTCGCCATCCTCGGCGTGCCGCAGGTTCATCTGATCGAGAGCGACGTGCGCAAATGCGCCTTTCTGCGCGAGGCCGCCCGCGTCTGCGACGCGCCGGTCACCGTCCATGCCAAGCGCATTGAGACCGTCACCGGGATCGAGGCCGACGTGGTCACCGCCCGGGCGCTGGCACCGCTGGCCGATCTGTTCGCCTGGGCTCACCCTTTCATCGGCTCGCGCGGCAAGTGCCTGTTCCTGAAGGGCGCGGCGCTGGAGGACGAATTGACCGCCACCATGCGAACTTGGACATTGCGGGCTGAACGCTTCGACAGTCGCAGTGATCCGAGCGGAACCATCCTGCGTGTAAGCAACCTCGAGCGTGCGTGAAGACCGTGCCTGACGCCGTTCCTCCGCCCTTTTCCCGCCAACCGGATTCCCGAGAGGCTGCCATGTCTGCCGTCACCCGTCCCCTTGCCCGCGTGGTTGCGATTGCCAACCAGAAGGGCGGCGTGGGCAAGACCACGACGACGATCAACCTCGCCACCGCGCTCGCCGTCATCGGCAAGCGGGTGCTGGTCATCGACCTTGATCCGCAGGGCAACGCGTCCACCGGTCTCGGCATTCCCCGGTCCGATCGCCGCGTCGGCATCTACGACGTGCTGTTCGACGACGTGTCGCTGGAGGAGGCGGCAACTCCTTCCTCCGTGCCGAACCTGGCGATCATCACCTCGTCTGTCGACCTGTCGGGCGCCGAGATCGAGCTGGTCGGTGCCGAGCGCCGTGAGTTCCGCCTGCGGGAGGCTGTCGCCAACAGTGCGCTCGAATATGATTACGTCCTGATCGACTGCCCACCGGCGCTGGGGCTGCTGACGCTGAACGCGCTGGTCGCCTCGCATGCCGTCATGGTCCCCTTGCAGTGCGAGTTCTACGCGCTGGAGGGTCTCAGCCATCTGGTCCGCACCATCGAGCGGGTGAAGCGCGCCTTCAACCCGAACCTCGACATCCACGGCGTCGTGCTGACCATGTTCGACAAGCGCAACAATTTGTCGGACATGGTGGCGGCGGATGTCCGCGGCTTCTTCGGGGAGAAGGTGTACGACACCGTGATCCCGCGCAACGTCAAGGTCTCCGAAGCGCCGTCGCACGGCAAGCCGGTGCTGATCTACGACATGCGCTGCCCCGGTTCCCAGGCCTACATCCATCTGGCGGGCGAGGTGCTGCGCCGTGAGAAGAGACTGACCGCATGATCGACGACACCAAACAAGGCGGCGCCCGCCGCGCCAGCCTGGGCCGCGGCCTGTCCGCGCTGTTCGGCGAGGCGACCGAGGATTACTCGGCGCTCGACAAGGTGCGGCAGTCCAAGCAGGTGCCGATCGAGTTCGTCCATCCCGGCAAATACCAGCCGCGGCGGAAGTTCGACGACGAGGCGATCCAGGGCCTCGTCGAGTCCATCCGCGACAAGGGCATCCTGCAACCGCTGCTGGTCCGCCGCGACGGCGAGGACTCCAACTCCTACGAGCTGATCGCCGGCGAACGCCGCTGGCGCGCGGCGCAGATCGCCGGCCTGCACGAGGTGCCGGTCATCATCCGCGATCTCAGCGACCGCGAGGCGCTGGAAATCGCGCTGATCGAGAACATCCAGCGCCAGGATCTGACCCCGCTGGAAGAGGCGGAGGGCTATCGCCGCCTGATGGAGGAGTTCGAGCACACGCAGGAGGATCTGGCCCGCTCCGTCGGCAAGAGCCGCAGCCATGTCGCCAACATGATGCGCCTGCTGGCCCTACCGGACCCGGTCAAGTCGATGGTGCAGGACGGGGCACTCACCGCCGGGCATGCCCGCGCCCTGCTGACCGCCCCGGATCCGGCCGCCGTTGCCCGTGAGGTGGTCACGCGTGGCTTGAACGTCCGCCAGACCGAAGACCTGATGCGCGGCGACCAACCCAAGGCGAGGAAGGGCAAGGCCGCGAATGGCGGGATGGTATCCGCCCCGGCGATGAAGGACGTCGACCTGATCAACCTGGAGGAAGAGATCTCCGCCCGCATCGGGTTGAAGGTCGCGATCAATCCCCAAGGTCAACGCGGAACGATCACCATCCATTACCAGACGCTCGACCAGCTCGACGATGTGTTGCACCGGTTGGGCGGCGAAGAGTAAGGGGGGCGGGTCGCTTCTCGGGGGCGTTCGCGCCCTACCCCCGCACTTTCTCGAAATCGATGTAGCGGTAGAACAGCCCGTTCTCTTCCATGGGCGCGCTCGACCACACCTCCGCCCATTCGGCGCCGATCGGCGGCATCGTCGTATCGCCCTCCACCGCACTCTCGATGCGGGTTAGGTGCAGGCAATCGGCGATCGGCAGCGTCTCGCGGAACAGGGCGGCGCCGCCGATGACGCAGAGTTCGGCTGCACCGGAGCCTTGCGCCCAGGAAATGGCGGCGCCGAGGCCGGTGAACCAGCGGGCGCCGTCCTGTTCGCCGACCATGCCCTGACGGCTGATGACCAGATTGTCGCGGCCGGGCAGCGGGCGGCGCGGCAGGGACTCCCAGGTCCTGCGGCCCATCAGGATCGGCTTGCCCATCGTCAGTTCCCTGAACCGGCGCAAGTCGCCGGGAAGGTGCCAGGGCAGCCGGCCGTCGCGGCCGATCACGTCGTTCGTTGCAGCGGCGACGATCAGGCTGATGCGCATCCCCTGTCCTTTCCCTGTTATAGACAGAGGATTTTACGCCAGAATCGCGCCGAGCACCGCGTTCAGTCGCTGTAGCCCCTCCGATGTCGCAACCAGCCGCTCGGCATCTCGGGTGAGGAAACCGCCGTCGATCAGGCGCGATAGTGCGGCGGGATCGACGAAATCGTCCAGCGTCCGGCCAGTCTCCTCGACCAGACGCGCCAGCCTTACCCCTTCGCTCAGGCGCAGGCCCATCATCATCAGCTCGGTACCGCGGGCGTCGCGGCCGATAGGGTCCGGAGCGGCGGCACCGTGGCCATGGCGCTCCACCCGCTCCAGCCAGATTTCCGGGGCGCGATGGGCGCGGGTGGCGAACTTCCCGCCGTCCAGCGTCAGCCGGCCATGGGCGCCGGGACCGATACCGACATAGTCGCCATAGCGCCAATAGGTCAGGTTGTGGCGGCTTTCCTCGCCGGGGCGGGCGTGATTGGAAATCTCGTAGGCCGGCAGCCCGGCCGCATTCAACTGACTCTGCGTCGCCTCGTAGAGATCGCCGGCGAGGTCTTCGTCGGGCAGCACCAGATCGCCGCGTGCATGCAGCGGGTAGAAGGCGGTGCCCTCCTCGATGGTCAGCTGATAGACCGACAGGTGGCCGACGGCATAGTCGAGCGCCCGCGCCAGTTCCGCTTGCCACGCTGCGACCGTCTGGCCGGGACGGGCATAGATCAGGTCGAAGGAGAAGCGATCGAAGGTTCTCGCCGCCAGTTCGATGGCGCCGGTCGCCTCCGCCGCATTGTGCTGGCGGCCGAGGAACTTCAGGCTGGCATCGTCCAGCGCCTGGATGCCCAGCGAGACGCGGTTGATCCCGGCGCTGCGGAAGGCGCGGAACTTGTCGGCTTCCACGGAGGTCGGGTTGGCCTCCAGCGACACTTCCAGCCGGTCGGCGACCGGCCAGCGTTGGGCGACGCGGTCGATGAGGGCACCGACCGTCGCCGGCTCCATCAGCGACGGGGTGCCGCCGCCGAAGAAGATCGAGGTGACGGTGCGGCCGGCGGTCAGGTCGGCGTAATGGTCCAGCTCGCGCAGCAGCCCGGCCCGCCAGCGGTCATGGTCGACCCGCTCGCGGACATGGCTGTTGAAATCGCAGTAGGGGCACTTCGACTTGCAGAAGGGCCAATGGACGTAGATCGCAAATCCAGGATCTGAACCACTCACCGGAAGCACCGCTCCACCAGCTGGCGGAAGGCGTCGGCGCGGTGGCTCATCTCGTGCTTCCTGGCTTGATCCATCTCGCCGAAGGTCAGTTCGTGGCCGTCGGGGAGGAACATCGGGTCATAGCCGAAGCCATGGGGACCGCGCGGCGGCCACACCAGCGTACCATGGCAGCGGCCCTCCACCGTCTCGACATGGCCGTCCGGCCAGGCCAGCGACAGGGCGCAGACGAAATAGGCGCTGCGGTCGGCTTTACCGACAAGCCCATCCTCGACCTTCCGCATCGCCATGGCGAAGTCCTTGTCCGGACCGGCCCAGCGGGCGGAATAGATGCCGGGATCGCCGTTCAGCGCCGGCACCACCAGCCCGCTGTCGTCGGCGAGCGCCATGTGGCCGGCGGCTGCCGCGGCCCTGGCCTTCAGCTCGGCATTGGCGACGAAGGTCGTGCCGGTTTCCTCTGGTTCGGGCAGGCCCAGCTCCCCGGCCGAGGTGAAAGTGGCGACATAGGGGCCGAGCAGGTCGGCGATCTCGCGCACCTTGCCCTTGTTGTGGCTGGCGATGACGAGGGTGTCGCCGGTGAAGCGGCGGGGAGCGGACATGATGATGGAACTCCGGCTGAAACGGCCTTACTTGATGCCGAGGACCTGCTTCTGCAACGCCACCAGCTCGGTCACGCCCTTGCGGGCGAGCGCCAGCAGCTCCATGAACTGCGGCTCGGAGAAGGGGGCTTCCTCGGCGGTGCCCTGGATCTCGACGATGCCGGCCTTGCCGGTCAGGACGAAGTTGGCGTCGGCCTGCGCCTTGGAATCCTCGTCGTAATCGAGGTCGAGCACGGCGTTGCCCTGATAGAGGCCGCAGGAGACGGCGGCGACCTGATCGGTCAGCGGCATGGTCTTCAGCGCGCCGATCTGGATCAGGTGCTGGAAGGCCAGATGCAGGGCGACATAGCTGCCGGTGATGGCGGCGGTGCGGGTGCCGCCGTCGGCCTGGATGACGTCGCAGTCGATCTTGATCTGCTTCTCGCCCATCGCAGACCGGTCGGTGACGGCGCGCAGCGCGCGGCCGATCAGCCGCTGGATTTCCTGGGTGCGGCCGGACTGCTTGCCCTTGGCCGCCTCGCGGTCGCTGCGGCTGTGGGTGGACCGCGGCAGCATGCCGTATTCGGCGGTGACCCAGCCGAGGCCGGTGTTCTTCAGGAAGCGCGGAACCGTCTCGTCGACGCTGGCGGTGCACAGCACATGCGTGTTGCCGAAGCGCACCATGCAGGAGCCCTCGGCGTAGCGGCTGAAGCCGGGTTCGAGGAAGACGGTGCGCAGCTGGTCGAAGGCGCGGCCGGAGGGGCGCATGGGCATCATTCCGAAGGTGGTTTGCAGTTCGGCGGCAAGCTAACGGCTCTGCCCGCCCCCGTCCAGCGCAGTGTCCAGCACGGCGTCCGCGGCTGCGGGCGCAAGCGTTGGCGCCGGCGCGCGCGTCGCCCGCTCCAGCCAAAAGGTCAGCAGCGGCACGGCAAGCCCGATGATGAGGGAGATGGCCGCCATGGTCGAGGCATGCTCCAGCCGGCCGTCGGGCCCGTTGGTCAGGATCTCCGCCGACAGGAAGGCGCCGAAGGCGGAACTGAGATGCTGGACCGCCGACACCAGCGCCATGAAGCCGGCGCGTTCCTGCGGGTCGGGCACGCGGGAATAGGCGGCGCCGTTGGCGACCATGCGGATGCCGACGAACATCATGAAGAAGGGGAACAGCCCCAGCACCGGCATCCAGGGCCGGTAGCCGATGAAGGCGGTGAAGATCACCAGGCTCAACCCCACCGTCGCCGCGAAGGTGATGGCGCCGGAGCCGTGGCGGTCGACCAGACGGCCGGCCCAGCGCGCGGCGAAGAAGCTCAACGCGCCGCCGGTCATGTAGACCAGGCTCAGATGGTCGCGCGGAAAGCCCAGATTGCCCTGCACATAGGCGGCGATGTTGGGGACGATCATGAATTGCTGGACCTGCACCAGCGCCACGGTGGCGTAGGCCAGCCAGACCTTGCGGCGCGACAGCAGCGCGGTCATGCGGACCAGGGCGCCCCGCTGCGGCCCGGCGGTCAGATGGCCGCGCTGCGGCGGCAGGATGGCGATGGCGGCGACCGCCACCACCAGACCGGCGAAGGCCACGGCGAAGAAGGGCAGACGCCAGCCGCCGTAGAGCGCCAGTTCCAGCCCGATCGGCACCCCGGCGATGGCCGACAGCGAAAAGGCCGACATCACCGCCCCCATCGCCTGCCCGCGCCGCCGCGGCGCCACTTGGTCGGTCACGGTGGCGATGGCGACCGCCACTGCCGGGCCGCCGAACAGCCCGGCCAGCACACGCGCCGCCAGCAGCGACGGAAAGTCCCAGGCCAACCCGCCGAGCGCCGTCGAGACGATCAGCCCGGCCATCGCGACGGCGAGCGCGCGGCGCCGGTCGAACCGGTCGAGCAGCATCGACCCGATCAGCCCCGCCACCGCGGCGGCGGCGGTATAGCTGCCGCCGATATAGCCGATGTGCGCCGCCGGGATGTCCAGCGCCCGCGCGAAGTCGGGGCCGAGCGGCATCACCATCATGAAGTCGAGGATGTTGATGAACTGCACCGCGGCGATGACCAGCGCGATGCGGCGTTCGTTCGGTGTCATCGCTGTGGGGGGCGCGGTGGGAGTCTGGGACAAGACGGCGGCTCCGGCAGCAGGGACAGGGCGTGGATGCCGCCTGTCGTGCCGCATGGTAACAGCCGCCGTCCGCTCCTCCCAAACGGTGCGGTCATGCACGGCGAGCGGATCAGATAGGACGCTTTGCCAACCGGATGTGTCGCCGATCGTTAGAAAAATGCATGATTCGTACAAAAAGTGGGTGATGGAGACTTGGCGAGTTGCATAGGCGGCGTATACGATCGCGGCCCCACCGTCGGCAGCGCACGCAAATATGCCCAATGAAGACCGACGGGCAGCACTCCGTTGAGGAACACGACATCCATGTCCGACACCAAGCGCGTCACCGACGAAGAGGCCCTGCTGCTGCATTCCAGCGGCCGGCCCGGCAAGCTGGAAATCACCCCGACCAAGCCGCTGACCACCCAGCGCGATCTGGCGCTGGCCTATTCCCCCGGCGTCGCCGCGCCCTGCCTGCGCATCGCCGAGGATCCGTCGCTCGCCTATGAATACACGGCCAAGGGCAACATCGTCGCCATCATCTCCAACGGCACGGCGGTGCTGGGTCTGGGCGACCTGGGCGCGCTCGCCGGCAAGCCGGTGATGGAAGGCAAGGCTGTGCTGTTCAAGCGCTTCGCCGATGTCGACGGCATCGACCTCGAGGTCGACACCAGGAACGTCGACGAGTTCGTCAACTGCGTGCGCTTCCTCGGCCCCAGCTTCGGCGGCATCAACCTGGAAGACATCAAGGCGCCCGACTGCTTCATCATCGAAGAGCGTCTGCGCGAGCTGCTGGACATCCCGGTCTTCCACGACGACCAGCACGGCACCGCGATCATCGCCGCCGCCGGCCTGATCAACGCCTGCGACATCACCGGCCGCAAGATCGAGGACGTGAAGATGGTGGTGAACGGCGCGGGTGCCGCGGGCATCGCCTGCGCCGAGCTGTTCTGCACGATGGGTGTTTCACGTGAAAACATCATCCTGTGCGACACCAAGGGCGTGGTCTATCGCGGCCGCACCAACGGTATGAACCAATGGAAGTCGTCCTTCGCCGTCGACACCGACAAGCGCACGCTGGAAGAGGCGGTGGCCGGGTCCGACGTGTTCGTCGGCCTGTCGGCCAAAGGGGCGATGACGCCGGAGATGGTCAAGTCGATGGCGGCCAAGCCGATCATCTTCGCGCTGGCCAACCCCGACCCGGAGATCACCCCGGAAGAGGTCAAGGCGGTGCGCGCCGACGCCATCGTGGCGACCGGGCGGTCGGACTATCCCAATCAGGTCAACAACGTCCTGGGCTTCCCCTACCTGTTCCGCGGCGCGTTGGACGTCCGTGCCACCACCATCAACGAGGCGATGAAGATCGCCGCGGCAAAGGCGCTGGCGGCGCTGGCGCGCGAGGATGTGCCGGACGAGGTCGATGCCGCCTATTCCGGGCGCCGGCTGCGCTATGGCCCGGACTACATCATCCCGGTGCCCTTCGACCCGCGCCTGATCGTCACCGTCCCGGCGGCCGTGGCCCAGGCCGCCATGGAAAGCGGGGTGGCGCGCAAGCCGATCCTCGACCTGACCAGCTACAAGCATGCCTTGCGCACCCGCCTGGATCCGACGGCCGACAGCCTGGAGCTGATCCTGGAGAAGGTGCGGACCAATCCGCGCCGCGTCGTCTTCGCCGAGGGCGAGGAGGAGCGGACGATCCGCGCCGCCATGGCCTTCCGCGCCCACGGCTACGGCACGCCGGTGTTGATCGGCCGCGAGGAGGTCATCAAGGAGCAGCTGGCGGCGATGGGCCAGGCCCATGTCCAGTTCGAGATCCACAACGCCCGCCTGTCGGACGCCAACCGCCGCTATGCCGACCACCTCTACCGCCGCCTGCAGCGCAAGGGCGCGCTGCTGCGCGACTGCCAGCGGATGGTCAACCAGGACCGCAACGTCTTCGCCGCCTGCATGGTGGCGCAGGGCGACGCCAACGCCATGGTGACCGGCCTGACCCGCAGCTTCGGCGTCGCCTATGAGGAAATCCGCCGCGTCATCGACCCCAAGGCCAGCGAGCCGGTGTTCGGCCTGCACCTGTTCATCACCCGCAGCCGTACCGTCTTCATCGCCGACACCACCGTCCATGTCCGTCCCGACGGCAAGACGCTGGCCGACATCGCCATCGGCGCCGCGGCCAAGGCCCGGCAGATGGGGCACGAGCCGCGGATCGCGATGCTGTCCTTCTCCAACTTCGGCCAGACGCCGCATCCGAACACCGATCCGCTGCGCGAGGCCCTGTCGATCCTCGACAGCCGCCGGGTCGATTTCGAGTATGACGGCGAGATGTCGGCCGACGTGGCGCTGGACTACCAGCTGATGAAGCGGGTCTACCCGTTCTCGCGGCTGTCCGGTCCGGCCAACGTGCTGATCATGCCCGGCCTGCATTCGGCCAACATCTCGGCCAAGCTGCTGAACAAGATGGCCGGCGGCCAGATGATCGGCCCGCTGCTGATCGGCTTGGACAAGCCGGCGCAGATCGTCACCATGGGCGCCACGGTCAACGACATCGTCACCGCCGCGGCGCTGGCGGCGCATGATTCGATGCCGTGGTAAGGTAAGAGGTTCCCCCTTCCGTTCCGGCGGAGGGGGGAACATGGCCTTTCCGGGCTGGGCGTCCTATAATCCGTACAGGACATCACGTGAACGAGGGCTGCCCATGCCGGACGGTCTTGTCAGCGCGGCGGAGGCGAACCGGGACTTCCCGAAAATGCTGCGCGAAGTCGAAGATGGTGCACGCATCACCATCACCAAGGATGGCAAGCCGATCGCCATTCTGGCGCCGGTCGACGCATCCATGACCGCAGATCGCAGCCGCGCTCATCAACGGATGATGGAATTGCTTCGTGAAGGGCTGCCGCTCGATTTCCAGGGCGGTGTCGACCGTGACGAGGTGCATTCCCGATGATATTGGCCCGATGATATTGGCCCGATGATGTTGGCCGGCATTGACACCAACATTCTTCTCTACGCCGTCGACAGTGCCGGCGATCCAGCAAAGCATCATATAGCGATTGATCTTCTGGATCGGCTGGGTGCCGGCGGGCGTGGGATGATGCCGCTTCAGACTCTGATCGGTCACGGTCAGGAAGTACCGCGCACCTCCAGAACAAGCCTCGCTGTACGTCGATGCGTGGAGCGGGGTTTTCCCCGTGCGTGAGGCTATCTTCGCCGATGTCATCGATGCCATGCGTGTGCACCGTGACCATGGCATTCAGTTCTGGGACGGCATGATCTGGTCGGTGGCAAAGCGCGCCGGCAGCCGTGTTCTGTTCAGCGAGGATTTGCAGGACGGCCGGGAGCTGGAAGGGGTCCGTTTCCTGAACCCGTTCGCTCCGGTCAATGCTTCGGCTGTCGAAGAATTCCTCATGCCCTGACAGGATCCAAGCTGTTCCTCATCCCAGCGCCTTATAGAAGAAAGCCGTGTCGCAGAACCCGCCTTCCGGCCACAGGGCGAAATTCGGGATGACGCCGACCTTCACCCAGCCGGCGCGCGTGTAGAGGCGTTCGGCGTCGGGCGAGGCGGTGTCCAGCACCAGCAGGGTCTTGCCGGCGGCGCGGGCGGCTTCCTCGGCCGCCTGCATCAGGGCGGCGCCGATGCCGCGGCGGCGGCCGCGGCGGTGGACCAGCATCTTGGACAGGTCGGCGCGGTGCGGCTGGTTCGGCGGCTGGCCGACCACCAGCTGGACGGTGCCCAGCACGCCCTCGCGGTCCTCTGCTACCAGCAGGATGCGCTCGCCCCGCTCCACCCCGGCCACCACGCTCCGCCAGAAGCCCTCGGCGGTGGCGCGGTCGAGCGGTGCCATGAAGCTGACCGACGCACCGCCCGCCACGCAGTCCAGCAGCACGTCGGTTAGTCCCGGCACGGCGGCGTGGGCTTGCGTACCCGACAGCACGCGGACCGTCACGGCTGCTCCACCGTCTCCGGCATGTCGGCGGGAGTCCGGGCAGGCACTGTCCATGGCAGGCTCCGTCAGCGTTTAGCGGCGTTTAAGGCAGGCTGCCCGCCGGTGGTCAGCGCCACGATGTAGCGGGCGGTGCGGTCGGTCGGGTTGTGGAAGCTTGTCGGCCGGTCGAGCCGCATGGCGAGGCAGTCGCCGGTGGACAGGCGGTGCGTCACCTCCCCCACCGTCAGCTCGATGGTGCCGTCCAGCAGATGGATCTGCTGGTCGACCACGGCCGCGCGATGGCTGCTGTCATAGGAGACGCGAGTGCCCGGCGGCAATTCCACCTCCACCAGCTCGATGGGCGACGGGAAGCCCGGTGGCGACAGGTTGCGGCGGCGGTAACCGGTGGCGGGGTCGGTCCAGGCGATCTGGTCGGCGCGGCGGGCCACCGGGTCGGCATCTTCCCGCTCGGCTTCCGCGAACAGGGTTGCCAGCGTTACGCCCAGCCCGGCGGCGAGCCGCTCGAGCACGGAGGCCGTCGGGCTGCTCTGCCCCCGCTCCACCAACGAGATCATCGAGCGGCTGACCCCCGCCCGCTCGGCCAAGCCGTCCAGGGTCAGGCCGCGGTCCGCCCGCAGGCTGCGCAGCCTGACGGCAAGCCGGCTGTCGATGTCGTTTGCAGTGTCTTCCATGAAGGTAGAATAGATATCCAATATAATAGAGTCAACGGATCGCCGCACAGTTCCAGCCATGAATCTTTTATGACCGTCGCGCAGGGGTCGCGGCGATGGTGTAGAAGGGCTGATCGCCACACCGCCTGCCCTGCCACCCCCAAGTCTGGTGCCGACCCCATGCGCCCGAAGGCGTCGCCGCCCACCCCGATGCTGATCGCCATCCTGCTGATGCTGGCGCCTCCTGCCGGCGTACTGGCCTGGATGGTCTATGCCGGGGCGCTGCATGGCGGGCTGGCGCTGATCGCGGCGGCGGCGGCGCTGGCCGGCGCGGTCCTGGTTCTGCGCACCTATCGCCGCGATGGCGACGCGATGACCGATTACGCCGCCCGGTTGGCCGAGACCGACGAGCCGCTGGCCCCGGCCGGCACGCCGCCTGCCTTGAAGGCGCTGGCCGCCACCATCGGTCGGCTGCACCGGGTCGGCCTGCGCCGGGCCGAAAGCGTGCGGATGCAGCTCGACGCCGACGAGGCGGTGATCGACGCCCTGCCCGCTCCGCTGCTGCTGATGGATGCCGACCGGCAGGTGGTGCGCGCCAACCAGACCGCAAGGGAGCTGTTCGGCGACAAGATGGTGGGCCGCGACCTCGCCTCGTCCCTGCGCACGCCTGCGGTGCTGGAGGCGGTGGATTCGGTGCTGCGCGGCGGTGCGTCCCGCATCATCGAGTTCACCCTGCCGGTCCCGGTGGAGCGCAGCTTCGAAGCGCAGGTGAAGCCCTTCCAGCGGCTGGTGCAGGAACCCGATCCCTCGCTGCTGGACGGCGAGATCGAGGAGGACCCGGCGCCGCGCCCGCCCACCGTCGCCCGCATGGCGATCCTGACCCTGCACGACGTCACCGCCGCCCGCCGGTCGGAACAGATGCGCGCCGACTTCATCGCCAACGCCAGCCATGAACTGCGCACGCCGCTGTCCTCGCTGCTCGGCTTCATCGAGACGCTGCGCGGCCCCGCCCGCGACGATCCGGAGGCGCAGGACCGCTTCCTGGCGATCATGCACGACCAGGCCAGCCGCATGACCCGTCTGGTCAACGACCTGCTGTCGCTCTCCCGAATCGAGCTGGACGAGCATATGCCGCCCAGCGGCCGCGTCGATGTGGCGGAGGAGCTGGAGAACGTCATCGCCGCGTTGCAGCTGAAGGCGGCGGAACGCCGCATCCGCCTGCGGCTGGAGGCGCCGGAGGATCTGCCGCCCGTCGTCGGTGACGAGGACCAGCTGACCCAGGTCTTCCAGAACCTCGTCAGCAACGCGATCAAATACACGCGCGAGGACACCGACGTGACCGTCACCGTGGCGCTGGCCGATGGGGCGGCGGTTGGCTTCACCGGCCTGCCGGCGGCATCCGGTGGGGCGCCGAAGGACAAGCATGGCGGGCGTGGCGGGCGTGGCGGCACCGCCATGGTGTCGGTTTCGGTGCGCGACCGCGGCGACGGCATCGCCCGCACCCACCTGCCCCGCCTGACCGAACGCTTCTACCGCGTCGATGCCGCGCGCTCCCGCGCCATGGGCGGCACCGGGCTGGGGCTGGCCATCGTCAAGCACATCCTGAACCGCCACCGCGGCCGCCTGACCATCGAAAGCGAAGTCGGGGTGGGCAGCGCCTTCACGGTTTATCTGCCGGCGGTTGGAGAAGCGATTTCCCCCTCTCCCCCCCGGGGAGAGGGTCGGGGTGAGGGGGAGACGTTGCGTATCGTTCCCAAGGCTCCCGCCGCGCGTCCCCCTCACCCTAACCCTCTCCCCGGGGGCTAACGTATCAACATATCTCTGTGGACGTGCGGCAGGTTGCCTCGGGGTGAGGAAAA
>NZ_JAENHM010000090.1 GCF_016595245.1 Azospirillum endophyticum
CCGCCAGGTCACTCAGGCTCAAGAGACGCTCCATACACGAAGCTCATGCTTGCATCTTCACCACTCATTGCGAACGCCCCGGCTCACAAAAGCCGGGGCGTTCGCGCATTTGATCATGTGAGCACCCGCGGCTTTGCCATGTCGGGTGCTTCGGCTCCAACTGCGGGCGGTTCCGTCGTGAGCATTTCGGCCTGGAAGGCCGCCACGCGCTCAGACAGCCAACTCCAGGCCTCCCGCTCCCGTGTTCCGGCGGTTTTCTCGACGGCGATGGCAAGGTAAGCCATTTCCCGTTCTACCTTATCCCTCGGCAGCAAATGCAGCCGGCTGCACAGGATCGCAGCTTCGATCACGGCGGCGGCGGCGCGGTTGTGGCCGGCGAATGGCCGGTGCGTCTCCTCATGGACGGTCTGGCAATGGAAGCGTGGGCGCACCGGGTCGGTCTCGATCCGCACCACCTCCAGTTCCCAATGGGCGAGGCTGTCGGCCAGACGCACGCCGGCGATGACGGTCGCCGGGACCAGCGGCCAGTCGCGCCGCCCGGTCAGGCAGCCGGCGAACAGCCGGGCGTCGTCGGTGTGGTTGACCACGGCCCGGCCGGTGGCCTCCAGCGCGTCGAGCGTGACGGAGGGGCGGAAGGGGGCGATCACCAGATCATCCCCGGCCCGTGTGACGCCGAAAGGAGCGATGTGCGGGGTGCCATCGGCGCCCAGCGTGGTGACGATGGTTTCCAGGATCATGATTTCTTTCCGCAGGCCCGGCGGCGCTCCTGCAACGTTGCGCCCGCCGTCTTGAAGCCGTGGACATCGCTGTCCGCCTCGCCCCCCGCTTCCACCGCGCATCCCCAGGCGAGATCCTCGTCCTGGACATAGCGCTTGCCGAGCTGCCAGGCGAGGAAGGCCTTCTGCAGTTCGACGCCCATGTAGAAGGCGTGCCCACCGTCCTCTGCCAGATCGAGCAGCGGATAGAGGCGATAGGGATCGGTCGCCACATGGTGGCCGTCACGGTTGTAGACATGGACGCCGTCCTCCGCCACCTCCACCCGGAAGGAGGGGTCGCGGATGCTGCGGGCGGTCTCCGCGATCTCGGCCGGGGTGCCCGCGAAGGGGCGGCGGTCGCGCAGGGCCATCAGCCCGTCGTCGATGCCCTTGGGCAGGCTGCCGCTTTCCGCGGCGGCATGCATGATCCGCCGCGCCCGGTCGGCCTCGCGCACCGCGGTGCGGGCGTGCGGGCTGACCTGGAGGGTGAGGACGGCGCCGATCGACAGTTCCGACACCATGCCCATCAGCAGCGCCGTGGTGCCGGTGGTGTCTGCGTCGGTCAGTTCGGTCAGGTTGCCGATGCCCATCAGGATTTCGATGTCGGGATAGCGTCGACGCAGGACGTGATAGCGGACCACCGAATCCGTGAAGCCGTAATGGATGGGGTCGAGCACGGGATCGGCGAGGAAGCGCCGGCCGGAGGCTTGCAGGCGGTCGACGGCGCGGCAGAGGGACTCAAGGTCGCGCGCTTTCCCCGGAATCAGGATCGGGGTCGCCCCCGTCCGTTCCAGCACCCACAGCGTGTCCTCGCTGAGGCTGAGCATGTAGGAGGCGCCGGCTGCCGCCCCGCGCAGCAGCTCCTCTGGGTCGGCGCTGTCGACGCTGACGGTGTGACCGGCGGCGACCAGGGCGCCGACTGCGGGTTCCAGCCCCTCGAACCTTTCGCCCGGATGGCAGCCGAGGTCGATGACGTCGGCGCCGTCGCGGCGCAGCCTTGCGGCGGTCTCCAGCAGATTGTCGACGGAGCGGTGGGGAGCGTCGACGATCTCGGCGAAGATCGTCACCGCATGGCGGGACAGGTCGGCTCGCGCCGCCCGCCCGCCGAGATAGGCGGGGAGGTCGCGCAGTTCCTCCGGTCCCCGTTCGAAGGCGACGCCGAAATGGTCGGACAAGGCCGCCAGATCGCAGCGGGTCCGGCCGGGCAGGATCACCCGGGTGCCCGGCGGCGGCGGCGGCAGGCGGCGTTTGATCAGCTCCCCGGTCATCAGGGCGGCGACGCTGACGCCGATCTGCGCCACGTCGAAGCTGAAGGGGGTGGACGCCATCCCGCCCAGCACCGCCCGCAGGCGCGGCTCCGCCAGCTTTCCGGTCACGAAGACGAGGTGGTCGGACATTCAAGGCGCGCCTTCAGCGCGGATTCGAGTTCGGGCACGGTTTCGACGACGGTGGTCGCCTCGAACCCGCGCAGCCGGTCGACATTCTCCAGGTCGATGCGCCGGGGATAGACCGGCACCATGCCGTGCGGCGCCTCGGTCATCATTTCCGGCGCGGTGTCGCAGGCGAAGACGATGCAGGGCACCCGGCATTTGCCGGCCTGGGCGAAGGCGTTGGTCGGCAGCGTGTCTGAGATCCCCTGCACGCATTTGGCCACCGTGTTGGAGGTGGCCGGCCCCACCACCAACGTGTGGTATTCACCGAAATAGAACCGGCCGATCTGCGGTGCGCTGGCGGCGCGGTCGCGGAACAGGCGGGTGCCGGGGGGAAAGTTGCCGTCGCGGCGGCGGTACATGCGCATCACCTCCTCGGCCGCCCGGCTGAGGAAGACGTCGAGCGGCGCCAGCCGCGCCATCAGGTCGAGCGTCTCCTTGATGTAATGGCCGGATCCGGTCAGCGCCCAGGCCAGCCGTGGCGGAGCGGGGAGGCGGGTGATTTCGTTCATGCCCGCACGCCCGGCCGAGCCTCCACCTCCGGGCTGCGCAGCAGGGGGCAGCCGGGACTGCCGCGGCCCGCCAGCGCCTCTTCCATCAGGGCATGATCATCGCGATGGATGCACCAGCTCTCCCCGGCGAAGCGCGCGCGCCAGAGCGGGAAAGCCGCGTCGACCAGCCCGTCGCGGGCCAGCGCAGCCGCATCGGTCGCGGCGCAGGGGCAGGGTCCCGACTTGACCAGAACCAGCGCCGCCGCCTCCAGCTCCACCGCCAGCCACGCCGCGAGACTATCGGAAGTGACGTCCCAGCTTTCCGCGATTTCCGGCTGGTCGAGCGCCATGGCGGACGGCAGCCACACCGCCGGCATCCGCGCCCGGATCAGCGACCGCAGCCGCTCGCGCGTCGTCGCCGTTTGCAGGGCCGGGCAGATGCCGTGCAACATCAGCCCGAACTGCTCCATCGCCAGCAGGGCCATGCGGTGGGCGAGCCGGTCGTCGAAGCGCCAGTTGTCCTGGGCGTCGCGCACCGCATCGGCGAAGGGGCCGCCGCCCGGCACGATGACCAGGGGATGGCGATGGCCGGGGCGGGCGATCAGATCCAGCCAGGTCCCAAGCCGGTGCCAGTCCGACAGGCTGCCGCCGATCTTGACCACCCAGGGCCGCGCCGCGGCGTGTGGCGATCTGTGGGCCGCCGACGACTCGTCAGGCAATTTGTCGGTGGGCGATGCGTTGGCCGTCATCGGGTCAAATCCGCCGGTCTGTCATGGGCATCAGGCGGCGTGACGCCGGCAGGGATTGGCCCGGCATCTGGTCGCGTGTCCGTTCCAGCCGGATGCCCGGAACCGCGACGCCGTCATAGATGTCGAGTTTCGCCACCGACACGCGAGCCGACTGCACCTGGTCGTGGGCCAGGCACAGGCGGGCGATCTTCTCCGCCAGCATCTCGACCAGGTTGGTATGCTCGTCCAGCAGGACCCGCTTCAACCCGGACAGCAGATCGTCGTAGGACAGCACGGCGCCGATATCGTCGGAAAACTGGGCGCCGTCCTGGCGCACGTGCAGCAACAGGTCGATCCGCACCCGCTGAGGCTCATCGCGCTCGTGATCGAAGACGCCGATCCGGCAGGGCAGGACGACGTTCTCCAGGAACATCTCGTAGAGGCCGGCGGGGATGGCGGCTACGTGGGAGTCTGCGGCCGCGCCGCGCGCGCATTGGGCGGAAAGGATCGTTTCGAGCATCGGTGCCGTCCTCCTGGCTGTTGTCCGGCGGGGCCGGACGCGGATCGGGTGCCGGGCAGGCCTTTTCGTACCTTAGCAATATCCGGGGAGCGGCATCTGTTCGAAAGCGACACCGAACTGGCGATTTCCGCCGCCTCCCTGTTTTCCCGAAGCCGGCCCCCCTCCGCTGCATCAGGTCAGGCCGGCGAACTCGTGTGCGGCGGCAAGCGGACTGTGCCGCTGGTTCTGGCGGTCGCTGCGCGGAGCGATGCCGAAATGGTCGCGATAGCATTTGCTGAAATGGGTGGCGGAAATGAAGCCGCAGCTGATCGACACCTCCATCACCGACATGCGGGTTTGGCACAGCAGCTGCCGCGCCCGCTTCATCCGGAGACCGAGATAGTATTTGGCCGGCGAGCAGTTCATGTATTTGCGGAACAGCCGTTCCAGATTCCGGCGGGACTGGCCCAGTTCGGCGGCGAGCGTCAGCAGATCCAGCGGTTCCTCGATGTTGGCCTGCATCACCGCCACGGCGGCATTGAGATCCTCGTGATCCAGCAGCGGGTTGACGTGAAGTTCTTCCTGCTGACGGATGCTGCCGGCGCGGATTTTGGTGTGTAGGAGCTGCTCGGCGATGTCCATCGCCAGCTTGTCGCCATGACGGGCGGCGATCAGGTGCAGCATCATGTCGGTGGCGGCGGTGCCGCCGGCACAGGTGAAGCGGTTGCGGTCGATGGTGAACAGCTCGCCCGTCGCTTCGATCTCCGGGAAGGTCTCGGCGAAGCCGGCCATGTTCTCCCAATGGATGGTGCAGCGGTAGCCGTTGAGCAGGCCGGCCCGGGCAAGGATGTGGCTGGCCGTGCACAGGGCGCCGAAGGCGATCCCCTGGGCGGCCGAACGCCGCATCCACGAGAACATTGCCCGATCCTCGTACCAATGGCCGCCGATGCCGCTGCACACCATCACGGTGGACAACGGGGGGGCTTCGGCGATGGCGTGATCGATGCAAAGTCCGATGCCGTTGCTGGCCTGCAGAACACCGCCCTTCGGGGAGAGCAGCACCCAGCGATACAGCTCCTTTCCGCTGATGTGATTGGCAAGGCGAAGAGGTTCCACCGCCGCGGTGAACGCGATCATGGAGAAATCGGGAATTAGAAGAAAACCGATGGTGTCGACTTTGGAAACGCCGGATTGCTGTTCATTGCACTTCATCGTCCCGTGCCCCTCTTCCGCTTTCCTGTTCGTATCGTCGTGGGTCGCGAATGGTCGGCGAACACGCTGTTTTCCCGCGGCCTGTTTGTTGAGGCAGCCACGTTCGGATGGGCGGGAGGTCGATCTCTTTCCGCACCATCTAGTTTTTATGACAAGCAGCCTACGCGGGAAGCGGCCCGGCGACATTGAACAAAGCGGACATAATTCTTGAAGGAGCGCGACGTTGATCGAGTCGGGACTGTTTTTAATACAAATCATCCGCCCTGGCGAGTGATGAGGGCACTCAGCGGGGTAACCCAGCTTCCTTAATGCGGCCGCATTCGGATGAGGTCCGGGCCGGAGCTTTCAAACGCAGGCAAGCAGCTCGCCGCGTCCGCCAAATCCGCGGTCGCCCAGCCAGCGGCGCGCCCGCCCGGTCAGGCCCCGGCAGGCGGGCGGAACCCCGTCCAATCCGAACAGATGCTTGTCCAAAAGCGACAGGAAGGGCAGCTGGTTGAGGCCGCAATCGGCGAAACCCGGCAGCGGATCGATTTCATCGCGCAGCAGGATGGTCCCGTTGCGCATGCCATGCCCGATGGCGGCACCCGGTTTGCCGCCGACGAGCAGGCTGCCGGCATTCATGTGCAGGGCGGCATAGGCTCCGGCATTGCCGCCGATGGCGATCAGCCCGCGGCGCATGCGTTCGCCGGCACGGTCGCCGACATTGCCCTGGACCAGGATCCGCCCGCCCGTCATCCCCGTCCGCTCACCGGGCAGGGCGCCGCCCAATTCGCAGCCGGCATCGCCGCCGATATACAGTACGCCGCCGCGCATGGCGGCGCCCGCCGCCAACCCGGCCGATCCTTCCACCAGCAGCGTGCCGCCGCTCATGCCGGTGCCGGCACGGTGGCCGAGCGGTCCGGCGACCCGGATGGTGCCGCCGTCCAGTCCCGCGCCGACGAAGTCGAGCCGCCCGTCGCCCTCCAGTTCGACGGTGTCGCCGGGGCTGCCCGACAGGTCGAACAGGTCGCCGGCCGCGACATGGCTCCGGCCGAACCGCAGCGGCAAGGCGGCGATCTCCGACAGGTTCAGCGCCGCCAGCCGGTACGGCAGCAGGGAGGAGGCGTCGATGCGGCCGGGCAACGGCCCTTTCAAGCGGAAGCTCAGCACGCTCATGACAACAGCTCGTGAAGGTGGAAATGGTGGCGGCCCAGCTTGCCGCCGTAATTGCCGGCGGTGACGCCCCAGATGCCGGAGCCGCGGCCGCGGCCGATCAGGCATGCCAGCCCGGCGGTCATGGCGGCGGCGACGTCGGCGGCGCTCAGCCCGTCGATGACGATCTCCAGCACCGATTCCACCTCCGCCGGCAGGCGCGAGCGGGGCAGGCCGCGCAGCGTCGGGCAATAGGCATCGTTGGTGGAGGCCGGCATCCCCTTGTACTTCGCGCCGATCTTGGAGCCGGAGCGGACGACACCGCCGGGGAAGGGCAGCACGACGTTGGGCACGGCGCGCATGGCGTCCGCCGCCGCTTCCGCCGCCTCCAGCGCCGCCATCCGGGCGTCGGCGAGGATCAGCAGGTTGCCGCCGCCGACGGCCGGGACGCTCCAGCTCGATTCCTCGCACAGGAACTCGCCGTCCATCACCGGAATGCGCCAGTAGCGCCGGCCGTCCAGCAGCTTCGACATCTGCTGCCCATCGCCGAAATAGCGCAGCTTCTGGCCCATCGGCACCAGATCCTCCCTGGCGCCGCGCGGCACGCCGGAAAAGCAGGCGGTGCCGGGACAGGTCAGGATGCACTGGCCGAGCCGGGTCTCGACCTGCTTGCCCAATACGCCGCGGCCGGTGGCGAAGAACAGCAGGGCGACGCCGGGGCGCCCGTCCGGCGTCTCGTCGGGTGCCAGCTCCCGCTCGATCCCGGCCTCGCAGCCGCAGGCGATGACCGAGGTGGCGAAGCCGGTCGCAGCCATGCCGGCGTGGCGCGCCCAGGCCGGCGTGTCGGCGGTCACGATCAGCCGGGTCGCCTTCATGTCGAAGGCCTCGGCATAGCTGTTCTCGATGTGGATGCCGTTCAGAAGCATGAGTCGGATGCCGTCAGGGTCGGAACGATGGACAGCCCGCCGTGGTCCCGGTCGAGGATCTCGCCGTCGGCAATGCGGAAATTGCCGAGCCGCACGGTCTGGTGATCCTCGAACCACGGCTTCAGCCGTCGTTCGATGGCGATATCGAACTCCGGCCGGACGACGATGGTGTCGCCCCAGCCGGTTGCGGCCAGTTCTCCGTTGCGCGCCACCAGCCGGCCGTTCTTGAACACCCACGCGGGTGCTGCGAACATCGCCTCGCGGTCGGGCAGGTCGTCGTAGACCACCACGTCGGCGACGGCGCCGGGACGCAGGTGGCCGCGGTCGCGCAGCCCCAGCACGCGGGCGGGGCCGGCGCGGGTCATGACGGCGATCTCCTCCAGCGTGTATTCGCGCCCGATGGAGCCGAGCCGGCTGTGCGCCGCGACATCGGGGTTGATCCGCGCCAGCTGCTCGTTGCGGAAGCTGCGGTCCATCAGCAGCCGGATCAAATGCGGATAGCTGGTGAAGGGGCCGCCGTTCGGATGGTCGGTGGTCAGGTAGACCCGCCAGGGATCCTCGATCAGCAGGAACAGCTCCAGCCCGATCGCCCATTGCAGGGCGTTGACGAAGGCCTTGTCGCGGTAGCGGAACGGCACAAGCCCGCAGCCGCCGTCGCATTCGATGTCGGCGCACACCCATTTGCGCGGGCTGGCGAGGCCGCTGTTGCGGAACTGCGACATGATGTCGGCCGATGCGGTGATGGTCTGGCCGAAGATGATCTGGCCGACATCGACCGAGATGTTCGGGCTGCGGTTCACCGCCTCGGCGATCTCGGCGGCGGCCGAGGAGAACCGGCGGTCGCCCTCCGTCCCGTAGCTGTGGAATTGCAGGTGGGTCAGGTGGGCGGGCAGCCCGTCCAGCGCGGCGATCGTGTCGCGCGTCACCGCTTCGTTGCCGGGGATGCCGAGGTTGTTGCAGTGGATGTGCAGCGGATGCGGCACCCTCAGGTCGGACAGCGCGGTGGCCAGCATGGTCAGGATGCGGCGCGGCGTGATCCCGTAATGGGGATGCGCCTCGTCCAGGTCCAGGCGGCGCTGGTTGAACTTGAAGGCGCTGATGCCGCCGGGATTGACCACCTTGACGCCGACCGCCTGGGTGGCGTGCAGGATCCAGGCGACATAGTCGTTGACCTCCGACTGCGTCGCCCCGGCAGCCAGCCGCTCCAGCAGGAAGTCGTCGTTGCCGAGGACGGCGTAGCAGCCCTTGTCGATGATCGGGACGTCGCTCAATTCCAGATGGGTGTGGCGCGCATTGGACGGCAGCATCGCCGGCTCGAAGGCCGCCGTGTAACCCATCTCGGCATAGCGGTAGCCGGTGACGAAGCTGGACGGGGTGAACAGGCCGCTGCCCGACCGGCGCAGCCCGTCCGGGCCGCTGCCGTGCTCGCGGTGCTCCTCCGGCAGCAGCAGCCTTGCGAGGTTCACCTTGCCGCCGCCGATGTGGCTGTGGATGTCGATGGCGCCGGCCATGACGATGCGGCCGTCCAGGTCGACCACTTCCCCGATGCGGACACCCTCCGGAGGCGTTGCGGCGATGCGGCCATCCTTGAGATAGAGGTCGCGCAGGTCGCCGCCGTCCGCGGCCCCGATGGGATCGCAGACCCGGCCGCCGCGCAGCAGGGTGTAGGTGTCAGACATGTGCCGTCTCCCGGATCAGGACGGGAGGCGGGGCGGCGGGAAGCCGGTCGCACAGGCCGTTCAGCACCGCCGCGGCCGGCGGCAGCATGGCGGCGGGCCGCAGCCGACGCAGCGGCAGGGCGGCGACACCGTCGCCGCGGTGGATGCTGCCGCTATGGTCGAGGCCGGGGACGGCGACCGGGATCAGCACCTCGGGGTCGCGGGGCAACGGCTGGCCGGGACGGGCCAGCACGATCATCGGCGTACGGGTGTCCGGCACCTCCGCGCCGTTCAGAGCCGACAGCCAGACCAGCGCATCGACCTCGCCCCCGGCCAGCAGGCTCTTCAGCCGGTAACGCAAGGGATCGTGCTCCGGTGGGCCGGCGCCCAGGCGGGACCGCAGCGGCACGCCGTACTGCCAAGCGCAGACGTAATTGGCGCCCAGCGCGTTGCCCTTGCCGCCCAGAGCCAAGCCGGCGCAGCGGGTGGATGCATTGGTGGTCACGACCAGCCGGTTGAAGGACTCGACCGCGACATCGCCGGCCGCCGGGTCCAGCGTGGCGGCGATCCAGCCGACGACCCCGAAGCGTGCCTCCCGCAGTGCCGTCGCGACACGGGCGAGATCCTCCATCACGATGCCGCCAACCCGATCACCACGCGGCCTTTCGCCGGCCACCAGCTGTGACAGCGCGGCGGCGATGACGGGGGCGTGGACCAGGTCGGCGGTCAGGCGTTCGAACCCGTCCGACGTCGCGCCGTCGTCGGGACCGATGAGAAAGCCGCGCGCCGCGCCGGGCTCGCGGAACAGGGCCGTCGGCGGACGAACGATGCGGTCGAACAGGCGGGGGGCGTGACGGTCGAACTCCGAGCCGAACAGCACGAACAGGTCGGCCCGGTTGCGCAACTCGCCGAAGGTAGCGGTCATGGCCCCGGTCACCTGGAGCGCGCGCAGGCCGTGGAACAGGCTGTCGGACGCGGCGTGGTCGACCACCGCACCCAGCCGTTCGGCCAGCGCCAGGGCTGCGGAGATCCCGTCGGTGTCGGCGGCCAGCCCGCCGACGGCCGGCGAGGCGGCGTTCCGCAGCAAGGCCGCCGCCGCGTCCAGTGCTGCGTCGAGCGGCACGGCGCGGCCCCTGATGAAGCAATGGGCCGGCAGCGCCGGAAGGGCGAACAGGCTGCGCGCCCGCGCACAGCCGTTGGCGGTCACCCTGAGCTGGCCGCCCCGATCGCGCATGACCGCGAGGTCGTCGCAGGCCATTGCGCAGAACGGGCATACGACATCGCCAGTCGAAGTCTGCAAGTGGGTTTCACCGGGTTCGCTGTCCATATCCTAAACCCCGCAGGTGACGTCGCATGTGGAGGGTTTGCAAAATGGCATGAAAACCCCATCTCGCTTCTATAGGGAAGCGAGAAAAACAATATAAAGCGAGTTCATATATTTAAAGGAGTAAGAATTTTTCTCTCTGTACTCATTGATTTTATGATCGTCAACTTTATTATGGATGAAAGGCGGCTGGTCGCCTTGGCTTTTGCGACAGGTAGGCCATGATTTGCGGCGAACAGCGCATGAGGGTCGACGCGGTGCGGGTGGAGGTGCCCGCCCGGCTGCATCTTGGATTCCTCGACATGGAGGGCGGGCTGGGCCGGCGCTTCGGCAGCCTGGGCCTGACGCTCGACGGGCTGGGTACGGAGCTGACGCTGGTCCGGGGCGACCCGGCGGGCGATGGTCCGGGCCGGGACTGCGACCGGGCGAGGGGATATCTCGACCGGCTGTGCGAGGCGCTGGATCTGGAGACCGGTTTCGCCCTGCGTCTGGGCCGGACCATCCCGTCCCATTCCGGGCTGGGATCGGGCACCCAGCTGGCGCTGGCCGTCGGGGCGGCGCTTTCGGCGCTGACCGGCCGGGCCCTGCCGCCGCGCCGGGTCGCCAGCCTGCTCGACCGGGGGGCGCGGTCGGGCATCGGGGTCGGTGCCTTCGAACAGGGCGGCGTCATCCTGGACGGCGGCAAGGGTGCTCTCGACGAACCGCCGCCGGTCATCAGCCGGATGGCCCTGCCGGAGGCATGGCGGATGCTGCTGGTGTTCGACGATGCCAACCGCGGCCTGTCCGGCACGGCCGAGACGGTTGCCTTCCGCGACCTGCCGCCCTTTCCGGCGGACAAGGCGGCCCATCTGTGCCGGCTGGCGCTGATGGTCGGGCTGCCGGCCCTGGCGGAAGGCGATGCGATGCGGTTCGGGGCGGCGGTGACGGAACTCCAGAGCGTGGTCGGCGACCATTTCGCTCCCGCGCAAGGAGGACGCTTCAGCAGTCCGGATGTCGCCGAGGTGTTGCGCTGGCTGCCTTCGGTCGGCGCCGCGGGAATCGGGCAGAGCTCCTGGGGGCCGACCGGCTTCGCCATCTTCGGCGATGCCGGAACGGCGGAAGGGGCGGCGGAGGATGCGAGGGCGCGCTGGCGGGGGCAGGCCAACCTGCGCTTCGTCGTCTGCCGGGGGCGGAACCGGGGTGCGGTGGTGGAAACCGTCTCCGGGCGTGGCGAAGTCGCTGCCGAATACGAAAAAGTCGCAAAAAAGACAGCATGAGAAGGTAAGGTAAAAGAGAGTGGCAGGAAGCGATCCAGGGGCTTCATGTCATGGAAAAACCATACATCATTCACGCCATTACTCCGGTGAAGGCGGTCAGTCCATTCGACATCAACATGGCTTACGATGCCGGCTATGGGGTCGTGGTCCCTTACACCAATGTCGAGACTGCCGAGGTCCCGGGTCTTGTCCAGGACATGATCTTCTCGCGTGCGCCGAGTGACACCAAGCGGACCGGGCTGTTCATCGCCGGTCGCGACATCCTGAAGGCGCTGGACATGCTGGAGGCGGCCCGTCAGGCCATGGTGCCGCCGTTCGAAATCTCGGTTTTCGCTGATCCGTCCGGGGCCTACACCACCGCCGCGGCGATGATCGCCAAGGTCGAGGCCCAGCTTGAAAAGGCCGGAATGGGGTTGGCAGGGGCACGGGTCGCTGTGTTCGGCGGCAAGGGGCCGGTGGGCGGCATCGCGGCGGTGCTGGCTGCGCGCGCCGGAGCGTCGGTGCGGCTGATCGGCCATGATGGCGCCGCCTCCGTCGCCGAGCGGGCCGCCTCCTACCATCAGCGGTTCGGCGTGACGCTGGGGGCGGTGGATGGGTCTACCGACGCCCACAAGTCCGCCATTCTGGCGGAGACCGACGTGGTGCTGGCGGTTGCCCGCGCCGGCGTGCAGGTGCTGAGCCGCGCCCAGATCGCCGCCGCCCCCTCGGTGCGGGTGGTGGCCGACGTCAACGCCGTGCCGCCGGCCGGAGTGGAGGGGGTGGACGCCTTCAGCGACGGCGCGCCCATCGACGGGACCGATGCGGTCGGCATCGGCGCGCTCGCCATCGGGAATGTGAAGTTCAAGACGCAGCATGGCCTGTTCAAGGCGATGCGCGAGGCGGCGAAGCCGGTCTATCTGGCTTTCGACGACGCCTTTACCCTGGCCCGTACCCAATGCCGGAAAGTGGCATGATCCTGGTCGCCGCCCTGTCGGGTCGCGCCATCGCCCAGGCGGTGGCGCGCACCGGCGCCGTCGTGGCGACGCTGGACCAATTCGGTGATGCCGACCTGCCGGCGCCCGCCCGTCGCGTGCCGGGCGATCCCGTCGCCGGCTTCGACGGAGACGCGCTGATCGCCGCCGCCCGGGCGCTGGCCCCACCGGGCAGCGGCTTGGTCGTCGGATCGGGGTTCGAACAGGCTCCCGATCTGTTGGCCGCCCTGATCAAGGCCGGTCCCTACCGCTTGCTCGGCAACGGGCCGGAGGTGGTGCGGGCGGTGAAGGATCCGACCGACTTCGCCGCGCGGCTGGCGGCTCTGGGGCTGGAGGAGTTGAGCATCGGCCATCCGGAGACACGGACGGAGCCTCCCGGTGACGCGGTTCCGGGGGAATGGCTGGTCAAGCGCACCGGGGCGGCCGGGGGCTGGCACATCGTGCCCTGGGATGGCGGTCCGTTGCCGGGCGGACATTACCTGCAACGACGGGCGGCAGGCCGACCGGCCTCCGTCGCCTTCATCGCCGACCGATCCGGCCGGTGCGAGTTGGTGGCGGTCAGTCGGCAATGGGCCGATTCGGCGCCGGATGCGCCCTACCGCTATGGCGGGGCGGTGCTGCCGGTGGCGGTTCCGCTGTCGCTGGCCGACCGGCTGGCGGAAGCGGCCCGCCGCATCGCGGCGGAGTTCGGGCTGGTTGGGCTGAACAGCCTGGACCTGCTGGTCGATGGTGGAATGGATGGTCCATCCGTGACGGTGCTGGAGGTCAATCCGCGTCCGGGTGCCACGCTCGACCTGCTCGAACGCCATCGGCCGGGCGGGGTGATGCGCGCCCATCTCGACGCCTCGTCCGGGCGTGACTGGAGCCTGGGGGCGCCTCGTCCGGGCGTCATCGCCGGAGCGGTGGCCTACGTCACCGCGGCGATGACGGTGCCGGTCGGTTTCGCCTGGCCCCCCTGGTGCGCCGACCTCCCGCGAGCCGGCAGCGTCGTGGAGGCCGGGCAGCCGCTGTGCAGCGTCACCGCCTGGGGCGGCGACGAGGGGGAGGCGAGGCGCCGCCTGTCCAGCCGGATCGAACGCATCGTCGCGGACTGCGCGCGGCGGGCCTGCCTTTTGGAAGAAACTGGCTCCAGGGAGAAAACCGGCGATGTCCTCGCTTCCCTTCAGTGTTAACCGGCTTGCCGCTCCCCTGGTCCATGCGCTGGTGGCCGATGCTGGCATGTTGCGGATCGAGGTGGAGCAGCATCCCGCCGGCTGCACCGTGATCGATGCCGGCATCGACCGGCCCGGCAGCCTGGAGGCCGGTCGCCGCATTGCCGAGATATGCCTGGGCGGTGCCGGCAACGTGCGTATCGCCATGGACTCCCCCTTCGCCCATTGGCCGGCGCAGGTGACGGTCGGCGCCGCCGATCCGGTCCTGGCCTGTTTGGGCAGCCAATATGCCGGCTGGAGCCTGTCGGGGGAGAAGTTCTCGGCCCTGGGGTCCGGCCCTGGCCGTGCCCTGGCGGTGAAGGAACCGCTGTTCGCCGAACTCGGCTATCGCGACATGGCCGACCGTGCCGTGCTCGTGCTGGAAACCGACAAGCGGCCGCCGGCGTCGGTGGTGGAGAAGGTGGCGCGCGATTGCGGCGTGCCGGCCGAGCGCGTCACCCTGATCCTGACGCCGACCCGCAGCCCGGCCGGCATCGTCCAGATCGTCGCCCGCGTGCTGGAGGTGGGGCTGCACAAGCTGCACGCCCTGAACTTCCCGCTGGATCGGGTGCGCGACGGCGTCGGCTGCGCCCCGTTGCCGCCGCCGGGCCGCGACTTCGTCCAGGCGATGGGCCGCACCAACGACGCCATCCTGTTCGGCGGCACCGTCCATCTGCTGGTCGACGGGCCGGACGACGATGCGGCCGATCTGGCGGCCCGTCTGCCCAGCTCGGCCTCCGCCGACTACGGCCGTCCCTTCGCCGACCTGTTCGCGGCGAGCGGCTTCGACTTCTTCAAGATCGACCCGATGCTGTTCAGCCCGGCCCGCGTGATCGTCACCGCCTTCGAGAGCGGCCGGAGCTTCAGCGCGGGAGCGCTGGCTCCGGCGCTGCTCGACCGCTCCTTCGGCATCGGCGTGTAGGGGGCCGACGATGGGACGGAGCCGCATCGCCATCTTCGTGGACGGGGCCGACTGGCACACCCGGCGGCTGACCGCCGCCTTCGCCCGGCGGGGTGCGAAGGCGGCTGCGGTGTCGCTCAGCGCCTGCGGCTTCGGTCCGGACGGGCCGATAATTCCCGGCTTCGACGGTGGATTGCCCGACGCCTGTCTGGTCCGCACCATCTCCGCCGGCAGTTTCGAGCAGGTGACGCTGCGGCTGGGCGTGCTGCATGCGCTGGCCCATGCCGGGGTGCCGGTCGCCAACAATCCGGTTTCCATCGAACGCTGCGTCGACAAGAGCGCCACCGCCTTCCGGCTGGCTGCCGCTTGTGTGCCGACCCCGCGCACCTGGACCGTCGCCGATCCCGTCCAGGCGTCCGCCATCCTTGCCGCCCTCCATGCCGAGGGGCGGGCCGCAGTGCTGAAGCCGCTGTTCGGCTCGCAGGGCAAGGGGCTGCGCCGGCTCGATCCCGGCATGGGCCTGCCCGCTGCGGAGGAGGTCGCCGGCGTCTACCATCTTCAGGAGTATGTCGGGGCGGCGGATGGCGGCTGGTTCGACTGGCGCGTCTTCGTGGCGGACGGGCGACCGCTGGCCGCGGTGGTCCGTCAGGGCGACCACTGGATCACCAACGTCAAGCAGGGGGCGCGCTGCCACCCGGCCAATCCGGCGGGCGTGCTGGGCGATCTGGCGGTGGCCGCCGCCGCTGCGGTCGGCGCCGACTATGCCGGGGTGGACGTGATCCGCGCACCCGACGGCCGCTTCCTGGTGCTGGAGGTCAACAGCATGCCGGCTTGGCGCGGGCTTCAGGCGGTGACGCCGGTCGACGTGGCGCAGGCGCAGGCCGATCTGGTCCTGGCCCGACTGGCTTCGGCCTCACCTGTGTCGGCGGATGCGCGGAGGGCGGGATGAGCGCCCTGCTGCCGAACCCCGGCCATGATTGCCGGGCCTTGGTGGAGGAGGCCGTCTTCACCGCCTGCCGGCTGGAGCTGATGGCGCTGAAGCCCGGCAACGTCCACATCCACGCCGAAGGCCACGGCATGAGCGTGGCGCAGTTCCTGGACAGCGCCGCCGCCATCGCTCCCATCCTCGCCATGCCGGGCCGCCGGGTGGGGGAAGCGATCCTGGATGCCGTCGGGGCGACGCGGGAGATCGCCGGCTGCAATACCAATCTCGGCATCGTCCTGCTGCTGGCGCCACTCGCCGCTGCCGCGCTGTGCCGTGACAAGGGCGAGCCGCTGCGGCTGCGGCTGGCGCGGGTGCTCGACGGGCTGGATGTCGCCGACGCCGCCGACGCCTTCGCGGCGATCCGCCTCGCGCTGCCCGCCGGGCTGGGAGAGGCGGATCAGCATGACGTCGCCGAGGCGCCGCGCATCGACCTGCGGGCGGCCATGGCGGCGGCGGCCGACCGCGACCTGATCGCGCGGCAGTACGCCACCGCCTTCGCCGACGTCTTCACCTTCGGCGTGGCGCGCGGCCGCTCGGCCCTGCGCCGCGGCGCCGGCGCGGCGGAGGTGGCGAGCGCCATCCATCTGGGATTCATGGCGCTGCACCCCGACTCCCACATCGCCCGCAAGCATGGCGGGGCGGTGGCCGAGCGGGTGCGGCAGCAGGCGTTCCGGCTGGAGCGGCGCCTCGCCGTCGGCCCCTCCTTCGGCGGCAATCCCGATGCCGCCCGCCGGCTCCTTGCTTTCGACCGCGCGCTGAAGCGGCGCGGCCTCAATCCGGGCACCTCCGCCGATCTGACGGTGGCCTGCCTGTTCGTACTTCGGCTGGCCGGCGAACTGCCGGCCGGACCGTGGCCGCCGGACGATAACCGGCGGAGCTGCCTGAAACCAATCATCGTGAAACCAACCGACACAGGGGAAACGCAATGCCCAAGATCGACAAGGTTATGGTCGGCGAAGCTCTGGTGGGCGACGGCAACGAGGTCGCTCACATCGATCTCATCGTCGGTCCGCGCGGCAGCGCCGCCGAGACCGCCTTCTGCCAGACCCTGACCAACCAGAAGGAAGGCGTGAACGGCCTGCTGGCCGTGCTGGCGCCCAACCTGATGGTCAAGCCCTCCACCGTCATGTTCAACAAGGTGACGATCAAGAACGCCAAGCAGGCCGTGCAGATGTTCGGCCCGGCCCAGCGTGCCGTCGCCCTGGCGGTCGCCGAATGCGTTGAGGACGGCACCATCCCGGCGGACGAGGCCGACGACCTGTTCATCTCCGTCGGCGTCTTCATCCACTGGCAGGCGGAGGACGATCGCAAGATCCAGGACTACAACCACGAGGCCACCAAACTGGCGCTGAAGCGCGCGGTGGCCGGCAGCCCGACCGTCCAGGAGATGTTGGACGGGATGGCCGCCGCGGTTCACCCCTTCGCCGCCTCCTGACCGGCCGCGAAGGTTTCAGACGCGAAGCGGGCGAGCGTCCCGGCGTCAAGACGCCGGTCGTGGAGCGCGCTGGCCACCAGCACGGCATCGGTCCCGTGCGCGGCCAGCGCGTCCAGATCCGCCGCGTCGCGCACGCCGCCGGCCCCCCACACCCGGACCCCCGGGCGCCGGGCCGCCAGCGCCGCGATGCGGTCGAGGTCCGGACCCTCGCCCGAACCGACCCGGTCCAGCGTCATGGCGATCACCCGTGCGGGCCAGCGGCCGGCGTCCTCGTGCAACGCCGCCGGCCCCAGCGCTTCGCCCTGCCGGACGTCCAATGACAGCGCCACCCTGTCCTCTCCGGTCAGCGCCAGCGCCGCCTCCAGCGTCGTACCGTCGGTCTGGCTCTCGCTGCCGATCACCAGATGGCGGAGGCCGGCGTCGAGCCAGCGGCGGCAGTCGTCCGGCGTCGCCAGCCCGGCATCGATCCAGAAGGCGACCGCCGGCCAGCGTGCCTGGAGAGCGGCGACGGTGGCGCGATGGTCGCCGTTTCCGCGGATCGCGTCGAGATCGGCGACATAGCAGGCGCGGAAGGGTTGCAGCGCCAGCAGCGCGGCCACGATATCCTGCGGTGCCGATCCTGGGGTCAGCGCGCTTTCGATGGGGCGGTAGCGGTCGCGCTCCCCCCGCTTGGCATGAACCACCTGCCCGCCCAGCAGGTCGATGACGGGAACGATGTCCATGGAGAACAGCCTTCGTCGGGTTCTGGTCTGCGAGTATGTCACCGGCGGCGCGCTGTGCAACGCGCCGCTTCCGACGGAGCTGATGGCGGAAGCCAACGCGATGGTCGCGGCTCTCGTCGGCGATCTGGTCGCGCTGGATGGAATACACGTCACGCTGTGCTGGGACAACCGCCTTCCCCCGCCGTCCTTCCCGGCCGACCGGGTCGCCCTGTTCCCGGTGGCGCCCGGCGAGGATCCGGAAGCGCGCTGGCGCGCGGCGGCCGCCCTGTGTGACGTGGTCTGGCCGATCGCGCCGGAAAGCGATGGGCTGCTCGGGCATGTGGCGGCCCTGTTCCGGGACACTGGCCGGCCGGTGGTCGCCTGCGCCCCCGATGCCATCGCCCTCGCGTCGTCGAAGACGGCCACGGCGGAACGGCTGGCCGCCCACGGAATCGCCGTCATTCCCACCGTTCCCTTCGGTGCCCTGCCGCTGCCTGCCGCCCGCCATGTGGTGAAGCCGGACGATGGCGCCGGCTGTCTCGACACCTTCGTCGTCGACGACCTCGCCGCCTGGACGCCGCCGCACCCCGGCCGCTGGATCGTCCAGCCGCTGGTGGAGGGGGAGGCGTGCAGCCTGTCCATGCTGGTCGACAAGTCCGGCGGGGTGCGGCTGCTGGGCTGCAACCGGCAGAAAGTGGAGCGTGGTGAGGGGAGCTTTTCCTTCCATGGCGTGGAAGTCGGGGCGATGGAGCACCGCCGTGCTGCCTGGGAACCGCTGGCCCGCGCCATCGCCGCCGCGATTCCGGGGCTGCGCGGCTATGTCGCCGTCGACCTCATCGACCGGCCTGATGGCCCGGTGGTGGTGGAGGTGAACCCGCGCCTGTCGGTCGGCTATTCCGGACTGTCGCGGGTGCTGGGCTGGAACCCGGCTCGCGACATCCTGACTCTGTTCGACACCATGGCGGCCGACACCGGCCGGGAGGCCGCGCATGTCTGAGACTCGTGGATCGGCCGTGATCGGCTGGGACATCGGCGGCGCCCATTTGAAGGCCGCGTGGGCGGAGCAGGGGAGGTTGCGCGATGCAGTGCAGGTGCCCTGCCGGCTCTGGCAGGGGCTTGGAGAACTCGATGCTGCGCTGACCGAAGCACTGGCCCGTCTGCCGGCCGATGCCGACCATGTGATGACGATGACCGGCGAGCTGGTCGATCTGTTCGATGACCGCGCCCAGGGCGTCCACACCCTGATCGACCGCATCGGCGCGGCCTTGCCGCAGGGGCGCCTGCGCGTCTATGCCGGTCGGCGCGGGCTGCTGGCGCCGGCCGAGGCGCGCGGACAGGTGATGGACGTCGCCTCGGCCAACTGGATGGCGACTGCCGCCGTCGTCGCCCGGTGCCTGCCGGCGGCACTTCTGATCGACATGGGCAGCACCACCACGGACATCGTGCCCGTGCGGGACGGCAGTGTGGTGGCGCGCGGCGTCACCGATCACGAGCGGATGGCGGTGGAGGAACTGCTCTATACCGGGCTGACCCGCACGGCGGTGATGGCGATGGAGCGCACGGCGCTGGTGGCGGGCGAGCGGCTGCCGATGATGGCCGAGTATTTCGCCACCAGCGCCGACCTCTACCGCATGCTCGGCCGGTTGGACGAGGCCGCCGACCAGCACCCGGCGGCCGACAACGGGGCGAAGACGGTCGAAGCGAGCCTGCGCCGTCTGGCCCGCATGGTCGGGCATGATGCCGGCGACTACAATCCGGCGGTCTGGCGGGCGATGGCGGGCGATCTGACCGAACGCCAGCTGCGCCGCATCCACGATGCCGCCTGTCGTGTGCTGTCGGCCGGGGCGCCGCCCCTGCCGAGCGATGCGCCGGTGGTCGGGGCCGGCGTCGGGCGTGCCGTCGTGAAGGAGGTGGCCGCCCGGCTTGGCCGTCCCTATCTCGATTTCTGCGATGTGGTCGGCGCCCCCGGTCAGGACTGGGTCGCCAGTTGCGCCCCCGCCGCCGCCATGGCACTGCTCGGGTAAGGGGGCAGGGATGAGCCGAGCCTTCGTCAAGGAAAGCGACGCCGAAACCGAGGGGCCGTTGCCGCAGATCAACGGGCCCCTGCATGTGTCGGCCGCCACCGTCGCCGCCTGGCAGGAGGAGCTTGCCGCGGCCGATGCGGACATCGCGACATTGCGGGGCTGTGATGCGCCGGAGGACCGGCAGGCAATGAGCAGCGCCAAGCGGCGCGGCGACCTGCTCCGCGCCCGTTTGGCCGCCGCCGTGGTGGTCCGTCCGTCCGGTCCGGCGGAGGAGGCCGGCTTTGGCTCCGTCATCGTCGCCGAGGATGAAACCGGGCGGCGATGGACTTTCACGCTGGTAGGCGGGGAGGAGGCCGATCCCGCCGCCGGCCGCATCAGCTGGCAATCGCCGTTGGGGGAGGCCCTGATCGGTGGACGGGCCGGGGACGTGGTGGACTGGCCACGCCGGGACGGCCCTCTGTCCCTTACCATCCATTCGGTCTCGTCACATTGACCACTCGTAGAAATCCGAAGAAAAACTTAGGTATAGACGACGGACTCAGGTCGATCTGCGACAGATATTGAAAATTAGATTCAGTGGACACGTGTAACTAATCTGTCATAAACTGCGCCTCTCAACTGAAAATCTTGGGCAGTTCAGGGTAATTCCCAGAACAGTCGGTACCACGCCAACGCGGTGGTTCCGGTCTCGAAGAATCGTGTCTTTGAACAGGGAAAGAAAGGGCGCAGATGAAGACGTTTTTCCGGTCCGCGCTGCTCGCGGGCATGGTCGCGATGGCCCCGGTGGCGGCCATGGCCCAATCCGCCACCCCGCAACCGCTCGCCCATTGGCCGGCGGAAGCGGCGGCAAGCCTCAAGACGCTGGTGTCCGCCAATGCCGGCAAGGGCGCCTATGCGGTGTTCGACGCCGACAACACGCTCTACCGCTACGACCTCGAGGAATCCCTGCTGCCCTATCTGGAGCGCAAGGGCGTGCTGTCGCGCGAGAGCATGGATCCGTCCTTGAAGATCATCCCCTTCAAGGACGTGAACGGGCACAAGGAAAGCCTCAACAGCTATTATTACCGGCTGTGCGAGATCGACGATCAGGTTTGCTATCCCTGGGTGGCGCAGATCTTCTCCGGCTTCACCCTGGCCCAGTTGAAGGGCTTCGTCGACGAGATGCTGGCCGACGGCAAGCCGGTCCCCGCCACCTATTACGAGGGCGACGCGGTCAAGACGGTCGAGGTCAGCCCGCCGAAATTCTACACCGGCCAGCAGGAGCTGGTGAACCACCTGACCGCGAACGGGATCGAGGTCTATGTGGTGACCGCCGCCAGCGAGGAGCTGGTGCGGATGGTCGTCTCCGACCCGAAATACGGCTACAACGTCAAGCCGCAGAACGTCATCGGCGTCACCATGCTGCTGAAGAACCGCGCCACCGGCGAGGTGACCACGGCGCGCAAGCTGATCGCCGACGGAAAATACGATTGGGCGAAGACGATGGACCTGGAACTCGGCACCTATCTGTGGGCGCCGCTGACCTGGTTCGCCGGCAAGCAGGCGGCGATCCTCACCTACATCGACCAATGGAAGAAGCCGGTGCTGGTGGCGGGAGACACCCCGACCAGCGACGGCTACATGCTGCTCCATTCCACCGACGCGGCGAATGGCGGCCTGCGGGTCTGGGTCAACCGCAAGGACAAGTACATGAAGCAGATCAAGCAGATGTGGGAGACGGCCGCCGCCGGCCAGGCGGCCCAGCATCTGCCGGTCCTCGCCGACCGGAACTGGGTCGTCGTCCAGCCGAACGACATCCAGTGAGGCCAGCGGCTCTTGCCGGCCATCCTTGAAAGCACGAAGGCCCCGGTCGCATTGCGGCCGGGGCCTTCGCTTCAGCCGCTCGGTTGTGATCGGCCCCCATCCAGCGCACGCAGCAGCGGACGGATCTTCACCATCATCTCGTCATGCTCGCGGCCGGGATCGGAATCGGCGACGATGCCGCCGCCGGCCTGGGCGATGACGCGGTCGGCCGTGACGGTCAGGGTGCGGATGACGATGCTGCTGTCCATCGCCCCGTCGAAGCCGATCCAGGCGACCGAGCCGCAATAGGCGCCGCGGCGGGACACCTCCAACTCGTCGATGATCTCCATGGCGCGGATCTTGGGGGCACCGGTGATGGAGCCGCCGGGGAAGGTGGCGCGCAGCAGGTCGACCGGCCCCAGGCCCGGTTTCAGCCGTCCTTCGACCACCGACACCAGATGGTGGACGGAGGCGAAGCGCTCCACCCCGCACAGGACCGGCACCGTGACGCTGCCGATGCGTGCCACGCGACCGATGTCGTTGCGCAGCAAATCGGTGATCATCAGGTTCTCGGCCCGATCCTTGATGCTGCGCTCAAGCTCGCGGGCCAGGGCGTCGTCCTCTTGCGCGGTGGCGCCGCGTGGGCGGGTTCCCTTGATCGGACGGGCTTCCATGCGGCCGTCGGCATGCAGCCGGATGAAGCGCTCGGGCGAGGCGCTGGCGAGGCCGGCGCCGCCAGGCAGCGATAGGCAGGCCGCGAAGGGGGCGGGGCTGAGCGCCAGCAGGCGACGGTACAGGTCGAGCACCGACAGACCTTCCGGCCGGTCGGCCAGGAAACGCCCGGTGAAGTTGGCCTGGAAGATGTCGCCGGCGCGGATGTACTCCAGCACCCGATCCACCCGATGGCAATAATCGTCGCGTGCGATCTCCGGCCGCCAGGGCGCGGTGGCGGAGCGGGGCGGCGGCAGGGCGGGGGGCGCCGCCGCCAGGGTATCGGCGAAGGATTGCAGGCGGCGGGCGGCGCGGAGGCGGCGCCGGATCGGGCCGTGTTCGGGAAATCCGCTGGACAGGATCCAGCCGCGCCGATCCCGGTCGTCGAAGACGATGACGGTATCGTAGAGGCCGAAGGCCATGTCGGGCAGGCCGGTGTCGTCGCCATGGCGTGCCGGTAGACGCTCCAGCACCTGTCCCAACTCATAGCCGAGGAAGCCGACGGCGCCACCGGCGAAGGGAACGGGCAGGTTGGCGGGAATGGGCGCGCGGTGGGCTTCCAGCTGCCGTTCCAGCACGGTGAACGGATCGCCGGCGACGGCATCGCCGTCGACCGTGACGGAGCCGCAACGGGCTTCGACGGTGCGGAAGGGGTCGACGGCGACAATGCTCCACCGGCCCCGACCGCCTGCCTCCGCGGCACTGTGCAGAAGGGTGGCGAAAGGCCGGCCCGACCAGGGGGCGAAGGCGGCGACCGGATCGCGATAGGGGATCTCGCGGATCAGCAGCGGACAATCGTCGCCCGCGCTCTCTCCGGCCGGAAGGTCCCTAGCCGGAATGTCGAGGACCAGGCCATCCTGGGGCATGCGTCATGCTCCGATGCTGGCGGCGAGGGACTTCACCCAGAAGCGGAGCGGTTTGGCGGTCTCCTCGCGGTCGCAGGCGTCGCACCAGGACAGGGCGCCGCCGATTTCCGGCTCCAGCCGATAGCCCAGCCGCCGCCATGCGGCATCGGGCGTCCGGTATGACTTGGGCCGGCGGGGATGGTCGGTGGAGCGCACGATCTCACCGAAGGCGACAGCCGCGAACCGGCCGCCGCGGATATGGGATTCGCCGATCTCAAGCAGCGCTGTCCCGACACCCCTTCCGCGATGGGAGGGCAAGACCACCACCTCGCCGAAATAGAAGATCGAGCGCGGATCGCGGCCTGCATGGATGAAGGGGTCGCGCAAGGCGTCCAGTTCCTGGTCGAGCGGTGCGCCGGTGGCGGCCGCGACCATGCGGTGGCGGTCGAAGGCGGCCAGGATGAGCCCGCCCGGCAGGCTGGCCAGCCCCGACAGATAGCGTTCCTCGTAGGCGGCCGACCCGGGATAGAGATAAGGGAACTCGCCCAGCACCGCCAACCGCAGGACCGCCAACTCCTCCAGCCGGCCGGCCAGTGCGGCGCCGGCCAGCCGTTCCACCCGGATGTCGCCCGGCGGCGCATCGTCCACCGCCGTGTCGTCATTCAGCCGCGGCCCGTAGGGTGGCGCGGGCCGCGCCGGAAGGGCGGCGGCGACGCCCCCTTCCGGAAGAACCCCCGCGCTCACCGCGCCGGCACCGGCAGGAAGCGCCGCAGCAACGCGAAGCGTGCCGGGCGTGCGGCTGCAGCGGTCCGGCCGAAGCTCTGGGTGATGCGGTCGAGGATGATCGCCAGCAGCACGACGCTGAGACCGCTTTCGAAACCGAGGGCGATGTCCAGGCGCTGGATGCCCTGCAGCACCACGTTGCCCAGGCCGCCGGCACCGATCATGGACGCGATGACGATCATCGACAGCGCCATCATCATGGTCTGGTTCACGCCGGCCATGATCGAGGGCAGGGCGTTCGGCAGCTGTACCTTGAACAGAAGCTGGCGGTCGTGGCAGCCGAAGGCCTTGCCGGCCTCCACGATCTCGGCCGGCACCTGCTGGATGCCGAGCGCGGTCAGGCGGACGGCGGGCGGCATGGCGAAGATCACGGTGGCGAGGACACCCGGCACCCGGCCCAGCCCGAAGAACATCACGGCTGGGATCAGATAGACGAAGGCCGGCATCGTCTGCATGAAGTCCAGCGTGGTGCGGACGACGCTCTCGACCACACGGTTGCGCGCCATCCACACGCCCAGCGGCACACCCAGCAGCAGGCAGAGCAGGGTGGAGGTCAGGACCAGACCAAGGGTGGAGGCGGTCTCCGTCCACAGCCCCATGCCGACGATCAGCAGGAGGGACGCGACCGTGAAGACGGCGAAGCCGATGCCGACGCGCCAAAGGGACGTCGCGACGATCAGCCCGATCAGCAGCCAGGCCGGCGCCCCGACCAGCACGAAATCGACGGCGCCGCCGAAGCCGTTCACCACGGTCGCGATCGCGTCGAAGGTCGGCTGGAAATGGTCGAGCATGAAAGTGACCAGATCCTCGACCCATTTGCCGATTCTGATTTCGAAGTCCATCGGTCAATCCCCCCGAACCAAGGTGTGGAGCATGAGGGCGCGTGAGATGGCGCCGAGGAAGTTGTGGTCGTCGTCGACGACGGGCACCGGCCATTCGGTGTCGGCGACGAGGCCGAGCAGGGCGTGGATGGGCGTCGCGGCATTGACGGTGCGGACGTCGGGCAGGAAGGCGTTGACGAAGCGGGGCTGCGGCCCGTTCAGCTCGCGCTCCAGCGTCGTCTGCGAGACGACGCCTTCGAAGCGGCCGTCCTGGGTGCGGACATAGCCGAAATTGTGGTGGTTCTCGCGCAGCTGGTGCAGCGCCGGGGTCAACTCGCCGGGCAGGCGGATGACGGTGTTGCTCGCTTCGAAGCGTGCCACGTCGCCGGCGCGTAGCACCTTCGAGGCATCGACGTTGCGGAAGAAGGAGCGGACGTAATCATCGGCCGGGCGGCTGAGGATCTCGTAGGGCGTGCCGACCTGCACGATGCGCCCGCCTTCCATGATGGCGATGCGGTCGCCGATGCGCATCGCTTCGTCCAGGTCGTGGGAGATGAAGACGATGGTGCGTTGCTGCTCGCGCTGCAGGCGCAGCAGCTCGTCCTGCATCTCGGTGCGGATCAGCGGGTCCAGCGCGGAGAAGGCTTCGTCCATCAGCAGGATGGTCGGGTCGTTGGCCAGCGCACGGGCGAGGCCGACGCGCTGCTGCATGCCGCCGGACATCTCGCGCGGATAGCGATGGGCGTAGGTACCCAAGCCCACCTGTTCCAGCGCCTGCTGTGCCGCCTTGTGGCGCTCCGCCTTGGAGGCGCCGGAGATCTCCAGACCGAAGGCGGCGTTGTCCAGCGCGCTCAGATGGGGCATCAGGGCGAAGGACTGGAAGACCATGCCCATGTTGCGGCGGCGGGCCTGGATCAGCTCGGCCTTGGACATGCTGACCAGATCCTTGCCGTCCAACAGGATCTCGCCGCTGCTGGGCTCGATCAGCCGGTTCAGCAGGCGGATCATGGTGGATTTGCCGGAGCCCGACAGCCCCATGATGACGAAGATCTCGCCGGAGCGGACCTGAAAGCTGGCATCGAGGACGCCGACGTTGACGTTCAGCTTTTCGAGAACCTCCGCCTTGCTGGCGCCCTGGCGCAGCATCGACAGGGCGGGCTTGGGATCGGCGGAGAAGACCTTGTAGACGTTCCGCACCTCGAGGCGGATTGCCGCGTCGTCGCCGGTGCCGCTCCTGGCGGCTCCGCGGGGAAAGCCCAGGCTGGCCGGACCGCCGACCGAAACCGTGCTTCGCATCATCGTGGTCATCGACAGGCCTCCCCTGGCTTCGCGACAGCGTGACCTGTGATGCCGGGAGGATCGTTGTGCATGGTCATGGCAGTATTCCCTGTTCGACGAGGCTGTCGTAGATGGCCAGCGCTCCCGCTTCAGCTGTCGGGTTGACCAGCAGTTGGCCTTTTCCGCTCTTGCTCTCGGTCGCCGCCTTCAGCCGGTCCAGGGCCGAGCCGCCGCGTTTCACGCGCATCAGCTTGGGCTTTGGGCGCCATGGCCGATGCTCGCAGTCCGATAGGAAGAGATCGGCGGCCGCCTGGGCCGCCACCGGCTCGATGACGCCCCGCCGGGCGGGTCCGAAAGCGGACGGGCGCGCGGGCGGGGCGGACGGATGGATGGTCGCGACGAAGGGGCCGGTGACGATCAGCGCCCGTCGCTGTCCGCGCGGCAGCGCCTGGACGAGGTTCGCAGAGCCCGGCTTGGTGTCAGGCGCGTCGGCGGGGCCGATCCGCACCACATCCGGAACGACGGCGGCGTCGAGACCGCGGGCGATCAGATAGGGCAGCATGCCGCTGCCCTCGCCGTCCTCCGCCTGCCGGCCGGTCAGGATCAGCGACGGGGCGAGGCGGCGCAGATGGGCGACCAGCGGTTCGACCGGATCGCCTCCCTCCGGCAGGACCAGCAGAGTCAGTCGCTCCAGACCCATGCCGAGATAGGCCCGCAGCGCCTCGCCGTCGGCCACCGGTCCGGCATGGATCGCCGTCAGCCGCCGCGGGCGCAGCGCCAGCGCCATCTCCAGCGCCTGCGCGTCGGTGGCGGCGCGGCGGGCGCGGCCGGAGACCGGATGGCGGCCGATGGACAACAGGACGGCGACATCGAGCATGGCCCAGTCAATCATGGCTGCATCGGGCATGGCTGCATCAGGCATGGCGGCGCTCCCGGATCAGCCGGATCAGGGCGGGCATGACGGCCTGGGCATCGGCGACGATGGACAGGTCGGCGCGCTTGATCATCTCGGCATGGAGGTCGGTGTTGACGGCGATCACATGGCGGACGCCGGTGATGCCCTGGAGATGCTGCGGCGCTCCGGCGATGCCGAAGGCGAGGTAGCAGCGCGCGCCGACCACCGTGCCCGACGCGCCGACCTGCCGGTCGCGCGGCAGATGGCCGGCGTCGCAGACCACGCGGCTGCCGGCACGGGTGGCGCCCAGCGCCTCGCCCAATTCGGCGAAGCTCCGCCAGTCGGTGACGCCGTTGCCGGCACTGAGGATGAAGTCGGTTTCCGACAGCGACAGGGCGTCGGGATCGACGGCCAGCCGGCGGGCACCGCCCAGGCGGGGCAGGATCTCCTCCCCAGCCACCAGCGGGGTGGCGAGGTCGAGCGGCCGGGCCTCGTGCCGCACGCCGTCGAGCGGGGCGAAGGCGTCCGCCGCGACTGTCATCAGCGTGGTCGGGCGGTGCCCGGTCTCCCGCGAGCCGCCGGCCGACTGCCGGGTCGCGCGGTCGGGGCCGAGACCCTGCACGCCGGCGAACAGCCGCTCTCCCGCCGTGGCCGCGACCCGACGGGCGACGTCGCCGCCGTCGGCACTGTCCGGGAACAGGACATGACGGGGCGACAGCGCCGTCATCAGTGCCAACGTGGCGGCGGCGCGCCGTTCCGGCACGTAATCGTCGGCCCAGCCGTCGGGCAGGGCGACATGGCGGTCGGATCCGGCCTCGGCCAGCGCCTCGCCCGAGCCGGTCGAGACGGTCACCACCGCCCCGCCCCCGTTACCGCTGCCGCCCCCATCGCTGCCGCCATCGGCCAGCAATCGGGCGGCAGCGATCACCTGACGGTCGTGCTCGCTCACTTCCCCCCCGGGACGGTCGAGCATCGCAAGGACCAGATAGGCCGGCTCGGCAATCACCTGCAGCGGAATGGCGGGGACCGCGGCGACGAAGACGCCCGCCGCAGACGGGGTGCCGGCGGACGCGGTGTCGCGGGTCCAGTCGTAGCGCGGGCGCGGCTGACGCTGGACCAGGGCGGCCTCGTGAACGGCGCGGGGGTCGCGGCGACGCTCGTTGACCACCGCATTCGCGGCCGGCTGGCGCAGCAGGCGTGGACGGGAACCGGCCAGGACGGTGCGGGCGGCACGCTCGGCCCGGGGATCGACACGGCGGCGGGTGGTTGGGGGCTGGCTCATCGGGCGGTCTCCGTCGCGGCGAGCACCAGTTCGGCGATCTCCGCCACCTCCGGCCGGGGGCCGACCACGCCCTCCAGCATCACGACGCAGTTGGGGCAGGCGACGGCGACCATCGCGGCGCCGGTCTCGCGGGCATGCTCCATGCGGACGTCGGGGATGCGGCGCTCGCCCGCCACGTCGGTCAGCGGGGCGCCGCCGCCGCCGCCGCAGCAGCTCGACCGCAGGCCGGAGCGCAGCATTTCCCGGCGCTCCACCCCGATGGCGTCGAGCAGGGCGCGCGGCGCCTCGATCTCGCCATTGTAGCGGCCGAGATAGCAGGGGTCGTGGAAGGTGACGCTGCGTCCGACCGGCTTGGTCACCGTCAGCGCGCCGCTGCCGACCAGCTCCAGCAGCAGGGCGGTATGGTGGACGACGGTCCAGCGGCCGCCGAAAGCCGGATATTCGTTGCGCAGCGTGTGCAGGGCGTGCGGGTCGGCGGTGACGATGCGGGTGAAGCGCCGGGCGTTCAGCGCCGCCACGTTGCGGACCGCCAGCGACTGGAAGGCCGCCTCGTCGCCCAGCCGGCGGGCCACGTCGCCGCAATCCAGCTCCTCGTCGCCCAGCACGGCGAAGTCGACCCCGGCACGGCGCAGCAGCTGAACGAGCGCCCGCAAGGAGCGCTGGACCCGCAGGTCGAAGGCGCCGTCGCCGACCCACAGCAGGGTATCGCAGGACCCGCCGGCCGGCAGCCGGGGCAGCGACAGGTCGGCCGCCCAGTCCCAGCGCCGGGCGAGCGCGCGTCCGCCGGGAGTGTCGGTGGCGCGCAGCTCCTCCAGCATGACGGCGGCCTTGGCCGGAGTGGCGCCGAGTTCCAGCGTCTGGAAGCGGCGCAGGTCGACGACGGCGTCGACATGCTCGATCATCATCGGGCATTCCTGCACGCAGGCGCGGCAGGTGGTGCAGGACCACAGCGTGTCGGGATGGATCATCGCATCATGGCCGACCAGCGGCAGCGCCGCCCCGCCATGGGCCTTGCCGATTCCCCGGCCGGGGTGGGGGTTGCCGGCATAGGCGGCGTCGCTGGCCTGACCGTCCATGGCGACGACCAGATCCTGCACCAGCTTCTTCGGGTTCAGCGGCAGGCCGGCGGCATAGGCCGGGCAGACGGTTTCGCAGCGCCCGCATTGGACGCAGGCGTCGAAGCCGAGCAGCCGGTTCCAGGCGAAATCGACGGGACGCTCCACCCCCAGCGCGCCCGGCTCCCCGATGCCGGCATCGCCCTGCGGAGCGAGTGGCAGCGGCTTCAACCCGGTATCGCGGCCCGCGCCGTCGTGGAAGCGGGCCGGACGCGGATGGAAGGCGAGGTGCAGCGCCCCGTGTACGGCGTGCTTCAGCGGTCCTTTCCACACCCCCCACACCAGATCGGCCAACGCCACGCCGGCAATCGCGACCAGCACCAGGGCCAGCGTCTCCGGCATCACCCCGCCCATAGCTTGGTCGAGCGCCACCACCAGCAGGCAGCCGGAAAATCCCAGGAGCGACAGCGGAAGGCGGGCGAAGCGGCCCTGCGACAGCTCGCGCGGGCGGACCACCCGGCGCCGGTGCCGGACCATCAGGGCGCCGGCCAGCATCGCCGCGAGAACCACCGCCAGCAGCAGCCAGACGATACGCCACCCGGCGATGCCGGCACCCATCGCCACCAGCAGCGCGAGCGATGCGAGGAAGCCGCCGGCGACCAGCGCATGGAAGCGGGCGTTGAACGGGGTCCGTCCCACCACATGGTGGACATCCACCAGATAGCGGCCGGGCAGGGCGCGCAGCCCGGCGACCACATCGACCGCCGCCGGACGGCCGGCCAGCCAACGCCGCGACTGCCAGACGGCCAGCGCCGCGCCGATGGCGAGGACGGCAAGGACGACGGTGGTGAGAGCGGTGGCGATCACGTCGGACGGCTCCTGTCGCTTGGCGGGGGTGTAGGCGTCAGATGTCCTTGCAGAGACGCGCCGCGTCGTAGATCGCGGCATGGATGTTACGCCCGGCCACCGCGTCGCCGATGCGATGCAGCGTGTAGCCGCCATGGCCGTTGGCCTGGACCGGCTGCGGCCGGCCGGCGATCAGGCTGTCCAGATCGGTTTCGCCGCGGTTCAGCGAGTGGTCCTTCAGGTCGAAATAGAGGGCGTCGTTGGGCAGGGTGCCCAGTTCCACCACGATCTGGTCGACCAGCCGCTCCTCCTCCTCGTGGGTGTATTCGTTGCGCAGGACGGCGACGCGACGGTTGCCCTCCCGGTAGATCTCCACGAGCTGATGGTTGGTGGTCATCACCACGTTCAGCTTGTACAGCTCGCGCAGGTGGATCGGCTGGTTGGTGGTGCCGACCTCCTCGGCGACCATGCGGTCGGGGGTGGCGATCTCCACCAGCGCGCCGCGCTTGGCCATGAACTCCGCGCAGGACGCGCCGTGATGCTGGCCGGTGCCGTCATACATCAGCACCGTTCCCGTCGGCTCCACCGCCCCGGTCAGGACGTCCCAGCTCGACACCGCCAGATCGGCGCCCTTGAAGTCGCCGCGGTTGGGACGGCCGCCGGTGGCGAGGATCACCACGTCCGGGTTCTCGGCCTCGACGGTCGAGCGGTCGGCCTCCACGCCCAGGCGCACATCGACGCCCAGCTTGGCGGTCTGCTGCGACAGCCAGCGGGTGATGCCGCTCATCGCCTCGCGCCAAGTCGCCTTCGCCGCGATACCGATCTGGCCGCCCGGGGCGGCGTTGCGTTCGAGCAGCACGACCGAATGGCCGCGTTCGGCGCAGACGCGGGCGGCTTCCAGCCCGCCGGGTCCGCCGCCCACCACGACCACGCGGCGCTTGCGCTCCGCCTTCGGGATCACGTGCGGCATCGTGCGCTCGCGGCCCGTCGCGGCGTTCTGGATGCACAGCGCGTCGCCGCCGACATAGATGCGGTCGATGCAGTAGCCGGCACCGACGCACTGCCGGACGTCGTCCAGTCGCCCCTCCATCAGCTTGCGCACCAGATGCGGGTCGGCGATGTGGGCGCGGGTCATGGCGACCATGTCGACATGGCCCTCCTCCACCGCGCGGGCGGCGGTGGCGAGGTCGGTCACGCGCTGGGCATGGAAGACCGGAATGCCGGCCTCGCGCTTGATGCCGCTGGCCAGATGCAGGAAGGGGGCGACCGGGAAGGACATGTTGGGCAGCGAGATGGCATGCGCCAGATGATCGCGCGCCTGCCCGCCCAGAACGTTGACGAAATCGATCAGCCCGCGTTCGGCATAGCTGCGGGCGATGGCGATGCAGTCCTCGTGGCTGAGGCCGTCGTCGATCAGCTCGTCGCCCGACATGCGCATGCCGATGACGTAATCGTCGCCGACCTCGGCGCGGATCGCCTCGAACACCTCGATGCCGAAGCGCATGCGGTTTTCCAGGCTGCCGCCGTACTTGTCGGTGCGCCGGTTGACCGAGGGGCTCCAGAACTGGTCGATCAGGTGGCCGTGGGCGGCCGACAGCTCGAAGCCGTCGAGGCCGCCTTCCTTGCAGCGGCGGGCGGCGGCGGCATAGCCGGCGATGATCCGCTTGAAATCGAAATCCTCCATCTCCTTCGGCGTGTTGCGGCTCGCCGGTTCGCGGGCTGCCGAGGCGGAGACGGTGGGAAGCCAGTTCTCGGTGTCCCAGCGGGTGCGCCGGCCCATGTGGGTCAGCTGGATCATCAGCGCCGCGCCATGCCGGTGCACCCGATCGGAGAACTCGCGGAAGAAGGGGATGACGCTGTCGTCGGCGACGGAAATCTGGCTCCACGGCGCCGCCGGGCTGTCCACCGCGACGGAGGAGGAGCCACCGAACATCGTCAGGCCGATGCCGCCCCTCGCCTTTTCCTCGTGGTAGAGCTGGTAGCGTTCCTTCGGCTTGCCTTCGGACCCGTAGCCTGGCGCGTGGCTCGTGCTCATCACGCGGTTACGGATCGTCAGATGCTTGATCTGCAGAGGCTTCAGCAGGGCTTCGGCGGGTGAGGACATGGCAGGAACGATCCCCAGTATTGAGCCTGCCAAGTATTCAGCGCCGGCGTCCCTGTCGCGTTGCCCCCCGCGACCGGGAATTACCTTTTTGCGACAGCGGCCGAACGACCCGATGCGGCCCTGTCAAATATCTGAATCCTTGGGGTAAATTGGAGTGATGCGCTACCCCTTCAGTCTATCCGTGCGACGTCCCGGGCCGTCGGCGCCGGATCCTCGAACAGGCGGCGGTCGGGCAGGAGGGAATCGCCGTTCGTGCGCCGGAACGCGTCGAGCGGCGAGACGTGCGGATCGGCCTCCACATCCGGCCCGGCGGTGCGGCGCACCTCCGACGGCGAAACGGCGAACAATTCGCGGAACTGGCGGGAGAAATGCGCGCAGTCGGCGAAGCCGGCCTCGTTCGCGATGGCGGTGACGGAACGCTTGGTGTTTCGCAGCAGCCAATGGCCATAGCGCAGGCGCAAGCTGCGGTAATAGGTGGCCGGGCTGGTGCCCACGGCCAGCCGGAACAGCCGTTCGAACTGCCGGGTGCTGACGTTCAGCCGGCGGACGATCTCCTCCACTGAAAGCGGGTCGCTGATGTGCTGCTCCATCAGCAGCAGGGCACGGCGGACGCGGTCGTTGGTGATCTCCACCATCGTCGGCGGCTGCGGTTGCGATTGGCTGGCGGGACGGGCCTTGTCGATCAGCAGGATGTGCATGGTTTTCTGGGCGGTGGCGCGGCCGAGATGGCGCTCGATCAGGAAGGCGGCCAGATCGGCCACCCCGGCACCGCCCGAACAGGTGATGCGGTCGCGGTCGACCACGTAGAGTTGGTCGGCCACCGGCACCAGATCGGGAAATTCCTCGATGAAATCGCGGTGATGGTACCAGCTGACGCAGCAACGCCTGTTCTTCATCAGGCCGATGCGGCTCAGCACGAAGCTGCCGGTGCACACGCCGACCAGGGTCACGCCATAGGAGGCCGCGGCGCGCAGATACGCCAGCGCCTCGTCGTCCAGCTGGGGGCCGGCATGCAGCAGCCCGCCCACCACGACCACATAGTCGAAGCGGCGGGGATCGGTCAGCGGTTCCCAGCGGGCGACGCCGATGCCGCAGCTGGACATCACCAGCTCGGCCCGCGACCCCATGATGGTCCAGCGGCAGCGGATCTGCCTTGATCGGTCACCCTCGTCGGCCGCCAGCCGCAGGGCGTCGATGAAGGGGGCGAGCGCGGTCAGGGTGAAATTGTTGGTCAGGATGAACCCGACCGACAACAATGCGCGTTCCTCCTGCCGGGGGGCGGGACCGCTACCGCCGAACCGGCGATATTCCACTGTCTTCCCCACCAGGACATCCTCCCAGTCTGACGGCGCTGTTCCGCCCTTCGGAATGCTAGCGTCAGCGGCTTGCCCCCGGAAGACAATTCATTGACGATGCTTCTAACGCTCTATCACCAGATCGCTGGTCGGGCGGCTGCAGCACAGCAGGATCAATCCCTGGTCGATTTCGCGTTTGCGGATGCCGCCGGTATGATTCATCTCCACCGTGCCGGAGATCAACTTTGACTTGCAGGTTCCACACAGCCCGCGCGAGCAGGAGGTCGGAACCCGGATGTCGGCGGCCGATGCCGCATCCGCCAGGGCCATATCCGGCGGACAGGTGAAGATCTTGCCGGTCTTGGCGAATTCGATGCGGAACCCGGCCGAAGGCGTCACCTCCTGGGCCGATGCGGCCTCGACCGGCGGTTCCCCCGCGGCAAGTTCGGCCGACAGTTCCTCGAAGTTGAAGCTTTCCTGATGGTAGCGGCCCATATCGAAGCCGCCCTCCTCCAGGAAGGCGCGCACGGCCTTCATGAACGGGCCTGGACCGCAGACATAGACCTCCCGCTCCATGAAGTCCGGGGCGATCAGGCCCAGCATCGGCAGCGACAGCCGGCCGGTGAAGCCGGCCCAATGGGCTTCGCTTCCGACGCCCTCGCAGACATGGGCGACACGCAGGCGGCGCCCGGGACCGGTCAGCGCGTCCAGTTCGCGACGGAAGACGATGTCGGCCGGCGTCCGGGCGGCGTGGACGAAGACGACGTCGTGGTCCTCGCCCAGATCGTCGAAGGTCCGGGTCATCGACATCAGGGGCGTGATGCCGCTGCCGCCGGACAGGAACAGGAACTTGCGCGGAGCCTCGGAGCCTCCGGGAGTGAACTCGCCGAGCGGGCCGACGGCGCGGACCGTGTCACCCGGCTTCAGGGTGTCGTGCAGCCAGTTCGACACCGGGCCGCCGGGCACGCGCTTGACGGTGATCGACAGCCGGTGCGGCCGCGCGGCGGAGGAGGAGACGGTGTAGCTGCGATGGATGGTTTCGCCGCCGATCGGCAGTTCCAGCGTGATGAACTGACCCGGCTTGAACCGGAACAGGCAGGGGTGCCGCGCCGAGAAGACGAAGGTCTTCACGTCGTGCGTTTCGTCCCGCACCGCCCGGCACACCAGCGTGTCGTCGGTTTCGGGATCCCAGTCCCGGACCGCCGGCGGAGCCGCATCCTGCTGCATCGTCATCCCTCCCTGAACCGAAAACCCTTGCATCGCGTCATTCCGCGGCGACGCCCACTGCCGCCGGCTTGCCCAGCAGATGCTCGGCCATGCGGCCGACGTACCACTCCGTGAACTTCTCGACGAGCGGCTCGGTGTAGGGCGAATAGGGACCCGGCTCGTAGGCGGGGCTGAGGGCGCCGTTGTGCGAGATCTCGACCAGATCGGCATCCTGCTGGTTGGTCGCCTCCCACACCTCGGTCAGGCGGTTCAGGTCGTAATCGACGCCTTCCACCGCGTCCTTGTGGACCAGCCAGCGGGTGCGCAGCAGATTGCGGTCGGGACCGAGCGGGAACACCGAGAAGGTGACGATGTGGTCGCTCATGAAGTGGTTCCAAGAGTTCGGCTGGGTCCAGAAGGACAGGGCGCCCAGCTTGCGCTCGGTGATCGACCCCAGCAGTTTCTGCGAGGCGCTGCGGGTATCCTTGGTGTGGGCCTCGCCGGCGCCGTCCAGCGGCAGGCGTTCGGCGCGGAAACCGGTGGTATCGGTCAGATGCTCGATCTCGCGGCTGGGGAAACCCGCCGCTTCCCAGCCGGTATGGCAGGATTGCACCAACGCATCGTACTTGGCGGCATGCTCCATCCGCTTCGGGTTGGTGCCGTCGGGGGCGAAGCCGAAGCCGTACTCGAACAGCGGGATGGTTAGTTCCGGATGGTTGCTGACGCAGTGGTAGCATTCACGATTGTTCTCCATCGTGAGCTTCCAGTTGCCCTTTTCGATCAGGTCGACGGTCTTGGCGATCTTGCAGTTCTTCAGATCGTGCGGAAGGATGTAGGGCTCGATGGCCGCCGCCATGCGGTCGATGTCGTCCGGGGCCTCTTCCGCCAGGCAGATGAAGATCAGGCCGCCGACCGACCGGATGTGCACCTTTTTCAGGTTCCGGCACTTGCGGTCGAAATCGTTGCCCATATGCTCGGCGAACAGAAGCTCGCCGTCCTGGCCGTAGGTCCACTGGTGATAGCTGCACACCAGATTGCCGACCGAAGTCTTCTCCTTGAGGATGATGCGCGCCCCGCGGTGGCGGCAGACATTGTGGAAGGCGACCAGCTCCATGTCGTCGTCGCGCATGACGATGACGGAGGTCTTGCCGATATCGACCACCATCACGTCGCCCGCTTCCGGCACATCCGGCTCGACGCCCACATGCAGCCAGTGCCGGCCGAAGATGATCTCCATGTCCAGCTTGAAGATCTCCTCGCTCGTGTAGAACGGGGCTTCCAGGCTGTGCCCCGTCTTCCGGCGCGTCAGCAGGGCTTCTATGGAAATCTCGGACGACATGGCGGTTGACCTTCTGCGGGAGTGGGGCCGTGTGTTCGTGGAACCGCTTCAACCTTGACCGGGCTGTCCTTTTTCGATTCCACGACCCACAGCCTGCCGCCGGCAGCGGGAGATCGCGTTCTGGATTGCGACATCAACTTTAAAAAGGCCGACAGGCGCTCCTGTCTTTTTGCGCATGCAGGACTTCGGCAATGGCCGGTTTGCGACATGCCGCGATTGTTCGGGAGTGATGGCCACTTCGTTCAATCGGGAGAATGGCAATCCGAAGGGGGGCATTCGGCGTCCCAAGTGTTTCATCCCGGGGGAGACTGTCGAATCGTTTCCCTATATCCACGGCAGATTTTCAAATATCCGTTCGTAAACTGAACAACATTCGTCTGCAGGGCGGGGTTCATACGAGGCTGTCGCAAATGCGATACCAAATGCCGCTCTGATGAAGGTTTTTTGCTTTCAGGGCCGCCATTCTTCCTCAATCGATACTGATGCCTGCGACGTTTCGCATCGGTTGGATCAGCTTTCCCTCCCAATTCCGGAGGGTGGTCGGCCATCCGTTCCACGGGCGCCGTCCGTCATCCAGTCGCGTTCACCGAAGGCATGAGGTGATTGCCCGGGCCACTCGCATGCGTCCGGTCCAAGTCTCGGCACGGCGGAACGGCCAATCGAAACGGACGAGCCCAAACAAACAAGTCCAAACAAACAAATGACAAGAGGAGGCTTCTTGATGAAAATCTTCGGTAAAGCCTTGGGCATGCTGCTGTCGGCGGCCATGACGGTCGGTCTGGGGACCGGCGTGATCGCCAGCCCGGCGCAGGCCGCTGAGAAGTCCATCAACATCGGCTGGACCGCTTGGTCGGACGCCGAGGCGGTGACGAAACTCGCCAAAGCGGTGATCGAGGAGCGGTTCGGCTACAAGGTCGAACTGACCATGGCCGACATCGGCATCCAGTACCAGGGCATCGCCAGCGGCAAGCTGGACGCCATGCTGATGTCGTGGCAGCCGCTGACCCACAAGCCCTATCTCGACAAGGTCGGCAAGGACATCGTCGATCTCGGCCCGCTCTATACCCGCGCCCGCCTGGGTTGGGTGGTGCCGGACTACATTCCCGTCGACCAGGTCAAATCCATCGAGGATCTGAAGAAGCCGGAGGTGCAGAAGCAGCTGGGCAGCAAGATTCAGGGCATCGATCCGGGGTCGGGGCTGATGCAGGCGTCTGAAAAGGCGCTGAAGACCTATGATCTGAAGGGGATGCAGCTGGTGTCGGCCAGCGACGCCGCGATGCTCGCCGCTCTGGAGCGCGCCATGAAGCGCAACGAGTGGATCGTCGTGACGAGCTGGAGCCCGCACTGGATGTTCGCCAACTGGAAGCTGCGCTACCTGGAGGATCCGAAGGGCGCGCTGGGCGGACTGGAAAGCGTGAACGCCATCGTCCGCAAGGGCTTCTACCAGGACCATCCGGAAGTTTTCGAGTTCCTGAACCGGATGGTCCTGCCGATCGGCGATCTGGAGGCGATGATGCAGGAAGCCCGCCAGACCAGCTATGAGAAGGCGGTCGACAACTACATCAAGAACAACAAGGCCCGGATCGACTACTGGGTCACCGGCAAGCTCTGACCGGCCGCTGCGCCACTGCCGCCTGAGCGGTGGCCGCGCGCCCTTTCCCGCCCCGCTCAAGGAGACGGTCCGTTCGAAGCGCGGTCGCGTGCCGGACGGCCGTCTCCAGCCATTCCCATCTTCAGCCAGCCGATGATCGAGGTCGCCGATGGACTCGTCCGCTCGCAGTGAGGGCACCGCGTTGGCCGGCACCGGGATGTTGTCGGCTGAAGGGCTATGCAAGGTGTATGGCTCGGACGCCGCCCGGGCCTTGGGCTTGTCGCGCACCGGGATGGACCAGGCCGGCATCCGGCGGGAGACCGGCGCGACGGTGGCCGTCGCCGATGTTTCCTTCGGCCTGTCGGCCGGCGAGATCCTTGCGGTGCTGGGCCGGTCCAATTCCGGCAAGTCCACCCTGATCCGCATGGTGAACCGTCTGGTCGAACCGACCGCCGGGACCGTGGTCCTGAACGGGCGCGACATGGGGGCGATGACGCCGGCCGAACTGGTGGCGGCTCGCCGGGACGCCATGGCGATGACGTTCGGTGCCGTGGCGCTGATGCCGAACCGCACCGTCTTGGAGAACGTGGCCTTCGGGCTGGAAGTCGCCGGTCTGCGCCGGCGAGACCGTCAGGACCGCGCCTTGGCCCTTCTGGAGCGCATGGGTCTGGCCCATCTCGCCGACCGGCGGCCGCAGGAGATTCCGTTCGAGGCGCGCTTGCGCGTCGGGCTGGCGCGGTCCCTGATCGGCGATCCGCCGCTGTTGCTGATGGACGTGCCCTTCGCCGGGGTCGATCCCGTGCTGCGACTGGAACTGGAGGCCGAATTCCTCGACTGGCAGCGGGCGCACCGTGCGGCGGTGCTGCTCACCACGCAGGACGCGGAGGAGGCGATGCGGCTTGGCCACCGGATCGCCGTCATGGAGACCGGGCGCATCACCCAGATCGGCACTCCGGACGAAATCCTGGGGAACCCCGTGAATGACCATGTTCGATCCGCCTTCCAGGACATCGCCACAAGGCGCCGCCAGAGCCTGCGCGCCGCCCGTCTGGAGGAGCTGATCGCCCATTTCGAACGGACGGCGATGGATGGGCTGGACACGGTCGATTCGTCGGCAGGTGCGCTCGACGGCACCGCGCGGCAGCTGACCGGCATCATCGACCGTACCAACGAACAGGCGGGCGCCACCGTCGTGGCGGCGGAGCAGATCGCCAGCAACGTCCAGTCGGTCGCCGCGCTGGCCGACGACACCTTCCGTTCCCTGGAGGGAATCCGCCGGCGCATCGACGATTCCGCCCGCATCGCCCTGTCGGCGGTGGAGCAGGCCCGCAACGCCGACCAGTCGGTGCACAGCTTGCGGCAGTCGGCGCAGGATATCGGCAACGTCGTGCGCATCATCGACGAGATCACCGGACAGACCAATCTGCTGGCCCTGAACGCCACCATCGAAGCCGCGCGCGCCGGCGAGGCCGGCAAGGGCTTCGCGGTGGTGGCGCAGGAGGTGCGCCAGCTGGCCAGCCAGACCGCCAAGGCGACGCAGGATGTCTCGCTGCGCATCCAGGCGATGCAGGACGCGACCGGCAACGCTGCCCAAGCCCTCCAGAGCATCACCGCGGTGATCGAGGAGATCAGCACCATCTCGCTCGCCATCGCCCGGTCGATGGAGGCGCAGGCCGCCGCATCGGCCACCATTCACGGCAGCATCGACCAGGCGGCGGCCGGAGCGGGCGTGGTCGCCAGCAACGCCCGGCATGTCACCGGCGGCGCCCGCGACACCGAAAGCGCCACGCGGCATGTCCTGACCGCCGCTGCCGACCTGGCCGGCCAGACCGAACGGCTGCGCCGCAGCATCGAACAGTTGCTGGACGGCATCCGCGCCGGATGACCGGCAACCTCACCCTTTTCGAGAGAGCAACGATCCCATGAGCACTCCGCTGTTCCATGTCGGCGAAGCCACCGTGTTCGCCAAGGAAGGCCAGTTCACCGACGCCATGCCGGAGATCGTGATCGGCACGGTCGATGGTCCGGCCGGCCACGCGTTCGCCACCATGATGGGGCAGACCGCCGGCCACACCCGCATGTTCGCGGTGCGCGATTGCAACCAGATGGTTCGTCCGGCCACCATGATGGTGTCCAAGGTGACGATGAAGTCCAGCGCCTATGTCGACCTGTTCGGCGGCATCGTCCAGGCCGCCACCGCCGACGCGGTGCTGGACTGCGTCATCGACGGCGTCCTGCCGCGCGACCGGATCAACGACCTGTGCATCCTGGTGATGGTCTGGATCGATCCGCGCTGTGCCACCGATCCCAATCTCGATCGGGCCGATCTCTATCGCACCAACTACGAGGCGACCAAGATCGCCGTCGGCCGGGCGATGCGCAACGAACCTACCCTGGATGAGTTGATCGAAAACCGGCACAAGGTCCGGCACTTCATGCTGGACCCGCAGGAATGATCTATCGTTTCAACGGGGCAAATTAAGGCTTCGAAGGTTCGGTCCCGGGGGCGGCGTCGCCGATGCCGCCCCTGGGCTTCTCCTTGCCTGCCGCAACGCCGTCCAGAGGGCCGGCAATCGGTGCCTGGGGGAGGAAGGGGAGGCGCTGCTCGATGGGGACGGGGGGCCGGACCGTCATCCGCCAGAGCGCGAAGGATAGCGCGGCCGCCGCCACCAGCGCCGAGAACAGGAACAAGCCATCCTGTTCGAACACCGCCATCACCAGCGAGGCCAGGAACGGGCCGACGATGGCGCCGATCGAGAATCCCAGCACCATGCCGCCGCTCGCCGGCACCATCTCGGCAGGCGTCAGGAAGTCGTTGGTGTGCGAGACGCAGATCGGATAGATCGCGAAGATGATCCCGCCGAACAGGGCGACGCCGCCGACGAGAGGGGCGAAGCCGCTCTGCGGAAGCATCGTCATGCCGATGCTGACGAGGATCAGGGCGGCGAACAGGCCGACCAGCACCAGCCGCCGGTCGAACAGGTCCGACAGCTTCCCGAAGGGCCATTGGAGCAGCATGCCGCCGATGATGGCGGCGCTGACGAAGCTGGCGGACTGGCCGAGATCGTAACCCAGATGCCGGATATAGACCGGACCCAACCCATAGAAGGCGCCGACCACCAGCCCGCTGATCACGGTGCCGGCGAACCCCAGCGGGCTTGCCCGATACAGGTGGGCGATGCGGACGGGCGCCAGCTTCTGGAGAAGGGGCGGGGCCTTGCGGCTCAGCGCGACCGGGAGAACGGCCAGCGATATCAACATCGCCACCAGGACGAACTGCCGGAAGCCGTGCGGATCCTCGACGACCATCAGATACTGGCCGGCCCCCTGCGCCCCGTAGAGCGCGATCATGTAGAGGGCCAGGATCTGCCCGCGCGTGGCCGACGTGGCGCTCTGGTTCAGCCAGCTCTCGATGCAGACGAACAGGCCGGCCATGCAGCAGCCCTCGACGAGGCGGAAGGCGATCCAGGCCGCGGGATCGGACCCCAGACTGTGCCCCAGGGTTGCCGCGACCATCACCGTCGCGCAGGCGCTGAAGGCGCGGATGTGGCCGACCTGCCCGACCAGCCGGTAGGCCTGCGTCGAGCCGATGGTCACCCCCAGGTAATAGGCGGCGGTCAGGGCGCCGAGCAGGATGGGCGACGCGCCCGCGGCATCCAGGCGGACGCTGACGATGGTCGTCAGCGCGCCCGTGCCGCCCATCATCAGGAACACCGCGACGAGCAACGGGACGATCGGTTGGATGAGGGACATCGCGTGATCCGCCGGAGAGGGAAACGCCCGCATGTCGGGGCCGACATTCCCGGCCGGGCGGGAACGGCGTCCTTATAACCGGGTGGTGCCGCCTTGGGCACTGGCGAGGAGGGCTTCGACGGTGGCGAGCGCCATGCGGTCGTCCTCGATGACGACATGCCGGCGCAACTCCTGCACCGCCGCGGCGAGGCCGCCCGCCGTGAAGGCCCGGCGGACCGCCTGGGTGGCGTTTTCGTCGATGAGCTGCATGATCGGGGACTCCTTCGGAAAAGGCCGCGCAGGGCCGGCACCATGCTGCGGTGAGGGGCCACGGGGTTACCGCAGCACGATGGCCCGCTGGTCGTGCAGCATGACGCGCGCCTCGATGTGCAGCCGGATGGCGCGGGCCAGGACGACGCTTTCGATGTCGCGGCCGATGGCGACCAGATCGTCGGGCGACATGGAGTGGTCGACGCGCGCCACCTCCTGCTCGATGATCGGTCCTTCGTCGAGGTCGTCGGTGACGTAATGCGCCGTTGCGCCGATCAGCTTCACGCCGCGCGCGTAGGCTTGGTGATAGGGCTTGGCGCCCTTGAAGCTGGGCAGGAAGCTGTGGTGGATGTTGATGACCCGTCCCGCCATCCGGGTGCAGAGATCCTGCGACAGCACCTGCATGTAGCGGGCGAGCACGACCAGCTCGACGTCGTTCGTCTCGACGATCTCCATCAGGCGGAGTTCCTGCTCCCGCTTGGTGCCGGCCGAGACCGGGAGATGGTGGTAGGGAATGCCGTGCGATTCGACCAGCGGGCGGAAGGCTTCGTGGTTGGAGACGACGCCGACGATGTCGATGGGCAGTGCGCCGATGCTGTGGCGGTACAGAAGGTCGTTCAGGCAATGGCCGAACTTCGACACCATGATCAGGATTCTCGGTCGCCGCCGGGCGTCCCGCACCGTCAGGGTCATCGCGAAGCGGTTCACGATGGGTTGCAGCTCCTCGATCAGAACGGTGTCGTTCCGGATGGTTTCCGGAGCGTCGAAGGCCATCCGCAGGAAGAAATGCTCGCCATCGTGATCGACGAACTGCGCGCTTTCCATGATGTCGCAGCCGCGGTCCGAGAGGTAGGTCGAAAGGGCGGAGATGATCCCCGGCCGGCTCCGGCAGCTGACGGTCAGGTAGAACGGGTTGTGGTTGGGGCGCATCGCGGGCCTCGCGCTGAAGGAAGGGCCGGGAAGGAATGGCCGGGGCGGTCAGGCGAGCTCGACGATCGTCGGCTCATAGCCGAGCCGGCGCAGGAAGGCCGACAAGTCGTCGGGGTGCATCGACAGCGTCGCGCGGTTCGTCATCGGATGGAAATTGACGGTGTCGCCGGCGAGGACGCGCCGTTCCAGCACCAGACGGACGCGGCGCTCCTTGTCCGCCACCAGGGCCAGCGGGCTGACCCCGCCCGGCTCGATGGACAGGACCTGTTCCAGCGTGACCGGCGAGGCGAAGGACAGCTTGGCCGAGCCGATGACCGGGGCCAGCTCCTTCATGTTCACCGACTGGTCGTGCGGCAGCACCACCAGCCACAGCACGCCCTTGGCATCCTTCAGCAGCAGGTTCTTGGTGTGCACGCCGGGAACGCTGCGCCAATGCTCCTCGGCATCGGCGACGGTGCGCACCGGCGGATGGGCGTGCAGGCGCATCGGCGCCGATGCCAGGGCGAGTTCCCGGCACAGTTCCTCGGGAATGCCGGCTTCGCGCCAGTGCATCTGCAGGGTGTCGTTGTCGTCGAGCATGGTCGCCATTCTTTTCTGTCCGGGTCTGTCCGGCAAGCCATGGAAGGCGGGTTGCCGAAGGGCGGGTCGCGGTCACGGCGGATGCTTTGCGCTCCCGACCGTTTCATCGACCGCAGCATGGCGAAAGGATCCACCTGCCGATTGTATCGGTGCGTCACCGGCGTTGAATGAAACGGCCCTGTCGGTGTCTCAGCCCTTGCGGAAGACCGACGGCGTCATGCCGCGGCGTTCCTTGAAGGCGCGGACGAAGTGCGACGAATCGCAGAAGCCGACGGCGGCGGCGATTTCGGTCACCGACTGCTCGGTGTTGCGCAGCAGGAATTCGGCATGCTCCAGCCGCATGATCCGGTAGGCCTCGGTCGGCGTCATCCCCAGCGCGTTCTGGAAATGCCGTTCCATCTGGCGCCGGGCGGCCCCCAGCCGGCGCGCCATCTCGGCCACCGACAGCGGCATGTCGATGTTCTGCTGCATCAGCAGCAGCGCCTTCCGCACCACCTCGTCGTTGGTGGTGAAGTCGAGCGGGATGCCGGGCTGCGGCTTCTCTCCGCGCAGGGCGTCGTCGATGATCATGATGTGCAGGCTCTTGCGTGCTTGGGCGCGGCCGACATGCTTCTCGACGAGATAGGCTGCGAGATGGGCCGAGCTGGTCCCGCCCGAACAGGTCAGCCGGTCGCGGTCGACGATGAAGATCTGGTCGGACACCGGCGTGATGCCGTCGAACTGCTCCAGGAAATCGGCGTGATGGAACCAGCTGATGCAGCAGCGGTAGCCGTCCATCAGCCCGGCGCGTTGCAGGATGAAGGCGCCGGTGCAGACGCCGACCAACGGGATCTTCGACGCCGCCGCCTGACGCAGGTAGCGGATGTAGTCGGGGCTGAGGTTGGAGATCTCGTCGATCAGTCCGCCGATCACCACGATGTAGTCGAACTTCGCCGGATCGCCCAGCCGTTCGGTCGGCTGGACCAGCATGCCGCAGCTCGACGCCACCGGCCGCATCTGGTCCGACAGCATGGCCCACTCGCACAGGATCGGCCGGCTGCGGTCGCCCTCGTCGGCGGCGAGCCGCAGCACGTCGACGAAATTGGCGAAGGCGCACAGCGTGAAGCGGTGGGCGAGGATGAAGCCGACGGACAGGCGCGGCGCCGCCGGGCGGTCCGGGAACCGGCTAGGCCTCATGCCGTTGGTCATGTCGCCTCCATCAAACGCAGCGTCGCACCGGTGACATTAAACTGACGCATCCATTCTGTCCAACGAAGGGTCGCTTCCCGATACTGTCAGCACGTTGAACTTCGCGGTGCTGCCATGACCCGCTTCTCATTCTCCTCGCTGCTGACCAACGCGCTGACCGGCAACAAGAACTGGCAGCCCCAATGGCCCGATGCGGAACCGAAATCCGAATATGACGTCGTGATCGTCGGCGCGGGCGGGCATGGTCTGGGTGCGGCCTATTACCTCGCCAAGGAACACGGCATCACCAACGTCGCGGTGGTGGAGAAGGGCTGGCTCGGCGGCGGCAACACCGGCCGCAACACCACCATCATCCGCTCCAATTACCTCTACGACGAGAGTGCCCGGCTCTACGAGCATGCGGTGAAGCTGTGGGAAGGGCTGAGCCAGGAGCTCAACTACAATGTCATGTTCTCGCAGCGCGGCGTGATGATGCTGGCGCACACGGTCCATGACATCCAGAGCTTCAAGCGCCACATCCACTCCAACCGCCTGAACGGCATCGACAACGAGTGGCTGACGCCGGAGCAGGCCAAGGAATACTGCCCGCCGCTGAACATCGCCGCCAACGCCCGCTATCCGGTGATGGGGGCCGCGTTGCAGCGGCGCGGCGGCACCGCCCGCCACGATGCGGTCGCCTGGGGCTATGCGCGGGCCGCGTCGGCGCGCGGGGTGGACATCATCCAGAACTGCCCGGTGACCGCCATCCGTCGCGACGCCTCCGGCCGCGTCACCGGCGTAGAGACGGCGCGCGGCTTCATCAAGGCCAAGAAGGTCGCGGTGTCGGCCGCCGGCAACACTTCGGTGGTGATGGACACCGCCGGCGTCCGGCTGCCGCTGGAAAGCTATCCGTTGCAGGCGCTGGTGTCGGAACCGATCAAGCCGGCCTTCCCCTGCGTGGTGATGTCCAACACGGTGCACGCCTACATCAGCCAGTCCGACAAGGGCGAGCTGGTCATCGGGTCGGGCACCGACCAGTACACCTCCTACAGCCAGCGCGGCGGTCTGCCGCTGATCGAACACACCGTCGCCGCCATCTGCGAGGTGTTCCCGATCTTCAACCGCATGCGCATGCTGCGCAAATGGGGCGGCATCGTCGATGTCACGCCCGACCGCTCGCCGATCATCGCCAAGACGCCGGTGCCGGGGCTCTACGTCAATTGCGGCTGGGGAACCGGCGGCTTCAAGGCGACGCCGGGATCGGCCAACGTCTTCGCCCACACCATCGCCCGCGACGAGCCGCACCCGATCAACGCGCCCTTCACGCTGGAGCGCTTCAAGACCGGCCGGCTGATCGACGAGGCCGCCGCCGCCGCCGTCGCGCATTGAGGAGACGACCATGCTGCTCATCCGCTGCCCCTATTGCGAAGCAGAGCGCCCGGAAGTGGAGTTCACCTATGCCGGCGAGGCGCACATCGCCCGCCCGGCGGATCCCTCCGCCCTGTCCGACGACGAATGGCGCGACTTCCTGTTCATCCGCACCAACCCGCGCGGCCGCCATTTCGAGCGCTGGCGCCACATGCACGGCTGCGGCCGCTTCTTCAACGCGGTGCGCGACACCGTGACCGACAAGTTCGCCATGACCTACAAGGCGGGGACCCCGCGTCCGGGCGACGAGGAGATCGCGCTCGCCTCCGCCAGTGCCGCCGCCGACTCCGCCGCCAGCGTCAAGGATGCGCGTCCATGAGCAATTTCCGCATTGCCGGCAAGGGCAGGGTCAACCGCAGCCGCCAGCTCCGCTTCAGCTTCGACGGCGTCGATTATACCGGCTGCGAAGGCGACACCCTGGCGTCCGCGCTCCTGGCGAACGGCGTCCATCTCGTCGGGCGCTCCTTCAAGTACCACCGCCCGCGCGGCATCCTGACCGCCGGGTCGGAGGAGCCGAACGCGCTGGTCGGCAGCAACCGCGGCAACGGACGGTTCGAGCCGAACACGCGGGCGACGGTGCTGGAGGTCTTCGAAGGGCTGAAGACCGAGAGCCAGAACCGCTGGCCGTCGCTGACCCGCGACATCGGCGCGGTGAACGACGCGCTCTACGTGCTGTTCTCGGCCGGCTTCTACTACAAGACCTTCATGTGGCCGAAGAGCTTCTGGGACAAGGTCTACGAGCCGGTCATCCGCAACGCCGCCGGCCTGGGCAAGGCGCCGACCGCCCCCGATCCCGACACCTACGCCAGCCGTTTCGCCCATTGCGACGTGCTGGTCGTCGGCGGCGGTGCCGCCGGCCTCGCCGCGGCGCTGGAAGCGGGCCGCAGCGGTGCGTCGGTCATCCTGTGCGACGAGCAGTCGGAGCTTGGCGGCTCGCTGCTGTCGGAGCCGACGGCCGAGATCAACGGGCAGCTCGCCTGGGACTGGCTGGAGGATGCCAACGCCGCGCTGGCGGCGATGCCGAACGTCACCGTGCTGCCGCGCACCACGGCCATCGGCTACTACCACCAGAATTTCGTCGGGCTGTGCCAGCGGCTGACCGACCATCTGCGCATCGTGCCGGACGGCGCGCCGCGCGAACGGATGTGGAAGGTGCGGGCCAAGCAGGTGGTGCTGGCCCAGGGCGCCATCGAGAAGCCGCTGGTGTTCGCCGGCAACGACCGGCCGGGCGTGATGCTGGCCGGGGCCGCCCGCACCTACCTGAACCGCTACGGCGTCAAGGTCGGCAACCGGGCCGTCGTCGTCACCAGCCATGACAGCGCCTGGCATGCCGCCTTCGACCTCGCCAAGGCGGGGGTGGAGGTCACGGCCATCGTCGATGTCCGCGGCACCGTGCCGACCCAGCTTGTCACGGCGGCCGATGCGCTGCGCATCAGGACGCTGATCGGCTGGACCGTCACCGGCACCAAGGGCCGGCTGCGCGTGTCCTCGGTGCGGGTCAACCCGGTGACGGCCGGCGGCAAGGTCGGCGGCGCCGAGACCATCGCCTGCGACGCCCTGCTGATGTCGGGCGGCTGGACCCCCAGCATCCATCTGTTCTCGCACACCCAGGGGTCGCTGACCTGGAACGAGGACGGCCAGATGTTCCTGCCCGGCCGCGGCAAGGAGGAGTGCCGTCTGGCCGGCGCCGGCAAGGGCCGCTTCGGGCTGAAGGCCGCCTTCGAGGACGGTGCCGCCGCCGGTGCCGCTGCCGCGGCGGATGCCGGGTTCAGCACCCAGCCGGCGACCTACCATGTGGAGGGCGAGCCGTCCTTCACCGGGGTGACCGGCCGCGAGCTGCCGACCGACCTCGATCCCGGCCACGCCAAGGCGTTCGTCGATTTCCAGAACGACGTGATGGCCAAGGACATCCGGCTGGCGGTGCGCGAGGGCTTCAAATCCATCGAACACATCAAGCGCTACACCACCAACGGCATGGCGACGGACCAGGGCAAGCTGTCCAACATCAACGGTCTGGCCGTCGCGTCCGATGCGCTGAAGCGGCCGATCCCGGCGGTGGGCCTGACCACCTTCCGTCCGCCCTACACCCCGACCAGCTTCGGCACCTTCGCCGGCTACAACAAGGGCGCGCTGTTCGAGGTGACGCGCAAGACGCCGATCGACGGCTGGGCGGAGGAGAACGGCGCGGCCTTCGAACCGGTCTCGCTGTGGCGCCGTGCCTGGTACTTCCCGCAGGTCGGCGAGGACATGCATGCGGCGGTGGCACGCGAATGCAAGGCGGTGCGCGCGTCGCTCGGCATCTTCGACGCCTCCACCCTCGGCAAGATCGAGATCGTCGGTCCCGACGCCGCCGAATTCATGAACCGCATGTACACCAACGCCTGGACCAAGCTGGCGCCCGGCCGCTGCCGCTACGGCCTGCTGCTGGGCGAGGACGGCTTCATCCGCGACGACGGCGTGATCGGGCGTCTGGCCCAGGACCGCTTCCACGTCACCACCACCACCGGCGGCGCCGCCCGCGTGCTGACCATGATGGAGGATTACCTCCAGACCGAATGGCCCGACCTGAAGGTCTGGCTGACCTCGACGACCGAGCAATGGTCGGTGATCGCGCTGCAAGGTCCAAACGCCCGCAAGCTGATCGAGCCGTTCGTCGAGGGCATCGACCTGTCGGACGGTGCCTTCCCCCATATGGCGGTGGCGACCGGAAAAATCTTCGGCGTGCCGACCCGGCTGTTCCGCGTTTCCTTCACCGGCGAACTCGGCTTCGAGATCAACGTGCCGGCCCGCTATGGCCGCGCGGTTTGGGAAAAGCTGTTCGAGGCCGGGCAACGCTTCGGCATCACCCCCTACGGCACCGAGACGATGCACGTCCTGCGCGCCGAGAAGGGCTACATCATCGTCGGCCAGGACACGGACGGCACGCTGACGCCGGACGACGCCGGCTTGGCCTGGGCCGTCGGCAAGACCAAGCCGGACTTCGTCGGCAAGCGGTCCCTGTCCCGGCCGGACATGCTGGCGGCGAACCGCAAGCAGTTGGTCGGCCTGCTGACCAGCGATCCGAAGACGGTGCTGGAGGAAGGGGCGCAGATCGTCCTCGACCCGAACCAGCCGGTGCCGATGGACATGGTCGGCCATGTGACCTCGTCCTACTGGAGCGCCGAGCTGGGCCGGTCCATCGCCTTTGCGGTGATCCAGGGCGGCCGGTCGCTCCAGGGCAAGACCGTGCATGTGCCGATGCCGGACAAGGTCCATGCCGCGACGATCACCGGCATGGTGTTCGTCGATCCCGAGAACACGCGTCTCAGCGCATAGGAGGCTTACCCATGCTTCTGGCCAATCACCCGTTGCTGGGCAAGACGATCACCGGCGACACCGCAAGCCGGCTGAGCATCCGTGCCGCCGAGGATGTCGCCCGCTTCAGCCTGCGCATCGATCCGGCATCCGCCCCGTCGGCCGGGGCCGCCTTCGGCACGCCGCTCCCCACCCGCATCGGCGGGATGGTGGAGGCCGGCGGACGGACGGCGCTCCAGCTCGGCCCCGACGAATGGGTGCTGACGGCGCCGGGCGCCGACAGCGACGGCATCGCCGACGCCTTCGCCGCCCTTCAGGAGCCGCACAGCCTGGTCGATGTCGGCCACCGCGAGGTCGGCATCCTGGTGGAGGGGGAGGCCGCGGCGCTCGCGTTGCGCTCGGCCATCGCCTTCGACGTCGAGGCGATGGCGGTCGGCACCGGCTGCCGCACCCTCTTCGACAAGGCGCAGATCGTCCTGATCCGCGAGGACAAGAACCGCTTCCGGATCGAGGTCTGGCGTTCCTTCGCCGACCATGTCTGGGGAATCCTGCACGCCGTCAGCCGCGAAATCGCGCTCGGCCTCTGATCGAGAGAACCGCACATGACCCGTCATCAGTCCCTGCCGAAATCCGATCTCACCGACGCCGCGATCGCGGCGGCCATCGGGCGCGAGCTGAACCGCCAGAAATACGAGATCGAGCTGATCGCCTCGGAGAACATCGTCTCGGCGGACGTGCTGGCCGCCCAGGGGTCGATCCTCACCAACAAATATGCCGAGGGCTATCCGGGCCGCCGCTATTACGGCGGCTGCGCGTTCGTGGACGAGGTCGAGACCATCGCCATCGACCGCGCCAAGCAACTGTTCGGCGCCGGCTTCGTCAATGTCCAGCCGCATTCGGGCGCCCAGGCCAATCAGGCGGTGTTCCTGGCCCTGCTCCAGCCGGGCGACCGGGTGATGGGCATGTCGCTGGCCCATGGCGGCCACCTGACCCACGGGTCGCCGGTGACGATGTCGGGCAAGTGGTTCGACATCGTCAGCTACGAGGTGCGCGAGAGCGACCAGCGGATCGACTATGACGCCCTGCGCGCCAAGGCACTGGAAACCAAGCCGAAGCTGATCGTCGCCGGCGCCTCGGCCTATCCGCGGGTGATCGATTTCGCCGAGTTCCGCCGCATCGCCGACGAGGTCGGCGCCTATCTGATGGTGGACATGGCCCATTACGCCGGGCTGGTCGCCACCGGCACCTACCCGGACCCGCTGCCGCATGCCCATGTGGTGACCACCACCACGCACAAGACCCTGCGCGGTCCGCGTGGCGGCATGATCCTGACCAACGACGAGGCGCTGGCCAAGAAGTTCAATTCGGCGGTATTCCCGGGCAACCAGGGCGGACCGCTGATGCATGTCATCGCCGCCAAGGCGGTTGCCTTCGGCGAGGCGCTGACCCCCGAGTTCAAGGCCTATGCCGCCCAGGTGGTGGCCAACGCCAGGGCGCTGTCCGACACGCTGGTGAAGGGCGGGCTGGACATCGTTTCCGGCGGCACCGACTGCCATATGGTGCTGGTCGACCTGCGGCCGAAGGGGGTGAAGGGCCGCGACGCGGAACGCGCTTTGGAGCGGGCGGGCCTGACCTGCAACAAGAACGCGATTCCGTTCGACCCGGAAAAGCCGGCGGTGACCTCCGGCGTCCGGCTCGGCACCGCGGCGGGCACCACCCGCGGCTTCGGCGAGGCGGAGTTCACCCGCATCGGCGAACTGATCCTGACCGTGGTCGACGCCCTTGCCGCCGCCGGTCCGGAGGGCAATGCCGAGGTCGAGAAGCGCGTGCATGGCGAGGTTCGCGAACTGTGCGAGCGCTTCCCGATCTACGGCTGAGAGTTTGTGAGTTTTAGTGAGTTCTGGCGAGAGATGCTTCACGTTTGAACCGCTTCACATCGGATCTCGTCATGAGCGTCTCTTGGCCGTCATTCCCGCGGAGGCGGGAATCCAGTCGTTTCAAGCGCCTGAACCGGAAGCCTGGATCCCCACCTCCGCGGGGATGACGGCCGATGCTACCCTCCGGAAACTCAAAAGCTCTGACGAGGCGCCCGATGTTTCTCAGCGTTTTCGATGTCTTCAAGATCGGCATCGGCCCGTCCTCGTCGCACACGATGGGACCGATGAGCGCGGCGGTGCGGTTCCTCGACATGCTGCGGGCGCAGGCGGATGCGGCGCCGGTGGCTATTGGGGTGCGGCTGCACGGCTCGCTCGCCTTCACCGGTAAGGGGCATGCGACCGACCGCGCCGTGCTGCTCGGGCTTCTCGATTACCGGCCGGATAACCTCGACGTCGACGAGGCCGAAGGGCGCATCGCCGAGCTTCTGCGGACGCGGAGGTTGCATCCCGCCGGACTGCCGGCACTGGACTTCGATCCCGAAACCGATCTGGTCTTCGATTTCGGGCCGCCGCTGCCGGGGCACGCCAACGGGCTGGTGTTCCAGGCGCTGGACAAGGCCGGCCGGGTGGTGCTGTCGGAGATCTTCTATTCCATCGGCGGCGGCTTCGTCGTCACCGCAGCGGAGCGGGAATCGCCGCCGGCGGCGTTCGAGACCGGGTCCGCCGGCTGGCCCTATCCCTTTCACAACGCCGCGGCGATGCTGCGGATGGCTCGGGAAAGCGGTGCCTCCATCGCCGCCATGAAACGGGCCAACGAACTCGTCGTCCGGTCTGCCGCCGAGGTGGACGAGAAGCTCGGCGGCATCTGGGCGGCGATGAACGGCTGCATCGAGCGTGGCCTCAGCCTGGACGGCCAGCTGCCGGGCAGCCTGAAGGTCAAGCGGCGGGCCAAGGCGATCCACCAACAGCTCCTGCGCGAGCGCGGGGCGAATTCCAGCCTGCCGCATGTCACGTCCGACTGGCTGAGCATCTATGCGATGGCGGTCAACGAGGAGAATGCGGCAGGCGGCAAGGTGGTGACCGCGCCGACCAACGGGGCGGCGGGCGTGGTGCCGGCGGTGATCCGCTATTACCTCGATCATTGCGCCGGGGCCGAACCGGCGAAGGTCGCCGACTTCCTGCTGACCGCTGCGGCGATCGGCGGCCTGATCAAGCACAATGCGTCGATCTCCGGCGCGGAGGCGGGTTGCCAGGGCGAGGTCGGATCCGCCGCCGCAATGGCCGCGGCGGGACTGTGCGCCGTGCTGGGCGGAACGCCGGAGCAGGTGGAGAATGCGGCGGAAATCGCGCTGGAGCATCATCTCGGCATGACCTGCGACCCGGTCGGCGGTCTGGTCCAGGTGCCGTGCATCGAGCGCAACGCCATCGGTGCGACCAAGGCGGTGGCCGCCGCGTCCCTGGCGTTGCGCGGCGATGGCCAGCACTTCATGCCGCTGGACAACTGCATCCAGGCGATGCGGCAGACCGGTGAAGAAATGAGCACCAAGTTCAAAGAGACCAGCTTGGGCGGGCTCGCGGTGAATCTGCCGGAGTGCTGACGCTCTCCGCCGATCTGCCGTCAGCATCGCTTGCTTCAACCGCGGTCGATCGCATGGGCCACGGCGCCAAGGTATCTGTCGCCCTCGACGGCGACTTGGGGCCATCACTGGCCTGTGGTTGGCTGTTGTCCGGTGACGCCGGGATCTGCGCACGCGCTTCATGGGCCGTCCGCCCGCCGTTCGGCAGGCCCTTGTCGAACAATCCAGCCTATTGGAATGCGCGATGCGCAGCGACTATTTGTTTGGTTGCGGAATGTCCGGTACGGCTCTGGAATTCGATCGGCTCCGAGTGGCGGCTGACCGGTCTTCTCAATCATACGCCGGGGGCGATGCTGTTTTCGCTATGAGTGCGACCAAATAGCAATTCAGTTGTCACGGCGCAGCGCGAGTTCGGCAAAGACCAAATCCTGTCGCCGCAACCAGTTCATCGAAAAGCCCGCCTCTATAAGAGGCTGACCGGAAATAAAGTTGCGTAATTTCGCCGACCTGTGATTCGTTCAAGTTGC
>NZ_JAENHM010000091.1 GCF_016595245.1 Azospirillum endophyticum
AAAACGCCGTTGGCGTTTGGCCGATCCCGCCCCGCAAGGGGAGAAGGGCCACTCGCTACCATAGGATGTATTTTCTTCGCGGATGCGAGATCTGTGAATGCCGTAGCGCCCAGCGGGGGAGGGTCAGGGTGGGGGCTGGCTCAGCGTCCCCCAACTGTCATCCCCCCCGCTTCCACACCGTCGTCTCGATGTAGCGGCTCGCCAGGAAGCGGTAGGTTTGCTTCTGCAATGCCTCCACCCTCGGCGAGCGTTCCATCGTGACCTGGTCCCAACCGTGCAGCAGGTCCTCCCACTCCAGCAGCTTGGCGCGCAGGTCGTCGCGGATCTTGCGGATGAACTGGATGGTGGGATGGAAGTTGCGCAGCGCGCCGACGATGTCGCCGGTCTGGGCGTCGGCCTGATCGAAGATCATGTCGTACTCGCGCAGCGGCTTGCGGATCAGCCCCTGCATCCGGTTCAGCTCGCTGCAGAAGGTGCGGTCGGTGCGGTAGATGGTGGCGAGCTTGCCGATCGCCTGGTCGATGCGGCGGATATGCCTGAAGCGGTCGCGCAGCGCCTCGATGTAGGACAGCTCCTGCGCCAGATCGTCGACGCGGTCGGTCAGATACTGTTCGGCGTTGTTGGTCAGCTTCAGCCGCTCGGCGATCTTGGCGAAGGCCGCCTTCATCTTCTCGTGTGTCTGCGGATCGTCCAGCAGCTGTTCCAGTTGCGACTGGTCGGAAACGATGATCTCGTTCCCGGTGAAGGAGGAGACGATCTGCATGGTCAGCCGCCCTTTGGCGGTGATGCGGTGCCTGTCCTCCACAGACCAGGAGGCCCGGCCGTCCAGCAATTCGCCGGGAATTTCCTCGCCGGGACGGATGAGCTTCACGAAGGCCAGCCCCTGCTCGATGACCTCCAGCAGGCGGGCGTCGTGGGTGCCGTCCTCGATCTGGAAGGACTCCAGCAGGGTGGGGAAGGCCAGCGTCGCCTTCAGGTCGCCCAGCAGGATGTTCAGCACCGGCTCCTTGTTGTTCGGCTCCTGGCAGAAGAAGGCGCCGGGCAGGCTGAAGACCTTGTGCTGGAAATCGAAATGCGTGTCCCGCATCGGCTGTACCAGGACATTCTCCTGTGCCGCCTTCTCGGCGATGGCAGCGTCCGGAGCGGTATCCTTATCCGCAGAGGGGGGCGTCTCGTCGCTGCTGGAGATGTCGGTCATGGGCGGGGGTGGGACTCGGCGGGGGAGGGGGACCGTGGATTGCTTCCCCAGCCTACAGCAGATCGCGCAGACGGAACCACATCATTGCGAGGACAAGGGCCGGGGTGCGGAACCGCCGTCCGCCGGGGAAGGGCGTGTGGGGGATGCGGGCGAACACGTCGAACCGCTCGGCGGTGCCGCTCACCGTCTCCGCCATCAGCCGGCCGGCGATGCCGGCCAGCGCCACGCCATGGCCGGAATAGCCATGGGCGTACAGCGTCGTCGGCGACAGCCGGCCCAGATGCGGCATGCGGTTCATGGTGATGGCGACCCGCCCGCCCCAGAAATGATCGATGCGGGCATCCTTCAACTCCGGGAAAATGGCCAGCATCTTCAGGCGCATCGCCTGCTGCAGCCCCGGTCCGTCCACCCCCGAATAGCTGACGCCGCCGCCGAACAGCAGCCGGTGGTCGGCGGACCGGCGGAAGTAATCGAGCGAGAACTTCAAGTCCGACACCGCGATGTTCGTCGGCAGCAGCCCGCCCGCCCGCTCCGCCCCCAGCGGTTCGGTGGCGATCATGTAGGTCGCGACCGGCATGATGGTGCGGTCGAGCGCCGGGGAGAGGCCGCCGAGATAGGCGTTGCCGGCCAGGATCAGGTGCTTGGCCGTCACCCGGCCGCTCCCGGTGCGGACCCAGGGCGCGGCGCCGCTGTCCATGGCGAGGACGCGGCTGTTCTCGAAGATGCGCACCCCGGCGGCGTCGGCGGCGCGGGCCAGTCCCAGGGCGTAGTTCAGCGGATGCAGGTGGCCGCTGCCCTCGTCCAGCAGGCCGCCGATATAGGCGTCGCTGCCGACATGCGCGCGGATGCCGGCGCGGTCGAGCCGCCGCACCCGGTCATAGCCGTAGCCGTCGCGCATCTCGCGTTCCAGAGCCGCGACGTCCTGCAGGTGGCGCGGCTTCAGCGCGGCATAGGCGAAGCCCCAGGTCAGGTCGCAGGCGATGGCGTGGCGCTCCACCCGCCCGGCGAGCTGGGCCTTGGCCTCCTCGCCGAACTCCCACAGGCGGCGGGCATCCTCCTTGCCGACCCAGCCCTCGATCGTCGCCATCGGCTTGTTGTAGCCGGTGATGATCTGGCCGCCGTTGCGGCCCGACGCGCCCCAGCCGCAGCGTTCCGCCTCCAGCAGGACGACGTCGTACCCGCGCTCCGCCAGCTCCAGCGCCGCCGTCAGGCCGGTGTAGCCGCCGCCGACGATACAGACGTCGCAGGCGGCCTCCCCCTCCAGGGACGGGCGGTCGATACGGGGAGCGGCGGAGGCCGCGTACCAGCTGTTCAGGTAGGAGGCTTTCGGCATGGCCGCAGTTAAGTCCCAGCCGATGGGGGAGGTCAACGGAAAGGCGGATGTTTCACCGAACCGTCATGCGGAACCCTCTGGCGCGGCCCGCCGCAACGGCGTCATAGTGTCGCTGTCGTCCACAGCACGGAGGGGGCTGCCCATCGCCCGGAGCGGTCCGCCATACCCATGGGTTTTATGGAAGACTTCATCAAGAAGAACCGCATTACCGAAGTCGAATGCCTGGTGCCCGACATGTCGGGCATCGCGCGGGGAAAGATCGTCCCCGCCGAAAAGTTCCTCCGCATCCTGCGCGACCGTGGCCTGCGCCTGCCCGAGGCGATCTTCGTCCAGACCGTGACCGGGGAATTTCCCGACGACGAGGACATCACCTCGGACGAGAATTCCGACATCTACATGATCCCGGACGAACGCACCATCCGCTTCGTCCCCTGGTACAACGAGCCGACGGCACAGGTCATCACCGACTGCGTCTATGCCGACGGCCGCCCGGTCGACGTCTCGCCCCGCCATGTCCTGAAGCGCGTCCTGGCGCTGTACGAGGAACGCGGCTGGAAGCCGCTGGTGGCGCCGGAGCTGGAATTCTTCCTGGTCCAGGTCAACAAGGACCCCGACTATCCGCTGGTGCCGCCGGTCGGGCGCAACGGCCGGATGGAAAGCGGGCGGCAGGCCTTCGGCATCGACGCCGTCAACGAGTTCGATCCGATCTTCGAGGCGGTCTATGATTTCTGCGAGAAGCAGGATATCGACATCGACACGCTGACCCACGAGGCCGGTGCCGCCCAGATCGAGATCAACTTCAACCACGGCGACGCGCTCGAACTGGCCGACCAGGCCTTCCTGTTCAAGCGCACGGCGCGCGAGGCGGCGATCCGCCACCAGATCTACGCCACCTTCATGGCCAAGCCGATGCAGGGCGAGCCGGGCAGCGCCATGCACATCCACCAGTCGGTGGTCGATGCCGTCAGCGGGCGCAACCTGTTCTCCAACCCCGACGGCACCGACAGCGACCTGTTCATGGCGCACATCGCCGGCCTGCAGAAGTATCTGCCCTATGCGATGCCGATGCTGGCGCCCAACGTCAACAGCTACCGCCGGCTGGTCCCGAACTCCGATGCGCCGATCAACGTGCATTGGGGGCGCGACAACCGCACCACTGGCCTGCGGGTGCCGGTGTCGCAGCCCGACGCCCGCCGGGTCGAGAACCGGGTGGCCGGGGCCGATGCCAATCCCTATCTCGCCATCGCCGCGTCGCTGGCCTGCGGCTATATCGGCATGACCCAGGGGCTGGAGCCGAACGATCCGATCAAGGGCTCCGCCTATCGCCTCGCCTTCACCCTGGCGCGCCACCAGTCGGAAGCGCTGACCAAGTTCAATGCCTGCAAGCCGCTGAAGGAAATCCTCGGCGAGCGCTTCATCGACGCCGTCACCTGCGTGAAGCAGGCGGAGTACGAAGCCTACAACCGCGTCATCAGCTCTTGGGAGCGGGAAAACCTGCTGCTGAACGTCTGATATCGTAGGATATTCAACGAAGGGGCGGCCGGCGGAGGATTCTGCCGGCTGCCCCTTTTCGTATCCGGTTCCCGCATCTTCGGTTCCCGCGTCCGGCGCCTGTCCGACGTCGAGGCGCCGGCCGGTTGCATGGCGGTTCGCGCCGGCCCGGTCGACTTTCGTTTGCCGATCCGCGCCGAAGTCTCGAACGATCGGCCGGGACTCCTGCCGATCCATGGTGTCCACCGGCCGTTCTACCCCGACAAGCCTGTCCTTGCACCCCGATCGATCGACGATGGCGGCAGCCTGCCACGACCGCGCTGCGCGGCCATGGCGCTCAAGCTGAAAAACGCGAGATCTCCGCTAGTCCGTTGATGGCGCCTGAAACACGAAATCGAAGACTTTCGAAGCAAAACCGCAGTGTATTTTCAACGCTGTCGAAAGAGCTGAGAGGGGGGTGCGGTCGCAGCGAGGGTAAAGGCCGCACCGGAATTTATTATCTCCTTTGAGAATGTTCAACAATCGCAATCGATCGCATTTGGCGACGATTGCCCTCTCCCGCCCCGGGAGAGGGAGCCACGTGCGATTGCCTTGCCGGATCGTCTCGTCGCGGGAGGGCCGACGCAACGGCAATGTCCCGACGCAACCGATGGATGGCCAAGCATGAGCATGCAACCAGCGATCCCGTCCCTCCGGACAGGCCTCCTCGGCGTTGGCCGGGTCCAACGCATCATCATCCTGGCATCGATGTTCGTGGTGCTGACGACCGGACTGCTCGGGCTGGCGCTGCACCGTGGTGGGCATGCCAGCAACCTGACCGACATCCAGAACCTGTTCGTGCTGGAAAATCCGGATCTGATCCCGGTCGACAGCTGGGACCCGATGATCGCGGCACTGGACTGGCTGCACGAACGGCCCGGCGAGAATGTCTATGAGGGCGTGTTCTTCAAGCAGCAGATCAAGTTCCAATACCCGGTGACCTCGCTGCTGCCGTTGGAAGCGATGAAGGCGCTCGGGGTGCTGAATCTCGTGGCGTTCGAGCGCGTCAACCTGCTGTTCGTGCTGGCGACGGCGGCCGGCATGGCGATCCTGGTGCTGGACATGGCGGCCCGGCTGCAAGTGCCCGGAGCGCGGGACGACCGGCTGACGCAGGTGCTGCTCGGCGGCTTCGGCTTCGTTGCGACCCTGTGCTTCTACCCGGTGCTGAAGGCCTTCTCGCTGGGGCAGGTCCAGGTCTGGCTGAATGCCGCCTTCGTCTTCGCCTGCATTGCCCTGCTGCGCGACCGGCGCGTGCTGTGCGGCGCGCTGCTCGGCGCGTCGACCCTGATGAAGCCGCAGATGTCGCTGTTCCTGGTCTGGGCCGCCCTGCGCGGCGATTGGCGGATGGCGGCGGGGTGGGGGGCGGTCGTGGTGCCGGGCGTGGCGCTGGCGACCCTGGTCTACGGCTTCGCGCCGATGGTCGATTATCTGGACGTGCTGCTGTTCATCGGCCGGCACGGCGAGAGCTATCACGTCAACCAGACGGTCAACGGGCTGGTCAACCGCCTGCTGCACAACGGCAACAATCTGGACTGGTCGGCGGAGGCCTTCGCCCCCTACCACCCGGTGGTCCACGTCGCGACGCAGATCTCCGGCCTCGTCTTCGTCGGCTTCGGCCTGCTGTGGCGTCGGCGCGACCGGGGGGCGGAGCGCATCCTTCCCTTCGTCGCCGCCGGCATCTGCTTCACCGTCGGTTCGCCGGTTGCCTGGGTGCATCATTACGGCATCCTGCTGCCGGCCTTCGCGCTGGCCTTCCTGACCCTGCTGGAGCCCGGCCTGCGGCGTCCGGCCGGGGCGGCGGCGCTGCTGGCGGTGGCCTATTTCCTGGCCGGCAACCTGCTGTTCTGGCCGGTCAACGCGCTGGCCGACACGCCGCTGAACGTCCTGCAATCCTATCTGTTCTTCGCCACCCTGATGCTGCTGGGCCTGCTCGTCGTCCTGGCCGGCCGGCACGACCGCACCGCCACTCTCCTATGGGGAGAGGCGGGAGCCGACGGCCGTGGCCATCGCGGCCCCCCCGCGGGCGCTCCCGGCCTGACCGCGACCGAGGTCGCGTTTCCCCGGGCCGCCATGGCCGACTCGTCGGCCGCGACCGCCGTCGAGCCCTCCGTCGAAGGAGAGCCGCCGCTGTTCGTCGATCTCGACGGGACGCTGCTGAAGACCGACCTTCTCTATGAATCGCTGTTCGGCCTGATCAAGGCCAAGCCCTGGGCGGCGCTGCTCGTCCCGCTGTGGCTGGCCGGGGGAAAGGCGCGGCTGAAGGCGGAACTGGCCCGGCGGGTGGACATCGACCCGGCCGGACTCGTCTACAACCCCGCCGTCCTGGAGCGGCTGGAAGCCGAACACAAGCGCGGGCGCCGGCTGGTGCTGGCCACCGCCGCTCACCATCGCTATGCCGATGCCATCGCCCGGCATCTCGGCCTGTTCGATCAGGTCCTTGCCAGCAACGACGGCCTGAACCTGAAGAGCGAGCGCAAGCGCGACGCGATCCGGGCGCAGGTTCCGTCCGGCGTCTTCGACTACATGGGCAACGACGAGGCCGATTATGCCATCTGGCAGGCCGCCCGCCGCGGCATCGCGGTGGATGCCTCGGCCGCCGTGCTGCGCCATGCCGCCACCCTGTGCCCGCTGGAGACGGTCGCCACGCCGCGCCGGCCGCGCCTGCTGCTGATCCTGCGGGCGCTCCGCCTGCACCAGTGGCTGAAGAACCTGCTGGTCTTCGTGCCGCTCGTCGCCGGACAGAAGCTGGGGGAGGTCGGCCCGACCCTGCAGGCCGCGGCCGCCTTCCTCGCCTTCGGGCTGTGCGCGTCGAGCATTTATGTGCTGAACGACCTGCTCGACCTGCCGGCCGACCGCCGCCACCCGCGCAAGCGCCGCCGCCCCTTCGCCGCGGGAGACCTGCCGCTCGACCTCGGCCTGTCGCTGATCCCCGGCTTGCTGCTGGCGAGCCTCGCCCTGTCGGTGGTGGCGCTGCCGCCGCTGTTCCTGGCGGCGCTGGCGACCTATGCCGCCTCGTCGCTGTTCTACAACCTGTTCGCCAAGAACCGCGTGATCTGGGACGTGATGCTGCTGGCCGGGCTCTATTCGCTGCGGGTGCTGGGCGGCGCCACGGCGACCTCCATCGTGCCGTCCTTCTGGCTGCTCGCCTTCTCTATGTTCCTCTTCCTCAGCCTGGCGATGGTGAAGCGCTATTCCGAGATGGACAGCATGCTGAAGCTCGGGCTGGGGCAGGCGGAGGGGCGCGGCTACCTGACCGCCGACATGCCGGTCCTGCAATCCATCGGCGTCTCGGCTGGCTTCCTCTCGGTGCTGGTGATGGCGCTCTACATCAACAGCCCGGAGGTCGGTCGCGTCTATGACCGGCCGCAGGCGCTGTGGGTCATCTGTCCGCTCCTGCTCTTCTGGATCGGGCGGGTCTGGCTGCAGACCCACCGCGGGCTGATGCATGACGATCCGGTGGTGTTCGCCGCCCGCGACAAGTGGAGCCTCGCCATCGGCGTGGTCTGCGGCGCCGCGCTGTTCCTCGGCCGGACGTGACGAGTCGGTCCGCTCTCCCTTTCCCTTTCCCTCTCCGCCAGCCTTTTCGGAGCCCCCATGCCCATCACCGTCGTCGGATTGATCCTGCTGAGCGTCACCCTGTCGGCCATCGCCCAGATTTCCCTGAAGATCGGCATGTCCAGCCCGGCGGTGTCGACGGCGCTGGCACAGGGGGAGGCGGGGCGGATCGCCCTGTCCGTCGTCGCCACCCCGCACATCCTGACCGGACTCGGCTGCTACGGGCTCGGCATGATGGTCTGGCTGGCGGTGCTGGCCAAGGTCGACGTCACCATGGCCTATCCCTTCGTCGGTCTGGGCTTCCTGGTCACGCTGGCCCTCGGCGTCCTGCTGCTCGGCGAGACGATCAGCCTGACCCGCCTGATCGGCACGCTGCTGGTGGTGCTGGGCGTGGTGCTGACCGCGCAGAGCTGACGGCATGCCGCCGCACCCGCCCTCGGTCATGACAGGACTGTAACGATGCGGCGCCGGGTTTTCCGGCGCCGCATCGGCTTTTCGGCGCTTCTTCGATCCGTTTCGAAGGCAGGGCAACATCCGGCAACGCTTCCCGGCATGGTTCACTTCAAAGCCGAAATAAAACGCTACAATTGCGGCATTGACCGGAAAACCGCTGTGGCTATAACTGACGCCATAGTCGCGAGTGCAAATACTGGCGTATGCAATTTTAGAGTGGGCGACCCGGTCGACGGCCGACTGGCCATGGACCGGGGAAGGCTTTCCCTTGCCGGCCGCGCCACCTGCCAACGGACTCCCTGGTCCGTGGGCGGCGCGGCCGGCCGCCGCCTCTTTCAAGGGGTGTGTTTCAGACACCGCCAACCTCGACCCAAACCGTTGACAACACACCCGGGCCTGGGTGCAATAGCGCCCGCGAGCCGGGTCTGCCGTTGGGATGTGGCGGCGCCCGCAACACTCACGAACAGGTCGGGGCAAAACATGAAAAAACTCGCTCTCAGCCTCATCGGCGCGGTCGCCGCGATTGCCATCGCCGGCCCGGCGATGGCCCAGGCCAAGAAGCCGGTCAACATCTACATCTGGAACGACTATCTGGGTGAAACGACCCTCGCCGACTTCACCAAGGCCACGGGCGCTGAGACGAAGGTCGACCTGTACGACAGCCTGGAACTGCTGGAGCAGAAGGTGCTCGTCGGCAAGTCCGGCTATGACGTGATCGTGCCGACCGCCGAGCCGACCCTGTCCCGCCTGATCCAGGCCAAGGTGGTGGGCCCGCTCGACAAGTCGAAGATCCCCAACTACAAGAATCTCGACCCGAAGGTCCTGAAGCTGCTGGAGAACTCCGACCCCGGCAACAAGTACGCCGTGCCCTATCTCGGCGGCACCGTCGGCATCGCCGTCATCCCGGAGAAGATCAAGGCCGTCGCCCCCGACGTGGCGCTGGACAGCTGGGACCTGATCTTCAAGCCGGAGGTGGCGAAGAAGGTCGCGGCCTGCGGCATCACCGTGATGGATTCAGCCATCGACGTCATCCCGTCGGTGCTGAACTATCTCGGCCTCGACCCGAACTCCGAGAAGAAGGAGGATCTGGACAAGGTCGAGAAGACGCTGATGGCCGTCCGCCCCTACATCAAGCGCTTCGTCACCGGCGAGAACATCAACATCCTCGCCGGCGGCGACGCCTGCGTCGTGATGGCCTACAACGGCGACGCCATCCAGGGCGCCGCCCGCGCCGCCGAGGCCAAGAGCGCCAAGGTCGAATACATCACGCCGAAGGAAGGCGTGCAGGTCTGGTGGGACACGCTAGCGGTCCCGGCCGACGCGCCGAACAAGGACGGCGCCTACGAGTACATCAACTTCGTGCTCGACCCGGCCAACATGGCGAACATCTCCAACAAGGTCAGCTACGCCAACGCGGTGCCGGCCTCGCTGCCGATGGTCGCCGACGACATCAAGTCGAATCCCGGCATCTTCCTGCCGGCCGACAGCAAGCTGAAGCTGTTCTCGCTGAAGCAGATCAAGCAGACCACCGACCGTGCCCGCACCCGGGTGTGGACCAAGGTCAAGACCGGCAAGTAAGCCGGATTTCGTGAGGCGCCGGTCCATGGCGTCGGCCCGCCCCGGCCGATCCCCAGCGATGGGGAGCGGCCGGGGCGTTGTCATGAAAGAGGATACCGGATGGCCGGTCAGCCGATTCGCAAGCCCACCCGCCTGGAACCGTGGCAGGACGCGGGCCAGACCCCTTATGTCCGTATCGAGAAGGTGACGAAGACCTTCGGCGATTTCGTCGCGGTGGACGAGGTCAGCCTGTCGATCTACCGCAACGAGTTCTTCGCCCTGCTGGGCGGCTCGGGCTCCGGCAAGACGACGCTGTTGCGCATGCTGGCCGGGTTCGAGCAGCCGACCGAAGGCAAAATATACATCGACGGCGTCGACATGGCCGGCATCCCGCCCTATGAGCGGCCGGTCAACATGATGTTCCAGTCCTACGCCCTGTTCCCGCACATGACGGTGGAGCAGAACGTCGCCTTCGGCCTGAAACAGGATGGCGTGGCGAAGGCGGAGATCCGCGACCGCGTGACGGAGATGCTGGGCATGGTCCAGCTTTCGGCCTTCGGCAAGCGCCGCCCGCACCAGCTGTCCGGCGGCCAGCGCCAGCGCGTGGCGCTCGCCCGCTCGCTGGTCAAGCGGCCGAAGCTTCTGCTGCTGGACGAGCCGCTGGGCGCGCTGGACAAGAAGCTGCGCGAACGCACGCAGTTCGAGCTGGTCAACATCCAGGAGAAGCTGGGCGTCACCTTCATCGTCGTCACCCACGACCAGGAGGAGGCGATGACGATGTCCTCGCGCATCGCCGTGATGAACCACGGCGTCATCGCGCAGGTCGGCACGCCCACCGAGATCTACGAGTATCCGCACACCCGCTTCGTCGCGGAGTTCATCGGCTCGATCAACATGTTCGACGGCCGCGTCGTCTCGACCGAAGGCGATCAGGTGCTGGTCGCCTCGGAGGAGGCCGGCTGCGAGCTGCTGATCGCCCACGCTACCCCGGCGCCGGCCGGCTCGCCCGTCTCCGTCGCCATCCGGCCGGAGAAGATCGCCCTGTCGAAGGAGCCGCTTGCCGGCGGTGACGGACGCAACACCACCACCGGCATCGTGCGCGAGATCGCCTATCTCGGCGACGTCTCGATCTATCTGGTTCAGCTGCCGACCGGCAAGACGGTGCGCGTCACCGCCCCCAACGTCACCCGCCGCACCGAGATGCCGATCACCTGGGAGGACGAGGTGACGCTGAGCTGGCGCCCCTTCGCCGGCGTGGTGCTGACCCAATGAGCGCGGTCGTTTCCGTCCTCGTTTCCGGGCTCAGCCGGATCGGGCTGTGGGGGCGCGGCGTGGTCGTCGCCGTCCCCTATCTGTGGCTGCTGCTGTTCTTCCTGGTGCCCTTCCTGATCGTCTTCGGCATCAGCTTCTCCGAATCCGTCATCGCCCAGCCGCCCTATTCGTCGCTGGTGGAATGGCTGACCGACGAGGATGCCGGCACCTCGAAGCTGCAGATCCTGCTGAACGTCAGCAATTACTTCCGGCTCGGCGGGGACGACCTCTACATCCTCGCCTATCTGAACTCGCTGAAGATCGCGGCGGTCACCACGCTGCTGTGCCTCGCCATCGGCTATCCGATGGCCTATGCCATCGCCAAGGCCGACCCGGCGCGGCGCGGGCCGCTGATGATGCTGGTGATCCTGCCCTTCTGGACCAGCTTCCTGATCCGCATCTATGCCTGGATCGGCATCCTCAAGGGCAACGGCGTCATCAGCAACCTGCTGGAATGGATCGGCATCACCAGCGGACCGGTCGAGATCCTCTATTCCGACTGGGCGGTCTATATCGGCATGACCTACTGCTACCTGCCCTTCATGGTGCTGCCGCTCTATTCGACGCTGGAGAAGATGGACCCCAGCCTGCTGGAGGCGGCGGCCGACCTCGGCTCCCGCCCCTTCAAGTCCTTCCTGGCGATCACGCTGCCGCTGTCGCTGCCGGGAATCATCGCCGGTTCGCTGCTGGTCTTCATCCCGGCGGTGGGCGAGTTCGTGACGCCGGAACTGCTGGGCGGCCCGGACACGCTGATGATCGGCCGCGTCCTGTGGAACGAATTCTTCGCCAACCGCGACTGGCCGGTGGCGTCGGCCGTCGCCATCGCGCTGCTGCTGGTCCTGGTGGTGCCGATCATGATCTTCCAGCATGTGCAGGGCAAACAGGCGGAGGCCGGGCGATGAAACGGTTCGGGCTCCTGTCCTGGGCGCTGCTGTTCGGCTACGCCTTCCTCTATGTCCCGATCGCCCTGCTGGTCGTCTTCAGCTTCAACGAGTCGCGGCTGGTGACGGTGTGGAGCGGCTTTTCGACCAAATGGTATGGCGAACTGATCCACAACGACGCGCTGCTGTCGGCCGCCGGACTGTCCTTCCAGGTGGCGGCGGTTTCGGCGACGCTGTCGGTCGTGCTCGGCACCTGCGCCGGGCTGGCGCTGACCCGGTTCGGCCGGTTCCGCGGGCGCACCCTGTTCGGCGGCATGATCACCGCTCCCCTGGTCATGCCGGAGGTCATCACCGGCCTGTCGCTCCTGCTGCTGTTCGTGGCGCTGGAGCAATGGGTGGGCTGGCCCGATGGGCGCGGCGTCACCACCATCACCATCGCCCACACCACCTTCACCATGTCCTATGTCGCGGTGGTCATCCAGTCGCGGCTGGCCGGGATGGACGGCAGCCTGGAGGAGGCGGCGATGGATCTGGGCGCCCGCCCGGCCAAGGTCTTCTTCGTCATCACCCTGCCGCTGATCGCCCCGGCGCTGGTCGCCGGCTGGCTTCTGGCCTTCACCCTGTCGCTCGACGACGTGGTGGTGGCGAGCTTCGTCTCCGGCCCCGGATCGACGACGCTGCCGATGGTGATCTTCTCCAGCGTGAAGTTCGGCATCAGTCCGCAGATCAACGCGCTGGCGACCCTGATGGTGCTGGTGGTGGCGACCGGGATCTTCGTCGCCAGCATCGTCATGGCCCGCCAGGACCGCCAGCGCAAACGCGACGAGCAGATGGCGATCCAGAACGGCTGACCGGCCGTCTCTTCGGGCCCCGCCGGTCCGTTTCGCAAGCCTACCCATCCGCGCGCGGCAGACCTCTGCCGCCGCGGATGGCAATTGCCCGTTTCCTTTGCTATGTTGATGTCATCGTCAACAGCGAAAGAGGCTGTGCCATGCGCGCGCTCCTGTGGTTCCCTTTGTTGAGACTCGGATTCTTCAGTCCCGTTTCCACGGCTTATTCGACCAACCGCACGGTCACCGCCCGCCGCGCCCTGCGCCCGCCGTCCGGCCGCTGACCGGACCTCTTGCCGGCTCCCCCTCCCGGCAGGTCGACGCGACGTTCATCCGCGTCCTTTTCAAAAGTTCTTCTGCCATAAGGCCAAGTGCCCGCTGCGGTGGACGCGATTGCCAAACGCGCGCTCCCATGGTTAGGGTGGATCGGGATGGAAAATGTCCCGGCCTTACGGTTCGCCGGCCGCTGTTCGTGCCGCGACCGCGAAGGGCAGGGGCTTGAAAAAATGTAGGGGGATCGACGCATGACGACACCGGACGCCCCGATGCCGACGGGTCAAGGCTTCCGCATGCCCGGCGAATGGGCCCGCCACAGCGGTTGCTGGATGGCGTGGCCGTGCCGGCCGGAAACCTGGCCGGAGGGTGCCTTCGACGCCGCGTGCGACGCCTACGCCGAGGTCGCGCAGGCCATCTCCCGCTTCGAGCCGGTGACGATGGTGTGCGACCCGGCGGATGTGGCCGAAGCCTCGCTCGCCTGCGGCGCGGGCATCCAGATCCTGCCGCTGCCGATCAGCGATTCCTGGATCCGCGACACCGGCCCCAGCTTCGTCGTCGACGGCAAGGGCGGGCTGGCCGGCATCCATTGGGGCTTCAACGCCTGGGGCGGCAATTACCAGGGCAGCGACAAGGACCAGCAGGTCGGCCGCCTGATCCTCGACCATCTGAAGCTTCCGTGCATTCCGGCTCCCCTGGTGATGGAGGGCGGGTCCTTCCATGTCGACGGGGAAGGGACGCTGATCACCACCGAACAATGCCTGCTGAACCCCAACCGCAATCCCGGCCTGTCGAGGGACGAGATCGAGCGGCAGCTGAAGGGCCATCTCGGCGTCGAGACGGTCATCTGGCTGGGAGAGGGCTATCAGGACGACGAAACCGACGGCCATATCGACGAGATCGCGCTGTTCGTGCGTCCCGGCGTGGTGATGGCGATCACCACCGACGATCCCGGCGACCCCAATTTCAAGATCTTCCACGACAATCTCGACCGGCTGAAGCGTGCCCGCGATGCCCGGGGCCGTGAACTGGAGGTCATCCCGGTCCAGCAGCCCGCCCGCCGCGACGTCAATGGCGTGCGGCTGACCCTGTCCTACACCAACCTCTACATCGCCAACGGCGGCATCGTCATGCCGGCCTTCGAGGATCCGGCCGACGACGAGGCCTTCCGCGTCGTCCGCAAGGCCTTTCCCGATCGCGAGGTGGTGCAGATCGCGGCCATGGACATCGTGCGCGGCGGCGGCGGCATCCACTGCATTACCCAGCAGCAGCCGCTTCCCTGAGGCTTCGGCCGCTCTCGACCCCGTTGCCGGGCGGGCGAGGGAACGTGCGGGGGCGGCCGGTGTTCCTGTCGGGCATTCTCCCTTCCGGAAAGCCCGACGATCATGGCCGAGGACACCGCCCGCCGGCTGCAGGCACGCCCCATCGCGGTGACGAAGGCCGCTCCACCCGCCAACACCCAGACGATCCTGCTGATCATCACGCTGATCGTGGTGACGCTGTATGTGGCGGCGGACATCCTGATGCCGATCGCGCTGGCGGTGCTGCTCGGCTTCGTGCTGACGCCCATCGTCACCCGGCTGGAGCGCTGGCGGCTCGGCCGGGTGCCGTCGGTGCTGGCGGTGGTGGCCCTGCTGTTCCTCGCCATCATCGGCTTCGGTGCCGTGGTGGGCAGCCAGCTCGGCGATCTCGCCGACAATCTGCCGACCTACCAGCGCAACATCCACACCAAGATGGAATCCCTGCGCAGCGTCACCGCGTCGGCCGGCGACCGTGGCGTGCTGAAGCAGGCGACCGACGCCTTCCGCGACCTGCAGCAGGAGCTGGAACGGGCCACCGCCGGAACACCGGCGGACCAGCCGGGCGCCGCTGCCGGCCCCGCCCCGCAGGCCAATCCCGCCACGCCGCCGCGCCGGGACCCGGTGCCGGTGCGCATCGACCAGTCCGACAGCGGCGTCTTCGATCTCGTCGGCCGGGTGCTGGGCCCGGCGATGACGCCCATCGCCACCGCCGGCCTGGTGCTGGTCTTCACCATCTTCATGCTGCTGCAGCGGGAGGATCTGCGCGACCGCCTGATCCGGCTCGTCGGATCGGGCGATCTCAGCCGCACGACGGAGGCGATGAACGATGCCGGCGAACGGGTCAGCCGCTATCTGCTGATGCAGGTGGTGGTGAACGTGACCTATGGCCTGCCCATCGGCGTCGGGCTCTGGCTGCTCGGCGTGCCGAACCCGCTGCTGTGGGGCCTGCTGGCGACGGTGCTGCGCTTCATCCCCTTCCTGGGGCCGGTGATCGCCTCGGCCTTTCCGATCCTGCTGTCCTTCGCGGTGGACACCGGCTGGACGCTGCCGCTGCTGTGCATCGCCCTGTTCGTGGCGGTGGAGCTGTTCTCCAACAACGTGGTGGAGCCCTGGCTCTACGGCTCGGCCACCGGTCTGTCCTCGCTGGCCATCATCGTCGCGGCGGTGGTGTGGACGACGCTGTGGGGGCCTGTCGGCCTGCTGCTGGCGACGCCGCTGACCGTCTGCCTGGTGGTGCTGGGCCGCCATGTGCCGCAGCTGCATTTCCTGGAGGTGATGCTGGGCGACCGGCCGGTCCTGCCCGACGAGGCGAAGGTCTACCAGCGCCTGCTGGCCCGCGATCCGGTGGAGGCGACCGAGCTTGCCGAGGAACGGCTCGGCAAATGCACCCCGGTGGAACTGGCCGACGGCCTGCTGCTTCCCGCTTTGTCGCTGGCCGAGCAGGATCGCCAACGCGGCAGCCTGAACCCGGAGGGCCGTCAGGCGGTGGCCGAAGGCATGGCGGGACTGCTGGACGAGTTGACGGAGACCGCCGCCGCGTCCGGCGAGGCGCCGCGCGTGCTCTGCGTCGGCGCCCGCAACAACCTGGACGAGGCGGCGGCCGGGCTTCTCGCCTATCTGCTGTCCGGCCGGGGGCTCCGGACCGACGTCATCCCGTGCGAATCGGTGTCGACCCGCGCCATCGCCAGCCTCGGCACCTCCGGGGTGGATGCCGTGGTGCTGTCCTCGCTCAATCCGTCGGCGCTCGGCCACTGCCGGCGGATGGTGCGCCGGCTGCGCCTGCATTTCGGTCCGCGCGTGCCGATTTTGCTCTGCCTGTGGAGCGCCCATCCGGAATCGGAAGTGCCGGAACGCGCCGGCAGCGAAACCGACGCCACCCTGATCGCCACCGGCATGGCCGGCGCGCTGGCGAAGCTGGAGGAACTGGATATCGCCGTCACGCCGGCACCGGCGGCTGCTCCCTGACCCTTGCCGGTGCCGTTCCCTGTCAGGCTGCCGCCGCCCATCGGTTGCGTCCGGCGCGCTTGGCGATGTACAGCGCGTCATCGGCCGCCTGGATGCAGGCGTCGGCGGTCCAGCCCTGCCGACGGGCCGCGACGCCGAGGCTCAGAGTGACGGGGATGCTGCGGTCGTGATCGACGACGGGATGACGGGCGATGATCTCCCGCAGTTTTTCCGCCACCGTCTCGGCTTGGATCTGATCGGCGTCGGGGAGCAGGACCAGGAATTCCTCGCCGCCCCAGCGCGCGCACAGATCGTGTCCGCGCAGGTTCCGGCGCAGGAGGCTGGCGGTCTCGACCAGGACATGGTCGCCGGCGGAATGGCCGAAGGCGTCGTTCACGTCCTTGAAATGGTCGATGTCCAGCATGATGAGCGCGAAGCCGCCGCCGCTGCGGCCGACGCGGCACAGCTCCGACTCCAGCCTTTCGACCATGTGGCGGCGGTTGGGCAGCTCGGTCAGCGGATCGGTTTGCGAGGCGGCGTGCAGCGCCTGGGCGATCTGCCGGGTATCGGTCTGCATGCGGTCGCTGATCTTGGCGATCTTGGTCAGCTGCCGCATCAGCTTCAGATGATCGTCGGCCAGCGCGCGGAATTCTCCCATCAGGGGATGGGCGGCGTACTCCTCGTTCTCCGCAAGGCGGGCGAGCCAGTCCTGAAGCTTCCGTTCCTGCAGCATCATTCCAACCGTCCCCCGTCGCGATGCCCAGCGTCTGGGCAAACCCGTCGCCATTGCCCCTCCGGACCCGGTGCCGCCGATCATGACGACTCCTCCGTTACGGGAATTCCCGCCATGGCAATCGCCGTAACCGGAACCGCCTTCGCGACGACCGGGGGTTCGACCTTCGTAACGGGCAACCGGACGGTGAAAGCCGATCCCCGATCCGGCTCGCTCGCCACCGAGATGCCGCCGCCATGGCTGTCCACGATGCAGCGGGCAAGATGGAGTCCGAGCCCGGCCCCGGTCGTCCCGGCGGCATTGGACGCGCGGAAATACTTGTCGAACAGCCGGGCCGCGTCGGCCGCATTGACGCCGATTCCCTGGTCCGTGATCCGGACCGTCACATGACCCTCGCCGGTCGAGAGGTCGAGGCGGATCGTCCCCCCGTTCGGCGAATATTTGACGGCGTTTTCCAGCAGGTTGGAAAACACGACGGCCAGAAGGTCGCGGTCTCCGGGGATCGGCGCCGGCCGGTCGAGGCCGTGCAGCTCGAACCGGTGCTCGCCGGCCGCGGCACCGATCTCCCCCACCAGCGCCGTCAGCATCGCCGCGAGGTCGAAGGCGATCGGCCGCGCCGCGGCGGTGCCGAGCCGGTCGTTGGTCAGGCAGCGTTCGATCAGGTGCAGCATCCGCTGGACCGCGTTGCGGATCTTGCCCACCCGCGGCATCGCCGAGACCGGCAGCTTCGGTTCCAGTTCCAGCATCTGCGAGGCGCTGTCGATGATCGCCAGCGGCGTGCGGAATTCGTGGCTGACCATCAGCACGAACTGGCGCTGCTGGAGAGCCATCTCCTTGGTCTCGGTCTGGAGGCGGTCACTGATCTTGGCGATCTTGCGGAACTGGCGCAGAAGCTTGCCATGCCGTTCCGCCAGCTTCTGGAATTCCGCCAGCAGCGGGTTGCCGGCATTGGCCGGATCCCCGGCCAGCCGCTCAACCCACTCATGAAGCTCCTGTTCCTGCGACCGCATCATTATCCCGGGTGCTCAGTGCGCCATCAATGCGCCAAGATTTCAAAAGGCAGCGAGACGTCTTCGGCGAACTCTTCCGCCATGTCGAGCGCGCGGTCGTTGTCGCTGTCGTAATGCCAGCGCACCGAAACCGTCTGACCCTTCTGATGGGCACCGTCCAGCATCTCCAGCACGTCGATCATGCATTTGATGCTGCTGGTGTTGAGATAGCTCAGCCCGATGTCCAGCACCACCGCGGGAGCCGGGTCTTTCAGATAATCCTCCAGCCAGCTGAACACCGGCGCATAGAAGTCGAAGGAGTTCTCCGGATAGGATTCCCCTTCGATGCGCAGGAGCCCGGCCGCCGGATCGAAATCGATCAGGGGCGAGCAGGAGGTTGCCTCGATCCGCAAGCTGTCCATTATGCGTGTTCCGTGAATTCTTATAGCTGGACTTCAAGGCTGAAGAAGAAGTACGCGTCGTCCACCGCGCGTAGCGAATACTCCAGGGGCCGGGTGGCCTTGCGGGCCATGTCGATCAGCCCCAGCCCGGCGCCGGTGGCGCCCGCCTCGCGCGGCTTGCGCGACTGTTCCTTGTAGACCGCCTTCAGGCCGGCCTTGTCCAGTCCCCGCAGCTTCTCCAGCATCGCCGACAATCCGGGGACGTCGCCGGCCTCCATCAGATTGCCGGAACTGACGACGTAATGGTCGTCCTCCTTGCCGATCACGACGATGCCGCTGTTGGCCGGGATCGGGCGGCCCAGCGCTTCCCGCGAAGCCGTGTAGTTGCGGACGTTCTGTGCCTGCTCGACGTAGACGGAGAAGACGTCCATGATCGCCGATTTCTCGATCTGCTCGCTTTCCAGATGGTTGCGGACCGCCTTGCCCAGCTCCTCGATGACGCTGTGGCTGAAGGGGCCGCTGAAGCAGATCAGCAGCTTCTGCCGCGACAGCAGTTCCTGCAGGTTGAAGAGTTCGTTGCCTTTCATCGTGACTTGACGACCTGCCTTACGGGTGGACGGGGGTGGGTGAGGAAGCGTCGGTGCCGGCAGACACCACAGGAACCGGCCATGCGGCGGCGGCCGGCGAAATGGTGAAGCCGACCAGGGTGATGTCGTCGCGCTGGGCCCGGTCGCCCTGGTGGTCGGCGAGGGAGCGGGCGAAGGCGGCCCTGCGCTCGGCCATCGGGATCGCGCCGTGCTCCAGCAGCATGGCGTTGAAGCGCCGGTTGCCAAAGCCGAAGCCGCGGTCGCCGCCGGCCTGATCGAGGAAACCGTCGGTGGTCATGTAGAAGCTGCGCCCCGGCGTCAGCTCCACCCGATGGGTGGTGAAGCGGTGGCCGATGTCGGACCGGCGGTAACCCAGGCTCTGCGCGTCGCCCTTGATCTCCGTGACCGCTTCGCCGCCGGCGGCGCCATCGGTGCGGGCACCGGGATCGACGATGTGCAGACCGATCCGGCCCCCGGCGAACAGCAGGTCGCCGCGATCCGGCCGCACCAGGCACAGCCCGATGTCGAGGCCGTTGTCGAAACGCGGGTTGTCGCGTCCGCGGGCGAGCGCGGTGCGCACCATGCGGTTCAGCCCGCCCAGGATGGCCGCCGGATCGCTGTCGGGCGTTTCCGACAGGACATGGTCCAGGATGGCGGACACCGTCATCGTCATGAAGGCGCCGGGCACGCCATGGCCGGAGCAGTCGGCGACGCCGATCAGGAAGCGTCCGTCCTCCAGTTCGCGGAAGATGTGGAAATCGCCGCCCACGACGTCGCGCGGCCGCCACAGCACGCAGACGCCGTCCAGCCGCCGCGCCATTTCCCGCTCGTCGGGCAGGATGGCGGATTGCAGAAGGCTGGCATATTGGATGCTGTCCATGACCTGCCGGTTGACGACGGCGAGCTGGTCGTTGGACTGGCGCAGCTCCTCCGTCCGTTCGGCGACGCGCTGTTCCAGCCGCTCGGTGTAGTCGTGGACGGTTTCCGCCATGTGGTTGAAGGCGACGGTCAGCTGCCCGATCTCGTCGGCACGGCTGTTGCGCAGGCGCACGCGGTAGTCGCCGGCGGCGATGGCGCCGGCCGACCGGGTCAGCCGGGCGAGCGGCGCCAGGACCAGCCGGTTCAGCAGGACGCTGATCATGCCGATGACGGCGAGCAAGGAGAAGAAGACCAGCCCGGCCATCGGGGCCAGGGCCGTCATGGTGGCGCTTTCCGCCTCCTCCAGCGAGTAGGTCATGCGCAGCAGGCCGACCATCGTGCGCTCGCCGTTGCTGCCGGACATGACGATCTGCCGTTCGACCGTCGCCAGCTCCGCCCGGCCGGCCGGGCGTTCCAGCGCCACCAGCGGCTCGCCATGGCCGCCGCGGCCGCCCGACGCCGCCCAGACCTTGACGCTGCGCACCGCCGGATCCTCGGCCAGCAGGCCGCGGATCATCGCCTCCACCGCGCGGGTGTCGAACTCCCACACCGCCTGGCCCATGGCCGACGCCTGCAAGGTGCCGACCAGCGTCGCGCGGTGGGTCAGCGCGTCGCGCTGCTGCCGCCCGACCAGGACGGACGAGACGCCCATGGCGATCAGCCCGACCAGCAGCGTACAGCCGACGATCATCAGGATGACGCGCGTCAGAAGCGACGATCCGCCGGCGCGGGCGGCATCCTCGCCGGAACCCTGCGGGCCGGCGCCGCGAAGCGTATAGGATTCGGTGTCGTCCCAACCCGTGACGCTCATCCACATCCTCCTGGCCCGACCGATCGGGCTCCGTACATCCATGGCGGGTTTCACGGCAGCCCCGATCCGGTCGTCCAGGTCCGCGGTAATCCCAGGCCCATCAATAAAACCACCCTTGCGAGCAATACGCCGACAGTCATCGTACCGGCCGGCGGACATGATCCGTTTGGCGGAGAAGCCTATCCATAGCACGACCGTCCTAGCCCGTCGTGAAATAACATTCGGCAACAGCTTGGTTCATTGTTGGGAAGCTTGAAAATTCGGAACGATGGAAAACTGTCGGCGACCAATATCGTCCAATTGCAACGATCTGCAACATCGGTGGTCGCTGGGCCGTGAAAGCTTTTGAAAGGTAAGGGATTTTCATGGACGGACGCGCCATCGCCCATGTTACCCTCCGCCACCTCCGCTTTCGGGAAGGTGGCGGGTGCGTTTCTCTGGACTTGCGACTCGCGATATTTATGATTCTCCAGGCTGGAGTGCGAAGGATGGCGTTCGGTAGTCGTGCAGTCGTTGCCCCGAGTTTCGCCGCATTCCGCCTTGGCATCCCGGCCGCCGCCGTCCTGGCGGTTCTGCTTTCGGCGGCCCTGCTCCCGGCGGCTCGGCCGGCCGCCGCCCGTCCGGTGACGGTGCTGGCGCCGGAAGTGCCGCCGATGATGACCGCCGGCGGTACCGGGCGCGAGGCCTCCATCATCGCCGAGACGCTGGCCGCCTGCGGACATGAAGCGCAGTTCAAGGTGGTGCCCTTCGGCCGCCACTGGAACGAGTTCCGCGACGGCGCCCGGGGCCCCGCCCAGCTGGATGCCGTCGCCACCGTGCCGGAGGGCATGGAGATGCCGGGGTCGCGGTCCGTCCCCTACATCCTCTATCAGAACGGGGCGTCGGTGCTGAAAAGCAGCGGCTTGGCGGTGCAGTCGCTGGCCGATCTGGCGGGCAAGCGCGTCATCACCTTTTCCGGCGCTCCGGACGTATTGCCCGGACTGCGGGCCGCGATTCCCAGCTTCGGCGATTTCCGCGAACGCGCCGACCAGATGGTGCATTCCAACCTGCTGTTCGCCGGACGGGTGGATGCGGTGCTGGCCGACGGGCTGATCTTCGCCGAATACAACCGCCAGCTTCAGGAAAAGGCGAAGACCGCCGGCGGCCTGCCGTTCGATCCGGCCCAGCCGGTGCAGTTCACCGCGATCTTCCCGCCGACGCTCTACAGCATGGTGTTCCGCGACGAGTCGCTGCGCGCAGACTTCGACCGGTGTTTTGCGGAGTTGAAGGCGAAGGGCCGCATTGACGCCATCGACCGCGAAACGGTGGCCCGCTATGCCGCCACCGTCGGCGATAGATACCTGCCCCAAAAGTGAGAGATCGGAACCGATATTGCGTGTGCCTGATCGATCCCATCCGCCTGATAGGGTTTGCGTAACCCGTTCGGGCGATTAAGATAACCTGATCTGAACGTGAATGGGAGCGTGAGGGGTCGTGGCCCGGATCATTGTGGTCGAGGACGAAGCCGATCTTCGCGACGATCTTGTCGAATATCTCGACCGTTGCGGCTTCGAGGTGCGGGGTGCGTCGCGCGGTGCGGAGCTGGACCGGCTGCTGGAGGCGGGTCCGGCCGACGTGCTCGTGCTCGACATCAACCTGCCGGATGAGGATGGTTTTTCGGTCGCCCGCCGCATCCGCGCCAGCTCGTCGGCCGCCATCATCATGCTGACGGCGCGATCCGGCCTGATCGACCGCGTCATCGGGCTGGAACTCGGGGCCGACGTCTACCTGGTCAAGCCGGTCGAGTTCCGCGAGGTCGAGGCGCAGATCAAGGCGCTGATACGCCGGATGCAGAAGGGCGCCGGCCCGCTGCCGGCGGCGGAGCCGCTCCAGCCGCCGCCTGCCGCTATCCCCGTCGCCCATGCCGCCGTCAATGGCGCGGACGCACGCAAGGCCTGGGTATTCGACGACATCGAATGGCGCATCCAGCCGCCCGCCGGCGGCGCCGTGCCGCTGACCGCGACGGAGTACAAGTTCCTTTCCCTACTGGTCACCGCGCCCGGCGAGGCGGTGAGCCGCCAGGATATTTCCATCGCGCTGACGGGCCGCGACTGGGATCCCTACAGCCGCTCCATCGATTCGCTGGTCCGACGCCTGCGGATCAAGGTGGAGGAGCGCAGCGGCTGCGCCCTGCCGGTGCAGGCGGTGCATGGCGTCGGCTATGCCTTCGTCGGCCCGGTGGTGAGCAGCGCCGCGGAGGACGGCGCCGGCTGACGGGGCCTTCCCGTCGGGCTCCAGAGGGGGCTCTACCCCGGTCTCGGCACTCGACTCCCGGCCTTCCTTCGGCGATGGTAGCGCCCGCAAGGAAGGGACGAGAGACCATCATGACCGCCGAAACCGCTGGCGCCGCCACCGACTCCGAGAGCACCGCGACCGAAGCCAAGGCCGCCCCCGGCGGCGACGGCAGCGGCCTCTATCTGGTCGACGGCTCCGGCTTCATCTTCCGTGCCTTCCACGCGCTGCCGATGCTGACGCGGCCGGACGGCACGCCGGTGAACGCGGTGCTGGGCTTCTCCAACATGCTGCTGAAGCTGCTGGCCGACGCCAAGGCGGAAGCCGTGGCGGTGGTCTTCGACAGCAAGCGCCTGAATTTCCGCAACGAGTTCTATCCCGACTACAAGGCCCACCGTCCGGAACCGCCGGAGGAGCTGAAGCCGCAGTTCGCCCTGATCCGCGAAGCGACGGAGGCCTTCTGCCTGCCCTGCCTGGAGCTGGAAGGGTTCGAGGCCGACGACCTGATCGCCACCTACGCCCGTCTGGCGCAGGAGGCCGGCCGTCCCGTCACCATCGTGTCGTCGGACAAGGACCTGATGCAGCTGGTCCGTCCCGGCGTCGGCATGTTCGACCCGATGAAGAACAAGGCCATCGGCCCCGACGAGGTGTTCGAGAAGTTCGGCGTCGCGCCGGACAAGGTGGTGGATGTCCAGGCGCTGGCCGGCGACAGCGTCGACAACGTCCCCGGCGTGCCCGGCATCGGCGTCAAGACCGCGGCCCAGCTGATCACCGAATATGGCGACCTGGAGGCCCTGCTGGCCAATGCGGAGAAGATCAAGCAGCCGGCCCGCCGCCAGAAGCTGATCGAATTCGCCGATCTGGCCCGCGTCTCCCGCCGGCTGGTCCTGCTCGACGACCAGGTGCCGCCGCCCAAGCCGCTCGACGAGCTGCGCGTGCGCGAGCCCGACCATCAGCGGCTGATCGATTTCCTGCGCGCCCAGGGCTTCCGCAGCATCGTCTCCCGCGTCGAGATGGAGATGCAGAAGGACGGCCGCATCGCCGATGGCGCGGGCGGCGGCTCGCTCCCGTCCCCCGGTTCGCTCCCCACGCCCGCCGCGAAGTCTCCGGCGCCCGCCGGAAGCTCGGCCAGTGACGACCGCCCGGCCCGCAAGACGGTGCTGAACGTGCCGGAGGTGCGCTACGAGCTGGTGCAGGATGCCGACGCCCTGCGCCGCTGGGTCGACCGGGCGCGCGAGACCGGCGTGCTGGCGGTCGATACCGAGACCGACAGCCTGACTCCGGCCACCGCCACGCTGGTCGGCGTCTCGCTGTCGACCGAACCCGGCATCGCCTGCTACATCCCGCTGGCCCATGGCAATTCGGCCGCCGCCGCCGGCCAGCTCGATTTCGACGCCCCGCCGCCGCCGGTGCAGATCGCGACGGCCGAGGCGATGGCGATCCTGAAGGACGTGCTGGAGGACCCATCGGTCCTGAAGATCGGCCACAACTTCAAGTTCGACCACCAGCTGTTCGCCCGCAACGGCATCACGGTGTCGCCGGTCGACGACAGCATGCTGATCTCCTACGTGCTGGAGGGCGGTTCCCACGGCCACGGCATGGACGAGCTGGCGGAGCTGCACCTCGCCTATACGCCGATCCCCTTCAAGGAGGTCTGCGGCACCGGCAAGAACCAGATCACCTTCGACCGCGTGCCGCTGGACAAGGCGCTGGCCTATGCCGCCGAGGACGCCGACATCACGCTGCGCCTGTGGACGCTGCTGAAGCCGCGGCTGGTCGACGACCGCATGGTCACCGTCTACGAGACGCTCGACCGTCCGCTGGTCCCGGTGGTGGCCGACATGGAGCGGGCCGGCGTCCACATCGACAAGAAGGCGCTGTCCGACCTGTCGCAGAGCCTGTCGCTCCGCCTCGCCGAGATCGAGAAGGACGTCCATGCGCTGGCCGGCCAGAGCTTCAACATCGGCTCGCCCAAGCAGCTCGGCGAGATCCTGTTCGACACTCTCAAGCTCGGCACCGGCAAGAAGGGCAAGACCGGCGCCTATTCCACCGACAGCAGCGTGCTGGAGGAACTGGCGGAGCAGGGCCATGCCATCGCCCAGCGCGTGCTCGACTGGCGCCAGCTCGCCAAGCTGAAGAGCACCTACACCGACGCGCTGCAGGAGAAGATCTCGCCGGTCACCGGCCGCGTCCACACCGCCTTCGCCCTGGCGGCGACCAACACCGGCCGGCTGTCCTCGACCGACCCCAACCTGCAGAACATCCCGGTGCGGACGGAGGAGGGCAAGAAGATCCGCCGCGCCTTCGTGGCATCTCCCGGCCACAAGCTGCTGAGCGTCGACTATTCGCAGATCGAGCTGCGCCTGGTGGCGGAGATGGCGAACATCCAGGCGTTGAAGGACGCCTTCCGCGACGGGCTGGACATCCACGCCGCCACCGCCGCCCAGGTCTTCGGCATCCCGCTGGAACAGATGACGCCGGACATCCGCCGCAAGGCCAAGGCGATCAACTTCGGCATCATCTACGGCATCTCCGGTTTCGGGCTGGGCCGCCAACTCGGCATCGCGCCGGGGGAGGCCAATGCCTTCATCAAGACCTATCTGGAGCGCTTCCACGAACTGAAGGTGTGGATGGAGGCGACCAAGGCCTTCGCCCGCCAGCATGGCTATGTCGCGACGCTGTTCGGCCGCCGCTGCTACATGCCCGGCATCCAGGACAAGAACGCCGCCCGCCGCGCCTTCGCCGAGCGTCAGGCGATCAATGCCCCGATCCAGGGCACGGCCGCCGACATCATGAAGCGGGCGATGAACCGCATGCCGGGGGCGCTGGCCGCCGCCGGCAGCAGCGCGCGGATGCTGCTGCAGGTGCACGACGAACTGCTGTTCGAGGTGCCGGAAGCGGAAGCCCAGGATGCCGCGCGGATCGTGCGCGAGGTGATGGAGGGGGCTGCCCACCTCGGCGTGCCGCTGGTGGCGGAAGCGGGGATCGGCGACAATTGGGAAGAGGCGCATTGAGGGATGGGGAAATCCCCCTCTCCCCCCCGGGGAGAGGGTCGGGGTGAGGGGGATGCATAGGGTGGATTCGGTGGGGATCGGGGAGTGAGCGATGCTTGAAGAACCTCGCTTCGCGTCCCCCTCACCCTAACCCTCTCCCCGGGAGGGAGAGGGGACTTCCATCGTCGACGCATCCGCCACGATCCGCACCGGCACCCCCTTCGCGGCCGGCGTCTTCGACGCCTCGTCATGGTACCAGAGCGGGATCAGCGGGTTCATTTCCGGGTAATAGGACCCGATGCAGCCGCGCGGCAAATGGAAGGGCGTCACCGTCAGCCCGCCCACCCGGCGGTCGACCCCGTCGCCGGCGTCGCTGGCCAACCCGACCACCTGACCCTCCTGCAAGCCGGCCGCGGCGATGTCCAGCGGGTTCATCAGCAGCACGTCGCGCGTGCCCTCGATCCCGCGCAGCCGGTCGGAATAGCCGTAGATCGTCGTGTTGAACTGGTCGTTGGAGCGCATGGTCATCAGCCGCCAGCGCCCCGGCGCATCCTCGAAGCCGATGGCGCGCAGCCGGCCCGGCGCGGTGAACTGCGCCTTGCCCGACTCCGTCTTCCAGATCCGCTCGCGCGCCGGATTGCCGCGGTAGAAGCCGCCGGGGGTGAAGACCCGCTCGTTGAAGCGGTGGAACTGGTCGGGATAGGTCTCCTCGATCAGGGCGCGGATGCGGCGGTAATCGGCGACCCAGTCGTCCCAGGTCACCTTCGGGTTGGGCGACAGGGTCGCCTTCGCCATGCCGGCGACGATGGCGACCTCGGACTTCAGATCCGGGCTGGCCGGTGTGTTGTTGCCGAGCGAGCCGTGGATGCAGCTCAGGCTGTCCTCCATCGTCACCGCCTGCGCCCCGCTCTCCTGCACATCCTCCTCCGACCGCCCCAGGCAGGGCAGCAGATAGGCGACCTCGCCGTTGATCAGGTGGCTGCGGTTCAGCTTGGTCGCGATCTGCACAGTCAGGCGCATCCGCGTCCAGGCCGCCTCCATCCGCTCGCGCTCGGGGATGGCGCGCACGAAGTTGCCGCCCAGGCCGATGAAGGCCTTCACCTCGCCCGACAGGATCTTCTCGCAGGCCTTGACGGTGTTCAGCCCTTCCTTGCGCGGCGGCTCGAATCCGTATTGTTCGGCCAGCCGGTCGAGCGGCACCAGCTCCGGCTTTTCGGAGATGCCGACGGTGCGCTGGCCCTGGACGTTGGAATGGCCGCGCACCGGCGAGATGCCGGCGCCGTCGCGGCCGACATTGCCCTTCAGAAGCCAGAGGTTGACCAGCGCCGCCAGCGTCTCCGACCCGCGCACCTGCTGGGTCAGGCCCATGCCGTACATGGCGATGGAGCGTTCCGCCTCGACATAGATGTCGGCGGCCTGCTTCAGGTCCTCGCGGCTCAGGCCCGATTCCTCCTCGATCTCCTCCCAGCCGACGGCGTTCACCCGCGCCTTCATCTCGTCGAAGCCGATCGTATGCCGGGCGATGAAATCATGGTCGAGGACCTGCTTGCCCTGCGCCTGCCGCTCCTCCTCCGCCGCCAGAACATGCTTGATCAGCCCGGTGATCGCGGCGATGTCGCCGCCGGCCTTGACCTGGAAATACAGGGTGGAGATCCGGGTTTCCTTGCCGGTCAGCATCTCCAGCGGGCTTTGCGGGTTGCGGAAGCTCTCCAGCCCCTTTTCCCGCACGGGGTTGAAGGTGACGATCTTCGCCCCGCGCTTCACCGCCTCCTGCAGCGGGTGGAGTAGGCGGGGGCTGTTCGACCCGGTGTTCTGGCCGAAGAAGAAGATGGCGTTGCAGCTCTCGAAATCGTCGAGCACGCAGGTGCCGACCGGCGAGCCGATCACCTTCTTCAGCCCGACCGACGTCGTCTCGTGGCACATGTTGGAGCTGTCGGGCAGATTGTTGTGCCCGTAGAGCCGCGCGAACAGCGCGTAGAGGTAGGAGGTCTCCAGGCTGGCGCGGCCCGACGCATAGAACACCGCCCGGTCCGGGTCGATGGCGCGCAGCTCCGCCCCGATGGCGGTGAAGGCCTCGTCCCAGCCGCAGGGCACATAGCGGTCGCTCGCCCGGTCGTAGCGCATGGGGTGGGTCAGTCGCCCCTGCTGTTCCAGGTCGTAATCCTTCCAGCCCTTCAGTTCGGTGACCGTGTGCTGGGCGAAGAAGTCGGGCGTGCAGCGCCGGCTGGTCAGTTCCCAGATCGTCGCCTTGGCGCCGTTCTCGCAGAACTCGAAGGTGTGCGGCTTGGCCGGTTTGCCCCAGGCGCAGGACACGCACATGAAGCCGCCGGGCTTGTTCTGCCGGCGCAGCGTGTCGAGCACGGCGGGGGTCGGCCGCTCTTCCCCCATGATGCGGGCCATCGACCCGACCGATCCCCAGCCGCCGGCCGGGCCGTCATAATGCGGGGTGTCCTTGTCGTCCGACAGTCCGTCGATGCTCATGGGGTGGTCTTCCGGCATTTTGGGGGCAAGCTCATGGGGAGTGGCGTGGCGGCTCCAACTGAATCCAACCCGCTGGATGCCGGACGGTTCCCCCCTTGGCTCACGGCTTCCTCTGGGCGCTGGTGTCCCGCACCTCCGGCTTGGACAGCACGCTCCGCAGCAACTCGGCGTTCTTCCGCGCTTCCTGCATCTGGATGTCCCAAGCGGCGGCGACGTGGCTCTGGCCGCGGTCACGGGCATGGTCGCCCAGACGCTGGAACAGTTCGATCCGATCTTCATGGGTGCGCAGGGCGATCCACAAGGCGCTTTCCATCGCTTCCGCTTGGGCGGTCTCCATGTTTTCGGGGCTGTAGGCATGGCCGACCCGGCAGCGGAAACGCAGCATCGGGCCGTCGCGGATTTCACTCAGGCCGCCGCCGCATTCCGGGCAGGACAGGGTGGTCGGCCTGCCGACCGCCTGGGTATCGTCGGACACGGTCGTGAACTCCTTCTCGGCGACCCGCGCCTCCGTGGCGATGTCGAACGGCACGGGCGGGCTCGACGGCGCCGGTTCGGCGGTCAGCCGGGTCAGCAAGGCCGGCATCGCGTCCAACGCCAGGACATAATCGGCCACGCCGCGGTGGATGGCGCTTTGCGGCATGCCGGGCCATTCCGCATCGTCCGGATCCTGGACGACGCTGGTCCCGCCGCAGCGGCGGATCGCCCGCAGGCCGGATGTCCCGTCGTCCAGCGTGCCCGAGAGAACGATGCCGATCACCCGGCTGCCGAAGGCGACGGCGGCGGAGCGGAACAGCGGGTCCACCGCCGGCCGCGTCCGGTTTTCCCGCGGCCCGCGGCGGATCAGGACGCGGTCGCGATGGACCAGCAGATGGTGGTCCGGCGGCGCGACATGGATGTGGCCGGGGCGGATCGGTTCCCCGTCGACGGGATGGAAGGCCGGCAGCCAGCCGATCCGGTCGAGCAACTGCGGCAGGAGGCTGCGGGCGTTGGGCGTGATATGGATGACGACGAACACCGTCGGCGCGCAATCCTTGGGCATTGCGCCCAGCAGGCGGGTAAGGGCGGTCAGTCCGCCCGCCGATGCGCCGATGGCGATGATGTCACGCTTCTCCATGGAACCAGAACAGCACCGGCGTCGCGGCGTTTCACGATCGCCCGAATAATCGCTGTCATCCTTCGAACGTTTCCCGGATGGAGCGCAGCGCGCCACGCCGCTTGAGCGGGAAGCAGACAGACGTCTATATTCTACCCGACGCCGTCACGATGTAAGATGATGACCAAGAAGACCGACGATCCCGACAGCGACTTCACCAATCTGATCCGCCATATCCAGGAAAGCCGCGGGATCGATTTCCGCGGCTACAAGCGTACCAGCCTGGAACGGCGCATCCGCCGGCGGATGGAGGAGGTCAGCTGCGACAGCTTCGCCGCCTACCACGCCTTCCTGGAAGCCCATCCGCAGGAATTCATCGATCTTCTGAACACCGTGCTGATCAACGTCACCTCATTCTTCCGCGACAACGAGGCGTGGGACGTGCTGCGGCGGGAGGTCGTTCCGCGCATCCTGGAGCGTAAGGGCGACAAGGGGCCGATCCGGATCTGGAGCGTCGGCTGCGCGTCTGGCGAGGAGCCCTATTCGCTGGCGATGATGTTCGCCGAAGCGCTGGGAACGACCGAGTTCTGCCGCCGGGTCAAGATCTACGCCACCGACCTGGACGATGCGGCGCTGAACACGGCGCGCCATGCCACCTATGCCGCACGCGACGTGGAGACGGTGCCGGAGCCGTTGCTGGAGCGTTATTTCGAGCGCACCAACAATCACTACGTGTTCCAGCGCGAGCTGCGCAAATGCGTGATCTTCGGCCGCCACAATGTGGTCAGCGACGCGCCGATCTCCCGCATCGACCTGCTGGTCTGCCGCAACCTGCTGATCTATCTGGAGGCCGATACCCAGGGGATCGTCCTGCCGCGTCTGCATTACGCGCTGGTCAACGACGGCTTCCTGTTTCTGGGCAAGGCGGAAACCCAGCTGGCGCGGTCGCGCATGTTCGAAGCGGTGGACCTCAAGAGCCGCATCTTTTCCAAGGTGCCCCAGGAATGGCGGCGGACCGCCGGCGGCAGCCTGTCCCTGGCCAACGATGCCAACGGCGCGCGCACCAACACGCAGGCGCGGCTGCTGGAAAGCATCGTCGACAACAGTTCCGCCGGGTATCTGGCGGTGAATGCCGAAGGGCTTCTGATCTTCGCCAATACCCATGCCCGGCGCCTGTTCGACGTCGAGGAAAGCGACATCGGCCGCCCCTTCCACGACCTGACCATTTCCTACCGCCCGACGGAACTGCGCAGCCGGATCGAGGAGGTGCGCAATTCCGGCCGCATGATCCGGATCGAGCACCAGCCCTTCACCCGGACGGGGTCCGAGCCGGCTCGCCTGACCATCGAGGTGGCGCCGCTCTACAGCCGCGACGGCAAGGCCTTCGCCACCCTGCTCACCTTCTTCGACACCAGCCGGGTCTTCCTGCTGCAGCAGGAGATCGAAGCGGCGCAGGAAAGCCTGGAAACCACCATCGAGGAACTCCAGTCCTCCAACGAGGAGCTGGAGACGACCAATGAGGAACTCCAGTCCACCAACGAGGAGCTGGAGACGACCAACGAGGAACTCCAGTCCACCAACGAGGAGCTGGAGACGATGAACGAGGAGCTGCGCTCCACCAACGAGGAACTGGAGGTCGCCAACGAGGAGATGCGCCGGCAGAGCGAGGAGGCCGGCGAGTATCGCCGTTATTCGGAATCGATCCTGCGCAGCATCGATGTCGGCATCATCGTCCTGGACGACAATTTCATCGTCCAGTCCTGGAACCGCTGGAGCGAGAATGTCTGGGGCCTGCGGAACGAAGAGGTGACCGGCGAGGCCTTCCTGGATCTGGACATCGGCCTGCCGGTGCAGCGGCTGCGCCGCCAGCTCCAGGATACCCTGAAGACCGAGGCTCCGGTCGAACTGGTGGAAATGGACGCGATGGACCGCCGCGGCCGGCGCATCACCTGCCGCATCCGCCTGTCGCCGCTGCTCTACGACAACCGGGCGGCCCGCGGCGTCGTCCTGATCATCGAGGACGTGACGGAACGCGTGCGGTCCGACGCCTTCGCCGAATATCTCGGGCGGATCATCGGCCAGTCGCTGAACGAGGTCTATTTCCTCGATCCGGCCACCTTCAGCTTCCAGCTGGTCAACAAGGGGGCGGAGCTGAAGCTGGGCTATTCCCTGGAGGCGCTGCGCCAGATCGCCCTGCATGATCTGATGCCGGACATCAATGCCGCGGCCTTCAGCCGGCTGATCGGTCCGCTCCTGTCCGGCGAGAAGGCCGAGATCGTGTTCGAGACGACGATCGAGCGTCCCGACCAGACCTTGCGTCCGGTGGAGATCTGCATGCAGTATTTCGCCGAGGAGCAGCCGCCGATCCTTGTTGCCATGGCCCATGACGTGACCGAGCGGCAGCATATCGGTCTCGACGACAGCCGTGCGGAGCCGGTTTCCGGCTGACGGTCGAAGCGACCGGTCCGCCGGCTTGAGGAACGGGCAATGGCAACGGGATTCGGAGCAACCGGATGTCCGGTAATTCTCCTATGTCTGGCCTAAAGAAATATTACCGGAACTTTCGCTCCAACTGACGGTTTAGGTGTTTGCTTATTGCTGGTTTACCCCAGCAAGTTGAGGCAACGTGGCTCACCATTGTTTGGGCAAAGGCTGGGCGATATGCCGGACGCACGCGGATCCAAGGAGGAAAAGGCGGCGGCTTCTGGCGTGAAAGCCAGGCCGCTGATCGTGCAGCCGCTTTGGGACCGGCTGGACCAGGCGGTCATCGTCACCGACTGCAATCTCGACGCTCCCGGGCCGACCATCCTCTATGTCAACCGCGCCTTCACCGCCCTGACCGGCTATCGGGCCGACGAGGCGATCGGCCGGTCTCCCCGCTTCCTGCAATGTCCGCGCACCGATCCGGTGGTCGCCGCGACGATCAGACAGGAGCTGCTGGAGGGAGAGTTCGCCCGCTGCACCCTGGTCAACCGGCGCAAGGACGGCACCGAGTATCTGTGCAGCCTGGTCATCACGCCGCTGGTGGGGCCGCGGGGCGACACCGAGCATTTCATCTGCGTGGCGGAGAACTTGAAGGAGGACCGGACGCCGGAGGCGATGAAGCGCCTGTCGGCCGAACTGGAGCAGGCGCAGACGCTGATCGAGGACATGGAGCGGCGTCAGAGCGAGGCGGAAGAGGAGATCGACCGCCAGCGTCGCGACTTGGCGATCGTAACGGAACGCTACCGCGACTCCCTGGCGCAGCTGGACGCGATCCAGGAGCGGCTCGCCATTCGCGAAAACGCCCTGGAGCGCAGCGGCCGGGAAATCGACCGGTCTGATTTCGAACTCCATGCCTCGCTGGAAGAATTGCGGGCCATGGACGAGGAACTGCGCGCCACGCTGGAGCAGATGGAGGAGGCCAACATCCAGCTTGGCCTTACCAACGAGGAGTTGCGCCGCCTCCAGGCCGCGGATGCCGACAAGCTGCAGCTTCTGGCATCCGCCAGCCACGACCTGCGTCAGCCGGTCATGTCGATGGGGTTGTTCCTGGACGTGCTGCGCAACCGGCTGGGCGAGGCGGAACGGCCGATCATGGGCGGGTTGCTGGCGGCCCACCTGTCGATCCGCACCCTGCTGGAGGGCATGCTGGACACCGCCAGGCTCGATGCCGGGGCGATGGAGCCGATCATCGAGCCGTTGCCGATCGCCTTGATGCTGGAGATGATCCATGGCGAATTCCTGCCGCAGGCGGAAATGCGCGGCCTGCGCTTCCGCGCCGTGTCCAGCGGCGCGATCGTGCTCAGCGATGCGCAGCTGCTGGAACGCATCCTGCGCAACCTCGTCGCCAACGCACTGAAATATGCTGTTTCCGGAACGATCCTGATGGGGTGCCGCCGCTGCCGCGACCATCTGCGCATCGAGGTGTGGGACACCGGCCCCGGCATTCCCGAGGCAAGCCAGAAATCGATTTTCGAGGAGTTCCGGCAACTCGACAACCCCGGCCGCGACCAGGCGCGTGGGGTGGGGCTGGGGTTGGCGATCGTTGCCCGGCTCAGCCGCCGGCTCGGTCACGAGATCGGCCTACGGTCCTGGCCGGGGCGGGGATCGGTGTTTTCGATCACGTTACCGCTGGCCCAGCCCGGCAAGCGAAGGCGTCGCCGCTGACGGAGGTCTTCTACCTTCGGTTTGGCGGACGGCTATACCCATGACCCTTTGGGCATCCGCATGAGGCGGTTCACCGGGATGAGCGCCTGGCGCTAAGGTTTCAACAATGCCCGCGGCTTGCGGGATACGGCACGTTGGACGAGTGAGAGGGAACAAAAGTGGACCATCACATGCAGCATGCCCAGGTGCCCGCACAGTTGGACGCGGTGTCTGACCGCCTGGCCCGGTCCGAAGATACGCTCAAGTTCCTGATCGTCGACGATCATGCGCTGGTCCGCTATGGTCTATCGCTCGCCTTGCGCCAGCGCTATCAAGATGTGGTGATCGTCGAGGCGGGATCGCTGGCCGAGGCCATGCGCAAGGCGCGCTCCGAACCGGGGCTCACCGCCATCCTCTACGACCTGCAGATGGGCGACAGCGACGAGCACAGCGGCTTGGCCGACATGCTGGAGGTGGCCGGCGACGTGCCGCTGATCGTCGTTTCCGGGGCGACCGACGGCAACGTCATCGCGTCTTGCATCCGCGCCGGTGCCCGCGGCTTCGTCCACAAGGGGTGCGAGGGCGGGATTCTCGACCAGGCGCTGCCCATCGTTCTGGAAGGCGGGATCTTCGCCCCGGCGCCGCCCACCCCGCGCGACGGCCGGCCGGTCCGCATCGCGTTGACCGCCGCCGCCAGTCCGGTGCGCACCGAAAGCGACGCGGTGAACGGCCTGACCGAGCGTCAGCGCGAGGTCCTGCGCCTCCTGCTGGAAGGCCAGTCGAACAAGGAGATCGCCCGTGCGCTGGGCGTGCTGGAGGGCACCATCAAGGTGCATCTGCGCACGGTGATGCAGCGTCTGGGCGTGCGCAACCGCACCCAGCTGGCGCTGGCGACCATGAAGGCCGGGATCAAGCTGTCCTCCTGACCCGCATCCGGCTGTGTCGGGCCCCGATCGGACCGGGCTTGCGATCCGGATCAGGACTGTTGCGGTGTCGGGCCGATGCCGCGCTGCTGGGCTGCGTCCAGCAGGCTGACCAGCTCGCCCGACACCCACCAGCGGCAGCGGCGGCGTTCCTCGGTCGCGACGGTCACGACGCGCTCGATCAGCTTGCCTTCGCCGGCATTCAGCTCGCGGCCGTCGCGCAACGCCCGTTCGGTGATGCCCAGCAGGGTCTTGTCGATCGCCGTCACCTCGATGGGATAGCCGGTCTCTTCCGACAATTCGCACAGGTCGGCCATGGCGGTCAGCGCATCCTCCCGGCCATAGGCGCCGACCTGCCGGAACAGCCCGGCCAGATGCTCCCCGATCGCCGTCAGCCAGGGGTTGGCGGAGGCGGCGATGCCGCGGCGGCGCAGCCGGTGGTTGAAGCCGTTGATGAAGCGCACCGGAGCGATCAGCGGCCGGGCCGAGCTGCTGGCGTTCAGCGTCAGCAGGCGGTGGCTCAGCACCGGCACCACCTCTCCCTCCACCAGCCCGGTCGCCCGGCCGACCGCGGCCGACACTGCCGCCCAGTTGCGCCCGCCGCGCTCGACGCCGAAGCCCTGCAGCGAGTCGTACCAGCGGAAGGCGCGCTCCTCGAGCCGGTCCACCGGCTCCCCGGCGGTCAGCTGCGGCGGGGCGGGGCGGCCGAGATGCAGGTCCTCCAGCTTCTGGCGCAGGCATTGCCAGGCGAACTGCACATGGCCGACGGCGGACTCGACCAGGATCGGGTTGGGAGAGAGGCCGTAGAGCGCCAGCGCCTGATCGGGATCGCGCGACCCGTTCAGCAGAGCCAGGGCGTAGTGCATGGCGCCGTCCATGGACTCATCCAGGGTGCCGCCGCTGGAGTTGCCGGCCGGGCCGCCAGTCGGGCCGCCGCGCTCCGCCGCCATCTCCGACACCATATGCAGCATGCCGATGGTGTCGCGCGGGCGCACGGCGCCTTTCCACAGGGGGGCGTGCTCCAGCAGGGAGTCCAGCATCGCCAGATCGCCCATCGACAGCGGCGCCACGCCGAGCAGCCCGCGCTTGCGCAGCAGGGTCAGCCGTTCGGCATTGGCGGTCGCCAGCAGCGGCCTGGCTCCGCCGCGCTGGCGCAGAACCTCCAGTGAGCGGACGCGAAGCTCCTCCGCCCAGTCCAGAGCGGCCGGGGAGGCGAGGACCGACTCCAGCGGATGCTCGCTGGCCCGGGCGGCGATGTCGGACTGCACCCGTCCGGCAAGCTCGCGCAGGTGCGGCAGCAGGGCGAACCACCAGGCGCCGGCGTCGACCACATGCATGCAGCCGGGCGGCCGGCTTTCCGCCAGCATCAGCGCGTCGGTGCGCAGCATCACCGGATCGAACCAGCCGGTCCAGATGCGGCGCGCATGTTCCGTGCGCGGGCCGTTCAGCATGGCGACGATCAGGCGGCCGACCTCCACCGTCATCTGGTCGTCTTCCAGATGCCCGGCCTGCACCAGCTCGAACAGCTTGGACTTCTGCGCCCGGTCGAGCGGAGCCAGGATCGCCTTGACCTTGTCGAGGCTGACGGTCGCCGGATCCGGCTCCACCACGTGAAGCGGCACGGTCTGAAGGGAGGCGCTGCGGTTGGGGCGGCCGGCCATGGCGTTCACGGGCAGTGCTGAATCGCGTCGATTTTAGATACCGGCAGCAATGATTGCTACTGGTATGTGGTGACATATTCTGTCGAGCTGTGTCGGAGCCGTATCCGCCGTCCCGGTTGCCGCTTTTCGGCTTCGGCTCTGGGCATATGAAACGAATTGCTTCAAATGTTGCCTAAATTTATTTCATTTAAGTGCTAAATGGCGCCTTCACACCCGCCGGTCCCCGATCCATTATCGTTCAAGGCAACGGCTCCATCACAAGGCGCCCCGATGATTCCGCAGCAGATCGCCGACACCACCCCCAGGTTGTTCACCGTCATGACCCATGCCGACACGCACAGGGCCGAACAGGTCGTGGACGACTTCGCCGCCCGCCTGGCGGCGGCGGGCTTGTCCGAGGGCGCGCGCGCCGAGGCTTACGAGGCGGCGTTGAAGCACCTGATGGGCCACCTGATCCGGCAGGAAGGCTGGCTGGCCGAAGAATTCACCGCCGTCGCCCGGTCGCTCGGCGCCTACTGACTGCCGACGATAGTCGTTCCCGTCTTTCCGCAGGCCGCCCGTCCCGTCCAGGACCGGCGGCCTTTCCTGTTTGTGCGATGTCGGCGATGAACGCCGGCATGGGGAAACCCCCCGTCATAGGCGCTGACTGACAGATTCGATTGCTGTCGAAGCCAAATACGTCCCTGATCGACCGTCATCCCCACCTTCGAGTTGATGAAGAAATCAGGGGCTAGCTGAGAGAAGCCTCAGGTTTGAAGCCGTTCTACATCGGATTCCATCATGATCCTCTCTCGGCCGTCATTCCCGCGAAGAAGCCTGTGAAGAAATCGAACTTACATGAGAAAGCCCCGATCTGGCAGGCGTGCACATCTCCCACTCGTCATCCCCGCGGAGGCGGGGAACCAGGATTTCCAACACAAGTGCTTGTAAAGGCTGGATTCCCGCCTTCGCGGGAATGACGGCCGAGGGACGCGCAAGATGCGATCCAACGCGACGTGGTTCGAACTTGGGGCTTCTCTCAGCGAGTCACCGATTTCTTCACAGGCTCCTTCGCGGAGGTGACATAGAAAAAGGTGCCGGCCCATTGGTAAATGGGCAAAGTCCTTTAAGTCAGCGCCTATGGAAAGTCCCCCTCCCGGCGCTCCCCTCAGCGCTCGTTGAAGCTGTCGGACAGCGCGAAGTAGATCGGCTTCAGCAGATATTCCAGCAGCGACCGCTCGCCGGTGGGCAGCTCGACCTGGGTGGTCATGCCGGGCAGGACCGGATGCTGGACGTCGTCGCGGCCGACATGGTTTCGGCTCAGCGCCACGACCGCCTTGTAGTAGGGGCGGTGCTGCTCGTCCAGGAAGGTCGAGGCGGAGATGCGCAGCAGCTTGCCGGTGATGGCGCCGTAGCGGGCGAAGTCGTAGGTCAGCACCTTGACCGTCGCCTCCTGCCCGACCTCGAGATGGCCGATGTCGCGCGGGGTGACATGGGCCTCGACCGTCATCTCATGGTCGACCGGGACGACCTGCATCAGGACGCCGCCTTCCGGGACGACGGCGCCGATGGTGTTGACCCGCAGATCCTGCACCAGGCCGCGCACCGGCGACGGCACCGTCAGGCGCTGGGCACGGTCGTCCAGCTTGGCCCGCGCCTCGCGCAGTTGGGCGATCTCGGCGGTGACGGTGCCCATCTCGGTCACGGCGTCCTGCGACAGCTTGGCCGACTGGTCGAGGATGCGGTTGCCCGCCTCGGTGATCGCCTGATGGGTGGCGATGATCTGGCCCTCGATCCGCCGCTGCTCGCCCATCAGGCGCGACTGCTCGCGCTGGGTCTCCAGCGATTGCAGCTTCGACGACAGCCCCATGGATTCCAGCTTGTTGCGGATGTCGACCGATCCGGTGATGAAGGTGATCTGGTCCTTGATGTTGGCGAGCTGTCCCTCGTACAGCGCCAACTCCGCCTCGCGTTGCGACACCTGGGCGCGCAGCACGGCGATGGCGGTGTCGCGCGCCTGGCGCTGGGTGTCGGAGATCAGCCGCTGGTCGGCGACCTGTGCCTCCGTCTGGGGGGTGTCGGGGCCGGAGACGCGGGCGAAGTCGGGGACCCGTCCGGCGGCGAAGGCGCGCAGCCGTTCCGCCCGCAGCTCCAGCGTCAGCAGTCGCGCGTTCATCTGATCCCGCTCGGCCTGGACCTGCTTGGGGTCGAAGACGATCAGCGGCTGCCCGGCCTCCACCAGGTCGCCTTCCTTGACCAGGATGGCCGACACGATGCCGCCTTCCAGATGCTGGACGACCTGGGCGTTGCCGGACGGCACCACCTGCCCGGCGGTGACGACGGCCTCCTTGACCGGCATCAGCGTGGCCCAGGTCAGCAGGGCCGCCAGCAGCAGGACCAGCACGAGGATGGTGGCGCGGACGAGCGACTGGGTCGCGTCGTCGGCGCTCAGCGATTTGCCGGTGGGGCGGGCGAGGTCTGAAGCGGCCATCTTGCGGTTCACACGGAAATCGGAAGGGGAGGATCGGGAAGGACGGAGCGGAACCGGTCAGCGCTGCGGCGTCGCCGCGACGCCGGGCGGGCGCTGCAGCCCGATCCCGCCGAGCAGCGCCCCGGCGATGCCGTTGGCGACGCTGTTGCCGCCTCCCGAACCGGAACCGCCGCCCGGCCCGACCGGCCGGGGGCCGGGAAGGCTGCCGGCCGGCGGGGCGGGGGCGATCATGCCGGCGTCCATCGTCAGCACGGTGTCGGCCAGCGTCAGGTGGCTCGGCCGGTGGGTGACCAGGAAGATGGTGCTGTGCCCGCGCAGCGCCGCCAGCGCCGCCTGCAGCGCCTTGTCGCCCTCGAAGTCCAGCCGGCTGGCCGGCTCGTCCAGCAGCAGGATGCGCGGCCGGCGGATATAGGCGCGGGCCAGGCAGATCTTCTGCGTCAGGCTGGGCGACAGCCGCAGCGACTGGTTGTCGCCGATGCGGGTGTCCAGCCCGCGCGGCAGCGCCTCCACCTCGTCCAGCGCGCCGGCCAGCGACAGCGCCCAGCGCAATTCGGACAGGTCGGCGGTCTGGTCGGCGAAGCGCAGGTTCTGGGCGATGGTGCCGTAGAACAGGGAACTCGCCTGCGGCACGTAGCCGATGGACTTGCGCAGGTCGACCGGGTCCATCTGGCGGATGTCGACGCCGTCGACGCGCACGTTGCCGGCCTGCGGGGCGTAGAGCCCCAGCATCACCTTCAGCAGCGACGACTTGCCGGCGCCGTCCGGGCCGACGATGGCGACGATCTGCCCCGGCTTGACGGTGAAGCTCACGCCGACCAGCGCCGGATCGGCATCGTTGCGATAGCGCAGCGAGACGCGGGAGAGGGAGACCTCGCCCTTCAGCTTGCGCGGCTGCAGGGTGGCGCAGCGCGGCTCGCGCTCCGGCCGGATGCTCATCAGGCCGTTGATCTGGCGGGCGTTGGCACGCAGCTGCTCGATGCGCGGCAGCATCGACACGGCGGTCTGCAACGGCACCATCACCCGCCACAGCAGCATCATCGACGCCATCAGCGCACCGGGCGTCATGGCCCCGGCGAAGACCTGCAGGGCGCCGACGCCGACGGTGGCCAGCCCGGCGATCGGCACCACCAGCCCGGCCAGCGCCGCGTGGGTCGCCGACAGGTTGGCGGCGGTGTGGCCCGAGCGGGCGGTGCGGGCCGACAGCCGGTCGTAGCGGTCGCGCCAGTGGGCCAGCCCGCCGATGGCGCGCAGCGCCGGCATCTTGGCGACCATCTCGACGAAGAATTCCTGGCGCTCGGTGTCGGCGCGCGCCGTGGTGCCGGTGCGGGCGCGCACCAGCGGGTGGACGGCGGCGCCGATCGCCGCGGTCACCAGCACCGCGGCCAGCGGCACCAGGGCCAGCGGCCCGCCCAGTATTCCCATCACGCCCAGGTAGAGCAGGGCGAAGGGCACGTCGAACAGCGCCGCGACCTGCCCCTGGCTGATGAAGTCGCGGATCGACTCCAGATCCTTCACCCGGGCGATCTGCGTGCCGATGGCGGCGCGCTCGCTCATCCCGACCGGCAGCATCAGGATGCGTTCGATGGTGGCGTTGCTGATGGTGCGGGCGATGCGCGACCCGGCATGGGCCAGCGCCCGGCCGCGGATCTGGCGCAGGGCGAAATCGCCGGCGATCACCAGCCCGGCGCCGACGGCGATGGTCGCCAGCGTGTCGAAGGATCCGGTGCCGATGACCTTGTCGTAGACCGCCATGGTGAAGAGCGGGGCGGCGACCGACAGCAGGTTGATGACGGCGCTCAGGCCCAGCACCGACCACAGCAGCGGCAGATAGCCGTGGATGACCGTGCCGACCCAGTTCTGGTTGCCGGCGCCGGCCGCCGTCTCCAGCGGCGTGAAGGCGTAGGCCGTCCCCTTGCCGAAATTCAGCGTCACCGTCTCGCGGGCGCTGCCGCTGAAGGCGGTGACGCCGTCGGCATCGGCGGACAGCAGTGTGTAGATGCCGCCGTCGCGCCCGCGGAACAGGCAGGGCAGCAGCGACGCCTCCGGCCGCGCGAGGTCGAAGCGCAGGCTGCGCCCGTCGAAATGCAGGCGCTGGAAGACGTCGCACAGCTCCTCCACCGTCTGCACCTCGGAGAAATGGGGCAGGGCCTCCGCCAGCGTCTGCGGGGCGCCGCGCCAGCCGAGCGCGTCGAGCAGCGGGACCATGCAGGCGCCGACCTCCGACGCTTCCGCCAGCCGGCGGCGCAGGATGTCGGCGTCGTCGTGGGCGGCGCGGATCGGCTCGGAAGCCGGCCCGGACTCCCGCTTGGTCTCCGCATCGGCCGCGGGCGCGGCGGAGGTGGCGATCAGGGTCGGCTGCCCGCCGGCGCCCTCGGCGCCGGCATTGCGGGTGACCGCGCGGCCGTCGACGATCTGCACGACCCGGTCGGCCAGCGACAGCAGCGACGGGCGGCTGCTGACCAGCAGGATGGTGACGGTGCCGCGCAGCTCGTCCAGCGTACGGCGGAAGGCGTTGTCGGATTCGACGTCGAGGGAGGAGTTCGGCTCGTCCAGCAGCAGGACAGCCGGTTCGCGGACCAGCGCGCGGGCAAGGCAGATCATCTGGCGGGCGCCGCGCGGCAGCGCTTCCTGCGAGGCGTCGCCGACGATGGTCTCATAGCCCTGCGGCAGGCTGGCGATCCGGCGGTCGAGGCCGAGGCGCCGGCAGACCTCCATCGCCAGGTCGGCCCGGCCGGGATCGAACAGGGTCAGATTCTGCAGGATGGTGCCTTTGAACAGCTCCGGATGCTCGCCGACATAGACGACGCCGCCGATGCCGATCATGGCGTCGGCATCGGCCAGGGTGCGCACGCCGACCCGGACCTCGCCGGCGGTCGGCCGCAGTACGCCCAGGATCAGGCGCAATAGGGTCGTCTTGCCCGAACTGTTGGTCGCCACCACGCCCAGGAACTCGCCCGGCCCGACGCTCAGCGACAGCTCGTTCAGGATCTCCGGGCCGCGGTCGTAGGCGAAGCGGACCTTGTCCATCTCGATCGAGCCGGGGGCCAGCGGCGTGGCGACCGCCCCGCCGGTCGGGGCCTCGGTCCCGGTCCCGGTCTCGCCTTGCGGCGCGGCGCCGTCCGATCCGACCTCCAGCAGGACATGGCCGATGCGGCGCAGCGCCAGCGACACCGACTGGTAGCGCACCCAGCGGTCGAACAGCGCCTGGACCGGCTGCACGCAGCGCCCGGCGAGCATCGAGCAGGCGGTGAGCACGCCGGTGGTCATCGCCCCGTCGATCACCGAAACGCTGCCGATGAGGACCACCAGCATCATCGTCGCCTGCGCCAGCGTGCCGGCGACCACCGAGGCGGAGCCGCTGAGCCGGGCGACGGTGAAGTCCTCCTCGCTGCAGCCCTGCTGCAGGCGCTCGTGGCGGCGCAGCAGGCCGGCCTCGGCCCCCAGGCCCTTCACGGTATGGACGCCGCCCAGCACCTCGCTGATGAAGTTGAGGCGCCTCTCCTCCAGCGTGTGGCGGCTTTCCAGGGCGCGGCGCATCCGCCGGCCCAGCACGGCGGCCAGCACCAGGAACAGCCCCAGCACCGCCACCGGGATCGCCGCCAGCCAGCCGGCGAGCAGGGCGATCAGCCCCAGGTAGAGGACGGCGAAGGGGATGTCGATGGCGGATTGCAGCGCCTGGCCCGAGTAGAATTCGCGCACCAGCTTGATGGCGCGGTAGACCTCGAAATGGGTGCCGATGCCCTGCTGCGAGAAGGTGTTCAGCGGCATGTGCATCAGCCGGTCGATCAGCGACGCGCTCGACTGGTGTTCGATCCGGGCGCCCATCCAGGTGGTCAGCGCCGAGCGCGCCACCCGCAGGATCGCCTCCATCACCGCCGCCGCCCCGCAGCCGATGCCGAGCAGGAGCATGGTGCCGTAGGATTCGTTCGGCAGGATGCGGTCGTAGACGTGCAGCAGCGTGACCGGCAGCGCCAGCCCGAAGATGTTCAGCGCGAAGGACGCCAGGATCAGCATCGCCCGGTCCCGGCGCGGCCCCAGCATGCCGGACAGCAGACGCCGTGCCGCCTTTTCGGCCGCGCGGTCGCGGTCGACGGAGGCCGCCGCCGATTCGGCGGGCGGTATGGTGCGGGAATTGGGCGGGGCTGCGGACGACAAGGGGACTGACCTGTACACAGGATTAACCGATCAGATAATCAACAGCATAATTGCTAGTGATAGGTAAATCCGCGAATAGCAACAAAAGGCAACCATGTGACAAAGCTTTCAACGGGCTACCCGTCCGAATCTGCGCAAAAGAGGTAATAAGCCATAAATTTCGAGGGGGTTTCGTGAGGTTCGGGTGATCGCGGCCGAACGGCCCCAGGATGCAGGCGCCATCCAAGCTGTTGAAACTCATCACAGGAAGTTTCTTATCACAAGCAAGTTGGAGCGCTAGAACCTAGGGTCGTGACGAGTGGCGCGGTGCGACTCTGCACCCGACTTATGGAGCGGTCCGATGGCTGAGGAAGCGGTTCAGGGGAAAGTCCCGGCGGTCGACGATCGTCAGATCCTGGACGATCTCACCCTCCTGCAGCAGGTCGACGGGACCCGGCTGGGCGGCGTCATCCATGAGGCGAGTGCCGTGCAGTTGCAACGGCCGGACGACACGCTGGGTTACGTCCAGACCGACTATCGCGGCAGCGAAGGTCTGATGATCGGCGGCGCCGTCCAGACCAGCAGCGTCGTCGGGGAAGCGGTAGGCGTCAACACTGACCGTTCGTTGAACGCGCTGCTGCTGGATGGCGATGTCCTGCGCACGCAAGGGACCCGGGGGTCCGGGCCGTCCGGTCCCGAGGGCTCCGGCCCGTCGGACGGGGAGCGCCGCGATGCCGCCGGCGGCACGGCGGAACTGCTGTCCAATGCCCGCACGACCACCAGCTTCACCGAACTCGCCATCCCGCAGCCGGACATTCCCGTACCCGATACGCCCGAGCAGGTGATCGACGACGGCACGGTTCCGAATGCCGATCCGTTCCTCATCAATCAGGCAGCCGTGGCGGGCGTTGGCCCCGCCACGCCGCAGGCGCCGGTGTCCGACAGGCCGAACCTGACGGTGAACGGCGTTTCGGGCGACGAGGACACCGCCATCGCCCTGAACATCACCGCCGCCCTCACCGACACCGGCGGGACGGAGGTGCTGAGCGTCACCCTGTCCGGCATTCCCGACGGGGCGGTGCTGCGCGACGGGTCCGGCACGGTGCTGGCGGTGGTGAACGGCAGCGTCGTGCTGACCTCCTCGCAGATCTCCGGCCTGACGCTGACCCCGCCGCCCAACGGCGGCGACAGCTTCGCCCTGACCGTGACGGCCACCAGCGCCGACGGCAGCGCCGCTCCCAACAGCGTCACCGCCACCTTGCCGGTCACCGTCAATCCGGTGTCCGACACCCCGACGCTCGGCGTCGCCGCGGTCACCGGGGCCGAGGACACGGCGATCCCGCTGACCATCGACCCGGCGCTGACCGATACGGACGGGTCGGAGACGCTGACGGTCACCATCGGCGGCATCCCGGCGGGTGCGGTGCTGACCAACGCCGCCGGCGAGGTGCTGGCCATCTCCGGCGGCTCGATCACCCTGACGCCGGGCCAGCTGGCCGGTCTGGCGATCACGCCGCCGGCCAACAGCGACGCCGATTTCACCCTGACGGTCACGGCGACCAGCCGGGACGGCAGCGCCGCTCCGGCCAGCACCAGCATGCCGCTGGTCGTTAGCGTGAATCCGGTGACCGACACCCCGACGTTGAGCGTCGCTGCAGCGACGGGCAACGAAGACGGCGCCATTCCGCTGACGATCGATCCGGCGCTGACCGACACCGACGGGTCGGAGACGCTGAGCATCACGATTGCCGGCGTTCCCGCCGGCGCGACGCTCAGCGCCGGGACTGCGGTCACGCAAGCAGACGGCACCACGACCTGGACGCTGACGCCTGGCCAACTGACCGGCTTGGCGATCACCCCGCCGGCAAACAGCGACGTCGATTTCAATCTGACGGTGACGGCCACCGCCAGGGACGGCGTGGCTGCTCCGGTGTCGGTCAGCCAGACGCTGGCGGTGACGGTCAACCCGGTGACCGACACGCCGACGCTCTCCGTGAGTGCTGCGGCCGGCAACGAAGACACGGCGATCCCGCTGTCCATCAGCCCGGCGCTGACCGACACCGATGGCTCCGAGACGTTGAGCATCACCATCGCCGGTGTTCCGGCCGGTGCCACGCTCAATGCCGGTACTTCGGTGACGCAGCCGGACGGGACCACGACCTGGACCCTGACGCCGGGCCAGCTCACCGGCCTGACCATCACGCCGAAGCATGACAGCGACGCCGACTTCAACCTGACGGTTACCGCAACGGCCAAGGACGGTGTTGCCGCACCGGTGTCGGTCAGCCAGACCCTCGCCGTGACGGTCAATCCCGTTTCCGACACGCCGACGCTTTCGGTCTCCGCTGCTACCGGCAACGAAGACAGCGCCATTCCGCTGGCGATCAACCCGGCCCTGACCGACACCGACGGTTCCGAGACGCTGAGTATCACCATCGCCGGGGTTCCCGCCGGTGCGACGCTCAGCGCTGGCACGTCGGTCACCCAGCCGGACGGCACCACGACCTGGACGCTGACGCCGGGCCAGTTGACCGGCCTGACGATCACTCCCCCCGCCAACAGCGACCTCGACTTCACGCTGACGGTCACCGCCATCGCCAAGGATGGTACTGCGGCGGCGGCGACCACCAGCGCGCCTCTGCTCGTGACCGTCAACCCGGTCACCGACACGCCGACGCTGAGTGTCACTGCCGCCGCCGGCAACGAAGACAGCGCCATTCCGCTGACGATCAACCCGGCTCTGACCGACACGGATGGGTCGGAGACGCTGAGCATCACCATCGCCGGGGTCCCGGCCGGCGCGACGCTCAGCGCCGGCACCTCGGTGACCCAGCCGGATGGCACCACCACTTGGACGCTGACGCCGGGCCAATTGAGCGGTCTGACGATCACCCCGCCGGCCAACAGCGACGTCGACTTCACGCTGACGGTCACTGCCACTGCCAAGGATGGCGTGGCCGCTCCGGTATCGGTCAGCCAGACGCTCGCCGTGACGGTCAACCCGGTGTCCGACACGCCGACGCTTTCGGTCTCCGCTGCCACCGGCAACGAAGACAGTGCAATCCCGCTGACGATCACTCCGGCGCTGACCGACACCGACGGGTCGGAGACGCTGAGCATCACCATCGCCGGGGTTCCGGCGGGTGCGACGCTCAGTGCCGGCACGTCCGTGACGCAAGCGGATGGCACCACCACCTGGACGCTGACGCCGGGCCAACTGACTGGGCTGACCGTCACGCCGCCGGCCAACAGCGACATCGACTTCACCCTCACTGTTACGGCCATCGCCAAGGACGGTACCGCCACGGCGGCGACCACCAGCGCACCGCTGCTGGTTACCGTCAATCCGGTGACCGACACCCCGACGCTCTCCGTGAGTGCTGCGACGGGCAACGAAGACAGTGCGATCCCGCTGACGATCAGCCCGGCGCTGACCGACACGGATGGGTCGGAGACGCTGAGCATCACCATCGCCGGGGTTCCGGCTGGTGCGACGCTCAATGCCGGTACTTCGGTGACGCAAGCAGACGGCACCACCACCTGGACGCTGACGCCGGGCCAATTGACCGGCCTGACGATCACGCCGCCGGCCAACAGCGACGTCGACTTCAATCTCACGGTCACCGCCACCGCCAAGGATGGCGTGGCCGCTCCGGTGTCGGTCAGCCAGATACTGGCCGTGACGGTCAACCCGGTGACCGACACGCCGACGCTGACGGTCTCGGCCGCGACGGGCAACGAAGACAGCGCCATTCCGCTGACGATCAACCCGGCTCTGACCGACACGGATGGCTCGGAGACGCTGAGCATCACGATTGCCGGCGTTCCCGCCGGCGCGACGCTCAGCGCCGGTACTTCGGTGACGCAAGCAGACGGCACCACCACCTGGACGCTGACGCCGGGCCAGCTCACCGGCCTGACGATCACGCCGCCGTCCAACAGCGACGTCGACTTCAATCTCACGGTGACGGCAACCGCCAAGGACGGCGTGACCACTCCGGTGTCGGTCAGCCAGACGCTGGCCGTGACGGTCAACCCGGTGACCGATACCCCGACGTTGACGGTCTCGGCCGCGACGGGCAACGAAGACAGTGCGATCCCGCTGACGATCAACCCGGCGCTGACCGACACGGATGGCTCCGAGACGCTGAGCATCACCATTGCCGGGGTTCCGGCCGGTGCGACGCTCAGTGCCGGCACCTCGGTCACCCAGCCGGATGGCACGACCACCTGGACGCTGACGCCAGGCCAGCTCACCGGCCTGACCATCACGCCGCCGTCCAACAGCGACGTCGACTTCACTCTGACCGTCACTGCAACCGCCAAGGACGGCGTTGCCGCGCCGGTCTCCGTCAGTCAGACGCTCGCCGTGACGGTCAACCCGGTCACCGACACGCCGACGCTGACGGTCTCCGCCGCCAGCGGCAACGAAGACAGTGCGATCCCGCTGACGATCAACCCGGCGCTGACCGACACGGATGGGTCGGAGACGCTGAGCATCACCATTGCCGGCGTTCCGGCGGGCGCCACGCTCAGCGCCGGCACCTCGGTGACGCAAGCAGACGGCACCACGACCTGGACCCTGACCCCGGGCCAGTTGACCGGTCTGACGATCACTCCCCCCGCCAACAGCGACCTCGACTTCACGCTGACGGTCACTGCCACCGCCAAGGATGGCGTGGCCGCTCCGGTGTCGGTCAGCCAGACGCTGGCCGTGACGGTCAATCCCGTTTCCGACACGCCGACGCTGACGGTCTCCGCGGCGACGGGCAACGAAGACAGCGCCATTCCGCTGACGATCAACCCGGCTCTGACCGACACGGATGGGTCGGAGACGCTGAGCATCACCATCGCCGGGGTTCCCGCCGGTGCGACGCTCAGCGCTGGCACGTCGGTCACCCAGCCGGATGGCACCACCAGCTGGACCCTGACGCCGGGCCAGTTGACCGGCCTGACCATCACGCCGCCGGCCAACAGTGACGTCGACTTCACGCTGACGGTCACCGCCATCGCCAAGGATGGCACCGCGGCGGCGGCGACCACCAGCGCGCCTCTGCTCGTGACCGTCAACCCGGTGACCGACACCCCGACGCTGAGTGTCACTGCCGCCACTGGCAATGAAGACACCGCGATCCCGCTGGCGATCAACCCGGCCCTGACCGACACCGATGGGTCGGAGACGCTGAGCATCACCATCGCCGGTGTTCCGGCCGGCGCGACGCTCAGCGCCGGCACCTCGGTGACCCAGCCGGACGGCACCACGACCTGGACCCTGACGCCGGGCCAGTTGACTGGCCTGACCATCACGCCGCCGGCAAACAGCGACGTCGACTTCACCCTGACGGTGACGGCCACCGCCAAGGATGGCGTGGCCGCCCCGGTGTCGGTCAGCCAGACGCTCGCCGTGACCGTCAACCCGGTGACCGATACGCCGACGCTCTCCGTGAGCGCGGCGACGGGCAACGAAGACACCGCCATTCCGCTGACGATCACCCCGGCGCTGACCGACACCGACGGGTCGGAGACGCTGAGCATCACCATCGCCGGGGTTCCGGCGGGTGCGACGCTCAGTGCCGGCACCTCGGTGACCCAGCCGGACGGCACGACGACCTGGACGCTGACGCCGGGCCAGCTCACTGGCCTCACCATCACCCCGCCGGCCAACAGTGACGTCGACTTCACGCTGACCGTTACCGCAATCGCCAAGGATGGCACTGCGGCGGCGGCCACCACCAGCGCTCCTCTGCTGGTTTCCGTCAACCCAGTGTCCGACACGCCGACGCTGACGATCTCCGCCGCCAGCGGCAACGAAGACGCGGCAATCCCGCTGACGATCAACCCGGCGCTGACCGACACGGATGGGTCGGAGACGCTGAGCGTCACCATCGCCGGGGTTCCGGCCGGCGCCACGCTTAGTGCCGGCACTTCGGTCACCCAGCCGGATGGCACCACCACCTGGACGTTGACGCCGGGCCAGTTGACCGGCCTGACCATCACGCCGCCTGCCAACAGCGACGTCGACTTCACCCTCACTGTTACGGCCATCGCCAAGGACGGTACCGCCACGGCGGCGACCACCAGCGCACCGCTGCTGGTTACCGTCAATCCGGTGACCGACACCCCGACGCTCTCCGTGAGTGCTGCGACGGGCAACGAAGACAGTGCGATCCCGCTGACGATCAGCCCGGCCCTGACCGACACGGATGGGTCGGAGACACTGAGCATCACCATCGCCGGGGTTCCCGCCGGTGCGACGCTCAGCGCCGGGACTGCGGTGACGCAAGCAGACGGCACCACCACCTGGACGCTGACGCCGGGCCAATTGACCGGCCTGACGATCACGCCGCCGGCCAACAGCGACGTCGACTTCAATCTCACGGTCACCGCCACCGCCAAGGATGGCGTGGCCGCTCCGGTGTCGGTCAGCCAGACGCTGGCCGTGACGGTCAACCCGGTCACCGACACGCCGACGCTGACGGCCTCGGCCGCGACGGGCAACGAAGACACCGCCATTCCGCTGACGATCAGCCCGGCCCTGACCGACACCGACGGGTCGGAGACACTGAGCATCACCATCGCCGGGGTTCCCGCCGGTGCGACGCTCAGTGCCGGTACTTCGGTGACCCAGCCGGACGGGACCACCACCTGGACGCTGACGCCGGGCCAACTGACCGGCCTGACGATCACGCCGCCGGCCAACAGCGACGTCGACTTCACCCTCACTGTTACGGCCATCGCCAAGGACGGTACCGCCACGGCGGCGACCACCAGCGCACCGCTGCTGGTTACCGTCAATCCGGTGACCGACACCCCGACGCTCTCCGTGAGTGCTGCGACGGGCAACGAAGACAGTGCGATCCCGCTGACGATCAGCCCGGCCCTGACCGACACGGATGGGTCGGAGACGCTGAGCATCACCATCGCCGGGGTTCCCGCCGGCGCGACGCTCAGCGCCGGGACTGCGGTCACGCAAGCAGACGGCACCACCACCTGGACGCTGACGCCGGGCCAGCTCACCGGCCTGACCGTCACGCCGCCTGCCAACAGCGACATCGACTTCACCCTGACGGTGACGGCCACCGCCAAGGACGGCGTCGCGGCCCCGGTCTCCGTCAGCCAGACGCTAGCGGTGACGGTCAACCCGGTCACTGATACGCCGACGTTGAGCGTGCAGGCCGCCACCGGCAACGAAGACAGTGCGATCCCGCTGACGATTACCCCGGCGCTGACCGACACGGATGGGTCGGAGACGCTGAGCATCACCATCGCCGGCGTTCCCGCCGGTGCGACGCTCAGCGCCGGCACCTCGGTGACGCAAGCAGACGGCACCACCACCTGGACGTTGACGCCGGGCCAGCTCACCGGCCTGACCGTTACGCCGCCGGCCAACAGCGACGTCGATTTCAATCTCACGGTGACGGCAACCGCCAAGGACGGTGTGGCCGCCCCAGTGTCGGTCAGCCAGACGCTCGCCGTGACGGTCAACCCGGTCACCGATACGCCGACGCTCTCCGTGAGCGCGGCGACGGGCAACGAAGACAGCGCGATCCCGCTGACGATCACCCCGGCGCTGACCGACACCGACGGATCGGAGACACTGACGATCACCATCGCCGGGATTCCCACCGGCGCCGTCCTCGCCAATACTCTCAACGGCACGCTGACCGTCACCAACGGCTCGATCACGCTGACACCGGACCAGCTTGCCGGCCTGAAAATCACCCCGCCGGCCAACAGCGATGTCGACTTCACCCTGACCGTCACTGCCATCGCCAAGGATGGCACCGCGACAGCGGCGACCACCACCGCGCCGCTGCTGGTAGCCGTCAACCCGGTGACCGATACGCCGACGCTCACGGTCTCCGCCGCCAGCGGCAACGAAGACAGCGCGATCCCGCTGACGATCACTCCGGCGCTGACCGACACCGACGGGTCGGAGACGCTGACGATCACCATCGCCGGGGTCCCGGCCGGCGCGACGCTCAGCGCCGGGACCTCGGTCACGCAAGCAGACGGCACCACCACCTGGACGCTGACCAAGGCCCAGCTCGCCGGCCTGACGATCACGCCGCCGGCCAACAGCGACGTCGATTTCACTCTGACGGTCACCGCTACCGCCAAGGACGGCGTCGCCTCCCCGGTATCGGTCAGCCAGACCCTCGCCGTGACGGTCGATCCGGTGACCGACACGCCGACGCTCTCCGTGAGCGCGGCGACGGGCAACGAAGACACGGCCATCCCGCTGACGATCGGCTCGGCGCTGACCGACACCGACGGGTCGGAGACGCTGAGCATCACCATCGCTGGCGTCCCCGCCGGCGCGACGCTCAGCGCCGGCACCTCGGTGACGCAAGCGGACGGCACTTCCACCTGGACGCTGACCAAGGCCCAGCTCGTCGGCCTGACCATTACGCCGAAACACGACAGCGACGTCGACTTCACCCTGACGGTCACCGCCACCGCCAAGGACGGCGTCGCCGCGCCGGTATCGGTCAGCCAGACCCTGGCGGTGACGGTCAATCCCGTCTCCGATACGCCGACGTTGAGTGTCACGGCCGCGACGGGCGACGAGGATACCGCGATCCCGCTGACGATCACCCCGGCCCTGACCGATACCGACGGTTCGGAGACGCTGACCGTCACCATCACCGGCATTCCCACCGGCGCGGTCCTCGCCAACAGCCTGAACGGCACGCTGACCGTCAGCAACGGCTCGATCACGCTGACGCCGGACCAGCTTGCCGGCCTCAAGATCACGCCGCCGGCCAACAGCGACGTCGATTTCACCCTGACCGTCACCGCCATCGCCAAGGACGGCACCGCCACGGCGGCAACCACCAGCGCGCCGCTGCTGGTCACCGTCAACCCGGTGACCGATACCCCGACGCTGACGGTCTCCGCGGCGACGGGCAACGAAGACACCGCCATTCCGCTGACGATCAATTCCGCCCTGACCGACACGGACGGGTCGGAGACGCTGACGATCACCATCGCCGGGGTCCCGGCCGGTGCAAGGCTCAGCGCCGGCACCTCGGTCACCCAGTCCGACGGCACCACCACCTGGACGCTGACCAAGACCCAGTTGACCGGCCTGAAGATCACTCCGCCCACCAACAGCGACGTCGACTTCAATCTTACGGTGACGGCAACCGCCAAGGACGGCGTCGCCGCTCCGGTGTCGGTGAGCCAGACCCTGGCGGTGACGGTCAATCCCGTCTCCGATACCCCGACGCTGAGCGTCACGGCCGCGACGGGCGACGAGGACACCGCGATCCCGCTGTCCATCACCCCGGCGCTGACCGACACCGACGGGTCGGAGACGCTGACCGTCCGCATCACCGGGATCCCCACCGGCGCCGTCCTCGCCAACAGCCTGAACGGCACGCTGACCGTCACCGGCGGCTCGATCACGCTGACGCCGGACCAGCTTGCCGGCCTGAAGATCACGCCGCCGGCCAACAGCGACGTCGATTTCACCCTGACCGTCACTGCCATCGCCAAGGACGGCACCGCCACGGCAGCCACCACCAGCGCGCCGCTGCTGGTCACCGTCAACCCGGTGACCGACACGCCGACGCTCTCCGTGAGCGCAGCGACGGGCAACGAAGACACGGCGATTCCGCTGACGATCAATTCCGCCCTGACCGACACCGACGGCTCCGAGACGCTGACGATCACCATCGCCGGGGTTCCGGCCGGCGCGACGCTCAGCGCCGGCACCTCGGTCACGCAAGCGGACGGCACCACCACCTGGACGCTGACCAAGGCTCAGCTGAGCGGACTGACCATCACGCCGAAGCACGACAGCGACGTCGACTTCACGTTGACGGTCACCGCCACCGCCAAGGACGGCGTCGCCTCCCCGGTGTCGGTCAGCCAGACCCTGGCCGTGACCGTCGCCGCGGTCGCCGATGCGCCGATCGTCACCGTCACCCCGATCACCTACGACCTCGCCGTCGGGCAGAGCGACACGCTGACCGGCACGGCCGGCAACGACACGCTGTCGGGCGGCGCCGGCAACGACACGATCAGCGGCGGTGACGGCGACGACGTGATCTATGGCGACGGCACCGGCCTCTTCACCCGGGCGCTGACCATCACCGCCGCCCTGTCCGACGTCGACGGGTCGGAATCGATCTCCAAGGTGACGATCGCCGGCGTGCCGGCCGGTGCGACGCTCAGCGCCGGCACCTCGGTCACGCAAGCGGACGGCACCACCACCTGGACGCTGACCAAGGCCGAGCTCGCCGGTTTGACCCTGACTGCCAGGGAAGGCGCCGGCAACGGCACCATCAACCTCTCCGTCACCGCCACCACGGTGGAGCAGGAGAATGCCAGCACCGCCACCAGCACGCCCAAGACGCTGACGATCACCTTCCAGAACACGCCGCAGGGCAACGACAGCCTCGACGGCGGCGCCGGCAACGACACCATCTTCGGCGGTGCCGGCGCCGACACCCTGCGCGGCGGTTCGGGCGACGACAGCCTGGACGGCGGCGCCGACAACGACCTGCTGGCCGGCGGCCCCGGCAACGACACCATCGACGGCGGCCTCGGCAACGACACGGTGACCTACGCCGACTCCGCCACGGCGGTGAACGCCAACCTCGCGACCGGCATCGGCACCGGCGAGGGCACCGACGTCCTGCGCAACCTGGAGAACGTCACCGGCTCCGCCTTCGACGACGTCATCACCGGCGACGGCGGCGCCAACATCCTGATCGGCGGCGCCGGCAGCGACACCATCTCCGGCGGCGGCGGTGCCGACACCGTCTTCGGTGGGGCGGGCGACGACCTGTCGATCTTCACCGTCGGCACCGACGGCGGCACCGCGGCCAATCCCGAACTGCAGGACGGCGACACCGGTATCGATACCTTCCGGGTCATGCTGACCGCGGCCCAGCTCTCCACGCCGGCGATCCTGGCTGACCTGCGCACCCTGCGCGACCAGATCGAAGCGGCGGCGGCCAAGCCGAACGCCGCAACCGCCGACACTTCCACCGGAAGCGCCGCCACCCTGACGGCGCTCGGCCTGAAGGTGGTGGATTTCGAGAAGCTGGAACTCTACGTCGACGGCCGGCCGGTCACCGTACGCGAGGCGCTGAACTATGCTCCCACCGCCACCGTCGCCACCACGGTAACCAACGAGGACCATGCGGTCACCAGCCGCCTCGTCGCCACCGACCAGGACACCCTCAACGGACGCACCGACGACAGCCTGACCTTCAAGGGGCCGGGCAACGACGGCGAGGCGGTCCGCCTGTCGCACGGCACGCTGGTGGTGAGGGCCGACGGCAGCTTCACCTACACCCCCGACGCCGATTTCAGCGGCACCGAGACCTTCACCTTCACAGTGACCGACGCCTATGGCGGCACCTCCACCGCGGTGCAGACGATCACGGTGGCCCCGGTCGCCGACCCCTTCCAGATCACCACGCTGAACGCCCGCGGCAACGAGGACGCGGCCGGCGGCATCCCGCTCGCCCCGACCATCACGCTGAGCGACGTCGATGCCGCCAGCCCGGAAAAGGTCGAAAGCGTCACCCTGACCATGGCGGCGTCGCAGCAGGACGTTGCCGGCGCCAAGCTGTACCTGAACGGCGTCGAGCTGACGCGCAGCGGCCCCGACGCCTCGGGCAACTACAGCTGGACGATCCCGACCTCGGCGCTGGCCGCGGCCGGCGGCACGGCCGGCGCCTGGACGGTGCAGGGCCTGAGCGTCGTCACCCTGCACGACTCCGACGCCGACCTCACCTATACCCTGAAGGTCGGAACCGTCGACGGCAGCGGCGCCAACGCGTCGCACCTGGTGCAGACGGCGACCGGCACCATCACCGTCGACGCGGTGGCCGACGCGCCGACCGTGACCGCCGCCGCCGCCGCGACGAACGAGGACACCTCGGTCGCGCTGAGGATCACCCCGGCGCTGACCGACACCGACGGGTCGGAGAGCATCGGCTACGTCACCATTTCCGGCGTGCCGGACGGCGCCACCCTGTCCGTCGGCACCATGCTCGGCACCCAGAGCGACGGCAGCACCACCTGGAAGGTCAATGCGGCCGATCTGGCGAGCCTGCGCCTGACCCCGCCGCACGACTTCTCCGGCACCATCACGCTCAGCGTCACCGCGACCTCGGTGGAGCGGGAGAACGGCTCGACCGCCACCTCCAGCCCGGCATCCCTGTCGATCACCGTCACCGGCGTGGCCGACGCCCCCATCGTCACCCTGCCGCCGGCAGCCGGCAACGAGGACACCGCCATCGCGCTGTCCATCGACGCCCGGCTGTCCGACCTGACGGGGGAGACGCTGGACCACATCACCATCACCGGCGTGCCGGAGGGGGCGAGCCTGTCGGCCGGCATCCACAACGCCGACGGCAGCTGGACCCTGACCCCGGCGCAGCTGTCCGGCCTCACCTTCAACCCGCCGTCCAATTATTCCGGCACGGTGACGCTGACCGTCACCGCCACCTCGGTGGAGGGCAGGACCACCGCCACCTCGGCCCCGCAATCCTTCGCGGTGACGGTCAACGCCGTCGCCGACACCCCGGTCCTGTCGGCCTCTGACGCGGTCGGGCGCGAGGACACCGCCATCCCGCTGTCGGTGGTCGCAGCATTGACCGACCGCGACGGCTCGGAGAGCCTCAGCATCCTGGTCGGCGGCGTTCCGGCGGGGGCCACGCTGAACCACGGCCACTATGATGCCGGCCTGGGCAAATGGGTGCTGACCCAGGCCGACCTGAGTGGGCTCACCATCACCCCGCCGTCCAATTCCAACACCGCCTTCAACCTGACCTTCACCGCGCGGGCGACGGAAGGTTCCAACGGCTCCTTCGCCGACGCGGCGGCGGTGACCGTCCATGTCGACGTGCAGGGCGTCGCTGACGTCGTGACGCCGAACGGCCCGCTCGGCGCCCGTGGCGACGAGGACACGGCGATCAACCTGCGCCTCGGCGATCTGGTGATGGTCGACAACGACGGTTCGGAGCGCCTGTCGCTGGTGGTCAGCAACCTGCCGTCGGGCTCCTGGCTGTCGCTGGCGCCGGGACACGAGAGCGGGCTGGTCTATCTCGGCAACGGCCGCTGGTCGGTCGATGTCGACTACCGCAACGAACTGACCCTGACGACCAGGCAGGACTTCGCCGGAACGGTCACGCTGAAGGTCGACGTCATCACCACCGACAGCAACGGCGCGCCGATCATCACCGTGAACGGCGTGACCTCCGGCGGGACGCTGAAGGACACCCGCGACCTGACGGTCACCGTCGATGCCAAGGCGGACGAGCCCATCGTCTCCATCGGCGCCAGCGCGCTGGAGGACGCCGCCGGCGGCATCCCGCTGACCATCTCGGCGCTGACCAGCGACATCGACCATTCGGAGCAGATCTCCGCGATCGTCATCTCCGGCCTGCCGGCCTGGGCGACGCTGACCAGCACGATCGCCGGCGCGCTGACCGACAACCATGACGGCAGCTGGACGGTCGACCCGGCCAAGCTCGGCGGCCTGCGACTGATCGTGCCGGCCAACAATGCCAACGACTTCACCATCACCGTCAAGGTGACGGTCACCGACGGCAGCGACAGCCTGACCAGGACCTACACCCCGACGGTCGTCGTCACCGCCGTCGCCGACGCGCCGGTGTCGCATGCCGCCGACGGTTCGGCAGTCCCCTACCATGTCGACGACCAGTCGACGGCCGGCGTGCCGGACGGCATGGTGCTGAACCTGAACGCCTTCCTCCAGGACACCGACGGGTCGGAAAAGCTGGCGGTCACCATCCGCGGCGTGCCCAAGGGCACGGTGCTGTCGCGCGGCCTCGACAACGGCAACGGCACCTGGACGCTGACCGCCGACGACTACGCCGCGGCGCTGGCCGAAGGCGGCCTGAAGCTGACCGTCAAGGACGCCAACGCCACCGGCATCACCCACAGCGTGGCCGGCAGCGCCGACACCGCCAGCCTCATGCTGACGGTCAACCCCTACAGCATCGAAAGCGAGGGCGACCGCAACACCAGCGTGTCCGACAGCTTCGTGCTGAGCTGGACCACCACGGCCTCCTCCGGCGGCGGCTCGACCGATCCCGGCGGCGGAAACAACGGCGGCGGCACCAGCCCGCCTCCGCCGCCACCCCCTCCGCCCCCGCCGCCGCCTCCGCCCCCGATTCCGCTGGATCCCAGCGTCGGCAGCGACCGGCCGCATGCCGTGACCACTGCCGAGGATACGGCGGTCGCGCTCGGCCTCACGGACGGCCTGGCGAACTGGCAGGGCGTGTCCACCGTCACGCTGTCGGGTATCCCGACCGGCGCCGGCCTGACCAACACCGCCGGCGACACGCTGACCGTCACCGGCGGCTCGATCACGCTGACCAAGGCGCAGCTGGCCGGCCTGACGCTGACGCCGCCGGCCAACAGCGACGCCGATTTCAGGATCACCATCGACGTGGTGTCGGGCAGCAGCAACGCCCACACCACGCTGACCCAGGACGTGACCGTCACCGCCGTCGCCGACAGCCCGCTGCTGACCGTGCAGCCGGCTTCCGGCGACGAGGACACGTCCATCGCGCTGAACATCACCGCCGCGCTGGCCGACACCGACGGGTCGGAGACCCTGGCCAGCATCGTCATCGACGGGCTGCCGGCCGGCGCCTCGCTGTCGGCCGGCTATCTCGACTCCACCACCGGCCGCTGGCTGCTGACCCCCGGCCAGCTCGCCGGGCTGAAATTCACGCCGCCCCATGACGCCAGCGGCACCATCCAGCTGACGGTGACCGCGGTCTCGCGGGAAAGCAGCAACGCCGACCGGGCGACCACCACCAGGACGCTGAACGTCGAGGTGGCGCCGGTCAGCGACGCGCCCGCCATTTCCGTCCATTCCGCGACGGCGCTCGAAGACCAGGCCGCCAGCCTGTCGATCGACGCCGCGGTCACCGATCTGGTCGGCACCGGCGAGGTGATCACCGCCCTGAAGGTGACGGTGCCGGCCGGCTTCACCCTGTCGGGCGGCACGGCGCTCGGCAACGGCGTCTACGATCTCACCGGCCTGTCCGCCGCCGACCGCGCGGCCCTGACGCTGACGGCGCCGGCCAACTATGCCGGCACGGTGACGCTGACGGTGCAGGCGGCGTCGCAGGACGGCACCGCGGCGCCGGCCTGGTCGACCAAGACCTTCTCGGTCACCTACACCGCCGTCGCCGATGCGCCCGCCGTCACGGTGCATGATGCGACGGGGGCGGAGGACACGCCGATCGCCCTGACCCTGTCGGCCGGCCTCGTCGACACCGACGGGTCGGAGTCGATGGCGATCATCCTGTCCGGCCTGCCGGCCGGCGCGGTGCTGAACCACGGCTCCAACAACGGCGACGGGTCCTGGACGCTGAAGCCGGCGGAGCTGTCCGGCCTGACCGTCACGCCGCCGCGCAACTATTCCGGCGGCATGGACCTGACGCTGACCGCGACCAGCCTGGAAAGCTCCAACCGGGACATGGCGAGCACCAGCGCCAACATCCATGTGACGGTGACGCCGGTCACCGACGCGCCCACCGTCATCGTCGCCAACGCCTCGGGCAGCGAGGACACGCTGATCGCGCTGAACCTGAGGGCGGCCCTGGTCGACACCGACGGCTCGGAGACGATGACCGTCGTCCTGTCCGGCCTGCCTGCCGGCGCGCTGCTGGTGGATGCGAACGGCAACACCCTCACCCCCACCGGCGGCTCGGTCGCCCTGACCGCGGCACAGCTCAGCGGGCTGAAGCTTCTGCCGCCGCTCAACGCCGGCAACGACTTCAACCTGACCCTGACCGCGACGACGACGGAGACGGCCACCGGCCTCTCCGCCACCACCAGCCAGCTGTTCCGGGTCAGCGTCGATCCGGTCGCCGACCAGCCCATCGTCACCTGGGCGCCCCTGAACGGGACGGAGGACATAGTTCTGCCGTTGAACCTGTCGGTGGCGCTGTACGACACCGACGGGTCGGAGCGGCTCGGGCTGGTGACGATCGCCGGCGTGCCGGCGGGGGCGCTGCTGTCGGCCGGCACCCGCAATGCCGACGGCAGCTGGACCCTGACGCCGGACCAGCTCGGCGGCCTGAAGCTGACGCCGCCGGCCGACAGCGACGCGCCGATCACCCTGACCGTCACCGCCGTCAGCTTCGAATCCAACGGCAGCACGGCGACCAGGGTCGTCACCGTGCCGATCACCCTGAACGCGGTTTCGGATACCCCGACCCTGGCGGTGACCGCGGCGAGCGGCAACGAAGACACGTCCATCGCGCTGACCATCACCCCGGCGCTGACCGACACCGACGGCTCGGAGACGCTGACCGTCACCATCAGCGGCATCCCCGCCGGCGCCCACCTGTCCAACGCGGCGGGCGACGTGCTGACCGTCTCCGGCGGCTCCATCACGCTGGCGGCCGGGCAATGGACCGGTCTGGCGATCACCCCGCCGGCCAACAGCGACGCCGACTTCACCCTGACCGTCACGGCGATCGCCAAGGACGGCACCGCCGCTGCGGCGACCGCCAGCGCGCCGCTGCTCGTCACCGTCGCCCCGGTGACCGACACGCCGACGCTGACGGTCTCGGCCGCCACCGGCGACGAGGATACGGCCATCGCGCTGTCGATCACCCCGGCCCTGACGGATACCGACGGGTCGGAAACGCTGAGCATCACCATCTCCGGCATTCCGACCGGAGCCAGCCTGACCAACGGTGCCGGCGACGCCCTGACGGTCAGCGGCGGCAGCATCACCCTGACCCCGGGCCAGCTCGCCGGCCTGAAGGTCACGCCGCCGCACGACAGTGATGCCGACTTCACCCTGACCGTCACCGCGACGGCGCGGGATGGCGCCGCCGCTCCGGTTTCGGTGACCCGGACGCTGCCGGTGACGATCAACCCGGTGTCCGATACGCCGACGCTCTCCGTGAGTGCTGCGGCCGGCAACGAAGACACGGCGATCCCGCTGACGATCAATCCCGCGTTGGCCGACACCGACGGCTCGGAGACGCTGACGATCGCCATCTCCGGGGTTCCGGCCGGGGCGACGCTCAGCGCCGGCACGTCGGTCACCGAGCAGGACGGCACCACCACCTGGACGCTGACCAAAGCCCAGTTGACCGGCCTGACGATCACGCCGCCGCACAACAGCGACGTCGATTTCAGCCTCACCGTCACCGCCATCGCCAAGGACGGCAGCGCGCCGGCCGCGACGGCGACCGGGACGCTGCACGTCGCCGTCAACCCGGTGACCGACACGCCGACCCTGGCGGTGACCGCGGCCACCGGCAACGAAGACACCGCCATCGCGCTGACGGTCACCCCGGCCCTGACCGATCTGGACGGGTCGGAAACTCTGAGCATCACCATCAGCGGCATTCCGACCGGAGCCAGCCTGACCAACGGTGCCAACGACACCCTGACGGTCAGCGGCGGCAGCATCACCCTGACCCCAGGCCAGCTCGCCGGCCTGAAGGTCACGCCGCCGCACGACAGTGATGCCGACTTCACCCTGACCGTCACCGCGACGGCGCAGGATGGCACCGCCGCTCCGGTCTCCGTGACCCGGACGCTGCCGGTGACGGTCAACCCGGTATCCGACGCCCCGACCTTGACCGTGGCTCCGGCGGCGGGCGACGAGGATACGGCGATCCCGCTGGCTATCACGTCGGCGTTGACCGACAGTTCGGAGGTGCTGAGCATCACCATCGCCGGCATCCCTGCCGGGGCGCGGCTCAGCAACACCGCCAATGGAACGCTGACCGTCACCAACGGCGCCGTCACCCTGACCGCGGCCCAGCTTGCCGGCCTCAAGATCACGCCGCCGCAGAACGACGACGGCGACTTCACCCTGACCGTCACCGCGACCTCCACCGACGGCGGTGCCGCCCCGGCTTCCGTGGTGGCGCAGCTGCCGGTCACGGTCCATCCGGTGTCCGACACGCCCACGCTTCAGGTCGATCCCGCCGCGGTCCTGGAGGACGGCACGGTCGCCCTGTCGATCAACCCCGCCCTGACCGACCCGTCCGAGACGCTGAGCCTCACGATCGGCAACATCCCGACCGGCGCCGCCCTGTCGAATGCGGCGGGCGACACGCTGACCATCGTCAACGGTTCGATCACGCTCGCATCCGGGCAGCTGGCCGGCCTCGCGATCACGCCGCCCCATGACAGCGGCAGCAGCTTCACCCTGTCGGTCACCGCCACCTCGACCGACGGGACCGCGGCCCCGGCGAGCGTGTCCCGCTCGCTGGCGGTGACGGTGACGCCGGTCGCCGACGCGCCGACCCTGGGCACGCCGGCCGCCCATGGGACGGAGGACACGGCGATCCCGCTGGCGATCACCGCCGCCTCGACCGATGCCGACGGGTCGGAGACGGTGACGGTGCGGATCACCGGGATGCCGGCGGGCGCCAGCCTGAACCACGGCACCCACAATGCCGACGGCAGCTGGAGCCTGGGCGCCTCGGATCTGGCCGGCCTGACCTACACCCCGCCGGCCGACGCGAACGGCACGGTCACCCTGTCGGTCACCGCGACCACCCAGGACGGGAGCAGCACCGCGACGGTGACCCAGGCGCTGACGGTGACGGTCGATCCGGTGAACGACAAGCCGACGCTGGCCGCCGGCCATACGACCACGGTCATCGCCGCCGATGCCGCCGACCACCCGGCGGTGGCCGCCGACGCGACGATCGCGGATGTCGACAGCAGCGTCATGTCCGGCATGTCGATCCGCATTTCCGCCGGTTCGCAGACTGGCGACCGGCTGAACCTCGACAGCCTGGCCATCGACACCGATCCGTCCACCGGCCGCAGGACGGTGTCGGGCACCGGGATCGAGGTGAGCTGGGACGACGGCACCCACCGGCTGTCGCTGGCCGGCACCGCCTCCACCGCGACCTACACCGACATCCTCCACCACCTGGCCCTGTCTCCCAACGGCGGCGGAGCCCGGACGCTGGAGGTGATGGTCAGCGACGACCAGGGGCTGTCCAGCGACCCGCTGGCGCTGCAGGTGCAGGTCGCCACCGGCACCACGATGACCGGCGGCAGCGGCGCCGACATCCTGCATGCCGGCAGTGGCACCACCAGCATGTCGGGCGGTGACGGCGACGATCTGTTCATCTTCGCCCCGCGCGCCGGCAACCTGACCATCGACGGCGGCACGGGCTGGACCGATGTGGTGGAGGTCGGCGGCTTCGTCGCCAATGCCGGTGCCAACTGGCTGCAGCAGCTGGACGGGCATGGCTACACCCTCGACCCGTCGGGCCACGGGCTGACCTTCAACCAGGAGACGACGGTCACGCTGGAGGACCAGAACCATCACCAGTTGGTGCTGCAGAACATCGAACGGCTGACGTTCTGATGCGGATGGGGCAGGGGAGCGGGACGGAGCAGGAGCGGCCGGCCGATCAGGCGGCCGGCGTCCCGTCCGTCTTGTGGCCGCTTCCCTGCCGGCCGCCGTCTCTGCCGCCCTCCTGGGGCTCGGTGCCGGCCTGCATGTGGGCGATGATGCGCTTCATCAGGCCGCCCAGCACCGCCTGTTCGCTCTCGGCCAGGGCGGCGAGGGGCGGACCCAGCGACTGGCGCAGGGGATCGCGCTCCAGCAGGGTCCGGCCCTCCCCGGTCAGGTCGAACAGCCAGCCACGCTTGAACCCCGGATGCGGGCGGCGGGTCAGCAATCCCTTGTCGACCAGGGTGGAGACGGTGCGCGACACCGGGGCGAGATGGATCTTCTGGAAGCGGGCCAGCGCGGTCAGGGTGCGCGCCGGTTCCGGCGCGTCATGGAAATAGCGCAGCGCCACCCATTGCGCCGGGAAAAGCCCGTCGGTGAAGCTGATGCCATAGACAAGCCGGCTGAGCTGGTCCAGCAACATGACCAGATCGTCGCCTGTCGGCCACGCATCGCCATCCCCCGGCCTATCGGACACGCGCAATTCCTCTCCCGGCATCCCGCCGACGATCCGCCGGCAAGCTTGGCGGTGGACTGTAACGAAGTCAACGCGTCAGCGGAAGCGGCAGTCTACGCGCGCCCGTGGTGAAAGGTGATAAAGATTCGCGTGGGTTATCGTTGTCGGAAATCCGTTGCCGTCCGTCGCAAATCCTTGGCGAAAACCCGCGGCCGGCCCCACTTCCGGTCCTGTCCGCCGGCTTAAGGGCCGGCAGCCTCGCCCAACCCACGATCGCCCCACCCATTCCGCGGGACAATGGACATGACCGGTTTTCCCCACCTGACCAACGCTTTCCTGTTCGACCTGGACGGCACGCTGACCGACACGGTGTACCAGCATGTGCTGGCCTGGAAGGAGGCGCTGGACGAGGAGGGCATCGCCCTGTCGGTCTGGCGCATCCACCGCAAGATCGGCATGAGCGGCGGGCTCTTCACCAACATGCTGCTGCGCGAGACCGGGCTCGCCATCGACCAGGATCTGCTCGACCGGCTGCGCCACCGGCATTCGCAGGCCTACAAGCGTCTGGCGGCCGGCGTGGTGCCGCTGCCCGGCGCGCGCGACTTGCTGGACACGCTGACGGAGCTGGGCCTCCCCTGGGCCATCGCCACCAGTGGCAGAATGGAGACGGCGCGGCCGGCGCTGGAAAAGCTGGGCGTCGATCCCGCACGGGCCGCGGTGATCACCCGCGACGAGGTCGAATACGCCAAGCCCGATCCGGACTTGTTCCTGGCCGCCGCCGCGCGCATCGGCGTCGACGTCACCAGCGCCTTCGTGGTGGGCGACAGCATCTGGGACATGATCGCCGCCAAGCGGGCCCGTGCCCTCGGCATCGGCCTGCTGTCTGGCGGCTATGGCCGGGAGGAGCTTGAGCGCTCCGGCGCGCTGCGCGTCTACGAGGATCCCGCCGACATGCTGAAGCATCTGGACGAAGTGGGCGGACGGCGCTGAGCCATGGCCAGTAATGGCCGGCCTCTGTCCAAGTAACCGTCTTGGTGCCGCCCCGAGGAACCGATCCGAGCGCTGCGATCCATTTCCATGGTCTGAAGCATACACGGTTGCAGCGCTATGATGCAGTGCAATATGGTCATGAAGGACATGCGGTATCGGTGCGTTTCCTGACTGCCGGCCGATGGCAGCATGGGGTTGCCGATGACGTTGACGCCGCTTCCCGACGCCTGGTCATCGCTTTCGGGAAACCCCAGATCAGGAGCAGCCGCATGTCCGCCCATCAGCCCACCCCGCGCCATACCGTCGCCCGCGCCCTCGTCGCTTCGGCCTTCGCGCTGGCCTCGCTGCTGTCGGTCGCTGCCGCGGCCGCCGTCCCCGCCCAGCCGGAACGCGCGGTTCCCGCCGTCGGGATCGACAGCCAGTCCTTCCTGTTCAACTGAGCGTCGCCGGGAACCGCGGTCCTCTCGCTCTTGTCCGGAGGAAAGGCCTGAGCGAGGGGCCGGACAAAAAATGAGCCGCCGGGAATGCCGGCGGCTCTGAAGTCCGAGAGGAACGTCCAACAAGTTGTGCCGGGTCAACCCACGGCGCATCCAGCGGTACAGGATTGATATACTAATATCTCATCCGTCTGGCAAGCGGCTTTCCCTCCCCGGCGGGCTTTTTCGCCCGATCGGATTGTCCAGTCGGATTGCCCGACCGGAAAACGATCGGCGCAGAACGCGAAACGCCCCCCGGCGCTGTGCCGGAGGGCGTCTCGATCACGCTGATCGTGACCTTCGCAACAGGACGGGGCGTCAGTCGGCGCCGGCCGTGGCGTTGGGGATGGCGGCACCGTGTTTGCTGCCGCGCTGGCCCAGGACCAGGGCGATGATGACGAAGGCGGTTAGGTCGAACACGGTCAGGCAGGCGAACAGCGGCTCGTATCCGATGGTGGTGGCGAGCTGGCCGATCATCAGCGAGAAGATCATGCCGCCGAGGTAGCCGGCCATGCCGCCGAACCCGGTCGCCGTGGCGACGTCCTGCTTCTCGAAGGTGTCGGTGACCAGGGCGTAGAGCAGGCTCGACAGCATCTGGTGGGCGAAGGCACCCAGCGAGAACAGGAAGATGGCGGCGATCGGGCTGACGGCGAAGCTGATCAGGGCCGGGCCGACCATGCACACCGCGCCGACGCCGACGCCGGCGATGCGGGAGTTGACCAGCGACATCTTGAAGCGCTTCACGAAGAAGGGCGACAGGTAGCCGCTGAGGATGCAGCCGATGTCACCGGCCAGGAAGGGCAGCCAGGCGAACAGGGCGAACTGCTTGATGTCCATGCCGCGGGTGGAGACCATGTACAGCGGGATCCAGAAGCTGAAGGTCTGCCAGGCCGGCTCGGTCAGGAAGCGGGCGGCGGCGATGCCCCAGAACTTGCCCTTGCCCAGCACACGCTTCATCGACGGCTTGGGCAGTTCGACATGCTCCTGGCCATCCAGGATGTAGCTGTGCTCCTCCTTGGTCAGGCGCGGATGGTTCTCCGGGTTGCGGTACAGCATGTACCACAGGGCCGACATGCCGACACCCAGCAGACCGGTGACGAGGAAGGCTTCCTGCCAGCCGTAGGTCAGCGACAGCCAGATGACGAAGGGCGGGGCGATCATCGCGCCGATCGAGCTGCCGGTGTTGAACCAGCCGGTGGCGATTGAGCGTTCCTTGGCCGGGAACCACAGGGTGGAGGTCTTCACGCCCGACGGCATGGCCGCCGCTTCGCTGACGCCCAGCAGGCCGCGGAAGAAGGCCATCGACTGCCAGCTGCCGGCCAGCGCGTGCATGGCGGCGGCGATGCCCCAGACGCCGGCGAACATCGCATAGCCCAGCTTCAGCCCGATCAGGTCGGTGATGTAGCCGGCGACCGGCTGCATCAGGCTGTAGCAGAGCTGGAAGGCGCTGACGATGAAGGAATACTGCTCGGTCGTGAAGTGGAGCTGTTCCTTGAGCGTCGGCGCCAGGATGCCCAGAGTGTTGCGGTCGATGTAGTTGACCACGGTGCCCAGCATCATCAGGGCAAGGATTTGCCACCGCAAACCACGGATCTTGTTCATCTTTTCCTCACATGCCTGCCACGGCAGGCGCCGGTGCGCACGTACAGGCCCTTCAGGCGGCGGTCCTTGGACAGGACGCCCTGCCGGCGGGTGTTCGGTGCCGGGCGAATGGGTCGCTTCCGCTCCGGTTCAATAAGGGGCGGGAGCATCGCTGACGGAGTTATATTAATATATCAGTGTTGGCCGCAAGTGGTTTTCCGAGACCGCGTTCGGCTCCTGCGAAAATGTCGCAGACCGATGGTGCGGTGCGCTGATTTCTTCGCAGTCGCAGCATAACCGCCTCCGTCTCCGGGGGCTTCCGCATGCTGCAATGCACTGTAATTTCGGGTTGAGACGCCTGTTTCACTGTTCGGATTTCAGCGTCGGGTCGATCGTCCCGCCGCATCCGCCTGTAGTAAGCCACGGCACCCGGTTGCGATAAATGACCTGGATCAATGGCCTAGGATCCCTCCGCCGCGGCTTCGGTGAACGGATTCCCGCCACGGGCCGCCGTCACCGTCCCGGCTGCTCCCGGACGGCGTTTTATGCTGCGGTGCGACAAATTGGGGTCTTCCTTGCAAAAGTAATATATCAGACCTTTGTGCGGCGCAGGACGACGTCACCCGGAAATTCCGCATCGGACTGACACGAGTCAATGTATCCGGCCCGCTTCGGACGGAGCATTTCTCCCGGCCGACTGCCGTTTCCTGCCGCTTTTCACACCGGCTTTTCAAAGACCCGCCGGCCCCCGTCATCGAAGACGCCCCACGGAGACGACCGTCGCCACCAGAGAGGATATTTCCGGCATGACCCAGAGCCCGCCCCCCATCGCCCCCACCCGCAGCCCCGCCGCCCGGCCCGTCCCCTCCGCCCGCATCATGGACGGCAACGAAGCGGCGGCATCGGTGGCCTACCGCGCCAGCGACGTCATCGCGATCTATCCGATCACGCCGTCCTCCCCGATGGGGGAATTCGCCGACGAATGGTCGGCGGCGCGTCGCGTCAACCTGTGGGGCGGCGTTCCCCAGGTGGTGGAGATGCAGTCGGAAGGCGGTGCGGCCGGCGCGGTCCACGGCGCGTTGCAGGCCGGTGCGCTGGCGACGACCTTCACCGCGTCGCAGGGTCTGCTGCTGATGATCCCCAACATGTACAAGATCGCCGGAGAGCTGACGCCCTTCTGCATGCATGTGGCGGCGCGCACGCTGGCGACCCACGCGCTGTCGATCTTCGGCGACCATTCCGACGTGATGGCCTGCCGCCAGACCGGCTTCGCCATGCTGGCCTCGGCCAACGTGCAGGAGGCGCACGACATGGCGCTGGTCGCCCATGCCGCCACCCTGCGGGCGCGCGTGCCCTTCCTGCATTTCTTCGACGGCTTCCGCACCTCGCATGAGTTCAACTGCGTCGAGACGCTGGCGGATGACGATCTCCGCGCCCTGATCGACGATTCCTGCGTCGACGCCCACCGCCGCCGCGGCCTGAACCCGGACCATCCCGTCATCCGCGGCACGGCGCAGAATCCCGACGTCTTCTTCCAGGCCCGCGAAGCGGCCAATCCCTATTACGATTCCTGCCCGGCCGTCGTGCAGGACATGATGGACCGGCTGGCCGCCCGCACCGGCCGCGCCTATCGCCTGTTCGACTATCACGGCCATCCGCAGGCGGAGCGGGTGATCGTCGTCATGGGATCGGGTGCCGAGACCTGCAACGGGGCGGTGGACCGGCTGGTCGAGGAGGGCGAGCGGGTGGGCTGCCTCACCGTCCGCCTGTTCCGTCCCTTCGCCATCGCCGACTTCGTTTCGGCCCTGCCGCGGACGGTCCGGCGGATCGCCGTGCTCGACCGCACCAAGGAGCCGGGGGCGGTCGCCGATCCGCTCCACCTCGACGTGGTCGCCGCTTTGGCGGAAGCCCGCGCCGCCGACGCCTCCGCGGTCGACCCCATGGTGATCGGGGGGCGCTACGGCCTGTCGTCGAAGGAATTCACCCCGGCCATGGCGAAGGCGGTGTTCGACGAACTGCGCCGCGACCGGCCGAAGCGCCGCTTCACCGTCGGCATCACCGACGACGTCACCCACCGGTCGATTCCCTGGGATGCCGGCTGGGGCGTCGAGGAGCCCGGCGTGTCGCGCGCGGTCTTCTTCGGGCTGGGCGCCGACGGCACGGTGGGCGCCAACAAGAACTCGATCAAGATCATCCAGTCCCGCAGCGCCAAATCCCAGGGCGGCGGCCACGCCCAGGCCTATTTCGTCTATGACAGCCGCAAGTCCGGCTCGACCACCGTGTCGCACCTGCGCTTCGCCAAGGCGCCGATCCGCGCGCCCTACCTGATCGGGCAGGCCCAGTTCGTCGCCTGCCACCATCTGCCGCTGATCGAACGGGTGGAGGTGGTGGAGATGGCCGCCCCCGGCGCCACCGTGCTGCTGAACGCCCCCGGCACGCCACGACAGGTGTGGGACGCCCTGCCGGCCGAGGTGCAGCGCGTCTGCATCGAGCGCAAGCTCTCGCTGCACGCCATCGATGCCGGTGCGGTCGCGCGCGAGGTCGGGCTCGGCCGCCGCGTCAACACCATCATGCAGACCTGCTTCTTCGCTCTCGCCGATGTGATTCCGCTCGATGAGGCCATCGCCGACATCAAGGCGGCCATCGTGAAGACCTACGCCCGCCGGGGCGAGGAGGTGGTGAAGCGCAACATCGCCGCCGTCGACCGGGCGCTGGCCCATCTGCACGGCGTTCCGGTGCCGGACCATGTCACCGCCGACCACGATCGCCCGTCTCCGGTGCCGGAGACCGCTCCCGATTTCGTCAAGCGCGTCACCGCCATGATGATCGCCGGGCATGGCGACCGGCTGCCGGTTTCCGCCTTCCCGGTCGACGGCACATGGCCGACCGGCACCTCCAAGTACGAACGCCGCAGCATCGCGGCGGAGGCGCCGGGCTGGAACGCCGACCTCTGCATCGAATGCAACAAGTGCGTGCTGGTCTGCCCGCACGCCGCCATCCGCGCCACCGTGGTGCCGGACTCGGCGCTGGCCGGCGCCCCCGCCGGTTTCGAGACCATCCCCTACAAGGGCCGCGAGTTCCCCGGCGGACGCTACCGCCTGCAGGCCTCGCCGGCCGACTGCACCGGCTGCACCCTGTGCGTCGCCGTCTGCCCGGTGCAGGAGAAGACCAATGGGGAGAGGACCGGCCGCAAGGCGCTGGAAATGCGCCCGATCGCGGCGCTGGCGGGCCAGCAGGAAGCCTTCGACTTCTTCCGCAGCCTGCCGGCCATCCCGCGCGAGGCGGTGCCGGCCACCGTCAAGCACACCCAGCTTCTGGAGCCGCTGTTCGAGTTCTCCGGCGCCTGCGCCGGCTGCGGCGAGACGCCCTACATCAAGATGCTGACCCAGCTGTTCGGCGACCGCATGGTGATGGCGAACGCCACCGGCTGCTCGTCGATCTTCGGCGGCAACCTGCCGACCACGCCCTACACTACCGATGCCGGCGGCCATGGCCCGGCCTGGGCCAATTCGCTGTTCGAGGACAACGCCGAGTTCGGCCTCGGGCTGCGCGTCGCCATCGACCAGATGAGCGAACAGGCCCGCGACCTCGTGGCGCAGCTGTCGGCGCATCTCGAACCCGGTCTGGTGGCGGAACTGCTGGAGGCCGTCCAATCGGACGCCGCCGGCATCGCCGCCCAGCGCGGCCGTGCCGCCGCGCTGATGGAACGGCTCGCGGGGTTGAAGGACCCGCAAGCCCGCCGGCTGGAGCAGCTCGCCGGCTATCTGGTCCGCAAGAGCGTCTGGATCGTCGGCGGCGACGGCTGGGCCTACGACATCGGCTATGGCGGGCTCGACCATGCGCTGGCCTCGGGCCGGGACGTCAACATCCTGGTGATGGACACCGAGGTCTATTCCAACACCGGCGGCCAGCAGTCTAAGGCGACGCCGACCGGCGCCTCGGCCAAGTTCGCCACCGCCGGCCGCTCGGCGGCCAAGAAGGATCTGGGGCTGATGGCGATGGCCTACGACCATGTCTATGTCGCCCGCACCGCCTTCGGCGCCCGCGACAGCCACACGCTGAATGCGCTGATGGAGGCGGAGTCCTACCGCGGCCCGTCGCTGGTGCTGGCCTACAGCCACTGCGTCGCCCATGGCTACGAGCTGTCGCACGGGCTGGAGCACCAGAAGCTGGCGGTGGACAGCGGCCACTGGTCGCTCTACCGCCGCGACCCGCGCCGGTTGGCCGAAGGCGGGACGGCGCTGCAACTGGACAGCGGCGCCCCGTCGGCCGGCCTTGCCGCCTTCATGGCCGGCGAGTCCCGCTTCAGCGCCGTGGAACGCGGCAACCCCGAGCGCTACCAAGCCCTGCTCGGTGAGGCGGAGGCGGAGATCCGCCGCAAGCGCCACCTGTTCGAGCATATGGCGGGGTTCAAGGAGTAGGGAGAGGTCGGGCCGCAGCTGTCCCCTCCTGGACAAGCACTTGCTCCCTCCTCCGCCCGGCGGGGGAGGGGGCTGACGCCGCTCCCCCGACCACAATGCCGCACCCTTTTCCCCTTGCTCCAACGATTAATATATTAGTATATTTAAGCCATCGTCCGTTCCCGGTCCCTCCGATCCGGACCCAGCCTTTCCGCTCCTGTAAGGATGCCCAGTCATGCATTCCCTGACCCGTGACCAGCTTGCCGGCGGCGCGTTCGACGTCGCCCGCACCGATGGTGCGCCGATCCTGCCCGTGACCATCCTCCAGGTCGGCGACGGCAATTTCCTGCGCGGCTTCGTCGACTGGATGGTCGACGTCGCCAACGGCCAGGGGCTGACCAAGGCCGGCGTCGCCATCGCCCAGCCGCTGGACCAGGGCATCGCGTCGCTGCTGGCGGCGCAGGACAACCTCTACACCGTCCTGCTGCGCGGCATCGAGAACGGGCGCGAGGTCGAATCCCGCCGCGTCGTCTCCTGCGTCTCGGAAGCGCTGAACCCCTATGCCGATTGGGCGCGGATGGTCGAGCTGGCCACGTCGCCGGCGTTGCGCTTCTTCGTCTCCAACACCACCGAGGCCGGCATCGCCGACCGCGAAGAGCCCTACACTCCCGGCACCTGCCCGGACAGCTTCCCGGCCAAGGTCGCGGCCCTGCTGCATGCCCGCTACACGACGCTGGGCGGCAGCGCCGACAGCGGCCTCGTCTTCCTGCCCTGCGAGCTGATCGAGGCGAACGGCGCCAACCTGAAGCGCATCGTCCTGGCCCATGCCAGGCGCTGGGGGCTGGAGGCCGGCTTCGCCGACTGGATCGAGACGCACAACCACTTCCTCAACACGCTGGTCGACCGCATCGTCCCCGGCTATCCCCGGGACGAAGCCGAAGCGCTGTCCGCCAAGTGGGGATACCAGGACAAGCTGGCCGTCGCCGCCGAGCCCTTCCATGTCTGGGTGATCGAAGGCCCGGCCCATCTGGCGGAGGAGCTGCCGCTGCACAAGGCCGGGCTGAACGTGGTCTGGACCGACGACCTGCAGCCCTACCGCACCCGCAAGGTCCGTATCCTGAACGGCGCCCACACCGCCAGCGCGCTGGCCGCCTATTGCGCCGGGCTGGACACCGTCAAGTCGATGATGGACGACGCGACCGTCTCCGCCTACCTGAACCGGGTGATGTTCGAGGAGATCGTCCCCTACGTGCCGCTGCCGGAGGCCGAGCGCCAGGATTACGCCCGGACCATCATGGAGCGCTTCGGCAACCCCTATATCCGGCACGAGCTGATCTCGATCACGCTGAACTCGGTGTCGAAGTGGCAGGTGCGCGTCCTGCCCAGCCTGAAGGATGCGGTGGTCCGCAACGGCTCGGCTCCGGCCGGCCTGTCCTTCTCGTTGGCGGCGCTGCTGCGCTTCTACCGCGGCCGGCTTGCCGACGGCGCCTATGCCGGGCAGCGCGAGGCCGGGTCCTACCCGATCAGCGACAATGCCGACGTGATCGCCGCGATGAGCGCCGCCTGGACCGCCCATGCCGGCGATCCCAAGGCCCTGGTGGCGGCGGTGCTGTCCGACGCCCGCCTGTGGAAGGAGGACCTGACCGCCATCTCCGGCCTCGCCGAGCGGGTGGCCGGCAGCCTGGCCGCCATCGAGGCGAAGGGCATGAAGGCGGCCCTAGCGGATCTCGTCGGGGCGGATCTGGTCGCCGGCTGATCCGGCCTGCCGCAACTCAAGGAAGCGGGGCGCATCCATCGGGACGCGCCCCGAAGGCATGACATCGATGACACCCCTTCTCAGCCGGCGCATCGCCGAACTGGAACTTGACGCGGCCGTGCTGCGCCATCGCCTGCTGCATGTCCCGCTCGCGTTGCAAGAGGATTGCGGTTTGCGGGCAAGCCATAGGATCATCGGCCGCGAGGCACTGAGCCTGTTCCGGGCCGTAAGGCGGGAAACGCGTGACAGCGAAGACGACTGCGATCGGGCGCTCGGCCGGATCGAGGCCGCCTATCAGCTGGTTCACGACGCGATCCTGGCCCTGTCCGGACTGGCCTTGGGCGACCCGCCGACGCGGCACTGAGTGGCCGCATCCTGATGCGTGAGGAAGATCGACGATGCAGGTGACCGAAACCAGGAAGCGGACGCGCCGCGGCACCCAGCGGGTGACGATGACCGACGTGGCGACCGCCGCCGACGTGTCGCCCAGCACCGTCTCGCTCTATCTCCGCCGGCCGGAGTCGGTGTCGCGCCACCTCGCCGAACGCATCGCGCGGGTCATCGACGAGATGGGCTATGTGCCCAATCTGGTGGCCGGCAGCCTGGCCGCCGCGCGCAGCCGCACCGTCGGCGTCATCCTGCCGTCCATCTTGAACTCCTTCTTCGCCGAGACCTACAACACGCTCCAGGGCATGTTCCAGGCGGCGCATTACCAGACCCTGCTCGGCGTCAGCGAGTTCAGCCCGGAGGAGGAGGAAAGCCTGATCCGCGCCTTCCTCGCCTGGTCGCCGGCGGCGATGGTGGTGACCGGCTTCCACCACACCGACCGCACCCGCGCCATGCTGGCCTCCTGCGGCGTGCCGGTGGTGGAGATGTGGGACATGCCCGGCCATCCGGGCGAGGCGGTCGGCATCAGCGTCGGCTTCTCGCATTTCGAGGTCGGCCGCATGCAGACCAGCCACCTCTACGACCAGGGCAGCCGCAAGGTCGCCTATATCGGCGCCGCCGCCCACCAGGATCTGCGCGTGCGCAGCCGCACCGACGGCTACGATGCGGAGGTGCTGCGCCGCGGCCTGCACGAGCCGATCGACTTCACCGTCCCCGATGCCGCCACCACCGAGGTCGGCCGCTGGCTGATCGACGAAATCCTGACCCGCCATCCCGACATCGACGGGGTGGTCTGCTCCAACGACGCGCTGGCGCTCGGCGTCCTGTTCGAGGTGACCCGCCGCGACCTGAAGGTGCCCGACGATCTGGCGGTGGTGGGATTCGGCGATCTGCCCTTCAGCAGCTCCTGCCCGCCGCCGCTGACGACCGTCCGCCCGCCCCAGCGCGAGATCGGCCGGCTCAGCGCCACCCAGATCCTGGCGGCCCTGGACGGCGTCCGCGTCACGCAGAAGCACCACAACCTGGACTGCGAACTGGTGATCCGCGGCAGCACCCGGCCGGTGGCGAAGCGGTAGATTCCCCAGCTTGTCGTTTCCCGATTGCCAGTCCTACCCTCGGTTCCGGTTATGGCTTTCGGCGTAATCCCGCCGGGCCGCTCACTGGATGGGGGCAGATGGCATGCAGGCGCAAGGACGGTCCGGATCCAGCGGTTTTCAGCGTCTTATCGGGCGCTTGCCCCGGCTGATGCCGGGTCTGGCCCTGCTGCTGACCCTTGCGGTTCCATGGTCCGATGCCGGAGCCGCCAGACCCGACCGCCTGCAACGCCTGCTCGACCGCTTCCTCGCCGAGGAGGAACTGGATGGCGGCATCCTGCTGGTGTCGGGCCCCGAGGGACGGCGGGTGGTGGTTTCCGGGATCGCCGACCGCAGGGAAAAGCGGCCGGTGACGGAGGACACGCGCTTCTACGTCGCTTCCGTCGGCAAGATGGCGACCGCCGCCGCCGTGCTGCAACAGGTGGAGGAAGGGGCGCTCTCTCTCGACCGGCCGGCGCGGGACCTGGCTCCGGACCTGTCGCTGGGCAAGATCGCCAATGCCGACCGGGCGCGTCTGGTCCATCTGCTCGACCACAGCTCGGGCATCCCCGATTACCTCACCGACGCCTATCAGGAAGAGGAGGCGGCCAAGCCGGAGCGGCTGCCGCGCAACGGCGCCCTGCTCGCCTATGCGGCGGGGGAGAAGGCCACCGGTCCGGTCGGGGGGCACTACGCGTATTCCAACAGCAACTATGTCCTGCTCGGCCACATCGCCTCGCTGCGTGACGGCATCCCCTTCGCGCAGGTGCTGCGGAACCGGGTGCTGGAGCGGGCCGGGATGGGGTCGACCAGCGTGGGTGCCGACCCGCGCGACCGCAGCCTCGCCCATGGCTATACCGAGGACGGGGACGTCAGCCGCCGCTCCTGGGCGGCGACCACCGGCGACGGGCCGCTGGTCACCACCGCCGGCGATCTGGAGCGCTTCGTCTTCGCCCTGTTCCGGGATGACCGGCTGCTGAAGGCGGCGACCGTCCGGCGCATGCTGACCCCCTCGGAGAACGAGGAAGGGCAGGGGCTGGGGGTCGCGCTGTGGAAGGACCGCTGGGGCCGCGGCGTCGGCCATGACGGGCGCTATGACGGGTTCGAGGCCGATGTCCGCTATTACCCCGGCCGCCGCACCGTGCTGGTCTTCCTGACGAACGGCAACCAGCAGAGCGACGATGCCTTGCTGGATGCCGTGGCGGAGGAGGTGTTCGGCCCCTGAGCAACGTCATGTGCCCAATGACGAAAGATATCATCGCTCAGCAGCTCTGAGCGTGTCCTGTTGACGAAATTTGTTATCAAAAAGATACTATATTTCATAAAAAACAATTTTTGACTCAGGATGGACAGGCTCATGGCGCTCGGACTGCACTCATCCCGCCGCAATTTTCTCGTCGGGGCCGGCCGTTTCGCCGGGGCGGCGGCCGCGGTCCGGCTGCTGCCGGGCTCAGCCTTCGCGGCGGAGACGGGCGGGGCGCTCTGCCCGCCGCCGTCGGCCTGGTCCGATCTGGCGAAGGTGGTGAAGGGCGGCGTGCTGCGGCCGGAGGATCCCTTCTTCGCCGACGTCTGCCGCCCCAACAACCTGCGCTATGGCGCCACCCTGCCGGCCGGCATCGCCCGCTGCTCGCGGCCTGAGGACGTCCAGGCCTGCCTCAAATGGGTGACGGAGCAGGCGATGCCCTTCGCCGTGCGGTCCGGCGGCCACAACTACGCCGGCTTCTCCACCACGCCCGGCCTGCTGGTCGACATGACGCTGATGGCGGGGGCGGAGCCGGTGAAAGGCTCCGACAGGCTGGTCAGGGTGCTGGGCGGCACGCTCAACTCTTCCGTCTACAAGCAGATGGAGCGGCTGGGCCGCACCATCACCCATGGGCGCTGCGATTCGGTCGGCGCCGCCGGCTTCCTGCTCGGCGGCGGCATCGGCTTCAACATGCGCAAGTTCGGCATGGCGTCGGATCTGCTGCAGGCGACGGAGCTGGTGACGGCCGACGGCAGTCACGTCAAGGCCGATGCCGGTACCGAGTCCGCCCTCTATTGGGCCTGCCGCGGCGGAGCCGGCGGGAATTTCGGCATCAACACCTCCTTCACCCTGGAAACCCGCCCGGCGGAGCCGGTGACGGTCTTCAATCTGGTCTGGACCAAGGATCTGCCGAAGGTCCTGAAACTGCTGCTGACCGAACTGGCGGCAGCGCCCGACGAATTCGGCAGCAAGATCAACGTCACCATTCCCGGCTGGCAGGAACGCTGCGCCGGCGTGCCGCTCAAGCTGTCGATCCTCGGCCAGCTGCACAAATCCAATATGACGCTGAAGGAGATCTTCAAATCCACCTGGGAACTGGTCGACAAGGACCAGTCGCAGGTGAAGGAGAATGTGCCCTACTGGACCGGGCAGGATTTCCTCACCGAGACGACCTTCCCCTATTATTATCAGGAAAAGTCCAGTTTCATGAAGGCGGCGGACATCGGCGACGAGGCCGTCGCCGCGATGTTCGACTGGGCGGCGCGGATGCCCGCCACCTCGATGCCGGTCGCCTTCAAGTTCTTCCAGGTCGGCGGTGCCATCGACAAGGTCGGCCCGACCGAGACCGCCTATGTCCACCGCGGCTACGACTGGCTGTTCTCGGTCGAGGCCAACTGGTGGCGGCCGACGGATTCCGCCCTGCTGATCGAACGGGCGCTGGAGTGGCAGCAGCGCTTCTACGACGACGTCAACCGCCGGACCAGGGCGGCCGGCGCCTTCCAGAATTTCCCCGACCCGTCGCTGGCCGATTGGCAGCGGGCCTATTACGGCGAGAACCTCGCCCGGCTGGCCGAGGTGAAGACGGCGGTCGACCCGGCCATGCTCTTCACCTTCGCGCAGGCCATCCGCCCGGCCTGATCTTTCACCCGGCGCGACAAGCTCCCCATCGCCAGGACAATGGCAAGGATCGGCCTTATACCAGCGGCTTTCGATCCTGACCTGCCTGGATCAAAAACTTCGGCGGCATGGATACCGNCCGGTTTTCAGTCGGAGCGGAAAAGCGTTTCCGCCGTGTGGTCGATGAACGCACGCAAGCGAGGCGACACGAGGCGGTTGGACGGCCATAGAATACTGAACTGCCCCTGATCGACCAGATGGGCGTCGAGAACAGTGCGCAGCAAGCCGGATTCCACATCGGCTCTCGCCAGGAAATCCGGCATGTAGGCAATTCCCAAACCGGCAACCGCCGCTCCCCGCAAAGCCTCCATGTTGTTGCAAGTCAGTGGCGATGGACGACGGAAGGCATCGACCCCGTCCGCGTCCCCAAGTTGCCATGCCTGGAGCTTGCCCGAGGTCGGGAAGCGGAACCGCAGGCAGTCGTGCTTTTGCAAGTCGCGGGGAAACTGCGGAATGCCCTTCCGCTCCAGATAGGATGGAGATGCGCACAGGACGAAGCGGAACGTCCCGAGACGGCGCGACATCAGGCTTGAATCACTCAGCGGACCGCTGCGGATCACCGCATCCAAGCCTTCTTCCACAACGTCGACGAGGCGATCGTTGAAGTCGATGTCCAATTCAATATCGGGGTAACGGCGACGAAACTCGGGAATGACCGGCAGGAGAAAATGATAACCGATCGTCGGCACGCCCACGCGCAGCCTGCCGCGCGGGTGGCGTGTCGCCGTCGACAACATCGTCTCGGCGTCGCGAAGATCATCGAGAATACGACGGCATCGCTCATAGAATGCCGCGCCCTCTTCCGTCAGCGCAACACGCCTTGTCGTGCGGTGAAACAGCCGGGTACCGGCGCTTTCTTCAAGCTTCGCGATGCTTTTGCCGACAGCGGAGGCGGATACCCCAAGCGCGCGGCCAGCAGCCACAAAGCTCAGATGCTCCGCTGCCTGCACGAAAGCGATGATGCCGCTCAAACTTTCCATGTCTCCAGTTTAAAGAATTTATTTCCGCAATCAATGGACCTCCAAGCTGTTTATCGCGATTCCGTTCCGCGATAGCTCTGCTTGGCGGCCGGATCGCTGTCTGCGTCGCAATCCCCCCAGCGACGGAGAACCGTACATGTCAGCGGCATCGTCTGAAACTCCGACCGGCAAGATGCCGATCCTGTTGGCGGTCTGCTTGGCCGCGCTGGTTTTGCCTCTCAGTTTTTCCGGCGGGGCTGTTGCGACGCCGGCGATCGGCGGTGATCTCGGTGGCGGCCCGACCGCACTGAATTGGATCACCAACGCGTTCATGCTCACATTCGGCAGTTCGCTCATGGCCGCAGGTGCCTTGGCCGACCAGTTCGGTCGCAAGCGTCTTTTCATGATCGGCATCATCGCATTCGCAATTCTCTCGCTTGCGCTGAGCGTGGCCCCATCGATCCTCGTCCTGGATATTCTCCGTGCCGGGCAAGGCTTCGCGGCTGCGGCGGCGCTCGCGGGCGGAACGGCTGCACTCGCACAGGAGTTCGAGGGCCGGGCGCGGACGAGAGCCTTCAGCCTGCTTGGCACGACGTTCGGCGTCGGGCTGGCCTTCGGCCCCCTTCTGGCCGGCGTCCTGATCGCGGCCTTCGACTGGCGGGCGATATTCCTGTCGGGGACGATCATCGGCCTGCTCTCGCTGCTCCTGACCGCCAGGAGGATGCGGGAAAGCCGGGACCCCGATGCGACCGGCCTCGACCATGCCGGCGCGCTCACCTTCACGGCGATGCTGGGCCTCTTCACCTACGGCGTGATCGAAGCGCCGGAGATCGGCTGGAGCCATCCGGTCGTGGTGGCGGCGCTGCTGGGCGCGGCCACGATGCTCGTCGCATTCGTCCTCGTCGAAACGCGATCGGAGAGGCCGATGCTCGACCTGTCGCTATTTCGCTACCCCCGCTTTGTCGGCGTGCAGGTTCTGCCGGTCGCCACCTGCTATTGCTACGTCGTCCTTCTCGTCCTGCTGCCGCTGCGCTTCATCGGGGTGGCCGGGCTCGGCGAGGTCGATGCCGGCCTGCTGCTCGTCGCCCTGTCCGCCCCGATGCTGGCCATGCCTCTCGTGGCGTCGTCCCTCGTCCGCTGGTTGCCCGCGGGCGTTCTTTCCGGTGCCGGCCTGTCGGCGGCGGCAATCGGGCTGTTCTGGCTCGGCCGCGCCGATCCCGCATCGAGCGGCATTGACGTGATCCTGCCAATGCTGCTCATCGGCATCGGCACCGGCCTGCCATGGGGGCTCATGGACGGGCTTTCCGTCAGCGTCGTTCCCAAGGAACGCGCCGGCATGGCGACCGGGATCTTCAGCACGACACGCGTGGCAGGAGAAGGTGTCGCACTGGCAATCGTCAACGCCGTTCTCGCAGCGCTTGCGAAAGCCCGGTTGGCTGCCGTGCCCCCGCGGCACGGATGGGATGTGTCGCAGGCTGCTCAAAGGCTCGCAATGGGCGATGTCCGGGGAGCATCGGCACTCCTGCCCGGCCTCACGGAATCGGAAATCCATGAGAGCTATGCGGTTGCCTTTCGGCATCTGAGCATCGTGCTCATCGCCATCACCGTCGTCTCGGCACTTGTCATCCTCGTCCTGCTCGGCCGTCGCGATCCGCAGGCGGAAGATGCCGATGAGAATGGTTTCTCGGGCCGCGGCCCGGCGAGGAGTTCCGAAATCCAGACTGCGATCGGTTCAGACGGAATCGTGTGAAGCGTGAATCGCACGGAAAATCAGAAGGACAAGGTCTATCGAGTGCTTCAATAAGCAACTGATAGACTCCAGAGTCCTGTGTTTCGAGCCGGAGACCTTGAACTCTGCCACCTTCAGGAACGACCGATCGGGCGCCGTCTGCGTCGCCGCCAACCTCGCATACCGGGGATGAGTCCGGGTCCTGCAGCGTCGCGCGTTCCACATCGGACGCACGACGCTGCAACCCGTCCGGCCATATTGCGGGGTGATGATTGAGAAAACCGTCGGCCAACAAGGCTGACGGCTGGCCGCCCGGTCTCGCTACTCCACCGGAACCTCGCGCTCCAGTTCCTCCAGCCAGATGCGGGCGTTGCCGTCCGACGGCGCGCGCCAGTCGCCGCGGGGGGAGAGGGAGCCGCCGGCCGTCACCTTCGGGCCGTTCGGCATGGCGGAGCGCTTGAACTGGCTGAAGCCGAAGAAGCGGCGCAGGAACACGCGCAGCCAGTCGCGGATCTCGGCCGGGCTGTAGGCGCGGCGCTTCTCCAGCGGATAGCCCTCCGGCCAGTCGCCCTTGGCGGCGTCGGCCCAGGCATGGCGGGCCAGGAAGGCGATCTTCGACGGGCGGAAGCCGTAGCGCAGCACGTAGAACAGGGTGAAGTCCTGCAGATCATAGGGCCCGACCACCGATTCGGAGCTCTGCAGCGCCTTGTCGGAGCCGGCCGGCACCAGTTCCGGCGAGATCTCCGTCTTCAGGATGGCGTCGAGGGTCTCGGACACCTCCTGCTGGAACTGGCCGGTGCGGCCGACCCAGCGGATCAAATGCTGGATCAGCGTCTTCGGCACGCCGGCATTGACGTTGTAGTGGGACATCTGGTCGCCGACGCCGTAGGTGCACCAGCCCAGCGCCAGTTCCGACAGGTCGCCGGTGCCCAGAACCAGGCCGTTGTGGTGGTTGGCGAGGCGGAACAGGTAATCGGTGCGCAGCCCGGCCTGCACATTCTCGAAGGTCACGTCGTATACCGCCTCGCCGCGGGCGAAGGGATGCTCCATGTCCTTCAGCATCTGGTTGGCCGCCGGCCGGATGTCGAGTTCCTTGGCGGTCACCCCGAGCGCGGTCATCAGCTTCCAGGCATTGGACTTGGTGCCCTCGCTGGTGCCGAATCCGGGCATGGTGTAGCCGAGGATGCCCGTGCGCGGCAGGCCGAGCCGGTCCATGGCGCGGGCGGCGACGATCAGGGCGTGGGTGCTGTCCAGCCCGCCCGACACGCCGATCACCACCGTGCCGATCCCGGTGGCGCGCAGCCGCTGCACCAGCCCGGCGACCTGGATGTTGTAGGCCTCGTAGCAGTCCTGCTCCAGCCGTTCGGCGCTGGCCGGCACGAAGGGCAGGCGCGGCACCACGCGCAGCAGCCCGACATCCGCCTCCGGCGCGTCGAGCCGGAAGGCGACGGTGCGGAAACCGCCGGTGGCATCCCCGTGCAGGCGCCGGTTGTCGTCGAAGGTGCCCTGGCGCAGCCGTTCCTGGCGCAGCAGGTCGAGGTCGACGTCGGCCACCGCCATCTGGGCGCCGTCGGGGAAGCGGTCGGTCTCCGCCAGCATCTCGCCATTCTCGAAGATCGAGGTCTGGCCGTCCCAGGCGAGGTCGGTGGTGGATTCCCCCGTCCCGGCCGACGAATAGAGATAGGCCGCCAGGCAGCGCGCCGACTGCGACTTCGCCAGCAGGCGGCGGGTGTCGGACTTGCCGATGGTGATGTTGCTGGCCGACAGGTTGGCCAGCACGGTGGCGCCGGCGAGTGCGGCCATGGCGCTGGGCGGCACCGCCACCCACAAATCCTCGCAGACCTCGGCATGGACGACCAGGCCCGGCTGGTCCTCGGCGGAGAACAGCAGGTCGGGGCCGAAGGGGGCGGTCAGGTCGCCGATGCGGATCGTCCCGCCTTCGGTGCCGGCGCCGGAGGCGAACTGCCGGCGCTCGTAGAATTCGCGGTAGTTCGGCAGATGCTGCTTCGGCACCACGCCGAGCAATTCGCCGCGATGGATCGCCACCGCCGTGTTGTAGAGCCGCCCGTCATGCAGCAGCGGCGCACCGACCAGCAGCAGCGGCATCAGCCCGGCCGAAGCCTGGACGATGTCGAGGATCGCCTGTTCCACCGCGTCGATCAGCGGATCCTGCATCAGCAGATCGTCGATGGCATAACCGGACAGCGCCAGTTCGGGGAACAGCGCCACCGCAACCGACTTGTCGTGGCAGGCGCGGGCCGCCTCCAGGATGGCGGCGGCGTTGGCCGCCGGATCGGCCGGGGTGCTGCGCGTGGTGCAGGCGGCCACCCGCGCGAAGCCATGCCGATAGATCGAGGTGAAGCTCATGACCCGTTCCCGCTGCCTTGCATGCCCTTGACGCTCCAGGATGTGGCGCCCGGGAAGCAAACATAGCAGGAATTTCGCCGACGTCAGGCCCCCCCGATCCCGGCACGGCTCCCCTGGCGCCCGGGCGCCTTGGCCGTCCCGCCTTTCGATCGTCCTGCCGGAGGAAAGGGGACCGGCCGAAATACTTCGAACCCGATACATTCGTTATAAAACCAAGGTTAAATCGATAGGGGCCCGATGCAGCTCCAGTTAAAATGATGAGATCGTAGAAGGACGCCTACGAGAGCCAAGTTGACCAAACCATATGCGTTGGATATAGCGAGGGACTCGCTTGCAGTGAGAACCGGCAGGCCGACGCCAGAAGGACTCGTTTATCATCGTGCCAACGGACTTGCCGGCCACGCAGCCTGCTACAAGCAACACCGTGTCACCGGCCGCCACCCCCGACGCTGCGGATGCCGGAAGCTTGCCGACGGAAGACGGCGCCCCGCCGGAGCAGGTCTGCTGCATCGTCGGCATCGGTGCGTCGGCCGGCGGGCTGGAGGCGCTGCAGCGGTTCTTCGATGCGGTGCCGGGCGACAGCGACCTCGCCTATGTCGTGGTCCAGCACCTGTCGCCGGTGCACAAGAGCCTGATGGTCGACCTGCTCGCCAAGCATACGGCGATGGAGGTGGTGCAGGCGACCGACGGCGTGCCGGTCCAGCGCAACACCGTCTATCTGCTGCCGCCGGGCAAGCATCTGACCATCGAGAATGCCCGCCTGCGGCTGACCGCCAAGGATGCCGGCAGCGGGATGAGCCTGCCGATCGACATTTTCCTGACCGCGCTCGCCCGCGACCAGGGGGCTTGCGCCATCGGCCTGATCCTGTCGGGTACCGGGTCGGACGGCACGCGCGGCCTGATGGCGATCAAGTCGGCCGGCGGCTTCACCGCGGTCCAGCAGCCGGAGACGGCGCAGTTCGACGGCATGCCGCGCAGCGCGCTCGCCACCGGACAGATCGACGCCACCCTGCCGCCGGAGGAACTGCCGGCCCGGCTGATCGAGCATGCGCGCAGGGTGCTGGCCCGCGCCCGCCCCCTGCCCAGGCGGCGGCCGGCCGAGGACGGCGACGACCCGCTGGCCCAGATCATCGCGGTCATCCGCTCGGTCACCGGCGTCGATTTCTCGCATTACAAGCTGGCGACCCTGCTGCGGCGGATCGAGCGGCGGATGCAGGGCGCCGGGCTGGAGTCGATGGAGGAGTATGCCGCCCTGCTGCGGCGGAACAGCGCCGAAACGGTCAACCTCTACAAGGAGATGCTGATCGGCGTCACCCGCTTCTTCCGGGATGAGGCCGCCTTCCGCGTCCTGGCCGACCGCGTGATCCCCGGCCTGCTCGCCAACCGCAGTTCGACCGACATGATCCGCGTGTGGGTCTGCGGTTGCGCCAGCGGGGAGGAGGCCTATTCCATCGCCATCTTGTTCGCCGAGGCGCAGGAACGGATGGGCCGCCTCTTCGACGTCAAGATCTTCGCGACCGACATCGACCAGGACAGCATCGAGGTGGCGAGCCTGGGCGAATATCCGCGCGTGATCGCCGAAGACGTGTCGCAGGAACGGCTCGCCCGCTTCTTCACCGTGCGGGGCGACAGCTATGTGGTGGCCCGCGACATCCGGCGCATGGTGGTGTTCGCCGCCCACAACATCATGCGCGATCCGCCCTTCACCAAGATCGACCTGCTGAGCTGCCGCAACCTGCTGATCTACATGGACCATCCGCTGCAGCGGAAGGTCCTGAGCCTGTTCCAGTACGCGCTGCGCCAGAGCGGCTTCCTGTTCCTCGGCACCAGCGAGACGCTGGGCGACCTGCAAGCGGATTTCCACACCGTCGACAGCCGCAACAAGGTCTTCCAGAGCCTGCGCGCCGGGTCCTTCCGGCTGTCGCGGCTGCTGGTGCCGACCGTGGCGGCGCCGCTGGCCCGTCCTGGCGACGACGTCTCGTCCCCGGCGATGGAGGAGGGGGCGGCGATCGACGAGGCGATCGGCACGCTGATGAAGGCCTATGTGCCGCCCTGCCTGCTGGTCAACGAACAGATGACCATCATGCATGTGTTCGGCGACGCCTCGTCCCTGCTGAAGGTGCCGCCGGGCGAGGCGACGCTGAACGTGCTGAAGCTGCTGCCGTCCTCGATCGCCATGGTGGCGGGCACCGCGCTGAACCGCGCCTTCCGGTCGGGCGAGGAGTTCGCGCTGTCCAGCATCCCGGTCAAGGACCGCGAGGGGGTGGCGGCGCTCAGCCTGCGGGTCCAGCCCTATGTCGCGCGCAAGACCGGGCGCCGCTTTGCCCTGGTGGTGCTCGACCGCGCCAACATGCTGCCGCTGTCGGTGCCGGAGTCCGACTTCGACCTGAACGCCGATGCCGCCGAGCGCATCCGCGGGCTGGAACAGGAACTGCTGACGCGCGGCGAAAATCTGCAGGCGACCATCGAGGAGCTGGAAACCGCCAACGAGGAATTGCAGGCCACCAACGAGGAACTTCTGGCTTCCAACGAGGAATTGCAGAGCACCAACGAGGAACTGCAATCGGTCAACGAGGAGCTTTATTCGGTCAACGCCGAGTATCAGGCGAAGGTGGAGGAACTGACGGAGATCACCACCGACCTGGACAATCTGCTGCGCTCGACGGAGATCGGCACGGTTTTCCTGGACGGCGACTTCGTCATCCGCCGCTTCACGCCGGCGGCGGCCGGCTTCATCAACATCATCCCGCGCGACATCGGCCGGTCGATCACCCATCTGTCGACCAACATCGACTACCCCGACTTCCTCGACGACATCCGCAAGGTGTTCGGCGGCCACGAGGCGATGGAACGCCATGTCCGGGTGTATGACGGCCGCTGGGTGCTGACGCGCATCCTGCCCTACCTGACCGACAAGAAACAGGTCGGCGGCGTGGTGGTGACCTTCGTCGACGTGACCGCGACCAAGCAGGCGGAGGAGCGGCTGCAGAAGGTGCTGGACAGCCTGCCCGAGCATATCGCCGTCACCGACCGGCAGGGCCGGATCGTCATGGTCAATGCCGCCTGGCGCGGCTTCGCCCGGCGCAACGGCGCCCCGGCGATGGAGCGCTGCGGCATCGGCACCAACTATCTGGAGGTCTGCCTGAGCCCGGAGGCGGCGGAGAAGGACGACGTCGCCCGCGCCGTCCATGACGGGCTGCATCGCATCCTGGACGGCAAGGCCGACGACTTCACCATCGAGTATCCCTGCCATTCGCCGGACGAGCAGCGCTGGTTCCTGATGCACGCCACCCGCATGAACGACCATGACGGCGGCATCGTCGTCAGCCACATCAACATCACCAACCGCAAGCGGATGGAGTTGCGGCTGGCCCGTGACGAGGACGCGGGCGGCGACGGGGGCGCAGAATGACCGAAGACACCTCCGGCCGCCTGCGGCGCCGCGCCGAAACCATTCTCAGCGGCGGAGCTTTCGAGGTGTCGGACGTCGCCGCCACGTCGATCAAGGAACTGCTGCACGAGCTGTACGTCCATCAGGCCGAGCTGGAGATCCAGAACGAGGAGCTGCGCGGCGCCCAGCAGGCGCTGGAGGCTTCGCGGCTGCAATATCTCCAGCTTTTCCAGTCGGTCCCGCTGGCCTGCCTGGCGGTCAACGCCGCCGGCATCGTCGGCGAGGCCAACGCCGCGGCGGAGCGGCAGTTCGGCCTGCCGATGCTGCGGCTGAAGGGCCGTCCGCTCACCCTGCTGGTCGCTAGCGTGGACCATGGCCGGCTGTTCACGGCACTCGGCCGGCTGCGCGAGAGCGGGGAGTGGATCCGGCAGGAATTCCGCTACCTCGGGCCGCGGGGCACGATCATCGATGGCCTGACCGATGCCCGCAGGGTGACGCTGGACGACGGCGACCGTGGCGACGTGCTGCTGACCATCACCGATCTGACCGAACGCAATGCCTGGCTGCGGGAGGTGCAGCAGGCCCGCGACGATGCCGAACGCGTCCGCGCCGACTACCACCACATCCTGCAATCGGTCGGCGACGGCATCCTGGGGGTCGACGCCGATGGCCGTATCCGCTTCGTCAACGCCGCGGCGACGGCGATGACCGGCCATCTCGACCTCGACCTCATCGGCCGCCCGCCGTCGGACCTGCTGGCCGGCCCGGCCGCCGAGACCGAAGCCGGCCTGTCGGGAACCGGGACGGCCGACCCGGCGCCGGCGGACGGGGCGGCCCGCGCGCTGGCCCTGTCGCTGACCGACGGCCGTCCGCGCAACGTCGTCTGCGAACGGCTGCGCCGCGAGGACGGCGGCATGATGCTGGTGGAGGTCACCATCTCGCCCATGCTGGCATCCGGCAAGCGCCTCGCCCCGATGCAGGAGCGGGTCCAGGGCGCGGTCGTCGCCTTCCGCGACGTCACCGCGCGGCGGACGGCGGAGGCGGCGCTGAACCTCAGCGAACGGCGGCACCGGGTGCTGGTCCAGTCGCTGCACGACGCGCTGGCGATGACCGCCGTCGATGGCCGCAGCCTGCTGGCGAACGCCATGGCCGACCGGCTGCTGGACGGCCCGGCCCGCGCGCTGCTCGACCCCACGGCCCCTGCCTTCGACGGAGAGGGGACGGTCGACGGGCAACTGGCGCCCGCCACCGCCCCGGCGACCATCGTCCCGACCACCGCCGGCCGCCGGTTCATCGATGCCGACGGCAACCGCCTGCACGGGCTTCCGCCCGCGGCGGAGGCGGCCCGCAGCGGCAGGACGGTGGCTGAGCGCATCGTCGGCGTGGTCGAGGGGGAGGAGGCGACCGCCCCGACCCGCTGGCTGCGGGTGTCGAGCCGCCCGGTCGCCGATCCGGCCGGCCGGGTGGAGGCCGTGGTCTCCAGCGTCGCCGACATCACCGCGGTGAAGGCGCTGGAGCGCGAGCTGAACGTGGCGATGGACGCCCGCGAACGCTTCCTGGCGGCGGCGAGCCATGACCTGCGCCAGCCGGTGCAGGCGCTGCTGCTGCTGTCCGACCTGCTGATGAAGGAGACCCTTCCCGCCGGCGCCCGCCGGATGGCGGAGCAGATCCAGTCCTCGCTCGGCGGGCTGGGCGGCATGCTGGACGGGATGCTCGACATCTCCAAGCTGGAAGCCGGGCTGGTCGCACCCAATCCGGAACCGGTCGACATCGCCGCCCTGCTCGGCCGGCTGCATGGCGAATTCGCCCCGCTGGCCGAGAAGGCGGGGCAGAGCCTGCGTCTGGTGGCGCAGCCGCTGACGACGCGGACCGACCCCCGCCTGCTGGAGCGGGTGCTGCGCAACCTGCTGACCAACGCGCTGCGCTTCGCGCCCGGCGGTCGGGTGCTGCTCGGCGCGCGGCAACGCGGCGGCCGTCTGCAGATCGAGGTGTGGGACACCGGCATCGGCATCGCCGACCAGCACATCGACCGCATCTTCCAGGACTTCTTCCAGGTCGGCAACGCCGCCCGCGACCGGCGGGAAGGGCTGGGGCTGGGGCTGAGCATCGCCAAGCGGCTGGTCACCATGCTGGGCGGCATCATCGACGCGACCTCCTCGCTCGGTCGCGGCAGCCGCTTCATCGTCAGCCTGCCGCTGACCGAGACCAAGCTCGACGTGGCGCCGCAGGCCGGCGCCGGCGGATATGCCGGGGGGGACCGGCCCGGCAGCGATGCCCAGCGGCTGGTCATGCTGGTGGAGGACGACGCCGTCATCCGCATGGCGCTGGTGTTGATGCTGGAGGATTGGAACTATCGCGTGGTGGAGGCCGGCAGCGGGGCCGAGGCGGAAGAGGTTCTCACCGCCCTGATCGAGTCCGGGGAGGAGCCCGACCTGATCCTGGCCGACTACCGCCTGCCGGAAGGAACCACGGGGCTGATGGTCATGGACATGGTCCGCCGCCGCCTGTCGCGCGAGGTTCCCGGCGTGTTGCTGACCGGCGATACCTCGGCCGACCGGCTGCGCGAGGCGGCCGGCGCCCAGTGCGCGCTGCTGCACAAGCCGATCCAGCCCAGCCGCCTGCAGGACACGCTGGCGTCGGCGCTGAACGGATAAAGTGTGATCGGTTCAAGCGGACCCGCTCGACCCGCGACCCGCGTGGGCAAACCAGAAGGGAGTCCATCCGATGCCTGCCGAAGCACCGGATGGACTCCGAAGCCGTCTCCCGTCGCATCCCGCTTCGGGCCGCCCTGGTGTCGGGACGGGCATTTTCCGGGAAGAAGACCGCCACGACGGTCGGTCGACAAAGCGATTTTTTTGATTCACGTCATTGCTGCCGATAGGGGGAAATTTAAATTGTTTAGACCGCATACGAGGTGATCGGCGGTGCGACGCGGGGACGGCTCATGCCCATCGATACGGATGCCAGCTTTGCGCGCCGGACGGTGCGTGCCCGTGCCGCCAGACTGTCGGCGCTGCTGCTCGGCGGGCTGTTCGTCGGCTTCCTGCTGCTGGTCGTCGTTTTCATCGAGTACCGCCGAGCCATCGATTGGGTGGACCACACGCACGAGGTCATCTCCACCGTCGAGGAAGTGTGGTCGAGCCTGTCCCATGCCGAATCCGGCCAGCGCGGATACCTGTTGTCGCAGGACCGGCGCCATCTCGCTTCCTACGAGGAGGGGGCGGAGCGTAGCCGGACGTTGCTGGACCGTCTCGGTTCGCTGACCGCCGACAACCAGGACCAGCAGGACAAGGTGAAGGCCCTGCGGGGGCTGGCCGCCGACAGGCTGAACCAACTGGCCGAGGTCCTGCGGCAGGCGGACGAGGCGGGGCTGGAGCGGGCGCTGGTATTGGTCCGCGAGGGGGCGAGCGGCACCACCATGGGTGAGGTCCGGCGGCTGATCGCCACCATGCGGGCGGAGGAGGACGTGCTGCTCGCCGGGCGAAGCCGCAATGCCTCCTTCCTCGAACTGCTGATGATCGGCTACGGGCTGACCTTCCTCACTGTCGCCGCCTGGCTCGGCGTCTCCACCGTCCGCCGGCTGGAGCGGGATTATCAGGCGGAGCGGGCGGAGGGGCAGGCGCTGGCGGCGTCGTTGCAGGACAACCGGATCCTGCTCGACGAGGTCAACCACCGGGTGAAGAACTCCTTGCAGATCGTCGCCAACCTGCTGCGGACCCAGGCGCTGAAACACCGCAGCCAGGAAGTGCGGCAGGAGTTGCTGGACAGCAGCACCCGCGTGCTGGCGATCGCCGAGGTTCATCGCCGCCTCTACGGCGAAGGGGCGGTTTACGACACGGTCGAATTGTCGGACCTGATCCGCAGCATCGCCGAGAATGCCGTCCCGTCCGCCGGCACCGGCGAACAGTCGATGGATATGGCGGTTCAGGCGTCGCTGTCGGCGCCGGTCGAAACGGCGGTGCCGGTCGCGCTCATCGTCAACGAACTGCTGACCAACAGCTATAAGCACGCCTTTCCCGACGGCCGGCGCGGTACGGTCAAAGTCGATATGGCGGTGCAAGGCAACGAGGTCCGCATCGACGTCGCCGATGATGGCGTCGGTCTGCCCGAGGAAGTCGCGAGCAGTGCCGGCGGCGGCTTCGGCTTGAACACGGTCCGCAATCTTACGCGGCAAATAAGGGGGCGTCTGGAGATCGAACGTTTGACACCGGGGACGCGCTTCCTTTTAACTTTCCCCATAAAGCCGAGAACGCCAACCCAGGCGTGACGACCCCCGTCATCGTGCGAAATTTACAAGAAAAACAATGAAGATATTGATCATAGAAGACGAATATCTTATCGCCGAGGGCGTGTCGCTGACGCTTCAGTCGGCCGGCCACGAGGTGACGGGGATCGCCGAGGATTTGTCCTCCGCCCTTGCCCTGGCGGGACAGGAGAGGCCCGACATGGCCTTCGTCGACATCAAGCTGGCCAACGGGTCCAGCGGGCTCGACGTCGCCCGCGCGTTGAAGGGCATGGGCGTCACCTGCGTCTTCGCCACCGGGAACCCGCCCAACAAGGCGCAGGCCGGCGGAGTCGGCCTCGGCTATATCGCCAAGCCCTTCTCGCCGCGCGTGCTGGTCCAGACCGCGGCCTTCGTCGCCGGGGTGCTGTCCTCCGGTGCGTCGGCTGCGATGGCGCCCAACGGATTCAATACGCTGTAGAGTGTGATCGGTTCGAGCGGAATCGCCTGGACCGTGAGTCACACGGAAAAATCAAAATCCTGGAGTCCTCAGAAGCCGGTGAACCGGGTGAACGCCGCCGCCGGTTCGCGGTCGGTCGGGAAGTTGTTTTCCGGCGCCGACCAGTCGGCGAAGCCCAGCGCCATGCCGCTGGCGATGATTTCCGTGTCGGGCAGGCCCAGATGGCGGGCGGTGATGGCGTGGCGGTAGCAGAAGGCCGCTTGCGGGCAGGTTTCCAGCCCGAAGCCGCGGGCGACGATCATGACGTTCTGCATGAACATGCCGAGGTCGAGCCAGGCCCCCTTGCCCATGTCGCGGTCGATGCTGAAGAACAGCCCGACCGGCGCCCCGAAGAACAGCCAGTTGCGGCCATGCTGGCGTGCCATCCGCTCGTGGGCGCCCTTGCCGATGCCGAGCGAGCCGTAGAGCGCCCAGCCGACCGCGCGCCGACGGCCGAGATAGGGTTCCCGCCAACTCTCCGGGTAATAGGGATATTCCGGCAGCTCCGGCTCTCCCGCCTCATGGGCGGCCAGCAGCTCCGTCGACAGGGCGGCGCGCGCCTCGCCGGCGATGGCATGGACCTTCCAGGGCTGGATGTTGGAACCGCTGGGCGCCCGGGCGGCGAGGTCCAGGATGCGCAGCACCGTCTCGCGCTCCACCGGGGTGGGCAGGAAGGCGCGGATGCTGCGCCGGCCGGCGACGGCATCCAGGACGGAGGGGGGAGCGGCGTCGGCCATGTGCATCTTCCTGCTGGTGGTGTGAGCCGGCCGGATCAGTGATCCGCACCCGCAATCTCCACCGCCGGCTCGTGCCGGACCGGGAAGTTGACCGACCGGGCGATGAAGCATTTCTCCGCCGCCTCGTGATGCAGGGCGAGCGCCTTGTCGGCGTCGGACCCCGGCGCCAGGGTCACCCGGGGACGCAGCACGACGGCGGTGAACTGGCCCGCGCCGCCGGCCTCCTCCTCCATCACCCCCTCCGCATCGTCGGTATAGGCGGTGACGACGATCCCGGCGGTGGCGCAGAGATGCAGGTACCAGAGCTGGTGGCAGGACGACAGGGCGCCGACCAGCAGTTCCTCCGGGTTCCAGCGGGCCGGATCGCCGCGGAAGGCCGGGTCGGAGGTGGCGGGGATCGCCGGCTTCGTCCCGGCGCTCAGCGCATGGTCGCGGCTGTAGGCCTTGTAGGCCGAGGTGCCGGTGCCGAGATTTCCGGTCCAGTCGAGCCGGACGGAATAGCGGTGTTCCCTGTGCGCCATGGAATCCTCCCCTCTCTATTGCATCACGATCATCAGGAGCGCCGGCAGGCCGACGAAGGCCATGGCGGTGGAGCCCAGGACCATGCCGGCCACATCCTCCGGCGCGTTGCCGTAGCGGAGCGCCCACAGATAGTTGAAGACCGCCACCGGCATCGAGCTCTGCACCAGCACCACGCCGCGGGCCGCCCCGGTCAGCCCCATCGCCCAGGCCACCAGCAGCCCCATGGCGAAGCCCGCCACCAGCCGGAAGGCCGACATCGACAGGGCCCGCACCGCACCCGACAGCCGCAGCTTCGACAGCGCCACCCCCAGCGAGAACAGCATCAGCGGCACGGCGCAATTGCCCAGCAGCGTGGTGGTGTTGCCGATCCAGACCGGCAGCGGCAGCCCGGCCAGCTGGATCGTCACCGCCAGCGCCACCGCATAGATCGTCGGCGTGCGCGCCATCTGCCACAGGTCGAAGCGCCCGGCGGCCAGTGCCGGACCCAGGGTGAACTGGCCCACCGACATCACTGCATAGAACAGCACGGCGAGGCTGAGGCCGTTCTCCCCGAAGGCGAACAGACAGACCGGCAGTCCGAGGTTGCCGGCATTGGGGAAGGCCATCGCCGGCACATAGACCCGCAGCGACAGCCCGCTCGCCAGCAGCACCGGCACCGAGGCCAGCGCGGTCAGCGCCATGCAGAGCGTCGCCGCCAAGGCCATCTCCCCGATCGCATCGGCCGACAGGTGCAGCCGGGTCAGGGCGGAGAAGACCAGGCAGGGTGACGACACGTTGATCGCGAAGGTGGTGATGAAGGCACTGTCGTAGGGAAGCTGCCGTCGGGTCCAGCCATACCCCAGCGCCGCCACGACGAAAACCGGGGCCAGCACGGCGAATGCATCGGACAGAAGCGCGAAGGTGGGCATGGACGGCGACAAGACCCTGCTGCAACCGGGGGGTGGACGAATTGTCCGTCACCATGGCGGCATTCCTGCGCCGCGTCATCCCCCCAAGCCCAAGCCGGCATGCAGGGCAGCCGCGCAAAGCAACCTGTTGCGGCATCGCCGGGCCGCCGCGGACCGCCACGAGTCGCGGCTCCCCGGCCGAAGAAGCGCCGGCTTCCGGCAAGCGGGGCGCCGTTACTCAGATGACACAGGTCCGGCGAACATGGCTTTTGAGCAACCTTTGTCGCAAGTCAGTAACGATTTGTAACGAAGCTTGAGCGATAAGGGGGCGCCCGTTAAGGTGGAATGGCCTCTTTCCGCGGATCTACATGACTACCTCGCCCGGCGCCAAGACCGTTGTTCGGCCCCTGAACAATAGCGCGCAACAAGCCAAACGACAGTCCGGCATGAAGACACGGCGCTTCTCACTGCGATCCGTTCTGCTTTGGATTTTATTGTTGCTGTCGGCGGGTTTGTTTCTTGCTTTGGCAGCGCTCCCCGTTGGAAGATTTGCCAGTGCCGCCATCTCGGTCGGCGTGGTCGCCGCCGCCTTCGTGCTGGGGCGCTTCGCCCGGCGCTTCTGGCATGCCCGCACCCTGACCGTGCTGCTGCTGGCCTTCGTCACCTTCCGCTATTTCTTCTGGCGGCTGACCGGCACGCTGCCGCCGGTGGACGATCCGGTGAACTTCATTCCCGGCGTGACCCTGTTCGCGGCCGAAGCGCTGTCCTTCGTGCTGTTCCTGACCTCGCTGTTCGTCATCATCGACCCGCTGTCCCGCGAGCCGTCGGAGCCGACGGGCGATCCCGCCTCCTGGCCCAGCGTCGACGTCTACATCCCCTCCTACAACGAGGAGCCGGAGCTGCTGGAGACGACCCTGGCGGCCGCGGTCTGCATCGACTATCCCCGCGACAAGCTGCACGTCTATCTGCTGGACGACGGCGGCACCGACCAGAAGCTGGCCCATGCCGACCCGGAGCAGGCCGCCGCGGCGAAGCTGCGGCGCGAGACGCTGACCGCGCTGTGCGAGCGGCTGCAGGTCACCTACATGACCCGGCCGCGCAACGAGCATGCCAAGGCCGGCAACATCAACCACGCCTTCCGGAAGACGTCGGGCGATCTGGTGCTGATCCTGGATGCCGACCATGTTCCGACGGTGGGCATCCTGAAGGCGACGGTCGGCTTCTTCCAGCAGGATTCCGGCCTGTTCCTGGTGCAGACGCCGCATTTCTTCGTCAATCCCGACCCGGTCGAATACAACCTCGGCACCTTCGAGCGGATGCCGAGCGAGAACGAGATGTTCTACTACTCGATCCAGCCGGGGCTCGACCGCTGGAACGGTTCCTTCTTCTGCGGGTCCGCCGCCATCCTGCGCCGTGCGGCGCTGGAGGAGGTCGGCGGCTTCAGCGGCGACACGGTGACGGAGGATTGCGAGACCGCGCTGGAGCTGCATGCGCGCGGCTGGCGCAGCGTCTATCTGCCGCGCCCGCTGATCGCCGGGCTGCAGCCGGAAACCTTCGACAGCTTCATCGCCCAGCGGTCGCGCTGGACCCAGGGCATGATCCAGCTGTTCCTGCTGAAGAACCCGCTGTTCAAGCGCGGCCTGTCGGTCTCGCAGCGGCTCTGCTATCTCAGCACCATGCTGTACTGGTTCTTCTGGTTCTGGCGGCCGATCTTCCTGCTGTCGCCGCTGTGCTATGCCCTGTTCGGGCTGGAGATCTATCGCATCAACCTGCCGGACTTCGCCTGCTTCGTCATTCCGCACGTCTTCGCCGCCGCCTTCCTGTCGCAGTTCCTGCACGGGCGGATGCGCTGGCCGCTGTTCTCGGAACTGTACGAGTATCTGCAGTCCTTCCATGTCTCCCGCGCCGCCCTGGCGACGTTGATCCGGCCGCGCGATCCGGTCTTCAAGGTCACCGCCAAGGGCCAGTCGGTGGAGGAGGACGGCTTCTCCCCGCTCGCCACCCCGTTCATCGTCACCACGCTGCTGCTGGCCGCCGGGCTGGCGGCCTGCGCCTGGCGCTATTCCATCTTCCCCGAACACCGGGCGGCCATCGTTCCGGTGGCGGTGTGGTGTTCCCTGAGCTTCCTGCTGGCGCTCGGCGGCCTTGCCGTCGTCTACGAGCGCAAGCGCGTTCGCCGGCAGGAGCGCTTCACCGTCGACCGCGCGGCGGTGCTGAAGTTCGAGGACGGGACCAGCATCGACCTGACGGTCGCCGACGTGTCGGCCGGCGGTGTCGGGCTGCTGGTCGACCCGAAATGGCGCGAGCTGGTGAGCCGGCCCGACCAGACGCCGGTCCTGACCATCGCCGCGACGGAGACGGAGGCGGCGACCACCACCGGCGTCCGTTTCTTCCGCATCGAGATGCGCGGCGGCGAACTGGCGGTCGGCGCCGGCTTCGCCCCGCGCGATCGCCAGGACATCGTGGAGATGGCGCGCTTCGTCTTCGGCAACAGCGTCGGCTGGGACATCTTCCTGGACCGCAAGCGGGTGGCGGCCCCGACCTTCTTCGGCGGCCTGCTGTTCTTCGCCACGCGGGTGGTGCCGCGGCTGGGGCATGTGCTGCTGGCCCTGCCCGGCGCGCTCCGCCGCATCCTGACCTTCCAGGCTCCGTAAGGCGATGGCGGGGATGCGGAACCATACCGGCGCCGGCCGGGCAGGGTGGATCCTGCTGGCGCTTCTGTCCCTGTGGCTCGGCTGCACGGCCCCGGCGCTGGCCGTCGACCGCCGGGTGATCCCGCTGTCGAATTTGCGCGACGGCCAGCCGGAGGTCACCCTCAACGGCGAAACCGAGACGGTGGCCCTGCGCGCCGTCCTGCCGCCGGTGGTCGGGCTGACCTCCGCCGTCCTGGCGCTGAGCTACGAGAACGGCATCGACATCCTGCCCGAAAAGGGATCGTTGTCGGTCTTCATCAACGGCTCGCCGGTCGCCGACCTGCCGCTCGCCGCCTTCAAGGGACCGGTCAACGCCTCCATCACCCTGCCGGGCAGCCTGATCCGCCCGGGCGAGAACCAGATCGTCTTCCAGACCACCGCCCAGCACCGCGCCATCTGCACGGTCCGCGGCACCTACGATCTGTGGGCGCGGGTCAATCTGGCCGCCTCGTCGCTGACGCTGCTGTCCGACGGCGGGGTGCCGGAGCCGGATCTCGCCATGCTGCGCCAGCTGCTGGCCGGCGCCGACCGGGGGCGCGAACCGCTGGCGATCCTGTATCCGGGCAACGAGGTCGACGTCGATCATCTGGGCTGGGGCTCGATGGTGGCGCAGTCCTACGGCCTGCTGCTCGGCGACCAGACGCCGCGGGTGATGGCGGTGCCGGTGCCGGGCAAGCCTGCCGGCGGCGCCGCGCCGACGCTGGAGACCCTCCCCCTGCCGGGTGGCAAGAACATCCTGATCGGTACCCGCGACCGCATCGCGCCGCTGCTGGGCGAGACGCGTGCCGCCGCCGTCACCGGCCCGTTCCTCGCCGTCTATCCCGTCCCCGCCGCCGGCGGGACGGGCGGCGGCCCGGGCGGCGGTTTCGTCGCCGTCGCGTCCGGCCGCACGCAGCAGGAGGTCGATCAGGCGGTGATGCGGCTGGCCGACATCGGCCGGCCGCTGCCGACCCAGACCGCGATGATCGTCACCGACGCGGCGGCGCCGGCTGCCCCGCCGATCCCGCCGGTGCAGGCGGAGGGGCGCTACCGCCTGTCGGATTTGGGCTTCCAGACGGTGCAGCACAGCGGCTACCGCTATGCCGGCCGCATCGGCCTGACCCTGCCGGCCGGCTTCGCACCGGTCGGCGACCGCTCCATCCTGTTCCATGTCAACGGTGCGTTCGAAGGCGATCTCGGCCCCGGCGCGGTGTTGAACGTCCGGGTGAACGGCAAGTCGGCCGGCGCCATGGAGATCGACAAGCGGTCCAGCGGCGTGATCGACAATGGCGAGATGCCGCTGCCGATGGCGCTGTTCCGCCCCGGCCCCAACCTGATCGAGATCGAGGCGGAACTGCCGCCGGCCGGCGGCACCGATTGTGTCTTCGCGGTTCGGCGCCCGACCTTCACGCTGCTCGACACCTCGAGCATCGAGATTCCCGGCTTCGCCCGGCTGGTCACGCTGCCCAGTCTCGGCGGCTTCGCCAACACCGCCTTCCCCTATGGCGGCATCGCCGGGGGAGAGCCGGCGCCGCCTTTCGATCTCGTCGTCGTCGGACGCGATCCCGCCTGGTTCGGCGCCGCCTGGAGCCTGGCCGCCAAGCTGGCGCAGCGGGCGGGCGACCTGATGGCGGTGGTGCCCTATGTCGGCTGGACCGCTGCGCCGGCCGACAACGCGCTGATCGTCGGTCCGATCGCCGCGGTGCCGCAGGCCGTCTTCGCCTCCGCCCCCCTTCCCGCCGACCGTCTGGCCGGGCTGCTGGAGGCGGGGGCGCTGATCGCGCAGGCCAAGGCCCGCGGCGAACCGATGGCCGCCGCCGACCGTCGCGCCCTGGCCGACCGGCTGCGGCAGGGCTGGTCCGGCAATGCCGCCCGTGCCGGCGCGGTGCGGACGGGGATGGTGCCGCAGCCGCCGGGCATGGCCGGGCCGGCGCTGGCGGCCGACGGCGGCGCCACGAACCGCTGGCAGAGGATGGCCGGCGATGCCAAGGAATCGTCCACCGCCGCACGCGGCTGGATGCCGGACTGGGCGCGGCGGGTCATGGCGGCCGCGGCGCGCTACGTCAACCATTGGACGGAGGAGGATGCGCCGGTCGACGTCGCCGCGCTGGCCGAAAATACCGAGATGCTGCCGGAAGCCGCCCTGCTGCAATACCGGGCGCCGGGTGCCGAACCGCTGACCTGGACGCTGCTGACCGCCTCGGATCCGCGCTCCATCGACCGCGCCATGCGCAGCCTGGGCGAGGCGGGGGTGTGGGACAAGCTGCGCGGCGGCGGCGCGCTGTGGAGCAGTGCGGCGCCGGCCGTGACCACGCTGGAAGCGTCGCGTCCCTACCAGATCATTCTCAATCCCTTTGACATCGGCAACCTGATCCTGATTCTGGCCCGCAACCTGTCGCAGCGGATCGAGCTTCTGTTCGCCCTGCTGCTGGGAACGGCGGTCGTGCTGACGGTCAGCATGCGCCTGCTGCTGAAGAGCGGCCACCAGGAACGGAGCGGGCAGGGGCGGAGCGGATCATGATGGCATCGAGGCGCGACATGCTGGTCGGAACCGCCGCCCTCGGGCTGGCCGCCGCGCTGCCGGGGCGCGTGGGCGCGGCGCCCTTCGACGGGGCGGCGTGGCGCCGCTATGCCGAACGGTTTCTGCTGCCGGAAGGGCGGATCGTCGACACCGGCAACAAAGGCATCAGCCATTCCGAAGGGCAGGGCTACGGCATGCTGCTGGCGGTGGCGGCGGGCGACCGCGCCGCCTTCGACCGGCTGTGGGGCTGGACCCAGCGCGTGCTGATGGTGCGCGGCGACGGGCTGGTCGCCTGGCGCTGGACGCCGGACGGCGGCGTCGCCGACCGCAACAACGCGTCCGACGGCGACATGCTGATCGCCTGGGCGCTGCTGCGCGCCGCCGAGGTCTGGCAGGCCGAGGCCTACCGCACCGCCGCCGCCGCCATCGTCAAGGCGCTGGCCGCCGGGCTGCTGGTCGAGCATGCCGGGCTGGCCGTGCTGCTGCCGGGGCGCGACGGCTTCCGCAAGGGCGACACGCTGGTCCTCAATCCCAGCTACTGGATTTTCCCGGCCATCCGCGCCTTCGCCGCCCTTCCGGGGGGAGAGCGCTGGGGCAGGCTGTCCGATGCCGGGCTGGTTCTGCTGTCCAAGGCGCGCTTCGGCGGGTTCGAGCTGCCGCCGGACTGGATGGCGCTGGACGCCGCCGGGACGGTGACGGTCGCCGACGGTTTCAAGAAGCAGTACGGCTACGACGCCGTGCGGGTGCCGCTCTACTTGGCGTGGGACGGCTACCGCGATCCCTATTATTTCCGTCCCTACGCATCCCTGGTGGCGAAGTTCGGCGGGACGGCTGTTCCCGCCACCGTCTCGCTGCCGGGGGGCACCACCACCCAGGTAGCGGCGTCGGTCGGCATGCTGGCGGTCTACCGGCTGGCCTGCCGCCTCGCCGGTTCCGCAGCCGCCGACGCGATGACGGTGCCGCCGCTGGCGCCGGACGAGGATTACTACTCCACCACCTTGGCCCATCTTTCCGCGCTGGCGGCGCAAAGCCTGGGGATCGATCCGTGAGCCGTTCCGTCCTTCTTTCGGCCCTTCTTCTGGGTGGCATCGCCGCGACCTTCGGCGGCCCCGATGCCTTGGCGCAGGCGAACGGCAACGGCCGCGCGCTCGCCCCCGGCGTGAAGGTGGAGGTGGCGCCCGCCCCCGGCAGCGGGCCGGCCCCGGCCGCCGGCAAGCTGGACGAGTCGGCCTTGCGCTATTACGCCCGGATCGGCGACGGCGAAAGGCTGGAGGCCGAAATCGCCCGCCTGCGCGCCCTCGACCCGGGCTGGGAGCCGCCCAAGGATCTGTTCGCGCCGCAGCCGGCCGCCGCGGGAGTCGACGAAAGCCCGTTCTGGACCCTGCTGTCGGCCGGCAAGGTGGCGGAGGCGCGGGCGGCCATCGCCGAGCAGCGGCGCAAGTCGCCGGCCTGGCAGCCGTCCGAGAAGCTTCTCCAGGAACTCGACCTCGCCGAGAGCGCCGGGCGCATCCGCTCGGCCAGCGACACCAAGCGCTGGCAGGACGTGGTCGATGCCGCCACCGCCAATCCGGAGGCGGTGGCCTGCAACCGCCTCGACAATGCCTGGCGCCTGGCGGAAGCCTATGCCGAGCTGAAGCAGGCCGACCGCGCTTTCGAGACCTACAAGACCATCGTCACCACCTGTCCCAAGGCCAAGGAGCGGCGCGACACCCTCTTCAAGGCGTCCCGCTATCTCGGACCCGACCGCCTGCGCGAGCTGGCCGCGCTGGGGGCCACCGCCAATCCGGCGACCGGGGAGGATTACTCGACCGTCCGCGCCGCGGAAGCCGAGCTCGAGACCGGCCGGCTGCTGGAGCGTCTTGGGAACGCCAAGCCCGGTGCCCTGTCGGCGGCCGACCTGTCGCGCGTCCAGGGCATCATCCGCGACAAGCAGGATGCCGACGGCGCCATCGCGCTCGGCTGGTATTTCCAGAAGCAGAAGAACTACGCCGAGGCTCAGAGCTGGTTCTCCCAGGCCAATGGCTGGGCGCCGTCCGACAAGGCGGCGGAAGGGCTGGTCCTGGCCTACAATGGCTTGGGCGAGAAGGCGCAGGCCCGCGCCGCCGCCGAGCCCTGGAAAGGCAAGTCGAGCCGCATCGACCAGGCGCTGAAGGCGGTCGACCCGCCGCGCGGCCCTTCGGGTCCGGGCGGTGGACGCAGTGCGCCGCAGGGGCCGAGCGAGCTCGACCGGGCGCTGGCCCGCCACGACTTCGCCGGCTGCATCGCCATCATCCGCAGCAGCATCGAGCGGAGCGGGCCGACCGCCGTCCTGTTGCAGCAGCGCGGCTGGTGCCTGCTGGAGCTGAAGCGCCCGTCGGAGGCCGAGGCCGCCTTCGTCGAGGCGCAGGCCCTGGCCGCCCGCGAACCGGCCCCGAAACCGGCCAAAGGTGGTGCATCTGCGACCGGAAAGGGAAGCGATCGCAATCCGGCCGCATCAGGACTGCCGCAGACGCCGACGCCGGCGCAGGAGAACGCCTATGGGCAGGCGATCGCCCGGCTGACGACCGGCGACGTCACCGGCCTGACCCGCGACCTGCCGCGCGCCAACCTGACCCCGACGCAGAAGGCGGAAATCCGCGCCTCGCTGATGGCGACGGAGGCCGGCCGGGCGCTGGAGGACAAGCGCTACCACGATGTGCTGCGCCTGCTCGACGCCCGCCGGGAGCTGGAGCCGGAGCCACGAAACCTCGGCATCCTGCGCGGCTGGGCGCTCTACAACCTGATGCGCTATGACGAAGCCTATGTTCAGTTCAAGTCCATCGACGACCGGCTGAGCACCGAGGACTCGCGCGAAGGCGTCAGCACTGCCTGGAAGACGATCTACCATGACTGGTAAGGGAGCCCCGATGCCCGAGACGTCGATGGTTGGGACTGCGAGGCGCGCCGCGCTGTGGGCGGCTCTGGCGGCAGCCACGCTTCTGACCTCCGGCTGCGCCGGCTGGGTTCGCGACAACCTGACCCAGTCGCCCACCCCCTGGCGCCGCATCCAGCCGGCGGCATTGCCGGTGACCCTGGGGGAAAGCCGCGACTTTGCCATCGTCGCCGCCCGCATGCGCGACACCGGCACGATCTACAAGACCTACAATGTTGCACTCGGCAACCCGACGACCCTGCCCGGCGAGAACCGCTTGACCATCGACGTGCAGACCCTGCCCGACAGCCTGTTCGGCGCCCTGGTCCAGCCGCCGCGCGTCTTCCCGGTGCCGCTCTACACGATGGAGACGCTGACCGTGACCACCCGGCGCGAGTTTCCCGACATGAAGGTCAAGGTCGCCGACGCCGCCCGCCGCAACCGCTACGGCGACTACGACTACGCCACCGCCCAGGACGAGCAGAACAGCTGCGTCCTGGCGTGGCAGCTGATCAACGACCACAAGCGGGTTCTGCCGGAACGGATCGAGGCGGTGCGGGTGGAATACCGGGTTTGCAGTGTCGGCTCCAACATCCGTGCCCTGCTGGCCCCCTTCGACGGCATGACCCTGACCCTGCCGGAGACGATCCTGGACGCGCAGGATCTCGGGGGGATGTAGGGGCTTGCAGGCCGCTCACGCCGCCTGCGCCGGACGCTCCCGCAACCGCTGTTCCAGCGCCCGCCAGCGCGGCTCGACCGCGTCCATCGCGCGATGCTTCACCGGGCCGAAACCGCGGATCTCCTGCGGCAAGGCCGCCAGCTCCACCGCGGTGGCGAGGCGGTCGGTCGACAGATGCTCGACGATGTCCGCCACAGTCGCCTCATAGCGGGCGATCAGCGCGCGTTCCATCCGGCGTTCCGCCATGTAGCCGAACGGGTCGAGCGCGGTGCCGCGCAGCCGTTTCATCGCCGCCAGCCCGCGGAACACCGGCAGGATCCAGGCGCCGAGCGCCATCTTGCGCGGCTCGCCATACCCGTTGGTCTCGCGCGACAGCAGGGGCGGGGCAAGGTGGAAGACCGGCTTCCAGCCGCCCTCGAAACGCTCCGCCAGGCTCTTGGCGAAGGCCGGATCGCTGTGCAGGCGGGCGACCTCATACTCGTCCTTGTAGGCCATCAGTTTGAAGGCGCTGCGCGCCACCGCTTCTGCCAGCGCGGTCGATCCGGGGGCAACGCGACCCTCGGCCTGCCGCGCCCGCTCCACCAGGGCGCGGTAGCGGTCGGCATAGGCGCGGTCCTGATAGTCGGCCAGGAACGCCGCACGCCGTTCCACGATGCTGGCGAGGTCGCCGGCCGGCGCCTCCTCCTCCGCGCCCAGGGTCGCCAGCAGCTCCGGCCGGTGCGCGGCGAGGCGGCCGAAGGCGAAGGCGCGCAGGTTGGCGGGAACGCCGGTGCCGTTCAGTTCGATGGCGCGGGTCAGCGCCTCCAGCCCGACCGGCAGCAGCCCCTTCTGGAAGGCGACGCCCATTAGGAAGACGTTGGCGAGGATGCTGTCGCCGAACAGGGCGGTGACCACCCGGTTGGCGTTCATCACCTCCACCCGGTCGGGTCCGGCGGCACGGCGCAAGGACTGCAGCAGCCCGCCGGCATCGGGCAGCTTGCCGCCGTCGCGGGTGAAGGCGCCGGTCGGCGCGACATGGGCGTTCGCCACCACCCGCGTGCGGCCGAGCCGTACCGTCTTCAGCGCGTCGGGCGACGCCGCGACCACCGTGTCGCAGGCCAGGACAAGCTGCGCCTGCTTCGGGTCGATCCGCGCCTGATTGAGCCGCGCCGCGTCCTCCGCCACCCGCAGGTAGCTGTAGACCGCGCCGCCCTTCTGCGCGAAGCCCATGAAGTCGAGCACGGAGGACGCCTTGCCCTCCAGATGCGCCGCCATCGCCAGCACCGCGCCGATGGTGACGACGCCGGTGCCGCCGACGCCGACGATCAGGATCTCGGTCGGGTCCTCCGGCGCGCCGTACTGCGGCACCGGTAGCGCCGCCAGATCGTCGGCGAAGCGGGCGGCGACCCGGTCGGGGTCCGGCTTGCGCAGGGTGCCGCCGACCACCGAGACGAAGCTGGGGCAGAAACCGTCGGCGCAGGAATAATCCTTGTTGCAGCTCGACTGGTCGATCTGCCGCTTCACCCCGAATTCTGTCCGCTTCGGCTGCACCGACAGGCAGTTCGACTTCTTGCCGCAATCGCCGCAGCCTTCGCAGACCAGATCGTTGATCACCATCCGCCGTGCCGGGTCGGCCAGGGTACCGCGCTTGCGCCGGCGGCGCTTCTCCGCCGCGCAGGTCTGCTCGTAGACGATGGCGGTGACGCCGGGAATCTCGCGCATCTCGCGCTGGACGGCGTCCAGCTCCTCGCGGTGATGCACGGTGGTGAAAGGGGCCAGACCGCTGCGGCTGTCGTATTTCTCCGGCGCGTCGCTGACCACGGCGATGCGGGTGATGCCCTCCGCCGCCAGCTGACGGGTGATGGCGTCGACGGAGATCGGGCCGTCCACCGGCTGGCCGCCGGTCATGGCGACGGCGTCGTTGAACAGGATCTTGTAGGTGATGTTGATCTTGGCGGCCACCGCCTGCCGGATCGCCAGCAGGCCGGAATGGAAATAGGTGCCCTCGCCCAGATTCTGGAAGATGTGCGGGCGCTTGCTGAACGGCGCCTGCCCGACCCAGCTGACGCCCTCGCCGCCCATCTGGCTCAGCCCCACCGTGTCGCGGTCCATCCAGGAGGCCATGAAATGGCAGCCGATGCCGGCCATCGCCTTGCTGCCCTCCGGCACCTTGGTCGAGCTGTTGTGCGGGCAGCCGGAGCAGAAATAGGGCGTGCGGGGCAGGGCAGGGGCGGCGGGCGTCTCGCCTGGCAGCAAGTCAGCCAAACGGGCGGAGAAATCACGCTGCGGGAAACGGTGGCGGATGCGCTCCACCAGCGCCTTGGCGACGATCCAGGGCCGCAGCTCGCCGGTGGCGGGCAGGAGATGGGCGCCGAACTCGTCGGTCTTGCCGATGACGGCGCGGGGTCGCTCGCCGGCCGGCAGGTGGAACAGCAGATCCTTCAACTGGCCCTCGACGACGGCGGCCTTCTCCTCGACCACCAGGATCTCCTCCGCGCCACGGGCGGCGGCCAGGGCGAAGTCCGGCTCCAGCGGCCAGGACAGGCCGATCTTGTGGACCGACAGCCCGATCTCCGCCGCCTCCGCCGGACCGATGCCCAGGACGCGCAGTGCCTCCATCAGGTCGAGATGCGCCTTGCCGGTGGTGACGATGCGCAGCCAGCCGCCGGTCCCCAGCACCGTACGGTCGATTCGGTTGACGCGGGCGAAGGCCTTCACCGCCGCGACCTTGGCGGCCAGCCGTTCCTCGATGGCGAGGCTGGGCAGGTCGGGCCAGCGGTAATGCAAGCCCCCCGGCGGCGGGTCGAACGCCACCGGCAGGAAGCCGCGGTCCGGCGACGGCAGCCGCACGGTGGCCGAGCTTTCCACCGATTCCGAGACCGCCTTGAAACCGACCCAGGCGCCGGAAAAGCGCGACAGGGCGTAGCCGTAGAGGCCGAACTCCAGATACTCGCGCACGCCCGCCGGGTTCAGCACCGGCATCGACCACGCGATCATCGCGAGGTCGCTCTGGTGCGGCATGCTGGACGACACGCAGCCATGGTCGTCGCCGGCCACCGCCAGAACCCCGCCGTGCGGCGAGCTGCCATAGGCGTTGGCATGCTTCAGCACGTCGCCGGAGCGGTCCACCCCCGGCCCCTTGCCGTACCACATCCCGAACACGCCATCGACCGTGCCCTCGCCCGAGGATTCGACCTGCTGGGTGCCCATGACGGCGGTGGCGCCGAGATCCTCGTTCACGCCGGGGACGAAGGTGACGGCATGGGCGTCGAGATGTTTGCGCGCCTGCCACAGCGCCTGATCCAGCCCGCCCAGCGGCGAGCCGCGATAGCCGCTGACGAAGCCGGCGGTGTTCAGCCCCGCCCGCCGGTCGCTTTCCGCCTGGAGCAGCAGCAGCCGGACGAGAGCCTGGGTGCCGGACAGGTAGACTTGGCCCTCCGTCCGGCCGTAACGGTCGTCCAGGCGATAGCTGCGGTCGATCTCCGCCTGTTCTGCCCGCAGACCTTTCGGCATGCCGTCCATCACTCGTCCCCTCGGATTTCCATTCCGGGGACGAGTGTGCGCCGTTCGCAGGCAAATGATTTTGCGGGTTGACCGGGGATCGGGGGGCTTCGGAAAATCCTGTTGCGGATTGTTGGGGTATGAAGCGAAATTTTTGCGCGGTGCCGGCGCCTTTCGGCCGGGTCACCCCCGCTGGGCTGCCCGGCGCTCGGCCCGCATCAGGGCGGCGCCGCGTTCGGCGATCATCACCGTGGGCGTGTTGGTGTTGCCGGAGGTCAGGGTCGGCATCACTGAGGCGTCGATCACCCGCAGGCCGCGCACGCCCTTCACCCGCATCTCCGAATCGGTGACGGCGCCGGCATCGTCCTTGCCGCCCATCCGGCAGGTGCCGACCGGGTGGAAGATGGTGGTGCCGATGTCGCCCGCCGCTTGCGCCAGCTCCGCCTCGGTCCGGAAGCTGGGACCGGGCTTGTATTCCTGCGGGTGGTAGGGGGCGAGCGCCGGCTGCGAGACGATGCGACGGGTCAGCGCCAGCGCCTTGGCCGCCTTCGCCCGGTCGGCCGGGTCGGACAGGTAGCAGGGCGCGATGGCCGGATTCGCGTGATGGTCGGCCGTGGTGATCCGGGTCCAGCCGCGCGACGCCGGGCGCAGGTCGCAGACGCTGGCGGTGAAGGCCGGGAAGCCGTGCAGCGGGTCGCCGAACTTCTCCAGCGACAGCGGCTGCACATGATATTCCAGGTCGGCGCTCTCGACCTCCGTCGAGGATTTGGCGAAGACGCCGAGCTGGCTCGGCGCCATGGTCAGCGGCCCCTTGCGGAACAGCGCGTATTCCAGCCCCATCATCGCCTTGCCGAACAGGCTGCCGGCCCGCTTGTTCAGCGTGACGATGCCGTCGACCTTGTAGATCATGCGCAGCTGCAGATGGTCCTGCAAATTGGCGCCGACGTCCGGCGCGTCCAGCACCACCGGAATCCCGAGCCCCTTCAGATGCTCCGCCGGGCCGATGCCGGAGCGCTGGAGGATCGCCGGGCTGCCGATGGCGCCTGCCGCCAGCACCGTCTCGACCCTGGAGGTCGCCCGCGCCGGCTGCCCCTTCACGGTGAAGCGGATGCCGGTGGCGCGGCCGTCGGCGACCTCCACCCTGTCGATGGCGGCCTCGATGGCGAGCTTCAGGTTGGGACGGGAGAGCGCCGGGCGGAGGAAGGCCTTGGCGGCGCTCCAGCGGATGCCGCCCTTCTGGTTCACCTCGAAGCTGCCGACGCCGAGATTGTCGCCGCGGTTGAAATCGTCGTTGCGGGGAATGCCGGCCTGCTGCGCCGCCTCGGCGAAGCGGTCGAGCAGGTCCCAGCGCAGCCGCTGCCGCTCCACCCGCCATTCGCCGCCGGTCCCGTGCATCTCGTCGGCGCCGCGCCAGTAATCCTCGCTGCCCTTGAAGACCGGCAGCACCTCCCGCCAGCTCCAGCGCGAATCCCCGGTGAGGGCAGCCCATTCGTCGTAATCGCGCGCCTGTCCGCGCATGGCGATCATGCCGTTGATCGACGAACAGCCGCCCAGAACCTTGCCGCGGGCGTAATGGATGCTGCGGCCGTTCAGGCCCGGCTCGGCCTCCGTCTTGAAGCACCAGTCGGTGCGCGGGTTGCCGATGCAGAACAGATAGCCGGCGGGGATGTGCAGCCAGACCCAGCTGTCCTTGCCGCCGGCCTCCAGCAGCAGGACCGAGACGTCGGGATCGGCCGACAACCGGTTGGCCAGCACGCAGCCCGCCGTACCGCCGCCGGCGATGATGTAGTCGAAGCTGCCGAAGTCGAGCACGTCCGCCATCGCGTCCTTCCCAGGGAGACCCATTGATCTTTCGGACTTATTAGATTGCTGGTCGTGCAAACGATCCAGCGAAATTTCGCCGCACCGCCCTCAACTGCAACCCTGGCCGTAACCCTGGGCGCAACCGCTCAGGCTCTGCCACGCAGGCGTTCGCGTTCGGTCAGAAGATCCAGGAAGGCGCGGACCTTGGTCGGGCGGAAGCGGGCGGCGGGGAAGACGGCGTGGATGCCGCCCGACGGCAGGGTCCAGTCCGGCAGGATGTGGACGAGGTGGCCGGCAGCCAGATCCTCCGCCACGCAGTAATCCGGCAGGACGGACAGCCCCGCTCCCAGCCGCACCGCCTCCCGCACGGCGAAGGTGGCGTCGAACGCGATGGTCGCCCGGGCCGTGACCGTGCGCGGCTCGCCGGCCGTCCCGGTGAACTGCCACAGCAGCGGATTGCGCAAGGCCGTGTTGGCGATGAAGGGAAGGGCGACGATCTCCTCCGGTCCTCCGCCGCTCCCGATCCGCCGGGCGAGGTCCGGCGTGCCGACCAGAAGCTGGCGGAAGCTGCCGAGCTGGCGGGCCTGGAGGCTGGTGTCGGTCAGCCAGCCGACGCGGATGGCGAGGTCCAGGGTTCCGCCGACGAGGTCGAGCGACTGGTCGGACAACACCATGTCGGTCTTGCAGGCGGGGTGGGCGGCGGCGAAGGCGGCGATGGCCGGAACGACCACCGCCACCCCGTAATCGAAGGGGGCGGTCAGCCGCAGCAGGCCGGACGGCGCCGCCGCGCTTTCCGCCAGTTCGCCGAAGGCGTCCTCCGCTTCCCGCAGGATCACGACGCAGCGGCGGTGGAAGGCGATGCCGGCCTCGGTCGGCCGGACCTTGCGGGTGGTGCGGACCAGCAGGCTGGCGCCGACCTCCTCCTCCAGCTTCGCCACCTGCTGGCTGACCACCGCCTTGGTGATCCCCAGCCGGTCCGCCGCCGCGGTGAAGGAGCCGGTCTCCGCCACCGCCGCGAAATAGGCGATGCGGTTCAGGTGCCTGGGATCGCCCATGATGCGGAACTGCTGCGATTGTTTGCCAATGCCATACGATATGTCAGTTTTGTGCCGGCTACACAGCATAATCGCCGATGGTTAAAGTCGCTCATCACGTCATCGCCATGCACGGATGCGACAATGAGCCGGACTAGGATCATCACCTATCTGTTCGACCCGCTTTGCGGCTGGTGCTACGGCGCCTCGCCGGCAATCGCGTCGCTGTCGGACATCGATGATCTTGTGCTGGAAATGCTGCCGACCGGCCTGTTCTCCGGAGCCGGCGCCCGGCCGCTGGACGACAGCTTCGCCGGCCATGCCTGGGCGAACGACCAGCGCATCCATGAGCTGACCGGGCAGGTCTTCAGCGAGAAGTACCGTGCCGAGGTTCTGGGCGACCGTCGGCAGTCGGTCGACAGCGGCCCGGCGACGCTGGCCCTGACGGCGGTGGCGATGACCGCGCCCGACCGGGAACTGGCGACCCTCGCCGCCATCCAGTCCGCGCGCTATGCCGACGGGCGCGACATCACGGATCCGGCGACGCTGGCCGACATCCTCGGCGGTCTGGGGCTCGAAACGGCGGCGGCGCTGTTGACCGAGGGGCTGGACGAACTGATGGTCGTCGATGCCCTGCGGGTGGAGCGCGGCCGGCAGTTGATGGCCAGCTACCGTGCCAACGGCGTGCCGACCCTGCTGTTCGACGACGGTTCGCACCGGCGCAAGCTCGATTCGGAAATCCTCTTCTCCAAGCCCGGCAGGCTGGCCGCCCTTCTGCGCGCCCACTGACCGTCACCGCACAAAGGACATCGACGATGCTGACACGCAGGGACCTCCTTGCCACCGCCGCGCACGCCCTGACGCTGGCCGGTACCGCGACCCTCCTGGCCCCGGCCGGCAGCCTCGCCGCCACGCCCGCTTCGTCGGCGGCTCCATTGAGCTGGCGGGCGTTTCCCGCCGGTGAGGCCGGCTTCTTCCGCGCTCCGGTCCTGCTGTCCGGCCGCCGCGAAGCGATCCTGATCGACGGCGGCTTCACCCTGGCGGACGGCAAGGCGCTGGCGGAGGAAATCAAGGCGACCGGCAAGACGCTGACCACCATCTATGTCAGCCAGAGCGATCCCGATTATTATTTCGGCCTGGGTCCGGTGAAGGCGGCCTTCCCCAAGGCCCGCGTCATCGCCGCCTCGGCCACGGTCGCGGCGATCAAGGGCAATGTCGAGAAGAAGCTGGCGGTCTGGGGGCCGAAGCTGAAGGAGAACGGCCCGCAGACGCTGGCCGAGGTGGTGATGCCGCAGCCGTTCGACGGCGCCGCACTGACGCTGGACGGCCAGACCATCGAGATCGTCGAGGCCCAGGGGCTGCCGAACCGCCGTCACCTGTGGGTGCCGTCGCTGCAGGCCGTCTTCGGCGGGGTGCTGGTGTTCTCCGGCCTGCATGTCTGGACCGCCGATACCCCGACGGCGGAGGCGCGGGCCGCCTGGGTGAAGGCGCTGGACGCCATGGCCATCCGCAATCCGGCGGTGGTGGTCGCCGGTCATGCCGCGCCGGGCGCCACGCCCGATGCGGGCGCCATCGCCCATACCAAGGCCTATCTCCTCGCCTTCGAGGAGGAGCTTGCCAAGGCGAAGACCGGCGCCGAGCTGATCGCCGCCATGAAGCGGCGCTATCCCGACGCCGGGATGGGCATCGCGCTCGACATCGGCGCCAAGGTGGCGACCGGCGAGATGAAGTGGGGCTGACGCCACCCCGCCACGTCCGAAAAAGGGGTGTTTCCGAGGCAAAGCCCTTCTCCCCTTGCGGGGCGGGATCGGCCAAACGCCAACGGCGTTTTGCCGACCCGCG
>NZ_JAENHM010000092.1 GCF_016595245.1 Azospirillum endophyticum
CGCATCGGCCGCCACATAGCCGACGAGCCGCTTGCCGCCCGCCCCGTCCCTGGCCACCACCACCGCGTCGCGCACCGCCGGATGCCCGCGCAAGGCCGCTTCGATCTCGCCAAGCTCGATCCGAAGCCCGCGGATCTTCACCTGATGGTCGATCCGCCCGACATACTCGATCACCCCGTCGCCACGCCGCCGCGCCAGATCGCCCGTCCGGTACATCCGACCGCCGTCGCTGGCGAACGGATCGGCGACGAAACGCTCCGCCGTCAGCCCGGCCCGCCGGTGATAGCCCCGCGCCAGACCCGCACCGGCGATGTAGAGCTCGCCAACCGCCCCCGCCGGAAGCGGGTTCAGGCTCCCGTCCAGCACATGAAGCCGCAGATTGTCGATCGCCACCCCGATCGGCACCCCGCCGCCGGCGCCGCCCTCGCCAGCCCGGCAGGTCCAGTGGCTGACGTCGATCGCCGCCTCGGTCGGGCCGTAGAGGTTGTACAGCCCGACAGCGGGCAGACGGGCGAACAGCCGGTCCTGCAGCGCCACCGGCAGCGCCTCGCCGCTGCACACCACCCGGCGCAGGCTGGTGCAGTCCTCCACCCCCGGCTCCTCCAGGAAGGCCTGCAGCATCGACGGCACGAAATGCAGCGTGTCGATGGATTGCTCGCGGATCAGCGCCACCAGCCGCGCCGCATCGCGATGTTCGCCGGGCGCCGCCACCACCAGATGCGCCCCCACCATCAGCGGCCAGAAGAACTCCCAGACCGACACGTCGAAGCCGAAGGGCGTCTTCTGCAGCACCCGCTCGCCCGGGGCCAGACGGTAGGCCTTCTGCATCCAGGCCAGCCGGTTCAGCAGGGCGCCATGGCTGTTGCCCGCCCCCTTGGGCGT
>NZ_JAENHM010000093.1 GCF_016595245.1 Azospirillum endophyticum
TCTCCAATATCTGGGCAACCACACCGCGTGCGGCTACCCCGAGTCCCTAACAGCCTCTAGGCCGTGACATCCATCTTGCGCCCGGCTGCGAACATCACCTGCCGCATGAGGCTTGGCATGTCGTCCAGCAGGCGCAGGGGCGCGTTCAGCCGACGACGACAAGCCTCGGCATGATGGTCAACGACGATCCCGCCTTGGAACGGGAAGCGGATCGCATGGGAAGCCTTGCCCTGCGCTTCGCCAGCGCCTCGCGCCCATGCCGCGTGGCGCACCGTCGGCTGATATCGAGCAACAAAATGCCGGCGGTGGCTCAATTGGCTGGCACCAAGCCGATCGCCGAGACCACCGATGGCCTTTGGATGATCAAGATTACTTCGCCCCGTGAGATATTCGTATACAAGAATGCTCAGATCTTAAATATTTCGAATATTATGCCGAAATATAAGCTAGTTTCAAAAGTTTCGAAAGATGGAAAATCTTTCACATTAATTGATGAAAATAATTTAGGAATCGATGAAGTTAAGGTGAAAGATAGCCTCTCTAAGAATGCTGTCAGTCCTAACGATTGTATTGCTATAGAGCATATTCTTGGGAATTGGCATAAAAATAAAGAGCCAAATGGTAAAAATAAGAAAATATTCATTATTGATGTAAAGATTGGTAAAAGAACTAAAAGCAATACTCAAATGAATGCTGAGGAATATAGTAAACTTAAGAGAGGTTTGAAGATTCTAGAGCATTTCGTGAAAGACACAATTCAAAATAAGAGCAGAAAAATTGGCTATGATATGGAGAACGAGAGTTCCTTCCAGGCATTTATAATGGAAAATTCAAAAAACGTACAACTTACTGCCGCGCTAAAAAAATTAATATCTAAACTTGAATTAATAAAAAAAGACATGAATGATGCAAAAAATATAACTTTCGTTGGGAGCAGTATTCTTATAGCCATAGATCTCGATAACCCTGATTCAACAGACGCGAAATTGATTGACCCAGATCATCCTATTATTCAAATAGAAGACGAAAGTCCAATTAATTCGAATGAATTGAATAAAAACCATATAGATAATTCTATGGAAGAATTTGAAAATAAACATATAATTAGTAAAGTTGTTGAAAGTCATAACAATGATGTTGAAGATAAGGCATCATTAGAAATAAATAGAGAAAACAAAGAGAAAATTTCCAGTATAAATGGAATAGTTACAAACAAAAACTTTGGAAAATATCGACCATTTAATGATAAAAAGCAGTTTTCTGAATGGTTTGGAAAATGGAGATCCGAATACAACTATGGATTGTCGAATCTAATTAACTATATAAATAAATCTGTACCCAACAACAATGAGAAATTAGAACTTCATAGCGATAAAGAAATAATTACTCATAAAGAATATAATACTAGTGACCAAGGTGTTTTTCCGAGTAAGAGTGTTTCAGAAAATATAGGAAAAGCAGAAAAATGATCACTCACATAAAAGTTATGAATAATCCTAGTTTATCGGTAGGGAGGGAGGTATAAGTACAATATCAGCGAAAAAATTAACACAAAATAGCATCGCATTTTTCTGAAGCGCGGCTAAAACCTTATTATCTATAACGGTTATCTGTGCGCGCATGCTAAATCCTGTAATTGAGGAGCAGAATGAATGGCTATTTCTTTAGAGGACAGCATTGTAAACTTTGCAAAGGCGGCGGCAAGCGCGCAGGACGCGCTCGCCCAGGATAATCATCCGCTTATGCTTTCGCTATACGAATTCCAGTTTTCAACGACCACCGACACGAAAGTTGGGTTGAATTTGTCGGCTCAACTTTCCGGCGGCGATGAATCCGACAAATTTTCTGTAACGGGTTCGGCCAGTGCCGCACGGGATTCCACCGTCGGGCTGATGATTCATTGCGTGATGCAGAATCCTCGCTTGGCGCAGAACTTTGCGGCTCAAAGCGCCCAGGTCCAAGGCATGAACCTTACCTCCAACGCCATCCTCCCTTCCGGTGGCGGTGCCAGTGGTGGTGCCAGTGGCGGTGGCGATGGTGGCGATGGCGGAGGCAATCCGGGGGTTTGACGCAGTCAGCCGTAGTTTAAGGCGAGAGGAGCAGGATCGTGGCAGGCGAAAAGAAGGCCATGGACGTTTCGTGGCGGTCTTTGTTGGGCAGTGGCTGGTTGAGGAACCGCAAAGACGATGCCGCCGATCTTCTCGCCCAAGCCAATGCGGCCGCAGCGCCCGCTCAACCCCATGCCCCAGTCTCCCCGGCCAAATCGTCGGGATCGGAATTGTTCATAACCGATCTGATCACTGCGCTGCAGGACTCACTGGATGTCGCCCACGACGCCTCCTTGCGCCGACATCGGTTCGCGGTGGTGAAGTTCGACATCACGGCCACATTCAGGTTCGCTCTCAACGAAAAAGCGGCGCTTCAGGAAAATGCATCTTCGGCCGCGGACGCCGCCGAAACGTCGGGGCCGAGGCGGCTGATCAGCCTTTTCTCACAGCGCCGTGACAAGTCAACGTCTCAGCAATCGGCGGCCTTCGATAGCCAGTCGCGGAACGCGGTCGAAGATGATGGGGCTATCACCCTTCATTTGGAATTTCTGCCGAAGGCGTTGGCCAGCAAGCATTTTGCAAAGGAAAACAGCTTTCCTGCCACCTCCGACGCGGTGCCGGATCAAGCCAATTCAAGCCAAGCCGACGCGCCCACGCCACCCCCCAATCCGTTTAGGGCGTCGCCGATCGTAAATCCAGGGCCCCCATCGGACTGACGGCCATAAATAGCCAGAAATAGAGAGGACATAAAATATGTTCAAGACGCGGCCTATTACCTCTCATCATCTTTGGGAACTGATCGAACATTGGGTCGTCGAACGCATGACCCCGGGCGTGATATGGCTGCCCGGCGGATGGACGCGGTGGGCGATGGATGATCTGCATGCCTATACCCTTGATCATGCCCTCCTCAACAGCCGTCCCGACTCCGGCTCGGATGCGTCCTCACTGCCCGTCGACCTGTCGCGGGAGTTTCCCAACCTGATGGGCGACGATCCTCCACTCGGGTTCACACTGAACCGGCACCATAAGGGGGAGCAGACTCTCTTCATTTCCCTGCACACCCAGAGCCCCCACCGGTCGCAGGACGACCTCGTTGACGGGGTGCGCGCGACTCTGTCGCGCCTCAAGCATTCCCGCCATCATCATGACGATGGGGATGAGGTTTTCGGCTTGGTCGCTCTTGTGCTTCGTCACGACCTGCGAGAGCGCCTCGTGCGCGAACTGGACTTCAAGCACCATTTCTCGGTCCAGGTAAAGGGGTACGGGAATGGCGACGCACCGACCGTGCACGCCCTGAGCCATCGGGTGTCCCGCCACCATCACCGGCCAAGCGAGACGGCGGCAGATGACGCCGATTTGCAGGACGAGCAACTGGCTATCCCCCAGCGGGAACATGGGAGGCGTGGCAGAGGCCGACCCGTCAACCCTTTCCTGACCAGCGGGGACGAGTCTCAATCCGCCTTCTTCTACGATCCGCCCGAATCCGACCGGCCGCCGACGCCTGTTCGTTCCCCCGCATACCCCCCGGTATACAGCCTGTTTCATGACAATTCCGGCTCGGTGGACTGAAACGCTTGATTGTCCTGCCTGTCCAGAGCCTTTGGGAGCAACAAAGCAATGACCACCGTGAACACCCGTCCCTTTCCGATGGACCAATTCTGGCATTATTTCCAGGCGTGGCTCGACCAGCGGCTGACCGTGGGCGTGCCGCTGCTGTTGGGAGGCTGGAAGGGTTGGGTCAGCGACGATTTCTCCGCCTACATGATCGCGCACGCNTCAGCGACGATTTCTCCGCCTACATGATCGCGCACGCTATTGAACAACATGCGGCCGCCCCCGAGAACGGGATATTCCCCCCCGTCGATATGGAAGTGCGCGTGCCGGTGCTCGCCGGTTCTGAGAGGCTGATGGGGTTCGCCATCAATTCCAATCACCCGGACACTCCCACCTGGTTGGTGGAGGTGGAGGCGCAATCCGCCTTCGAAAGCGACGAAGCGTTCCTGCACCGGTTACGGTCCGTCCAGCACCACCTTGAACAGGCTCCGCGTCATAGTCGCTATCACGATTCCGACCGTGCGGTGGTGGCCCTGACCTTGACCGATCACGCCGCCCGGTATGCCATGGAAGAGCTGGGGTTTCATCGCAAATTCACCGTTGAAAAGCATGTTCCCGGAGACCGGGACATCCGCACCCATGTCCGTGTCCTGAGCTACAGCATCGACTGATATCGACGGCGTCTCGCTGATCGTCTGCAAAGTCGGGCGCCTCATGATCGAGCCACATGCCGGGGCATGATGGGGCTTTTCGCCATGTGGACCATGGTCGTGCCCGTTTCGGGGAGGCGTTCATAATCACGGGCGAGATGCCAAGAGCGGGACAGCCAAGCAAAGGGTCGTTCCACGCCCCACCGGATGCTGGAACCGGCGGCACGGTCCGTCACCGCTGCCAAGCCGATCTGATCGGCAATTGACAGCTCGGGGCTGACGATATGTGAGCTTGGCACGGTTGCTCGCTGCTCAGCATCAGTTTGAAAAATTACCGCAATAAGAAAGGCCCTCCCACTCATACACATCGGGCTATCGGAAGTGAGCGCCGCGGGCAACGGCGAAACATCCGGTTTCCGAACTCATCGGCCGACTTGAAGGAGAGCGATCGGAACGTGGTCGGTCCAGCCTTCCTGTCGAGAGTGTTGTCGCTACCTTGCAGTTCCTCCTGCGGGAAGGCGTTCAGTGGCGTGGTCGTCGACGCGACATGATATTGCCTCTAGACTTGGATCTGCGCCTTCGGCACCAGCACGTCGGCGCAGATCGCCCGCACCACCTCGGCCCGGTCGGCGGCGGCGGCGGGGGCGAGCAGGCCCTGGCCGAAGGCGAAGGCATAGAACAGATAGGCGCGGGCGAAGGCTTGGTCGGGCGGCAGGCCCAGCGCCACGAACAGGCCGGCGACGCTGTGCAGGCGCTCGCGGTCGACCTCGGCGATCACGCTCTCCGCCTCGGGCGCGCGCCGCGCCCAGTCGCGCACCGCCAGCTCGATCGCCATGCCGCGCGGCTTGCTGCCGCCATAGAGCGCCAGCATGTCGCGCAGCTGCTGCGCCGGTGCGCGCCCGTCCAGCCGGGTCTGCTCCTTGATGGCGGCGATGCGACCCTGCTTCCAGCTGTCGAGCAGCGCATCCATCAGGTCGGTGCGGTCGCGGAAATGCCAGTAGAAGCTGCCCTTGGTGACCTTCAGGGCCTTCGCCAGCACCTCCACCCGCACCTTGTCGACGCCGCCTTCGGCCAGCGCCGCGAAGGCGGCCGCCAGCCAGGATTCGCGGTTCTTCGTCTTGGCTTCCATACCCGTCCTTCGCGCTCCCCCGGCTTCCGCAGCCGCATCCCGGATGGCGATCTATACCCGAAAAGGGGCGGCGCTGCCTATTCGCCCTGCTGCATCTGGATCGCGTCGGACGCCTGGCCGCGGTAATGGATGTTGCCGTCGTCATCCAGGAATGCGCGGTCGCCGGTCAGGTAGTAGCGCCGGCCGTGGCGGAAGCGCTTGGCGGTGCGCTCCGGGTCGTTGGCGTAGGCTTCGAACCAGAACAGCGGCGAATGCTCCACGTCGATGGCGATCTCGCCGGCACCGCCCACCGGCGCCTCCCGCCCCTCGGGGTCGAGGATGACGACGCGGAAGCCCGGCATCGGCCGGCCGAGCGAGCCGCTGGGCGGCTGGACCGCCTCGCCGTCCTCCCGCCCGTCGGGATCGTAACGGTTGACGATGAAGATGCCGGTCTCGCGCTGGCCGTACTGGTCGAGCAGGGGGACCTTCACCGTGCGGTTGGCCCAGGCGATCAGGTCCGGCGGCAGCGGCTCGCCCACCACCGACAGGATGCGCAGCGCCAGCTGGTGCGACACGTCGGGGTCGGCGCCATGCCAGACACGGATCTGCGACGGCGCCGCGGTCAGGTTGGTGACGCCGAACTTGGTCAGCATGCGGTAGCCTTGCCGCACGTCGTAGGGGCCGTCGCAGAAGATCGTCGTCCGTCCCAGCAGCAGCGGCCCGACCAGCCCGTAATAGGCGCCATAGGCCCAGCCGGGATCGGCCATGTTCCAGTAGATATCGTCGTCGCGCAGATCGAGGCCGATGCGCATGTACTGCTCGATCCCCGACAGCGCCTTGACCGGAAGCGAGACGCCGAGCGGCGTCGGCTCGGACTCGGAGGTGTAGATCAGGGCGAAGGCGTCGCCTTCGCGGTAGCGCGCCACCTCGGCCAGCGGGGCGGCCTCGTGCAGCGAGGACCAGAAGGGAACGGCGTCGGGACCGAAGGCCTCGTCGCCCTCCACCGTCACCACCGGCCGGCTGTTGTCGCGCGGCACCTTGCGGCGCAGGAAGCCGTTGGTGACGATCGCCCGCGCCGCGCTGTCGGCCAGCCGGTAGGCCACGGCGGAGGCCGTATAGGTGGTGAACAGCGGCATGTAGACGCCGCCCAGCCGCCAGATCGCCAGCGCGGTGATCAGCAGTTCCGGCCCCTTGGGCAGCAGCACCGCCACCCGGTCGCCCCGTCCCACCCCCATGCCGGTCAGCACGGCGGCGAAACGTGCCGAATCGCGGGCCAACCGGGCGAAGCTCAGCTCCGTCGTCTGTCCCGCCACGCTTTCATGCAGCAGCGCCGCCCGCGCACCGTCGGCGGCGCGGACATGGCGGTCGCACAGCAGCGTCGCCAGCGCGATGGACTCGCCGCGATATTCCGGCCGCAGGAAAGCCGAGGGCCGCGCCAGCAGGGCGGGCGGTGCGGGCTGTACCGCCGGCGGCGTTGCAGGTGCCGCGGCCTCCGGCGGTTGGTGGGGCGGGGCAGGGGGTGCCGGCGGGCGATGGCGCAAGGACGCCAGATCGCCCAGCACCACCAGATCGGGGCCCGGGTGATAGCGCTTGCTGCGGGCGTCCTGCTCCACCAGCCCTTCGCGGGCCAGCGCCATCAGCAGCCGGTGCGCGGTCGCCTTCGACAATCCGACGCCGGTCATCAGGTCGGCCAGCCGCGCGCCGTCGGTTTCGGCATCGGCGACCGCGCGCAGCAGGGCGATGGCGCGCTCCAGGCTCTGGGTGCCTCCCGCCGCGTTCGGAGCGGGGACGATCTCGGCGTGGTCGTTCATGAGGTCCATCATATGGACCACGTGTCCACTTGTCGCGTCGAAAAACATGCATTGGCGGAATGTCAGTGTTGAAAACAGAACGAACCCCGGTATATAGTGCGGAAGTTGCTCATGAAACGGTCCACAATATGGACCTCGCCGGCCGACAAAGAGCCGGGTCGTGACCCCGAGACGCGGTAAAAACAGCAACGGAGGAGGAAATGTCAGGCGCGCCCGTCGCACCGCACCCCGGCCCTGCCCAGAATTCGCCCGCCACCCAGGCGGAGACCATCTTCGAGGCTCGGGGCGTCAATCTGCGCTTCGGGGGCGTCCATGCGCTGACCGATGTCAGTTTCGGTATCCGCAAGGGGGAGCTGTTTTCGATCATCGGCCCGAACGGGGCCGGCAAGACCTCGATGGTCAACTGCATCTCCGGCCGCTACCGGCCGACCGACGGCCGGGTCTATTTCAAGGGCCGCGACGTGACGGGGATGACCCCGAACCACCGCGCGGCGCTCGGCATCGGCCGCACCTTCCAGAACCTGGCGCTGTTCGGGCACATGACCGTGCTCGACAACATCATGGTCGGGCGCCACCACCTGCTGAAGAACAACTTCCTGACCGGCCCGCTCTATTGGCTGACCGGCGCCCGCAAGGAGGAACTGGCCCACCGCCGCGAGGTGGAGGAGATCATCGACTTCCTTGAAATCCAGCATGTGCGCAAGGCCACCGCCGGCACCCTGTCCTACGGCCTGCGCAAGCGGGTGGAACTTGCCCGTGCCATCGCGCTGAAGCCGGACCTGATCCTGCTGGACGAGCCGATGGCCGGCATGAACCTGGAAGAGAAGGAGGACATGGCCCGCTACATCGTCGACCTGAACGAGGAGTTCGGCATGACCGTGGTCATGATCGAACACGACATGGGCGTGGTGATGGACATCTCGCACCGGGTGATGGTGCTGGAGTTCGGCAAGAAGATCGCCGAAGGCAGGCCGGAGGAGGTGCTGGCCGACCCCCGCGTCCGCCGCGCCTATCTCGGCGAGGACGATGACGAGGAGGCGTCCGCCACCGCTTCGCCCGCCACCGTTCCCCCGCCCCGGAAGGAGGTCGCGTGATGACGGCGTCCCACAGCCTTCCCGATCTGGCCGTCCACGACACCCTGCCGAAGCTGGTGGCTCTGCACGCCCGCGACCATGGCGGCGACATTGCCATGCGCGAGAAGGATTTCGGCATCTGGCGCACCTTCACCTGGAGCCAGGTCCATGCCCGCGTCCGCGCCTTCGCGCTCGGCATGACCAAGCTCGGCGTCGTGCCGGGCGAAGTGGTCGGGCTGCTCGGCGACAACCGCCCCGACTGGGTGATGGGCGAGGTCGCGACCCATGCGGTGCGCGGCTACAGCCTGGGCATCTACCGCGACGCGCTGGACGAGGAGGTCGCCTACCTCATCACCTATGCCGACGTGAAGGTGGTGTTCGCCGAGGACGAGGAGCAGGTCGACAAGCTCCTCAACCTCGCCGACCGGCTGCCGACCCTGCAGCACATCATCTATTCCGACCCGCGCGGCATGCGCAAATACCACGATCCCCGCCTGATGCCGGTCACCGAGCTGGTGGCGATGGGCGAGGCGCTGCTGGCCGCGCAGCCGGATCTCTACGACCGCATGGTAGCATCGACCAAGGGCGAGGAGGTGGCGATCCTCTGCACCACGTCGGGCACCACGTCGAACCCGAAGATGGCGATGCTGCCGGCCGGACGCCTGATCCGCCATGTCGCCAGCTACCTGTCGGCCGATCCCAAGGGGCCGGAGGACGAGTATGTCTCGGTCCTGCCGCTGTCCTGGATCATGGAGCAGGTCTATGCCGTCGGCATGGGGATCGTGTCGCGGATGCGCGTGAACTTCGTCGAGGAAGCCGAGACGATGATGCACGATTTCCGCGAGATCGGGCCGACCTTCGTCCTGTTCGCGCCGCGCCTGTGGGAGGCGATCGCCGCCGACGTGCGCGCCCGCATGATGGATGCCTCGCCCTTCAAGCAGAAGATGTTCGAACTGGGCATGAAGCTGGGGCTGGAGGCGCTGGCCAAGGGTCAGCGCTCGACGATGGCCGATGCGATCCTGTTCAAGGCGCTGCGCGACCGGCTGGGCTTCACCAACCTGAGATCGGCGGCGACCGGCGGCGCGGCGCTCGGCCCCGACACCTTCAAGTTCTTCCAGGCTCTCGGCGTCCCGCTGCGCCAGATCTACGGCCAGACCGAGACGATGGGCGCCTACACCGTCCACCGCGGCACCGACGTCGATTTCGACACGGTCGGCGTGCCGTTCGACGACGGCGTGCAGGTCAAGGTGATCGACCCCGACCACAACGGCGTCGGCGAGATCGTCACCACCCATCCCAACATGTTCGCCGGCTATTACCGGAACGAGAGCGCGACCGTCGCCGACATGCGCGACGGCTGGATGCACACCGGCGATGCCGGCTTCTTCGACAAGAAGGGCCATCTGGTCATCATCGACCGCATCAAGGACATCGCCACCACCGCGCGGGGCGACCGCTTCAGCCCGCAATACATCGAGAACAAGCTGAAGTTCAGCCCTTATGTGGCCGAGGCGGTGATCCTGGGCGACAAGCGCGACTATCTGTCGGCGATCGTCTGCATCCGCTTCTCCATCGTCTCGAAATGGGCGGAGAAGAACCGCATCGCCTTCACGACGTATTCCGACCTGTCCTCGAAGCCGGAAGTCTACGAGCTGCTGCGCAGCGAGGTGGAGCGGGTCAACCAGACCCTGCCGGAATACCAGCGCATCTCCAAGTTCCTGCTGCTCTACAAGGAGCTGGACGCCGACGACGGCGAGCTGACCCGCACCCGCAAGGTGCGCCGCGGCGTCGTCGCCGAGAAATACGGCACCATCATCGACAGCATCTATGCCGGCCAGCCGAAGATCGACGTCGACACGACGATCGCCTTCCAGGACGGCACCAAGCAGCGCATCCGCACGACGCTGACCGTCATCGACCTCGTGCCCGGCGCCGCGGTGAAGAAGCCGCAGCCGGTTGCGGCGTGACGCTCATGCACACAGGAAAAACCCCTCTCCCCCCCGGGGAGAGGATGGGTGAGGGGGATCCGCCTGCCGGACGCTCCTCGCCATGCATCCCCCTCACCCTAACCCTCTCCCCAGGGGGGAGAGGGAACCGCATGAAATTTTCGGGCGAGGCCACGCCATGACCCTTCTCTTCCAGCTTCTCGTCAACGGCCTGATCGTCGGCGCGCTGTACGGCGTGGTCGCCATGTCCTTCGTACTGATCTACAAGGCCAGCCGCATCGTCAACTTCGCCCAGGGCGAATTCCTGCTGATCGGCGCCTGGACCTGCTGGTGGCTGCTGACCAGCTGGCAGCTGCCCTTCTGGCTGGGTTTCCCGATCACGCTGGTCTTCATGCTGGCCTTCGGCGTCATCCTGCAGGTCGTCGTGCTGCGGCCGATGATCGGCGAGCCGATCATCTCGGTCATCATGGTGACCATCGGCCTGTCCATCGTCTTCCAGGCGGCAATGAAGTGGATGTTCGGCGTCTTCGCCAAGCCCTTCCCGCAGATCTTCGCCCATGCCACCATGAACGTCTTCGGGCTGCAGGTGCAGACGGTCTACGTCGTCTCGCTCGGCATCTCGCTGCTGATCATGGCGGGCTTCGGCTGGTTCTTCAAATACTCGCGCCTCGGGCTGGCCATGCGGGCCACCGCCTTCGACCAGCAGGTGGCGCAGTCGCTCGGCATCTCGGTGCGCCAGATGTTCGCGATGAGCTGGGCGATCTCCGCCATGGTGTCGGCGGTGGCCGGCGTCACCGTCGGCGTCGTCAACGGCGTGTCGTCGGCGCTGTCCTTCTTCGGCATCAAGGTCTTCCCGGCGGTGATCCTCGGCGGGCTGGACAGCGTCATCGGCGCGGTCGTCGGCGGGCTGATCGTCGGCGTGCTGGAGAACATGGCGCACTACCTGGACAGCCAGTGGTTGAACTGGGGCAACATGTACGAGATCGCGCCCTTCTACGTCCTGATCGTCATCCTGATGATCAAGCCATACGGCCTGTTCGGCACCAAAGACATCGAGCGCGTGTGAGGCCAAAATGGCGAACGTCAGCATCATCCCGAGCGGCGACTTCAAGACGTCGTACGCGTCCGACACCACCATCTTCCCGACGAAGACCAGCCGCAACTTCGCGATCCTCGGCGTCCTGCTGCTGCTGGCCTGCCCGGCCTTCATGGACCGCTACTGGCTGAGCCTGCTGATCCAGATCGGCTATCTCGGCATCGCGGCGCTGGGGCTGAACATCCTGGTCGGCTTCACCGGCCAGATCTCCATCGGCCACTCCGCCTTCTTCGGCTTCGGTGCCTTCGCCTCGGCTTGGCTCAACAACCGCTGGGGCGTTCCGGTGGCGCTGGCCATCCCGCTGGCCGGCGTGCTGACCACCGGCGTCGGCCTGATCTTCGGCGTGCCGGCCGCCAGGCTGAAGGGGCTGTATCTCGCCATCGCCACGCTGGCGGCGCAGTACATCCTCCAGGACTTCTTCGGTCGGGCCGACTGGTTCACCGGCGGCACCGCGGGCACCATCGCCGAGCCGCTGACCGTCTTCGGCTTCGCCTTCGACACCGACGAGCGTTACTTCTACGTCGTGCTGGTGGCGATGGTGGTGATGTACATCCTCGGCACCAACCTGATGCGGACCCGCGACGGCCGGGCGCTGGTGGCGGTGCGCGACCATTATCTCTCCGCCGAGATCATGGGCATCAACCTCACCAAGTACCGCACGATGTCCTTCGGCATCTCGGCCTTCTACGCCGGCATCGGCGGCGCGCTCTACGCCCACTACCTGCAATTCGTCTCGGTCGAGAACTTCACCATCCTGTTCTCGATCCAGTTCCTCGGCATGATCATCATCGGGGGCTTGGGCTCGATCATGGGCACGCTGATGGGCACCGCCTTCATGGTGCTGCTGCCCGAGCTGATGCAGGCGGCGACCAAGCTGGTCAGCGGCACCGCCATCGACACCGCGCTGAACCTCAGGGAGAACATCGCCTTCCTGCGCGAGATGTCGATCGGTCTCGTCATCATCCTGTTCCTGGTGTTCGAGCCCGACGGGCTGGCCCACCGCTGGAAGCAGATCAAGGCCTACTGGAAGCTCTATCCCTTCTCGCACTGATCCCGTCCACCCTGTCTTCCCCGGACCGTCATTCCCGCGAAGGCGGGAATCCAGACCTCGGCAAAGCCTGGATCCCCGCCTTCGCGGGGATGACGAAAGCGGGGGGCAAGGCGGTTCACCCGGCATCATCAACGAACAGAATCGAATAGGGAGTAAACGCAAGATGCACACCGGCTCGCTGAAGACCGCGCTGTTCGCCACCTCCGCCCTGCTGCTGGGCGCCGCCGCCCCGGCCCTGGCCGACATTCCGATCGGCCATCTCGCCGACCAGTCGGGCGGCACCTCCGACGTCGGCGTGCCCTACGCCCAGGGCGTGTCGGACGCGCTCGCCTATATCAATTCCAAGGGCGGCATCAACGGCACCAAGATGGCCGTGGATTCGGTCGACTACGGCTATCAGGCGCCGCGCGCCATCAGCCAGTACAAGAAATGGTCGTCGGGCAGCGACAAGATCGTCGCGCTCCAGGGCTGGGGCACCGCCGACACCGAGGCGCTGACCGCCTTCGTCGGCAAGGACGAGATCCCGGCCTATTCCGGCTCCTATTCCGGCCACCTGACCGACCCGACCGGCAAGGGCCCGCACGGCTCCAAGCCGGCCCCCTACAACTTCTTCTACGGCCCGTCCTATTCCGACGCGCTGCGCGGCATGCTGACCTGGGCGGCCGACGACTGGAAGAAGAAGGGCGGGCAGGGCAAGCCGAAATACGTCCACATGGGCGCCAACCACCCCTTCCCGAACGCGCCGAAGGAAGCCGGCGAGCAGATCGCCAAGGAACTCGGCTTCGAGGTGCTGCCGGCGGTCCAGTTCGCGCTGACCCCCGGCGACTACAGCGCCCAGTGCCTGACGCTGAAGGAGGCCGGCGCCAACTACGCCTATCTCGGCAACACCGCCGGCTCCGGCATCTCGGTGCTGAAGGCCTGCCAGACGGTCGGCGCCAAGGTGCAGTTCATGGGCAATGTCTGGGGCATGGACGAGAACGCGGCCAAGGCCGCCGGCTCCGCCGCCGACGGCGTCGTCTTCCCGATGCGCACCGCCGTCACCTGGACCGGCGACGCGCCCGGCATGACACTGATGAAGGACATCTCCAAGATGTCCGACGCGGCCGGCACCGCCTACCGCCCGGTGCACTACATGGCCGGCGTCTGCACCGCCTACTACATGAAGGAGGCGCTGGAGTGGGCCGGCAAGAACGGCGGCCTGACCGGTCCGAACATCCGCAAGGCGATGTACCAGAAGAAGGACTGGGTGCCGGCCGGGCTTGAGGGGGTCTGCATTCCCTCGACCTGGACCGAGACCGACCACCGCGGCATGACGCAGGTCAACATCTACCGCGCCTCGGTCAAGGCCGACACCGGTGCCAGTGTCGACGAGCTGGTGAAGAACGGCTCGATCAAGCTGGAGAAGGTCGCCACCGAGGACGTGCCGCGCAAGCCGGAATGGCTCGGCTGGTAAGCCTCCCGACCCCGCGTGACGCCCCCTTCGCCCGTCCGGGCGGAGGGGGCGGCCCCCGCCTCCTCCCCGTCAGGTGCCGCATGCTGAACACCGCCTCCGCAGCCACGGGCGCCCCGGTCGCGCCGCCCGTCACGACCGCGAAAAAGCTGATGCTGTCGGTCAACAACATCGAGGTCGTCTACAACGACGTCATCCTCGTGCTCCGCGGCCTCAGCCTGGAGGTGCCGGAGGGCGAAATCGTGGCCCTGCTGGGCGCCAACGGCGCCGGCAAGTCGACGACGCTGAAGGCGATCTCCGGCCTCTTGAAGACCGAGGACGGCGAGGTCACCCGCGGCGACATCACCTTCAACGGCGAGCGCATCAACGGCATCGATCCCGACAAGATCGTCCGCAAGGGCATCTTCCAGGTGATGGAGGGCCGGCGCATCATCGCCGACATGACCTGCCTGGAAAACCTGCGCCTGGGCGCCTACACCCGCCGCGACAACGGGGTGAAGGACGATTTGGACATGGTGTTCCAGTATTTCCCCCGGCTGAAGGAGCGCACCGGCCTTGCCGGCTACCTGTCGGGCGGCGAGCAGCAGATGCTGGCGATCGGCCGCGCGATGATGGCCCGGCCGAAGCTGATCCTGATGGACGAGCCGAGCATGGGCCTGTCGCCGCTGATGGTGAAGGAGGTGTTCAGCATCGTCCAGCAGATCAACCGGGATCTGGGCGTCACCATCCTGCTGGTGGAGCAGAACGCCCGCATGGCCCTCCAGGCCGCGACCCGCGGCTACATCATGGAGAACGGCAAGGTCGTGCTGGACGGCACCGCCGAGGAGCTGCGCAACAACGAGGACGTGAAGGAATTCTACCTCGGCGGCGGCAACGAGGAGCGCAAGAGCTTCAAGAACCTGAAGAGCTTCAAGCGGCGCAAGCGCTGGATTTGAGGGGAGCGGCGAGGCGCCGGCTTCTGCCCGTTGCCGATGCCCCACTGCCGATGCGCGCCACCTGATCGACCTCCAAGGCGCTTGCACGGGATCCCCTCTCCCGTCCCGGGAGAGGGAAGGGGCCCATGGCGTAAGCCATGGGAAGGGTGAGGGGTGAGGCACGAAGCCGTGCGCTTCCGGTTTCTTGGGTCACCCCTCACCCTCCCCACTTCGTGGGTCCCCTCCCTCTCCCGGGACGGGAGAGGGCGATTATCGGCGAATGCGATCACTCGGGGCCGACCCCTGAACGGACGAACGACCATGACCGATTTCTACGACGACCTCGAAACCCGGTCCTTCGACCGGCGCGAGGCCGAGCAGTTCGCGGCGCTGCCCGTCCATCTGCACCATGCCAAGGAAGCCGCCCCCTATTTCCGCCGGCTGCTGGCGGAGATCGACCTGGCGGCGATCCACGACCGCAATGCGCTGGCGACCCTGCCGGTGACGCGCAAGTCCGACCTGATCGCGCTGCAGCAGGCGGAGCCGCCCTTCGGCGGCCTGGCGGCGGTCGAGGTCGGGCGGCTGGCCCGCGTCTTCGCCTCTCCCGGCCCGATCAACGACCCGGAGCCGCATGGCGCCGATCCCTGGCGCAGCGCCCGTGCGCTGTTCGCCGCCGGCTTCCGCGCCGGCGACCTCGCCCACAATTGCTTCGCCTATCATCTGACGCCCGCCGGCTCGATGTTCGAGACGGGCGCGCATGCCATCGGCTGCGCCGTCATCCCGGCCGGCACCGGCAACACCGAGATGCAGGCCCAGGTCGTCGCCAGCCTGAAGCCGCGCGGCTATATCGGCACGCCGGATTTCCTGAAGATCATCCTGGAGAAGGGCGACGCGCTGGGGCTCGACGTCTCCTCGATTCGCATCGCCTGTGTGTCGGGCGGCCCCTATCTGCCCGATGCCCGCGCCTTCTACGAGGCGCGCGGGCTGCAGGTCACCCAATGCTACGGCACCGCCGACCTCGGCATCGTCGCCTATGAGACCGAGGCGCGGTCCGGGCTGGTGGTGAACGAGGGCTGCATCGTCGAGATCGTCCGTCCGGGCACCGGCGATCCGGTTCCCGACGGCGAGGTCGGCGAGGTGGTGGTGACCATCTTCAACCCGGCCTATCCGCTGATCCGTTTCGCCACCGGCGACCTGTCGGCGGTGCTGCCGGGCGCCAGCCCCTGCGGCCGGACCAACATGCGGCTGAAGGGCTGGATGGGCCGCGCCGACCAGACCACCAAGGTCAAGGGCATGTTCGTCCATCCCGGCCAGATCGCCGAGGTGCTGCGCCGCCATCCCCAGGTTCTCCGCGCCCGTCTGGTCGTCGGCCGCCAGGACGCCAGCGACACCATGACGCTGCGCTGCGAATCCGGGGAACCCGGTGAAGGTCTCGCCGCCGCGATCCGCGAGACGCTGGTGTCGGTGACCAAGCTGAAGGGGATGGTGGAGTTCGTGCCGCCGGGGAGCCTGCCCAACGACGGCAAGGTGATCGACGACGCCCGGGGATGAAGGGTTGCGGCGGGGGGCCGCCGCAACCGCCTTACCTCAGCATTCCGCGTCCGCCTGCGGCATCAGCTCGTACTGCGGCTTGTAGCCCGGCTGCGCACGGACGCGGTCGGCCCAGGCCTGGACGTTCGGATAATCCTTCGCCTCGATTCCGGATTCGCTCAGCAGGTCGATCCAGGGGAAGGCGAAGATGTCGGCGATGGTCAGGCGTTCGCTCTGGATGTAGCTGTGGCCGGCCAGATGCTGGTCGAACAGCTTCAACCCGCTGGCCGCCGCGCCGTCGAGCCAGGGCAGGGCGTTGGCGTCGCCGTTGAACTTGCGCACGGCGCGGGCGCGCTGGACCGGCAGCAGCACGTCGGCCAGCCAGCTCAGCCATTCGGCGAGGCGCAGTTTCTCGGCCTCGTCGCGGCCGCCGAACTGGCCGGTCTGTTCCGCCAGATAGGTCAGGATCACGCTGGATTCCGAAATCGAATGGTCGCCATGCACCAGCGTCGGCACCCGGCCGAAACGGTTGATCGCCTGATATTCCGGCGACTTCTGCTGGCCGCTGCGCAGATCGAGGTGACGGTACTGGAAGGGAATGCCGGCCAGCCGGAAGAACAGTGCGATGCGGGTCGCGGGCTGCGAATTCACGTTGCCGTAGAGGATGAAGGGCGCGGTCACGATCTCAGTCTCCCTGATTTGCGGACCCGGACGAACCGGGGTCCGGCATTGCCGGGAAGATGGCCTCAACCGCCCCGGCCGCGCCAGCGGAAACCGCGCTCTGGCATCCGGTGTCCGCACAAGGAGTCCGCACAAGGAGCCCGCATCAGGGGAAGGCGACACCGGTGCGGGCGCCCAGCCGTTTCAGGACCATCGCCAGCGGGCAGAGGCCGGTGAAGGACGCCTGCAGCAGGTTGGCGCCGACGAAGCCGGTCAGCCAGAGCCAGTGCGGGCTGTGCACCTGCGACAGGACCAGGCTTGCCAGGATCATCGTCCCGGCAAAGGCCATCACGATGCGGTCGATGCTCATGTCCGGTGTCTCCCATCCAGATCATTCATTGACACTAAATTAGCATTTACTAAATTAAAGGTCAACTGGCGCACGCTCCCTCCGTTCAAGGTAGCTTCGATGTTCCGTCGACCGTCTCCGGCCTTTCCGGCCGCCTCCGTCGTCCCGTCCCTGCCGGCCATCGCTCTGATGCTCGCCGCCTTGCTTCCATCCGCATTGCACGCCCAGCCGGCCACCCTCACCATCCAGCCCCGCCCGGTGGAGGATCTGAAGGCCGTCTTCGCCACGGTGGAAAGCCTTCACGAAACGCTGGCCCGCGCCCGCATCGGCGGCACCATCGCCGAACTGACGGTGAAGGAGGGAGACAAGGTCGCCACCGGCCAGCGGCTCGCCACCGTCCGCGACCCGAAGCTGCCCTTGCAGATCGTCTCGCTGGATGCCCGCATCCAGGCTTTGCAGGCACAGCAGCATCAGGCCGAACTGGAGCTGGACCGGGCGCAGCGGCTGCGCGCCAGCGGGACGGGCACCCAGCAGCGGCTGGACGACGCGCAGGCAGCGGTGGACGTCGCCCGCGCCCAGATCGCCGCCATGAAGGCGGAGCGTTCGGTGGTCGAGCAGCAGCTGCGCGAGGGGGAGGTGCTGGCCCCGGCCAACGGTCGCATCCTGCAGGTCAAGGCGATCGACGGTGCGGTGGTGGTTCCCGGCGAGACGGTGGCGAGCATCGCCACGGAGACCTACGTGCTGCGCCTGCATCTGCCCGAGCGCCATGCCCGCTTCCTGCACGAGGGCGACCCGGTGCTGGTCGGCAACCGCGGGCTGGCGCCGGCCACGCCACAGGCTGCGGCCCCTGCCGGCGATACGGCGCTGAAACGCGGCACCGTGCGTCAGGTCTATCCGGAGCTGTCGGGCGGGCAGGTGGTCGCCGACGCCACGGTCGGCGGGCTGGGCGACTTCTTCGTCGGCGAACGGGTGCGCGTCTATGTGGCGACCGGCACGCGGCAAGCCGTCGTGGTGCCGCCGGACTGGATCGTCCGCCGCTTCGGCACCGATTTCCTGCGGCTGGACGACGGCAGCGAGACGCCGGTCCAGGTCGGCGGTCCGATCCCCGCGCTGGACGGCCGGCCCGGCGGGATCGAGGTGCTGTCGGGAGTGAAGCCGGGCGACGTGATCGTCCGGCCGGAGGGCGCGTGATGAGCCTCGGCCTTTCCGGCATACTGACGCGGACCTTCATCCGCTCGCCCCTGACCCCTCTGCTGCTGCTGGCCTCGCTGGTGGTCGGCACCGTCGCCCTGCTGTCGCTGCCGCGCGAGGAGGAACCGCAGATCAGCGTGCCGATGGTGGACATCCTGGTCCGCGCCGACGGGCTGAAGGCCGCCGACGCGGTCGAGCTGGTGACCAAGCCGCTGGAGGAGATCGTCAAGGGCATCGACGGGGTCGAGCACACCTACAGCCAGACCCTGGACGACCGGGTGGTGGTGACCGCCCGCTTCCTGGTCGGCACCTCGTCCGACGACGCGATCCTGCGCGTGCACGAGAAGGTGCGCGCCAACCTGGACCGCATTCCGCTCGGCATTCCGGAACCGCTGATCGTCGGGCGCGGCATCAACGACGTGGCGATCCTGACCCTGACGCTGGCGCCCAGGCCGGAGGAGGCCGGACGCTGGACCGATACCGCGCTGCACGGCGTCGCCGACGAGCTGCTGGCCCAGCTGGTCCAGGTGGAGGATGTCGGCAAGAGCTATATCGTCGGCGGCCGGCCCGACCAGATCCGGGTGGAGCCGGATCCGGAAAAGCTGGCGCTGTTCGGGGTGACGCTGAACCAGCTGGTCGACAAGGTGAGGAACGCCAACCGCTCCTTCATCGTCGGTGCGCTGCGCGACCGGGGCGGCAGCCTGCCGGTGGTGGCGGGCCAGACGCTGCAGGGGACGGCGGACATCGGCCTGCTGCTGGTGACCAGCCGCGACGGCCGCCCGGTCTATGTCAAGGACGTGGCCGACATCGTCGTCGGCTCGCGGCCCGACGAGAGCATGGCCTGGACGATGACGCCGGATGGAAAGGGCGGGCTGGTCCGCCTGCCGGCCGTCACCCTCGCCATCGCCAAGCGGGCCGGTGCCAATGCCGTCACCATCGCCGACCGCGTGCTGCAGCGCGTCCACGCCATCGAGGCGGAGTCGCTGCCGAAGGGGCTGACGCTGACCGTCACCCGCGACTATGGCGAAACCGCCGACGAGAAGGTGAACGAGCTGCTGTTCCATCTGCCGCTCGCCACCGTGACCATCGTCGTGCTGATCGCGCTGGCCATCGGCTGGCGCGAAGGCATCGTGACGCTGATCGTCATCCCGACCACGATCCTGCTGACGATGTTCGCATCCTGGCTGATGGGCTACACCATCAACCGCGTCAGCCTGTTCGCCCTGATCTTCTCGATCGGCATCCTGGTCGACGACGCCATCGTCGTGGTGGAGAACATCGACCGCCATTGGCGGATGAAGGAGGCGGCGAGGGATGGGCGGTCCAAGGTGCAGGCCGCCGTCGAGGCGGTGGCCGAGGTCGGCAACCCGACCATCGTCGCCACGCTGGCCGTCATCGCCGCCCTGCTGCCGATGATGTTCGTCTCCGGCCTGATGGGGCCGTATATGAGCCCGATCCCGGCCAACGCCTCGGCGGCGATGGTCTTCAGCTTCTTCGTCGCCATGGTGCTGACGCCCTGGCTGATGGTGAAGCTGCGTCCCGGCGGGACGCCAGCTGCGGGGCATGGCGGGGGTCATGAAGGCGGCGGCGGTCATGAAAGCGGCGGGGCGCTGGGGCGGATGTATCTCGCCGTCGCCCGCCCGCTCATCCGCAGCAAGCGGCGGGCGTGGAGCTTCCTGCTGGTGGTCGGCGTCGCGACGCTGGCGTCGACCGCACTGTTCTACACCAAGGACGTGGCGGTGAAGCTGCTGCCCTTCGACAACAAGTCCGAACTCCAGGTCGTCGTCGACCTGCCGCGCGGCGCTTCGCCGGAGGAGACCGGGCGCGTGCTGCTGACCGCGGCGCGGGCGATCGCCGGCCTGCCGGAGCTGGAGAGCGTCCAGGCCTACAGCGGCACAGCCTCCCCCTTCAACTTCAACGGCCTGGTCCGGCATTACTACCTGCGCGACCAGCCGGAGCAGGGCGACCTGCAGGTCAATCTCGCGCCGAAGGGCCGGCGCGACCGCAGCAGCCACGAGATCGCCCTCGACATCCGCGCCCGGCTGAAGCCGCTGGCGGTGCCGGACGGCACGACGGTCAAGGTGGTCGAGGTGCCGCCCGGCCCGCCGGTGCTGTCCACCCTGCTGGTCGAGGTCTATGGTCCCGACGCGGCGACGCGGCGGACGGCGGCGCACATCGTCGGGGACGCCTTCCGCAGCGTGGACTTCATCGTCGACGTCGACGACACCGTGCGTGCGCCCGGCGAGCGGCTGCGCTTCGCGCTCGACCATGAAAGCCTGGAGTTCCACGGCGTCGAGGAGCAGGCGGTCTACGACACGCTGCAGGCGCTGGTCGGCGGGGTGCCGGTCGGCTATTCGCACCGCGGTGCCGGCCGCAATCCCATCGAGATCGCGGTGCAGCTGCCGAAATCCGGGCTGTTCCTGTCCGAACGCATCCTCGCCACCCCGGTGCCCGGGGCGCGCGGCACGGTGGAACTGGGCGACCTCGTCACCATGACGCGGGAGCCGGCTTCCCACCCGCTGTTCCGCCGCAACGGCCGCTTTGCCGAGATGGTGACGGCCGACCTCGCCGGCCGGTTCGAGGCGCCGATCTACGGCATGCTGGCGGTCCAGGACCGCTTGAAGACCGTCGACTGGAAGGCCGCCGGGCTGGGTGCCGCGCCGGAGATCCGGCTGCACGGCCAGCCCGACGACCAGGGCAAGCCGGTTCTGCTGTGGGAGGGCGAGTGGGAAATCACCTATGTCACCTTCCGCGACATGGGGGCGGCCTTCGCCGTGGCGATCCTCGGCATCTATCTGCTGGTGGTCGGCCAGTTCGGCAGCTTCAAGCTTCCGCTGGTCATCCTGGTGCCGGTGCCGCTGACGCTGATCGGCATCATGCTCGGCCATTGGCTGCTCGGCGCCGCCTTCACCGCGACCTCGATGATCGGCTTCATCGCGCTGGCCGGCATCATCGTGCGCAATTCCATCCTGCTGGTGGACTTCATCCGCCATCTGCGGGAGCGCGGGATGAGCCTGCGCGAGGCGGTGCTGGAGGCCGGGGCGATCCGCTTCAAGCCGATCCTGCTGACGGCGGTCGCCGCGATGATCGGCGCCGCCTTCATCCTGACCGATCCGATCTTCCAGGGGCTGGCGATCTCGCTGCTGTTCGGCCTGCTCAGCTCCACCCTGCTGACCGTCCTGGTGATCCCGGCGATCTATGTCGTGCTGCGCGGCGATGCGCCGGCACCGCCGTCGGGGCCGGGAGAGGCGAGGGGGGCTTCCCATGAGGCGGCTGTGGCGGCGGGAGAAATGGTCCGGCTGTGATCCGGTGACCGGCGGTCCTCAGCCGATCCGGCGGAGCGCCAGCCCCGAGGCCGCGATCCGGAAGCCGCCATCCGGCGTCGGTTCCACCGCCTCGCCGTCGTCCAGGCGATAGCTCTTGCCGTCGGGCACCCAGCCGGCCGGGCCGCGGAAGGTCACCATCTGGATGAAGCTGGTCATCTCGACCACCGCATGGACCCTCCCGTCCTCGGCCCGCGCCGCGAAGCGGCCCGTTTCCATCTCCTGGCGCAAAGGCATCGGTCCGTTCCCTTCCCCATCCGCGGCGGTCCATAGCCTGCCACGGCGGTGCCGAAGCAAGGCATAAGTTTAATTTGGGTCTTCCGCGAGGAAACCTCGTTTGCCGGCACAGCGGGGGCTTTCTATCGTCCGGCCATCGCAACAGCGCGGATGGAGGATCGGATGATCGGAAGACGGGGTTTCCTGGCGGCGACGGGCGGGATCCTGCTGGTGTCGGCGGCCGGGGTGCAGGCTGCGGAGAGCAAGAATGCCAAGGGCGGCAAGGCGCCCGGCAGCGGGCCGCTGGCCGACGCCATGACGGCGCTGGAGGCCCGCAGCGGCGGCCGGCTCGGCGTCGCGGTGCTCGACACCGCAAACGGCCGGCTGCAGGGCTGGCGCGGGGACGAGCGGTTCCCGATGTGCAGCACCTTCAAATTTCTATTGGCTGCCGCCGTCCTGAAGACGGTGGACCAGGGCAAGGACCGGCTGGACCGGCGGATCCCGGTGACCAAGGCCGATCTGGTGCCCTATGCGCCGTTCTCCGAAACCCGGCTGAACGGCACGCCGCCGACGGTGGCCGAACTGTGCGAGGCGGCGGTGACGCTCAGCGACAATGTCGCGGCGAACCTGCTGCTGCCCGGCGTCGGCGATCCGGCCGGCCTCACCGCCTTCCTGCGCGGCATCGGCGACAAGATTACCCGGCTGGACCGCAACGAGCCGTCGCTGAACACCGCCATTCCCGGCGACCCGCGCGACACCACCACGCCCGCCGCCATGGTGCGCAGCATGGAGCGGCTCCTGGTCGGCGACGTTCTGCGGCCCGATTCACGGCGGCAATTGACCGACTGGATGGTCGCCAACAAGACCGGCGACAAGCGCCTGCGCGCCGGGCTGCCGGCCGGCTGGCGGGTGGGGGACAAGACGGGGACCGGTGTCAACGGCACCGCCAACGACATCGCCATCGTCTGGCCGGAAGGCCGCGCGCCGCTGCTGGTCGCCAGCTACCTGACCAACACCGCGAAGGACTTCAAGCAGCAGGATTCGATCCATGCCGAAGTGGCGCGGACGGTGGCCGGCCTGATCGGCTGAACCGGTTCAGACCGGAGTTGCGGGAACGGGACGCGACGGTTCGGCCCATCGCACGATGGACCGCACGGCGTTCAGCGCGTGCACATTGTCCTGAATGTGGAAATGCCGCCGCAACTCCACCACGGCCGCCCACTCGCCGCTTTCATGAAACGCCCTCTGGATCGCGACGGCTTCATCCTGGCTGACGCTGAACATCCGAACCTCATGGCCGACCCCGCGGCCTTCGCCGCCGATCATGCACCGGCGACGGGACCGGTGGCAAGGTCACCGACGGCCGATCGGTGTGAAGGCGCCGGAAAAGGGTGGGCGGCGGCATAGGCGGCGATCCGGCCGGCCAGATGGTTGGCCAGCGCATCGACCCGCAAGGGACGGCGGCGGCCGGACGCGAACAGCAGTTGGAGCGGGGAGTCCTCGTCGCTCCAGTCCGCCAGCAGCGGACGCAGGCGTCCGGCGGTGACGTCGGCGGCGACGTCCAGCCAGGATTTATGGGCGATACCGCAGCCGGCCAGCGCCCAGTCGCGCAGGACGGCGCCGTCGTCGGTGGCGCGGTCGGCCTCGACGACGATGCCGCGTTCGCCCGCCGGCCCGGTGAAGCGCCAGCGGTTCAGCGGCTCCTGGCCACGCAGCAGGACGAGGCAGCGATGGTTGCGCAGGTCCTCCGGCACGGCGGGGGTGCCGTGGGCCTCCAGATAGGCGGGCGAGGCCACCGGCACCCGGCGCGACGGCGCCATCTGCCGCCGGACGAAGGCGGAATCCGGCAGGGCGCCATAGCGCAGCGCGCAGTCGAGGTCGTCGCGCAGCAGGTCGGCCAGACGATCGCCCAGCAGCAGGGTGATGCGGATGGCCGGATGGCGGTCGTGGAACTCGTCGAGCCACGGGCGCAGGATCGTCCGGCCGAAGTCGGAGGGGGCCGCCAGCCGCACCGGCCCGGCGAAGCGGGCGCGGTCGCCGGCCAGCCGTTCGGCCGCTGCGTCCAACTGGTCCAGCGCCTGCCGGCAACTGGCGAGATAGGCGGCTCCGGCATCGGTCGGGCGGACGCTGCGCGTCGACCGTTCGAACAGGCGGGCGCCCAGTGCCCGCTCGATCCGTTTCAGCGCCGCGCTTGCCGTCGCCGGCAGCAGGCCGAGCTGCCTCGCCGCTGCCGATAGGTTGCCATGCTCCGCGATGGCGAGCAGCAGGCGGAGGTCGTCGAGCGCGATCATTATCAAATCCAGTTTGGCGATATCTCAAAAACTGCCGGGATTATCCGCCGGGGCGCGGAAGGACACAATGAGGTCCGACGCAAGAGGACGGCGCCGCCGTCCCGCCTCCGGAGATCTTCCCATGACCGGACCCATAACCGGCCCGATATCCACCCGAACCAAACGCCGGGTCGCCGGCGGCGCATTGTCGCTCATCGCCGCCCTGGCCGCTGCTTCCCTTCCGCTGGGACAGGCGGCGGCGGAGACGTTGCCGCAGCCCGCCCATCTGGCCGGCGATGCCGCATCGCCGACCGTGCTGGCCGCACGCCGCTACGCCGCTTTCTGGAACAGCGGGGAGGAAGCCTTCGCCCGGGCCGCGCTGGCGCCGGGCTTCACCGACCGCACGCTGCCGCCGGGCCGCCCACAGGGCGTCGATGGGCCGTTGCAGGCCTCGCGCGCCTTCCGCGCCGCAGTTCCCGACCTGACCGCCGCCATCGAGGACATGGTGGCGACCGGCGATCGGGTGGCGGTGCACCTGCGCTTCCGCGGCCATTTCACCGGGCGCTTCGGCGAGGTGCGGGGCAGCGGCCAGACGGTCGATTTCCAGGCCTTCGACCTCTACCGCGTCGCGGATGGCCGAATCGCCGAGAACTGGCACCTGGAAGACAACCTGACGCTGCTGCAGCAGCTCGGCATCGTCAAGCAGTGAGGAGCGCCATCATGGACAGGACTAAGAAAGCGGCGGGTGGCGCATCGTTGGCGGACCGCAGGGTGGTGGTCACCGCCGGGCCGCAGAGCGGCTCGCCGGCCTTCGCGAAGCGCGACCTCGCCGCCGCCCGGCGGGCGTTCGAAGTGAAGCTGTGGAGCACGACGGAGGCGGTCCAGGCGGCGCTGGCCTCCGGCCTGCCGGCGCGCAAGCCGAGCAAGGGGGCTGCGGCCTTTCTGTTCGCGATGACAACGGGTTTCGTCACCGGTTCGGTGATCGACGTCGACGGCGGAGGCTTGCTGTGAGCGGATCCCTGTTCTCCCCCTACCGGCTGGACGGCCTGGAGCTGCCCAACCGCATCGTGATGGCGCCGATGACCCGGGCCCGGGCCGGCGACGACGAGGTGCCGTCGGATCTCGCCCCGGCCTATTATGCGCAGCGTGCCGGTGCCGGGCTGATCGTGACGGAGGCGATCCAGATCGGCCCCGGCGCCAAGGGGTACTCGCGGACGCCGGGGATCCACACGCCGGCGCAGATCGCCGCCTGGGGCGCGGTCACCGATGCCGTCCACCGGCGCGGCGGACGCATCGTGGCGCAGCTCTGGCACACCGGGCGGGTGTCGCATCCGATGTTCCACGGCGGTGACCGACCGCCCGCTCCCTCGGCCATCCTTCCGGCGGACACCGCGATCTGGGCGGTCGGGCCGGACGGCACCGGCGGCATGGTGCCCTGCGTCGAGCCGCGGGAGATGGACGGGGCGGAGATCGCCGCGACCGTCGCCCAGTTCGCCGCCGCCGCCGCGAATGCCGTCGCCGCCGGGTTCGACGGGGTGGAACTGCACGCCGCCAACGGCTACCTGATCGAACAGTTCCTGCGCGACGGCAGCAACCGGCGGACCGACGCCTATGGCGGCTCGGTGGACAACCGCCTGCGCTTCCTGACCGAGGTGGTGGAGGCGGTGACGGCCGCCATCGGGGCGGAGCGGACCGGCGTGCGCCTATCGCCGCTGATCACGCTGAAGGGGATGAGCGACAGCGATCCCTATGGCCTGTTCACCCGGGTGGTCGAACGGCTGCAGGCGCTGGGCGTCGTCCGCCTGCATTTCGCCGAAGACGACTGGGACAACGGCACGCCGCTGCCGATGGACTGGCGCAAGGCCTGGAGGGAGCGGTTCCACGGCACCATCATCGTCGCCGGCCGCTATACGGTGGAGCGGGCGGCGGCGCTGCTGGAGGCCGGGCTGGTCGATCTGGTGGCGTTCGGCCGGCCCTTCATCGCCAACCCGGACCTGCCGGAGCGCCTGCACCGCGGCCTGCCGCTGGCGGAGTTCCGCCCCGACAGCCTGTTCGGTGGCGGCGCGGCCGGCTACACCGACTATCCGGCCGCCGGTTCCGCCGCGTGAGGCTCAGGCGCCCTGCATCTCGGCGTCCGGCTCCATCCCGCCGGACTCGTCGAAGTAATCGCCGGCGACGTCCGGGCCCCATTCCTGGACCAGGGCCACCCTCTTCTGCTTCAGCACCTCCACCCGCTTCTCGGCGCGGGTGATCTCCATGCCGGCGACCAGCGGCGGGATGCCGTAATACAGGCCCCAGCCGACGGCGGCGGCGCTGTACATCACCAGCCAGGCCAGGGGGTCGGCGAAGATCTTGGCGGCGGCGCCGATGGTGTGCTGGTGCTTCCACAGATCGATGGCGAAGGGCATGCAGCCGCAGAAGTTCAGCCCGCCGACGGTGATCGGCGCCGACTTGTCGGGGTCGCGGTCGACGACATAGGCGACGATGGTCGGAATCATGCCGATGCCGAACAGGATGGTCGTCGGCAGCACGATCAGCGCCGCCGGGACGATCAGCAGGATCAGCGTGAGGGCGCCGCCCTTCTTTTTCTTCTTGCGCGCCATGGCGATCCCTTCGTCGATTCCGATTGTACGCGATCCGGTCAGAAGGCGAAGAACAGGATGATGCCGGCGACCAGCACGGTCGACAGCAGGCTGGAAACGATGGCGGCGACCTGCCGGCCCGATGTCTCGATGATGGCGTTGCGGTCGGCGATGGTGTGGCGGATCTTGTCCATCTCCGCATCGGCCTCGCGATAGGCGATCTGCGCCGCCTCGAATTCCAGCCGGTCGCGGCGCAGCGATTCGGGGTCGTCCACCACCTTCAGCAGTTCGGTCAGCCGGCCGTTGTGCGCGGCGGCGTCCGCCATCTTGCGCACCTCCTGCTGCTGCGGCCGGTTGTGGAAGCGGCGGAAGGCGGGGTCGAGCAGCGCCACCACCCAGGAGGCCAGATGGGTCAGCCCGTCCACGCCGGTGCGGGCCTGGATGTCCGACAGGATGGTCAGCATGGCGATGATGCGCCGCATCGGCTCCACCCCGCTGCCGAGCTGGGTGAACAGCAGATCGTCCCCGCGCTTGTGACGGGCGCCGAGGAAGGAGGCGATATGACGGTCGATCGGATCCTTGTGCCGCTCGCCCCCGGCGGCGACCCAGTCCAGCGCCCGCAGCAGTTCGGCCGGCGAGGTGGGGAGCTGCTTGGCGACCAGCCCGCTCATGCAGGGCATGGTCGGGTTCATCTCGTACAGCACGCGCTCCACCCCCAGCCCGTGGCTGGAGCGGTCGAGGAAGCCGCGGAGCTGATCGAAACTCTGCACCAGCGGCACGAATTCCGGCTTGAAGTCGGTCTGGACGTTGACCCAGAACATCGGCAGCTGGTTGGCGACCACCTCCGCCACCGCCTGGGGGGATTCGCCGCGCATGAAGGCGTCGGCCAGCATGGTGGCGATGCCGTCGGGCATCATCGCCCGGCCGCGGTAGCGGATCGGGGCGGCGGGGTCGAGCGCGATGCAGACCCGCGCCACCAGCCGGTCGCCCTGGGTGCCGCCCTTGCCGCTGGAAGCGGTCTGGATGGCGTGGCTCACCGCTTCCGCCCGCACCTCGTCGCCCATCGACCGGCGCAGCCACTTGTCCAATTCCCCGCTTTCGATGACGGAAGCGGCGGCGGGGGCATGGCGGGCGAAGGCGCGGGCCAGGGTGCGGCAGTGCCAGTATTCCGATCCCTGGAATTCCAGCGGCCGGGCGGCGCGCCTGGAAATCTGCGGCTGCTTCGGGCTGAGCCGGCGGCCGGCCACCCACAAATCGAGGTCGTTCAGTGTCCAGCGCTGCTTGGGGTCGTCCACCAGCAGGCCGCGCACCGCCTCGTTGATCGCCAGCGGCAGCCGGTGCTGCTGGACCAGCGCCGGGTAGGATCCGCGCTCCATCTTCGCCTGCAGCACCGCCTCGTCGTCCAGCCCGGCCAGCGGGTTGCGGCCAAGCGCCAGGATCAGCAGGGTGACCCCCAGCGAATAGAGGTCGTCGGCCATGGTGCCGGTGCCGCGGCCGGCCGGGTTGGCCATGCCGCGCTCGATGGTCTCCAGCAGGACCGGCTGGCCATAGCCGGGCTGGGCCGACACGCAGTCGCCCAGCATCAGCCCGCCGGACGCCAGATCGCGGTAGAACAGGTTGGTCGGGCGGATCGCGCCATGGACGATTCCGCGGCTCGACAGCTCCTTCAACGCCGACACCAGCGGATGGACGATCTGCCGGGTCAGCTGGTCCTCCGGCATCGGGTCCAGCGTGTCGGTCGGCGACCCCATCAGCCGCTTGCCGCCGGGCCGCTCGAACACCAGGCAATAGCGCCGCCCGCGGTCCTGCGGCCAATCCACCAGCCCCCAGTCGAGCAGCCGCATGTGGGCGGCGTTGTCGAGGCTGCCGACGGTGGAGCAGATGTCCATCCGCGGCAGGGTCGCGGCATGGCAGATGATGGCGAAGGGTTCGATCCGCTTCTCGCGCAGCGCCTTGGCGGTGAAGGCGTTGCCGCCGACGGCGTTCAGCAGCGGGACCGGCGCGCCGGGATAAATCTCGTAGCGTTCGGCGAGCTTGACCGGTTCGGCGTTCGCCATCGGTGCCGCGGCGGCTCCCATCATACCTGTCTGGGCGTCGGATGGCATGGACGGCGGATCCCCGGAGCGTGCGAATATGCGCGGGTCTTAGGTGGCGTGAAAAGGGCAAACAAACCCTTAACATGCCGGTGCGTAACACTATCGGATTGGATCGGAAAGAAAAACCCCCGCTTCGGGAGTGGTATCCGTCGCCGCCGACCGGCACGGCCGGCGATCCGCAGCACCGATCGGGTGCCGTCCGGACGCGTGGCATCCTGCCACGGCAAGGCTGCCGCCGGCCCTTCCGCAACCCAATCGGGGTATGGCAATTCTCCGGCTTGCGCCGCCGGGGATGGACCATAAACTTGGCCCACATACGAATTTCGGATGATCGGGGCGACGCGGCGAGTGGATCCCAACGTGAATGCGCAGGATGACGGAGCCGCCGGCGGCGGTCTGGCCGTCAAGTCGATGAACAACGATCCGGGCGGCGCCAATCCGGGATTTCTCGCCGGTGGAGGGGAGTTGGGCGCATTGATGCGCGCCCACGACTGGGACGCGACGCCGCTCGGTCCGCCCGACGGCTGGCCGCAGAGCCTGAAGACCGCCGTGCGCATCATGCTGACCTCCCGGCAGCCGATCTGGATCGGCTGGGGACGGGAGCTGACCTACCTCTACAACGATCCCTACAAGTCGATCATCGGCGGCAAGCATCCCTGGGCGCTCGGCCTCCCCACCTCGACCGTCTGGCGCGAGATTTGGGCCGACATCGATCCGCTGCTGACGACGGCCTTGACGGGGGTCGAGGGAATCTATGTCGAGGACCAGCTCCTCATCATGGAGCGCAACGGCTATCCCGAGGAAACCTACTACACCTTCTCCTACAGCCCGATTCCGGACGACGACGGCAGCCCGGGCGGGATCATCTGCGCCAACACCGACGTCACGGACCGGGTGATCGGAGAACGGCAGCTCGCCCTGCTGCGGGAGTTGGCGACGCGCACCTCGCAAGCCCAGACATGGCAGCAGGTCTGCGACCGGAGCGTCGAAGCCCTCGCGACCGATCCGCGCGACGTGGCGTTCGCCCTGATCTACCTGCGGGAGCCGGAAAGCACGGATTTCGCTCTTGCTGCGGCCACCGGCATCGCTCCCGGACATCCTGCCGCCCCGGAAGCCCTGACGGCCGCCGCCCCGGCCTGGCCGCTCGCCGATCCGGTCACGGGTCCCGTGCATATCCCCGACCTGCGCGCGCCCGAGCTTCACGCCATCGGTGCCGGCAGCCTGCCGGACGGCGTCTGGAACCGCCCGCCGACGCAGGCGGTCGTGCTGCCGTTGCCGGCCAGCGGCGAGACCGGGCGGTCCGGCCTGCTGATCGTCGGGCTCAACCCGTACCGGTTGTTCGACGATGGGTACCGGCGCTTCCTGGGCCTGGTCGCCGGACAGGTCGCCGCGGCGATCGCCAACGCCGAGAGCTACGAGGCGGAGCGCCGCCGGGCCGAGGCGCTGGCCGAGATCGACCGCGCCAAGACGGCCTTCTTCTCCAACGCCAGCCACGAGTTCCGTACGCCGCTGACCCTGATGCTGGGGCCGCTGGAGGAAATGCTCCAGGAGACCGTGCAGCAGGCCGGCTCTTCCGTCACGGTTCCGCGCACCGAGCTGGAGATGGTCCACCGCAACGGCCAGCGGCTGCTGCGGCTGGTCAACGCGCTTCTCGACTTCTCCAGGATCGAGGCGGGGCGGATGCGCGCCAGCTTCGCGCCCGTCGATCTCGCCGCCTACACCGCCGATCTGGCGAGCAGCTTCCGTTCGGCCATGGAGAAGGCCGGCCTCGTCTACCGGATCGACTGTCCGCCCCTGCCCGAACCCGTCTGGATCGATCGCGACCTTTGGGAGAAGATCGTCCTCAACCTGATCTCCAACGCCTTCAAATACACGCTCCGCGGCGAAGTGGCGGTGACGCTGGAGGCCGTTCGCGGGGCCGCCGTCCTGAAGGTCCGCGACACCGGCGTCGGCATCCCCGAGGCCGAGCTGACCCGCGTGTTCGACCGTTTTCACCGGATCGAGGGGCAGGTCGGGCGCACGCATGAGGGAACGGGGATCGGGCTGGCGCTGGTCAAGGATCTGACGGCGGTCCATGGCGGCAGCGTGGATGTCCAGAGCCGCATCGGCGAGGGTTCCGTCTTCATGGTCTCCCTGCCTTTCGGCCGGACGCACATCCCGTTGGCCGAAACCGGCGGCGAGACGGCCCAGGCGCCCAGCGCCACCCGAGCCGGCATCTTCGTCTCGGAGGCGATGCGCTGGCTCCCCGACGCGGAAACGGCGACCCCCGCCGGTCTTCCGGCGGAGGAGGTCCCGGTGACCACGCCCGAGCGGGCGCAGGGGGAGACCATCGTCCTCGCCGACGACAACGCCGACATGCGCGGCTATGTCGAACGGCTGCTGGCCGGGGCCGGCTACCGGGTGGTGGCGGTCGGGGACGGGCGGGCCGCGGTGACCGCGGTGCGGGCCGTCCGGCCCGACCTCGTGCTGTCCGACGTGATGATGCCCCATCTCGACGGGTTCGGCGTGATCGACGCGCTGCGCCGCGACCCGGACACCCGGGAGCTGCCGATCATCCTGCTGTCGGCCCGCGCCGGCGAGGACTCCGCCATCGACGGTTTCCAGGCCGGGGCGGATGATTACGTCGCCAAGCCCTTCAGCGCCCGCGAACTGATCGCGCGGGTGGAAGGGACGCTGCGGTTGGCCAAGCTTCGCCGGGAAACCAGCGCCATGCTGCGCGCGGCGAACGAGGAGCTGGAGAAGCGGGTCGCCGAGCGGACGCGCGAGCTGAACCAGATCTGGCGCAATTCCCGTGATCTGCTGGCCGTGGTGGGAGCCGACGGGGTGTACCGGGCGGTCAATCCCGCCTGGACGGAGATCCTCGGCTATCGGCCGGACGAGGTGGTCGGGTGCAGCTTCCGGCATCTGGTCTGGCCGGAGGATCTGGAATGGACCCAGGGCGGGCACGAGGAGGCGGTCAAGCGCAACCTGACCAACTTCGAGAACCGCTACCGGCACCAGGACGGCACGCCGCGCTGGATTTCCTGGCACAGCTCGGTCGAAGGCGACATGATCTATGCCTATGGCCGCCACATCACGGCTGAGAAGGAGCAGGCGGAAGCGCTGCGGCAGGCCGAGGAACAGCTCCGCCGGGCGCAGAAGATGGAGGCGGTCGGGCAACTGACCGGCGGCGTCGCCCACGACTTCAACAATCTGCTCCAGGTGATCGGCGGCAATCTCCAGCTGCTTCTCAACGACGTCGGCACCAGCGGGCGCGCGGCGGACCGGGTGCGCAACGCGCTGAGCGGCGTGTCGCGCGGGGCCAAGCTCGCCTCGTCCCTGCTGGCCTTCGCCCGGCGCCAGCCGCTGGAACCGCGGGTGGTCGATCTGGGCCGGCTGATCCGCGGCCTCGACGACATGCTGCGCCGGACCCTGGGCGAGGAAATCAGGATCGAGGTGATCAGCGGCGGCGGATTGTGGAACACCGTGGTCGACCCGGCCCAGGTGGAGAACGCCCTGCTCAATCTGGCCATCAACGCCCGCGACGCGATGAAGGGCCACGGCGTGCTGACGATCGAGGCCGGCAATGCCGAATTGGACGCGGTCTATGCCGCCCGGCACAACGACGTGCAGCCCGGCCAATACGTGATGCTCGCGGTGACCGACACCGGCAGCGGCATGCCGCCCGAGGTGCAGGAGCGGGCGTTCGACCCCTTCTTCACCACCAAGCCCGAAGGCCATGGCACCGGGCTGGGCCTCAGCATGGTCTACGGCTTCGTCAAGCAGTCCGGCGGGCACATCAAGATCTACAGCGAAATGGGGCACGGAACGACGATCCGCCTCTATCTCCCGCGCACGCAGGAGGTGGAGGATCTGCCGGTGGCGGCGGACAGCGGGCCGGTCGGCGGCGGCAGCGAGACCGTGCTGGTGGTGGAGGACGACGAGGAGGTCCGCCAAACCGTGGTGGCCATGCTGACCGACCTCGAATACCGCGTGCTGCAGGCACGCGATGCGCAAAGCGCGCTGGCGATCCTGGAGAGCGGCGTCCCGATCGACCTGCTGTTCACCGATGTGGTGATGCCCGGACCGTTGCGCAGTCCGGAACTGGCGCGCAAGGCGCAGGAGCGTTTCCCGAAGCTGGCGGTCCTGTTCACCTCCGGCTACACGCAGAACGCCATCGTGCATGGCGGCCGCCTCGATCCTGGCGTGGAGTTGCTGAGCAAGCCGTATACCCGCGAAGTCCTCGCCCGCAAGATCCGCCAGGTGCTGAACGGCCGGAAGCCGGAGCGGACGGAGCCCGCCGCGCCGTCCGTCCCCCCGGTGCCGCTGGCGGGCTCCGCTGCGGCATCGAGGGCGGCATCGGATGCCGGAGCGGGCGATGCCCCCACCGGGAGCCTGACGATTCTCCTGGTCGAGGACGATGTCCTGATCCGCATGTCGGTCGCGGAGATGCTGGCCGACCTCGGACACCAGGTGCTGGAGGCGGGGGGCGTGGGGGAGGCGCTGGACATCGCCGGGGCGGACGAGGCGTTCGACCTCCTGTTCACCGACCTCACCCTGCCCGACGGGCGCGGAGAGGAGCTGGCGGTGGAGCTGGCGCGGCGCCGACCGGGACTCCCGGTGGTGTTCGCGTCCGGCCGGACGGGACCGGACGGGTCCGACGTGTCGGCATTCGGCGGACGGGCCGTCCACCTGCAAAAGCCTTACGACCTGCCGGCGCTGGAGCGCGCGATCGGTTCGGCGCTCGGATGAGGCAAAAAACGGGGGCCGCCTTTCGGCGGCCCCCTGAACGGTTTCCCTCCGTCCACCGGGGACGGGAGGGGCAGCGGACCGGGACGGCTACTCGTTCTTGACCTTGACGTAGGCGCCCGGCGCGTCTTCCAGGGCGGGCAGGGCACCGTCGCCGGGCTGGCGGGCGGGCACCTTGCCGTTGGCGTATTGGCCGACCCACCGGTTCCATTCCGGCCACCAGGAGCCGGCGGTCTGGGTCGCCTTCTCCAGCCATTCGTCCGACGTCTTGGCCAGCTTGTCGCTGGTCCAGTAGCAGTATTTGTTGGCCGCCGGCGGGTTGACGACGCCGGCGATGTGGCCGGACGCGCCGAGCACGAACTTGACCGGGCCGCTGAACAGCTGGGCGCCGCTGTAGGTGCTCTTCCACGGCGCGATGTGGTCCTCGCGCGCCGAGAGGAACAGCGTCGGGACCTTGACCTTGCCCAGGTCGATCGGAACGCCCTTCAGAGACACCGCCCCCGGCTGGGCCAGCATGTTCTTCTGGTACATGTTGCGCAGATAGAAGCTGTGCATCGCCGCCGGCATGCGGGTGCTGTCGCTGTTCCAGTAGAGCAGGTCGAAGGGGAAGGGATCCTTGCCCAGCAGGTAGTTGTTGACGACGAACGACCAGATCAGATCGTTGGCGCGCAGCATGTTGAAGGTGGTCGCCATCTTGGCGCCGTCGAGATAGCCCTGTTCGGCCATCTGCCCCTCGATGAAGGTCAGCTGCTCCTCGTCGATGAAGATCGACAGCTCGCCGGCCTCGGTGAAGTCCAGCATGGTGGTGAAGAAGGTGGCCGACTTGATGCGGTCGTCCTTCTTGGCCGCCATGTAGGCCAGGGTGGAGGCCAGCAGCGTGCCGCCCAGGCAATAGCCGATGGCGTTGACGTCCTTCTCGCCGGTCGCCTTCGCGATGGCGTCCAGCGCCGCCAGCGGGCCTTCGACCATGTAGTCCTCGAAGCCCTTGGCCGCCAGCGTCTCGTCCGGGTTGACCCAGGACAGGACGAAGACGGTGTGGCCCTGGTCGACCGCCCACTTGATGAAGCTGTTCTTCTCGCGCAGATCCAGGATGTAGAACTTGTTGATCCAGGGCGGCACGATCATCAGCGGGCGCTTGTTCACGTCCGGCGTGGTCGGCGTGTATTGGATCAGCTGCATCAGGCTGGTCTGGAAGACGACCTTGCCCGGCGTGACCGCGATGTTCTTGCCGAGCTGGAACGCGTCGTAGTCGGTCATCGAGATGCGCAGCTCGCCCTTGCCGCGCTCCAGATCCTTCAGCAGATGCTCCAGCCCCTTGACCAGATTCTCGCCGCCGCTCTCGATGGTCGCGCGCAGCACCTCCGGGTTCGTCATGACGAAGTTGGAGGGCGCCATCGCGTCGACGAACTGGCGGGTGTAGAAATCGACCTTCTTGGCGGTGTGGTCGTCCAGCCCGTCGACCTGGTTCACGGTCGACTGCATCCACCGGGCGCTCAGCAGGTAGGACTGCTTGATGAAGTCGAACAGCGTGTTCTCGTCCCAGGCGGCGTCCTTGAAGCGGCGGTCGTCCTTGGCCGGGGCGATGACCGGCTGGGTTTCCTGCCCGAAGAAGCGCTGGGTGGTGCGCTGCCACAGGGTCAGGTAGTCCTGCCACAGCGACATCTGCGCCTGCATCAGCTTGGCCGGGTCGGCCATCATGCGGGTGGTCATCTCGAGGAAGGCGTGGCCGACCCCCATCGGGTCCGGGCTCTTCGGCCCACCGCCGTCGGCGGCCTGGCGCGCGAGGAATTCGGAGACCAGCCGCTGGCTCTGCTCGGCGATGCGGGTCATCGCCCGCGACATCTCGACCGGATCGGGCAGCTTGACGTCGGGCACCTGGGGGGAAGCCGGGTTGGAAGCCTGAGGGGGGGCCTTGGTCTCGGCCATGGGCACGGTCCTTCTTCTTTGGGCGGGTGTCGCGTCGTCTCGGTCACATCGTCGGTCGCCGTCCTCCGCAGGACCCGGCTTGCGCCAGATTGGGCTTTGGGCCTCGCGGACGGGCGGCTATACAGGCTTGCAGGCTATGGCCTGGATGGGCGGCCTGAATGGGCGGTCTCGGGGGGTGTTCTGCACCATGTCGCTGTGGGTGGCGTGCGGCAATCCGGCCTTCTGGTGCGGTGCGGGAGAAATCCGGGATCTCTCATACACCGCTGCTGTGAACATTTCATTTCGTGGATCGTCGCACAAGTGCGGCGTGGCGGCCAGGGACGGGGAAGGATGATGGTGACGGACAGTCGGAGCATCGCGGCGGCGGGACGGGCGTTCGGCACGCTAATCGTCGCTATACCAATGGTTTTCGGGCTGTCGGCCTGCAGCGACCGGATGCTGGACACCGGCCCGCTGGGCTACGTCACCGGCGAAGCTTCGCCGGTCAGCGACAATACGTCGCCCATCCGCAGCATGACCGGCGAACGGGACGAGTATCCGAATCTGGGCACGGTCCCGCCGCGGCCGACCGATCTGACCACCGAGGGGGAGCGCCAGCAGGCGATGGATCGCCTGGCCGAGGATCGTGCGGCATCCCGCCGCACCCGGGAACGGACGGAGGCGATCCCGGTGCCGGAGCCGCTGCCGACCCCGATGGCGGTGCCGCCGAAACCGGATCTGCGGCCGGGGCGGAGTTGAGGACATGAAAAAGCCCCCGGGCGACTGGGGGCTTTTTCTTTGCGGTGTGCAGAGGCGTCGGCTTCGTGTGCCCCCACCTTAATCCTCCCCCGCTCTCAGCGGACCTATGGTCCGCCTGCCGCGTCAGCACAAAGCGAAGCTTTGTGCGAGAGCTGGGCGGGGGAGGAGACTGGTACTGATATGGGAGAGTGGCGGCAGTCCCTCCCCCGCCCAGCGGGGGAGGTTAGGAGGGGGCTAACGCTCCCCACCCGTCACTCCTGGATGAACGCCTTCACGTAGGACTGGCGCAGCGGCTGGATCAGGTAGTCCAGCGGGGTGCGGGCGGAGAGCACGATGCGGGCTTCCACCGGCATGCCGGCCTTGATCTTCATGTGGCGGACTTCGTGGGAATCGGCGTCCTTCAGGCGGATGCGGGCCAGATAGTATTCCTGGCGGGTGGCGTTGTCGGTCAGGCGGTCGGCCGAGACGTAGGACACGGTGCCGTCGATGGTGCCGACGACGCGGCTGTCATAGGCGGTCAGCTGGACCTTCACCGGCAGGTCGACGGCCATCGACTTGATGTCCTTGGGCTGGATGCGGACCTCGGCCAGCAGGGCCTTGTCGTCGGGAACGACGTCCAGCACCGGCTCGTTGGCGGTGATGCTGCCGCCGACGGCGGGGTGGCCGTACATCACGACGTTGCCGGCGTCCGGCGCCTTGATCGTGCGGTTGTCCAGGCGGTTCTTGGCGTCGCGGATCTGCTCGGCCAGCTTCTGGCCGTCGCCGCGGGCCTTGTCCAGCTCGACCAGCACCTTCTCGCGGAAGTCGCTGCGTCGGCGGACCAGGTCGCCCTGGGCGTCGACCGCCTGCTGGCGCGACTGCGACATGCGGGCTTCCAGCTCATGGTCCTGGGCGTGGAGCTGGGCGTTCTCCTTCTGCGCCGCCACCAGCTTGGTGCGGGTGGAGTTGCCGCGGTCCAGCAGGCCCTGGGTGATCTGGATGTCCTCGTCCGACAGCTTGATCTCGCGGGCCAGGAAGGAGCGCTGCTTTTCCAGGCTCTGCACCTCGTCGCCCAGCGTGGCGATGCGGTCCTTGGTCAGCTTGGCTTCCGTGTCCAGCTGGCTGCGGCGGACCTGGAACAGCTTCTCCTGGTTCAGCATGGCGTTCTCGACAGCCGGCTCCTTGGCGCGGCGGGCGGCCAGTTCGGCCGGCCATTCGATGGCCGGCTTCTCGAACATCTCGGCCGACAGGCGGGCTTCGGAGGCCAGGGTGTCGAACAGGGCGGCGTTCAGCATCTCCAGCCGGGTCTGCGCCTCCGTGCTGTCCAGCCGCATCAGGACCTGACCCGCCTCGACCCGGTCGCCCTCGTTGACCAGGATGGCGCTGATGACGCCGCCTTCGGTGTTCTTCACCACCTTGCGGCCGGTTTCCGGCGCCAGCGAGCCCGCCGCGCTGATCGCGCTGTGCAGGGGAGCCACCGCCGCCCAGCCGGTCATGCCGCCGAAGCCGACCGCCAGGACCAGGAAGCCGCCGAGCAGCAGGCCGCGCGCATTGGTCTCGGGCATCGCCGCCCGCAGCGCATGGATCGAGGTGATGGTCGCCGTCTTGCGCGACGGCTTGCCGGCGGGGGTTTCGGGGCCGTTATCGGAGGACAGCGGGGTGGGGAAGGTCGTGGTCATCGTGGTCATGGGACTTCCTTGGCTCTGTCGGGTCGTGCCGGGTGCTCAGGTCTTGGGGGCGGTGCCGGCGGTCAGCCGGCGGCCCCCGCCGTGGCGGCGGACGGACCCTGAGGGCCGAGATTGCCCGGTCCGAGATTGCGGAGGCGGGCGAGGTTGACGGCGCCGGGCTGGGCCTGCTGCTGCTCCGGACGCGGCAGTTCCATCGCCATGCCGTTCTTCAGGACGTAGGTGTGGTCGGCCATGTCGACGAAGATCGGGGCGTGGGTCATGACGATGGTGGTCGCCCCGCGCTCCTTGCAGGCCGCGACGAAGGCGCGGACCGCCTTGATGCCCAGTTCGTCCAGGCCGGCGGTCGGCTCGTCCAGCACCAGGAGCGGCGGCTGGGCGAAGGCGGCGCGGGCGAGGCCGATCAGGCGGGCGCTGGCGCCGGTGATCGGGGACAGCGGGTCGTTGACTTCGGTCTCGTAGCCCATGGGCAGGCTTTCGACCCACTCGTGGATGCCGACGGCCTTGGCGGCCTCCTCGACCTGTTCGCGGGTCGCGCTGGTGAAGCGGGCGATGTTGTCGGCGATGCTGCCCGGCAGGAGGTCGACCTGCTGCGGCAGGTAGCCGATGCCCTGTTCGGGGCTGTCGGGGGTCAGGGTGGCGACGGACAGGCCGCCCAGCCGGATCGTGCCGGCGGAGGGAAGGGCGACGCCGGCCAGCAGGCGGGCCAGCACCGACTTGCCCGAGCGGTTGGGGCCGGCGATGCAGACGGTCTCGCCCGGCTCGATCGACAGGGTGACGCTGCGCAGGATCGGCTTCTGGTCGCGGGGGGAGACGAACAGCAGGTTCTCGACGGTCAGGCGCTCGCTCTCCACCGGAACCGAGGGGCGCTCCGGCTCACGCGACAGGCGCTTGAGCAGCGGCAGCAGGCGGCGGACGGCCTGGGCGGAACGGACCAGCCCGCCCCAGGCGCCGGCGGTCTGCTCGATCGGGGCGAGACCGCGGCCGACCAGCATCGAGGTGGCGATCATGCCGCCGAAGGACAGGTGCTGCTCGATCACCAGCCAGGCGCCGATGCCCGTCACGGCGATCTGCAGGACCATGCGGACCCACTTGGTGGCGGCGCCGATGGCGGCGCTGCGCTCATAGCCCTGACCCTGCATGGCGCTGGCGGTCAGGAAGTCGCGGTTGACGGCATCGAGCGAGGCGTTGCCCATGCGCAGGCCGCGCACGGTGTCGGAGCGCGATGCCAGCGCCTCGAACAGCTTCTGGGCGCGGCCCGCCGGCAGCTTGCTCTCGTCGTTGATGTCCTTGACGGCCACATAGCCGATCCAGCCCATCACCGCCATGATCAGCATCGACACCACCAGCACCAGCGCCAGCATCGGGTGGATGACGTAGATGCCGATGACGTAGAGCGGCGCCCAGGGCAGATCCATCAGCGCCGGCAGCGAGGGGCGCGAAAAGGCGCCCTTCAGCTCGATCAGGTCGGCGAGCGGACCGGTGTCCGGACGGCCGCGGCCGGCGGCGTCCAGCGCGTCGGCGGTCAGCCGGCGGCGCCACCGCACTTCCAGGGCGTTGCCGGCCCGGGCCAGCAGGCGCGACCGCACCATCTCCAGGACGCCGCTCAGCGTCAGGGCGATGACGACGATGAGGGTCAGCATGATCAGGGTGTCGTAATTGCCGGACGGAATGGCGCGGCTGAACACCTGAAGCGAATAAAGCGGCATGGCCAGCATCAGGGCATTGATGGTGGCGCTGAAGATAAATGTGCTAACAAGTATTCTTGAGAAATAACCGCGATTGAATGAGGCTTCCGGCTTATTGTTGCCGGCATGTCGCGTAGAGTTGGTCTTGGTAGAAACAGGCATAAACAGCCCTCCAATTGTCACCGTTCGGCGCAGTGCCCACTGGATGCAGGCGAGATCAGAGAACGATATCCTGGTAAATGGGACCTTAACATTCGGGGACGTCACAGGATTGCCACCGGATGCCACCACTTTTGCGCAGAATTACCTCAGTATTGTTTGCTCTTTGGAGGTGACTCTGCGTGTGCCGCGGCAATGGAGAGCATGACCTATGGCCGGTTGGAGGAGGCGGGCATTACCGCTATCGTTCGCCGGCGGCGATTCCGCCGGTTCATTCCCAGGAAAGTCGGAGATGACGATGGAAGGGCGCAAGGTCCCCTCGGTGGTGTTCAAGACCCGTGTGCGCGACGAGAGCGTCGGCGGTCCCAACCCGTTCCGCTGGCAGGACGTGCGGAGCGACGACCTGTTCCAGGGCAAGCGGGTGGTGGTATTCTCCCTCCCCGGCGCCTTCACCCCCACCTGCTCCAACGAGCAGTGCCCGGCCTTCGAGCGGCTCTATGACGATTTCAAGGATCTCGGCATCGACGAGGTCTATTGCCTCAGCGTCAACGATGCCTTCGTCATGTATCAGTGGGGCAAGAGCCTGAACCTGAACAAGGTGAAGCTGATCCCCGACGGCTCGGGCCATTTCACCCGCCGCATGGGCATGCTGATCGACAAGGACCATGTCGGCTTCGGCCACCGGTCCTGGCGCTATGCCATGGTCGTCAAGGACGGCGTCGTCGAGAAGTGGTTCGAGGAGCCGGGCATCAACGATGCCGGCGAGAACGGCGATCCCTACGGCGAATCCTCGCCGGAAAACGTGCTCGCCTATCTGCGGAGTTGAGCCGCCCGATTCGGCGCCACCCGGGCACCGGATAGCGGAACGAACGACGGGATGCAGGGGGGGAAAGGCCGGCGGGGCAAAGGCTCCGCTGGCCTTTTTTCGTGCTCGCCCCACGCTTGCGTGCCGGGCGTTGAGCGGGGCAATCGCATATGGCAATTGTGATCCTATACAAGGAACCGCGTCATTCCCGCGCAGGAGCCTGTGAAGAAATCGGTGACTCGCTGACAGAAGCCCCAAGTTCGAACCACGTCGCGTTGGATCGCATCGTGCGCTTCCCTCGGCCGTCATTCCCGCGAAGGCGGGAATCCAGTCTTCACAAGCACTTATGTTGGAAATCCTGGTTCCCTTGGACTCACGCCACAAGTGCAACATCTGCTAAGGTGTTGTTACGATGGGAAAACATTA
>NZ_JAENHM010000094.1 GCF_016595245.1 Azospirillum endophyticum
ACGAGGTGATGCGGCCGATCCTGGAGGAGACCGGGCTGGTGAGCGGCCGCGACTTCTTCCTGGCCTATTCGCCCGAGCGCGAGGACCCCGGCAACATCACCTTCACCACCAGCACCATCCCCAAGGTGGTCGGCGGCGACGACGAGGGCGCGCGCCGGCTGGCGGTGGCGCTCTACGAGCAGGTGGTGCCGCAGGTGGTGCCGGTGTCGGGCACCCGGACGGCGGAGGCGACCAAGCTGACCGAGAACATCTTCCGCTCGGTCAACATCGCCTTGGTGAACGAACTGAAGATCGTCTTCGAGCCGATGGGCATCGACATCTGGGAGGTGATCGAGGCGGCCAAGACCAAGCCCTTCGGCTTCATGCCCTTCTACCCCGGTCCCGGGCTGGGCGGCCACTGCATCCCGATCGACCCTTTCTACCTGACCTGGAAGGCGCGCGAGCACCAGATCTCCACCCGCTTCATCGAACTGGCGGGAGAGGTCAACACGATGATGCCGCGCCATGTCGTCGACCGCCTCGCCCTGGCGC
>NZ_JAENHM010000095.1 GCF_016595245.1 Azospirillum endophyticum
CGCCGCCCAGGGACTTTATACTCCCTCCCAAACACACAAGGGGTTGGGGTGAGGGGGCGCAGGTTTGATTTCCACCGACCTACGGTCGGCCGCCCCCCTCATCCCAACCCTTCTCCCGCGAGGGGAGAAGGGCCATTCGCTAGAGAATAGTCGCAGCTCGTTCGCAGAAGCGAGATCTGTGCATGTCGTAGCGCCTTCGTGGGGAAGACGGTGGACGCATATCGCTTGAAACTCAAACCCTCTCGCTGTCCGGACCGTCCCCCTTTCCGGACACGCCGGCGGATCGTCCTTGCCATGCTCGCTGCGGCCGCCATCTCCATCACAGCAGACCGAAGCACCGGGTTCTGAAAACCACCCTTGATGCCTCCGGCACCAAGTGGCGGGACACGGCCTTCGTGCGCCTTCCGGCATTTGCCTGAAGGCATGGGCACTGCTCACAACTCATTGCCCAGTGGCAATAAAGGTGGCTGGAATGACGGGATCGGCATTGATAGTTGGCGCGAGCGGCATCGTCGGCAGTGCGACGGCGACCCTGCTGGTCGAGGAGGGCTGGACGGTTCACGGTCTGGCGCGGCGCCCGACCGGACAGCCCGGCGTACGGCCTGTCGCCGCGGACCTTCGGGATGCCCCGGCCACGGCAGGCGCCCTGAAGGATCTGAAGCCGGACATGGTCTTCCTCACCACCTGGCTGCGCCAGGAGAGCGAGGCGGAGAACATCCGGGTCAACGCGGCGATGGTCCGCAACCTTCTCGACGGCATCCGTCCGGCGGGAAGCGTGCGCCATGTCGCGCTGGTGACGGGCCTGAAACACTATCTCGGCCCCTTCGAGGCCTACGGCAAGGGCAAGCTGCCGCTGACGCCGTTCCGCGAAAGCCAGGGCCGGCTCGACGTGGCGAACTTCTATTATGCGCAGGAGGATGAACTGTTCGCCGCAGCCGCGCGCGACGGCTTTTCCTGGAGCGTGCACCGGCCCCATACGGTGATCGGCAAGGCGGTCGGCAATGCGATGAACATGGGAACGACGCTCGCCACCTACGCGATCCTCTGCCGCGAGACCGGGCGGCCCTTCCGCTTCCCGGGATCGGCGGTCCAGTGGAACGGCCTGACCGACATGACCGACGTGCGCCTGCTCGCCCACCATCTGCTATGGGCGGCGACCACGCCCGAGGCGGCGAACGAGGACTTCAACGTCGTGAACGGCGACGTCTTCCGCTGGAACTGGATGTGGGGCCGCATCGCGCACTGGTTCGGCCTGGAGCCGGCGCCGTTCGACGGCACCGTCGAGCCGCTGGAACAGGTCATGAAGGACGATGCGCCGCTGTGGCGCCGCATCGCCGAGCGCGAGGGGCTGGCGGAACCCGATCTCGGCCGCCTCGCCTCGCCCTGGCACACCGACGCCGATCTCGGGCGGCCGGTCGAGGTCGTCACCGACATGAGCAAGAGCCGGCGTCTCGGCTTCACCCGCTATCAGCCGACCGACGACGCCTTCTTCGACCTCTTCGAAGCGTTGCGTGCCGACCGCCTGATCCCCTGAGGCGGGGCGACATCGCGGCGGCTGTCGCTGCCATCCCCTGCGGGGTGGCGGCGCGCATGTCTGGTGCCGCACCCGGAGGAGGCGGCCGTCGCGATGTCGCGTATTCGGACCGCGCCACGAGGCCGTGCCCCGAGGCATGATCGATCCGGCCGACGGAGCGCTGGCGGGCGCCGGCCACCTGCCGCACGGATCCCGCCTCACCGCAAGCCCGAGGGTCCCCGCATATAGTGGCGTTCGGGCCGGTAGGCCGGCCGGAACCAGGACGGGACACGGGCCCGGATCCATGCGCGCAACGCCGCCAGCATGGCTGTTCATCTCCCTTTGTTCGATTGCGTCACTTCAGGCCCAATGCCGCGCGCACCGCCGGGGCGGCCTCCTTGCCGTCGCGGGTCGACACGCCGGCCAGCCAGGGGCCGAGGAGGTCGGGGTGCGCCTTCAGGTAGCCGGCCGCCGCGTCCTTGGGGACCTTCTTGTCTTCCGTGATGGCGGCCATGATCGTGTCCTCCATCCCCACGGTGAAGGCGAGCTGGCTGAACAGGCGGTGGACATTCGGGCATTCGTTGCCGTAGCCGCGCCGGGACAGGGTGTTGACCGTGGTGCTGCCATAGTTCGGGCCGAAATAGGCGTCGCCGCCGCTGAGATAGGTCATGTCGATCCGGGTGTTCATCGGATGCGGCTGCCAGCCGAGGAAGACCACCCAATCCTTGCTGCGCGTCCGGCGCACCGCCTGGGCCAGCATGGCCTGCTCGCTCGATTCGACCAGGGTCCAGCCCTCCAGCCCGAAATCCTTCTTGTCGAGCATGCGCTGGATATTCTGGTTCGCCGGCGCGCCCGGCTCGATCCCGTAGATCTTCTTTTCGAACCGGTCGCCGAACCGGGCGAGGTCGGCGAAACTGTGCACGCCGGCATCGGCGACCGCGGTCGGCACCGCCAGGGTGAATTTGGCGTTCTCCAGGTTCGGGCGCAGGATCTCGACCGAGTTCTCGGCGACCAGCTTGTCGAGGAAGCCCGATTGGGCCGGCATCCAGTTGCCGAGGAAGACATCGATCTGGGCGGTCTTCAGCCCCTGGAAGATGATGGGAACGGCGACCGTCTCGATCTTCTGCTGGTAGCCCAGCGCGCCCAGCAGCGTTCCCGCCACCGCATTGGTCGCCGTGATGTCCGTCCAGCCGGGGTCGGCCATCCTCACCGTCTGGCAACCCGCCGGTTCCGCCGCCGAGGCCGCCGGCAAGACCGCCGTCATCCCGATCGCGGCCATCAGGCCGGCCAGCGCCGCCCGCCCGATCGCCGCTCCGCCCATCGCAACCCCCAGTGCACGCATGATGCTCTCCCTCCTGTCGGGTGGTGGTCGACGTCCGGCGCGCCGGCGCGCCGTGTCAATGCGCCGGGCTGCCCGGGCGCGGGGGGCGCGGGAAGCGCGCCATGGCTTCCAGATCGTCGAGATCCAGATGGTTGCGCATATAGCTGGTTCCGGCGTCGGTGAAGGGCTGGAAATCCCAGGGGCTGTGCCGCCCCTGCCGCAGCGCGTCGGCCACCAGGAGCCGCCGCTGCTGGCTGGCGACGACCTCCTCATGCAGCCGCGCCAGGTCCCAGCGCTGCTCCACCTCGGCGCGGTAGCGCCGTATGGCGTCGGCCGCCCCGGAGTCGGCCGCCCCGGAGTCGGCCACCCCGGAGTCGGCCGCCCCGGAGTCGGCCACCCCGGAGTCGGCCACCCCGGAGTCGGCCGCCCCCGGGCCGGCGGCCGGTTGCTCCGCCCGGTTCACCAGCTCGTCCGGATCGTCGGACAAATCGTAGAGCTGGTCGGGGTCGGCCGGCGAATGGATGAATTTGTCTTTGCCGCGCCGGATCATCACGATCGGGGCCACGGCGCCTTCGGCCAGATATTCGCCGATCACCTCGTCGTGGCCGCCGCTGCGCTGCAGGTGCGGCAGCAGGCTGCGCCCGTCGATCGGCGTCCGCCAGCCCGGCGCCGCCCCGTCATGGGCGAGGTCGACCAGGGTCGGCAGCAGATCCATCGACGAGACGGAGGCGGCGACCCGCCCGGCCTGGAACCAGCCCGGCGCCCGGATGATCAGCGGGATGCGGCAGGCGGATTCGAAGAAGCTCATCTTGTACCACAGCCCGCGTTCGCCCAGCATGTCGCCGTGGTCGGACAGCAGGACGACCACGGTGTCCTCGGCCAGCCCGGTTTCCTCCAGCACGCCCAGCAGCCGGCCGATCTGGTCGTCCACATAGGCGACGGCGCCGTAATAGGCGCGGCGGGCATTGCGGATCTGGCGCTCGCCGAGCGGCATCTCGTCCATCGCGCAGACATGGCGCAGCCGCCGCGAATGCGGGTCCATCGCCTCCGGCGCCAGGGTGACGCGCGGCAGCGGCACGTCTTCGTCGCTGTGGCGGTTCCAGTAGTGCTCGGTGATGGCGTAGGGATCGTGCGGATGGGTCAGCGACACCACGAAGGCGAAGGGCCGCTCCCGCCGGCCGCGGGCGATGTCGTACAGCTTGCGCTCGGCGGCGAAGACCACCTCCTCGTCGAAGTCGAGCTGGTTGGTGCGCAGGCAGGGACCGGCATCGCGCACCGAACTCATGTTGTGGTACCAGCTCGGTCGCTCCAAAGGCCGGGTCCAGTCCGGCGTCCAGCCGAAATCGGCGGGATAGATGTCGGTGGTCAGCCGTTCCTCGAAGCCGTGAAGCTGGTCGGCCCCGCAGAAATGCATCTTGCCGGACAGGATGGTCCGGTAGCCGGCCAGCCGCAGATGATGGGCGAAGGTGGGAACGGCGGAGGGGAATTCGGCGGCGTTGTCGTAGCCGCCGATCGCCGAAGGCAACCGCCCCGACAGGAAGACGTAGCGCGAAGGCGCGCAGAGCGGGCTGTTGCAATAGGCGCTGTCGAACACCACGCCGCCCTCCGCCAGCCGGTCGATATGCGGCGTCCGCACGGTCCGGTTGCCGTAGGCGCCGAGGGCCTGCGGGATCATCTGGTCGGCCATGAGGATGAGGATGTTGGGACGCCGTGCCATATCCGTCTGCTTCATACCGTTTGTGGACAGACCGTTCGATCAGGATAGAATTTACGCGCCCGGCAGGGGTCGTGAAGCCCCTGTCTGATCATGTCGGTATGAAGGGTGCTCATGGGAAAGGACCGCCTGCCGCCGCTGCGCACCCTGCTGTTCTTCGAGGCGGCCGGCCGGCTGCTCAGTTTCAGTGCCGCCGCCCGCGAACTCGCCTGCACCCAGTCGGCGGTCAGCCACCAGATCGGCTGGCTGGAGGCGGATCTGGGGACGGCGCTGTTCCGCCGCCTTCACCGCGGGGTCGCGCTGACGCCGGACGGCGTGCGGCTCTATGAGGCGACGCGGGAGGCGCTGGACGGCATCGGCGATGCGGTGACCGGCATCCGCGACCGGCAACGGCCGGGCGTGCTGAACGTCGCCACCGATTTCGGCTTCGCCGCCGGCTGGCTGCTGCCGCGTCTCGGCGCGCTGCGCCAGCTCTTGCCCGAGCTGGACGTGCGGATCGTGACGATGCAGAACGCGATCGACCTGCGCCGCGAGGCGGTGGACATCGCCATCACCTTCGGCCATAGCCATTGGCCCGGCTGCGAGGCGGAACTCCTGTTTCCCGAACGGGTCCTGCCGGTCTGCAGCCCTGCCTTCCGGGCCGGCCGCGCCCCGTTTGCCGCCGGGGCCGGCACCGGAGCCGCCACCGGGGACTCTGCCGTCCCGGCCGATCTGGCGTCCCTGCCGCTCCTGCATCTGGAAAGCGTCGGGCCGGCCGCCTGGCTGTCCTGGGGGGACTGGTTCACCCTGCACGGGCTGGCGATGCCGGCCGGCGGCCAGGATCTGACCTTCAACAATTACCCGCTGGTCCTGCAGGCGGCCTTGATGGGGCAGGGGGTGGCGCTGGGATGGAGCCCGCTGGTCGACGAGCTGATGCGGGATGGGCATCTGGTCGCCCTGCTCGACCGGCCGGTTCAGACGGAACGGGGCTATTTCCTCGTCGTCGCCAGCCGGCGCCAACCGGATGAGCGTCGCGACCGCTTCCGCCGCTGGGTGGTCGAGGAAAGCCGCCGGGACAGTGGCCGCGGGACCGGCGACCGGGATGTTTAGGCGCTTTTCCCGGGGAAGATAACGACGGCTCCGAACTGGGAGCGGGCCTGGAGAAGGCCGCCGCGCCGGTCGGCGCGGCGCCCGGCGGCCGTTATCGACGACCGCCGGTATCGGGTGTCAGGCGGTCAGGCGCGGTTCGGGGAGGCCCTGGACGCCCGGCTCGAACATCAGGACCCGGCCGCCATGGGGATCCTCGGCCAGGTCGGCCGGCCCGCGGCTGAGCGAGGTGACCAGCATCGTCCGCAGGCCGGGGCCGCCGAAGGCGCACATGGTCGGCTTGCGCATCGGCACGTCGATCCGGCGGTCGAGGTCGCCGCGCGGGGTGAACCGCTTGATGCAGCCCTCGTCCAGGCAGCAGATCCAGTAGCAGCCGTCGGCGTCCACCGCGGCGCCGTCGGGCCGTCCGACCATCGCCCGCATGTCGACGAAGGGGCGGCGGTCGCGGGCGGTGCCGCTGTCGGGGTCGTAGTCCCAGGCCCAGACCATCCGCACGTCGCGGTGGCTGTCGGAGGCGTAGAAGGTCCGGCCGTCGGGGCTGAAGGCCGAGCCGTTGGGGATGATGGAGCCCGGCAGCCCGGTTTCGGCCAGCCCGCCGGCGCGGGTGAAGCGGAACCATGCGCCGGACGGGTCGCCCAGCGAGATGTCCATCACCAGGCTGGACACCCACAGCCGCCCCTGCCGGTCGCAGCGCCCGTCGTTGAAGCGCATGCCCTCCTTGGGGAAGCGGATGAAGGCGAGGCGGGAGACGGCGGCCTCCGCCGCCGTTTCCCCCGCCGCCGCGTCCGTCTCCGGCAGGTCGACGTCGAAGATGCCGGTCTCGCAGCAGGCGACGGCGCCGCCGTCCGGCCGCAGGGCGAGGCTGCCGACCATCTCCGGCAGCGTCCATGCCCATCGCCGCCCGCTGGACGGGTCCAGCCGGTGGATGCGGCGGGCCGGGATGTCGATCCAGGTCCATCGGCGGCGGTCGGCATCCCACACCGGGTTCTCGCCGGTGCCGTTGCGCAAGGCCGGATCGATGACGGCGTCGAGGCCGACGGTGGTGACGGCGGTCATGCCGCCTGCCTTTCGCCGTCGCCCCTGATGTGCTTGAGCAGCGGCAGCACCAGCGTGACGATGGCGACCAGCAGCAGCCCCAGCGTGATCGGACGGGTGTAGAGGAAGTCGAGGCTGCCGCCCGACAGCGACAGGGCGCGGCGGAAGCTCGATTCCGCCATCGGCCCCATGATCAGCGCCAGCACCACCGGCGAGGCCGGGTAGTCCCAGCGCTGCATGAAGAAGCCGACGACGCCGGTCGCCAGCATGATGCCGACGTCGAACATGCTGTTGTTGATGGCATAGGCGCCGACGACGCAGAGCGTCAGGATCAGCGGCGTCAGGATCGAGCGCGGCATCTCCAGCACCTTGCCCATCAGCCGCAGCGAGGACAGGCCGAGCACCAGCAGCACCGCGTAGCAGAACAGCATGCCGGCGAACAGGGTGAAGACCAGGCCGGCATGGTCCTTGAACAGCAGCGGGCCGGGCTGCAGCCCCTGCATGGTGAGCGCGCCCAGCATCACCGCCGTCACCGCGTCGCCGGGGATGCCCAGCGTCATCATCGGCAAGAGGTCGCCGCCGGTGCAGGCGTTGGCGCCGGATTCGGCGGCGGCGACGCCCTTCAGCTCGCCCTTGCCGAAATTCGCCGGGTTCTTGGAGAAGCGCTTGGCCTCGTTGTAGGCGACGAAGGAGGCGATGTCGGCGCCGGCGCCCGGGATGATGCCGACGATGATGCCCAGGCCCGACGAGCGCAGGATGGTGAGGATCAGGCCCTTGAACACCGACCAGGGCGGGATGATGCGGCCGATATGGACCTTCACCTCGGCGTGGGTGGCGGGCTGGCCCAGCGACTTGAAGGCTTCCGAGGCGGCGAACAGGCCGATCATCACCGGGATGAAGGGCACGTTGAGCAGTTCGTTGAAGCCGCCGGTGAAGCGCGGGAAGCCGCCCATCGGGTCCATGCCGACGGTGGACAGCAGCAGGCCGAGGAAGCCGGCGATCAACCCCTTGACCAGCGATTCGCCCGACACGCTGGTGATGATCGACAGTCCGAAGACGGCGAGCGCGAAGGTCTCGGCGGCGGAGAATTCCAGCGCGATGCCGGCGAGCAGCGGGGCGAGGAAGATCAGCATGAAGACGCTGAAGGTCCCGCCGATGCAGGACGAGAATGTGGCGGTGCCGAGCGCGAGGCCGGCCTGGCCCTTCTGGCTCAGCGCGTAGCCGTCCATCGCCGTGGCCGCCGCCGCCGGGGTGCCGGGGATCTTGAGCAGGATGGCGGTGATCGAGCCGCCGTAGATGCCGCCGAAGAAGACGCCGGACAGCATCAGGATCGCGGGGGCCGGGTCCATGCCGAAGGTGAAGGGCAGCAGGATGGCGACGCCCATGGTGGCCGTCAGGCCGGGCAGCACGCCGATGACGATGCCGAGCGCCACGCCCACCAGGGCGAGCAGCAGGGTGACCGGGTCCGCCGCCAGACTGGCGAACCCCTTGAGGAGCATGTCGATTTCATACATCTTCCGGACTCCTCGCCTACAGCTCGGCGGCTTCGAACAGGCTTCCGACGGGCAACGGGATTTGCAGGCCGTACAGGAAGATCAGATAGAGGAAGGCGGTGATCCCGACCGCGAGCAGCGGGGTGCGGACCCAGCTGCGCTGTCCCATCAGCCGCATCATGCCGACGAGGAAGACCACCGTGGTCGGGAGGTAGCCGATCAGCGAGATCAGGTAGATGTAGACGGCCGTCGCCACGATCCCGATGGCCACCGGGACGAAGCGGAAGCCGCTGCCGGGCTGGGACGGCGCCGCGGCGCTCTCGCGGTTGCGCCGGGTCGGCAGCAGCCGGCCGATGATAAGGATGGCGCTGAGGACGACCAGCACGCCCGCATAGATCAGCGGGAAGCGGGCCGGCCCGACGTCGCTGTCCAGGCCGGTGGTCGGGAAGTCGCGCGACACGACGATGGCGGCGATGGCGACCACGGCGACGACGATGCCGGCGCCGATATCCGCGGACCGCGGCGCGCCCGGTCCCGGGGTTCCCTCGGGGGACTGACTCATTCGAGATCTCCTGGGACGGGGCGCGGCGGCCGTGCCAACCGTGCCCCGCCTTGCGACTTGCTTATGCCAGGGTCAGAAAATTGTGATTTCCGCCCCTGGCATCGGCCGCGACGGCGGCCGCGCGGGCCCATGCCCGCGAAGCCAAGGTCCGCGGATGCGGACCGCCCGGCGTCTGAGGGGCCGCAAAGTGCCGGCCGCAGGCCGAAACTTTGCGGAAATGGTCTTACTTGGCCATGCCGAGCTTGGTCATCAGGTCCTTGAAGAAGGCGTTGTCCTTCTGCATGACCTGGCCGAACTCGGGACCGTCGGCGTAGGCCAGGGTCAGGTTCATCTTGCCCAGCGTCTCCTTGAAGGACGCCTCCTCGACGGTCGCCTTGGACGCCTTGCGCAGCGTCTCGACGACGGCCTGCGGGGTCTTCTTCGGAACGACGATGCCGCGCCAGGTGTAGACCGACAGGTCGATGCCCTTTTCCTTGACGGTCGGCACCTCCGGGAAGGCCGGGGAGCGTTCGTCGGCCATCACCGCCAGGATGCGCAGCTTGCCGGCGGCGACATGGTTGACGACCTCGGCCGGGCTGACGCTGACCGCCTCGATGTGGTTGCCGAGCAGGGCGGTAACCGCCGGGTTGGCGCCGTCATAGGGGATGTGGTTGAAGGTGACGCCGCTCTTGTCCTGCAGCGCGGCGGCGGCGAGGTGCCAGATGGCGCCGGTGCCCGAATTGCCGATGCGGACCTTGCCGGGATTCGCCTTGGCGTTGGCGATGAAATCCTCGAAGGTCTTGAAGGGCGAGTCGGCGTTCACCGTGATGGCGCTGGGCTCGGCGTTCAGGCGGGCGATCGGGCTGAAGTCGTCGACCGAGAAGCGGGCGATCCCCATGTGCGGCAGCATGGTGATCTCGACGGTCCCCATGCCGATCTTGTAGCCGTCGGCGCGCGCGGCCATGATCTCGGTCAGCCCGACCGCGCCGGCGCCGCCGGTCTTGTTGACGACGCCCATCGACTGCGGCAGGTGCTTCTTCGCCGCGTCGGCATAGGCGCGGGCGACCAGGTCGGTGCCGCCGCCGGCGGCATAGGGCACGGTCAGCTCGATCGGCTTGGTCGGATAGTCGGCGGCCTGCGCGCCGGCGGCCAGGGTGGCGGTCAGGCTGGCGGCCAGCACGCCGGCGGCCAGGACGGCGGTGCCGGTCAGAAAGCGGTAGCCCTTCATGAGCGTTTTCCCTCGGGTTTTTGCTTGGGTGATGGTTTCGGAGGACGGACGGTACGAACGTCCGTCCAGAGAAGCGGCGGCGGATCAGCGCTGTTGCAGGGCCCGCCAGGACGCGACGAAGGCCTCGGCCCGTTCGGCGATCTCAGCGGCGGTCATCCCCGGCTTGTAGAGCGCCGATCCCAGGCCGAAGCCGGCGACGCCGGCCTCCAGGAAGGGGGCCATGGTGTCGGGCGCGATGCCGCCGACCGGCAGCAGCCGGGTGCCGGCCGGCAGCACGGTGCGGATCGCCTTGACGATGGTCGGGTTGATCTGCTCGGCCGGGAACAGCTTCAGCGCGTCGGCGCCGGCCGCCAGCGCGGCGAAAGCCTCGGTCGCCGTGGCGACGCCGGGCACGCAGGCGAGGCCGGCCGCCTTGGCGGCGCGGATCACCGCGGTGTCGGCGTGCGGCATCACCACCAGGTCGGCGCCGATCTCCTTGAGGCGGGCGACCTGCGCCGTCTCCAGCACGGTGCCGGCGCCGACCAGCGCGTCCTGCGGCAGGAGGCGCCGGATGGCGGCGATGCTGTCGAAGGGGTCGGGCGAGTTGAGCGGCACTTCGATCAGCCGGAAGCCGCGGTCGTAGAGGGCGCGCGCGGCGTCCTCGCACTCGGCGGGCTTCAGGCCGCGCAGGATGGCGACCAGCGGCAGGGCGGCGAAGGCGCCGTCCAGGCGCTTCTGCAGGCTTTCATCAGACATGGGGGTCCTTTCCGGCCGGCGCGATCAGGCCGGCGGCGATGGCGAACTGGAACAGCCCCCGGGGGGCGGTGTTTTCGAGCCTTGCGGTGGGCTCGACGCCCAGCAGGCCGAGCCCCTGGACGTAGCGGCGGCACAGCGCGCCGTCGCCGATCAGCAGCAGCGGACAGCCGTCCGTCCGTCCGGCATCCGGGTCGATCTCGCCATGGGCGAGGCCGGAGACCAGCTCGTGCCCGATCAGCAGGCCCGACAGGTAATCCTTCAGCAGCTCCGGCGCCATGCGCCGGGTGATGCCCAGGGTGCGGGCGGCGAAGATCTGGTGGGTCAGGTCGCCCGGCCCGCTGGCCTGCGCCGCGCGCACGCCTTCGGCGAAGGCCCCGTCGCGGGCGTCATCGCCGGCTTCGGCGGCCTCCGGCATCAGCCGCCCGAGGATGGAATGCCGGGTCAGCACGGCGAAGACCTCGCCGGTCATGTAGGTGGCGAAGCGGGTCATGCGGCCGTCGGCGATCCGCACCCATTTGGAATGGGTGCCGGGCAGCACCATGCAGGCGTCGCGCGCCCAGTCGGGCCGGTCGGCCAGCACGCCGGCGATCTGGATCTCCTCGCCGCGCAGGATGTCCGGCGGCGAGTCCGGCGGGTCGTAGGTGACGCCCGGCGCGATCAGGATGCGGACACCCGACGCGCTGTCCACCGCGATGGCCCGGGAGGCCAGCGTGCCGGTGTCGGCCGGGCAGGGGACATAGGGCGCCTCGGCCCAGCCCTGGGCGCTGCCGACCATGCCGCCCGCCACCACCGGCAGGCCGGGATGGGCGGCGAGCCAGCCGCCGCACAGCTCGGCGAAGGCCTGCTCGAAGCCGGGGATGCCGGGCTGCGGCAGGTTCTGGATGCCGTGCGCGTTGGCGCGCTGGTCGAGCACGCGCCCGCCGCCGTCCATCAGGAACCCCCGCAAGCTGGAGGTTCCCCAATCCAGCGCGATCAGGGATGCCGTGTCGCGCGTTCGTCCTGCTTCCATCCCAGTTCCTTCGATATCGCGTCGGCCGTCGCCCGGACGACGGGGCCGAGTTCCGTCATCCGCTCGTCCGGCATGTAGGGAACGGCGCTCGCCACGCTGATCGCGGCGACCACCTGATTGCTGATGTCGCGCACCGGCGCCCCGACACAGCGGACGCCGATCTCGTTCTCCTCCAGGTCGAGCACCCAGTCCCGCCGCAGCGAGGCGGTCATCGCCTTCTCGTATTTCGGCCAGGGTGCCGGGGCGGGGCGGTCGGACGCTCCGTCCGCCGTCGCCATCACCGCTGCATGCAGCTCGCGCCAGCGCGACGGCGGCAGCCCGAGCATCATCGCCTTGCCGATGCCGGTCGAGGCCAACGGCATCCGCAGCCCGACGCGCGAGCGCATCTCCAGGCCGCGGGTGCCGGGGATCTTGTCGAGGTAGAAGACCTCGCCGCCGTCGGCCACGCCGAGATGGACGGTGTCGCCGGTGCGCCGGGCGAGCTCCTCGATGTGGGGCCGGGCCAGCGCCACCAGCGGGCGCTGCTCCAGCGCCTTCATGCCGAGCTGGATCAGCTTCGGCCCCAGCAGATAGCCCTTGTAGGGGACGTGGTGCAGATACCCCTCCGCCACCAGGCTGTTCAGCATGCGGTGGACGGTGCTGCGCGGCGTGTCCAGCCGGGCGGCGATGCCTTTGACGTCGGTGGTGCCGGTGGCCACGCACTCGATGGCGGCCAGCCCGCGCAGCAGCGTCTGCGTGCCGGCGGCCTGCCGCTTCCCGGGCGCGGCCTGGTCGATGGTGTCGGCGGGCAAGGGCATGGACATGGGGCCGGGTTCGCTGGGCATGGGGTTCGCCTTGGTGCCGGGACCTTAGAGGCCGCGATGTATGTTGTCAAATCTAACATAGAGTATCCCATATATTGAGACATTTATAACGTTGGTGACAAAGGTAATAGACCCAGGAATGCTTGACCGGATTGTCGCTCCACCCTAACATTCGGCTCAATAATGAGCGTCATGTCTCAATATGTGAGAGATATGATTTTTGCGGACCATGGATCGGCAGCCCGTCCCGGGCGGACGGAATGCCGGTGGTCGCGAAACCGGCTCCGTCTTCAACGATCGGTATTCAAGGAAGGGCTTCGCATGTTCGGTGATCTGAAGGGCCGGCGCGTTCTGGTGACGGGATCGACCCAGGGAATCGGCCTGGCGGCGGTGGAGGCGTTCGCGCGCCACGGTGCGCTGGTCGGCATGAACGGCCGCAAGGCCCCGGCCGATCTCGACGCGACGCTGGCCCGGCTGAACGAGCTGGACGGCGAGGTGGCGTTCCTGCCGGCCGACGTCTCGTCGAGCGCCGAGGCGGCCCGCCTGGTCGAAGCGTTCGTCGAGCGCTTCGGCGGCATCGACGTGCTGATCAACAATGCCGGCGGCCTGGTGGCGCGCAAGCCGCTGGAGGAGATCGACGACGACTTCTTCGACGCGGTGACCGACCTGAACGCGCGCTCCGCCCTGATGGTCACCAAATACGCGCTGCCGCACCTGAAGGACTCGGCCAGGCAGAGCGGCACCACCGCCTCGGTGATCCTGGTCGGCTCGGTCGCCGGCTACACCGGCGGCGGTCCCGGCGCCGGGCTGTATGGCGCTGCGAAGGCGTGGCTGCACAACATCCAGAAGAACTGGGTGACCTTCCACGCCAAGGACGGCATCCGCTTCAACACGGTGTCGCCGGGCACCTTCGACACCGCCTTCCACGCCGACAAGGACGCGGACACCAAGGCCCGCATCGGCGCCGGCTTCCCGATGGGCCGCTTCGGCCGTCCGGAGGAATGCGCGCCGACCTTCCTGTTCTTCGCCTCGCATGCCTGCAGCGGCTACATCACCGGGCAGGTGCTCGACGTCAACGGCGGCCAGTACATGCCCTGAGCCGGGGCTTCGGGCAAAGGCCCGCCTCGCCGGCGTCGAGGCGGGCCCGCGTCTGGAAGAAGACCCTCGCGGGAACGCCGCTTCGACCCCGCCGATGGCCCCGCCGGCTGGTCATCCGACCGCCGGCATCCTGTCCAGCAGCTTGTCGAGCGTGACCGGATAGTCGCGCACGCGCACGCCGGTCGCGTTGTAGACGGCATTGGCGATGGCGGCCCCGACGCCGCAAAGGCCGAGTTCCCCAACCCCCTTGGCCTTCATCGGCGAGGAGATCGGGTCCGTCTCGTCGAGGAAGATCACCTCCTGGTGCGGGATGTCGGCATGGACCGGCACCTCGTAGCCGGCCAGATCGTGGTTGACGAAGAAGCCGGCGCGCTTGTCCACCGCCAGTTCCTCCATCAGCGCCGCGCCGACGCCCATGGTCATGGCGCCGATCACCTGGCTGCGCGCCGAGAGCGGGTTGAGGATGCGCCCGGCGGCACACACCGCCAGCATGCGCCGCACCCGGATTTCCGCCGTCGCGGCATCGACGCCGACCTCGACGAAATGGGCGCCGAAGGTGGATTGCTGATAGCGCTTGTCGAGGTCGCCGTACTCGATGCCGTCCTCGGCGGCGAGACCGTCGTCGCCCGCCGCCTGGGCGAGCGGGACGCTGCGGTTGCCGGCCCGGACCTCCCCGTCCGCGAACACCGCGTCGGCGGAGTTGAAGCCGAGCTTGCCGGCCACCGCCTCGCGCAGCTTGACGCAGGCGGCGTAGACGCCGGCGGTGGAGTTGTTGGCGCCCCACTGGCCGCCCGACCCGGCCGATGCCGGGAACGACGAATCGCCGAGGCGAACCGTCACCCTGTCCAGCCCCACCCCCATCATTTCCGCCGCGGTCTGGGCGATGATGGTGTAGCTGCCGGTGCCGATGTCGGTCATGTCGGTTTCGACCGTCACCCCGCCGCGCTTGTCGAGCCGCACCCGCGCCGCCGATTTGGTCAGCAGGTTGTTGCGGAAGGCGGCGGCGACGCCGAGTCCGGTCAACCAGCGTCCGTCGCGGCTCCGCCCGGGGGTTGGAACGCGCTTGGCCCAGCCGAAGCGGTCGGCGCCCCGGCGCAGGCATTCGACGAGCTGCCGCTGGGAGAAGGGGCGGTCGGGCTGGGCGGGATCGACCTGGGTGTCGTTGAGGATACGGAAGTCGACAGGATCGAGGCCCAGCTTCTCCGCCATCTCGTCCATGGCGATTTCCAGCGCCATCAGGCCCGGTGCCTCGCCCGGCGCGCGCATCGCGTTGCCTTCCGGCAGGTCGAGCCGCGCCAGCCGCAGCGCGGTCAGGCGGTTGGCCCCGGCATAGAGCAGCTTGGTCTGATCGACCGCCGTCTCGGGATCGCCGCCGGGCAGATTGCCGGACCAGCTCTCATGCGCGATGGCGGTGATGGTGCCGTCGCGTTCGGCGCCGATGCGGATGCGCTGGATCGTGGCCGGCCGGTGGGTGGTGTTGTTCATCATCAAGGGTCGCTGGAGCGCCACCTTGACCGGCCGCCCGGCGGCGCGCGCCCCCAGGGCGGCCAGCACGGTGTCGGCCCGCAGGAACAGCTTGCCGCCGAAGCCGCCGCCGACGAAAGGCGAGATCAGGCGGACCTTCTCCTTGGGCATGTCCAGCGTGCGGGCGAGGTCGCCGGTGGTCCAGGCGATCATCTGGTTGGACAGCCAGACGGTGAGCCGGTCGCCGTCCCAGGCGGCGACGGTGGCGTGCGGCTCCATCATCGCATGGGTCTGGTCGGGGGTGGTGTAGGTCGCGTCGAGCCGCACCGGGGCCGCCGCGAAGGCGCCGGCGAAATCGCCGACATCGCTGTCGGACTTGCCGCCTTCCGGCTTGGTGGCGCCGTCCCGCGCCTGCGCCAGGTCGAAGGCGCCGTCGGCCCGGTCGTAGGTGACGCGGACCAGCCTGGCGGCGGCCCGCGCCTGCTCGAAGCTCTCCGCCACGACCAGCGCGATGGCCTGATGGTAATGCTCGATCCCGGGGCCGCCGAGCAGCGTCGCGGTGTTCTTCTCGCCCTTGCCGAGCTTCCCCGCAGTGTCGGCGGTGACCACGGCGAGGACGCCGGGCGCCGCCTTGGCGTCGGCGATGTCCATCGCAACGATCCGCCCCTTGGCGATCGCCGAGCCGACGACATAGCCATAGGCCGCGTCCGGCACGGCGTCATGCCGTTCATAGGCATAGGGCGCGGTGCCCGTGGTCTTCAGCGGGCCGTCGATGCGCGGCGTCGGCTTGCCGACCACCGCGAGGCGGTCGATCGGGTTGGTCGTCGCGGGGGTGTCGAACTTCATGTCTCAGCCTTTCGCTTCGGCCAGGACCGCGCCGAGCGTGCGCTCGACCAGCGGCAGCTTGAACGCGTTGTCATGGGTCGGCCTGGCCTCGGCCAGCAGCTTGGCGGCGACCGCCTTGGCGCCTTGCGGCATCTCCGCCTCCGCCGTCTCGACGCGCCACGGCCGGGGCGCCACGCCGCCCAACGCCACGCGGCCGCTGCCGTCGGGCTGCACGATCGCCGCGACCGAAACCAGCGCGAAGGCGTAGGAGGCGCGGTCGCGCACCTTGCGGTAGATCTGCGCACCGCCGGCCGGCTTGGGCAGGGTGACCGCCGTGATCAGCTCGCCATGCTCCAGCGCCGTCTCGACATGCGGCGTGTCGCCGGGCAGCCGGTGGAAATCGGCGATGGGGATGGTGCGCGTGGCTCCGTCGGGCCGCACCGTCTCCACCGTGGCGTCGAGCACGCGCATGGCGACCGCCATGTCGCTGGGATGGGTGGCGATGCAGGCGTCGCTGGCGCCGATGACGGCGAGCTGGCGGCTGAATCCGCCGATGGCGGCGCAGCCGCTGCCGGGCCGGCGTTTGTTGCAGGGCTGGTCGGTGTCGTAGAAATAGGGGCAGCGGGTGCGCTGGAGCAGGTTGCCCGCGGTCGTCGCCTTGTTGCGCAGCTGGCCCGACGCGCCGGCGAGGAGGGCGCGGGACAGCACCGCATAGTCGCGCCGCACGCGCCGGTCGGCGGCGAGGTCGGTGTTGCGCACCAGCGCGCCGATGCGCAGGCCGCCGTCCGGTGCCGGCTCCACGCCGTCGAGCTTCAGGCCGTTGACGTCGACCAGATGGATCGGCCGCTCGATCTCCAGCTTCATCAGGTCGAGCAGGTTGGTGCCGCCGGCGATGAAGCGGGCGTCGGGATTGCGCTGCACGGCCGCCGCGGCGGCGGCGGGGGAGGCCGCACGCTCGTAGGTGAAGGGTCTCATGCCTCCCTCCCGGCGACTTCGGTGATCGCGTCGACGATGTTGGAATAGGCGCCGCAGCGGCAGATGTTGCCGCTCATCCGCTCGCGCAGTTCGGCGGCGTTCAGCTGCGGCGCGGCGGTCAGGTCGGCGCTGGCATGGCTGGGGATGCCCGCCTTGATCTCGTCCAGCACCGCGACGGCGGAGCAGATCTGTCCGGGCGTGCAGTAGCCGCACTGGTAACCGTCATGCTTCACGAAGGCCGCCTGCATCGGGTGCAGGTCGCCGGGCCTGCCCAGTCCCTCGATGGTGGTGACGCTGTCGCCCTCGTGCATCACCGCCAGCGACAGGCAGGAATTCAGCCGCCGGCCGTCGACGATCACCGTGCAGGCGCCGCACTGGCCGTGGTCGCATCCCTTCTTGGTGCCGGTCAGATGCAGATGCTCGCGCAGCGCGTCGAGCAGCGTGGTCCGCGTGTCGAGCTGCAGCGTGTGCGCTGTACCGTTCACGGTGAACGACACCTTGGACATGACGGGATTGCCGTCGGGCATTGCAGGCCTTTCGCTGGCTGTGGCTTGGGTGGTTGCGGCGCGGGCCGGCATGGCGAACGGCACGCCGGTCATCGCCACGGTGGCGGCGCTTCCGAGCAGCAGGCCGCGCCGCGACATCTCGAGGTCCCCGAAACCCTCCATGCGAAACCCTCCATGTCCTGTTTCCTTCCTCTTCACCGGTCGCCAAAACGGGTGTGACAGGCGCCGTTGTCCGCAGGAGCCGCCTTCCGGAGGTTCACTGCGAAAACCGGCGGCCCGGCAGGCACAACGGAGGCAACGTCGGTTCGGGTCCATCGGGCGATTGTTGCTGCAGCGTTCCCGATAACGCCGATCGATCGGACTCATGAAACCGGAGGATGGGGACAACCGTTCCCATGGCTTTGTTTTTTGTCCGGCCTGCCGTGTCCCCGTCCGCGGCCCGATCGGCACTCCGGAGCGTGCCGGACTTGTCGGCGGCTCCCGTCGGCGGCTCCCGTCGGCGGCTCCCCCTGCCGGATCACGGGAAGGATCATCCGGCGCGCGTTTCCCGATCCCGCTCCGGCGGATCGGTTCACACCTTATATCGATCCCGACTTCACGGGATCCGATCCGGCGCCGGTCGTCGGCCGGGTTGGATTCTCGAACGCCGCCATCGCGAGATACCATTGGTCCGACAGGGCTTTTGCGAGGCTGTCGGCGGTGGGAAAGGACCGGCACAGCAGCGCGTCGCCATGGACGAACCGTTCGCGCAGGCTCTCGATCGTCATCGCGATCAGCAGGCGCAGGACGCCCTCGAACCTGCCGCGTTCCTCCGTACCGAAGGGCTGTCCGCGACGGCGGGCGACGGCCACGACGATGCGGTCGACCCATTCGGAGTTCATGCGCTCGCGCATGCGCAGCACCTCGGGATCCCGCGTGGCCAGTTCGGAGAACAGGCTGTAGAAGCCCGCGTTCGCCTCATAGGCGCGGCAATAGTCGGTGTTGGCGTGCAAGATCGCCTCGTAGCTGCTCCGCGGCCCCTTCGTCACGGTGCGACGGTGGGTGACATATTCGAAGAACAGGTTGACGAGGACAGCGGCGCATTCGTCCATGTCTTTGAAATGATTGTAGAAGGTTCCGCGCGACAGCCCGGCTTCGTCCAGCAGCGCCTCCACCGTCATCAGCTTTCCCCGCGTGGTGCGCAGGTGGCGGGCGACGAGGGAAAGCAGCATGTAGCGCGTCCGTTCCCGCTTCGGGCGCGTCCGTTCCCGGCTCTTGATCGCCAGCACCTCCTCGAAGAAGAGCGGGGGATCGGCTTCATCCTGCTCAGGCCCGCTGCCCTGAATTTTCTCATCCTGCTGCATTTTTATGCCCTCGCTCCCCAACCACCATGGCCCCGGCAAAAATGTTCCGCGAGCTGACGTTCACAGCTTGACGAGGGCCATTTTTACACATAGCGTCATATTTAGACAATGCGTCATCACTGGACAGGCCGATGGTACCTACGATGGTGGACGTCAATAAACCCTCCAGCGGCACCTTGAACAGGGAAGCTTTTTCGAAATCGAAGGCCACCGGTGCGACGATCGAGTTCCAATCCGTCCGCAAGGCCTATGGATCGGTAACAGCACTGCACGATTTTTCTCTGACCATTCATCCCGGCGAGTTCCTGACGATCCTCGGGTCGAGCGGATCGGGGAAAACGACGGCGCTGAATGCACTTGCGGGATTCTCCGGGGCGGACTCGGGCGACATCCTCATCGACGGCAAGTCGGTGATCGACGAGCCGCCGGAGCGCCGGAATCTGGGGATGGTGTTCCAGAACTATTCCCTGTTCCCGCACATGACGGTGTTCGACAACATCGCCTTCCCGCTGCGGATGCGCCGCGCCCCGCGGCGCGAGATCAACGAACGGGTGGAGCGGGTCCTGGAGATCGTCCGGCTCGGCGCGCTCGCCAAGCGGATGCCCCGCGATCTTTCCGGCGGACAGCAACAGCGTGTGGCCTTCGCCCGCGCCATCGTGTTCGAACCGCCCGTGCTGCTGATGGACGAACCGCTCGGCGCGCTCGACCTCAAGCTGCGCGAAGCGCTGCAGTTCGAGATCAAGGAAATCCAGCATCAGCTCGGCTGCACCGTGGTCTATGTCACCCACGATCAGCGTGAAGCGCTCGCCATGTCGTCGCGCATCGTCGTGCTGCGCGACGGTCGGATCGAGCAGGTCGGCACGCCGTCGGAAATGTACGACGCGCCGAAAAGCCGCTTCGTCGCCGATTTCATCGGGCAGACCAATCTCCTGGCCGCCGATCTGTCGAAAGCCGGATCGGTGTCCATCTCCGAACTCGGCGCCGTTTATCGGGACGCGGAGTTCCAGGCCCGTCCGGGGTCCTGGTACGCCAGCGTTCGTCCCGAAAAGCTCCAGCGCCGCCCGGCCGAAGGGTCGGACATTGCCGTGGACGTGACCGTTCAAGAAGCCGTGTTCCTCGGCGACGTGATCGAGTACAGCGCCCGCACCGCCCATGGTGCGCTCATCCACTTCCGGGAACAGAGACGCGACAGGGATCGGATCCCGGAACGCGGCGAGACCATCGGTCTCGTCCTGCGCCCCTCCGACGTCGTCCTCGTTCCGGATCTCTCCAAAGCCGGCCGCTGAAGAACTGATTGGGAGTGCCGTTATGAAGAAGCTGCTGTGGAGCCTCTCCGTTGGAGCGGCGATTGTCGGCGGTGCCGGCGACGCCGCCCTGGCCCAGTCCGCCAACAAGTCGATCACGATCGCCAATTACGGCGGTGCGTGGGCCGAAACCCTGAACCGCATCTGCATCGAGCCGTTCACCAAGGAGACCGGCATCACCGTCACCCAGGCGGCGACCGAGGACTCCCTTGCCCAGATCCGCGTCCAGCAGACCACCAAGAACATCCTGTGGGATATTGCGCCCACCGAGCGTTCGGGCCTGCCGGTCTCGTCCAAGAATGGCTGGCTCGAGCCGATCGACTGGTCGGTGGTCGACCCGGAGAACAAGCTGCCGCCGGTTGCCCGCAAACAGTACGCCATCGGCGCGATCGCCTATTCCACCACGATCGGCGTGCGCACCGACAAGCTGCCGGAAGGCAAGACCTTTAGCGGCTGGAAGGATTTCTGGGACGTCAAGAGCTTCCCCGGCCCGCGCACGCTGCGCAACTCTCCGGCGGAAAACCTCGAATTCGCCCTGATCGCCGACGGGGTGAAGCCGTCCGAGGTCTACACCGTGCTGCGGTCGCCGGACGGCGTCGACCGCGCGTTCAGGAAGCTGGACGAGATCAAGCCGGCGATCACCGTCTGGTGGACCAGCGGCCAGCAGCCGGTCCAGCTGCTCGCCAGCGGCGAGGTCTTCTACGCGACCGCCTTCAACGGCCGCATCCAGCAGCTGCAAAAGGACAAGCTGCCGGTCAGGATCATCTGGGACGGCGGGTCGCTGGACGTCAGCTACTATTCCATCGTAAAGGGCGCCCGCAACGTGGCCGACGCCCAGAAATTCATGAAGTATTGCTGGAACACGCCGTCGCGTCTGGCCGAGATCGCCCGGGCCATGCCGTATTCCTCCTTCAACCCCGACATCTATAAGATCCTTTCGGCGGACGAAGCCAAGGAGCTGCCGACCAGCCCGGCGAACCTCGAGGTTCAGTTCGCGCTGGATTCCGAATACTGGGCCGAAAACCTGCCGCGCATCCAGAAGCGGTGGGAAGCTTGGCGCCTGCAATGAGCGACGGCGTTGCCATGCCGCGCGATGGGAAAGGGGCGGCGCGCGGCAGGCGCGCGCCTCTCTCCTCCCTCTGGCTGCTTGCCCCGGCGGCCGTGCTGTTTCTCTTCGTGTTCATCCTCCCGGTCGGCGAGGTCGCGTTGTGGAGCGTGCAGGGGGAAGCCGGTCTGTCGGCAGAGAATTACGAGGCGGCACTCGGCGCAGGACCATACCGGACGATCCTGTTCGGAACGCTGCAGCTTTCCTTCGGCGTGGCCTGCGCCTGCATCCTGGTCGGCTATCCGGCCGCCTATTTCCTCGCATCCCGTCCGCCGCGCAACCGCACCCTGCTGCTCCTGCTCATCCTGACCCCGCTGTGGGTCAGCGTGCTGGTGCGCACCTTCGGCTGGATCGTCGTTCTCGGCCGCGAAGGGCTGGTCAACTCCATGCTGCTCGGGATCGGCGCCGTCGACGGGCCGCTCCAGATGCTGTACACGCGCGGAGCCGTCTACATCGCGATGGTCCAGGTTCTGCTGCCGGTCGCCATTCTGGTCATGTTCTCGACCATGACCACCATCAACCGTTCCCTGTTGATGGCGTCCCGGATTTTGGGTGCATCGCCGTGGCGCGGCTTCGTCCACATCTTCCTTCCGCTGAGCGCGGGGGGAGCGGTCAACGCCTGGATGCTCACCTTCGTTCTGGCTCTCGGCTTCTTCATCACCCCGGCGCTGGTCGGCGGTCCGAAGGAGACGATGATCGCCAACCTGATCGCGACGCAGATCACGCTGACCCTCGACTGGGGTCTGGGTTCCGCGCTGGGCATGGTGCTGGTGATCGCGGGATTCGCCGTGGTCGGCGCCGTCGCCCTGCTCTTCCGGCGTGTGACGACGCTGAGCGGCCATGGGGGCTCGCGATGAAACGATCGCTTTGGGAAATGTCCGGGCGCTACCTGCTGCCGGTCTATTTCGTCGGCGTCCTGCTTTACCTGCTGCTGCCGTTGCTGCTGGTCATCCCGATGTCGATCAGCGAAACGCGCTATCTGAAATTCCCGCCGCAGGGCTTCACCCTCCGCTGGTATCAGGAGTTCTTCGCGTCCGCCGGCTGGATCGACGCCACCCTGCGCAGCCTGCTCATCGCGACGGCGAGCGCTGCGCTGGCCACCGCCGTCGGCACCGCGGCCGCCCTGGTGCTGAGCCGGGAGGGCAGCAAGGCCGCGCGGGCGGCCGGACCGGTCTTCCTCGGTCCGCAGGTGGTGCCGGTCATCATCCTGGCGCTGGGCACCCTGCTGGTCTTCAGCCGCTTCGGCCTTTACGGCTCGCTGTGGGGCGTGGTCCTGGTCCACGCCGTCCTGGCTCTGCCCTTCGTCACCACCACGGTGTCCGGGGCGCTGCGCCAGACCGGCGACACGCTGGCCCGCGCGGCCCGCGTGCTGGGGGCCAGGCCGCATGAGGCCTTCTGGCACGTCACTTTGCCGGCGATCCGTCCGGCGGTGATCTCGGCCGCCGTGTTCGCCTTCTTCATCTCCTTCGACGAGCTGGTCATCGCCCTGTTCGTCATGGGTCAGAACGAAACGCTGCCCATGCGCATCTGGGCGGACATGCGCCACGACCTGACGCCGGTCGTGGCCGCCGTCGCCACGCTGCTGATCGCCGTCACCTTCGCCGCCGTCTTCATGAGCGACCTGATCCAACGCCGTGCCAAGCGGCGTGCGGGGTAACGGGCCGCCCGACGCCGCGCGCCGGCGCCGCATCCTAACATACGGCCATCGCACCCGACGGCCCCATCACCCAGGGAAGTTGTGATGTTCTCAGATTTCCGCAGGGAAGAACCCGATGCTCTCGCCCGCCGCCTGGAGGCGATGACGCTTCCGGACTCGGTGTATGACCTGCTGCTGGATACCGCCACCCGTGTCCCGATGGCGCCCGCCTGGCGCTTCCTCGACGATGGGGTGGAGCGGAGTTGGGGCGAAGTCCTGGCCAAGGTCGATACCGCCGCCGCCGCGCTGTCCGCGGTCGGCATCGGCCCGGGCGTCCACGTCGCGGTGATGGCGTGGAACCGCGAGGAATTCCCGATCACCTGGCTGGCGCTGTCGCGTCTCCAGGCGGTGATGGTGCCGGTCAACGCGACCTACACCGCGCGCGAGGTCGAGTATGTCCTGAAGACCTCGCTCGCCACCTACATGGTGCTGGAGGCGGAGTTCCTGCCGCATCTGGACAGGCTGGAAGCGGCGTGGCTCGATCCCTCCCACATCATCGTGATCGGCGATGCGGTGTCGGACCGTCACCGCGACTGGCAGGTCCTGATGGACGAGGCCCGCGGCCGTCAGGCTCCGGCGATCCCGCGTTACATGGACGCCACGCTGAACCTCCAATACACCTCGGGTACGACGGGCTTCTCCAAGGCCTGCATGCTCAGCAACGAATATTGGCTGTGCCTCGGCATCAGCTCGACCGCGTTCTTCGCCACCGACCTGCGCCGCTTCTATGTCGGCTCCAGCTTCTTCTACATGGTGGGGCAGCGCATCCTGCTGAACGCCATGGCCAGCGGCGGCTGCGCCTTCTTCCCGCGCAAGCCGGGCGCCAAGCGCTTCATGACCGACGTGTCGGCGCTGGAGTGCGATTACTGCGCCCTGTTCGAGATGGTCTACAAGCAGCCGCCGCGACCGACCGACGCGGACAACAAGCTGAAGATCGCCACGATCTTCGCCTTCGGCCCCGAGAGCCATGCCGACTTCCAGCGGCGCTTCAACGTGTATGGCCAGGAATATTACGGCATGACGGAGATCGGCGGCGGCAGCTACGTCCCCGCCCATCGCCTGCCGGAGATGACCGGATCGGGAAGCTGCGGCGTGGCCGCCCCCTTCCGCGAGCTGATGGTCGCGGGCGAGGACGGCAAGCCGGTTCCGACCGGCGAGGCCGGCGAACTGTGGGTCCGCGGCCGCGGCATCCTCAAGGGCTATTTCGGCAATGAGGACGCGACGGCGGACGCCTTCACCGACGGATGGTTCCGCACCGGCGACCTTTGCCGCGTGGATGCCGGGGGCTATCACTACATCCTCGGCCGCACCAAGGACATGGTCCGCCGCATGGGCGAGAACATCGCCGCGCGCGAGGTCGAAGTCGTGCTGCGCATGCTCGACGACATCCAGGACGCCGCCATCGTGCCGGTGCCCGACGATTACCGCGGCGAGGAGATCAAGGCCTACATCCTGCTGGCCCCCGGGGCGTCCCCGGAGACCTGCACGCCGGAACTGATCGCCGATCACTGCTCCCGTCATCTCGCCGGGTTCAAGGTCCCCCGCTACTACGAGTTCCGCGACGGCTTCCCGCTGACCGACTCCCAGCGGGTCCAGAAGAAGCACCTGATCGCCGAGAAGCCCGACCTGCGCGTCGGCGCCTATGACCGGCAGGACAAGATCTGGCGCTGACGCCGCCCCCATCCCCATCGACCCAATCCGAAAAGGCCAGCCGGCCTTTAATCGAGGACTTTTGCCATGCCCGAAATTTCCACGCGGACCGAGGGCGCGATCCGCATCCTGACCATCTCCAACGAACGCAAGCGGAACGCGTTCGAAGGGACGATGGCGGCGGACTTCCTCCGCCTGCTGAACGACGCGGAAGGCGATGACGCGGTGCGCGTGATCGTGGTCACCGGGGCCGGGGACATCGCCTTCTCCAGCGGCCATGACCTGAACGAGATCGCGTCCGGCGCCCATGCCGAAACCAACCTGGGGGAAGAGCCCTTCCTGCGCCCGCGCAGCATGCGCAAGCCGGTGATCGCGGCGGTCAACGGCCATTGCTATGCCGCGGCCCTGATCTTCGCGGTCAACTGCGACCTGCGGGTGGCGAGCAGGAATGCGTCCTTCGGTTCGCCGGGGGCGCGTCTGGGCATGCTGCCCGAGGGCGGGCAGATCGGCCGCCTGCCGCGTCTGATGACGGCGGGCCGGGCGCTGGAACTGATGTTGACGGCGAACCCGCTGCCCGCCGACGAGGCCTACCGGACCGGCTTCATCAACCGTCTGGCCGAAACGGGCGAGGCTTTGAACGAGGCCCTCGCCCTGGCGCGCGACATCGCCAGGAACTCGCCGTCCGTGGTCGCCGCGATCAAGGCCGGGGTGATCCTGGGAGAGGTCGAGGGGGTCGAGGCCGCGACCGCCTATGAGGCGACCGTCGCCCGCCGGCTGGAGACGCAAGCCGATGCCCGTGAAGGCGTCAGCGCCTTCCTGGAAAAGCGCGCTCCGGTGTTCCGTGGCGGTGAATGACGACAAGCCCGGAGGGTGGGCGGCCAGGGCAGCCGTCCGCCCGGCGCCAGCCGGGATGCGCTCGCCACGGGCATGTTCTGAAGGACTATGCACGCAACTCTCCTTGCCGTGAGCGCCCGAGCAGCCGGACCATGGTCCGGCGTGCCGGCATCCCGTCGAACGGCGCGGTGCTCATCCAACAGTCTCTTTATCGCGGGGAAAGTCCCAACCATGGCCGAGACCTTCAAAGCCTTTGTGATCAAGGATGTCGACGGCAAGCCCAAGGGTGGCTTCACGACGTTGACGCTCGCCGACCTGCCGGACAACGACGTGCTGGTCGAGGTCGCCTACTCCACGCTCAACTACAAGGACGGCCTCGCCGTCTCCGGGAAGGGCAGGATCGCCCGCAAGCTGCCGATGGTCGCCGGCATCGATCTGGCCGGCACCGTGGTCGAATCCCGGTCTCCCGACTGGAAGCCCGGCGACAAGGTGGTCGCCAACGGCTGGGGCATGTCGGAAACGCAATGGGGCGGCTACACCCGCTTCCAGCGCCTGAAGGCGGAGTGGCTGACCCGTCTGCCGGACGCTTTCTCGCTCGAGGAGGCGATGGGCATCGGCACCGCCGGCTACACCGCCGCGCTGTGCGTGGACGCGCTGGAACGGTGGGGCGCCGTTCGCCCCGGCGGCAAGGAGGTGCTGGTCACCGGGGCGGCCGGCGGCGTCGGTTCCGTCGCGGTGGCGCTGCTCGCCAAGCGCGGCTACCCGGTGGTGGCCTCCACCGGCCGGCCCGAGACGCACGACTATCTGCGGGGCCTCGGCGCCACCGGCTTCATCGACCGTGCGGTCCTCCTGGAAAAAGGCGCGCCCTTGCAGAAGGAACGTTGGGCCGGCGGTGTCGACTCGGTGGGCGGGCAGACGCTGGTCAACGCGCTGTCGCAAACCATCTGGGGTGGGGCGATCGCCGCCTGCGGCTTGGCCGGTTCGTCCGACCTGCCCGGCACGGTGCTGCCGCACATCCTGCGCAGCGTCGCATTGCTCGGCGTCGATTCTGTGATGGCGCCGCAGCCGCTCCGCGACGCCGCCTGGGCGCGGCTGGCCCGCGACATGGACAAGACGGCGTTGACGGCGATGTACGAGGTGCAGCCCTTCGACGCACTCCCCGATCTGGCAACCAGGATCCTCGCCGGACAGATCCGTGGCCGCGTCGTCGTCGACGTCACCCGCTGAGGCCCGCCGGACCCATGAGCCGATCCGCTGCGACCGTCTCCGGCATCGACCGGCGGAGCGGATCGGCGCTGTGGACTGGACTCCTCGACGGACGGGCAAGCCCGGGGGCTGCGTCCCGTTCGCGGCGCAACCGGGGATCAGGCGGCCGCCGTCGTACGGAAGCGCTTCCGGTAGTCGACCGGGTTGATGCCGAGATTGCGGACGAAGGCGCGCCTCATGGTGCTGGCGTCACCGAAACCGCAAAAGTAAGCGATCCGCTGGAGCGGCGTGGGGGAATCGACCAGCATCCGGCGCGCGGCGTCGAGCCGCGCCGCCTCCACGAAACGGGCCGGGGGATGGCCGACGTCCCGTCTGAACACACGGGCGAAATTTCGCGCTCTTCTTACGAGAGAGGATGATGTCCCTGCGGGTCTTTCCCGATCAGAATGCCATCATCGACGCCTGTTGCGACGCCTGAAACGCACTCATCGCCGAAACCGGCCGCATCAAATCCCTTTGCTGCCCGCTGTCGTTCCAAAAGGTCATTTCATAGGAGAGTCGGTATGACACATCGAGAAGGAACGGAGGGTTGAAGGAGGAGATTTAGCAACCAGAGGGTATGCTGCCTCCTTCGCATACTGCCCCAAATTACGATGGTCAGAACGACTTCGTCGAGGTGCCACTTATCGCCCCGGCTCCCGGCAGCGCAACCGATCCGCGATGTCGCGACCGAACTTCAGGGCCCACTGCCGCACTGTCTCGTGGCTCACGGTGATGCCGCGGGCCGCCAGCATCTCCTCCACCATGCGCAAGCTCAGCGGGAAACGGAAGTACAGCCACACCGCCATCGCAATGACCTCGGCAGGGACGCGGTAGCCGGCGTAGCGGGGATCACGGGATGTCGCCATGGCGATCCTTTGCCGCTCCGCATCCCCGCGAGCCAGCCTGAACTTGACGGTACCTTCTCCGCTCTTCCTCACCGATCCCCGCCACCTCGGATACCGAAAAGAGCCTTGATTGTTATCGCATCGGCAAGAGGCCGTTTGCGCGGAACCAGGCCACTTCATCGCGGAACGTTTCGATTACCGGACGGAACTTCAAATCCAGCTCCCGTTCGCTCTTGGCGGAATCGTAGCGAGATCGATCATTCTCCGTTGCGACGGTACGCGCCATGGCCCAGCTCAACAGCACCGGCTTTCCGGTCATCCGCGCGTAGAGTTCATTGCCGGCGCCGATCAGATGGAGAAGGATCATCGGAATACGCCGGGTCGGCGCCTTGGCCCCCGTCGCCTGCGCAATGAGCGGCAGCAGATCGGTCATTGTCATATGGCGTCCGGCGGCAAGGTAGCGTTCGCCGCGCCGACCCCGACGGTTGGCGAGGATCATCGCCCGTGCGACGTCACGGGCATCGACCACCGAGAAAGACCCCGGCGGAACGCCCGGGAGGCGTTCGAGCGCCACATCCAGAACGGTCTGACCTGCCGATGTCGGTCCGATGTCGCCCGGCCCGTGCATCCAACCGGGGAGCACCATCGCCGCCCAGAAATCGGGATGCGTATTGAGAAAGTCGAGCACCACGCGGTCCGCCAGGATCTTGCTGCGATAATAATCGTCGGCGTCCCGCTCATTCCGCAGCATGGTCTCATCAATGATCTCTCCAGGTGCGCCTCGCAGCACCGCAACCGAACTGGTGTGGACGAAACGACGTACCCCGGCTTTCCATGCGTGCTCGAGCAGGGCACGGGTGCCCTCAACATTGGCCGCATGGAGCGCATCCCAATGGCGGCCACCCTTGTAGGAATCCCGGAAATAGGCCGCAGTATGGAAAACCACGTCGACGCCCCGAAGCGCATCCACGAAACCAGGCACATCGAGCATGTCGCCGGTGACGATCTCCAGATCCAGCTCGGCAAACTGCCGTGCTGCTTTCTCAGGTGAGCGCACAAGCGCTCGCACACGCCAACCTTCGGCGATCAGTTCGCGCACCAGGTTGTTGCCGAGAAGTCCGGTTGCCCCCGTGACGAAGGCAATGGGGGGGAAGGACGTGGTATTGGCATCGTTCGACATGAAAGTGTTCCGCAGGTGAGGGAACATGGTCTATAAGTCTGGACCCAGGTCCATGGTCAATAGCCTTAAGGGGTGAAATGCTGATAGGAGAATTCGCTCGGCGGACGGGGCTGAGCCAGGACACCATCCGCTTTTATACCCGTAAGGGTCTCCTCACGCCGCAGCTCACCGCTAAGGGGGGACGCAATCCCTATCAGGTATTCACTGAGCGGGACGCCTCGACAGCCCGAATGATCCGTTTTGCGCAATCGCTGGGCATGTCCCTCAAGGAGATCGCGGAGATCGCCACGGAACTGCAACGGGAGGGGTTATCACAGGCGCGTGAAGTCGAGATCATGGAAGTCCAGCTCGCCAGGCTTGAGCAGAAGGCGGCCGAACTGGCAGAACTGACCAATTACCTGCGTGCAAAGCGCGACTGGGTCGCGCGCGGCAAGCCGGGTGATGAACCGCGATTTACCCAGGAAACGCCCTGCCTGGCTTCAACCCACTGGCTCGGCGCTCCATGAAGAGCGCGGATCCAGCGGCGCAGGCCAGCAGAGCGATACCCACCCACGGCAATCCGGCCACCCCGGCGGTTTCGAGAATGACGCCCCCCACGATGGCACCGCCGGCGATCGCCATATTCCAGGCAGTGACGATCATCGCCTGTGCCACATCGGCAGCCGACCCGGCCGCGCGCGCCGAAGCGGTCTGAAAAAGAGTCGCCGCCCCGCCAAATCCCACCCCCCAGATCAATGCTGCCCCATAGACCGCAAGCGGCGCGCTGTCTGTCGCCGCGAATATGAACGCCGCTGCGAGGAACAGGCCGACGCTGGTGAAGGTCAACGGACGCAGCCATTTATCGATCAGGGCAGCCGTTAGGCCGATACCGACCAGTCCGGCCATCCCGAAGGCCAGCAGGACACGGTCGGTCTGCCCGACAATGCCGTGGGCGATCAGCAGCGGCGCGTTGTAGGTGTAGAGGATATTGTGAGCCAGCACGAAGCAGAGCGTCACCGCCAGTACCGGCCGCACGCCCGGAACCGCAAAAACCTGGGCAAGCGATGGGCGTTCCGTTTCAGCCTCCCCGGCAAAGTCCGGCACCTTCGCGATAATCCAGCCGATCAGCAGCAGCGCGATGACGCTGAGCAATCCGAAGGTCAGTCGCCAACCGGCCAGAAGGCCCAGAAACGTTCCGGCTGGAATGCCGATCGAGAGCGCCAAAGGTGTTCCCGACATGGCGATGGCCATCGCTCGACCCGCAAGATGAGGTGGCGCCATGCGAACCGCGTAGCCGGCCAGCAGTGCCCATAGCAGGCCGGCTGACACGCCTCCAACGAAGCGCGCCACCAGTGCGACGATGAAGCTCGTGGTGAGGGCCGTAATCAGATTGGCGACGGCGAAGCCGAAGATCGCACCGAGCAGGAGCGGTCGCCTGCGCCAGCTTCGCGTCGCTGCTGTCAGCGGGATCGCGGCGAGCAGCGATCCCAGCGCATAGATACTGATCCATTGCCCGGCCATCGCTTCACTCACACCAAGAGAATTCCCAATTTGTGGGACAAGGCCGGCAGGGAGGGCCTCCGTCAGGATCGTCACGAAGCCGGCAACCGCCAAGGCGGATAGCCCCGCCACCGGCAGTCGGTCGACCTGGGCCCTCACACCGGCACCTTCGGCAGTACCAGATCGCCAGTCGTGTAAGTGTGGAACTCACTGGATGAGACAGTATCGAGCCGACCGAACTTCTCCAGAAATACCGGATCGGAAAAGAAGATCTCGACATCACCGGGATCGGAGATCGCTTCGATGTTCACGACGGTCAGCCCATCGGTGCTCTTGGAAAGGTTGCTCCACAGAAAGCCGGGTTTCCGCTCGGCGACATAGTGGACGACATCCTGGATCAGCCGAAACGCGTCCTCCTGCTTGCCGGGATGAACGTGGATCACATTGACGATGAAGGTCGTCGGGATGGGCTCGATGGTGAAGGCGGGGATCATGTTTCGTCTCCCTGATTGCGGAAGACCAAGGGATAGCGGAAGGCCCGTTCCGGAAAAATGAGTGTCTGTTCCGATGACTCAGGAATATAATTCTGCTAACTAGCGGCATGGATAAACTCACCGCGTTCGATGCCTTCGTGCAGTCGGCCGAGACGGGCAGCTTCGTCGCCGCCGGCCGCAAACTGGGTCTTTCCGCATCTGCGGTCGGCAAGGCGGTGGTGCGGCTTGAACAACGGCTGGATGTGCGCCTGTTCCACCGCAACACACGCAATATGACCCTGACCGAGGAAGGGCGGCTGTTCCTCGAACGCTGCCGCCGCATATTCGAGGAGGTCGAGGCAGCGGAAGCCGAGCTCGCCCGATCCAACCGGACGCCGAGAGGACGGCTGCGCGTCAGTCTGCCGCTGGTCGGCATGCTGCTGACCCCGGTGATGAGCGATTTCATGCGAGCTTGGCCGGAGGTGCAACTCGACCTGGATTTCTCAGATCGGCTGGTGGACGTTGTGGAGGAAGGGTTCGACGCAGTCGTCCGTACCGGGCAACCATCGGACAGCCGGTTGATGAGCCGCAATGTCGGGCGGTTTCGACTGAAGATTGTCGCTTCACCCGACTATCTGGCGCGATGCGGCGTGCCAGACACCCCTGACGATCTGGCGCACCATCAGTGTCTTCTCCAACGTTCTCCGAGCACCGGCAAGATACGGGCTTGGCCGTTTGCTCGCGGGGAACGGCAGGGGAAGATCGTCCTGCCCGAACGGATGAGCGCGTCGGCGGTCGATCCTCTGATCGCGTTGGCGATCGAGGGAATGGGAATTGCCTGTCTGCCTCCCTTCGCGATCCGCAGCGAGATCGCTGACGGGCGTCTCGTCTCCATCCTGGACGCGTGGGTGGCCGAGACCGATCAGTTCAATGTTCTCTGGCCGGCCAGTCGCCAGATCACGCCCAAACTGAGAGCATTCGTCGACTTCATGGCCGAACATCTGCAACCGCAATAGGTGCCAAGCGGGTACGGCCTAGATGCCGTAATGGGGCTTGCACCAAGCTCTGGCTCGGGCGGGCGGCTGTCCCCACAGGGATGGTGTGAGAAACGGGGTCCGAGCGGATCGGCCCCACGCATCATGGAGGGACAGCCATGGATCACTATGCCGGGATCGACGTCTCGTTGGAACAGAGCAGCGTGTGCGTGGTGGATGGGGCGGGCAAGATCGTGCGCGAAGCCAAGGTGGCGAGCGAGCCCGCCGCCCTGGTGCGCTTCTTCGGCGAGCTTGGCTTCCCGGTGGTCCGCATCGGGTTGGAGGCTGGCCCCTTGTCGCAGTGGCTGCATGCGGGGCTGGCCGAAACGACCGCGTCCTGCATCTCCGCCACCCGCCCCGGCGGCAGCAGCCGGCTGACCAGGACGTCGAGGTCGACCACCAGGTTGCCTCGACCTCCACTTGCGGGCTCAGCAGCCGCTGAGCGGCCTCGAACACGATCCAGGCGCTGGTCAGGAACAGCAGCGCCGTCTCGGCGAGCGCGGCGACGCTTTCCACCTTGCCGTGACCGTAGGGGTGGGTCTCGTCCGGGGGCGCGTCGCTGATCCGCATGGCGGCGTAGGTCATCGCCGTGGCGACGAAGTCGAGCAGGCTGTGGACGCCTTCGGAAAGGACGCCGAGGCTGCCGGTGGCAAGGCCGACGGAGAGCTTGCCGACGGTCATCCCGGCGCTCGCCACCATCGAGGTCAGGGCGACGGCCTGCTTCTCGGCGGTCTGCGTTTCGTTGGACATGGAGTGATCCCGCGAGCGGAGGGGGGCCGAGGTGGTTGCGGCCGTGTTCGGCGCGGGTCTTCCGGTGTTGGAAGCAGGTGGGAACGGCGCCTTGTGGCGCGGGACCTTTATCGCCCCGCGTCTGAACCCAGGCTGAACAGCGGCTGCTGACGACGCCGCAGGGTGGCCGGACAAGGGATGGATGGAGGGGCTTGGATCGGACCGGGACGTCCGGCCTATGACACCGGTCCTGACGCGGAAGCCGGGGTGTTGGAAAGCAGCCCCTGGGCGCGGGCGCGATCCAGCAGGTTCTTGACCGACGCCGCCGGCCAGCGGCGCCCGCCCCGTAGCGTGGTCGCCCGCATCGCTTCCAGCTGGGCGCCGATGGCCCTGCTTCAGCTTGGGATTGCCGCCGACCCGGCCCCGTGCCTTGGCCGCCGCCAACCCGGCGCGGGTGCGTTCGCGGATCAAGGAGCGTTCGTACTCGGCCACGGCGCCCAGCATCTGCAGCACCAGCGTGCCGTGCGGGCTGGCGGTGTCGATCGGGCTGGTGAGGCAGTGGAAATGGCAGCCGCGGCCGCGCAGATCCTCGATCACCTCCAGCAGGTGCGACAGCGAGCGACCGAGCCGGTCCAGCTTCCAGATCACCAGCGTGTCGCCGCGGCTCAGGCGGGCCAGGGTCCCCGCCAGCTCCGGCCTGGCGCGCGAAGCGCCGGAGGCCTTCTCCTCGAGGATCGTGGCGCAGCCGGCGGCGCGCAGCGCGTCCATCTGGGCGGCGGTGGTCTGGTCGTCGGTTGAGACGCGGGCGTAGCCGATGAGCGCCATGGTGGGATTTGAGGAGAAGGGGGCCGAGCACCCTCTTTGTAAAGTCTGCGGAGGCATGAGTAAGCGACCATTTCAGCACCCGCCATTTTCTTTACACCTGCCCGCCCAAGGGGATTGAGCAAGCGGAACGGAAGCTGGGGCGGGCCGTGTCAAGGAAGGCCGTTCCATGCCTGCCGCTCCATGCAGTCGACGCACCGCTGCCCGAGATGGCATCAAACAGTCCGCGATGCCTTGGCCGCTGCGGGTCGCAAACCGCTCTACCGTGGTGAAAATGCGCTTCTGAAGGGGATGCAGGAAGAGGCTGAAGGATGGAAGCGTCCACCGATCCAGGTTTGAGTCCAGTGATCCTGGCACTGTCTATCCAGCGATCCTCGGCCGAAATTCAGCCGTTTCCCCCGTTTTCCATCTTGTGTCCAGCGATCCCGGAAAACCGACAGCGGAACAGGTCGCCGGGGAGAGCCGGTCCCTCTGCATCGGCGTCGTTCTGGTATACATTACACATCATGACAATTGACGGCTCAACGCGAAGCAAGGGGCGGTTTCGGACAAATCGTCGATAGAACCGGCCATCCAAACCGAAACACGGACCCGTCTCGGACACTGTTCGCGGGGGTCTCCGGCCTACCGCCAAACGCTCGGATGCGACGGCACACGGCTACCGGCGGTTCCGCTGCAGGGGGCCGTCCGACCGGCTTCCCCGCCATTCCCACCGCCGCTCTTGCGGGTGATGCCGGTTTCAATGGCCGGGACCGTCCCCATGTCTACGGCTCCCGGCCGCGGCCGGGACGTGTCATCCGCAGCCGGCAGGGAAGGGAACATGAGCAATCTCAGCAAAGTCCTCGGCGTCATCCTGGCCAACGGGCTGGCCGGCCGCACCGGCCGGGGGCCGGCTTTCGCCGCCGCCATGCCCATGCTCCTCGGCAAGAAGGGCAGGAAGAAGATGAAGGGCCATTACGGCCATGGCATGCCCCATGCCCCGGCAGCCGGTTCGGGACTGCTGCAGAAGGCGGGCCTCGCCTCGCTCGCCTATCTCGCCTATCGGGCTTATCAGGACGGCCGGTCCCCGGCCACCCCCGGCCATTCGCCATCGGCGCCGGCTCCGGTGGCGGGCGGCGCGCTGGGAGGGCTCCTCGACCGGCTGGGTCTCGGCGGTGCGGCGGGGGGTGCGACCGGCGGTGCCGGGGGCGGTGTTGCCGGCGGTGCGCTCGGCAGCGTTCTGGGCGGCGTCCTGGGCAGGGCCGATGCCGGCGGCATGGCTGGCGGCATGGCCGGTGGTTTGGGCGACCGTCTGGCCGGGGTGCTGCGCGGCGGCCAGCCGGAACCGGATCTCGGCGACGCCAAGGCGCTGCTGCTGATCCGTGCCATGATCGCGGCGGCCAACGCCGACGGCCACATCTCGCCCGACGAGCAGCGGCGCATCCTCGACAGCCTCGATGCCGCCCAGGCCGAGCCGGAGGACCGGCGCATCGTCGAGGCCGAACTGCGGGCGCCACGCCCGTTGGACGAGATCGTCCGCGACGTCCGCGATCCCGAGACGGCCGAACAGGTCTATCTCGCCTCCGAACTGGCGGTGCGCGGCGGCAGCGCGGTCGACCGCCAGTATCTGGCCTATCTCGCCTCGCGCCTCGGCCTGACCGATGCCCGCCGCAGCGAACTGGACTCGATCGTCTGAGCGGCCTTGCGCGGCGTCACCCGTACCGTCAGGTCACGGCGCCGCCGGCAAACCGTCTCCTCCCGAACCGCGAGGGGCGAGGCGTCGGCGGTGCCCCCGGAGCTTGCCTGAGGCAGGATCGGATCACCATTTGACGGTGGCGTGGACGAGGAAGGAGCGTCCGGCCTCCAGGTACCGGCGCCGGTCGGCGGAGGTTTCGGACACGCCCACCACGTTGATGTAGTTGTAGTATTCCTGGTTGAACAGGTTCTTGACGGAGGCGCCGAGCGACAGGTGGTCCGTCGGGTTCAGATGGGCGGACAGGTCGACCGTGGTGTAGGACGGCGCCTTGAGGTAGGTGGAGTTGCTGACATCGTCGGCCTTCTTGGCGAAGGCATGGCTGGCGACGACCTCCGCCCCCCAGAAATCGTCCGGCGCGGTGTAGGACAGGCCGGCGTTCATGGTCAGCGGCGCCACCTCGTCGATGGCGGTCCTGGCGTCGAGGTCGAAGCCGCGGGCGAAGGCCGCCGCGCCGAACAGCGACCAGCCCGGCCGGAAGCGCCATTCGCCCTTGCCCTCGACGCCGAAGATCTCGACCTTGGAGATGTTCTGCGACTGGTAGCGCAGCAGGCCGCCGCTGCTGCGACCGACCGCGCGCTGGGCGATGAAGTTGCTGTAGCGGTTGTAGTAGCTGGAGACCTGGACGCTGGAGCCGTCGGCGTATTTGGCGCGGAATCCAGCCTCGACGCCGTTGCTGGTCTCCGGCTTCAGGCTGGCGTTGGGCAGCACCTCGTAGCCGTAGGTCGGGTTGGAGAAGCCGAGGTTGGCGTCGTCATAGGGCGGCGCCCGGAAGCCGTGGGCATACTGGCCGAACAGCGAATATTCGCGGGTCAGCTCGTAGGTGGCGCCGAACTTGGGCGACAGCGCCAGCTTGTCCAGCTTCGACGGGGTGGCGGACGGGTTGGAGGCGAGATAGGCCGCGTCCAGTTCCGGGTTCATCCGGTAATAGTCGAGGCGCAGGGCGGGCACCAGACGCAGCCGCTCGATGGTGATCTCGTCCTGCAGATAGCCCCCCACCATCAGGGTGGCGGTGTTGGGGAAGGTGCGGCTGGGATAGGTGTCGCCGTTGTAGCTCTTGGCGGTGGCGCCGGTGGCGGTGTTGGTCAGCGTCACGTCGCGCATGCGTTCGGTGCGGATGTGGTCGATGCCGAAGCCGTAGGAGAGGCGGTTGGGCAGCCCGAACCAGCCGGTGTCGGTGCGCATGTCGACGGCCCCGCCGAAGATGCGCTGCTCGGATTCGTTGGCGGTCTCTTCGCGCAGGGTGGAGCGCGCCGGGAACAGCGTGTTGGTGGAGGCGGCGACGCCGGCGGTGCGGGTGCGGTTTTCCCGATGGTCGTAGCCGGTGGCGTAGAGCCGCCAGTCGATGCGGTCGATGAAGCCGATGGGGGCATCGTGGGAATGCGCGAGCCCGATGCGCCAGCGCCTCGCCTCGTCGTCGCTGACGGAATCGGCGATGGTGCCGCGGGTGGTCCGCGACGGGACGGTGGAGAAGATGTAGCTGGCGGCGGCGCCGACGTCGTTGCGCAGACCGGTGTCGGTGTCGCGGCGGAAATACTCGCCGGTCAGCGTCACCTTGTCCGGGCCGCGTTCCCAGGCCAGCTTGGCCAGGGCGTTGTTGACCCGATAGTCCTGTGGATTGCGGAAGCTCTTGTCCTTGGACTTGTACTCGTCGCCGTCGCGGCGGGTAAAGATGCCGAGGATCGAGAACTCGCCCGACCGCATCGCCGCGGTGCCGGTCTCGGAGAAGGAGCTGTCGACGCTGTCGTAGGCCCCCTTCAGCGAGGCGTAGAAATCCTTGCCGGGATAGAGGTAGTCGGCCGGATCCTTGGTGACGTAGCCGACGACGCCGCCCAGCGCGTCCGACCCGTAAAGGGCGGAGGAGGGGCCGCGGACGATCTCGACCTGCTTGAGGGAATCGAGGTCCACCGCGTCGCGGCTGTAGCCGGCCGACGGGCCGGCCGATTTCGGCGTTTCCGGCAGACGGGTGCCGTCGATCAGCATCAGCACGCGGTTGTCGGTGATGCCGCGGATGGCGAAGCCGCCGGCCCCGGCGCGGGCGGGCGCGTTGCCGACCGTCACCCCCGGCTCGTAGCGCGTCAGATCCTGCAGGCGGTGAAGGCCGCGCGTCTCGATCTGCTCCTCCCCGATCACGGAGATGGTGGAGGTCGCCTCGTCGAGCCGCCTTTCCCCGCGGTCGCCATAGACGGTCACCGCGTCGAGCACGGTCGCCGGCTGGCCGGTCTGCGGGGCCGCCGCCGTCTGGGTCGCCGTCTGCACCGCCGTCTGGGCGAGCGCGGCACCGGCACCGGCCAGGGTCAGGGCCGACGCCGACAGCCACAGCGCCCGGCGCAGCCGTCCCGGCTCTGCGGTCCGCCGCACGATGCTGGGGGATGCGGTCATCTCTGTCTCTCCTCGCTTCTTGGGGTCACGCCGGACCCGTCCGGCACTGTGATGTCGGATTTTGCTATTGATTATTATTCGCAAACTCTAGGCGCAGGCCGGCCCGGCGCCCGGCATTGGGCGCCCGGCATTGGGAGCGGGGCGCGCCGGATCAGGCGACGGACAGGTGGAGCCGGTCGCACAAGGCCAGGAAACGCTCGACCTGATCGGCCAGAAGCTGGCGCTTCTCGTCGCGGCCGACGAAGATCTTGAACATCGCCTCGCCGTCGCCGTTGAAGAAGATCACGGCGCAGCTGTCGCCGCTGCCCATGAAGGGGCGGCGGACGAAGGCGAGATCGGCGCAGCGGTCCAGGCGGATGTGGCCGCCGATCGGGCTGCCGCCGGCCAGATTGTAGAAGCCGCGCCCGAACTGGCCGAGCGGCAGCGGACCCTTGCATTCAAGGACCAGATCGGCGCTGTGGACCAGGAAGGTGATCGGCCCCCAGCCGGCGATGTCGGCCATCGCCGCCTCCGCCGCCGAACCGGGGGCGAAGCTGCGCATGGCGGCCGGCAGGCAATCGACGACGGTGCGCAGGCTGGCGCCGGTCTCCGCCGCGACCGCCTCCAGCACCCTGCCGGGTTCGGCGAGAAGCCGGGCACGCAGGGAGTCCAAGGCTGCGTCCTGGCTGGCGGCGGGCATCTGGTGTGTGGTCATGACGGTTTCCGATGGACAGGACGGGAGGGGGACAGGCTGTGCTGTCCGGTGACATTTTTGAGAATAATTCGCAGTCGCGTTTAAGCTCAACCACGCTTCCCTTAACGCCGCTTAATGTGACCGGCGGCGTCACTCCAGCTGGGCATGGCGGCCGAGCCGGAGGATGACGCGGAGCCCCGGCGCGTTGTCGTCCATCAGCAGCCCGCCGCCATGCAGCGTGGCGATGGCGCCGACGATGGACAGGCCGAGCCCGTAGCCCGGCACCCCGTCCTGCGGGTTGAGCCGGAAGAAACGCTGGACCGCCAGCGCCCGCTGGCCGGGAACGAGGCCAGGCCCGCGGTCGGCGACGCACAGCTCCTCCCAGCCGTCGCGGATGCCGGCCGACAGCCGGATCTCCTGGCCGCCGGCCGCATATTTCAGGGCGTTGTCCACGAGATTGGCGACGGCCTGGAACAGCAGGGTGCGGTCGCCGCGGATGCGAAGCCCCGGTTCGGCCGCGACGGACAGCGCCACACCCGCATCCTCCGCCAAAGGCAGATAGGATTCGCGGATGTCCTCCAGCAGCGGCCCGGCCTCCAGCGGCTCCATGCTCAGGCTGCAGCGGGCGGTCTCGATCTCGCCCAGCCGCATGATGGCGCGGAACAGCTGCTGGATGCGCAGGGTCTCCTCGATGCCGTCCTCCAGCGCATGGCGGATTTCAGGGTCGGCGCAGTCCTCGGCGATGCCCGACAGCCGGTTGTGCAGGTGGGTCAGCGGCGTGCGCAGTTCATGCGCGATGCTGCTCGACACGCTCGACACCTCCTCCACCAGCCGGTTGACGCGGTCGAGCGTGCGGTTGATCTCGCGGCCGAGGCCGGCGAACTCGTCATCGCTGCGGCCGACGTCGATCCGGCGGTTGCGGTCGCCACCGGCATAAGCGGAGAGCGCCTCGCGCATCGCGCCGACGCGGCGCAGCGTGCCGGAACTGAAATAGACCCCGAAGGTCAGGCTGGTCAGCAGGAACAGCAGCACGCCGACGCCGGCGGCCAGCGGCACCGCCCGCATCTGGCTCAGCATCGGCTGGATGTCGTAGGCGTTGATGAAGCGGCCGCCGTCGGGCAGGGCCACCACCATCGCCTGCAGCTTCCAGCCGTCGGCGGCGTCCTTGCCCCGTCGTTCGACCAGCCCGGCCGGGCAGGAGGCGAGGCGGGCGCGGTCGCAGGACAGCACGTCCAGCAGCCGCGCCGCCGTCGCGTCGTCGCCGTAGAGCAGCCGCCCCGAGGCGTCGAGCACCAGCCGCCTGCGCGCCGTCTCGGTCTCGAACCTCTCGCGGCGGCGCAGGTCGGCGGCGAGATCGACGGCATCGCCGAAGCGCCCGAGCTGGCGCTGGGTCGCGGTGTCGCGCTCCAGCAGTTCGATCACATGGTCCTTGATCAGGTCGGTCAGCAGGCTGCGGCTCCACAGCACGGCACCGGAGGTGACGACGACGAAGACGGCGCCGATGGTCATGGTCTGGCGGAAGCTGCGGGTGTCGAGCAGCGGGCGGATGCGGGCGTGGAGGCGATCAGCCAAGCGCATAGCCGATCGCCCGCACGGTGCGCAGCAGGGGCGGATCGAACTCCTTGTCGATCTTGCTGCGCAGCTTGAAGACATGCACCTCGACAAGATTGGTCGGCGGGTTGAAGCCGTAGCCCCAGGCCTTTTCCAGCAGCATGGTCCGGGTCACCGTCTGGCCCGGATTGCTCATCAGGATGTGCAGAAGCCGGAACTCCTTGTCGGTCAGCTCGATCGGCATCCCCCGTCGGGTCACCCGCCGCTGGGCCACGTCCATCACCAGATCGCCGACCGTCAGCAGGTCGCCGGGGGCGGCCATCGCCTGCCCATGGCGGCGCGAGAGATGCTCCAGCCGCACCAGCAGTTCGGCGAAGTCGAAGGGCTTGCCCAGGTAATCGTCGGCCCCGGCGCGCAGCCCGGCGACCCGGTCGGAGGTCTCGTCCAGCGCCGACAGCACCAGCACCGGCGGATGGCGCGTGCCGGCCAGCCGCTTCAGAACCTCCATGCCGTCGAGCTTCGGCAGCATGCGGTCGAGGACGACGACGTCGAACGCCTCTTCCTCCAGCAGGCGCAAAGCCTCCTCGCCGTCGCCGGAGAAGCGGCAGGAATGGCCCGAGCCGTTGAGCTTGGCCCCGATCCAATAGCTGACGGCCGCATCGTCCTCGACGACCAGAACGCGCAACGGCTCCTCCTTTTCCAAAGAAATGAAAATAATAATCAGTCGCGATTGAGTCGTCCAGCCCGGCCGGCAACCGTGTGGTGGGTGGCGTGTGGCGGGCGGCTAAACCGCGGGAGGCTGGCCGGTGGTGGCGAAGACGGCCCCGCGCCCGTCCGGTGCCGGCATGCGGACGAAGCGGGTGGCGAACACCCGCTCCAGCACCGGGACCGGCAGGGCGGCCATCGGGCCGCTCCAGGCCTCCCGCCCGCCGGCCAGCAGCAGCGCGTCGTCGCAGTAGCGGGCGGCCAGCGTCATGTCGTGCAGCACCACGGCGCAGGCGCCGCCGGTCCGCTCCATCCAGTCCCGCGCCGCCCGCAGCAGGTGGTGCTGGTGTGCCGGGTCCAGGCTGGCGGTCGGCTCGTCGAGCAGCAGGGTGGCGACCCCGTCGGGCCCGTCGCGATGCAGCGATCCGGCCGCGAGCTGGGCAAGGGCGCGGGCGAAGGCGACGCGCTGGCCCTCGCCGCCCGACAGATGCGGCAGCAGGCGGTGGCGCAGGGCAGCGGCGTCGGCGGCGTGCAGGCTTTCGGCGATCAGCCGCCGCCGCTCGGCGGCACCGCAGGGCGCCGCCTCGACCGCCAGCTGGACCGCCTCCTCCACCGAGAAGGCGAAGCCGGCGGAGGGGTGCTGGCCGACCAGCGCCCGGCGCCGGGCGAGCAGGCGCGGCGGCACGTCGCGCAGATCGCGGCCATCGAGCCGGACAGCGCCGCCGGTCGGCCGCCTTTCACCTGACAGCAGGGCCAGCAGGGTGGATTTCCCGGCGCCGTTGGGGCCGAGGATCGCCAGCATCCGGCCGGGAACCAGATGGACGGTCACGCCGTCGACCAGCGGTCGTCCGCCGACGGAGAAGGAGACGTGCTCGGCTTGCAGCAAGATGGGATCCTCAACCGAACGGGCGTCCGCCGCGGGCGCGCAGCAGCCACAGGAAGACGGGCGCGCCGACGGCGCCGAGCAGCAGCCCGACCGGCACGTCGGCCGGGGCGGCGATGCTGCGGGCGGCGGTGTCGGCCAGGACCAGCAGGACCGCCGCCGCCAGGGCGGTGGCCGGCAGCAGCCGGCGGTGCACCGGCCCCAGCCACAGCCGGATCATGTGCGGGACCACCAGCCCGACGAAGCCGATCAGGCCGGAGACGGCGACCGCCGCCCCCACCCCCAGCGCCACCAGCAGAACGGTGCGCACGGCGAACCGGTGCGGCTCCAGCCCGAGCAGGAAGGCGTCGCGCTCGCCCAGCGCATAGAGGTCGAGCCGGCGGGCATTGGCGAGCAGGCCGGCGGTCGCCGCCAGCATCAGTGCCAGGGCCGGGCCGATCTGCGTCCAGCCGGCGCCGCCGAAGCCCCCCATCATCCAGAAGGTCATCTGCCGCAGCGCCTGATCATCGCCCAGATAGCTGCAAAGGCCGATGCCGGCGCCGCCCAGGACATTGACGGCGATGCCCGCCAGCAGCATGTCGGTGGCCGAGCAGCGCCCGTCCCGGCGCGCCAGCGTCAGGATCAGGATCGTCGCCGCCAGCGCCCCCAGGAAGGCCGTCGCCGGCAGCAGCGTGGACAGTGACAGGCCGCTGCGCGACAGCCCCAGCCCGGCGACCCCCAGCATCATGGTGACCGATCCGGCCAAGGCGGCGCCGCTGGACACGCCGACCAGTCCGGGGTCGGCCAGCGGGTTGCGGAAGATCGCCTGGAGCGAGGCGCCCGCGACGCCCAGCGTCATGCCGACCGCCGCCGCCAGCACGATGCGCGGCAGGCGCAGGGTGTGGAGGACCGCGGCGTCGCGGGCGCCCAGCGGCTCTCCGGGCAGGCCGGCCGCCTGCGCCAGATGCGACAGCACCCGGTCGAGCGGCAGGGGAATGCTGCCGGTGGACAGGGCGAACAGCACCGCGGCCGCCAGCGCGGCGCCCAGCAGCCCCAGGGCGGGCGCAAGCCGGGGTCGCCGGGCCGGCGGCATGGCGGTGATGGGCCGGTTGGCGCTGGACTGGCTGGCGCTGGCGCTCATGGCCCGGCCTTCCCGGTCTGGGCGCGCAGCAGTGCCTCGACCGCCTCCGGGGTGCGCGGGCCGAACCCGACCAGGAGGGCGCCGTCGAGCTGGACGACCCGGCGGTCGCGCGCCGCCGGGGTCATCGCCAGCTGCGGCAGGGCGAGCAGGGCGTCCAATCCGCCGGAGCGCTCCACCAGCGTGCGGCTGACCAGCAGGATCCGCGGCTCGGCAGCCAGGGCGGATTCGGCAGACAGCGGCGGAAAGTCCCGGTCGCTGTCGATGGCGTTCCGCCCGCCGGCCAGCGTGATGAGGGCGTCCGGCACCGTGCCGCGCCCGGCCGCCATCAGGCCGCCGGGGCCGCCGCCGACCAGACAGAGGATGCGCGCGTGCGCGCCGCCGGAACGGGCGGCCCGCTCGGCTTCCGCAGCCAGGGCCGACAGCCGGCCGGTCAGCCCGGCGGCAAGGCGCCGGCCCTCCTCCTCGCGGCCCAGGGCACGGGCGACGGCGGCGACCTTGATCTCCAGCCCGGCGGGGCTGGAGACTTCCGGTACCATCTCCACCGTCACGCCCATGGCGCGAAGCTGGTCGAAGGCGGCCTGCGGCCCGGCCCCCTCGACGGCCAGCACATGCGTCGGGGCGAGCGACATCAGCCCCTCCGCCGACAGGGTGCGCATATAGCCGACATCGGGCTTCGCCGCCGCCGCGGCCGGCTGGCGGCTGACGGTGTCGCGGCCGACCACCGCATCGCCGGCCCCCAGCGCGAAGGCTAGTTCGGTCACCGGCGCCCCGATGGTGACGAGGCGCATCTCCGCCGCCCCGGCGGCCGGCACCGTCAGGCAGGCGGCGACGCCGAGAGCGAGGGCCGCCAAAAGGCGATGGGGGGCCAAAAGGCGATGGAGGACCGTGAGTGTCATCCTCGGCTCCCCCACCTCAGGCGACGCCCGGCAGTGTGGGCATGGACCGGGCAAGCAGGCGCCATTCCGTCCGTTCCGGTTTGTCCTCGTCACGCTGGCCGCAGAGGATCGCGCAGTTCTCTCCCTGGGCGTTGTAGAGTTCGACGGTGGTGATGCCGCCCTTGCCGGTCGGCTTGAACACCACCCAGGCGCTGGACAGGCGCGCCATGTCGCAGGTCAGGCGGAAGCCGGGATCGTCGATGTCGAGTTGAGCCCCGTCCGCCCGCAGCGTGGTGATCGTGCCGGTGTGGATCTGGATGCAGCCGGCATTGCCGGCGAAGACCATGATCTCCAGCTGGTCGTCACGGGCGGATTCGAGCAGCCCGGCCACCGCAGCCAGGGGGATTTCGCGGGCGAAGTCGCCGCCCGCCAGCCGCATGGCATCGAGGCGGGCCACGCCGAACCGCTTCAGCATCCCGTGGAATTCATGGACATCGGTCATCGCCGCCCAGGCGGCGCGCAGGCCGGCGGCGTCGATGCCGGCCGGGACGGCGGCGACGGTCTGCGCCGGTTGCCCGACCAAGTCGTTGCCGTTCGGGTCGTCGTCGTTCAGGGTGTCTGCCGCCGTGCCATCGGCGCGGTGTTCCTCCAGGAAGGCGGTCCAGGCTGCGGCGTCGGTTTCGGCCGTGCGGTGGATGGCATGCACCGGGCGTCCAGCCGCGTCCTGGACCAGGATGGCGCCGGCGGCCGGATCATGGGCGGTCCGATGCCAGTGCCGGGGGAAGATCCGCAGATCGACGTCGCGGTTCAGCACGATGACGGCATGGCCGTTGCCGGACACATTGCCGAAGCGGCCGAGCTTTTCATGGATGACGGCGCCGTTGGTGGTGACCACCCGGACCGGACCGAGGGCGTCGAGCCGCGGCAGGGCCGCGGGCCAGTCCACCTCCAGCCGCAGAAGGCCGGTTGCGGCGTCGGAGATGGCGGGAGCCTCGATGGAAGGCAGAAAGGTGTCGGGCATCGGAGGAATCTCTTGGCAGGGCTGGGGAAGGGCCGGCGCGGCGCCGGGGGGTGCACTTCCGCAGATGATTATGATAATCATTATCATTGACAAGGCGGGGATCATTAATCCGCATTAATTCCGGATTGCAGGGGAGCAGGGGGAAGAGGGTGCGCTTTCGGACCACTGGGTGGCCGACCGCATCCGCGGCGGCATTTCCGGGCGAAGCCGTGTCCTTGAACGTGGCATGGCAGCCGTGGCGAACCGGCCGGACCGCCCTCACCCGTGCCGCCCTCACATGGATGGCGTAGGCGGGGCCGGTATAGGCGGGCCGGTCCCCACGGCCACACCGCGCAATGGGGCACCACCCCCGTCTCAACGGTGCCCCGAAACCGGGGGGCACTGCTGTCCAAGCAGGATTCTCTAAGCCGGGCTTCGGCTGCCGATCTCTTCCCGGGTCAGGGTGATGAACAGATCGACCACCGGCGTCCTGGCCCGGTCGCCGTGCACCGCGATCTGGAAGGGCGAGTGGTAGGACAGCACCCGCGGCAGCAGGGGACGCAGCCGCCCGGCCCGGACGAAGGGAGCCGCATAATGGTCGGGCAGATACCCGAGATAGCGGCCGGACAGGATCAGCCGCGCCGCCCCCTCCATGTCGCTGACGGTGGCGTGCGGCGCGCTGATCGCGAAGACCTTGATGTCGCGCGCCCCCCAATAGCTGCGCGCCACCAGCCGGTGACGGCGCACCTCGTCCAGATCGACGATGTCGTCGGGGCGGTCGAACAGCGGATGGCCGGCACCGCAGTAGAACAGGTTGGTTTCGCTGTAGAGGTCGATGTAGGACAGGCCGGGAACGATCCGTGGGAAGCTGGCGATGGCGAGATGGACCTCGCCGCCGATCACGTCGCGCAGCAGTTCGTTGGGCGGGCGGGTGGCGATGGCGAGATTGACCTCGGGGGCGGCATCGGCGAAGCGGGTGATCACGCGCTCCAGCGGGAATTTTGGATCGGTCAGGGTGTTGTCCACCAGCCCGATGCTGAGGGTGCCGGTCAGCCGGTCGCGCAATCCCCGCACCCGGGCGCCGAAGCGGTCCAGCGTGTCGAAGACCCGCCGCAGCTCGTCATAGACCGCCTGTCCCTCCGCCGTCAGCTTGAAGCCGGACCGGCCGCGCCGGCACAGCCGCACCCCAAGCCGCCCTTCCAGCTCGGCGAAATGGGTGGAGATCGTCGAGAGCGACAGGTTCAGTTCGCCTTGCGCCGCAGTGAAGCCGCCGGCTTCGACCACCGTCATGAACAGGCGGAAAAGCCGCAAATCCGCGGTCTCGATGCTCATCCGGCTCATGCTGGCGGCGAACCTTCAAACTGTCCAAGGGGATCGGGCCGATCTTACTTCGGCCGCTGTCGAAGTAAGATACAAAAGATTCGGGATGTTTGGAGACGCAAAGTGGCCGTCTAATTGCGTCCTGCAATTCCAGCCGATGCGGAGCGGTGACCGGCCGTCTCCCGGCCGGGATGTCGCGACATGCCTGCTTCGCCCGCCCTCCATCGGGGCTGACCAACGACGAGACGGAGACACGCAATGAAGATCGGTGCAGGACTGGGCAGGGAAGTGGGCAGGCGGGCGGTGTTGGCTGGGGCGGGCGGGCTTGCCGCCGCGGCCGCGGTGGGGTTCCCCTCCATCGTCCGCGCCCAGTCGAAGTCGCTGAAGGTCGGCGTCTACGGCGGCTATTTCAAGAACAGCTTCGACAAGCACATCTTCCCGGACTTCACCAAGGCCACCGGCATCGCGGTGGAGGCGGTGGCCGAACCGACGGGCGAGGCTTGGCTGATCCAGCTCGAACAGGCGGCCCGCGCCAAACAGGCCCCGGCCGACGTGTCGATGATGTCCCAGGTGGCGATGCTGAAGGGCATGGCCGCCGAGTTGTGGCAGCCGCTCGATCTGGCGAAGATGCCCAACGCCGCCAAGGTCAAGCCGGCGCTGATCAACAAATATGCCGACGGCCGGGTGTCCGGCATCGGCGCGGTGTCCTGGTACATCACCCTGGTGACCAACACCAAGACCTATCCCCAGCCCCCGGAAAGCTGGGCGGCGCTGTGGGATCCGGCCAACAAGGACAAGCTGGGCCTGCTGGCGCTGGTCGCCAACTCCTTCCTGCTGGACGTGACGGCCGCCACCTTCTTCGGCGGCCCCAAGCATCTCGACACCGAGCAGGGGCAGCTCGACTGTTTCAAGAAGCTGGCCGAGATGAAGGGCAACGTGAAGCTGTGGTACCGCGACGAGGCGCAGTTCGAGGCGGCGCTGAAGTCGGGCGAGATCCCGATGGGCCAGTATTACCACGACGTCACCGGCCTCGCCGCCGCCGACGGCCATCCGGTGCGTTCCACCTTCCCCAAGGAGGGCGGCATCCTCGATTCCGGCAGCTGGGCGGTCTCCAAGGCGTCCAAGGCCGGCGATCTCGCCCATGTCTTCGTCGACTACATGAGCCAGCCGCAGGTCCAGGCGCTGCTGTCGCGCAAGGTCGGCACCGCGCCAACCATCGACCGCTCGGCCACCGACCTGACGGACAAGGAGTTCGCCGCGGTCTCCTCCGATCTCGCGCCGATCATCCCGCGCTACGACCTCTATTTGTCCAAGGCCGACTGGCTGAACCAGAAATGGACGGAAATGATCGTGGGCTGAGAAACGGTGAGTTTTTGTGGGTCCTCCTTCGGCCGTCATTCCCGCGCAGGCGGGAATCCAGACGTTCCGGGGAGTTCAGGGATCGGATCAGCCTGGATCCCCGCCTACACGCTACGGCATTCACAGATCTCGCGCTTGCAACAATGCATGCAGTCTGGCGTTGAGCAAAGCCCCTCTCCCCTCGCGGGAGAGGGGTTGGGGTGAGGGGAGCAAACTGAATTTCCCAGGCCTCTGGCCAGCCGCNAAGGGCCGCTCACTACCAGAGGATGTATTTCCTTCGCGGATGCGAGATCTGTGCATGCCGTAGCGCCTTCGCGGGGATGACGGCCGAGAGAGGTCCATAAAAGCTTACAAACTCCGACCCGCGAGCGCCCTTCTCTCCCGATGCGGGGGAAGGGCTCCGTCCTTTCCGAATGATCCGAAAGCCACCCGATGTCCGCCCTCGTTCTCGACGGCCTCACCAAGCGTTACGGCAGCTTCACCGCGGTGCACGGGGCGAGCCTGCGCATTCCGCACGGGCAGTTCGTCTGCCTGCTGGGGCCCTCCGGCTGCGGCAAGACCACCTTGATGCGGATGATCGCCGGGCTGGAGGAGCCCTCCGGCGGCCGGCTGCTGATCGACGACGGCGATATCACCACGACGCCCGCCCATAAGCGGGATTTCGGCATGGTGTTCCAGTCGCTGGCCCTGTTCCCCCACCTGACGGCGGGCGAGAACATCGCCTATCCCCTGCGCATCCGCGGCGTTCCCGCCGCCGAGCGCCGCCGCAAGGCGGAGAGCCTGCTGGAGCTGGTTCGCCTGCCCGGCATGGGAGACCGGCCGGTGTCGCGCCTGTCGGGCGGCCAGCGCCAGCGCGTCGCCATCGCCCGCGCCCTGGCGCTGGAACCGAAGCTGTTCCTGCTGGACGAGCCGCTGTCGGCGCTCGACGCCAAGCTGCGCGAGGCGATGCAGATCGAATTGAAGCAGCTGCAGCGGCGGCTGGGCATCACCACCATCGTCGTCACCCACGACCAGCGGGAGGCGTTGACGATGGCCGATCTGGTGGTGGTGATGTCGGAGGGGCAAATCCGGCAGGCCGCCCCGCCGATGGAGGTCTACCGCCGGCCGGCCGACGCCTTCGTCGCCGACTTCATCGGCATGACCAACCTGCTGGAGGGCGACGTGACGGCCCCCGGCCGGCTCTCCGTCCCCGGCGGCGAGCTGGCGCTCGAAGGATTGCCGCGGCAGGGCCGCGCCCTGCTGTCGGTCCGGCCGGAGGAGGTGCTGCTGCATCCGGCGACCACGCCCGGCGGGGCGAACCGGCTGTCCGGCACGCTGTCCTTCGTCCGCGACCTCGGCGCCAGCGTCGAGTTCCGCATCGAGGTGGCCGGGCGGGAGATCGTGGCGCTGACCCGTCCGCAGGACCGCCCGGCGGTCGAACCGGGCGGCGCCGTCACCGTCGAGATCCCGGCCGGAGCCTGCGTCGTCCTGCCGGCAGAAGGGCAGGCGGCAGGGGAGCGGCCGTCATGATCCGCCGCGCCCCGCGCAGCCTTGCCGAACACGCGCCGATCCTGTTCCCGGCGCTGATGCTGATCGTCTTCTTCGTCATCCCCTTCGGGCTGATGATCGCGGTCAGCGTCGCCCGCCGGATTCCGGGCGGCTTCTACGAGCCCGACTTCGTCTTCGCCAATTACGAACGCTTCCTCACCGCCTTCTTCGGCGGGGTGCTGTCCTTCTCGCTGGAGCTGGCGGCCCTGGTGGCGGCGGTGGCGGTCGGCATCGGCTTTCCCTTCACCTACCGGTTGGCCCGGCTGCCGCGGGCGGCCCAGGTGCGCTGGCTGGTCTTCCTGCTGTCGATCCTGTCGCTGTCGGAGGTGATCATCGGCTTCGCCTGGTCGACCCTGCTGTCGCGCACCGCCGGCATCACCAACCTGCTGGTGGCGGTCGGCCTGATGGCGGAGCCGCAATCGCTGTCGCCCAGCTTCGGCGCGCTGCTGGCCGGCATGGTCTACCAGGCCTTCCCCTACACCGTGCTGGTTCTCTACCCGGCGCTCGCCCGGCTCGACCCGGCCCTGGTGGAGGCGTCGCGGACGCTGGGCGCCTCGCCGGTGAAGGCCTTCTTCACCGTGGTGGTGCCGTCCCAGCGCAACACCATCGTGGCGACCCTGATCATGGCCTTCGTCTTCGCGCTCGGCTCCTACCTGCTGCCGCAGCTTCTCGGCCGGCCGCAGCACTGGACCCTGTCGGTGCTGATCACCGATCAGGCGATCTATCAATCCAACATGCCGTTCGCCGCGGCGATGGCGGTCTTCCTGGTGCTGGTCAGTCTGGCGCTGGTCGGGCTCGCCCTGCTCGCCGGACGCAAGGAGGAGGCATGATGCCGCGCTGGTTCCACAGCCTGCTGGCCGGGCTGGTCGGCCTCGTCCTGGCGGCGCCGATCCTGGTGGTGGCGGGGGTCTCGCTGAACGCCAAGCGCTCGCTCGACTTCCCGCCCAAGGGCCTGTCGCTGGCCTGGTATGCCGAGATCTTCACCGATCCCGGCTGGCGCGGCGCGCTGATCACCAGCCTGGTGGTGGCCGTCCTCTCGGCGGCGCTGGCGGTCGCCATCGCCTTTCCGCTGGCCTGGTTCATCTGGCGCTGGCGGGCGCCCTGGGCGCGGGCGTTCGAGGTGCTGGGCATGACGCCCTTCATCCTGCCGCCGGTGATCACCGCGCTGGGGTTCCTCAGCTTCTGGGCGACCTTCGACCAGTATGGCGAGCCGTGGACGGTGGTGGTCAGCCATGCCGTCTTCTTCGTCACGCTGCCGCTGGTCACCCTGTCGCTCGGCTTCGGCGCGGTGGACCGCAGCTATGTCGAGGCCGCCTCGACCATGGGGGCCGACGACCGCACCGTGCTGCGGACGGTGGTGATGCCGCTGGTGCGGCCCTACGTGATCTCCGGCTTCGCCTTCGCCTTCGTGCTGTCGCTCAACGAGTACATCGTCGCCTACATGGTCGCCGGCTTCACGCTGGAGACGCTGCCGATCAAGATCTTCAACGCCCTGCGCTACGGCTACACGCCGACCATGGCCTCCGTGACCGTGCTGTTCGTGCTGCTGACCGCGGCCGTGTTCGGGCTGATCGCCCGGTTCGGCGACCTGCCGCGCCTGCTGGGCGCCTGGGTGCGGCAAGACTGACCTTCCGACAGGAGAGTGTTTCCAAATGATCGATCCGGACAAGCTCAACCGTCTGCGCGAGAAATACAGCGGCAGCGGCGGCGCCGACATCCACTCGCCGGAATTCCAGCGCGTCGCCGCCCTGCAGTTCTCCGCGGGGGGACGACGGACCCAGCCCTTCGCCGGGGTGTCGACCCTGCTCGATGCGCCGTACCGGCCGGATGCCCCCGAACTGCCGGACTTCGGCGGGCTGGAGCTGGCGCTGATCGGCGTGCCGATGGATCTGGGGGTGACCAACCGTGCCGGCGCCCGCTTCGGCCCGCGCGCCCTGCGGACGATCGAGCGGATCGGCCCCTACGAGCATGTGCTGCGGATGGTTCCGTCGGCGGCTTGCCGGCTGGCCGACGTCGGCGACGTGCCGCTGTCCAGCCGCTTCAGCCTGGAGGCCTGCCACCGCGACATCGAGAGCTTCTATGGGAAGGTGATGGATGCCGGGGTGATCCCGCTGTCGGTCGGCGGCGACCATTCGATCAGCCAGTCGATCCTGAAGGCAGTGGGGCGGGAACGGCCGGTCGGCATGATCCATTTCGACGCCCATTGCGATACCGGCGGCCCTTACGAGGGCTCCAAGTTCCACCATGGCGGCCCGTTCCGCCAAGCGGTTCTGGACGGCGTTCTCGACCCGGAACGCACGGTGCAGATCGGCATCCGCGGCAGCACCGAGTTCCTCTGGGAGTTTTCCTATGACTCCGGCATGACGGTGATCCATGCCGAGGAGATGGCGCAGCGCGGCATTCCCGCGGTGATCGAGCAGGCCCGCCGGGTGGTCGGCGACGGGCCGGTCTATGTCTCGTTCGACGTGGACTGCCTCGACCCGGTGTTCGCTCCGGGCACCGGCACGCCGGAAGTCGGCGGGCTGACCACGCGGGAAGCGGTCGAACTCCTGCGCGGGCTGGCTGGCCTGGACGTCGTCGGCGGCGACGTGGTGGAGGTGGCGCCCCAATACGACGCCAACACCACCACCGCCCTGGCCGGCGCGCAGATGCTGTTCGAGATCCTGTGCCTCGCCGCCATGGCGCTCGACCGGCGGCGGGGCTGAGCCGGCGGACGTCGAGCCGGGCCGGCGTGACAGTGGAAATTGCCTGTTCAAATCGGCCCGGCTTTCGGGAAAACTCCATTCCGCCAAGGAGGCCCGAATGTACATTCCCCCTGCGTTCCGCGAAACCGACCTGCCGTTCATCCAGGAGACGATGCGGGCCGCCGGGCTCGCCAATCTGGTGACGGCCACCGCCGACGGATTGCTCTGCACGCCGCTACCCTTGTTCCTCGACGCCGGCGAAGGGGAGATGGGCACGCTCTACGGACACGTGGCGAAGGCCAACCCGCACTGGAAAGCGGAGCCGGTGGGCGAGGCCTTGGCGATCTTCATGGGACCGGACGCCTATGTCACCCCGTCCTGGTACGAGGGCAAGGCGCTCGACGGAAAGGTCGTTCCGACCTGGAACTACGTGGCGATCCACAGCTACGGCCCGGTGGAGTTCTTTCACGAGGCCGACCGGCTTCTTTCGGTCGTCACCCGCCTGACCGATCGTCACGAGTCGTCGCGGTCCCGACCCTGGGCCGTCGGCGATGCCCCTGCCGATTTCATCCAGGCGCAGTTGCGGGGCATCGTCGGCGTGAGGCTGCCCATCACCCGCATCGATGCCAAGCGGAAGATGAGCCAGAACCGCAAGGCGGAGGACAGGGCGGCGGTGAAGGAGGGACTCTCGGCAAGCGCCGACGCCGGGGACCGCCAAGCCGCCGCCTTGATCCCTGTGTGACTTGATCCGGGTTTGACGCCGGTCCGCACCGTCGGTGTCGGGCGCGAGGGCGCGGTGGAGGGGGACCGGTCAACCGCGGTCCGGCAATCCGCCCGGCTTGCGCGGATGGCCGCTGACCAGGGCATGGGCGGCCTGCCCGGCATCCTCGAACCAGCTGGCGTCGCGATGCACCAGCGAGGCGGAAAAGGCGCCGTCGAGCAGCAGCAGGATCCGGCGCGCGAGGGCCTGGGGGCTTTCGAAACCGGCGAGCTCCAGCTCGCCGGCGAGCCATGAGGCGAAGGCGCTCTTGTGGCGTGCGCCGATCTTCACCGCGGGATGGCCCGGCAGGGCGGCCAGTTCGGCCGTCGTGCGCAGGAAGCCGCAGCCCTTCCATTTCGGGTGGCGCGCGCTGCGCGCGAGGCCGGCGAAGATGGCGGCCACCTTTTCCCCGGCCCCGCCCTCGGCCCCGGCGAACCAGCTCGCCATCTGCTTCAGGTTGGGCTGGTCGCGCGCGTCGAGATAGGCGGCGACGAGTTCGTCCTTGCTCTCGAAATGATAGTAGAGCGTGCGCTTGGTGACGCCCGCCTTCTCGGCGACGGCATCGACGCTGACGCGGCCGATCCCCTCCGCATAGAAGAGCTTGGAGGCGGCCTGGACGATCCGGCCGCGGGTGTCCGCGTATCGTGGCATGGCGACGAAAGTATACCGTACAGTGAGTATACTCAAGCGGCCCCGGCGGCCATCCTGAACTCCTCACCGACGAACTCACCGAGGAAGGAAAAGCCGATCATGACCGAGTGTGTCCTGAAGCAGGTCGACGGGGCGGTCGCGACGCTGACGCTCAACCGTCCGGAAAAGCTCAATGCCCTGAATTACGAGACCATCGACACCCTGCTCGCCGCCCTCGACGGGATCGAGGACGACGGCCGGGTGCGCGGGGTGATCCTCACCGGAACGGGGCGTGCCTTCTCCGCCGGCGGCGACATCCCCGAATTCTCGGGCTCCGTGGCCCGGAGCCCGGAGGCCGCGCTCCGTGACTTCGTGGCGCGCGGCCAGCGGCTCACCGCCCGCATCGAGGCGTTCCGCAAGCCCATCCTGGTGGCGGTCAACGGCCTCGCCTATGGCGGCGGCTGCGAAGTGACGGAAGCGGCCCCGCTCGCCATCGCCAGCGACCGCGCCGTCTTCGCCAAACCCGAGATCCGCCTGGGCATGCCCCCGACCTTCGGCGGCACCCAGCGCCTGTCGCGGCTGGCCGGGCGCAAGCGCGCCATGCAGCTGCTGCTCACCGGCGAGACCTTTTCACCGGACCGGGCGCTGGAGCTGGGGCTCGTCAATGCGGTCGTTCCGCACGAGGAACTGCTGCCGGCGGCGCGGGCGCTGCTGGAGCGCATCCTCGTCCATTCCCCGCTCGCCGTCGCCACCATCCTCACCGCGGTCACCAGGGGCCTCAATCTGCCGATCACCGAAGGTCTGCTGGTGGAGGCCGAGCAGTTCGCCCGGATGGCGCCGACCGCCGACCTGCGCGAGGGGCTCGATTCCTGGATCGCCCGGCGGCATCCCATTTATCCCGGCACCTGGTCCTCCGTCGTCGGGAGCTGACCGATGGAAGGCCATACCAGCTTCACCAGGCAGACCCTCGACGCGTTCCGGGCCGCCGACCGTCCCGGGCCGGTGCACATGCTCAATCTCATCCGCCTGCGGGAGTGGGCCGTCTATGAGGACGGCCAGGATGCCGCCGGGCGGGCCGTCACCGGTCTCGAGGCCTATCAGGCCTACGGCCGGCTGAGCGCACCGGTTCTGGCCGAGCTCGGCGGGCGCATCCTGTGGCGCGGAGGGTTCGAGCTTTCGCTGGTCGGGCCGCCGGATGCCGTATGGGACATCGCCTTCATCGCCGAATATCCGAGCCCGGCGGCGTTCGTGGCGATGCTCCGCGACCCGCGCTACCGCGAGGCGATGGCGCACCGGCAGGCGGGCGTCGCCGACAGCCGGCTCATCCGCTGCTCCGCCTTGCCGCCCGGAACCGGCTTCGCCGGCTGACCGGATCAGAACAGCGGAAGCTGGATCTTTCCACCGTCGTCGGCGTGGCGCCGCGCCGCCAGGACGGCAGCCTCCTGGGCTCCGCCCTGGCTGCGCGCCCGCCCGCTGGCGATCTGCTCGCCGGCCACGGTCACCACCCATGTCCAGCAATCCGGGCGCCAAGTCACGGCGAGCTCGCAGCCATGGATGCGGGTGACGGCGTGACGAACGGACCAAAGCGGGGACTGGTGCATCGAGGCCTCAATGAAGCGTGATCGGTATCCGGCATCCGACGCAGGGTCGCGACGCCGCGCGTTTCCGCAGTGCCGGCTGGCTTGGGTCGGGAAAGGCGATCCCGGGAAAGTCGAAGCAGTCGCTTCAGGCAGGGTCGTCGGCGGGAGCCGCAGCCAGGGCGCCAGGGGCGCCTTGCCGATTGTCCTGGAGGTTTGCCGGAATCGCCATCGTCTCCGAGAAGCTTTCGACCGCGGGACCGAGCTTGAGCAGCGGTGCCTGTCCGTACCAGCTTTCCGCCTGTTCGGCAATCGGACCGACAGTCAGTGTCGGCAGTGCCACCCCTTTCCCGCCCACGACCCTCTCGAACCACGATCCCGAGCCGTCGTCGCGGGATCGAAGCCGGAGCATCGCTCCCCGCGAAGGCGGCCGTTCCAGGGACATGGAGCGGCACCGGCGGCAATGGAGAAGGGGATCTGGGAAACATTGAAATTGTTGAAATTTTTCCGAATTGGCCGCTGTGGCCGCGACACCCCCATGCCGGTTGCATTTTGCCGTTGGCGTCGTGTTTTGGTATTGCCCCGACCGAAATAATGGATTAGGCACTGAGCAATATTGCTATCTTCGATTGGTTGGAAAATTATGCGCGCCAGAACCTGCAATGGTACCGCCCATCGCCGCCGACGGCTGTTGTCCGGCCTGCCGGAAGCGGTTGCCCTGGTGTCCGGAGGCGTCGGGATCAGTCTGGCGATGGCGGGATCAGCGCAGGCCCAGTCCCAGTCGGTTACGATATCGGCGAACCGGAGCTCGACCTACACGATCGCTCCGGGGATCACGGACCTTACGATCGCCGACGGGGTGACGGCGAACGCGACGTCCGGCGCCGTCATTCTGGGAAACGGCACGACGACGGCCGGTGCCACCGTGACCAATCTCGGAATGATCGGGAATAGTTCCCCCGAGCCCGCCACCGGTATCCAGTTTCAGAACAGCGGCACGGTCATCAACAGCGGTTACATATTCGCAACCAGCGGCATCGTGCTCGAGCAGGGCGGTTACGTCGAAAACACCGGGACGATGGGGGGGAACTCCGCGAACGCTGTCGGTGTTCGGCTTCAGAATGGTGGCACCGTCATCAACCGAGGATTGTCGAATCAGATTCTGAATGGAATCCTGCTCGACCAGGGCGGCTATGTCGAGAATTCCGGAACGCTCACCTCTGCGAACGGGGTGACCGTTCGGATCGGCGGTGCGGGAACCTTCGTGAATTCCGGCTCGCTGCTTTCGTCGAACGACAGCGGCGTCTCGATGGGCGGCGCGGGCGTGGTGACCAACGACAGCTACCTTGAGGCCGCGGTCACCGGCGTCGTCCTGGACGCCGGCGGGACCGTGACCAATAGCGGGCGCCTCATCGGCGGGACCACCGGCGTCGTTTTGAGCGCCGGCGGGACGGTGATCAATCACGGTACGATCACCAATCGGAACGGCAACCCCTTTACCGGCGTCAGCCTGAGTGCCGGCGGGACGGTGGTCAATTACGGCACGATCAAGGGGGCGAATGGCGGGAGCGCCGTCCAGTTCAGCGCGACCGGCGGCACGCTGAAGCTGGAGACCGGCTCCGTCCTGATCGGCACGGTCGTCGGGGGCGGCAACGGTTCCCTTGTCCTTGAAGGGACGGGCACCCTGCCGAACACGGTCACCGGGATGGCGGACCTGAGCATGGCCGGCACGTCCTGGACGCTTTCGGGCTCGGCCACCGCCGCCAGCACCACGCTGCAGTCGGGCAGCCTGCTGGTGACGGGCGCGCTGATCTCGTCGGGCGGCGTCCAGGTCGGCAGCGGCGCCACTCTCGGCGGTGCCGCCGGGACCGTCACCGGCGACGTCACGGTCCAGTCCGGGGGAACGCTCCGGCCCGGAAGTTCGGGGGCGCCCGGCACCCTGACCATCACGGGGAACTACACCCAGCAGAGCGGCGGCACGCTGGCGATCGCCAACACCGCCACCACCTCGTCCACGGTCGCGGTCACGGGGACGGCGACGCTGAACGGGGCGCTGTCCCTCGCGTCCGACGCAGGGACCTACACCAACAAGAACTTCGTCATCCTCACCGCGGGCAACGGGGTCACGGGATCGTTCAGTTCGGTCACCGACAGCCAGGCCGACGTCACGCCGACGGTCACCTTCGACACGGCGAACAACCGGCTCCAGGTGGTGCTGAACACCGTCTCCCCGTCACCACCGCCCCCGCCATCTCCTCCGTCACCACCGCCGCCTCCGCCTCCTCCGGTGGTGGTGTCCCCGCCGGTGTCGCCGCCTCCGCCTCCGGTGGTGGTGTCGCCGTCTCCACCGCCGCCGCCCCCGCCTGGGGTCATCGACGGCAGCCAGCCCAGCTTCGGCAATTCCGACAGCGTTCTGCAGTCCAACCCGCTCGTCTTCGCCGGCGGCACGCTCAAGCCCACATCCCCGCTGCTTCTGTCCCAGCCGCTCACGATCATGGCGAACGGCGGCTTCATCACGCCCAACCGCAGCTCCGTGACGCTGACCGGCCCGGTAAGCGGCAGCGGCACCCTGACGGTCTCGGGCGCCGGCACCGTCACCATCGGCGGCACGGTGTCGAACGGCGGCGGGCTGTCGGTGCGCGACGGCAGCACCCTCGCGCTTGACGGCGGCAGCCAGGTCAGCGCTCCCATCCTTCTGGCCGGGGGCAGCACGGCGACCGTCGGCGGGACCGTCTCGGGGTCCCTGACGGTGGAGGGAAACAGCGGCCTCACCGTCGCCGGCGGCGGGACGGTCACCGGTGCGCTCACCGTCGCCAGCGGTTCGGCCACCGTGGGCGGCGTCGTCGCCGCGCCGGTCTCGGTTGCCGGCGGCGGATCGCTGACCGTGGTCCAGGGCGGCGGCGTCGGCGGCACGGTGACGGCCTCCGGCGGCAGCGTCCTGGTCGCCGCCAACGGTATCATCAACGGCGCCGTCACCGCCAGCAACGGCGCCGGCATCACGGTGGACGGCGCCATCATGGCCCCGGTCACCGTCAGCGGCTCCACTCTGACGGTCAACGGCGGCGGCGGCACCGGTGCCGTCACCGTCGGCGGCGGCGGTTCGGTCACCGTCAACGGCACCGTTTCCGGTTCGGTGACGGCCGCGTCGGGCTCGGCGCTGGGGGGTGGCGGCACCATCCTCGGCGATGCGGCCGTCGCCGGCACGCTGTCGCCCGGCAACTCGCCGGGCGTGCTGACGGTGGGCGGGTCGGTGACGCTGGCCGGCACCAGCGTCTATCGGGCCGAGATCGACGGCCCGACCGCCGGGACCGGCGCCGGCCATCACGACCGCGTGGCGGTCCAGGGCGGCTTCACCGCCGCCGGCACGCTGACCCCGGTCCTGCGCGGGATCGGCGGCGACGCCTCCAACGGTTACACCGCCACGCTTGGCCGCAGCTACGCCATCGTCACCGCGGCCGGCGGCGTCCTGGGCGCTTTCGACCGCCTGGTGCAGCCGGCGGAGGGGCTGGCCGCCAATACCCGGTTCGACGTGCTGTACGACGCCGACTCCATCCGGCTGACGGTGACGCCGGACCGCTACGCCGCCATGCCCGGCGCCACCCGCAACCGATCGGCGGTCGGGTCGGCGGTGGACGCGATCCGGCCTGCCGCCGGCATGCGGCTGTCGGGACCCCTGACGCCGCTGTTCAGCGGCCTCTACGGGCTGGATGCGGACGGCACCGCCGGGGCGCTCGACCGACTGTCGGGCAGGCTGCATGCCGATACGCTGGCCGCCGACCTCGCCAACCGCCGGCTGATGGGGCAGGTGGTGGCGGGCCGCTTGGCCTCGATGCGCGGCGAGGCGGTCCCGACGGGCGGCATCAGCCTGGGCGGCGGCAGCGGCAATGCCGTGGCCGTCGGCGTGTCCGGCACGGAGCGGCCGGCCGGCAATGGTGGCGGCGGCGTGTGGGGCCTGCCGTTGGCCGCCTATGGCCGGACCGGTTCCGACGGCAATGCCGGCGGACGCAGCGAGCGAATCGGCGGCTTCCTGGTCGGGGCGGATCATGCCTATGAGGGCGGCGTCACGGCGGGGCTGGCCATCGGCTATCTGCGCAACCGGCTGTCGGCGCAGGACGGGCTGGGCAAGGCGACGGTCGACAGCTATCAGGCGACGCTCTACGGCAGCTGGGAGGTGATGGGATATCCCGGCCCCTATGTCGAGGGCGGGCTGGGCTATGGCTACACCCGCTATGACAGCGACCGTTCGCTGTCCTTCGGCGGCTTCTCCCAGGCGGCGACCGCCAAGGCGGGTGGGCATGATCTGTCCGCCGAGCTGGCGGCCGGGCACCGGATGGCGCTGGGTGACGAGGCCTGGATCGAGCCGCGCGCCGGCTTGCGGGTGGACCGGATCACCCGCGCTGCCTTCGACGAGGAAGGCGGGGCCGCGGCATTGGGCGTGGACGCGGCTGCCTGGACCAGCCTGCGGAGCACCATCGGCTTGCGGGGCGGCACCAGCCTGACGGTGGGGGGCTGGACGTTGCGGCCCGAGGCGTCTCTGGCCTGGGGCCATGATTTCGCCGACGTGACGGCGACCACCACCAACCGGCTGGCCGGCGCGGCCTTCACGGCCGACGCCAGCAAACCGGGGCACGATGCGGCGCTGCTCGGCGCCGGGGTCGGCTTCGCATTGAAGGATGGCGTGAACGCCGGCGTCTCCGTGCAGGACGAACTGCGCGACCGTGGAAACAGCCTTTCCGTCAGCGCCGGGCTGAAATGGAGGTTGTGAGGGCTGGTCCGGCGGTCCACCCGACGGCTTGCGGTCATGCCGGGAGGCGCAGGGCCTGGCCGTCGGCCGGACCCGGCCGGGCCTCGCCGTCCGCCGGGACTTCCTGCACGAGGAGGCTGCGGCGGGTGACGACCAGCCAGACCGGATAGCCGAGCAAGGCCAGGGTCAGCGCCTGCTTCAGCCACATCTGGGTCGGCCTGTAGAACCAGCCGCCGTAGAAATGCAGCCCCAGCCCGGCCACGGCGAGCCCGAGCAGGAGCGGCACCGCTCCGGCCCGCGGCCGGCGATGCTCCAGCAGGGCCGCCAGGCTGGTCAGCACCGCGATGCCGAGATAGGATCCTTCCTCGGTCCGCGGGTTGAACAGGACCAGATACCAAGCGCCCAGCATCAGCGTGACCATCACCCCGGTCGCGCGGTCGCGCGGTCGAGCCGGCGCGCTCCGGCCCAGGCGATCCCGGCCACCAGCAGGGCCCCGGCGAGCCGCAACCCCGTCATGATGGCGTAGGCCGGCTGCATCCCGGTCTCGGCCAGTAGGCGCGTCAGGTCGAACCAGCGGCCGCTGTCGGGCGCAGCCGCGGTGGCGAGCTTGCCGACCATCGCCGCATATTGCCCGGCGACATAGCCGGGATCGGGGTGCAGGAACGGCGCCAGCAGGGCGGCCAGAAGCCCGAGCGTCAGCGGCCGCCGCACGCCCGGCCGCAACAGCGCGAACAGCAGGGCCGGCACCAGGGCCAGGGGCTTCAGCGCCACCGCCAGCGCCAGCATCACCGCGCCGCGCCGGTCCCGTCCGCGCGCCAGATCGACCGCGGCATGCAGGACCACCGACATCATGATCAGTTCGCACTGGCAACGCAGGATGTTGATCGAGGCGGTGGGAATCGCCGCCACCAGCACCCATGCCGCCAGCCGGCGGCCCATGTCGGGATGCAGCAGCGCCGCCACCCGGTAGACCGCGCCCGAGAACGCCGCCACCATCACCAGCCGCCACAGCTGGTCCCCCACCCCGAGCGGCAGCGCCGCCAGCGGCCCGAGCAGGACCGCACTGGATGGGAAATAGAGGAAGCCGTGGATGCCCTGGGTGTAGACCGGCACCGACGACCACCAGTCGATCACCGCATCCCGGTAGATATGCGTGATCGGTCGCTCCGGCCGGACGACGGCGAGCACCGCCATCGCCGCCACGAACAGGCACCACACGCCCACCGCCCAGGCGCTGGCATCGCCACGCCGCGCCAATCCGCCGCGCGACAGGCGCGACAGAATAATTCCGTACGAATTCATAAGATTACCGGCTCCCAAGCCAATGCTTGGCAAGGTTCTTTAGCGGCCTTCCGGGGTTCCGGGAAATTAAATCAATTTCACGGAAAACAACGAAATGCGTCATCATCCCCGTGCATTGGGCGGGGAGGATGACACCATAGGTCAGGGGAGCGGGGCGTGGACCGTGACGGGGCTCGGAGGGGCGGCGAACCGAAGATGGTCTTGCCCGGGGAAGTCATTACGAGGTTTTCATGAAGACCGGATTGGCATGCCCGGCTCGCTTGACCTTGTCCGGTGATGGGAGTAGAGGGGCGGCATCGTCACCGCATGATCGCTCGCGCCGCGCTCCATCCCGGATCGGCGGCCCGACCGAGAAGGCAAGAGATGGACAGCCCCAGTAGTCGATCTACTCCCGCATTCCCGTCGATGCTGATCGCCGGCTGACCCGCCCCGCAGGTCCGCCCGCGGCCCGGCATCCTCGGGCCGATCAGAGGTGGACCATGGTGAAGCTCCTCACCAGTCTGATTGCCGTGCGCCGCCGCCCTGCCGGGCGCCGCTGCTTTTCCGTGACGGGCGACCTGCGCCCGCCAAGTCGCTGACCCCCATCCACTCCGCCTGAATTCCCCACCGGCGCTTTTCCTGCGCCGGACCGCTTCTATTTGCCGGCCGGCCCCATGCGGGGGCCGCGGGATGGTGTGTCATGGTCTGGATCAATACGAACATCTCGGTGAAGGCGGCCGACGCCGCGCCGAACCGGTGGGACGTCGTCGCCCTGCCGCTGGTCATCGGCCTGCTGGCGCTGCTCGCCGTCGGCGGTCACCAGATGGCCCTGCCGCTCGGCAGCGTCGAGGAGGTTCCAGTCACCCTCGACCCCTGGATGCTGCCGGAATACGCCCTGCGCTCGACCCTGCGGATGCTGGCGGCGATGGCGGCGTCGCTGGTCTTCACCTTCACCTACGCCACGCTGGCGGCCAAGAGCCGGCGGGCCGGCATGCTGCTCATCCCGGTGCTGGACGTGCTGCAGTCGGTGCCGGTGCTGGGATACATCTCCTTCACCGTCGTCTTCTTCCTGGGACTGTTCCCGGGCAGCGTCCTGGGGGCGGAGTGCGCGGCGATCTTCGCCATCTTCACCAGCCAGGCCTGGAACATGGCCTTCAGCTTCTACCAGTCGCTGCGCACGGTGCCGCGCGACCTCGACGAGGCGGCGACCGGCTTCGGCTTTTCCGGCTGGCAGCGCTTCTGGACGCTGGAGGCGCCCTATGCCGCCCCAGGTCTGGTGTGGAACATGATGATGTCGATGTCCGGCGGCTGGTTCTTCGTCGTCGCGTCGGAGGCGATCACCGTCGGCGACCGGACCATCACGCTGCCCGGCATCGGGTCCTATCTGGCGATGGCGATCGACGGGCGGCGGCTGGATGCCGTCGCCTGGGCGGTGCTGGCGATGCTTCTGGTCATCCTGGTCTACGACCAGCTGCTGTTCCGCCCGCTGGTCGCCTGGGCCGACAAGTTCCGGGTCGAGACGACCGGGGCGCAGGAGGTGCCGGACTCCTGGCTGCTCTTCCTGTTCCAGCGCACCCGCTTCTTCCGCGCCGCCTTCGCACCCTTCGGCCGGCTGCTCGACCGGCTGGCCTGGCTGCGCCTGTCGGCCGGCGGCAGGACCCGTGGACCGGCAGGCGGCTTCCGCGGGCTCGGAAAGCTGCTGGACCGGGCGCCGGCGCGGGCCGTCGACGGGCTGTGGTACCTGACCCTCGCCGCGGCCGCAGGCTGGGCCGGCTGGTCGATGATCGCCTTCGTCTCGACCGGTGCCGGCTGGGGCGATGTCGGCACCGCGCTGCTGCTGGGTGGGGCCACGCTGCTGCGGGTGATCGTGCTGATCCTGCTGGCGACCCTGGTCTGGGTGCCGCTGGGCGTCGTGATCGGGCTGCGTCCGCGGCTGGCGGAGAAGGTCCAGCCGGCGGCGCAGTTCCTTGCCGCCTTCCCGGCGAACCTGCTGTTCCCGGTGGCGGTTGTCACCATCCTGCGCTTCGACCTGAACCCCGACGTCTGGCTCAGCCCGCTGATGATCCTGGGCACCCAGTGGTACATCCTGTTCAACGTGGTGGCCGGCGCCACCGCCTTCCCCAGCGACCTGAAGGAGGCGGCGGCCAGCTTCCGCATCCGCGGCTGGCAGTGGTGGCGCGACGTCATGCTGCCGGGCGTCTTCCCCTATTACGTCACCGGGGCGGTCACCGCGTCGGGCGGGTCATGGAACGCCAGCATCGTGGCGGAGGCGGTGAACTGGGGCGACACCCGGCTGGCCGCCCACGGGCTGGGACGCTACATCGCCGAGGCCACCGCGGCCGGCGACTATCCGCGCATCGTGCTGGGCATCGCCGTCATGTCGCTGTTCGTCATCCTGTTCAACCGCCTGCTGTGGCGTCCGCTCTATGCGTTCGCCGAGCGCCGCCTGCGCCTCGCCTGAGGAGGACCCCCGCCATGCTGAACACCCGCAACACCACCCTCTTCGAGCTGAGCGGCGTCCGTCAGGCCTATGCCAAGCCGTCGGGGCAGGATTACGTCGTGCTCGACGACGTCGCCCTGACCTTGCGCGACGGCGAGATCGTCGGGCTGCTCGGCCGCTCCGGGTCCGGCAAGTCGACGCTGCTGCGGATCGTCGCCGGGCTGGTCAAGCCGACCGGCGGTTCCGTCCGCCACCATGGCGAGCCGGTCGCCGGGCCGACCGACGGGGTGGCGATGGTTTTCCAGACCTTCGCCCTGTTTCCCTGGCTGACGGTGTGGGAGAACGTGATGGCCGGGCTGAAGGCCAAGGGCGTGCCCGCCCGGGAGGCCGAGGCGCGGACCGAGGAGGCCATCGACCTGATCGGCCTGTCCGGCTTCGAATCCGCCTATCCCAAGGAACTGTCGGGCGGCATGCGCCAGCGGGTCGGTTTCGCCCGCGCGCTGGTGGTCCATCCGGAAATCCTGCTGATGGACGAGCCCTTCTCGGCGCTCGACGTGCTGACGGCGGAGACGCTGCGCACCGACCTGCTCGATCTGTGGATGGAGCGGCGGCTGCCGATCAAGTCGATCCTGATGGTCACCCACAACATCGAGGAGGCGGTGCTGATGTGCGACCGCATCCTGGTCTTCTCGTCCAATCCCGGCCGGGTGGCGGCGGAGATCCGGGTCGACATTCCCCATCCCCGCAACCGCCTCGATCCCCAGTTCCGCGCCATGGTCGACGACATCTACGGCCGGATGACCGCGCGCAGGCCGCTGGTGGCGCCGTCGCCCTCCAGTCGGCAGCCGCCGGCCCATGCCGTGCCGTTGCAGCATGTCTCGACCAACCTGCTGGCCGGCCTGCTGGAGACGCTGGCCTCGCCGGCCTATCACGGGAAGGCGGATCTGCCGCATCTGGCGGCAGGGCTGCAGCACGAGATCGACGACCTCTTTCCCATCGCCGAGACGCTGCAGATGCTGGGTTTCGCCGAGGTGGCGGAGGGCGACATCCACCTGACCGAACCCGGCCGGCTGTTCGCCGAGTCCGGTCTGGAGGACCGCAAGCGGCTGTTCGCGGAGCATCTGATCCGCTATGTCCCGCTGGCCGCCCACATCCACGGCCTGCTGAAGGAATCGGCCGTCCAGCGCGTTCCGAGCAACCGCATCCAGGTCGAACTGGAGGCCTTCATGAGCGAATCCTATGCCGAGGAGACGCTGAAGGCGGTGACCAGCTGGGCACGCTACGCCGAGCTGTTCACCTATGACGACGAAACCGAGGCCTTCACCTTCGAGGATGCGGACTGATCACGCGGAGAAGCGGGCGGTCAGCCGATGGTCCCCACCGTCTGACAAACATGCTTCAGTTCGGTGAAATCGGCGAAGGCGTCGTAACCGTGCAGGCGGCCCAGCCCGCTCTGCCGGTAACCGCCGGTTTCCGCCTCGGCGAACAGGCGGTTGTGGTCGTTGATCCAGACGGTTCCGTTGCGCAATGCCCGGGCCACGCGCAGCGCCCGGGCGCCGTCGCGGGTCCAGACGCTGGCCGACAGGCCGAACACCGTGTTGTTGGCCTTGGCCACGGCCTCCGCCTCGGTCTCGAAGCGCTCCAGCACGACGAAGGGGCCGAAGATCTCGTCCTGGCAGAAGAAGGCGGACGGGTCGTCGTGCGCCACCAGCGACGGGGTGAGGAAGGACGCGGCGGCCGGGGCGTCCGCCGGCATGCCGCCGCGCAGCAGCACCTCGTCGCAGGCATCGAAGGCCCGCTCGACCTGGGCCTGCACCTGGTCGCGCGCCGGCCGGTCGATCAGCGGCCCCATCCGGATCGCCGGATCCAGCCCGTTGCCCACCGTCATCGCCGCCAGCGCCGCCCGCAGATGCGTCTTCATCGCGTCGAAAGCCGATGCATGGACCAGCACCCGGCGGGCGGCGGTGCATTGCTGGCCGGAGATGATGGTGGCGGCGGTGGCGATGCGCGCCGCCGTCTCCGCCGGATCGGCGTCGGGGAAGACGACGCAGCAGCTCTTGCCGCCCAGCTCCAGCGACAGCTTCTTCATGGTGTCCGCCGCCGCGACCATGATGCGCTTGCCGGTGGCGGTCGAGCCGGTGAAGCTGACCACGTCGACCAGCGGCGAATCGACCAGGCGGGCGGCGGCGGAATGGCCGGTTTCGCTGATCATGTTGCAGACGCCGCGGGGCAGGCCGGGAACCTCGGACAGGGCGCGCAGGAAGGCGGCGGTCAGCAGGGTGGTCTGCGCCGCCGGCTTGACCACGACGGTGCAGCCGCAGGCCAGCGCCGGGCCGATGGCCCGCGCCAGCAGCACCGCCGGTGCGTTCCACGGGATGATCAGCGCCGCCACCCCGGCCGGTTCGCGCAGCATGGTGGAGAGGACGCCCGGCTCGACCTCCAGCACATGGCCGGGGACATGGCGGGCCAGGCCGCCGTAGTAGCGGATTTCCGAAATGGCGCCGGCGATCTCTCCCCGCGACTGGGCGATGGCCTTGCCGTTCTCCAGCGTCAGCAGGCGGGCGAGATCCTCGGCCTGCGCGTCGAGCCGGTCGGCCCAGCCCAGCAGGACCGATTGGCGCAGCCGCGGGTTCTGCGCCCAGTCGGGCCGATTGAAGGCATCATGCGCGGCGGCGATGGCGGCCTCGGCCTCGGCGCGCCCGCCTTCGGCGGCATGGCCGACGACGCTGCCGTCGGCGGGATTGATGCTGGCGAAGCGACCGGTGCCGGGCACCCACGCGCCGTCGATCCACTGCCGGCTGTCCAGGTTGGTCACCGTTGTCCTCCCATCTCCGTTGGACGTTTTCGTTGCAAGGGGCGCGCGGCACTTGCGCGCTCTCCTTTCCACCGCCAGCTAATCCCCGGGGGTGGGGTCAAGGCCAATAGTCTGTTCTAATCAACAGGATCACTCCGCCTGATGGCTTTCGGCCGGAGCGCGGGCGGCGTCCAGATGCGCGCCGGGGCGGGCCGCCTCGATCAGGCGTTCGTTCATGGTTTCCATGAAGCGGACGGCGGCGAGGCTGAGCGGCCGCCGCGGGTGGTGGAGCCAGGCGAGCGTGCGCACGATCGTCGGCTCCACGATCGGCGTGGCCCGCAGGGTGCCGTCGGCCAAGCCGCGATGGACGGCGATGCTGGGCAGCACGGTGACCCAGTCGGTGCGCGCGACCAGTTCGGCGATGGAGATCAGGGTGTCGATCTCCAGCTGGGGTTTCAGGTCGATGCCCTGCGCCTCGGCGGCCTGTTCCAGCACCGCCCGCAGCCCGTGCCGCTTGGACGGGATGACCAGGCGGAACTGCGCGAGGTCGCTGAGGCGTACCGCGTCGGGCAAGGGAGGCGGCCGGTCGGCCCCGCTGACCAGCACCATCTCCTCGTTCAGGATGTCGGTGGTTTCCAGCGCCAGCCGCTTGCGCGGCCGGTTGATCACCGCGATGTCGAGCTGGCCGGAGGTCACCTGCTCCACGAAGGTGGCGGTGTAGCCGTCGGCGACGCTCAGCTCCACGCTGGGATACTGGTTGGAGAAGATCTCGATCGTCCGCGACAGCACCGACTGGGTGACCGAGGCGATCAGGCCGATGGAGACCTGGCCGGAGATGCGGCCGGCCAGATTGCCGATCTCCTGCTTGGCGGCGGCGATGTCGCGCAGGATCGGCAGGAACAGTCGGAACATGGTGCGGCCGGCCGCCGTCGGGATCATGCCCTGCGGGCTGCGCTCGAACAGCTTCTCGCCGAATTCGGCCTCGAGCTTGGCGATCTGCATGCTCAGCGCCGGCTGCACGACGTTCAGCCGCCGCGCCGCGCGGGTCACGTTGCCTTCCTCGTACAGGCACATGAAATACTGGAGCTGGCGCAGGTCCATCAAACGCTCCCGCCGGGTTGATCGGCAGGAGCCGGGCGGGCAGGGGAGCGGCCGGACCGGCGTGCGCTCTCCCCCCAGCGCCGCACCCGGCCGCTGTCCAGCTCGAACAGGTCCAGCACCCGGCCGACCGTGTGGTCGATCAGGTCGTCCAGCCCGTCGGGCTTGGCGTAGAAGGCGGGAACCGGCGGGGCGATGATCGCGCCCATCTCGGCCAGGGCGGTCATCGTGCGCAGGTGGCCGAGATGGAGCGGCGTCTCGCGGACCATCAGCACCAGCCGGCGCCGTTCCTTCAACACGACGTCGGCCGCCCGGCTCAGCAGGCCGGTTGTGGTGCCGCAGGCGATGTCGCTCATGCTGCGCATGGAGCAGGGCGCCACCACCATGCCCATCGTCCGGAACGACCCGGAGGAGATCGACGCCGCGATGTCGTCCGCCGGATGGGCGACGCTGGCGAGCGCGCGGACCTCGGCGATCTTCCAGTCGGTCTCCATGGCGATGGTGACTTCCGCCGAGCGGGTCAGCACCAGATGCGTCTCGATTTCCAGCGCCCGCAGGGTCTGCAGCATCCGGATACCGTACACCACACCCGACGCGCCGGAAATGCCGACGATCAGCCGCTGCGGCGCCGCGGGGCGCGGCCGCCCGTCCGGGCCTGTGCCGTGGTGCGGCGTGTCGGCGGACATCTCCATCGGTCGGCATCCTCAATCCCGGTCGGTCGCCGCCCGCAGGGTGGGGGCACGGCTTGCTGCCGGACTATGGTGGAACCGGATCGCCATCACAAATAATGATTGGGAATGCTGATCATCATAAAAACTGATGGCGGTGCGGTAGCATGGTGGAGGCCTGTTGCATCCGGGCATGGGTAATGATCCGGAAATCCATCAGTCAGGCAGGCGATCAAATCGGATGATCGGGCCGATGATTTTAAATTATTTGATTAGCGTTCCCAATCGCGCGACCTATGAAGCGGCGGAACGAGCACCGACGATCAGCCAATGCACGTTGAGGGAGTACAATCCTTGGTCGAAAATCAATCGAACGCCGGCGAATCCGGAGAATTCGAGCAGAGCGCGTCGGATCTTTTCCTGACCCAGCTCTCCGTGCATGGCGTCGATTACTTCTTCGCCAATGGCGGAACCGACTTTCCGCCGATCGCCGAGGCGTTCGCCCGGGCGGCGGAGACCGGCACGGCCGTTCCGCGCCCGATGGTGATCCCGCACGAGAATCTCGCGGTGTCGATGGCGCACGGGGTCTATATGACCACCGGTCGGCCGCAGGCGGTCATGGTGCATGTCAATGTCGGAACCGCCAACACCGTCAACGCGGTGCTGAACGCCAGCCGCGACGAGACCCCGGTGCTGCTGTTCGCCGGCCGTTCCCCCTACAGCGAAAGCGGCCGCCACGGCACCCGCACCCGCTACATCCACTGGGCGCAGGAGATGTTCGACCAGGGCGGCATGCTGCGCGAAGCGGTGAAGTGGGATTATGAACTCCATCTGCCCGAACAGGCCGGCGACATGGTGGCGCGCGCCTGGCAGGTGGCGATGACGGCGCCGCGTGGCCCGGTCTATGCCACGCTGCCGCGCGACGTGCTGGCCGACCCGATCCGGGTGTCCCGCCCCGATGCCGGTCGGCGTGCCGCACCGGCGGCTCCCCATCCGCAGCCGGACGACATCCGCACCCTGGCCGACTGGATCGCCGGGGCCGAGCGTCCGCTGATCGTCACCCAGGGGGCCGGGCGCACCCAGGCCGGCTTCGACGCGCTGGCGCGCCTGGCGGAGCGCTTCGCCCTGCCGGTGGTCTCCTTCCACCCGCGCTTCCTCAACATCGCCGCCGACCACCCGATGAATCTCGGCTCGCTGCCCGGCGGGCTGCTGGCCCAGGCCGATCTGGTGATCGCGCTGGACGCCGACGTGCCCTGGATCCCGGCATTGGAATCGCCGCCGGCGGGCTGCCGGGTGGTGCATGTCGCGACCGATCCCGCCTACACCCGCTATCCGATGCGCAGCTTTCCCGCCGACCTCTGCGTCGCCGGAGAGACCGCCGACGTTCTGACGGCCGTCGAGGACTTGCTCGACCGCCACGAGCGGCTGGACCGCAAGAGCGTCGCCGCCCGCGGCGAGGCGTTGCGGGTGCAGTCGCAGGCACTCGCCGGCAAGCGGGTATCGGCCGACGCGGTGCCGTCCGACGGCCGCATCGGCCCGGAATGGCTCAGCGCCTGCATCGGCGAGGCGGTCGGTCCCGACGCGATCGTCGTCAACGAATATCCGCTGCGGCTGGACCATTGCCCGCAGACCCGCAGCGGCACCTATTTCGGCCTCAGCGCCGCCGGCGGGCTCGGCTGGGGGTTGGGGGCGGCGCTGGGAGCCAAGCTGGCCAACCCGGACCGGCTGGTGGTGGCGACGCTGGGCGACGGCGCCTACATGTTCGCCAACCCGACGGCCTCCCACTGGGTCGGCGAGGCCCATGACCTGCCGGTGCTGACCGTCGTCTTCAACAACCAGCTCTATGGCGCGGTGCGCAACGCCACCATGGCGATGTACAAGACCGGCGTCGCCGCGCGCAGCGGCGGGCGCATGCTGGCCGACCTCAGCCCGTCGCCGGCCTTCGAGAAGCTGGTGGAGGCGAGCGGCGGCGTCGGCTTCCGGGTCGAGCGGCCGGAAGAGCTGCGCGACGCCCTGCGCCGCGCGGTGGCGGTGGTGACCCAGGAGCGCCGCCAGGCGCTGGTCAACGTGCTGTGCGACTACTGATGTCGGCGCGCGATCCAGCCATCGAGGCGGCGACCGCCCAGATCGCCCCGGCACCATCCTCCGCTCCGGCTGCAAAGGCCGGCGCGGGGTGGGGCAGCGGCGGGTTGAGCAGCGAGGCGGCGCGGCTGCGCCGCCGCTTCCCCACCGTCGCCGATCTCGCGGCGCAGGCCCGGCGGCGGACGCCGCGCTTCGCCTATGAGTTCGTCGCCGGCGGGGTGGGGGACGATCATGGGCTGGCGCGCAACCGTCAGGCGCTCGACGCCGTCGAGATCGTGCCGCGCTACGGCATCGACCTGCGGGGCGTGTCGACCGAAACCACGCTGTTCGGCCGCGGCTATGCCCTGCCGGTCGGGGTGGCGCCGATGGGGCTGGCCGGCCTGCTGTGGCCGGACGCCGACGAGGCGATCGCCGCGGCGGCCCAGCGCGCCCGCATCCCCTATGTGATGTCGACGGTCGCCAACAGCTCGATCGAGCGCATCGCCCGCATCGCGCCGGACGTGTTCTGGTACCAGCTCTACAATGTGCCGGAAAACGACCACGCGGTGTCGCTCGACCTGATCCGCCGGGCGCAGGCGGCGGGCGCCCATGCGCTGGTGCTGACCATGGACGTGCCGGTCCGCTCCAAGCGGGTGCGCGACGTGCGCAACGGTCTCGTCGTGCCGTTCCGCCCGACCCTGCGGACGGCATGGGACGTGGCGCGGGCGCCGCTGTGGGCGTTGGCGATGCTGCGGCGCGGCCAGCCGCGCTTCTTCAATTTCGAACCCTATCTGGGTCCGGAGGCCAGCACCGGCGACCTCGCCGGCTTCGTCTACCAGAAGATGACCGGCCCGCTGACCTGGGAGTCGGTCGCCCGTTTCCGCGACGTCTGGCGCGGTCCACTGATCGTCAAGGGCATCCTGCATCCCGACGATGCCGACAAGGCGGTGTCGCTGGGGGCCGACGGCATCCTGGTCTCCAACCACGGCGGCCGCCAATTCGACGCGGCTCCGGCGACCATCGACGCCCTGCCGCCGATCGAGGAGCGGGTGCGCGGCCGTGCCACCGTGATGGTCGACGGCGCCATGGTCTCCGGCCTCGACCTGCTGCGCGCCCGCAGGCGGGGAGCCGCCGCGGCCTTCGCCGGCCGTGCCTTCCTGATGGCCTATGCCGCCGCCGGCGCCGACGGGCTGGACCATGTCGTCCGCCTGTTCACCGACGAATTCCGGACCGCCCTCATCCAGAGCGGAACCCTGCTTCAAGACCCCCTGCCATCGCGTCCCGGTGCGCCCGCGCCATAGCGCACCTGCACCGTAACGCACTGGCGACGGGGCCGACCGCGTCGGCCCCGGCACGCACCCACATGCCCGCAAAAGACCCAGGCAACGGGCGGGCCTTGCCACACCGGGAGGACATTCGCCATGGACGCCAACTGGACCGCCATGTCGCTCGCCATCGTCTACATCCTGGCGATGGGCGTCATCAGCTATGCCGCCAAGCGCTTCGCCAACACCGCGCACAACTTCACCTCCGGCGGCACCACCTATCCGGCGCTGCTGGTGGGCTTCCTGCTGATGTCGGAGTTCATCGGCACCACCGCCAGCGTCGGCACCGCCCAGGCCGCCTACAACTGGGGCATCTCGGCGGCGTGGAACCTCGCGGCGCTGGGCATCGGCTTCGTGTTCTACGCCTTCCTGTTCGCCCGCAAGTTCAAGGATCTGGGCGAGAACACCATCTCCGGCGTGATGGCGAAGACCTACGGCAAGGGGACGAAGCTCGCCACCAGCATCATCATGATCGCGGCGCTGCAGATCGTCGCCATCTCCGTCTACGCCAGCGGCGGCGCCGTGCTGGCCGGGCTGCTGAAGATCGACCGGGCGACCGCCATCGTCATCACCGGGATGGTCGCCGCGCTCTATGTCAGCATGGGGGGCATGCGGTCGGTCATCTACACCAACGTGATGCACGCGATCGTCAAATACATCGGCATCCTCGTCGCCACCGCCTTCGCCCTGTCGCAGGTCGGCGGCATGGGGGAACTGCAGGCCCGCCTGCCGGCCGAGATGTTCGAGGTCGGCAATGCCGGGTGGCCGCAGATCTTCGCCTGGATCCTGGCGGGAACCGGCGCCGTCTTCTCCACCCAGTATGTGCTGCAGGCGATCAGCACCGTCGACAACGCCGCCAAGGCGCAGCGGGCCAGCCTCTACACCGCCCTGCTGCTGGTGCCCTTCGGGCTGGCGGCTGCGCTGTGCGGCATGTGCGCGTCGCTGATGTTCCCGAAGATCAACGCGCTCCAGGCCTTTCCGATGATCGTGTCGCAGATGGACAGCCTGATGGCCGCGGTGGTGGTCGCCGGCCTCGCCGGCTCGCTGTTCGGGACGATCTCCGCCATCAGCATCGGCACGGCGACCCTGCTCTACAAGGATTTCTACCTTCCGGCGGTTCACAAGACCGACGCGGTCACGGCCGCCGACTCCCGGGCGCTGATGTTCGTGCGGATCGCGTCGACCGTCGTCTGCCTGCTGCCGATCCCGCTCGCCATCTTCGCCCCCGACGTGCTGAAGGTCACCTTCCTGGCGAAGTCGCTGCGCCTGACCCTGGCCGTGCTGGTCCTCTTCATCTTCTACGCACCGCGGTTCGGCACGCCGAAGGGGGCCCTCACCAGCATCCTGCTGTCGCTGGTGCTGACCATCGGCTGGTATCTGGCCGGCGATCCCTACGGCATCGACAACGCCTATGTCGCCCTGGTCATCCCGCTGATCGTGATGAGCGTCAGCCACCTGCCGCGCCTGACGTCCTCCTCCCGGACGATGCGGGACACCGCTTGAGCCAAGGCCGCGCCCGCCCTCTCGCCCGCATCGTCGCACCGTCCATTCCAAGGCAGACAGCCATGAGCAACCACGCCATAGACCGTTTCCCCACGCCGGCTCCGGTGTCGTCTCCGGTCCCGGAAACGCGGAGTGCCGCCTGCAGCCTGCGCGGCTGGCTCGACCGGCTGGAGGCGACCAACCGCCTGACGGTGATGCGGCCGGGCGTCGGGCTGGTGCACCAGCTCGCCGCCGTCGCCAAGCGCCTGGACGGGACGACCGCCACCCTGTTCCCCCACCCCGACGGCCATTCCGGCACGGTGGTGTCGGGCCTGGTGTCCGACCGGGCCTGGATGGCGGAGGCGCTGGGGGTGCCGGGGGACGAACTGATCGCCCATTGCCAGCGCGCCGCCGCCGACCCCCTGCCCTGGCGCGAGGTGGCGGAGGCGCCGGTTCAGGAAATCGTCCATCGCGGTCCCATCGACCTGACCCGGCTGCTGCCGATCCCGACCCACAACGAGCATGACAGCGGTCCCTACATCTCCGCCGGGCTGACCATCGCCCGCGATCCGGAGACGGGGATTCAGAACGTTTCGATCCACCGCTGCCAGATCAACGGGCCGGACCGCATCGGCATCCTGCTGCTGCCGCGCCACACCGACCATTTCTACCGCAAGGCGGAAGCGAAGGGCGAGGCGCTGGAGATCGCGCTGGTGATCGGCGTCGATCCGGCGACGCTGCTGGCGTCCCAGGCCATCGTGCCGGTCGGCCAGGACGAGTTGGAGATCGCCGGGGCGCTGCGCGGCGAGCCGCTGGACGTCGTGCGCTGCAAGACCAACCGCGTGCGCGTCCCGGCCGAGGCCGAGATCGTCATCGAAGGCCGGCTGCTGCCGCAGGTGCGCGAGGCGGAGGGGCCGTTCGGCGAATTCCCGCAATATTACGGCGAGCGGGCCGACCGCCACGTGATCCAGGTCGACGCGGTGACCCACCGCGTCCGTCCGCTCTTCCACACCATCGTCGGCGGCGGGCTGGAGCATCTGCTGCTGGGCGCCATCCCGCGCGAGGCGACGATCCTGGCGACGCTCCAGCGCAACTTCCCCAACGTTCAGGACGTCCATCTGTCGCTGGGCGGGGTCGGCCGCTACCATCTGGTGGTGAAGCTGCGTCAGACCCAGCATGGCGAGGCGAAGAACGTCCTGCTCGGCGCCTTCGCCGCGCATTACGACATCAAGCATGCGGTGGTGGTCGATCCCGACGTCGACATCCACAATGCGCGCGAGGTCGAATGGGCCGTCGCCACCCGCTTCCAGGCCGACCGCGATCTGGTGGTGGTGGGCAACAGCCAGTGCTCCAGGCTCGATCCCTCGACCGACGAGGGGCTGGGGGCGAAATGGGGCATCGACGCCACCATCCCGATCGGCTCGCCCGAGATGAAGTTCAAGCGCATCCGCGTTCCGGGCGAGGAGTCCGTCGATCTCGACCGGCTGGCCGCTCCCGGCGCCGATTGGCGCGCGGTGATCGAATGAGGGGCTGGCGGCCGATCCGGATGGTTCCGGAACGCCGCCGGCCCCCGCATCTCCCTCACTGGGGTCGGGCCGCTGTCTTCGGGCAGTGGACCGGCCCTTCTTTTTGGCGGCTCTTTCCCAGGTGCCGGCAGCCATGCATCCGCCGGATCCGGTCCGATGGATCTGGTAATGGCGTCCGCCGACGATTAGCTTGTAAAGCAAACCATCGAAGATCATCCCGGCAGCCGCTGGCTGCGGGCGGGTAGGAAGGGACCGGACGCCATGTCGAAAGCGATGCGCATCCATCAGGGAAGCTTCGGCCGCGTCGCCCTGCTGGACATGGACAATGCGCTGATCCATCACGCGCATCCCCATTGCCATGTGCTGATCAAGGCGTCCGGCGCCGACACCCGCTTCGCGGTGGGGGACCAGCTCTATCCGCTGCGCGACGACACCGCGGTGCTGGTCAACAGCTGGGAGGCCCATTCCTATGCCCACCAGCCGGGCGCCCCGCGCACCGTGATCCTGGCGCTCTATATCGAGCCGCGCTGGCTCGGCGCCATGCAGCGGGAACTCAACGCCAGCGGCAATCCCGGATTCTTCGCGCAGTCCTGCGGCGAGCTGACCCCCTACATCCGCCGGCTGGCCAACCGCATGGCGGCGGAGTTGCTGTATGACGACCCGTCGGGCGAGCGGATGGAGGAGGCGCTGTTCGACCTGATGATCGCCATCATCGACCGCTTCTCCGAATGGCGGAGGCTGGGCGGGACGCGCTACGCCGCCCCGGCGGCCGGCGATTTCCGCATCCGTCAGGCCATCCGTTTCATGAGCGGGACGCTGGGCGAGGAATTCGACGCCGGTCGGGTCGCCGCCGCCGCCGGCCTGTCGCGCGCCCATATGTTCCGGCTGTTCCAGCAGACCATGGCGATCACCCCGGCACTCTATTTCAACGTGCTGCGGATGGAGGCGGCCATCGACGCCATGGCTGCCGGGCTGGAGAGCGCGACCGAGGTGTCCGGCCGGCTCGGCTTTTCGGCGCCCAGCCATTTCAGCCGCTTCTTCCGCAACCACCAGGGCGTCACGCCCACCGAATACCGCCGCGTCGTCAACCTGCTCGACCGGCCCGGTATAGGAAGGCTTGGAGCAGGGCGGCTGGAAGTCGGCCATGCGTGAAAATGAGACGCTAGGGTAAATCGCGACACTCCACGGTAAAAGCTTTGCGGGGCGAACGGTCTAGTCTTCTCCGGTAACCGGAGGATGACGATGACGGCCACGCAGACCGTTGAAATCAAAGGCAGCCCGGCCGTAGCGGCTCCGTTCGTCGGCCGTTCGATGCCGCGGGTGGAAGATGCCGCGCTGCTGACCGGCGTCGCCCGCTATGCCGACGATCTGCCGGTTAAGCCCGGCACCCTGCACGCCGCGATCCTGCGCTCGCCGCACGCCCATGCCGAGTTGCTGGGTATCGACACCGCCGCCGCGCTGGCGGTTCCCGGCGTCGCCGCCGTAGTCACCGGGGCCGACGCCAAGCGTTATGCCAGCGCCTTCCTGGTCGGCATCCGCGCGCCGATGGAGCATTGGTGCCTCGCCATCGACCGCGTGCGCCATGTCGGCGAACCGGTGGCGGTGGTGCTGGCCGACAGCCGCTATCTGGCGGAGGACGCGCTCGACCGCATCGAGGTGCGCTATCGCCCGCTGCCGCCGGTGACCTCGATCGCCCAGGCATTGGAGGAAGGATCGGAGCCGCTGCATCCGGCGGTGGGCTCCAACCTCGTCAACAGCCGCAGCTTCCATTACGGCGATCCCGAGGCCGCCTTCGCCGGCGCCGCCCGCAGCGTGTCGGTCGAGGTCGAATATCCCCGCAACTCCTGCACCCCGATGGAGTGCTTCGTCGTCCTGGCCGATTACGACGCGGCCGAGGATGCCTACGAGGTGCTGTCGAACTTCTCCGGCCCCTTCGCCGTCCATCCGGTGATGGCGCGCGCGCTGAACGTGCCGGGATCGCGGCTGCGGCTGAAGACGCCGCCCCATTCCGGCGGCAGCTTCGGCAACAAGCAGGCGGTGTTCCCCTATGTCGTGCTGATGGGGCTGTGCGCCCGCGTCGCCGGCCGGCCGGTGAAGTGGGTGGAGGACCGGCTGGAGCATCTGATGGCCGCCACCTCGGCCACCGCGCGCCGCATGCGCATCGACGCGGCGGTGGAGCCGGACGGCAGGGTGCTGGCGCTGCGGATGGAGCAGACCGAGGATTGCGGCGCCTATCTGCGGGCACCGGAGCCGGCCTCGCTCTACCGCAACCACGGCAACCTGACCGGTGCCTACGACATTCCGAATTTGGCGGTGACCAACCGCATCGTCGTCACCAACAAGACGCCGACCGGCCTCAACCGCGGCTTCGGCGGCGGGCAGCTCTATTACGGGCTGGAGCGGCTGATGAACCGGGTGGCGGCGGAGCTTGGGCTCGATCCGCTCGACGTCATCCGCCGCAATCTGGTGGCGGCCGACGCCATGCCCTACCGCACCGCCTCGGGCGGGACGCTCGACAGCGGCGACTACCGCGCGACGCTGGAGCAGGCGGTGCGCGAGGGCGCGCTCGACGCGCTGAAGGCGCGGCGCAACGCCCTGCGGGCGGAGGGGCGGCTCTACGGCATCGGCTATGCCGCGGTGGTCGAGCCGTCGATCTCCAACATGGGCTACATCACCACCGTCCTGACCGCCGAGGACCGGCGCAAGGCCGGGCCGAAGAACGGGGCGCAGGCGACCGCCAGCGTCGCCGTCGACCCCACCGGCGGCGTCTCGGTGACGGTGGCCTCGGCTCCCCAGGGGCAGGGGCACCGCACCGTGCTGGCCCAGGTGGTGGCCGACGTCTTCGGTCTGCGCTTCGAGGACATCCGCGTCAACACCGACCTCGACACCGGCAAGGATGCCTGGTCGATCGCCTCGGGCAACTATTCCAGCCGCTTCGCCGGGGCGGTGGCGGGGGCGGCCCAGGTGGCGGCGACCCGGCTGCGCGGCCGCATGGCGGCGCTGGTCGCCGGGCAATTGAATTGCCGGGCCGACGATGTCCGCTTCGCCGGCGGCAGGGTCTTCTCCGATGCCAATCCGGACAACAGCCTGTCCTTCCCCCGCGTCGCCGCCGCCGGCCACTGGTCGCCCGGCACGTTGCCGGACGGGCAGGAGGCGGCGCTGCGCGAGACCGCCTTCTGGACGCCGGAGCCGCTGAAGGCGCCGACCGACGCCGACCACATCAACAGCTCGGCCTGTTACGGCTTCATCTTCGATTTCTGCGGGGTCGAGATCGACCGGACGACGGGGGCGCTGCGGATCGACCGCTACGTCACCATGCACGATGCCGGCCGGCTGCTGAACCCGCTGCTGGTGGAGGGGCAGATCCTGGGCGGCTTCGCCCATGCCGTCGGCACCGCGCTGTACGAGGAATACGCCTATGGCGACGACGGCCGCTTCCTGTCCGGCACCTTCGCCGACTATCTGGTGCCGACCGCCTGCGAAGTACCGGTTCCCGTCATCCTCCATCGCGAAAGCCCGTCGCCGGTGACGCCGCTCGGCGCCAAGGGGGTGGGGGAGGGGAACTGCATGAGCACCCCGGTCTGCCTCGCCAACGCGGTGGCGGATGCGTTGTCGGGATTGTCTGTGGCCGGCGTATCGGTGGACGGGCCGCCGTCCCTGCCGATCACCCCGGCCAAGCTGGCCGCGCTGATCCATCCGCCGGAACCGCCTCGTCCGGCGTCTGCGGCCGGCACGGGGGAAATTGCGAGGGAAACTCCGCCGCCGGCCGCTACCAAAGGCGGGCGCGGCCTGACCGGGGAGGGCAGCCGTGAAGTGCCGGCGACGCCGGAACAGGTCTGGGCCATCCTGCTCGATCCCAAGGAACTGGCGGCGCTGTTGCCCGGCTGCGAGGCGCTCGACCTCGTCGGTCCCAACGCCTACCGGGCGGAGGTCGTGGTCGGCATCGGCCCGGTGCGCGGCCGCTATACCGCGGAGGTCGCCTTGTCCGACCTCGACCCGCCCAAGGCGTTGACCCTGACCGGCAGCGGCACCAGCGCGCTCGGCTCGGGCAGCGGCACCGGGCACGTCACGCTGGAGCGCACCGCCGAGGGCACGCGCGTCACCTACCGCTACAGCGCGTCGGTCGGCGGCAAGGTCGCCGCGGTCGGCGGCCGGATGCTCGACAGCGCGTCGCGCCTGCTGATCGGCCAGTTCTTCGAGAAGCTGGTCGCCCGCGCCGGCGGTCCCACGGCTTCCGACGCCCGTCCTGCGCCGCCCCTGTCGCTTCTGGCGCGCTTGCTGCGCCTTCTGGGACTCAACCGATGAAACCCGCCTCTTTCGATTATCTGCGGCCGGCGACGGTCGCCGACGCGCTGGCGGCGCTGGCGGCCGGGGGCGACGACGCCCGGGTGATCGCCGGCGGCCAGTCGCTGATGCCGATGCTGAACATGCGGCTGGTCCAGCCGCGCCTGCTGATCGACCTCGGCCGGCTGGAGGAGTTGCGCACGCTGCGGGCGGAGGACGGCTGGCTGACCGTCGGCGCCGCCGTCACCCAGGCCGAGGTGCTGGCCCGCCCGACCCTGGCGCGGGAGGTACCGCTGCTGGCCGCCGCCCTGCCGTGGGTCGGCCATTTCCAGACCCGCAACCGTGGCACGCTCTGCGGCTCGGTCGCCCATGCCGATCCCAGCGCCGAGACGCCGCTCTGTCTGGTCGCCACCGGCGGCGAGGTGGTGCTGCGCAACCTGCGCCGCCGCCGCACCGTTGCCGCCGCCGATTTCTTCCTGGGGCCGCTGACCACGGTCAAGGCGGCGGACGAGATCGTCGAATGCGTCCGCTTTCCCTTGGCGAAGCCGGGCAGCGGCCATGCCTTCCGCGAGCAGTCGATGCGGCATGGCGATTTCGCCATCACCGCCTGCGCCGCCACGGTGGACGGGGAGCGCGCCAGCCTTGCCGTCGGCGGGGTCGCGGACCGTCCGACGCTGCGGTCCTGGCCGCTCGTCGGCGGCGGGCTGCCGCCGGATCTCGACGATTCGCTGAACGCCTTCGCCTGGGATCTCGGCGGAGATGACGACCAGCACGCCACCGCGCGCTACCGCCGCGACCTCGTCCGCCGGATCGGCCGCATTGTCCTTGAAGAGGCCCTGTCATGCCGCCGCTGACCTCTCCCCACACTCCGCCGATCCTGGCGGCCGAGACGCGACATGCCGTCTCCATCGTCCTGAACGGCAAGCCGCGCAGCGGACACGCCCATCCGCGCCTGCTGCTGAGCGATTTCCTGCGCCACGAGCTTGGCGCCCACGGCACCCGCGTCGGCTGCGAGCACGGCGTCTGTGGTGCCTGCACCGTCCGCATCGACGGCGTCGCCGCCCGTGCCTGCCTGACCCTGGCGGTCCAGGCCGACGGCCGGCGCATCGACACCGTCGAAGGGCTGGCGGAAGCCAACGAGGGGCGCATGACCGCGCTCCAGGAGGCCTTCCGCCGGCATCACGCCCTGCAATGCGGCTTCTGCACGGCCGGCATCCTGATGTCGCTGACCGATTACCTGAGCCGCAATCCCAAACCCACCGAAGAGGAGCTACGCGACATGCTGAGCGGCCATCTTTGCCGCTGCACCGGCTATGCCGGCATCGTCCGCGCCGTGATGGAGGTCACCGGCCAGACGGTGAAGGAGGTCGCCCATGTTTGACCTCGGCCGCAGCATCCTGGCCAGCGCGGAGCGCAGCCCCGACGCGGTCGCCATCGTCGACGGCGACCTGCGGCTGACCTACGCGCAATGGCTGGAGCGCATCCGCCGGCTGGTCGGCGCCTTCGACCGGTTCGGCCTGCATCCCGGCGACCGCATCGCCACCGCGCTGCAGAACACGCACGAGATGGCGACCATCCATTGGGCCTGCCAGCTCGCCGGCATCGCCGTCGTGCCGCTGAATTGGCGGGTGAAGGCGGACGAGCTGGATTATTGCCTGCCCAATGCCGAGGTGCGCGCCCTGTTCTATCAGGACGTGTCGGCCGACGCCGTCGGTGACTCCGCCGCCGCGCGGACGCTGCCCCGCATCGCGGTCGGTGGTGGCGGGCAGCAGGCCGACCACCGCTTCGCCGACCTTTTGGACAGCCAGCCGGTTCCGGCGCAGCCCCGCGCCACGGCGGAGCATGTCTCGCTGTTCCTCTATACCTCCGGCACCACCGGCAAGCCCAAGGGCGTGCCGCGCCGCCACCGGACCGAGCGTGCCGCCGCGATCGCCCATGTCGCGCAGAACTGCTACCGCCGGGGCGAGCGCACGCTGGGCGTAATGCCGCTCTACCACACGATGGGGGTGCGCTCGCTGCTGGCGATGGCGCTGGTCGACGGCTGCTTCGTCTGCCTGCCGCGCTTCGACACGGCCCGAGCGCTCGACCTGATCGCGGCGGAGCGGCTGAGCTGCCTTTATCTGGTGCCGACGCTCTACCACGACCTGCTGGCCGACCCGAAATTCGCTGGCACCGACGTGTCGTCGGTGCGCAAGCTGGGCTTCGCCGGGGCGTCGATGACCGACGGGCTGCTGAAGCGGCTGGACGCCGCCTTCCGGCCCGAGCTGTTCGTCAACCATTACGGCTCGTCGGAGATCTACACCTTCACCATCGACCAGAACGCGCCGGCCAAGCCGGGGTCGGCCGGCAAGGCGGCGCTGAACCAGCGCATCCGCATCGTCCGCCTCGGCAGCTTCGATCCCGACGAGCGCGCCGCGGCCGGGGTCGAGGGGCAGATCGTCGCCGACCTGTCGGGCGACGAATCCTTCGAAGGCTATTGGAAGCGGCCGGACGCCGACGCCAAGGCGCTGCATGCCGGCTGGTACTTCACCGGCGACATCGGCTTCCTCGACGCCGACGGCGACCTGTTCGTCACCGGCCGGGTCGACGACATGATCATCACCGGCGGCGAGAACGTCTCGCCGGTCGAGATCGAAAGCGTGCTGTCCCTGCATGACGGCGTGCTGGAGGTGGCGGTGGCCGGCCTGCCCGACGAGCGCTGGGGCCAGCGGGTCGTCGCCTTCGTCAAGCGCACCCGCGGCGTCGAGGCGAAGGATCTCGACGACCATTGCCGCACCTCCGGCCTCGCCAACTTCAAGCGCCCGCGCGAGTACGTCTTCCTTGACGAAATCCCGAAATCGCCGGTCGGCAAGATCCTGCGCCGCAAGCTGCAGGCCGGCGAATTCGCTCTCGAACACAGCCCGGCCGAACATAGCCCGACACTCTCCTGAACCCAGCCTTCATCCATGGAGTTTTCGACCGTGACCCCCTATCGCTTCGACAGCACCGACCGCCTGCTCGCCGACCTCGACGGCTTCCGCGTGGAGATCGACGAGACCAAGGAACGCGCCGACATCGTGCTGCACCGTCCGCCCTTCAACATCGTCAGCATGCTGCAGCGCGACCAGTTCAGCGCCGTGTTCGCGGCGCTGGACCGCGACCCCAAGGTGCGGGTGATCGTCCTGCGCGCCGAGGGCGAGAATTTCTCGTCCGGCGGCAACATCGCCGGCTTCATGGAGAAGTCGGCGGAGCATGTGTCGGAGCTGGCGGTCAACATCGCCGCGCCGGAGCGCTGCCGCAAGCCGGTGATCGCCCAGGTCCGCGGCTATTGCTTCGGCGTCGGCTTCGAGCTGTCGCTGGCCTGCGATTTCCGCATCGTGTCCGAGACCGCGCAGTTCGCCCTGCCGGAGATGCGCATCGGCATGATCCCCGGTTCCGGCGGGTCGGCCCGCCTGCTGCACATGATCGGCATCTGCCGGACCAAGGACATGGTGATGCGGGCCAAGCGCATCCCCGGCCGCCAGGCCGCCGATTGGGGCTTCGTCACCGACTGCGTCGCCGACGCCGAACTGGAAGCGACGGTCGCCGCCCTGGTCGACGAACTGCGCGGCTTCTCGCCGCTGGCCCAGCGCACCATCAAGGGCGTGCTGAACAGCGGCAACAACGTCTCGGTCAACGGCGCCATCGAGATCGAGGGTCAGGCCTACGGCCGCCTGCGCGGTTCGGAGGACTTCAAGGAAGGCGTCGCCTCCTTCCACGAGAAGCGCAAGCCGGTCTTCAAAGGCAACTGATCCCCGGCATTTCCGTCTCGGCACCGACTTCGAGCGCCCGCCATCCAACGAGCGGGCGCCGCCTTTTTCAAATTCCAGGCGCGGCATCGCGCCAGTGAGGGAGACCATCCATGTCCAAGAACGCTCTTTTGAGGTCAGTCTACGCCCTGTCGCCGCTGCTGGCCCTGCTGGCGGCCCCGCTCGCGACCGCCGGGACGGCTGAGGCCGCCGATCCGATCCGCATCGGGGTGGTGACCCCGCTGTCGGGCACCTACGCGCCGATCGGCCAGCAGGTCCGCTGGGGCCTGGAACTGGCGACGAAGGAGGTCAACGCCGCCGGCGGCATCCTCGGCCGTCAGGTCGAACTGCTGTTCGAGGACGAGGAGGCCAATCCCGCCGTCGCCACCCAGAAGGCGGAGAAGCTGTTCCAGGTCAACAAGGTCGATTTCCTGACCGGCACCGTCAATTCCGGCTCGACCCTGGCGGTCGGGCAGCTCGCCGAGCGCAACGGCCGGCTGATCGCCACCACCGTGTCCTTCTCCGACGCCATCACCACCGACAAATGCTCGCCCAACGTCTTCCGGGTGAACGCGCGGGCGGGGCAGCAGTCGGCGGCGCTGGCGGAATGGCTGGCCAAGGACAAGCCGAAGGCCAAGGTCTACTACCTCGGCCCCGACTACGAGATGGGCCGTTCCACCGTCGCGGCTTTCAAGGCGGCGGCGGAGAAGACCGGCGCGCAATCGACCGGCGAAGTCTTCGCGCCGCTCGGCAGCAAGGATTACTCGCAGTATTTCGGCCAGCTCCGCGCCGCCCGCCCCAGCGTGCTCTACACCTCCACCGCCGGCAACGACACCGTGCGGCTGCTGACGCAGATGGGCGAATACGGGCTGCTGCGCAACCTGACCATCGTCGGCGCGTCGGGCACCGTCACCGCCCAGAACATCGGCGCCATCGGCAAGGCGGCCGACGGCTTCGTCACCGGCGTCGGTTATTCGGCGGAGCTGGCGACGCCTGAGAACCAGGCCTTCGTCGCCGCCTTCCGCAAGGAATACAACACGGCCCCCGACCTCTACGGCGCCGACAGCTACGGCCTGATCGGTTTCTTCAAGGCGGCGGTCGAGAAGGCCGGCGGCACCGACACCGACGCGCTGCGCAAGGCGATGGAAGGCCTGAGCTGGAGCACGCCGCAGGGAGCCAAGACCATGCGGGCCGGCGACCATCAGGCGATCCAGGACATGTACGCCGTGCGCATCGCGGCGGACGGCAGCAGCACCCGCTTCGACGTCGTCGGCACCGTTCCGGGCGACGCCGCCATCGGGCCGGACCAGTGCACCCGCTTCTGAGGACGCTTCCAAGGAGCCGCCGCCCATGGCCGAACTCATCGACTATCTGCAATTCGTCCTGGCGCCGCAGGCGCTGAACGGTCTGTCGCTCGGGGTTGCCGTCGTCCTGATGGCGCTGGGCCTGACCATCATCTTCGGGCTGCTCGACGTCATCAACATGGCCCATGGCGAGTTCTACGCCGTGGGCGCCTTCCTGGCGCTGACCCTGGCCGGGCTGGGCGTCGGGTTCTGGGCGCTGCTGGTGCTGGTGCCGTTGCTGATGCTGCCGATCGGCTGGCTGGCCGAGCGCTGGCTGATCGCCCGGGTCTTCCACAGCCGCGACCGCCACATCCTGACCCTGCTGCTGACCTTCGGGCTGGGCATGATCATGGAAGACCTGCTGAAGCTGGTCTACGGCCCCAACACCCAGCGGCCGGAGAACCCGATCGAGGGCGGCACCGAGATCCTCGGCATGTTCCTGCCCAATTACCGGCTGTTCCTGATCGGCTTCGGCCTCGCGCTGATCGCCGCGGTCTGGCTGGTGGTCTTCCGCACCGGGCTCGGCGCCATGGTGCGGGCGGCGGCCTTCGACAAGGACATGGCCTCGTCGCTGGGCGTGCCGGTGCGCCGGGTCTATGCCGGCACCTTTGCCTTCGGGGTGGCGCTGGCCGGGCTGTCCGGCGTGCTGCTGGCGCCGATCTATTCGGTGTTCCCGACCATGGGGCGCGACTTCATCCTGATGGCCTTCACCGTGGTGATCGTCGGCGGCATGGGATCGATCCAGGGGGCGGTCGTCGCCGGCCTGCTGCTGACCCAGGTGCAGGCGCTCTCCAGCCTCTACATCTCGCCGGTCTGGTCCGACCCGCTGGTGTTCGGGATCATGGTGCTGGTTTTGATGGTCCGGCCGCAGGGCCTGTTCGGGAGGCTCGGACATGCCTGAGGCCACCTTGCGCACCCTCTCCGATCCCGGCCGCGCCGGTCCGGCATCGCGATTGTCCCGTCTGGCCCCGGTCCATTGGCTGGCGCTGGCCTTCCTGGCGGCGGCGCTGGGCTTCGCCGCCGTCGCCTGGGCGACCGGCAACGGCTTCTACCTGCGTCTGGCGACCGAGGCGTTGATCTTCGCCGGGCTGGCGATGAGCGTCGACCTGCTGCTGGGCTACACCGGCCTCCTGTCGCTCGGGCAGGCGCTGTATTTCGGGCTGGGCGCCTATGTCTCGGCGCTCGTCCTGCGCGACGTCGCCCCCAGCTTCTGGCTGGCGATGGCGGCGGCCCTGCTGGCGGGCGGCGTCGCCGGCCTGATCGGCGGCGTCATCGCCAACCGGGTGAAGGGCGTCTATTTCGCCCTCATCACCTTCGGACTGGCCCAGGTCGCCGCCAAGACCGTCTACAACACTCGCGCTCTCGGTGCGTCGGACGGGCTGATCGGCATTCCGCAGATCCGGGTCGGCTTCGGGCCGTTCAGCCTCGATACCGCCGACCCGCTGTCCTTCTTCCTGCTGGTGCTCGGCCTGACCGTGGCGGCCTATGCCGGGCTGTCCTACCTGATGGACGCGCCGTTCGGCCGCACGCTGGCCGCCATCCGCGCCAACGAGAAGCGCGTGCCGTTCCTGGGCTTCAACGCCTGGCGCTACAAGCTGGCGGTCTACGTCCTGGCCGCCTGCGTCGCGGCGCTGGCGGGGGCGCTCTACCCGATGCTGCGCGGCTTCGTCTCGCCCGAGCTGATGTTCTTCGAGACCTCCGGCAATGCGGTGATCACCGTCATCGTCGGCGGCGTCGGCACGCTGGTCGGGCCGGTGGTGGGCAGCCTGCTGCTGACCGCCCTGCGCTCGGTCGTCGGGTCCTGGACCGAGCATCACCTGATCGTCGTGGGGGTCATCTTCATGCTGTCCGTCATCTTCCTGCGCAAGGGGCTGGTCGGCGCCCTGCTGGCCCGGCTGAACCGCCGCGGCGAACAGGGGAGGACGGCACCATGACGGCATCTCCCCTCAGGACGGCAACGGCCGGCGGCGCCTGTGCGCTCGGCGTGCGCGGCCTGTCGGTGAATTTCGGCGGGCTCCAGGCGGTGGCGGGCGTCGGTTTCGAGGCCGCCGCCGGCCGCATCACCTCGGTCATCGGTCCCAACGGGGCGGGCAAGAGCACGCTGTTCAACCTGATCAGCGGCGCCATCCGCCCCACCGGCGGCCGGGTGACCCTGGACGGCGCCGACGTCACCGGGCGCTCGCCCGACCGGCTGCTCGCCGCCGGGCTGGCGCGGTCGTTCCAGATCACCAACCTGTTCTTCGAGCTGCCGGTCCTGGAAAACCTGCGGATCGCCGCGCAGGTGCTGGAACGGCCCTGGCATGCGCTGCGCCCGGTCGGCCACAGCCGCCGGGCGCTCGCCAAGGCCGACGCGCTGCTGGAGCGCTTCGGCCTGACGGCCAAGGCGCGCGAGCTTGCCGGCAACCTGTCGCACGGCGAACAGCGGCGGCTGGAGATCGCGGTGGCGCTGGCCGCCGAACCGCGGGTGCTGCTGCTGGACGAGCCGACCCAGGGCATGAGCCACGGCGACACCGCCGACACCGGCGCGCTGATCCGCTCGCTGGCCGGCGACCTGACGGTGCTGCTGATCGAACACGACATCGGGCTGGTGATGAGCCTGTCGGACCATGTCGTCGTGATGGCCCAGGGCCGGAAGATCGCCGAGGGGCCGCCCGCCGTGGTGCGCGCCGATCCCGCCGTACAGGCCGCCTATTTCGGACACGGGTGATCCCCATGCTTTCCATCGAGAACCTGCACGCGCATTACGGCCTAAGCCACGTCCTGCAGGGGGTGTCCCTGCAGGCCGGTCCGGGCGAGGTGGTCGGGCTGTTCGGCCGCAACGGCGTCGGCAAGACCACCATCCTGAAATCCGTCGCCGGCTGGGTGCCGGCCAGCTCCGGCGCGATCCGCTTCGGCGGCGTCGATCTGGCCGGCCGGACGCCCGACGCCATCGCCCGCCTCGGGCTCGGGCTGGTGCCGGAGGACCGCCGCATCTTCCCCGGCCTCAGCGTCGAGGAGAATCTGCGGCTGGGGCTGCTGCAATGCCCCGGCCGGGCACGGCGGGAGAACGAGCAGGCGATCGGACAGGCCTTCGCCCGCTTCCCGCGGCTGGCCGAACGGCGGCGGCAGCTCGGCACCACCCTGTCCGGCGGCGAGCAGCAGATGCTGGCAATGGCCCGCGTGATGGTGGGCACCGCCAAGCTGCTGCTGATCGACGAGCCGACCGAAGGTCTGGCGCCGATGATCGTCGACGAGATCTTCGCGATCATCACCGAGTTGAAGCGGGCGGGACTGACCATCCTGCTGGTGGAGCAGAACATCCACCGCGCGCTCGACGTCGCCGACCGCTTCTACGCGGTGGAGCGCGGCCGCATCACGCTGCATGGCGAAGCCGCCTCGTCCGCCGACCGTGCCCGGCTGATGGAGATGGTCGCCGTGTGATCGTCAATGGCCGCCGGCGTCAGGCCTGTTCCGCCGCGATGGTGAAGTTCGAATCGCGGCGCCTCAGCTCGTCCAGCAGGCCGTCGATGATGTGCAGCGCCTGGGCCGTCGCGGCGTTCGGTTCGCCGACGGTCGGGCGAATGAGGAACAGCGTGCGCGTCAGCGCCGGGTCGCTGATCGGCCGGATCACCAGCGCGCCGGCCTGGACGTCCTCCGCCACGGCGCTGTGCGGCAGGATCGCACAGGCCAGTCCGCGCCGGACCATGTCCTTGATCGCCTGCATGGATTCCAGCGAGAAGGCGACGTTCGGCGCCAGCCCGCGCGCGGTCATCGCATCGGTGACCAGGCGCCGGACCAGATCGCCCTCGTTGGGCATCGCCAGTTCGGCGTCGGCGATGCCCGCCAGCGACACGGGGCCGGTCCCGTCGAAGCGCGAGCCCGGATGGGTGATCAGGCACAACGCCTCGTTCAGCCGCGGTTCCCGGTGCAGCATGCGGCTGGGCGGCACCGTGTAGGCCAGAGCCAGATCCAGCTTGCCCGACGAGGCATGGCCGATCAGGGCGTGGCTCAGCTCTTCGAAAAGCTTCAGCTCGACCCCCGGCAGGGCGCCGTGCAGCCGTTCCATCAGGCGGCCGGCCAGCAGCCCCGACAGGCTGGGGGTCAGCCCTACGGCCAGCGTCCTCGGAACCTGCCCGGCGAGCTCGCGCAGCGAGCGCTTCAAATCCTCCAGCCGCCGCACCATCAGCCTCGCCTCTTCCAGGAAGAGAAGGCCGGCCGGGGTGGGATGGGTACCGGTGACGGTGCGCACCAGCAGCGGCACGCCGAATTCCCGCTCCAGCGCCTTGATCTGCACCCCCAGCGCCGGCTGCGCGATGTTGAGCGCCAGCGCCGCCTTGCTGATGCTGCCCAGTTCGCAGACCAGGATGAAGCTTTCCAGCTGGCGGCTGCGCATCCGTCGTGATCCATCGTTTGCGGGGGCTGCGGCAGGGCGGGACGGCGCCGACAGGGTCCGAAGCCTCGCACCCGTGGCGGGGGAGGGCAAACAATTTTTATATGGGGGTGGTCCAAAGCTGTCCTGGACAGGGCCGGCAGGCTGCATTTGTATGCTTACAAAACAAACAGAAATCAGGCGGAACGCCGAACGCCCGACACCGGGAGGGAGATGCAGCCCATGCGTGGCCTATCGTCAGAAAGAGCGCCGGTCCCCCAGGATCCGGCAGGCGCGTCCCATCCGGCGCACCCCATTCCCTTCGGCCGCGCCCCGGGCTCCAACGGTCTGGCGGCCGGGGCCCACGCGGTTATGGCCGGCGTCACCCGCATCTTCGGATCGGCGGTCCATGCGCTGGGGCCGGTCGACCTGGAGCTGCGCCGGGGAGAGTTCTTCTCGATCGTCGGTCCGTCCGGCTGCGGCAAGTCGACCCTGCTCGACGTGCTGGCCGGTCTGAGCGCCCCCACCGACGGCACCATCACCTTCGAGGGCAAGCGGGTGCGCGGCACGGTTCCCGACGGGGTCGGCGTGGTCTTCCAGGAGGATGCGTCCTTTCCCTGGCTGACCGTGCGCGACAACATCGGCTTCGGCCTGCGCCGCGCCGGCTTCCGCGGTCCCGAGGCGGAGGACCGTGTCCGCCATGCCATCGATTTCATGGGGCTGAACGATTTCGCCGGCGCCTATCCCAACCAGCTGTCCGGCGGCATGCGCCAGCGCGTCTGCATCGCCCGGACGCTGGTGATGCGTCCGCGCCTGGTGCTGCTCGACGAGCCGTTCGGCGCGCTCGACCAGCAGACGCGCCTGCTGATGGGCGACGAGCTGCTGCGGCTGTGGCGGGCCAGCGGGGCGACCGTCCTGCTGATCACCCACGCGCTGGACGAGGCGGCGATGCTGTCCGACCGCATCGGCGTGATGTCGTCGCGCCCCGGCCGCTTCATCGAGATCGTCGAGACCGGCTGGCCGCGCGACCGCACCAGCGCCATCGCCGCCGAGCCCGCCTTCGGCGAGGTCACCACCCGGCTGTGGAACACGCTGCGCGAGGAATCGCTGAAGGCGATGGCCAGCCAGCGGAGGGTCGCGGGATGACGCGGGCCGGCATCCAGCGCCTGCTGATCACCGCCGCGGCCGTCCTGGCTCTGGAGGCGTCCTGCCGCCTGGGCTATGTCGGGCGCGCCACCATGATCCCGCCGTCGGAGATGCTGGCCGAGCTGCTCCGGCTGATGGGAACCGACGGGTTCTGGTCGCAGATCGGCTTCACCCTGCGCAACATCCTGGCCGCCGCCGTCGCCGCGATGGTGGCGGGTTTCGCCGGCGGCGTCGCGCTGCACGCCCTGCCGCGGGTCCGCCGGGCGGTCGAGCCGCTGATCGCCAGCTATTACGCCCTGCCGTTCTTCGTGCTGTATCCGCTGTTCATCGTGCTGCTCGGCATGAACGCGCTGCCGATCATCGCCATGGGCTTCCTCTATGCGGTGATGGCGATGGTGACGGCGACGCTGTCCGGGCTGGACCGCATCCCGCCGGTGCTGCGCAAGGTCGGCCGCACCTACCGCCTCGACCGCGTCCAGGATGCGCTGCTGATCCAGCTTCCGGCCGCAGGGCCGCACATCTTCACCGGGGTGAAGCTGGCGCTGAGCTATTCAGTGACCGGCGTCATCGGGGCGGAGTTCATCCTGGCCGGCAGCGGGCTCGGCTATTCCATCGCCTTCGCGTACAACAATCTCCAGGACCGGACGATGTACGCGCTGCTGCTGTTCGTCGTGGTCTTCGTGTCCAGCCTGACCGTGCTGCTGCACTGGGCGGAACAGCGGGTGCGCCACCGCTCGGGCGCCGGCCGCGTCGGCGCCGCCCGCGACACCGCCGGGTCGGGGGAGAAGCTGGTGGCTGCCGCCGTCATCGCCCTGCTGATCCTGGGCGGCTGGCAGCTGTTCCATGGCCTTGCGGGGGACGAGGCGCTGGCTTCGCCCGCCGTTACCCTGAACCGGATGACCGTCTTGTTCGGCAACCCGTCCTTCTGGGAGAACGTGGCGGAGACCGCCAAGGCGCTGGGGCTGTCGCTGCTGATCTCCTGCATCGGCGGCGGGCTGGCGGGTGTGCTGATCGGTGCCAACCGGTCGCTGTCGGACGTGCTGGAGCCGCTGTTCGTCACCCTCTACGCCATTCCCAAGGTCACGCTCTATCCGGTGATCCTGCTGCTGTTCGGGCTCGGCATGCCGGCGAAGGTCGCCTTCGGCACGCTGCACGGCTTCATCCCGATGATGCTGGTGACCATGGGCGCCATCCGCGCCATGAACCCGGTGCTGCGGCGCTCGGCCCGCGCCATGCGGCTGACGCGGATGCAGACGCTGACCGCGGTCCTGGTGCCGGCGACGGTGCCGGAGATCGTGACCGGCCTGCGCATCAGCTTCTCCATCACCCTGCTGGGCGTGATGGTCGGCGAGATGTTCGCGTCCAAGCGCGGGCTGGGCTTCATGATCATGAACGGCATCAGCGTCAACGACACCGCGACGATGATGAGCGTCACGGTGCTGATCGGCCTGTTCGCCCTGGCGGTCAACAGCGCGCTGCTCGCGCTCGACAACCGGATGCACCGGGCCGCCTGAGCCATCCGGCACCTCCGTTCACCTCCTTCCCGGCCGCCGGCCCGCCCGGCGGAAAGGACCTTCCCATGCCCATCGAAACCGCGACGCTGATCGACGTCCATGCCCATGTCCGCCTGGAGGCGACCAACGGTGCCGCCGGCATCCACGGGCCGGAGCATGGCGTCGACGAGACCGGCCAGCCCTGGTACCGCGTCGGCAATTACCGGCTGAGCGGCGTCCGCCACCTGAACAGCCCCTTCACCGACCCGGAGCTGCGGCTGCGCCGCATGGACCAGGCCGGCATCGATTTCCAGGTGCTGTCGGCCAGTCCGCTGAACTACTTCCACCACATCGACGTGCCCTCGGCCGTGTCCTTCTGCCGCCGGCACAACGACGCGCTGGCCGAGCTGGTCGGGCGCTACCCCGACCGGCTGGGCGGACTGGCGGCCCTGCCGATGCAGGACCCGCGCGCCGCGACGGAGGAGCTGGAGCGCTCCGTCGGCGAGCTGGGACTGTGGGGGGCGGCGACCGGCACCGAATTCGCGGGCGAGCCGCTGCACAGCCCGGAGTTCGACAGGCTCTACGAGGCCTTCGTCCGGCTGGACGTGCCGCTGTTCCTGCATCCGGCTCCGGCCGGCATCGACGGGCCGCCCGGCGACCCGGCGCTGAAGCGTTTCGACCTCGACGTCATCATCGGCTTCGCCGCGCAGGAGACCATCGCCGTCGCCACCCTGATCTTCGGCGGCGTGCTGGAGCGCCACCCCCGGCTGGACGTCTGGATCAGCCATGGCGGCGGTGCCGCCGCCTTCACCGCCGGGCGGCTGGCGCAGGCCGGCATGAAGCGCCCGTGGGCCAGCCAGTCGATGAAGAAGGATGGCGCCTTCGAGGAGATGCTGTCGCGCCTGTGGTTCGACACGCACCTGAACGACGACCGGGCGCTGGCGCTGCTGACGCAGGTGGTGGGGCCGGACCGTCTGGTCTTCGGCACCAACTTCGCCGGCTGGGACCAGCCGGAGGATGGGCACCACGGCGCCATGTCGCCCGCGCTGGCCGGCAACGCCCGCCGCCTGCTGAGAAAAGACCCCACCAGAAAAGATAAGACCCACAACGGAGGGACGCCATGACCATCACCCGTTTCCTGACCCGCGCGCTGGCGGCGGTGCCGCTGATCGGCGGCCTGCTGGCCTCGGCGCCGCAGGCCCACGCGCTGGAGATCATGGCGTCCCATTATGGCGCCCTGCTGAACACCGCCCCCATCGCGGTGGCGCTGGAGCGCGGCGACTACAAGAAGAACGGTGTCGACGTCACCGACGTGATGAGCTCGGTCGGCGGCGGCACCGGCATCCGCAACATGGTGGGCGGCGGGCTCGGCTACGGCATCGTCAGCACCTCCACCGCGCTGGCCGGCATCAGGCAGGGGATGGACATCCGCATCGTCCATACCGCGATCCGCCGGGTGGACGACCTGCTGTGGGTGACGCGGCCGGACAGCGGCGTGTCCTCGGTCAAGGATCTGGTCGGCCGCAAGGTCGGCATCACCGCGCCGAAATCGTCGAGCGAGCTGATGGTCGTCATGGCCTTCGAGGCGGCCGGCTATCCCGGCAAGGCCGACATGGTGGCGCTGGGATCGGTCGGCTCGGGCCTGTCGGCGCTGGAGCAGGGCGGGGTGGATGCGGCGCTGATCCTGGAGCCGCTCTACAGCGCCCGCAAGGACCGCTACAAGGTCGCCTTCTCGCTGGAGAACCTGCCGTCGATGACGCCGACCGTCGGCGTCGCCACCGGCGACTTCATGCGCAAGAGCCCGGACCAGCTGCGCGGGCTGCTCGCCGCCTGGCGCTCCGCGGTGAACTTCATCTACGAGAACCCCGAAGAGGCCGCGAAGATGGTCGCCAAGCGCTATGGCGACACGCTGCCGGTCGATGTCGCCACCGCCTCGATGAAGCGCATGGCGGCGATCAAATACTGGAGCCAGGGCGATTTCGACATGGACGCCCTGAACATCTGGGTCAAGGGCATGGAACGCATGGGCGAATGGTCCGGCCCGGTCGACTGGTCGAAGGTGCTGGACAGCTCCTTCCTCGCCGCCGACCTGCGCAAGTGACGGAGGACCCCGCCATGACGCAGCAGACCCCGGCCACGGACGGCGCGCTGGCCGTCGTCATCGGCGGCGGCAACGGCATCGGCGAGGAGACCGCCCGGCTGATGGCGGCACGCGGCTGGCGGCTGGCCATCGCCGACCTCGACCCGGCTGCCGCGGAACGGGTGGCCGGCGACCTCGGCGGCGCCGCGCTGGCGCTCGACATCGCCGACGCCGCGGCGGTCGACGAGGCCGTCGCCGCCATCGAGGCGGCGCATGGTCCGGTCGGCGCGCTGGTGGTCGCCGCCGCCGTCTTCCAGCCGGTGCTGCCGCCGGCCGAGCTGCCGCTGGAGGTGTGGGAGCGCACAATCCACGTCAACCTGACCGGCACCTATTACGCCAACCGCGCCTTCGGCACCCGCATGGCGCGGCAGGGGCGGGGCAGCATCGTCAACATCGCGTCGATCGCCGCCATCGGCTCGGTGCCGGTCCATGCCTACGCGTCGAGCAAGGCGGGGGTGGTCAGCCTGACGCTGAACCTCGCCGGGGAATGGGGGCGCGCCGGGGTGCGGGTCAACTGCGTGTCGCCCGGCTCGACGTTGGTGCCGCGGGTGGTCGAACGGATCCGGTCGGGCCGCTACGCCGCCGATCCGGCCGAATTCACCGCGCTCGGCCGGATCGTCCAGCCGCGCGAGGTGGCGGAGAGCATCGAGTTCCTGGCCTCCGACCGGGCGTCGGCGATCACCGGCGTCAATCTGGTGGTGGATGCCGGATGGCACGTCGCCGGCAGCTGGGCGCAGTATGGCGGCGTCCGTCCGGCTCCGTCTTCCATCCAGGCGGCGGGGGGAGCGGCATGAACCCGCTGTCGCTCTCCTACTACACGGTGCCGGAGCTGTCGCCGCCCGACATGGTGACGGTGGCGGCGGACCAGGGCTGCGCCCATGTCGGCCTGCGCCTGCTGGGCGGCCAGCCCGACGGCGATCCGATGCCGCTGCTGGCCGACCCCGCCCTGCGGCGCGAGATGAAGCGGCGCATGGCCGACCGCGGCGTCACGGCGCTCGACGCCAACACCGCCCGCGTCCTGCCCCACACCGACCTCGACGCCTTCCGCCCCTTCCTGGAGGCGGCGGCCGAACTGGGCGCCCGCCATGTTCTGGCGACCGGCGACGACCCCGACGAGGGGCGGCTGGCGGCAAGGCTGGGACGGTTGTGCGACGATGCCGCCGGCTTCGGCCTGACCGTGCAGTTCGAGTTCGTGCCCTGGATGAGCGTGCCGAGCGCCGCCGCCGCCGCCCGGCTGATCGGCCGGGTGGAGCGCCCGAACATCGGCATCGCGCTCGACGCGCTGCATTACGACCGCTCCGGCGGCACGCCGGCCGAGCTGGCGGCGATCCCGCCCGGCCTGTTCGCCTACATGCATCTCTGCGACGCCCCGCGCGAGCATGGGACCGACCGCGAGTCCCTGCTGCACACCGCGGTGAAGGAGCGGCTGGTTCCCGGCGAGGGCGGCATCGACCTGACCGGGCTGCTGCGTGCGCTTCCGCCCGGCCTGCCGCTCGCCCTCGAAATCCCCACCGCCGCCCTGGCGCGGACGATGGAGGCGCCGGCCCGCGTGGCGCGCGCCGTCGCCGCCACCCGCCGCCTGCTGGCGGCGCTCTGACCCTTATCGATCGACGGCTTTCAGGAGGATCCACCATGGCCGCCAGCCCAGAGACCGGCACCGCCATCCGTGCCTGCGCCCAGGCGGTGATCCGGGCGATCGAGGCGCACGGACACGATACCGCCCGCCTGACGGCGGCGCTGCGCGAACCGCTGGCCGCGCTCGCCGCCCGGCCCGACCTGTGCACGGCCGGCGTGCCGCGCATCGGCAACCACGTCGCCAATTCCCAGTACCTCTACTATGACGGCGACCTGTCGATCCTGCTGTTCGAGCTGCCCGACGGCCAGCCCATCGCCGTCCACGACCATGGCAACTGGGAGAGCATGGCGATTTACCGGGGGCGGGTGAAGCACACCGTCTACGAGCGGCGCGACGACGGCTCGGTTCCTGGCAAGGCCGATCTGACAATGGTCGAGGACCGCGTGCTGGAGCCGGGCGACAGCGTGGTGATCGCCCCGCCCGCCGACATCCACGGCTTCATGGCGCTGGAGCAGGGAAGCTGGGGCATCACCGTGGCGAGCGGAACCTACAAGCCCGAGCGCAGCTATTTCCAGCCCGAGGCCGGAACCGTCGTCAGCAGGCGCCCGCGCGGCTGACGGGCCGCTGTCGCATGTACCGATAAACGCCCTCTCCCGTCCCGGGAGAGGGAGGGGACCCGCCGAAGGCGGGGAGGGTGAGGGGTGGTCCGAGAATCCCGGACCGCATGGTCCCAAAGTGCATGGCTTCGTGCCCAACCCCTCACCCTTCCCATGCTGCGCATGGGCCCCTTCCCTCTCCCGGGGCGGGAGAGGGAGCAATAGGCGATCGTCTTGGACCGAAGGTTTGCGGCATCCGGAAAAGGAAGACCACAGCGATGGATATGGGACTGAAGGGCAAGGTCGCGCTGGTGCTCGGCGGCAGCCAGGGCATCGGACGGGCGGCGGCGCTGGGGTTCGCGCGCGAAGGCTGCGCCGTCGCCATCTGTGGCCGCGACCCCGGCCGGCTGGAGGAGGCGAGGGCGCTTCTGGAGGCGGCCGGCGGCCCGGTTCTGGCGGTGCCGGCCGATGTCGGCGACCCGGAGGCGGTGGAGCGGCTGGTCGACGAGGTCGCCGACGCCTTCGGCACCATCCACATCCTGGTCAACAACGCCGCCGGTCCGAAACCCGGCCCCTTCGACGGGCTGAGCGGCGCCGACTGGGAGGACGCCTTCCGCCTGACGCTGATGTCGGCGGTCAACGCCACCCGCGCAGCCCTTCCCCACATGCGCCGGCAGCGCTGGGGGCGGGTGGTCAACATCAGCTCCTATTCGGTCAAGCAGCCGATCGGCGAGCTGATGCTGTCCAACAGCCTGCGGCTGGGGGCGCTGGGCTGGGCCAAGACGATGGCGACGCAGCTGGCGCCGGAGAACATCCTGGTCAACACCGTCTGTCCCGGCTGGACGGCGACCGACCGCATGACCCAGGTGGTCGGCGCCCGCGCCGCCGCCCAGGGCCGGACCGCGGAGGACACCGCGGCCGGCATCGCCGCCGGCATCCCGCTCGGCCGCTTCGCCCGGCCCGAGGAGGTCGCCGACCTGATCGTCTTCCTGGCTTCCGAACGCGCCAGTTACCTGACCGGCACCGCCATCCCGGTGGACGGCGGCATCGTGCAGAGCGCGCTGTGATGATCGCAGAGCACGCTGTGATGGGTGCAGAGCGCGCTGTGATGGGTGCCCCGTCAACCCTCAAAACCCGCTTTCCCGGGAGGATCGCATGACCAAGACCGCTCTGGTGACCGGAGCCGGCGGCGGACTGGGCGCGGCCATCGCGCGCCGTCTGGCCGGCGAAGGGTACCGCGTGGCGCTGCTCGACCTCGATGCCGCCGGGCTGGAGGTGGAGGCCGCGCGCATTCCCGGCGCCCTGGCCTTCACCGCCGACGTGACCGACGAGGCGCAGATCGACGCGGTGGTCGCCGCGATGGCGGAGGCTTTCGGCGACGGACCCGACGTGCTGGTCAACAATGCCGGCATCGTCCGTTTCGGCGACATCCTCGACCACAGCGTCGCCGATTTCCGCCGCGTGGTGGACGTGAACCTGACCGGCACCTTCATCGTCACCCGCGCCGTCGCGCGCCGGATGGCGGAGCGCGGATCGGGGGCGATCGTCAACATCACCTCGCTGAACGCCGTCGCCCCCAGCCCCGACGCCGGCGCCTACCCGGCGACCAAGGCGGCGGTCGCGCTGCTGACCGAGCATCTGGCGCTGGCGCTGGCGCCGCGCGGCGTCCGGGTGAACGCCGTCGCCCCCGGTTTCATCGACGCCGGCATGTCGGCGCCGATCTACGCCGACGCGGAGGTGCGCGCGGTGCGCGGCGGCGCCGTGCCCGCCCGGTCGCTCGGCACCGCCGACGATGTCGCCGACGCGGTGCTGTTCCTGGTCTCCGACCAAGCGCGCTACATCCACGGCCAGCATCTGATGGTCGACGGCGGCGTGTCCTTCAGCCTGAAGATGCACCTGCCCCGCCGCGCCCCGGCAGTCAAATCGCCAGCAGTCAAGCCGCCGGCGGGCGACCGATGAACGGGGCGGTCCGCAACCTGATCCTGACCGGCGGCATCGGCCATCCCTTTGCCGAAGCCGCTCCGGCGCTGGAGCGGATTCTGGCTGAGGCCGGCGCGGGAATCGTCTCGACCGTCACCGACGACATCGAGGCCGGGCTGGAGGCGCTGGAACGGGGCGGTTTCGACCTGCTCACCGTCTACGCGCTGCGCTGGCGGATGCTGGGCAGCGAGAAATATGCCCCGCACCGCGAGCGCTGGGCCTTCTCGCTGTCGCCGGACGGACGGCAGCGGCTGTCGCGCTTCGTCGCCGGCGGGGGCGGGCTGCTGGGCCTGCACACCGCGCTGATCTGCTTCGACGACTGGCCGGAGTGGAAAGATCTGCTGGGCGGCGCCTGGGTCTGGGGCCGCTCCGCCCATCCGCCGCGCGGTCCGGTGACCCTGATCCCGACGGACATGCCGCATCCCCTCACCGCCGGCCTGCCGCCCTTCACCGTCACCGACGAGACCTATGGCGACTTCGATCTGGCCGCCGACGTCCAGCCGCTGGCGATGGTGGCGCCGGAGGGGGGAAGCGCTTGGCCCGCCTTGTGGGCACGCGATTTCGGGCGGGGCCGGGTGGTGGCCGACACGCTGGGCCACGACCGCGCCTCCCTGGAACACCCGGTGCACCGCCAAGTCCTGACGCGCGCCGCCCTCTGGGCCTGCCGCCGTCCGCTCTGAGACCGATACGACCTGCAAGAGGAACCGTCCCGATGACCAGCCTCCCTGCCCAAGCCGCCGCTCCGGCCGCCGCTCCGACCGATGCCTCGACCGCTCCCCTGTTCACGCCGCTCGACGGCATCATCGGGGCGGAGACCGACAGGCTCGACCTGTCCCGGCCGCTCGACGATGCGACGGTCGATGCGGTGCGCGCGGCCTTCCGCGACCATCACCTGCTGGTGATCCGCAACCAGTCGCTCGACAAGGAGCGCATGTACCGCTTCGCCGAACTGTTCGGGCCGATCGAAGGCCACATGATCCGGCTGGCCGACGGGTCGAAGTGGGACGCGGTCCACACCATCACCAACCTGGACGCCGCCGGCAACCCGGTGGCCAAGCCCTTCATCAGCTCCAACTATTTCTGGCACACCGACAAGTCCTTCCTGCGCGAGCCGTCGCTGCTGACGATGCTGCAGGCGGTGGAACTGCCGCCGAACGGCGGCGACACCCAGTTCGCCGACATGACCGCCGCCTACGACGCGTTGCCGGAGGCGACGCGCCGGCGGATCGACGGGTTGAAGTCGGTGCAGAGCCTGGAATTCATGCGGCGCTACACCGGCAGCGCCCCGCCGACCGAGGACGACATCGCCGCCGCCCCACCCATCGCCCATCCCCTGGTCCGCACCCATCCCGAGACCGGCCGCAAGAGCCTCTATATCGGCATGTACAGCTCCCACATCGAGGGCATGCCGGAAGAGGAGGGGCGTGCATTGCTGGAGGAACTGCTGGAGCACGCGACGCAGGACCGCTTCGTCCACGCCCACCGCTGGCGGCACGGCGATCTCGTCTTCTGGGACAACCGCTGCCTGCTGCACCGAGCCACCGCCAATTACGAGATGGGCAAGCACCGCCGCGTGCTGATGCGGGTGGTGGTGAAGGGAAGCGTGCCGGACTGACGGCTAAAACCTCGTGCGTTTGCCATGAACCGCACGAGGTTTTAAGTTTTGGATGGTGCCATGGTGGAGTGACCGCGGCAGGTCGGCTCCGGGAAGCCAGGTGCGGTTCAGGTCTTGAGGAATTTCCCGACCCACAGGCCGCCGGTGTAGCGTGCGGCCTTCCTGGTCGGCAGCGTGTGATTGGTGCCGATGACCTTGTCGCCATAGGACACGTTGGTCCGCGGACCAAGGAACAGCGCACCGTAATTGGTCATGTTCCTGAGGAAATAGTCCGGATCGCGGGTCATCACCTGCACATGCTCGGATGCGATGCGGTCGGCTTCCCGCAACATGTCCTCGTCGCTGTCGCAGACGATCACCTCGCCAGAGGCTTCCCAGGCCCGCCGCGCGACGGCGCCCGTCGGCAGGATGTCGAGCAGCCGTTCGATCTGCCTGATGGTGTCCTGCGCCAGCGCCTCCGACGTGGTCAGCAGGATTGCGGGAGAATCCGGCCCGTGTTCGGCCTGTCCCAGCAGGTCGGTGGCGCAGAGTTCGCCGCCAACGGTTTCGTCCGCGATCACTAGCGTCTCGGTCGGGCCGGCGAACAGGTCGATGCCGACACGCCCGAACAGTTGGCGCTTGGCTTCCGCCACATAGGCGTTTCCGGGGCCGACCAGCATATCCACCGGAGCGATGCGCTCGGTGCCGATCGCGAGCGCGCCGATCGCCTGGACACCGCCCAGGCAATAAATCTCGTCGGCGCCGGCAAGATGCTGGGCGGCGACGATCGCGGGTGCCGGTCCACCCAGATGGGGCGGGGCGCAGGTCGCCACCCGCGGGACGCCGGCAATTTTGGCCGTCAGCACCGACATTTGGGCCGAGGCGAGCAAAGGATATTTGCCGCCGGGCACATAGCAGCCCACCGAATTGACCGGGATGTTCTTGTGGCCGAGGATGACCCCGGGCAGGGTCTCCACCTCCACCTCCACCTCCACCTCCACATCGCGCAGAGCATCCCGTTGGTACTGGGCGAAGTTGCGGATTTGGTCCTGGGCGAAGCGGATGTCGTCGAGATCACGCGCCGAGAGCTGGGCAAGGCAGTCGCGGATTTCGGCATCGGTCAACCGATAATCGGCGCGGTCCTATTTGTCGAACTTCACCGACAGCTCGCGGACCGCGGCGTCGCCGCGGGCGGCGATGTCGGCCAATAGGCCTTCCACGGTATAGCGGACCTGCCGGTCTCCTTCCGCGACGATCGCGGAATCCGCGCCGCGCTTGAGCCACTTGGCCATGGGTCTTCCTCCCGAACACAGGATTTTGGAAGGCTCATTCGGAAATGAGCCTTCTGGAACTTGGGGACTCGTTCTCACCGCCTGCCGGAGGGATGGCGGTCGGGGGCTCCGTCAGGCGGCCGACAACGCCATTCCAAGGCTGGCGGCCACGGCCGGATGGGTGATCCGCCCGCCGCGAACGTTCAGGCCGTTCCTGAGGTGCGGGTCGTCCTGGACCGCGTCGATCCCCCTGGCCACCAGGGCCAATCCGAACGGCAGGGTCGCATTGTTGAGCGCCGTGCTGGAGGTCAACGGCACCGCGCCCGGCATATTGGCGACGCAGTAATGGATGATCCCGTCGACCTCGTAGGTCGGTGCCTCGTGCGTGGTCGGACGCGAGGTTTCGAAGCAGCCGCCCTGGTCGATCGCGACATCGACCGGCACCGAACCCTTGCGCATCGCCGACAATTGGGGACGGGAAACGAACTTGGGCGCACTGGCGCTGGGGATCAGCACCGCTACAGGATCATCCTGAGGAAATCCCTTGCCCGATCGGTGGATGGCGCCGAGAAGAAGGTGGCGGGATCGCTCTGCTCGACGATGGCTCCGCGATCCATGAAGACGATCCGGTCGGCGACCTCGCGGGCGAACCCCATTTCGTGGGTCACGCAGAGCATCGTCATTCCATCACTCGCCAAGGATTTCATCGTCTCGAGAACCTCCTTGACCATTTCCGGATCGAGCGCGGAGGTCGGCTCGTCGAACAGCATGATCCTGGGCTGCATGCAGAGGGCGCGGGCGATCGCGGCCCGTTGCTGCTGCCCGCCGGACAGTTGAGAGGGATATTTGCCCGCCTGGTCAGCGATCCGCACACGGTGCAGGAAATGAATGGCCAACTCCCGTGCCTTTTCCCGCCCGATGCCCTTGACCCTCATCGGCGCCAAGCAGCAGTTGTCGAGAATGGTCAGGTGAGGAAACAGGTTGAAATTCTGGAAGACCATGCCGGTATCCCGCCGGACGGCGGCGATATCCTTGCCGTTGTTGGTCAGTTCCATGCCATTGACGACGATGCGCCCGCGATTGTGCCGCTCGATGTGGTTGATGCAGCGGATCAGGGTCGATTTGCCAGACCCCGAAGGGCCGCATATGATGACTTTTTCCCCCTTGCTGATCACCAGGTCGACGCCCGAAAGCGCTTGGAACTCACCGTAGATTTTGCACACACTCTCCAGGCGGATGATCGGTTCCTCACTCCTCGGCGTCGTGGATTTTTCCGCATCGGCGATTTGAATGTCCATGGGCCTCTTTCCAACCGTTCAAAGGTCTGCCAGGAATTTGCGAATTCGGTGGTCACCGCTGTGCCGCGTGGCCGGCCGTTCGGCGCTTGAGGATGGCGACGCAGTGCGATGCCAGGCTGCAGATGGTCAGGTAGACCAAGGCCACGGTCACATAGAGCTCCACGAACCGGCCATTGAGCTGGACAAGCTTCGATGTCGCCCCGACAAGATCCGTCAGGGAAAGCACATAAACCAGCGAAGTATCCTGAAATAGAATTATGGTCTGGCTGAGGACGATCGGCGCCACCGTCCTGGCGACCTGGGGAAGGACGACGTAGCGGTAGGTTTGCGGCGTGGTGAGGCCGAGGGACTGCGAGGCCTCGACCTGACCGCGACTCAGGGCGCGCAGTCCGACCCGGATGATCTCGGAATAATAAGCGGCTTCGAACAGGCAGAAGGTGATGAATGCTGTCGACGTCGGACCGATCGAGACGGGCCGTCCGTCCGGCGACAGCGACCCGAGGATGACCGGGGCCAGGAAGAAGAACCAGAACAGGACGAGGATCAGCGGAATGGACCGCATCGTCGCGATGTAGATCCGGGCGGCATGGCCCAGCACCGGGATCTCCAGATGCTGCGCCAGGGCAAGGCCGGTTCCGAGCAGGATTCCGGCCGTGAAGGCCGTTGCGGTCAGTGCCAGGGAGAAGGCGAGACCCGAACACAGATAAGGCCAAGCCTGAAGGACGATGGTGAAATCGATGGCTTGCATGTTTAGGCCTCCTTCGCCGTCCGCAGGCGACCGTAACGCGGGCGGCTGCGCTGTGCCGGCCCCGGGATGTGGAAACGGCGGTCGACCAGGGTCATCAGGCCATAGGCCACGAGGGCCAGGGTCAGATAGGCAAGGGTGGCTGCACCGAACGCGGCGAAGGTCTGGAAGGTTTCCTCGCTGACCTGACGCGCCTGGGCGGTGAGTTCCAGCAGGCCGATGGTCAAAGCCACCGACGTGTTCTTGTAGATCGCCATCACTTCGCTGGTCAGGCTGGGCACGATCAGCCGCAGGGCCTGCGGCAGGATCACCAGCCGGTAGGCTTGAACGGACGAAAGCCCCAATGCCCGCGTGGCTTCGGCCTGTCCCTTCGGCAAGGCCTCGATCCCGGCCCGGACCTGTTCGGCGACGCGCGACGCCGTATAGAAGGACAGGCAGGCCAGAGCCGGCAGGAAGCTTCCCCAAGGCGGTGGCAGCTGTTTGAGCCAGTGGCCGGCCGCGGCCGGCAGGATTTCGGGCAGGACGAAGTACCAGAGGAACATCTGGACGAGGACGGGAATGTTCCGGAAGATTTCGACATACAGGCGCGCCAGGAGCGCTACGGACCGGATTTCGACTGTCCTGCCGACGCCGACCAGGATGCCGACAGCAAAAGCAATCCACCATCCGAAAAAGGCCAGGGCGAGGGTCCAGCCAAGCCCCGACATCAACCAGTCCAGATAGCGTTGGCCATCGGACGCTTGATCGAAAAGAACATCGAACATTCGGCAACCCCTCGGCGCGGCTTCAGGTCGGCCCATCGGCACCGGACGGTGCCGACGCCCTTTTCAGGCGTCGGACCGGGGCTTAAGGAGCGAGGGCGTCGCTGGGATGGACGATGCGTTCCTTCAGGGCCGCGCTCATCGGCAGATTGAGGCTCATCCCGGTCGGCGGGATCGCCTGTACGAACCAGCGGTCGTACATCCGGTCGAACTCGCCCGACGCCATCACCCGCGCCAGCACCCCGTCGACCAGTTGCTTAAAGCCGGCATCGTCGCGGGCGAACATCAAGCCGTAGAAAGTGCTGTCGCCGCGGGAGTCCAGCAGGACGGCAAAGGCTTTCGGATCGGGTGCGTTGGCCACCAACCCGGCTTGCAGGATGTCGTCTTCGAACCAGGCAGCGGCCCGGCCGGTGCGGAGCATCAGCAAGGATTCCGCCTGATCCTTGGTTTGGATGAAGGCCAGGCCGAGGGATTTTTCGCGATTGATCCGCTCGGCGACCGAACGGTTGAGCGACCCTTGGGTCACGACGACGGGTTTTCCCTTCAGATCCTCCGCCTTGGCGATCCCCGAAGAGGCGAGGGTCAGCCAGTTGGCTTGGCTGACGAACGTCGCGACCGAGAAGGCGACCTGCTTCTGGCGTTCGGCGGTGTTGGTCGTGCTGCCGCATTCGAGATCGACGGTGCCGTTCTGGATCAGCGGAATGCGGTTCGACGCGTTGACGGCCACATAGGCGATCTTGAGATCGGGACGCTTCAGCTCCGCCTTCACATGCTCGGCCACCGCTTGGCACAGATCGATGGACAAGCCCACCGGTTTCTGGTTGCCGTCCAGGTAGGAGAAGGGAACCGACGATTCACGATAGCCGAGCGTCAGCGTGCCGGTGTCCGCGATCTTGGCAAGCGTCTTGCCGTCGGCCGCGGCCGCCCCGGTGAGCGCCATCAGGCCGAGAGCGCCAAGGGCGGCACCGACGAAGAAGTGACGTGATTGCATGAAGCCTCCTGTCGGCCGCTCTTGGGCGACCCTGGCCCTAAGCCGGTATGCCCAGATCGGGTCATGGATGGTCCGGCCTGGGCATGCTTGCGGGCTTTATGGTTTTGCAGAATTTCCGAGCCCGGCCATCTGTGGGCGGAGGTCGGAAATCCAACTCGGGTCTCTGCGATCGGGCGGCCAGGGAGGTCGTCCGTCCGGAAACCTCCTCCGCGTTCCCCCGGTCAGGCCGCCTTGCTCGCCGCCAACTCGTCCAGGCTTGCGCGCAGGGACTGGTCGAGGATGTCGACCGCGCGGTCGATCTCCTCGGTCGAGACGGTCAGTGGCGGTGCGATGCGCCATACCGAACCGCGTTCCGGCCGCCGGCGGATGTTCATGCTCAGGCCGCGTTCGAAGCACTTCTGGGTGGTCAATGCGCCCAGCTGGTGGGCCGGGGTGCGGGAGGTCCGATCGGTGACGAGTTCGACGCCGAGCAGCAGGCCGAGCCCCCGAATGTCGCCGATGGCCTCGTAGCGCTGCTGCAATTCCTCCAGCCGGCCGCGCAGATAAGCCCCCATGACGTTCGCCCGCGCGACCAGGCTCTCGCGCTGGATGACGTTGAGGACCGCCAGTCCGACCTCGGCGGCGAGCGGGTCCGAGACGTGGCTGGTGTAGAAGGCGAATTTCTTGGAATGGATGTCGTCCTCGATCTTCGCGGTCGTGGAAACCGCCGCAACCGGCAGGCCGCCGCCCAGCGTCTTCGACATCGTCATGATGTCCGGCACGACGCCGAAATATTCCGCTCCCGTCCGGGTCCCGATGCGGCCGAACGCCGTCTGGGCCTCGTCGAAGATCAGCAGCATGCCACGGTCGTCGGCGGCCTTCCGCAGCGCCTGCATGAAGGCCTTCGGCGGCACCAGCACCCCGCCGGCGCTGACCACCGGTTCCACGATGATTGCAGCGCCGCGGCCGGTCGACTGCATGTCGAACATCTTGAGCGCAAGGTCGAGATTGGCCAGCGCCGCCTCGTCCTCGGTCGCCTTGTCGATGTAGGGCCGATAGGCGTTCGGTTCGGGGATGACGTAGATGCCGGATACCGGAACGCCATAACCCTTGCGGTCGCTTGCCATCGAGACCGCGCTGGCCCCACCGGTGATGCCGTGCCAGGAGCCGCCCAGCGCCAGGACCTCGAAGCCGCCGGTGTACATCTTCGCCATGCGAAGGGCGACCTCGCTGGCCTCGGAGCCGGTATTGATGAAGATCGAGCGCTTGAGATCCCCCGGCAGCCAGTCTCGCGCCAGCGTCTGGGCGAGTTCGGCCACCACCTCCGGGATCATTCCGCTGAAGAAATGGAAGGCCTTTTCACCGGCGCGATGCACCGCGTCAACGATGGCTGGATGATTGTGGCCGATCGTTGCGCACATCTGACCCGACGTGAAGTCGAGATATTCCCGCCCTTGACTGTCCTTTACGATGGTTCCCTTGGCCGACGTAAACAGCGTCGGGAAGACGTCGCCACCATATCTGACCAGGTGTTCCTGGGCCAGATTGTAAAGATCTTCCTTCATTATCAGTTTTCCTTTGGAGACGTGATCGATCTGTCTTTGCAGACCGAAAGAAATTCTGTTGCGGAGACTTCCGAATTTCCGGATTTATCTGCAGGCTTTGCAGTAATTATGAACCATACCGGTCAGTATCTTCTCAGATTTACTTGCTCGCCCTTGACAAAATTGATACAAAATGTTTCATGGTCGAACCAGTCGAAAAAAATCAGCGCGGTGTGAGATGAATTCAACAGCCGGTCCCAAGCGCCCCCGACTGCCGCCGCTCAAGGCTCTGCTTGCCTTCGACGCAGCCTGCCGGCATGGCAGCTTCAGCCAGGGTGCCGAGGAACTTGGCGTGACTCCTTCGGCCGTGAGCCACCAAATTCAACAGTTGGAGGATTTTCTAGGCATACCCCTCTTTCAGAGGCATGCGGGCCGGGCGGTTCTCACGAATACGGGACAGTCCTTCTCCCGGGATATCGATCACGCGCTGGGACTGATTGCCGAGGCGACCCGGCGAGCCGCTCCACAATCCCAGATCGGGCACCTTGTCATCGCGTCCGGCCCCAGCTTCGCGGCCAAATGGCTACAACCGCGCCTTCCACAGTTCCTTGCCGCCAATCCAGGGGTGGCAGTACGGCTGTCGACACTGTCCGATCGCGGTGATCTGGACAATGTGCGGTTTGATATCGCGATATCCTATGGACGGCCGGCATCGCCGCAATGGCATGCCGAGCCTTTGCTGATTGAAAGACTCCGTCCCTTTTGCTCTCCACAGCTTGCTGAATCGCTAGGTCTGAAGACGGTCGACGACTTGGCGGGAGCCACGCTGATCCATTCCGTCAACGCCCTGACTTGGGCCGAATATCTTCGCACCATCGGCTATGAGGGGCTCAAACCGGCGAATGAGCTCTGGCTTGACCGATCGACCATGGCAATCGACGCCGCGGTCGCGGGCATGGGTGTTGTCCTTGAAAGCGAACTGTTGACTGCAAGGGAGGTTCACGACGGCAAGCTCATCCCATTATACGAGGGTGAGGCCTTGCAGGTGGAAACGACGTCCTATTTCCTGGTCAAGCCACCCGGATACCGGCACGGCACGCAGATTGCGGCATTCGAAAAATGGCTGCGAAACGGGATCGCCGACGAGAGGAAAGTATGGTTTCAGTAGATGCGCCCAATCCGTGGAAACGGGCAGTGAGAGGCTGTGAGTTATGCGCGATGGCTTTCCGCCGCCCTACCTGCGTCGATGCGGAGCCCGGGAAACTCTCACATGAGGGCATGATTGAACTGGCAGCGGCCCGACGTTTCGTCGCCGGGCCGGAAATCGCCAGGGTGAACGTGTATGAAAACTGCCGCTACTGCCCGGCTTGACGATTCCCGAGGCGAATTCGGCAGCACCTCGGGCGGCGGGGACGCCGGTGGATGTCGGCCCAGGCCGCTTTCCGAAGAAACGGCGCGCGGAACCACTGTACCCGCGCGCCGGCTTGAACGCTCAGAACGGCTGCTGGAGCAGGCCGAGCAACCCCTTCACGCCCGACACGAAGTTCCCGACGCGCAGGTTTTCGTCATAGCTGTGCTGGTTGTTGTCGGCATTCACCAGCGGGACGATGACGAAGGGAACCTTCAGCGCCTCGACCGCCGCGCCGGTCGGCACCGTGCCGCCCATCATGCGGATGCGCACCGGCTCCTCGCCATAGGTGGCCTTGTAGGAGCGGTACAGCCACTCGCCGACCGGGGACTGCATGTCGGTGCGTGCCGCCGAACTGGAGGCGGACACCTCCTCCGACGCCAGCGACGCCAGCTTGTCGTATTTGGCCCGATCCTCGTCCGTCGGGGTCCCCTGGACCAGATGATAGCCCTGGGCCTCGATGTGCGTCTTCAGCATGCCGATCAGCTGCTCCGGCGGTGTCTCCGGAACCGTGCGCAGGTCGAGTTCGGCGACGGCGCTTTCCGGGATGATCGTGCGGGCCTTGGCGCCCACGTCGGCCGCCGCGATGCCGCGGACGTTCAGCGACGGGTATTGCAGGGCCTCCTGGTAGTTCTTGCCGACCTTCTCGGCCTGCGCGATGCCCAGGCGCTTGCGCAGCGCGGCTTCGTCGTCGGGGACGGCGGACATGATCTTTTCCGCGGCCGCGTCGATCTTCACGGAGTCATAATAGCCGGGAATGGTCACCCGGCCGTTCTCGTCCTTCATCGACGCCAGAAGCTGGGCCAGCCGCATGGCGGGATTGGCCGCGTAGTTGCCGAAATGGCCGCTGTGCAGGCCCTGCTTGGCTCCGAAGACGGTCAGGGTCGCCTGGGCGACGCCCCGGTTGCCGAAGACCAGTGTCGGCTTGTTGGTCTGGTGCATGGGGCCGTCCAGCACCAGCAGCGCGTCGTTCTTCAGCAGCTCGGCATTCTGCCGGATGACCTCGCCCAGGGACGGCGATCCCTTCTCCTCTTCGGAATCCAGGATGACCTTGACGTTGACGCCGGGCGCCTGGCCCGTCTCCTTCAGGGCGTCGATGGCCGTCAGCAGCATCATGATCGGCCCCTTGTCGTCCGACGACGACCGGGCGAACAGCCGCCAGTCCGGATCGACCTGCTCGCCGTAGAGCTTTTCCAGCGGGATCGTTTCCCACTCGCCCTTGTCGGTCTTCCGCTTCAGCGCGGCCTCCCAGGGGCTTTTCTGCTTCCACTGCTGCGGAGTGACCGACTGCCCGTCCAGATGTGCGTAGAACAGGATGGTCTTCTTGGCGGGATCGGCGCCCGGCAGTTCCGCGTACAGCATCGGCTTGCCGTTGTTCGCCAGCTGCCGCGTCTGGAAGCCCCGCTTCTGGAAAGCCTGCTCCAGCCATGCGGTGTTCTTCTGAATGTCGGCGGGAACAACAGCATCGTTTGGGAGAGAAAGAAGCTCGACGAATTCCTTATAATTCGCGGATGCATGCTTCGCCGCCAGCGTATCGACGGACGTAGATGCTGCATTTGCCTGCATCGGCAAGAGGAAGCAAGCGCCAAGGATCAGCGCCTGCTTGAGAAAAATTCCTTCGTTCCGCAGCATCTTCTTCCCTCTCTTGTGTTCGTGACACAAGCTGTACGAAGAAATCACCAACAACGTCAAGTTTTGTTGCAGTTTTCACAGGACTGACCTGCGTGAGCGGCACGGCTTTCGGGCGGTGTACGCCCTGGACGTGCATGCCGCGCCGTCGTTGAGGGCAGTGGTGAGATCGTTCTGCAGGCCCGAGGGGTCTTCCAACCATCTGCGTGCAGCCGCCGCCCGTATCCGCAGCTTCCAACTGCCCGGATTCCGCTCGGCGGCGATCCGTCAGCGTGGCGCCATCGTCGATCCCCGCACGATCAACGTCGTGTCAAGAAGGCACCGGGAGGGCTCGATTCCAGGGGAGCGCAGGCGGCGAATGAGCAATTCGGCGGCCGCCTTGCCCATTTCGTAGACCGGTTGTGACAGGGCAGTGATGTTCGGTTCCACAAAGGTCATCCATTCCATGTCGTCGTAAGCCACGAAGGACAGGTCTTCGGGAATGCGGATGCCCAGGCTGCGGCAGGCCTGATAGGCGCCATGGGTCATGACGTTGTCCACGGTGAAGATCGCCGAGGGTGGGGGATCGAGCCTCAGCGTCGCCAGCGTCTGCTCCCGCGCCGTGGCGGGATCGTAGGATCCGGTGCCGCGGATCAGCCTTGGATCGACTGGGACTCCCGCTGCTTCGTGCGCCTGGATGTATCCCAGAAGCCGGGCGCCGCTCGGCATCAGCATCCGGACATCCGGCGCCGCCGCGGCGCCGATCCAGTTCGGCCATTCCTTGTCGAGAGCCGTGCGAAGCTCCGCGATGATCGCGATCCGCCGGTGTCCCAGGGCAAGCAGGTGGCCGACCGCCGTCCGGCTGGCGCCCACACTGTCGGTCAGGACCGCGTCGGCCGCCAGTCCCGCGACATCGCGGTCGAGCAACACCACCGGCGTGCCGCCCTGCACCGCGTCGATCAGGTGGTCGGCGTCGACCGGGCTCGCCGGTGACACGATGATGCCGTCGACCTGCTTTTGCAGCAGCAGACCGACGGCCTCGCGCTCCAGGGCCACGTCCTCGTCGCTGTTGGTCAGGATGGTACCGAAGCCGTCCCGCCGCGCGACATCCCCGATCCCCCGCATGGCGCTGGCGAAGAACGGGTTGGCGATGTCTGCGCCGACGACGCCGATCGTGTTGGTGCGGCCGGTGATCATGCTGCGCGCCAGACTGTTCGGCCGGTAGCCCAACGCTTCGGCGGCCTTGCGCACCCGCTCGCGGATTTCTTCCCGCACATAGCCGTAGTCGCCGAGCGCCCGCCCCGCCGTCGCGGCGGATACGCCCGCCTCCTTGGCCACGTCGGCGATGGTGGCGCGGCGGCGCTCGGTGTTCATCGGGGAGGATGCCATGGCTGGAGATTCTTCGTTTCGGTATCGCCGGGAGCGCCCTACCCGGACGGGAATTGGGCGCCGCATGCTACTCGCCTTTCCCAATCGGGCAAAGCCGCTCGCCGGAGCCCTTCGCGGCCCGGGAGCCCGAGCAGGATTTCCGAACTCCGCCCATGGATGGACGGGCCCGGAAATCCTGCAAAACCTGCCTAGAAGCCGACCTGCGGATCAGGACGGGAGCCGTCGGAAAATCGAGTGATCGAAAAGGGCGTCACGTCCACCGCCGGTCGGCTGCCGGTGGCGAGGTCCGCCAACACATGCCCGGCACCGGGGCCGAGCGTGAAGCCGTGACCCGAAAAGCCGGTCCCGATATGGAATCCCGGAATGGCCGGAACGCTGGAGATCACCGGAATAGCGTCCGGGGTGACGTCCAGCAATCCGGCCCAGCTCTGCTCGACCGCCACGGTTCCGAAGATCGGGAACCGCTCGACGAGCCGTCGCCTCGCCTCGTCGATGAAGCGCTGATCGGGGCCGGGGTCGTTGACGCGGGTCCGCTCGTAAGCCGAGGCGGCCTCCGGGGGCTGGCGGCGCGCATCACGCAATTCGGTCATGAACCGGCCGGCGGTCGGCCGCAGCCGGCGCCACGACATGCGCAGCATCGGCGTGAAGTCGCGCAGGAACCGGAAGCTGGACGGCGTGATCGGGGCCAGCGTGTTGAAGGGATCGCCGATGGTGTAGCCGCCATCAGCCCGGCGTCGGAACGAGTAGTGTTGCGTCACCGCCGCCGGCAAAGGACCGCCGGCCAGGGGGGCCGTCCTCATGACCGACGCCTGCACCAGCAACTGCGACAGCCTGACGTCCAGGCTGTCGCAGAACAGGCGGCTCCAGGCTCCGCCCGCCAGCACGACCGCATCCGCCTTGATCCGGCCGCGTTCGGTCCACACGCCGGAAACCCGGCCGGCCTCGGTGTCCAGCGCCCGCACCGCACAGTTGGTCAGGATGACGGCGCCACCGCGTTGGGCGGCCCTGGCGATGGCCGGAGCCGCGCGTTGCGGTTCGGCGACGGCGTCGCCGCTGGCGAACAGCCCTCCCTTGAACGGCCGGGTGGCGCCGGGGAAAAGGGTGGCGACCTCGGCACCGGAGAGCATGCGGGCGTCGAGACCTTGGGGGGCCGCCCTGCGGATCCAGGCTTCGGCCACCGCGATGGGAGCGTCGCTGTCGTAGAGCCTCGCGATGCCGGTGGCCCGGTATCCGATATCGGCTTCGACCAGTTCCGGCATCCCGCGCCACAGGCGTGCCGACAGGATGCTGATCGGGATTTCCCGATCGTCGCGTCCGCAGGTGATGATCCAGCCCCAGTTGCGGCTGGATTGCTCACCGGCGATATGGCCCTTCTCGCAGAGGACCACCGGGACGCCCTTCCGGGCGAGGAAGAGAGCGGTGCTCGTCCCGACGATGCCGCCGCCGATCACCACGACCGCCGTTTCCGCCGGGACATCGGCGTCGGCGGTCACGTCTTCCACGATCAAACCCATCAAGCGCGTCCTTCCAAGCTGGTCGACAGAAACGGCCGGTCCGTCAGCGCTGCATGAAGTTGTCCCAGCGCTCCAGCACGGCGGCGTTGTTTTGCGCCCACCAAACCTCGTCCAGCTTGATCTGGGTCTTCATGTTTTCCGGCGCGGTGTTGATCCGGGCAATCTGCTCCGGCGACAGGATCTTGGTGTCGAAGGCCTTCAGGTTTGACGGACCGTAATCGACTGTCAGCGGGAAATGCGCCTGCTGCTCGGGCGAGAAGAACATCGCCAGCGCCTTCATCGCCATGTCCTTGTGCGGCGCGCCCTTGGGAATGGCGAAGGCGTCGCCGGTCAGGATGCCCTGGTTGAAGGTGAAGCCGGCTTTGCCGCCGTCGCGCATCACGCTGGAGGCCCGGCCGTTCCAGATCTGGATGTAATCGACCTCGCCGTCCTTGAGCAGCTGCGCAGACTGGGCGCCTGAATCCCACCAAGCTTCGATCTGCGGCTTGATCTGCTCCAGCTTCCGGAATGCGCGGTCGACGTCCAGCGGATAGAGCTTGTCAGGCGCCACGCCGTCGGCCAGCAGCGCCATTTCCAGGTTGCCGCGCGGATACTTGAAGACGGAGCGGGCGCCGGGGAACGTCTTGGTGTCGAAGAAGTCGGCCCAGCTTTTCATCGTCTTGCCGCCGGGCTGCCCGGTCTTGGTATTCCAGGCGATGACGGTGCTGTAGTAGTAGGCGGGAATGCAGTAATCCATGTCCGACGGTGACTCGATGCCGTCGGTGTTGACGATCTTCCGGTCGATCTTCTCCAGGATGCCTTCCTTGGCGGCCTGCTGGCACTCGTCCAGGCCAAGCTGCGCTATGTCCCAGGTGACCGCCCCACTGCGAACCTGAAGCCGGATGTCACGCACGTTCTGGATGGTTTCCTCCTTGAACGTCACGCCCAGTGCCTTGGCGGTGGGTTCAAAGAAGGCAGCGCGTTCCGCATCGGCGATGATGCCGCCGCCGGTGGCGACCGTCAGTTGCTGCGCGTCGGCGCCGCCGAGCGGGACCGTTGCCACCAGAAGGCCGGACAGGACTCCCGGCAGGAAAACGGCAGGGAGGGTTTTCGCTGTCATGATGTTCCTCTTTCCCAGAATCGTGAGCCTTGTTTTGTCATGAGATCGTTCTCATACTGTGTGAGAACGTTCTTACCCGGCGGCGCTCCTGTCAAGACAGATCCTGCGCAGGAGTCGAAAGAGCAGAGCGGGTGGGTTCGATCCAGATAGGAGACACCATTGACCAAGCTCAGCCCGAGCCAGCTTTGCGGCACCAATTTCAGCTACTATCGCTTCTCGTTCGATCGTTTCCTGGACGACATGGTGGCGCTCGACCTCCAGACCGTGGAGATCTGGGGCGTGGCGCCCCACCTGCACGTCGATCACGTGACCTCGGCGGATCTCAAGCGGATCAAGGGCCAGTTGAGAGAACGGGGCCTCAGACTGGCTTGCTTCACGCCGGAGCAGATCCTCTACCCGATCAACATCGCGTCCGCCGAAGATTGGATGCGGGATCGCAGCATCGCGTTCTTCCGGCGCGCGGCCGAGATCGCATCGGAACTCGAATGCCCGCACCTGTTCCTGACGTCGGGTGCCGGATATCAGGACCATCCGCGCGAACCGGCATGGCGGCGTTCAGCCGACGCCCTGGCTGAGATCGCCGACCATGCGTCCTCGCTGGGGGTCACCGGCGTGCTGGAAGCCCTCCAGCCGCGTGAGTCCAACCTGATTCTGTCGGTGGCGGACTTGATCCGGATGCGCTCCGACGCCGACACGCCGAACCTGAAGATCGCGCTCGACACCGTCGCCATGGCGGTCGCCGGGGAAGACGTCACCGACTATACGGCGGCGTTCGGCGACGACATCCGCCATGTGCACTTCATCGACGGCAATCCCGCCGGCCACATGGCCTGGGGCGACGGCAACCTGCCGATGGAGACCTATCTGAACGACCTGGCCGCGGCGGGCTACGGCGGCTGCCTGTCGTTCGAGTTCTCGGCCTCGCGCTATGCGCTGGACCCGCTGACGCCGGTCCGCCAGTGCGTGGACCGCGTCCGCGCGGCGCTGGCGGCGTGATGCCCAGAGTGCGACCGGTTCAGACGCCATCGTCTTGAAGCGTGGATCGCACGGAAAATGAAAAGCCCGGAGTCCCTCGGACGCTCATTGAAGCCTCTGAGGAACTCCGGTGGCGGAGGCCCCTCAGAGCCGCCGGCCCTTTCCGGTTCCAGCGGCCACCATGAAGATGAACACGCCGACGATGCTCATGACGATCAGGATCGAGGACACCGCCGCGATGGTCGGATCCAACTGGTCGCGTAGCGACAAGAACATCTTCTTCGTCAGCAGCGTGTTGTCGCCGCCGGCGATGAACAGCGAAATCACCACTTCATCCAGCGAGGTGATGAAGGCGAACAGCGCGCCGGCCAGAACCGACAGCTTGATCCGCGGCAGCGTTATGCCGAGGAACGCCCGGACCGGATGGGCGCCCAGGCTCTGCGCCGCGATTTCAAGGTTGTGGTCGAATGTCTTCAATCCCGACAGCGTCGTCACCACCACGAAGGGCAGGGCGAGGGCCGTGTGGGCCGTGACGATGCCCGGCAGTGAATTGACCAGCCCCAACCGGATGTAGAGGAAGAAGACGCCGATGCCCAGGATGATGACCGGGACGACCTGAGGCAGCAGGAAGACCCCCTTCAATATCTGGGCGGTCGTGATCCGGCTTCGCGACAGGGCAACCGCCGCGGCCACGCCCAAGGGCGTCGCCAGAAGCGTCGTCAGGCTCGAGACGATCAGCGAGTTGCGGGTGGCCTGCAGCCACTCGGACGAGCCGAAGAAGGTCTCGTACCAGCGAAACGACCATTCGCGCGGCGGGAACTCCAGGTAGTTCGATGCCGAGAGGCTCATCGGCACGACCACCAGCACGGGAGCCAGCAGGAAGAACAGGACGATCACCAGCAGCGCGTGGAGCCAGAGGCGCCGCCATGGCGACAGGTAGGCATTCGTGGAATCCATCACGCGTCCCCTAGTCGGTAGCGCGCCCGCCGAGCAGGCGGCTCGCGAGAAGCATCAGGCCGACGATCACGACCAGCACGACGGCCAGTGCGCTGGCGGCGCCCCAGTCGGCGTAGACGATGACGTTCTGCTGGATCTTGATCGACAGGGTCGTGACGTTGCCGCCTCCCAGAAGCTGCGGCGTCACGTAGAAGCCGAGGCAGAGCACGAAGGTCAGCAGGGCTCCGGCGATCAGGCCTTGCTTCGACAGCGGCAGGAACACGTCGAAGAAGGCGCGCGTCGGCGTGGCGCCCAGGCTGTAGGCCGCCCGCGTCAGGTTGCCGTCGATCGACCGCATCGACGCGTAGAGCGGAAAGATGAAGAAGGGCAGCATGATGTGCACCATGCCGACCGTCGTTCCGAAGAAGCTGTTGGACATGCGCAGAGGCCGTTCGATCAGCCCGCCGTCCAGCAGCCAGCCGTTGAGGATGCCGTTTCGCTGCAGGATCACCATCCAGGCGTAGGTCCGGACCAGCAGCGAGGTCCAGAACGGGATGGCGACGCAGGCCAGCGCCAGCGCCGACAGGCGTGGCGGCAGCAGCGTTATGGCGTAGGTCGCGGGATAGCCGACCAGCACGGTGATCGCCGTCACCAGCCCGGCCAGCTGGAACGTCGTCAGGAAGATCGCCGCATAGCTGGAATTGTCGATCATGCGCTGGTAATGCGCCAGCGACGGCATCCCGTCGACGGAGAAGGACAGGAAACCCAGCCAGATGGCGGGGACGATCACCACCGCCACGATCATCAGGCTCGGCAGCACCATCAGCGCCAGCTCGGCCTTGCTGCGGGTTTCCAGCGCGGACAGCAGGCGCGCGTTCAGTCGGAGGCTCATCGCGCGTGGTCTCCGGCTGATGTCCCGCTGACCACCCAGGCGTCCTCCTCGTGGATCGCCATGCGGAACAGGCTGCCGATGCCTGGAAGGTCGCGCATCGTGTTCTGGCGGGTCCCCCGCTGCAGCTTCAGGCGCGTCCCGTCGGCCAATGTGGCGTGAACGACCACCAGGTCGCCTTGGAACAGCACCTCCTCCGCCACCCCATCGAAATGGATCAGGTTGGGCTGGCGATCGGATGACGAGACGATCTCGATCTTCTCCGGCCGCAGCAGCAGCAGGGGATCGGCCTTGCCGGCGACATGCGCTGCCCGGAACCCCTCGGAGACGGCGAGACCGACCCCGCCCTCCCGGGACGTCAGCGGCACGAAGGCGCTGTCGCCGATGAAGTCAGCGACGAAGCGGTCGACCGGCTTGTCGTAGATGTCGCGCGGCGACGCGATCTGGCGGACGCGGCCCGCCTTCAGCACCGCCACACGGTCGGACATGGTCAGCGCCTCCTTCTGGTCGTGGGTGACGTAGACGATCGTGCGGCCGAGCGTTTCGTGAAGGCGCTTCAGTTCGACCTGCATCTCCTCGCGCAGCCGCTTGTCGAGGGCGGAGAGCGGTTCGTCCATCAGGATGATGTTGGGCTCGAACACGATGGCGCGGGCGACCGCCACCCGCTGCCGCTGCCCGCCGGAAAGCTGGTCGATTCGCCGGTCGGCATATTGCTCCATCCGCACCGCCACCAGCGCGCGCTTCGTCCTGTCATCCCGCTCGCCACGCCCGACGCCGCGCAGCTTGAGCGGATAGGCCACATTCTCCCCCACGCTCATGTGCGGGAAGAGAGCGTAGTTCTGGAACACCATGCCGATGTTCCGCTTATGGGGCGCCAAGGTCACGATCTCCCGACCGTCCACCTTGATGCTGCCGGAATTCGGCCTCACGAAGCCGGCGATCGTCATCAGGAGCGTGGTCTTACCCGAACCGGAGGGGCCCAGCAGCGTCAGGAACTCGGCAGCCTTGATCGAGACGGAGATGTCGTCGAGCACGCTCAGCGAGCCGTAGGTCTTTCTCAGTCCCGCGATTTCTATCGATGAAGCCATGGTCTCCCTCGCACCTTTGCCGCTGGGATGTTCGCATTCCCTGGATGTCAGTCCGTCGTCGCTATGACGGGAAGCGGTGCCATCGGTGCCCCGTGCCCGAACGCGCCGAGCCGCGTGCATACCTCGCCCGCTGCTGCGGCGGCGCGATGCGCCGCCTCGGGCAGCGATGCACCCTCGCCCAGCGCCACGACGGCGGTCGCGGTATAGGCATCGCCGGCGCCCAGGCTGTCCGTCACCGTCACCGGCACCGCCGGTTCATGGTGGATCGCCTCGCCTACGGCGATTGTCGATCCTGCGGCCCCCCGTGTCACGATCACGGTATCGGGGCCGCGGGCCTGGGCCCAGCGGATCAGTGCCAGCACCCCGGCGTCGTCCAGGCCGGAACCCGAGAAGGTCGCAATTCGGATATGGGGCAGCAGGGGTTCGGCGTAGTCCGCCAGCTTGGACCCGAAGTCGAACGACAGCCGGGCCGCCGCCGACAATTCGGCCAATTGTCCCTCGACCTGACCATAGTCGCCGGTATGGACGACATCGTAGCTGGCGACATACGCCAGATCCTCCCGGTCGAGCCGCAGCCGGTAGGGCGGCGGCGTCGACCCGATGAAGTACCGGTTGCCGTCCCGGTCGATGCCGATCTGCGAGAAGGCGTTGAAGCTCTCGTTGACCCGCAGCCGGGTGATCTCGACCTTCTCGGCGATCAGCGCCTTCCGCACCACGGTCCCGGACACGTCGTCGCCGATGATCCCGATGTAACCGGCTTCGGCACCCGCCCGTCTCGCGAACACGGCGACATTCAGCGCGTTTCCTCCGGGGAACATGCAGTCGAGATGAAGGTAGCGGTCGACGACGTTGTCGCCGACACCACAGAGTCGCACCGCCATGGGTCAATACTCGACCTTGTGCATGTACCGCCGCTCGTCCAGCGAATGGCCGGTCGCCGCTTCCCGGTGATCGGCCAGACGGGTGCCCAGCACGCCCAGCGCGATGGCCGACACCTCGCCGCGCAGATGCTCCGGAACCCCGGTCAGCGGGAACTCGCGGCTGTCGATGACGAACACATGCGTGCCGTGACGCTCCGCGAACCTGATGACGCGTTCCGTCAGCGGGCGAGTCGCATCCTCACCCTGGAAGACGATCAGCGAGGCGTTGTCGGTCAGCATCTCGAACGGCCCGTGCAGATAATCGCCGGCGTCGATGTTGTTCGCGTTCATCCACTGCATTTCCATGAAATAGCAGAGCGACAGCGAAAAGGCGGCCCCCATGGTGGGGCCGGACGAGACCACATAGGTCGGCCGCTCGGCGTTGAGCCGACCGGCGATCTCCGCCAGCTTGGCGTCCGCCTGTTCCTGTATGGCGAGCAGGGCGGCCGGCAGCGCATCGAACGCCGTCCGGATGGCGGGGTCCACCGCTTCGCCGGTCTCCTCGAGCAGCGCCTGGCCCAGCTGGGCCAGCAGGATCTGCTTCGACGAGGTCACCGTTCGCTCGCTGCCATAGCTCAGCGAATAATGGGACGCGTTGACCAGGGGATTGTCGTCGTCGCGGCTGACCGCCACCAGACGGGCGCCCCGCTCGCGGGCAAACCTGACGGCGGATACGGTTTCCGGCGTACCGCCGGAATGCGAGGACGCCACGACCAGCATCTTCGGCCCCAGGCGGGCAGGCGGCAGGGACTGGAATTCCGCCGCGTTGATGTTGCGCACCGTCAGTCTGGTTGAACGGGCCTCCAGGAATGTTGCGGCGTGGATCGACGAGGAATACGACCCGCCGCACCCGACGAACACGATGTCCGTGACGCCGTCCCGGATCGCGTCATGCGCGATTCGTTGCGTCAGCGCTCGCTTTTCCAAGACGCCCCGCAGTGTCGGCACGAAATCGGGTTCGACCGGGCGCAACGGCAGGCCCGTGTTGAGAGTCTTTTCAGACGACACGACGCACTCCACAAAACTTGGATGAATGTCATCGAGAGCATGGGCTCGGCCCTGAGAACGCTCTCAATATGAGAACGCTCTCATAGCGGGAGTGTCGAAGTCAATGCGAATTTTCATCTGGTTGGCCGATCCATGAGGGAGGCGGCGCCCGCTGGATCCTTGGCGGCACGCGGGCCGATCCCGACGCCTTTTCACTCCCGGAAGGCGGGGCGGATGCGGGGGCCGACATGCCGCCATGGCGGCGGACTCGTCTCGGGGATAACGGCGCTTCGGCCTCTGCAGGCGGAATGTCGCCGGAGTCTGCGGGCAGGTGCCGGTCGTTGAACCGGTCGCCCCATTCCAGGCTACGCCACGGCCCATCGTCAGCCTGTCGGCTGACGCCGCCCGACCTTTCTGGCCAGACCAACCGGAGACCAGGAGCGCCTCTCCGCTCTTATACTGCCGGCTTTCGATCCCGACCTAGCGGGATCGAAAGCTTCGGCGGCATGGGCCGCCGCCGCGCCAGTCGGCACGGATACCAGCGATCATCATCAACGACCGCTGGTATTACACCATTTCCGGAAACTCCGAGCATTGGTCGGCACTTTCCGGAGCCTCAGGCGCCGGGCGGTCCGCACCCGCGGACCTTGTCTTCATGGGCATGAGCCCGCGCGGGCGCCGTCGCGGCCGTACCGGAGCCAAGAAGATAGGGCTTTTCGGCTCCGGCATTACACCAAGGCTGGAGACGCGACCGAGCTGCGCGCGCCGCCCGGTCCGCACGCCTCGACCGCTTCCGTTCGGTGCCGTCAATCGCCGGCGAGCTGGCGGCGGGCATAGGCGGCGGTCAGGTAGCGGCTCACCAGCGCTTCGAAATCGGCCGCCTTCATGTCGCGGATGCCCAATGCCTCGAGCACCACGAGCCGCTTGCGCCGGTTCACCTTGTTGTAGATGGAAAAGCCGATCCGGTTGGGCAGCGGCGCTTCCTCGCGCAGCGCCAGCACCAGCGCCAGCCGCTGCGATGCCGTCACCTGCATGCCGACCACGTCGGTCCAGGCGATGGCTTCCCGCAACCGCGCCGACACCAGCGCGTCGGGGGTCAGGGTCATCAGCGGCGCTTTCGTCTTGTGGTGGATCCAGGCCGCATAGAGCAGGGCGATGCCGACCGCGACGGCGGCCACCGCCCCGACCACGACCTTCGTCCCCGGATCGTTGTCGATGCCCAGGGCTTGCGCGAAGACGGTGGTGCAGGTGGCGAAGGCGGCGAACAGGGCCGCGATGAAGGCCATGGCCCAGATCATCGGCTTGCCGTTCTCGTAGAGCACCGTGTGTTCCGCCGGAACGGCCGAGGCGGCCATTTCCAGCTCCTCCCGGTTCAGCCGGTGCGCCTGCCGTGCCTCGTCGAGGAAGGCCGTGGTCAGCCCGTGGCAAAGCCCGGTCCAGTCGGAGAACAGCCGATGCGGCAGGCCGGTATCCTCCACCGCCGGTCCGCGGCCGGCGCGGGCCAGCAGGCGGTCGTCCAGCGCGACGCCGAGGGTGCTGATCCGCAAGGCGGTCGGCGGGTGGCTGTCGGTCGGGTGGGGCTGGCACTCGCCGATATACGCGGCGGGATCGGGAAGGCCGGCCTCCACGCGGCGGACCATTTCCGCCATCAGATCCGGGGCCGCCGCGTCGGGGTCGGAGAAGGCGTCGCTCAGCGTCCCGTCGACGATGGGTGCCAGCACGGCGGTGCGGAGCAGGGCGAGGGGAATGCTCTCCGGGCCGCTGACCAGGCTGCTCCGCCGGTCGGCCTCCAGCTCGCGCTGCCGCCTGTGCTGGGCGACCGCGACGTCGAAACTCTCCAGCGTGTGGAAGCCCAGGTGCAGGGCGGGCGTGAGCACGAAGCCGCCGCTGCCGCCGGTCCGGCCCAGCGCGTTCAGGGTCTGCCACAGACCGGCATGGATCGGGGCGAAACGACGGTTGTAGGCGGTGTCCTCGCCCGAGAAATGGGCCAGTTCGTGGCCGATGACCGCCGCCAGCTCGGTCTCGCCGATCAGCGGCAGGTAGGGGGCCGGCAGATGCAGGGTGCGGCCCGACAGCGGCTGTTCCCGCCCCGAAGGCCGGACCGGCCACTCGGTGACGAAGAAGCCGTCGGTCAGGCCGATCAGGATGGTGTCCGGCATCAGCGCCCCGTGCCGGGCCGCCAGATCGTCGACGAGGCGCCAGAGCCCAGGCGCCCTCTCCCGGTCCACCGCCACGCCGCGGATTTCGAGCGGTTCCACCGTGTAGAGGTCGAAGACGCGGCGCATCGCGATCACCGCCACCACGGCGCTGTAGGCGGCGAAAACCGCCAGCACCACGCCGAGGCCGAAGAGCTTGGCGCTGCCGGTGGACAGATGGTCCCAGAACCACAGGCTGGCCGCTTCGAACAGCGAGGCCGAAATGCCGGCGACGCTGAGGCCGACGAGCACGGAACCGAGCGTGAAGGGCAGGCTCCGCCTCAGGCGGTCGAAGCTGCGGACCAGGGCGTCGCGCGACCCCCGCGCCCGCAGGGCCGCGGTCCGCGCCGCCAGCAGCCCGCCGAGCCCGGCGAGGAAGGCCAGCAGCCCGCCGGCCATCGTGCCCCAGCTCAACGGGTAGCGGATCAGGGAAACCTCGACGCCCTCGTCCATCGTGCCGATGGCCTTGCGGACGCCGGCGATGGCCATGGAAACGGGCATGCGGCGCCCGTCCGGCCCGCCCATGGTGACGAAGGCCGACGGAGTCTGCGCTTCGATCCGCTGAAGCTGGGCAAGCACCTCCGGCAAATCCAGCATGCCCTGCCGGTACTCGTCGCGCGTCGCGGCGGCCCGCTGCTCCTGCCAGACCCCGAGTGCCACGAACGCCAGTGGAACGACCAACAGCCAGAGGAGGAGTACGGCCCATTGCGGAAGACGAGGGATGCGGCGGCCGGAACCGGCCGCACCGCCGAAAGCGATTGTGTCTGCCACGCCCCATCCTCCGTCATCGACGCATCGCGCCGGAGGATCGCGCAATGCGCGCAGCGAAGCCAGCCGCCCCGAAGGGGTAGCAAATCCAGATCGGTCTCCGCCGCCGGACGCCCTCGTCCAATCGCCGGCTTCTACGGCGCAGCGCGATCGGGCAGGGAGGCGACGCTTTGCAGGGCTTGGTCGAGGTCCGCGAGGAGGTCGGCTTCCCCTTCCAGCCCGACGGACAGCCGCAGCAGGCTGTCGTCGATGCCCGCCACCCGCCGCGCCTCGGCATCCATGCTTGCATGCGTCATCGTCGCCGGATGGGCGACAAGGCTTTCGACGCCGCCGAGCGACTCCGCGAGCGTGAACAGCTTGACCGCTTCCACGAAACGGCGGGCGCCGTCCGTGCCGCCTTTGACGTTGAAACTCACCATCGCCCCGAAGCCGCGCTGCTGGCGCACCGCGGTGGCATGTCCGGGATGAGACGGCAGCCCCGGATAATGCACGGCATCGACGCAGGAATGGCGATCCAGGAAGTCGGCGACGGCGGAGGCGTTGCGCTGCTGGTGCTCCAGCCTCGGGAACAGGGTTCTCAGCCCACGCAGCGTCAGGTACGCGTCGAAGGGCGCCCCGGTGATGCCGGTCGCGTTGGCCCACTCCTCCAGGCCTTTCAGGTCCTGCGGGTCCGCGGCGATGACCGCTCCGCCCACGACGTCGGAGTGGCCGTTGAGATATTTCGTCGTGGAATGGATGGCGAAGTCCGCGCCGAGCGCAAGGGGCTGCTGGAGCGCGGGGGACAGGAAGGTGTTGTCGACGGCGACCTTCGCTCCGACCGCCTTGCTCCGTTCCGCCACCCGGGCGATATCGGTAACGCGCAGCAGCGGATTGCTCGGGGATTCGATCAGGACCAGAGCCGGGCGCCGCCCGAGGACCGCGGTCAACTCGGCTTCGGAATTCTGATCGACGAAAGCGACGTCGAAATGCCCCTTCGCCGCGCGCAGGGAGAGCAGGCGGTGCGTGCCGCCGTAGCAATCATGCGGCGCGACCACCAGCTGCCCGCGGTCGAGCGTGGCCAGCAGCAGGTCGACCGCGGCCATGCCCGTTGCCGTGATCACCGCACCGCAGCCGCCCTCGAGCTGGGCCAGGGTGTCGGCGAGCTGATCGCGCGTCGGGTTGGACATTCGCGAGTATTCGTAGGATCCGGGATTCTTGAAGCCCGGGAAACGATAGGTGGTCGACAGGTAGATCGGCGGGGTCACCGCGCCGAACGCCGCATCGCTGGCGATGCCATTGGCCGCGGCTATCGTCTGCGCTGTCTTGCCGGTCTTCATGCTCAGCGTCCTCCGTCCTCTGCCTGTTCCACGCGCGCGGTCACGATGCGGGAACGGCTGGGCACGCGACGCCTTGGCAGCCGGCAAATCCTAGGAGGTGCAGGGTCGGCACGATAGCGAAATCTTCCGATGGGTCGTATCGGCACGGCCGATGATCCGCCGGCGGGGCAGGGGATGGTTTCCGCGTCCCGTGGCAAGTCGCCGGAGGCATTCGTTTTGCGATCGGATCCACACGTCGAATCGATCCCGGTTCCGTGCGGTCCGATCTAAGTGGTGCATCCGCTAAATGAGGGCGACATTTGGGACTGCGGCGATTCCCGGGCGTCGCGGCGTACGGTGTCGCCGCCGCCGTCCCCAGACGAAGGGGTGCTTATGGGCATTCCAATAAGCGGTGGCTCGGGTGACAGCATCCTCGATTTCGGCCCAGGCATCGAATCGCCGCCCCTTCAGGGCCAGTGAGCGCAGCACCTTCCACCAGGGCTCGATCAGGTTCAGGTAGGCGGCATACTTGGGCTGGAAGACGAATTCCCAGCGCGGATGGGCCGGATTGAACAGCAGCACGTCCATCGCGCTGTGGGTGTTGAGGTTGTCCACCACCGCGTAGACGCGCTCGACGGCGGGGTCGATCCACCCCTCCAACTGCGCAAGGAAGTCGATCCAATTGGCGGTGGTCCGGCCCGTGTAGGTCGCGGTGAAGGCGTCCCCGGTCGCCGCCCGCAAGGCGCCGAAGACGTAGCCGGCGACATCGCGCCGGCCGTAGTCGATCTCCTGGGTGGCGCGTTCGGCCTTCGGACCAGCGGGCCTCACCAGCCGCCGGCCTGGATAGCTCTTGCTCGCCTGCGGCCCCATCTCGTCCAAGCAGATCACGACGCTGTCGGCCGGTGGTGCGGTATAGAGTTGCTCGATCGCCCCCTTTTCTTGGCGAAGTCGGGATCGACCCGTTCGCCAAACCACGTCTCCTCGTTCCGCCATTTGAGCCCTTCATCGAGCAGGATCTCGCTGATGCGGCTGCGCCGCATGCCGATGTTGTGCTCGCTCAGATAGGCGACCAAGCGGTCCAGCGTCCAGCAGGCGAACGGTAGCTCCAGATCGCTCGGTCGGCGCAGGGCGAGGCGGATGACCGTGCTGCGCTCTTCGGCGGAGTAGGTCGGCGGCCGGCCAGAGCGCACCGCCTCCCAAACCCGCCAGCCCGCCCTCATTGAGGCGCTTGAGCCAGAAGCGGACGGTATCGCCGCTCAGCTCCATTCTTGCGGCAATCCGCGGAGCCGAAAGGCCATCCATGGCATGCACAATGATTTGAGCGCGCCGCACCAGACCGGCACCGCGCGTCCGTGAGCGCGCCAACTGCAGAAGGCCTTCCTTTCCCTCATCGCTTGCGGCGCGCACCCGGATGGTCATAGTTCGGCTCCTCGGCTGGGGGCATCCCTCTTCAACCAGCCAACACCGTAGAAATTCCGCTCAACTTGATGGATGCACCATTAAATGCGGTGTTTTTCGAATTCTCTGACCGGCGGGTCACGACTACGAAAGCTACACGGAAAGGTTCCGGTCGAACGCCCATGACCTCACTCCTCGCGGAAAGCCTTGCGGAAGCTGTCGTCAATTGGCTGCGTCAGGTAACGCAACAATGTCCGTTCACCGGTGACGATCAGCGTTTCCGCAGGCATGCCCGGCAGAAGATGCACGTCCTTCAGCGCGGCGAGCTGCGTTGCATCCACAGCCACGCGGGCCTGATAATAGGGCTGCCCGGTGCGGTCGTCGATCACCGCATCGGCCGACACGCGCAGCACCGCCCCGTCGAGTTGAGGCGTGGTGCGGCTCTTGAACGCGCTCAGCACCACCTTTGCCGGCAGCCCGGCATGCACCACGTCGATGTCGTTCGGACTCACCCGCGCGTCGATCACCAGACGGTCATCGAGAGGCACGAGATCCAGGATCGCCTCGCCCGGCGCCACCACCGCCCCCGGCGCGAAGGTCCGCAAATTCATCACCGTGCCGGCCTCCGGAGCGAGCACGTCGCGCCGACCCTGGCGGATGGACGCGGCGGCGAGCTTTTCCTCGGCCTCCGCGCGGCGGACCTGCACATCGCGCAATTCGGTGGCGACCTCGCTCTGGCGGTCGGCACGCAACCCCAGGATCTCCAGATCCGCCTCCGCGATGGCTTCGCGGGCCTGGGCGATGCGATTGGCAAGATCGCCCTGCATGCCGTCCAGTTCGGCCGTCTGCCGCATCAGGGCAAGCAAGCGCGGCTTGCGCTCCAGCCCTTTGGCGACCATCTCCGCCACGGCTGCCGCTTCCTCCTGGATAAGGACGAGCTGGCGCCCGCCGGCCCTGCGTTGCGCCTCCAGCCCGGCGATCTGCGCCTCCAGCTGGGCGATGCGCTGCCGCGTGATCACGGCACGCCCGTCCAGGCTGGCGCGGCGACTGAGGAAGATGCGCTGCTGTCCGCCGACAATTTCCGCCACGCTCCCGGCCGAGGCAGGGGCGGCGGCCTTCGCCGCCAAAGCCTTGGGCAGGGTCATGGTCGCCACTTCGTCCCGCTCGGCGATCAGCCGCGCCTCCTGCGCCAGCAACGCCCAGAGCTGCCCTTCCAGCACCGTCACCGTCGAGCGGGACTCCAGATCGTCGAGGCGGATCAGCGGCTGCCCCGCCACCACGCGGTCGCCGTCGCGCACCAGGATTTCCGCAACGATGCCGCCATCCAGATGCTGCACGGTCTTTCGATTGCTGTCGGCGGTGACGGTGCCGGGCGCCACCGCCGCACTGGCGAGCGGGACGAGCGCGGCCCAGGTGCCGAAGCCCCCGAAACCGGCGAGGGTCAGCGCTAGACCGGCGGCGATGAACCTGCCGACCGGCGGATGCGGCGGTTGACGGCGGTCGGCAGGATTGTCTGTGGTCATCGCCAAATCTCACTCAGCCATCTGAAGCGGCGGCGCGCCGGTTTGGATCGCACTGGCCTGGATCGCACCGGCCTGGATCGCGCGGCTTGGTGCGGCGGCTCCGCCGGGCACGGATTGCAGGCTGCGGCGCTTCAGCATCTCCAGAACCTCGGCACGGGGGCCGAACGCCTCCACCCGGCCGTCGCGCAGGGCGACCATGCGGTCCACCTGCGCCAGAGTGCCGGGCCGGTGGCCGATGACGATCACGCAGGCCCCCTGTTCCTTCAACGCGGCGATGGCCCTGTTCAACGCCTGCTCGCCCTCGGCGTCGAGGCTGGCGTTGGGCTCGTCCAGAACCACCAGCTTCGGCGTGCCATACAGTGCGCGGGCCAGGGCGATCCGCTGGCGCTGCCCGCCGGACAGGAAGGCGCCGCCGTCGCCGACCTCGGTGTCGTAGCCGTTCGGCAGCCGCAGGATCATCGCGTGACAGTCGGCGAGCCGCGCCGCTTCCATCACCGCCTCCGGATCCGGGTCGCCCAGCCGGGCGATGTTCTCCGCCACCGTGCCGGAAAACAGCTCGACATCCTGCGGCAGATAGCCGATGTGCCGGCCGACGTCGTCGCGCCGCCACTGGAACAGGTCGGCGCCGTCCAGCCGCACGGCACCGCCCAAGGGCGGGTGCAGCCCGACCAGCAGCCGGGCCAAGGTCGATTTGCCGGCCGCCGACGGTCCGACGATTGCCAACGCCTCGCCGGGCCGGGCCTCGAACGACACGTTGTTCAGCAGGAGCCGCCCCCGATCGCCGATGCGGAAGGCGACAGCCTGCACCGTCAGCCGCCCGGCCGGAGCCGGAAGGGGCAGGCCGGCGGAACGGCGCATCGGCCGCGCGAAGACCGTCGTCAGCCGGCGCCAGGCGTCGCGCCCGGCGCTGACCTGCCGCCAGCCGCCGATGGCCTGCTCCACCGGTGCGAGCGCCCGGCCGACCACCAGCGACGCGGCCATCATCGAGCCGGCGCCCATCTCGTGCCGCACCACAAGCCAGGCGCCGGCGCCCAGCATGGCCACCTGGACCATCTGCCGCAGGAACTTGGTCATGTTCAGCAGCGCCGCCCCGCGCCGATGCGCCCGGTCCTGCAGATCGAGGGCGCGTGCATGGTCGCGCTCCCACCTCCGGGTGAGGCCGGGCAGCAGGTGCATGGCGTCCACCGCCTCGGCATTGCGCATCGCGGTTTCCGCCGTGCCCCGAGCGCGGGTGCTCGCCGCAGCCGCTTCGCCGAGATTGGCGCGGGTGACCCGGTCATTGGCCAGCGCCAGCCCGAACAGCAGCAGCGCGGAGGCCGTGGCGACATGTCCCAGCACCGGGTGGAGCACGTAGAGAAGCGCCAGATAGATCGGCACCCAGGGCGCATCGAACAGGAAGGCCAAGCCGTTGCCGAGCACGCCGCGCACGGTCCCCAGGTCGCGCAGGATCTCGGCGCGCTGCCCCTGTCCGAGCAGGGCGCCGTCCACCATCCGCTCCAGCATCGGCGGGCCGAGGCGACGCTCCATCCAATCGCCCAGCACGCTCAGCGTCCGCGTCCGCACGTAATCGAGCGCACCGAGCAAGGCCAGCGCCTCCGCGGCGATCAGCGACAGGAACAGCAGCGTCGGCAGGCTGCCCGACGGCAGAACCCGGTCATAGACCTGCATCATGTAAAGCGACGAGGTCAGCATCAGCAGGTTGACGAGCAGACTGAACCCGGCCACCCACAGCAGCGGCGCCCGACAATGGGCCACGATGGCCCCAGGGTTCGCAACCGAGGTCGCAGCCGGGCCGGGCGCGCTCCCGGTGTGGCGGACTGCCTCCTCCGTAAATGGCGCAGGGGACATCAGACGGTCTTGCCGTCATCGGGGCCGGCTTTTCCGGCACCGGACTTCAGGGCGTCCAGCAGGCCGCTGGCAGCCGTATCGGCGGTTCCGTCGGCTGCCCCGGCAAGCGCTCCGAGAATTCCGTCACTTCCGCTCTTCTGCGTTCCCGATGCCGCCGCCCGCAGCATCGAAAGCGCCGCCTGCGCGTTTCCACGATCGACGGCGGCCGGTTTGCCAGCACCGGAATCCTCCGCCGCGGTTGCCTGGACCGGGTCGGCGGCTTCCGCGCCAACCGCTGCTGCGGGAGCGGCCGGTGCGGCGGCGGGCGCGGCTGCCGGTTCCTCCTTCGGGGCGGCGGCGCCGGCTTTCGATCCGATGCCGGGGATATCGACGGTCGCCGCGAAGTTCTGGAAGGCGTTCCCGAAGACCTTGGCATCGAAGCCAAGCTGCTGAAGCTTCTGCGCGGCGCCATTCGCCTTTTCCGAATAGGCTTCGGTAAAGCCGTCTTCCGAGATCATCGAGCCCATAGCGGCGTTGAAGCCCTTGACGGTTTTCTCATAGCCGGCCTCCAGGGACGATGCCTTGCCAAGCGCCGCCTGTTCATTGCCGATTGCGGCCATTTGAGCGTCGAATTCCTCTTGAGCCGGGCGCAACCCCTCGCGGACCTGATCCATGGACAGTTCGCCGCTCTCCTGCGCTTTCTGCAAATTGCTGAATGCTTGGCCGAATGCCTCCCGAGCGGCACCCATCCGGTCGTTCAAGCCTCTCTGCTTGTCCAGCATCGACCCCGATGCGGCCAAGCGCTGATCGTCCTCCTGGTCGCGCGGTCGCTCCCGGCTATAGCGGCTGAAGGTCGCTTGAGTGGCCATCGAGCGCAGTCCGAGAACGGCATCGTCGGCGCTGATCTGGCCGGAATTTACCAGATTTTCCAGTGCGCCCCGTGCCTTCGAATCCAGATGCTTGAAGGCATCCGCCGCCACGCCGGAGAGGGCTTGGCCGAGCTTGCTCACCGACACGCTGTCCTTGGCGGCGCCGGTCGCCTGGAACACTCCGGAACTGCCCGCCGTGACTTGGGGCTTCCACTGGGTGGACCCCGACGACGATAAGACATTCAGAGGCTTAGTCTGGCCGATCATCATGGCGCACCTCCCACTGGAATGGACTGTCACGGCGTTGGTTGCCGAATATCACTAGAATAAACCTCCAAGTAGTAAACTATTTGTTAATACCCACGGGTCGGCATAGAATTCGCCAAACGATTACCTTTCAAATCATTTACTGCATAACCTTATGATTTGATGTCTACACGTTAACCAAAATAGTTTTCACTCGACTCTCCGGATTTTGTCAAATTGGTTATTTGATGCCAAACAATTTTGATGAATTTGGAGAAAAAGATGGCGACCTATTTCGGCGATGCAAACGCAAACAACATTGGTCCGTACAGCGGACCCAACACGATTTACGGCGGTGCCGGAAACGACACCATTTACGGATACACTGACAACGATCGACTGGAAGGGGAGGATGGAGACGACCAGATCAACGGCTGGTTTGGAAACGACACCATCTTCGGCGGCAATGGTAACGACTTCCTCGACGGATGGGATAACAACGATATTATTTACGGCGAGGCCGGCAACGACACCATTAATGGCGGGACCGGTAACGACTATATATATGGCGATTACGGCACTGAAAGCGGACAGGACGTTCTTTCTGGCGGCGCCGGAAACGACAGTATCGAAGGTGGCTCCGACAACGATCTTTACCTCTTCAACTTCGGCACGGACGGCCAGGATCATTACTACGATTCCCAAGGCGATTACGACACGCTCCGCGTCGATGGCGTGACCAACATCAGCCAACTCACCATCACATCCGCGGCCAACTATGGCGGCAGCGCCAACAATCTGGTCATCCACAAGGACGGCTCGCTTGCCGAATACGTGCAGATTTACGATTTCTACAGCGGCAGCGGATTTGGGGCCGGCCGCATCGAATATCTCAATGTGAGCGGATCGACCTTCTGGCTCAGCGACTACATCGACCGGGTCTGAGCCTGTACATGTCGCGGTCGGGGGACTGCGTTCACCGACCGCGACACCGTGGCAATCCGGCACCGATCATGAAAATCGTCTTCATCCACCAAAATCTTCCCGGCCAGTACAAGCATTTGGCCACGGCGCTGGCGGCCGACCCTGCCAACCGGGTCATCTTCATTTCCCGCCGCACCGACCGGGAGATTCCCGGGGTACGCCGATTGGCCTACGGCACGCGTCGCACCGCCGGACCACCGACCCACCGGTATCTGCTGAGCACCGAAAATGCCGTCCTGCATGGCCAGGAGGTCGCGCGCGTCCTTTTGTCGCTGCGCCGGGACTGTTTTGTCCCCGACATCGTCGTCGGACATCCCGGCTGGGGAGAAACCCTGTTCGTCAAGGACGTCCTGCCCGATGTGCCGTATCTGAACTATTGCGAATTCTACTATGGCACGCAGGATCGGGATTTTGGATTCGATCCCGTCTATCCGACCGGTCTCGACGCGCGACTGGGCCTGCGCATGCGCAACACGCCGCTGCTGCTGGCGCTGGAGAGCTGCGACCGGGGATCGCGCCGACCGAATGGCAGCGTGCCGCCCATCCCGAGCCGTTCCGGTCCAAGATCACGACCATTCACGACGGCGTCGATACCACCGTCCTGTGCCCCGATCCGGCGGCCCGCTTCACCCTTCCGGATGGCCGCGTGCTGGTGCCGGGCGACCCGGTGGTCACCTATGCCGCCCGCAATCTGGAGCCCTACCGCGGCTTTCCCAGCTTCCTGCGGGCGGTTCCCCATATCCTGGACGCGCGGCCCGATGCCACCGTCCTGATCGTCGGCGGCGACGAAAACAGCTACGGTGCCGGTCCCGGCGAGGGCAGAACCTGGCGCGAGGCCATGCTGAAGGAAGTGCCGGTCGATCCCGCGCGCGTGGTCTTCCTGGGACACCTGCCGTACGACCGCTTCCTGGCGGCAATCGGGGTGTCCCAGGTGCATGTCTACCTGACCTATCCGTTCGTCCTGTCCTGGTCGATGCTGGAGGTGATGGCGCTGGGCCGCGTGGTGGTCGGCTCCGATACCGCGCCGGTGCGCGAGGTCATCCGGCATGGCGAGAATGGACTGCTCGCCGATTTCTTCTCGCCCAAGGCAATTGCCGACCGGGTGGTCGACGTATTGGACGATCCTGATGCCTTCGTTCGATTGGGCCGGGCCGCCCGCCGGACGGTGACTGAGCGCTACGCACTTGCCGACTGCTTGGCACGTCAGACCCGCCTGATCCGCGACATGGCCGCGCGCTGACGAACGCCCCTTAAGACTGTCGCAAAGCTGGGAGACGGATTGCATGGCGCATCGGCTGGCAGTGGACCGCGTGCGCAATAAACTAGCGGGACATGTGGAGCCAATGGGGGGAGAACGACCCAGTGATGCAGTGTGTGATTTCCGCAGATCAGCACTTGATCGCGCGGGAGAGCAACAGTCGGGGACAGGATGTCACTTTTCGGAGCATGCTGGCCGAAGCTGACCGCTGAGCGCGGAAATTCCATCCACTTTTGCAGACTGCGCCAACGGCGACTACATCGGTCATCATCCTCAGCAACGGCGGTGATAGATCACGGGCGCTAGAGGCTGTTAGGGACTTGTAGGATGGCGACAGCTTTTCCGAGCATGAGGCAGGCGAA
>NZ_JAENHM010000096.1 GCF_016595245.1 Azospirillum endophyticum
CGCGAGCACATCCTGCTGGCGCGCCAGGTCGGCGTTCCGGCGCTGGTGGTGTTCATGAACAAGGTCGACATGGTCGACGATCCGGAGCTGCTGGAGCTGGTCGAGCTGGAAGTTCGCGAGCTTCTGTCGTCCTACCAGTTCCCGGGCGACGACATTCCGATCACCAAGGGTTCGGCGCTGTGCGCGCTGGAAGACCGTCAGCCGGAGATCGGCCGCGACGCCGTCCTGGCGCTGATGAAGACGGTGGACGAGTACATCCCGCAGCCGGAGCGTCCGGTCGACCGTCCGTTCCTGATGCCGATCGAGGACGTGTTCTCGATCTCGGGCCGCGGCACGGTGGTGACCGGCCGCGTCGAGCGTGGCATCGTGAAGGTCGGCGAGGAAGTAGAGATCGTCGGCCTGAAGGCGACGGTCAAGACGACGGTGACCGGCGTCGAGATGTTCCGCAAGCTGCTCGACTCCGGGCAAGCCGGCGACAACATCGGCGCGCTGCTGCGTGGCACGAAGCGCGAGGACGTCGAGCGCGGCCAGGTTCTGGCCAAGCCGGGTTCGATCACCCCGCACACCAAGTTCAAGGCCGAAGCCTACATCCTGACGAAGGAAGAGGGCGGCCGTCACACCCCGTTCTTCACGAACTACCGTCCGCAGTTCTACTTCCGGACGACGGACGTGACGGGCATGGTGGCGCTGCCGGAAGGCGTCGAGATGGTCATGCCGGGCGACAACGTCGCCATGGAAGTGACGCTGATCGCCCCGATCGCCATGGACGAAGG